>NZ_BAABFN010000001.1:0-1248664 GCF_039541075.1 Compostibacter hankyongensis | reverse complement strand
TTACTCCAGTTTATCAATTTCAAAAATGGACTCAAAATTTCAAAGATCAAACACGCATTATGTTTTTAATAGCACAAGACGTTTGTTCTTATAAAAAGAACAGGATGAGCAAGCAAAACATCTCCCGGAAGCAGGCGCTGAAACAACTTGGCGGACTGGCACTGGGCCCCTGCCTGGCGCCGTCTTTCCTGTTATGGGGAAAAGACGGACACCGGCCGACAACATCGTCACAGGACATAACAAAACGTCCGGCAAAGACTCCTAAGCAGCCGCACATCATCCTGATCATGACCGATCAGCACCGGGGAGATGCGCTCGGCTGTGCAGGAAATCCCGCCATCAAGACCCCGAACATCGATGCGCTGGCCAGGGAAGGAACGCTTTTCAACAGGGCTTATAGCTCAGCGCCAAGCTGTACCCCGGCAAGGACCTGTCTGCTTACCGGAATGGACCCCTGGCATCACGGTTTGCTGGGCTACGGGCGCGTGGCGCGAAAATACAAATACGAGCTTCCCCGCATGCTGGGGGAAGGCGGGTACTATACGTTCGGCATCGGCAAAAATCATTGGTTCCCGCAGAAGGCCCTCCATGGATTCAATGGCACGCTGGTGGACGAAAGCGGCAGGATAGAGCAGGAAGGCTATGTAAGCGATTACCGCGACTGGTTCAGGCTGCAGGCACCCGGAGAAGACCCGGATAAAACCGGTCTGGGCTGGAACAGCCGGCTGGCAGGGCCCTACGCGCTTGATGAAAAGCTGCATCCTACCCACTGGACCGGACAGACCGCCGTCGAATTCATTGATAACTATAACCTGGACGCCCCGCTTTATCTCAAAATTTCATTTGAAAGACCCCACAGTCCCTACGATCCTCCGCAACGCTATATCGACATGTATGCAGGAGCAGATATCCCCGCTCCTGCAAAAGGAGAATGGGACGGCGAAATCTATAATTATTCCGAAGATGACACGAAAAGGAAGGCTATTCCCCGGACAGGACCGGCGGATGCGGCCATCGGGGATTTCGGAGAAGCCGAAGCCAGGAAGACAAAAAAGCACTACTACGCCAGCATCACTTTTATTGACGACCAGGTGGGAAAGATCATTGCCAAGCTAAAAGAGCGGGGCATGTACGATCATGCCGTTATCTGCTTCACCGCAGATCATGGCGATGAGATGGGAGACCATTATCACTGGAGAAAAACATACCCGTACGAAGGTTCGGTGCGGATACCCTGCATCTTTAAATGGCCGGCAGGTTTTGACACGGCTGTCAAAAAGGGAAGCGTGCTGGATGCACCGGTGGGACTGCAGGACTTTCTGCCCACCTTTCTTCAAGTCTCCGGACAGCAGATACCTGCCAATATGGACGGAAAGAGCCTGTTGAAGCTTATCCGCGGCGAGCGCTCCGGATGGCGCAAATATATCGGCATAGAGCATGCAACCACTTACTGGAAAAATAATTACTGGGCGGCCGTCACCGATGGCAAAGCCAAATATATCTGGTTCTTCCGCACAGGCCAGGAACAGTTCTTTGATCTGGGGAAAGATCCGAAAGAAAGCCGCAACCTCGTCAATGCAACGGAGAGAAAAGACGAAATAGCGCTGTGGCGCAGCCGCCTGGTGGAATATCTTCAGGAAAGGGGACCGGGATTTGTACAAAACGGGAAACCGGCAAAACGAACAGAGACCCTGCTCTACAGCCCCCATTACCCCGATACGGATGAAACAGCGGCACAACAGCTGAAAGACTGGAACAAGGAAGAACGGGCAAGCTTTACGATAAAGAAGACCGGCGATTAGCCTTTCCGGAACGAAAATTATTTTTTGTTTTTTTAATTCCATACGGCTTTAATACCTTTGCTACGGGAATGCAGGAGGAGCCAATGCTCCTGTTCATAAATCAACATTCCTCCTCGGGGTGCCTTACTGACAGGCTGAGATCATACCCGTTGAACCTGGACCGGGTAATGCCGGTTAGGAAAGGTAAGCGATGATTTTCCTTACCTGTTTTTTGGTGTTTGCGTTCTACCCCGCAAGTTGCTTTATGCAATATTGCGGCGGCCGGTGCGCTATGACTTAACAGCATGCTGCAATGGCGTCGACAAATGCCGGCTGCATCGCAAAAAACAGTTTATCATGCAAAAAAAACTCCGGCTGCTGACGCTGCTGCTGGGAATGAGCATCACAGCTTCTGCACAACTGCATTTCTCAGGAAAAGTACTGGACGATCAGAACGGAAAACCCCTAACAGACGCTACAGTGCTGCTGCAGGCCCGGCGCACCCACGCGGACCGGACCGGACCGGAAGGCGGTTTCTCCTTTTCAGGATTACCCTCAGGCAACTATACCCTTACGGTCCGCTATATCGGCTATCGGACCATTACGAAAACCATTGTCCTGGACCAGGATGTCAGCGGCTATACCGTCCGGCTCACCCATACCGGCCTCTTCGTAAAACCGGTGGAGATCAGCAGCCTGCGAGCAGGAAAAGACGCGCCCTTCACGCGCTCCGAACTTTCTGCGGAAGACCTCAAAAAAGATAACCTGGGTCAGGATATTCCCTACCTGCTCAACCAGCTTCCCTCAGTGGTGACCGGTTCGGATGCGGGAGCGGGGGTAGGCTATACCAGCCTCTGGGTGCGCGGTACCGATGCATCCCGGATCAACGCCACCATCAACGGCATACCCATGAATGACGCCGAATCGTCGGCCGCCATCTGGGTAGACCTGCCGGACCTCATTTCTTCCACCGGCAGCCTGCAGCTGCAGCGCGGTGCCGGCACTTCCACCAACGGCGCCGGCGCTTTCGGGGCTACGCTCAACCTGAGCACCAATGAGTTTCATGAAAAAGCCTATGGGGAGATCGACAATTCCTACGGCTCCTTCAACACCTGGAAGCATACCGTAAAAGCCGGTACCGGATTGCTCAACAACCATTTTACGGTCGACGCACGGCTTTCCTCCATTACCTCCGACGGCTATATTGACCGCGCTACCTCTGATCTCAAATCCTTTTATACTTCGTTCGCTTACCTGAACAAAAAAACATCCCTGCGCTTCAATCTTTTTTCGGGCAAGGAAAAGACCTACCAGGCCTGGAACGGGGTACCGGAAGATACCCTGAAAGCCGGCAACCGCACTTATAACGGGCTCGGCCTGAAACCGGACGGCAGCTATTATGAAAACCAGACGGACAATTACCTACAAACCTATTATCAGCTCTTCCTCAACCAGGAGATCAACGAACGCTGGAACTTCAATGTCGCCGCCTTCCTTACCCGGGGAAAGGGCTATTATGAAGAGTATTTGCCGGATGAATCCCTTTCCGGCTACGGCATCCCCGATGTGATGCTGCCGCACGACACCATCCGGCAGACTGACCTCGTACGGGACCGCTGGCTGGACAATTATTTCTACGGCACCGTCTTCTCCCTCAACCATACAGGGAAAGGGCCGGACTGGAATCTCGGCGGAGGCTGGAACCGGTACGACGGTAAGCATTACGGGGAAGTGATCTGGGCAAAATACGGCGCCGATAAGGATTTCCGGTATTATTACAACATGGCGCACAAATACGATTTCAACCTGTACTGGAAAGGAGAACAGGCCATCGCCGGCGGATTAAAGGCCTTCCTGGATATTCAATACCGCTCCGTGCAGTACAACATCAACGGATTCGACAAAAATCCCGACCTCGTAAAACGGAATCATTTTGACTTCTTTAATCCCAAAGCCGGCCTGAGCTACAGGCTTTCTCCAAAAGACCGCCTGTACGCCTCCTATGCTGTTGCCCATAAGGAGCCCAACCGCGACGATTTTGAAGCCAATACCGAAAAGCCGCCCAAAGCAGAACAGCTGCAGGATCTCGAAGCCGGCTATGACCGCAACGGGGATGCTTACCGGATACACGCCAATGTATATTACATGAGTTACCGGAACCAGCTGGTACCTACCGGCAGGATAAACGACGTAGGCGCCTTTACCCGTTCCAACATCCCTGAAAGTTACCGGCTGGGTCTGGAGCTATCCGGGACGGTGCGTTTCGCCCGCATCTTCAGCGCGGAGGCCAATGCCGCTTTCAGCCGCAACCGGATCGACCATTTTACGGAATATATAGACGACTATGATGAGGGAGGCCAAAAGAAGGTGGAGCACGGCGAAACAGATATCGCGTTCTCACCCGATGTGGTAGCCGGGTTTACCTTCACGGCTACTCCGCTTAAAAACCTGGATATCTCGGTACTGGGAAAATACGTAAGCCTTCGCTACCTGGACAATACCTCCGACAAGGATCGTCGCAGCCTCGATCCTTATTTCGTAAATACCCTGCGGATCAATTATACCTGGCACCTGCGCTGGATAAAGGAAATCGGCCTGAACCTGCTGGTAAACAACCTGTTCAATACACGATATAACACCAACGGGTATACGTACAGCTATATCGAAGACGGAGCCCTGCACACGGAAAACTCTTATTTTCCGCAAGCCGGCACCAACTTTCTGGTCGGGGTGAGCCTGGGATTTTAATGCAGCAGCTTTTCGAGGGCGGCCTTCACCTTGTCAAAAGGAAAGCCTTTCAGCACTTTATCCATCATAGACCGGATCTCGTCGTTGCACAGGTTGCCGATGCTGCCTTCATGGGTATGGTGCAGCTCGCCCTCATATGAAAAAGTACCAGCCTCTATGCTGCGGCCTACTTCGCGGTAGGCATCGCGGAACGGGACGCCTTGCAGGACCAGCCGGTTCACCGCTTCCACGCTGAAGAGATACCGGTATTTTTCATCTTCCAGAATATGCTCCTTCACCTGCATCCGGCTGAGCATCAGGCAGGTCATCTGCAGGCAATCGCGCAGGTTTTGAAAGGCCGGGAAAAGATGGGTTTTCAGCAGCTGCAGGTCACGGTGATACCCAGAGGGCAGGTTCACCGTCATCATGGCGATCTCGTTCGGCAGCGCCTGTATCTGGTTGCAATACGAGCGGATCAGCTCAAACACATCCGGATTCTTCTTATGCGGCATAATAGAAGAGCCGGTCGTCAGCTCGTCGGGAAAACTGATAAAGCCGAAGTTCTGGTTCATATACAGGCAGACATCCATGGCCAGCCGGGCCAGCGTGGCGGCGACATTCGCCAGCGCCTGCGCCACGATGCGTTCCGTTTTTCCCCGCCCCATCTGGGCATAGACCACATTATAGTTCAGGTCCTCAAAACCCAGCAGCTCCGTAGTCAGCCGGCGGTTCAGCGGAAACGAAGAGCCGTAGCCTGCGGCCGAGCCCAGCGGGTTTTTATTGGCTACCCGGTAAGCCGACTGTACGGTCAGCAGGTCGTCCGCCAGGCTTTCCGCATATGCGCCCAGCCATAACCCGAAAGAAGAAGGCATGGCAATCTGCAGATGGGTATAACCGGGCAGCAGGTGATCCTTGTATTTTTCGCTCTGGGTCTGCAGCAGGTCGAAGCAATCTTTTACCTCCCTTACCAGCACTTCCAGCTCATAACGCAGGAACAGCTTGATATCGACCAGCACCTGGTCATTGCGCGAGCGGCCGCTGTGTATCTTCTTCCCCGCGTCGCCCAGCTTGCCGGTAAGGATCAGCTCCACCTGCGAATGCACATCTTCCACATCTTCCCGGATCACGAACTGCGAGTCGAGCGTGGTGGCGTAAATATGTTTTAGCTCCTGCACAAGCAGATCGGCTTCCCCCGCATCGAGCAGGCCCACCCGGCTCAGCATCTTCACATGAGCAATTGAGCCCAGCACGTCAAACGGCGCCAGCAGCAGGTCGAAGGCGCGGTCTTCCCCTACGGTAAATTTCTCGACCTCGGCCAGGGCGCTTTTATCTTTTTGCCAGAGTTTCATCCGTTAATATTTTGTTTGGGTACATCGTTATCCGTTGTAATAATTTTTCTTTCACTTCAGGCCATTCTTCACGAATGATACTGTAATATACCGAATCCCGGAGGCGGCCGCCGGCCGTGATCATATGGCGTCGGAAAACACCCTCCTCCCGGGCGCCCAGACTGAGGATAGCCCGCCGTGATTTTTCATTCAGCATATCCGTTTTAAGCTCCACCCGGTTCATGCCCATCGTCTCAAAAGCATATTCAAGCATCAGGAGCTTCATATGCTTGTTCAGCCCCGTACCCTGGAAGCTTTCCCCGATCCAGGTAGCCCCGATCTCCAGCCGCTTATGTGGCAGGCTGATACTCATCAAACGTGTGGAACCCGCCGTAGCCCCGGCCTGCTTATCAAAAATCAGAATTGGAACGGCCTCCCCTTCTGTTCTTTGACGCACCGCCTCTTCTATATATTCCCGGAGCTGCGCTTCGCCGGAGATATCCTGCAGACCCATCTTCCAGAGCGAGGGCTGCAAGGCCACAGGCAGCAGCGCTTCCACATCTGCCGTTTCCAATGGTCTCAGCCGTACACGATCGTTTTCCAGCACAGGAAAATAGAACTTATTATCTGTTCTCACTGCATTACCTGTTTTAACAATTCAATATACGTTTCAATCCCTTCCCGGATCTCCTGCAGCCAGATGAACTCATCGGCGCTGTGGGAACGGGCGGAATCGCCGGGCCCAAGCTTTACCGACTGGGCAGGGATCAGCGCCTGATCCGAGGTAGTGGGCGATCCGTACAGCTTTTTCCCCATCCGGATGCCGGCCTGTACAAAGGGATGATCCTTCGAGATATGGGAACTGCGCATCCGGAGCGAGCGGGGCTGTACCGTACAGCGTACATGCTTCCGTATGGTCTCCAGGATTTCTTCGTGCGTGTACTGGTCTGTTACCCGCACGTCTACCGTAAAGTTACAAACTGCCGGCACAACATTGTGCTGCTGGCCCGCCTGTATCACGGTAACGCTCATCTTCACCGGTCCGAGGGTTTCGGAAACCCGGGGAAATTGCCAGGTCCGGAACCATTCGATATCGGGAAGCGCCTTATAAATCGCATTTTCTCCCTCCTCACGGGCCGCGTGCCCCGCCTTTCCGGCTACACTGCAATCCAGCACCAGCAATCCCTTTTCGGCTATGGCCAGCTGGGTAAGCGTCGGCTCACCGACGATGGCAAAATCCACCGGCGGCAGCTGCGGCAATACCGATTCCACACCGTTGGGTCCCGAGATCTCCTCCTCGGCGGTAATGGCCAGCGCCAGGTTATATTTCAGGCCCTTTTGCGGATAGAAATGTAAAAAGGCCGACACGAGACCTGTCACGCATCCTCCGGCATCATTGCTGCCGAGCCCGTACAGCTTGCCGTCTTCGATATCCGGCTTAAAGGGGTCGCGCGTATAGGCGGGATTGGGCTTTACCGTATCATGGTGCGAGTTCAGCAGGATCGTAGGCTTTGCCGGATCAAAATGAAGGTTGAGGGCCCATACATTATTTCCCGTGCGGGAATGGGCCACCTGCCGGACACCCAGGAAACGGGTCAGCACGGCGGCGGTCTGCTCTTCCTCGCGACTGAAAGAAGGGGTCGCAATCAGCTCCTGCAGCAGACTTACCGCATCCCGGTATAACTGTTCATATTCCATAACCTGGTTTTTCCGCTCAGCCGGATATATCCTCCTGCAGCTTCGCGGGGAGTGATGATACAGGCGGCACCCTGTTTAAAATCATAACCGTATCAGCGTTCCGGAAACCTGCCCGGAGCAGTTTTGTTTGAGGTCGCGGGCATCCCCGATCAGCACTTCCTTCACCCCGGAACGGCAGGCGGAAAAAGCGTTCTCCAGCTTGGGAAGTATCCCGTCGGCCAGAACCTTTTCCTGCAGCAGGGTCTGGTACCGCAGTGTATCGATAAGCGGAATTACCGATTGATCGTTCGCTACATCCTGCAGCACGCCCTTTTTCTCAAAACAAAAGATCAGCCGTACGGCATATTGCTCAGAAAGCGCAACGGCCAGGCAGGAAGCGATGGTATCGGCATTTGTGTTGAGCATCTGTCCTTTCCCATCGTGCGTGAGCGGAGCGAATACCGGAACGATACCGTGGTTCAGCAACAGCTGTACACCCGCGGTGTTTACCCGGCTGCTTTCAATATCGCCGACAAAGCCGTAATCGATTTCCTTTACCGGTCGCTTTACGGCAGGCAGCAGCCCGGCATCCGCGCCGGTCACCCCCAGCGCATTGCAGCCGGACGCCTGCAGCCGGGCCACGATCTGTTTGTTGACCAACCCTCCGTATACCATCGTCACCAGGTCCAGGGCACCGGCATCGGTGATCCGGCGGCCATTGACATACCGGCTTTCGATGCCCAGCTTTTCCCCGATGCGCGTAGCAATCTTTCCGCCTCCGTGCACCAATATCCTCGGTGCCCGCTCCATGGAAAAATCCTGTAAGAACGACGAAAGAAAATTTGCGTCATCCACTACGTTGCCACCGATCTTTATCACGAAAAGTTGTTCCATAACAATATCTTCTTCCAGCTACCGCCGACGCGGCAAGCCATTTGTTCAGAAGGCCGTTAATATCTCCCCGAGCACGGCCTGCGCCGCCCATACACGGTTGCCCGCCTCCTGCACCACGATAGAGTCGGCGCTGTCCAGCACGGCGTCGGCGATCACTACATTCCTTCTTACCGGCAGGCAATGCATGATCCTGGCCCGGTTGGTATTCCGCAGCCTCTCAGGGGTGATCATCCAGGAAGCGTCGGTGCAGGTAATCTGACCGTAATCGGCATACGACGACCAGTTTTTCACGTAAACAAAATCCGCCCCCTCAAGCGCTTTGGCCTGGTCGTGCATGACCACGGCTCCCCGGGTGAACTTTTCATCCAGCTCATAACCTTCGGGCTGGGCAATCACAAAGTCGGCCTTATCCCATGCATTGATCCACTGGGCAAAGGAGTTGGGCACTGCCTGGGGAAGCGCGCGGACATGCGGCGCCCAGCTCATCACCACCTTCGGCTTTCTTTTTTCCTTCCAGCATTCGCTGATGGTAACGATATCGGCCAGGCTCTGGAGGGGATGCAGTGTGGCGCTTTCCAGGCTTAGCACCGGTATGCCGGCATGCTTTACAAACTGGCTGATATACTGCTCGCTGTAATCCTCTTCGCGGTCTTTCAGCGCGGGAAAGGTGCGGATGGCCAGGATATCAAAGTATTGGCCCATCACCGCCGCCGCTTCGCGGACATGTTCCGAGGTGCCTTCGCTCATCACAGCGCCGTCCGCAAATTCCAGCTTCCATCCTTCCTTGTCGATGTTAAACACCACTACCTCCATGCCGAGATTCCGCGCCGCCACCTGGGTACTGATACGGGTACGCATACTCGGATTCAGAAAAAGCATGCCCAGGGTCTTGTGCCTGCCCAGGGTATCCTGCTTAAACGGATCCGCTTTATAGCCCAACGCCCTGTCCACCAGGGAAGGGATACTGCTTACATCATCTACTGAAAGAAAATTTTTCACGTAAACTATTTTATTTTTTTATGATCCCAGTTCCAGTTGCAGCACCTCCAGGAAGCGGTCTGCCTCAGCCTTCGACAGGGAAAGCGACGGCAAAAGCCGGATCGTCTGCTTTCCGGAGGCGCCGGTAAATATCCGGTGTTTGAACAACAGCGCTTTCCTGAGCGACTGATGCGATTCCGGCACATCGAATCCGATCATCAGCCCCCGGCCGCGTACCTGCTCCAGCAAAGGGAACTTTTTCAGCTGCTCCATCAGGTAGCTACCGGTCTCCAAAGCATTTTCAACCAGTCCTTCTTCCGCTATTACGTCCAACACAGCCAGACAGGCGACACAGGCCAGATAGTTGCCCCCGAAGGTGGTGCCCAGCATTCCCGAACAGGGCCGGACGCCCGGACTGATGAGCACGCCGCCCACGGGGAAGCCGTTGCCCATTCCTTTGGCCAGGGTTATGATATCCGCCTGAATGCCCGCATATTGATGCGAAAAGAACTTTCCGCTGCGTCCGTATCCGGATTGCACCTCATCCAGGATAAGCAGGGCGCCGTGCGCATCGCACTGCCGGCGGAGCAGCTGCAGAAAACGATCTTCCGGCACGCGGATACCGGCAACACCCTGTATGCCTTCGATGATCACCGCTGCCACCTCATCGCTCATCGCCGCCTCAAAAGCCGCCGCATCATTCAGCGGCACAAATACGATATCATGACCGGCATTGAACGGGGATACGATCTTCGGATTATCCGTAGCCGCTACGGCGCCGGAGGTACGGCCGTGAAAAGACTGCTTAAAGGCAATTACTTTTTTTCGTCCGGTGGCAAAGGAGGCCAGCTTTAACGCATTTTCGTTGGCTTCCGCACCGGAGTTGCACAGGAACAGAGCATGATCCGCATAACCGCTCTGCCGGCCCAGCTCTTCCGCCAGCTGCTGCTGCAGCGGATTCTGCACCGAGTTGGAGTAAAAGGCGATCTTACCCAGCTGTTCGGTAATGGCCTTTACATAGCGGGGATGGGTATGGCCGATGGAGATCACCGCATGTCCGCCGTAAAGGTCAAGATACTGCTCCCCCTTGTCGTCCCAGAGATAGCTGCCCTGCGCCCTGACGGGTGTAATGTCAAATAACGGATAAACGTCGAATAGTTTCATTAGAGGTAAAAGGTTAAGGGTAAAAGGCGAAAGGTAAATCTCGTTTGAGCTAATGCTTTTCCTTGCGTAAAAATTTTATAAAAGAAATCAACATAGCTTTTAATTCACTTACCTGCACTTCTATTTTTTTAAACTGTTCTTCATTCAAATAACCTAACTCGGCAGAAAGCAAACCACAATATTCAACTTCATGTACCGAACCAAGGGCATTATCCAGAAAATGGGTAAAATCTTTGTCGGTATATTTTCCGCAGCCTTCAACAATGTTCAACGGAATAGAATATGTTGCACGTTTTAATTGGCTGGCAAGGTCATACTTTTCATAATCCGGTAATGAGGGCAGAATCTCTTTATAAATCATCAGGGTTAACCCATGAGCTTTATTCCACACATCCAATTTTTTATAATCCCTCATAGTCATGGAATTTCATGATGATGTTTCTCGCAAAACATCTTAAAAGCGCCTTTCACCCTTCACCTTTTACCTTTCGCCTTCAAAAAACCACCCCCTTCAGCTTCAGGCCGGCGGTTTCATCCAGGCCCATCATCAGGTTCATGTTCTGTATGGCCTGGCCGGAGGCTCCTTTGACCAGATTGTCCTCCGCAGTATGGATCACCAGCTTGTCGTCCACCTTTTCCAGGAACACCACTACCTTGTTGGTATTCACCACCTGCTTCACGTCGATCATCCGGTCGCTCACATGGGTGAAGGGATGGGGTGCATAATACTCGCGGTACAAAGCGTTGGCTTCCTCGAGACTAAGGGCACAGCTGAGCGTAGAGGTCACGAAGATACCCCGGGTAAAGTCGCCCCGCCAGGGAATAAAGTTGACCGGCGCGGAAAAGTCCGGCTGCAACGCCCGCAGCGTGCGCCCGACCTCTTTCAGGTGCTGGTGCGAAAGCGTCTTATAGGCGTTTACGTTATTGTTACGCCAGCTGTGCTGTGTGGTGGCCTGTAGCTTCTGACCGGCTCCGGTAGAACCGGTGATGCCGGTAGTATGCACTTCCTTCAGCAGGCCTGCGCCGGCCAGGGGCAGCAGTCCCAGCTGTATGGTCGTAGCAAAACACCCGGGATTGGCAATATTTTTTGCCTGTTTTATCTTATCCCGCTGCCATTCGGGAAGCCCGTATACAAAGGTCCGTTCGCCACTCTGTTCACCCAGACGGAAGTCCTGGCTGAGATCGATCACCCGGATCGAAGGGGCGATTTCATTCTGCTCCAGGAATTTCCCGGATTCCCCGTGCCCCAGGCATAAAAATAATACATCGATATCCTGCTGCAGCTTTCCGGAGAACTTCATATCGGTATCGCCCAGCAAATCGGCATGTACGGCATGCAGGGGGTTACCGGCATTGCTACGGCTGTGGATAAATACGATTTCCGCATCGGGGTGGTTCAGCAGCAAACGGATCATCTCGCCGCCGGTATATCCGCCGCCGCCCACTATTCCTGCTCTGATCTTTTTAGTCATCTTTCAAATTGATTCTGTCGTTACCGATCTCCGGCGCGGAGATCACCAAAAAACGTACTTCCCGGTCGAAAGGGTTATAGATACGGTGCCGGCTTCCTTCCGGTACGTACAATCCTTCTTCTCGATGAAGCGTTGTCACCGTTCCATCCGTCTCGATGAGCGCCTTTCCCTGCAAAATAAAAAAGAATTGCCGGGACTGCCGGTGATAATGCCTTTGCTCGCCGCCTCCCGCCGCCATCGACTCCAGCTTCACGGAAAGGGAAGGATCCTGCAGCAGCTCCCAGGCCTGTCCGCCGGTCTCCCAGGCATAGGCACGTAAAGCCGTCGTTAGCGAAACCTTTTTCATTTCCGGTTTGAAGTTTCTGGTTTCCAGTTTGAGGTTTCTGATTGCCTAAGGTTTAAGTCTAAAGTCTAAGGTTATCTGCCTGGAATGAAACGTTAGACGTTAAACTTTGGACTTTAAACTTAAAACGCCCCTTTCACCTTTTACCCTTCACCTTTTCCCTTTTACCCTTCACCTTTCACCCTTCACCTTTTACCTTCTCCTGCACCCGGTGCCAGATCATGACCTGGTTGCCGAATATCTTGGAGAAGCCGCGAACGTCCTCGCCGGTCCAGCCGTTGTTCATCTCGCCGTATTTCCCGAATTCGCTGTTCATAAGATCATAAGGGGAGCGGATACCGTTTACCTGAAAACGGTACGGGAACAACGTCACCGATACTTCCCCGCTTACCTGCTGCTGGGTGTTTTCCAGGAAGGCTTCTATATCGCGCATCACCGGATCCAGTATCTGTCCTTCATGCAGCCAGTTGCCGTAAAACTGGGCCAGCTGATCCTTCCACATCAGCTGCCACTTGGTCAGCACATGCTTCTCGAGGGCATGATGGGCTTTGATGATCACCAGGGGAGCGGCCGCTTCAAAACCTACGCGACCTTTGATGCCGATAATGGTATCGCCCACATGGATATCCCGCCCGATGCCGAAAGGAGCGGCGATAGACTGCAGGTATTGAATGGCCTCAACGGGGTGTTCAAATGTTTTTTCGTTTATCCCGCTGAGCTCTCCTTTTCTGAAATGCAACGTCACCTCTTCCGGCGCTGTTTTGGCCGTCTGTGTAGGAAAGGCTTCTTCCGGCAGAAACTTGTCGGAGGTGAGGGTTTCTTTCCCCCCTACGGAGGTCCCCCAGATCCCCTTGTTCACCGAATACAGTGCCTTGTCGAAATTCATCTCTACCTGCTTGGACTTCAGGTATGCGATCTCCTCTTCGCGGCTCAGCTTCAGGTCGCGGATCGGGGTGATGATCTCCACACCCGGGATCATGATGTTAAAGATCATGTCGAACCGTACCTGATCGTTTCCGGCTCCTGTGCTGCCATGCGCCACGGCATCCGCACCCAGCTCCTTTGCATAACGGGCAATGGCCATGGCCTGGCTCATCCGCTCCGCGCTGACGCTGAGGGGATAGGTATTGTTTTTCAGCACATTCCCGAATATCAGGTAGCGGATGACGCTGTCGTAATAGGACCGCAGCGCATCTACCGTCTTATGGCTTTTCACCCCCAGCGCATAGGCGCGCTTTTCGATCTCCTGCAGCTCTTCCGCAGAGAAGCCGCCCGTATCCACAATTACGGAATGCACTTCATAACCTTTGTCTTCCGACAGGTATTTCACACAAAACGAAGTATCCAGCCCGCCGCTGAAACCTAAAACAACTTTTTTCATTTTCCTATGCGGTTCATTTACCTTAAAAAATATTGAATAAAAAGAACTTCTTCTTGCCTGCACCGCTGCCACCCTGGGGAGGATCTTCTTTTTTCTTCGCGGACTTGAGCAGGATATGCCGCTTGTACCGGATCCATCGTTCGAACAGCCGGAAGTTACCCGCGAAATGCCTTTTCTTTTTCTTGTGCAGGTGTCCCGAAGAGGTCACCACTACCTTGGGTTCCGGCTTCACGGGAGGCTGCTTTTCCTTCTCTGCGGGATCATATAGCATGGCGGTACAAAAACAGTTCTTCCGCCCCTTGCTCATCAGCACATCGTAGTTGACACAGCTCTGGCATCCCTTCCAGAACGCCTCGTCGTCCGTCAGCTCCGAATAGGTCACCGGCTCGTAGCCCAGCTCAGAATTGATCTTCATCACCGACAGGCCGGTGGTCAGCCCGAATATCTTGGCATCCGGGTATCTGCGGCGGGAGAGCCGGAAAATCTCCTTCTTGATGGCTGTGGCCACACCCTGCCCACGATAGGGCGGCGCTACGATCAGCCCGGAATTGGCCACGAATTTATCATGCCCCCAGGCCTCAATATAGCAAAATCCCACCCATTCTTCCGAAGGCGTCAGGGCGATCACCGCCTTCCCCTCTTCCATTTTCTGCATGATATACTCAGGGCTGCGGCGGGCAATGCCGGTGCCCCGCTTCTCTGCGGAAGAAGCCATCTCGTCGGTGATCAACGTCGCGTATTTCTTATCGTCGGGGGTTGCAACCCGTACGATAAACGATTTATTGGGTTCCAAGGTTATGTCTGATGAGATATGAATAAATAATGCGGCTACGTACTTATACGTCGCCTTGTTTCCTTTGCCAGGAAAACAGGTTTACTGCAAAATGAGGGGAAGCAGCAAATTCTCAGATGCGAGGTCGTCGGGAGAGATACCTAAAGACATTAACCCCAATGGCTGTAACACCCGCCTTCAGGCAGGGATGCAATGCGGAGAGCTCCGTATGGGTTACCGTGTTTTCCAATTTCAGTTCGCATTAAAACGTGAACAAGGATGTCTTTACGTTTAAAAATGCAAAGTTATAATAAAATACACGGAATCTTTCAAAAAAAATTTGGGCCGGCGGGGTATGCCCCGCCGGTTCCTTCCGGGCTGTCGCCTTTACCGGAAGGCGGTCTGCAGCAGCACCAGCCGGCGGTCGCCGGTAAAGGTCATCTTCACGTCTGTGGTGCTTACCGGACAGCTCACGGCGACGGTGGCGCCGGGCGGTACCTGACGGCTTACCTCCTGACCTCCGTTGACCTGTATGCTTATCTGCAGCGGCTCTTTCGCGGGGTTCCAGACCAGGGTCACCGCGCTGCTTTTTCCCGAAGGAATGCTGCACCAGAAGGTTCCCGTGCCGGGACTGCCGGGAGTGTCCGGCTCAGGTATGTTGCCGAAGCCGCGGAGGTGATAGGGTCCGAAGGGCCGGCGGCCATAGGGCAGGTACTGCAGACCGGGCCGGCTGTTGAATCCGCCGCGTTGTCCGGCAAATTCATAGCCTTCCTTGGTCACCATCAGGTGAATTTTTTCCAGGGAACCGGTAAGCCGGGGTTTGCCGTTCAGCAGCAAACCGCTGTTGACACTGGTCAGGATCCCGTTCTCCGAAGCATAATCCCCCCAGGTGATGGGAGCGCTGATCAGCGGATACCGGTTATGCCCCTCGGGAGAAGACATATAGCTGACCATATTCTTCAACAGACGGCCGGCCACCGGGTCTGTCGATGTACGCCGGGCCAGGTCCATCCCGCAAAGCAAAAGGCTGCCCTCGCCTTCAAACATCTCCGCGATGGCGATGCCGTTCAGGGCAGGACCATAGTCCGCCAGCACGGCGGTGTTGGCGATATCGGCCTTATCCTCCAGGGCAAACCCGTCGGTAACAGGGTAGACGGCCGGAAAGCCGGCCTTGCTTTCCGACCAGCCGGTATAATCCGACCAGTAGCGCAGCTTGTCCCTTCCGATTCCGGAGAAGACGGGATGAGCCGGGCGTTCCGGATTGATGTTGTACCCGTTTCTCGAAGGACGGGGCGGCGGCGGATAGACCGGCGTATCCAGGTCCATGGTAATATTCCTGATCCTGGCGGCCAGCAGCCTATTCAGCTTTTCCATATGCGAGGCATCCTGCCGCAGGCAAAGCACCCTTCCTCCGGCTTTTACAAAAGCCCGGATGGCATCCGCCTGGCCTGTCAGGCCGGCATCCGCCGCATTTTCCCCGATCAGCAGAAGGGCTCCGCCGCCTTTCAGTCCCCGGAAGGCGCTTATCTTTTCAAAGGGTACATCCAGCTTTTCCAGCGCGGATCCGGTAGTGCCCCGGGGATCGTAGAGATAAACTTTTTGCCGGGGAGCGGATACCGCGCTCACGTAAGTACTCCCGGCAATAAAGAGCGGATAATCGTTTTGCGAAATCACCGAATCGCCCTGCAGGATACGGCCCGTCAGCCGGTACTGACCATCGGGCAGCGTAGCGGGCAGCCGGAGGGAAAGCGTTTTTTCGAAGGTGCCATAGTAAGGTATGCGGGGCAGCTCCAGCGAAGCATCGCTCAGCACCCTGCCGGTCTTGTCCTGCAGCCGGTAAACGAGGCGCGCCTGTTCAAGGTCCTTAAAATGATCGTCGTCGTTGATGATATGGGCCACCGGGCGGATGGTGGCGCCGGCATAGACCTGCGGGGTCCAGCATTCCCAGCTCAGCAGGACCGGCTGATAAGATATCCGGGCCTGCCCTGCCACAGCCTTGGGATCCATATCGGCAAAGCTCGTTATGGTATTCCAGTTGTGAAACAGGATGGTAAAGGGAAAAACGCCGCTCAGCTGGGGATTGATATTTCTCAGCTGCCGGAACAGCTCGGTGGCCTGCCGGAACGTGAAGCACTGGTGCTCGTCGGCCAGCTGGGCCTGCATCTCCCAGGGGGCGTGACCGGTCCAGTTCAGCTGGGATCCGGGGTTTTTGTGATCGGGAGTAAGATTGTACTGCCCGCCCGGACCGGTATAGTTCCCCACGCATTCCGTAAAAGTAATGGGCTGGGTCACCTCGCGCTTAAGGGGGATGATATCCGCTTTATGACGTATATGCAAAAACGTGAAGGGTGAAGAATAATACCAACCCCAGTAGCGGTGCAGGTCGCAGATGTCGCCCGACTGGCCGTAACCGTAACCCGCATTTCCGATATACACCCGGGTGCTGTCCCATTGCTGCAGTTTCCCATGCGCATAGGTCAGGAATTTCCTCCATCGCAGCGAAATATCGCCGGTAAAGGGCGTTTCATTCGTCATGGCATAGACCATCAGACTGGGATGATGGGCAATGGGACCGAATTTTTCCTGCTCGTACCAGGTCACCGCCCTGTCATAATCGCGGGGCGGCTTTTCGCCGTTCACCGAACCGCTGTAGTTGCCGCCGAATACCATCATGCCCTGCTCATCGCAGACATCGTACCAGGTCTCATCATCGGGAATCCGGATGATGTTCACATGCAGGCTTTTCATATAGCGGACATAATCCTCCGCAAATTTGCGGCTGCGCTCAATATCTTCGGGGATACCCCTGCCCGGCGGGTTGATGGCAATGCCCCGGAGAAAAACCGGCTTGCCGTTCAGGTAAAGCTTCCCGTTTTGGACGGCAAAAGAGCGAAAGCCGAGCCGTTCTTTTTCTTCCGAGAGAAGCCGGCCGTTCTCCGTAATCTTCAACGCCATCTCATAGAGATTGGGTTCGGCCGGTGTCCATAAACGGGGGGAGAGACCGCTGATGGTAAAGGTAAAAAAGCTTTTTCCGGCGGCCTCATACCGGCGGGCCGGCACGGCCGCATCATATAGAACGCTTCCGTCTTTCAGGGAACGGATGGTAACGCGAAATGCGGCAGCCTGAGGCAGCCCGGAAGACGGCATTTCGCCGACCACGCGCACATAGTCCGTACCGGTAAAGGGCGTAATGCCGGACGCCGGAGCGCCGGCAAACACGGCCGTAACCGATAATATCATGATGGCGGCTAAAAGAAAAGCTGCACGTTTCACATTCCCGTTTGCATACTTCATGTTCCTGTTTTTTATCAATCAGTCCAGCAGGCTCTGATGCGTAAGCCCGTATTTTTTGGTAAATCTTCCCAGATCGTCTGCGCCGGTCAGTATGGCTACTCCTTTGCCGGCATTCGCCTGCAGAAACGCCAGCAGGTCTTTTACCTGAGCCAGCACCGCTTCGCGGGGCGCTCCGGAGGCGCGTGCATGCTGTATCTGCAGGTCCTGCCGGAGATAGCCGAACATCAGCAGCAGACGGGAAAGATTGGCGGCTACTACGGAGTCCCTGTTCTCCGTCTTCGCCCGGCGCAATTCGGATAGCCTGGCCTCAACCTGCTTTTGCGCCGCTTCGATCTCCGGGGCAGGCTTCAGCGTGCTGAAGGGGATGCTGCCGTATATCGGCACGATTTTTTCCAGGTCGGCATAGGCCTCCTCTGCGACCTTCCAGCAGGAGCCGTAGCGTGAGCGGCAAAAGCGGCGGATGAGGGTATCCACGTTCAGCCCCGGATTCCAGGCTGTTTCTCCGAGTATGTAATGATTCAGCTCATAGGTATACCAGTCGCCCGGTTCGGCATAACACGAGATACCGGCCAGCGGCACGCCGGCATACCACTGCATATCCCGTTGTATATAGTGGGGGATCACATTGGCCAGCGAACGCCAGGCCTGCTTCCGGTAATACGAATACAGCCCGATGCTGCCCTGAAAGGTGCCTTTCCAGGCCTGTATGGCTTTTACATATTCCGCATTCCCGGCTGAGGCCGTATCATAGATCTGGTGTTCGAACTGCTGGTTGATCGGACATATTTCCACCTGGATATCCTTGTTCAGGATACCGGGTGCAGGCGGCAGCAACGCGTAAGCGTAAGCGATGATCTCCAGCCGGAGACCGGGCCGTATTTTTTTCAGCATCGAGTCTACCCGGTTGGCCAGGCGGGCCTGCCGGTCCGCCACGGTTCCCAGCTTTTTCATCTCCGGGCAGTCCGCCCAACGCCCCACGTCGGGTGGCCAGAGATCGAAGATATCGATCTCGGGATGGTCTTTTATATAGCCGGCTACGTTATTCAGGAAATAGTTCACCGCGCCGCTGTCGGCGGTATTGAAGACCAGCCGGTCCGAAGGGCTGGGGCGGCAGGAGCTGTCTTTTCCAAACCATCCGGGATGTTTTTTGAACAGCGTATGTTGCTCCATGCGGGCATTGAGAAAACGCTGGTACCCATGTCCCCCGACTTCGATGATGATCCCTCTTTTTTTCAGCTCCGGGGTGAGCGCAGTCCGCCAGGCCGCCCATTTCTCATCTCTGCTGTCGTCGCGCGCCATGGCAAACCGCAGCACGTTGTATCGCAGCTTGGGCATCCAGTCAATGAGCTGCCTGATCTGTTCCACATCGTGGGTACGCGTACCGGCCACATCCAGCTTCCGGTAAGCAAATACAGGCGTTTCCGTTATCTTGCCCTCGTCGGTATAATCCAGCGTCTGCTTACGGGGGATCATTTCTGCATGGCCCGCATAAAAGGGAAAATCAGGGGCCAGCCACTCGCAACCCAGCCGTTCCAGAAAGTCATAGACGGCATACAGCATGCTGCGGTCGTTATGGCCTTCGAGCAGGATATCGCCGTTGCGGACAGAGAGGGAATATCCTTCCTGATCATCGTCCCCGCTGCGCAACAGCTTTATTACCGGACCGGCGGAGCCATCCGCCTGCTTTACAGAAAATACAACGCCGGATATCTGCTGCAGGTATTTTGCCAGCTCAGCGGCGGCAAAGCGCTGCGTTTCCGACGGGTTTTCCGGCAGCTGGATAGAGATCTTCGCTTTGCCGTCAGCGGCAAGCGGCACCTTTCCGGATGAGCCGCAGCCTGTGATCCCGGAGACCAATCCGAAAAACAGGACGGGCAAAAGCCATTTGGACCATAGGGATATACTGCTCACACCGTTTGTTTCTGGTTTATCTCGTGCAAAATGATTTTCAATGGTCTTAAACTTAAAATGACCTTTCACCTTTTATCTCTGCTGATCAGGTAATCATCAAATCGGCACATCAGCACATCATCAAATCCTTAAAATGCCTTTTCCCTTTTACCCTTTACCTTTCCCCTTATTCCCCCTTTAGGGGGTCAGGGGGTGGGTTAATATCCCGGGTTCTGCGGCATGGGTTTAGTCAGGTTGGCATCGATCACATCCTGCGGGATGGGCAGCAGGGTATCCCGGGGCTGCACATGCGGGCCGGCGATCTTGTTATAAAGCTTGGTTCTCCGGAGCCAGCTGTGGGTACGCCTGAGGGTATACCGGCGCTCCTCTTCGGAAAACAGCTCCCTCGAACGTTCGTCGAGGATAAGATCAAGCGTTACCTGGCCGGCCGTCACCGCGGGAGCATGCGCCCTTGCACGGAGCGCGTTGATGGCATCGGTGGCGCCCTGTGCATCGCCAAGCTCATAATCCGCTTCCGCCAGCAGCAGCCAGGTCTCTCCGGCACGGAGATATACCTGGTCGTTATACTGCCGGGGATCCGTATCGTTGATCGGGTTGGCAAAGTCCCATTTGCGGGGATTGGGCCAGTCGGCATTGCTCAGCGTTTCGTCTTTATCCCAGTGCAGAAATATCGTATCTCCCACGGCATATCCTTTGGGCGGCTTGCCATTGATGATCCAGTAATGGCGCCAGGCAAAGTCCGATCCGCGGTCGTCCGTGCTGTCGTACAGGTCCAGGGCGAAACGGGTAGGGCCCAGCCGGCCGATGCCCCGTCCTCCATTCTCTCCGCTGGCAGCGATGGGATTGGTTTTCTTCCCGTCGGTGCCCGTTACGGCCAGGGAATAATACCGGTTCAGCCAGTAGCGGGCCATGATGTTGTTGCCCTCCCCACCAATGACGTTCTGCTCGTTCTGGATCACCCACAAAGCCTCGGTATTGCCTTCGCTGCGGTTGGAATTTCCGTGGATGAACATGTCGGTAAAGGGCGTACCCGGCAGGGCTTTGTTCACCCCGTACCGCTCGGTGACCAGCGCATAGGCCGGGTTCTGCGTTACTTTGAGCGCCATTTCCTTAGCCTGCTGCGGCTTTCCTTCGGCAAGGTAAAGTTCCGCCAGGTAATGCTGGGACACTCCTTTGAGGAGCTTGCCATCATTCTGGGATGTTTCGGGAAGATATTTTTCTGCGAAAAGCCAGTCGGCTTCCATGGAATCGCGAACCACGGCCACGGGGGTTCTTTCCCAATCGGTTTTGATGTTGGATCCTGATGATTCGTGCAGGGTCAGCGGCACGTCGCCCCAGAGATAGGTAAGATGGCGGTAGCACCAGGCGCGGATGCAGCGGGCCTCAGCCAGGATCTCGTCTTTATCCGCTTCGCTCCATTCCAGATCTGGGTTCTGCGCACGGTCCACGATGGTATTGGCGGCGTTGATGGTTTCATACAGCCAGGCAAATACATCGCTGAAGTATCCTTCCGCAGCATTGTTGTCCGCCCCCCATAAATTAAAGACGTCTTCCACCGGCGCCCGCCAGTTGCCGTAAGCATTGTCCACGCCGATGACGGCGGCCTCCTGCATGAGGGTATTGGAGCTGCCGTACTGGCTCCCCGATCTGATCCGGCGCATTTCGTCATACAGGCCGTTGAGGGCGTTTTCAAAGCCTTCTTTGTTTACAAAGAGGTTGTCGCCGGTGATCAGGCTCGGAGAATTTTCGTTGAGCTTTTCCTTCGAACAGCCGGTCCAGCCTATGCCGGCGATCAGCAGCAGGATTGCGATAACGGATATTTTCATCTGTTGATATTTATCTTTTTCGATGGCCGGATGACACCACAGGTGCATCGGAGCCGGTTATTATCATGAACGAGATAAGCCTCGCACATTCATCTTTATTCATACCTACAAACCGATATTCAGACCGATCATGTATTCCTTCTGAAGCGGGATTCCCTCCTGGTCATTCAGCTCGGGATCCATGCCGGTCCATTTGGTGAAGGTGACCAGGTTATGCGCTTCCACATACAGCCGGAGCCGGCTCAGCTTCAGCTTTTCCAGCACGCTCGCCCCGAAATTATAGGACAGGGAAATATCCTGTATCCGCACAAACGCGTCGCTCTGGTAAATGGGCGCGCCGTTTTTATTGGCCCCTACCGCGTTGGCATAGAAATCATTGGTAGGATTCTCCGGCGTCCACCAGTTCTTTTTTACAGTATTGTACCGTACCCCGGACTGTACCCCGTTATCCGATAAAAGGGAGTTGCTCCGGTTGGTACCCTCTACGCCACGGACAAAGACATACAGGCTCAGGTTTTTATACTTGAAGGTGTTGCCCATCCCCCAGATAAACGAAGGCTGCCGGCTGCCGATGATGGTACGGTCGCCGTCCGGCGTGATCTTGTTATCCCCGTTCAGATCTCTCACCTTGGCATAACCCGGCTTGGCATCCGGCTGGGGACTGTTGGCAATATCGTCTCCTTCCTGGAAAACGCCGTCGTATATATAGCTGAAGTTCACGTTGATCGGGTGACCGATAAACCAGGTGTTTGCGGTATCGTTCCCTCCCGTGCCGTACAGCCCTACGATCTTGTTGCGGTAAAAGGAGATATTGGCTTCGGTAGACCAGCTGAAATCTCCTTTCTGCACGTTGATGCTGCTCAGCCCCAGCTCCATTCCCTTGTTGTTCGTTTTCCCGATGTTCTGGACGATGCTGGTGATGCCGTGCACAGGGGAGATGCGCCGCCTCAGCAGCAGATCGTAGGTATTGGACCTGTACATATCCAGCGTCCCCTGCAGGCGCCCTTGCCAGAGCCCGAAGTCGATGCCGATATTGGCGGTGTTGGTGGTTTCCCAACCCAGGTTGGGGTTGGCCAGGCTGGAAGGCACATAGCCCGGCGCGGTAGTATTGCCGTTTACATAAGGCCGGCTGTCCAGCAGGGCCAGCGTTCCGTAAGCGTCCACCGCCTGGTTACCGTTCGTCCCGTAGGAGAGCCGCAGCTTCAGGTTGCTGACCAGGCTGCTGTTCTTCATAAAGGATTCGTTCATGATGTTCCATCCGATAGCGGCCGAAGGGAAGAATCCGTATTTTTCACCGGAACCGAAGCCGGAAAAACCGTCCCTTCTCCCGGTCAGCGTCAGCAGGTATTTATCCTTATAGCTGTAGTTGATCCGCGCCATCTGCGAGATCAGCTGGGTCTGCGTATAGCTGGCTTTGGGCTGGAGCAGCAGGGCCACGTCGGCCTGGTAAAAGGTCTTCACATCGTTAGGGAACCCTTCGGCATGCAGGCTGTTGGTCTTGTTGTTATTGTACTCGTAACTGTACAGACCGGTGAAGTAAATATGATGATCCCCAAAGTTCCGGTCAAAGGAAAGGATGTTCTCGATGATATAGTTATTGGCAAAGCCGTTGTCCTGGTCCATCAATCCCTGCGCCTCCAGTCCCCTTTTGGTATTCCGTCCGTAATAGGTACTTTGGTCACGGTTCCGGTAGTTCACTCCCGTATTCAGCCGGTAGGACAGCCCTTTCAGAAAAGGAAAGTCTACCTGCAAAAAGTTATTTGAGATCACCTCGTAGGTATGATCCACGTTCTTCGCCAGCGTGGGAGAGAGCGGGTTTTCAAAGAATACATCTTCCGGCCAGGGATAAATAGTGGGCGCACCCGAAGAGTCAAAGGCAGTGGTCAGTGGATTGAAGCGGTAAGCCCCGAAGTTGCCGTTGAAGTCGGCCGGCAGCCCGCTGCGATCCAGGTAAGCGGATTGGGTGTTGGTACCGAAGGTAAGCCAGCGGGACAGCTTCACCTCCAGGTTGGCGCGGAGCGACAATCTTTTGAAGTCATCATTCACCGCCACGCCTTTCACCCCCAGGTAAGTACCGGAGACGTAATATTTTACATTTTCGGTACCGCCGCGTACGCCCAGGGTATGCTGGGAGCGGTTGCCCTGACGGGTGGCCAGATCGGGCCAGTCCGGAAAACGCTTGGAATCATAAATCTCCTGTTCGGAGAGGGTGACGGAACCGGGCTCCCGGGTCTGCTTGAACCGGTAAAATTCTTCCGGGCTCAGCATGGGCGGAAGGTTGGCAATATCCTCTATGCCGAACTGCCCGTCGTAGGAGATGACCGGCTTACCCGTAGCGCCTTTTTTGGTGGTGATCAGGATCACGCCGTTGGAGCCGCGGGAACCGTAGATGGCGGCGGAAGAAGCATCCTTGAGCACCTCGATGGAAGCGATGTCTGAAGGGTTGATACCCGCAATGCTACCGTTGTAGGGCACCCCGTCCAGCACGATGAGCGGCTTGTTGGTGGCCAGGATGGAATTCGGACCGCGGATATCGATAGCGTTGTCGTTCTGCTCGGCGCCGGCGCTGTTCAGGTCGACCGACAGCCCGGGCACCGATCCCTGCAGCGCCTGGGCGAAATTGGTATTGGGCATGTCGCGCAGCCGCTGCTCATCTACCGAAGCCACCGAGCCGGTGATATCGCTCTTTTTCTGGGTACCGTAACCCACCACCACGACCTCATTCAGATCCGAGGAGCTCCGGACGAGGCTTACATTCAGTACGGTGTGATGGTTGATGGCGACCTCCTGCCGGTTGTATCCCACAAAGCTGAAAACAAGCGTACCGGTATCGGCAGGAGCTTCGAGGCGGTACCTCCCGTTGCCGTCGGTGACGGTTCCCAGGCCGGTACCTTTCAACCCTACCGAAACGCCGGGAAGGGGCTCCGAAGTAGCCGGATCGGTAACCGTACCCTGCAGGGCAGTTTGCTGGGCGTACAATACAGCGGGACAAAGCAACAGCATAACCAGGCCGCAAAGCGCCAGGCGCATACGAGGGGACGGTAGTCGTCGCATACCAAAAAGATTTAACGGATCAATGTGTAAAGACTTCAATCAAATGTTTTTTCAGATTCCTTAGATAACGTATATAAAGCGGCCCAAGATACACTTTCCCACTATACTCCCCGGAGCGAAACCACACCCTTTTTCATTCACTCGTTACCGGCAACGTTTGCATCGTATTTATCCTATTTTTATCCTGAAATTTTTCAAAAAAATTCATTGCTGTAACGGCTCCGGCGATTTTCCTTTTTCTCTTTCCGCATATTTTTTATATTGGGAGCCGGTATCAGGGCAGTAACGCTGCCGGTCTATTTTTTATTACCGCTAAAACCATATTATTCATGACTCAGAAAATGCATCGCAGGACCTTTATCCGCAATACGACGGTGGCCGGAGTAGGGGCCACTTTGCTGGGCTCTGCGCAGTCCGTCCGCGCCTTCGGCGCCGAAAAGCAGGCCAAGGTACGCATCGGCCATATCGGCACCGGCCTCCGCGGTCAGAACCACTTAGGCCTCTGCCTGCGCCGCAACGACGTGGAAGTAGTGGCGATCTGCGATCCGGATACCAAGGTGGCCATCCCGCGCTGCCGCGATCTTATCAGCAAATATTACAAAGGCTCAAAAAAGGTAGCCGAATATACCAACGGACCGCATGATTACCTGAACCTGCTGAAGCGTGACGATATCGATGCCGTTATCATCGCTTCTCCCTGGGAGTGGCATGTTCCCCAGGCCATCGCCGCCATGAAAGCCGGCAAGATACCTTCGGTGGAAGTCTGCGGCGCCACCGATATCCAGGAATGCTGGAACCTGGTGAACACCAGCGAAGCCACCGGCGTGCCGGTATTCGGCATGGAAAATGTGAGCTACCGCCGCGATGTGATGGCGGTGCTCAATATGGTCCGCCAGGGCCTTTTCGGGGAGATCATCCATCTGCAGGGCGGCTATCAGCACGACCTGCGTCCCGTAAAGTTCAACGACGGCGTCCACTTTTACGGGCACGGCGTGGAGTTTGGCGAAAAAGGCATCTCCGAAGCGCACTGGCGTACCAACCATTCGGTGCATCGCAACGGGGATCTTTATCCCACGCACGGGCTGGGGCCGGTAGGCAATATGATCAACCTGAACCGCGGCAACCGCCTGCTGTCGCTGACTTCGATGGCCACGAAAACCCGCGGCCTGCACAAGTACATCGTAGACAACGGCGGAAAGGATCATCCCAATGCCAAGGTAAAGTTCAACTTAGGAGATATCGTCACCACGCTGATCAAGACCGCCAACGGGGAAACCATCATGCTGTCGCACGACACCAACTCTCCCCGTCCCTATTCGCTCAACTTCCGCGTACAGGGTACACAGGGATTGTGGATGGATGACTTTGATTCGCTGTATATCGAGGGCACCACCAAAAACAACGATGAATGGGAAAGCGATAAGCCATATATGGAAAAATACGACCATCCCCTGTGGAAACGCTATGCCAACGATACCGAAGGAGCGGGCCATGGCGGCATGGACTGGTTTGTCATCAACTCGCTGGTGGAAAGCATCAAGCGGAAAGCGCCTTTTCAGCAGGATGTGTACGACCTCGCCACCTGGTATGCCATTACCCCGCTGTCAGAAGCCTCTGTGCAGGAAGGCGGCGCCGTACAGCATATTCCCGATTTTACACGGGGCATGTGGATGGACCGGAAACCGGCATTCGCATTAAATAATGAATATTGAGGGAGTTTCCGGTTTGAGGTTTCTGGTAAAATGCCCTTCACCTTTCACCCTTTACCTTTAACCTCTTACTCCCCCTTTAGGGGGCCGGGGGGTAGGATACCGCGTGTGTCCCTTCTTCTATGGTAGTCACATAGATATCCGGACGTTTGCCATATTGCCGGGTATAGGCATCCGTTATATGATCGCTGAAATCTTTTACGGCATCCGCTTCTACGATATTGATGGTACAGCCTCCGAAACCGCCGCCCATCATGCGGGAGCCGATCACTTCGCTGCGCGGCCGGGCCAATGATACCAGGTAATCCAGCTCAGGGCAGCTTACCTCGTAATCGCCGCTCAGGCCGTCGTGCGTGGCATCCATGAGCCGCCCGAGGCCTAAAAGATCGTCTTTTTCAAGGCAGGCACAGGCAGCAACCACCCGCTCGGTTTCCTCCACGATGTACCGGCAGCGCCGGTAAACTGTGCTGTCAAGCGCCGTTTTATGCTCTTCCAGCATGGCCGGTGTTACATCGCGCAGGCTTTTTACTTCGGGATAATGATCCCGCAGCACCTTCACTCCTTCCTCGCACTGGCGGCGCCTTTCATTGTAGGCGGAAGATGCCAGGGAATGATGCACCATGGTGTTGCACAAAACGATCTTATAGCCGGGAAAGTTGAACGGTACATATACATACGAAAGATCGCGGCAGTCGAGACGGATCAGCTGGTTTTTCCGGCCGTGGAGGTTGGCAAACTGATCCATGATACCGCAGTTCACCCCTACAAAAGTATGTTCTGCCTGCTGACCGATCAGCGCCAGCTCAAACCGCTCGGCATCCAGCCCGAACACCTGTGTGAGCCCGAAGCTGAAGGCGCCCTCGACCGCCGCCGAGGAAGACAGCCCGGAGCCGATGGGGATATCTCCGTCAAAAACAGCGTTAAAGCCATCGATACGATATCCACGTTGCTGCAGATGGTGCACCACTCCGAGGATATAGTTTTTCCAGCCTTCTGCGGGCCGCACCTCCTCCCTGCAGTCGAAGCTGAAGCTGTCCTCCAGCGCTGCGGCATGCACCGTACAACGGCCGGACCCGGAAGGGGCGATGGCGAGGGCTATCTTTTTATCAATGGCGGCGGGCAGCACAAACCCGTCGTTATAATCTGTATGCTCTCCGATAATGTTCACCCGCCCGGGGGAAAGGATAAGCAGCGGCGTTGTATGATACAGCGCCATAAATCTTTCGTTAACCTTGTCTGCTATACACATTGCTCTGTAAATAATAATAAGTTCAAACCGTCACATCAATGATGTACCGTTTTTCCGATCTTATGACCGGCAGCAGCGTAGAAGAGGATAACCAGATAACAGGGCACCAGCAGCCAGAAAGCTTCGCGGTAGCCCACATGCTCGCCGATGACGCCCCATATCCTGGGTATGATGGCGCCCCCGGCAATGCCGATGATCAGCAGGGCAGAAGCCATTTTTATAAACCGGCCTACCCCGTCGAGCGCGAGGGGCCATATCGCCGGCCACATAGGAGCATTTGCAAAACCGAGCAGGGCAACAAACGCAATAGAGAGATAGCCCTGGGTAAAGATAGCGCCCAGTGAAAAGACCAGCCCCAGTATGCTGCCGATATAAAGTGATTTCTCCTGGCTGAGTACCTTGGGAATAAGGGCAATGCCCAGCAGATAGCCGACCAACATGGCGATAAGCGTATAGGTGGTAAAATGTTTGGCCACATCCAGCGGGATACCGATGGCTTTCCCGTATATCTGGATGATGTCGCCCGCGATGACCTCCACTCCTACGTAGAGGAACAGGGTGATAAAGCCGATGATCAGATAAGGGTATTTAAACAGGTTTTTCCGGTCTGTGGCCTGTGTCTTTACCTCGGCATTCGTTTCTTCCTCCTTATTGATATCGGGCAGGGCAGAAAAACGGATGGCCACGGCCAGCAGTATCAGCACCACCGTAATCACAATGTAGGGCACGATCACCCTGGCGGCAAGCGCGTCCAGCTGAACGGCACGTTGCGCAGCATCCAGATGTTCCAAACCGGCTTCGAAAGCGTCCACATTGTTGAGCATAATGGCCCCCATGATCAGCGGCGCCAGTGCACCGGCGCCCTTGTTACAGATGCCCATGATGCTCATCCGCCGGGCGGCGCTTTCGATAGGCCCGAGAATGGTCACATAGGGGTTGGAGGCGGTCTGCAGCACTGCCAGCCCGATGCCGGTGACAAACAGGCCGGTCAGGAAAAAGGCAAAGTTGCGGGTATTGGCCGCGGGTATAAAAATGAGCGTCCCCAGCGACATGATCAGCAGCCCGAGCATCATTCCCTTCTTAAAACCCGTGAACTTCAATACCCAGGAAGACGGAAAAGCCATAAGGGCATAAGAGATATAAAAGGCAAAGGTCACCCATAGCGCCTGCGCGGTAGTCAGCTCACAGGCGATCTGCAGATAAGGGATCAAGGTACCGTTCACCCAGGTAACAAACCCGAACACGGCGAACAACATCCCGATGATGATCATGGGCGTGGTATAATTAGCTACTTGCGCGCGGCCGGCCGAGCGGGGAGAATCGGACACAGACATAAATACCCGGTTTGATGGATAAACGAAGCCGCTAACATACTAACATTTCCTGAATTTATTATTATTTAGCGGCCTTCCCCTCCCCCTTTTTCAAGGTTTCAACCCCGTTCTTGAAAATAATTTTTACATTAGCCGGCCGGGGAAACCCGGCCGGCAGCCAGATGACCCTGCTAAACACATGGCATGAATGACGAATCGACGAGGGGGATCAATCCCGCCTTTTATATACTGATCACCGTATTTTTCTTTTGGGGCTTTGTGGCGGCATCCAACGGCGTTTTTATCCCTTTTTGCAAGGCACATTTCAACCTCACCCAGCTGGAATCGCAGCTGATCGATTTCGCTTTTTACAGCGCCTATTTTATCGGCTCGCTGCTGCTGTACCTTTTCTCGGCCTTCCGGGGCGTAGATATCCTCAACAAGATCGGTTATAAAAAAGGCATCATCTACGGTCTGCTCATCTCGGTAGCCGGCGCCCTGCTCCTGATCGGGGTGGTCAATCTGGGTAACGGCATGGAGAACAAGAGCACGGCCTTCTTCCTGATCCTGGGCGCTTTTTTTGTGGTGGCGCTGGGATTCTCCCTGCAGCAAACCGCCGCCAATCCCTTTGCCGTGATGCTGGGGGACCCTTCCACGGGCGCGCACCGGCTGAATGCTGCCGAAGGCGTCAACAGCTTCGGGACCACCATCGGTCCTATCGTGGTCGCCATCCTTTTGTTTGGCACGGCCAGCGAGAACGGTCAGGCCGCCGTTACCGATATCAGTACGATCAATAAGCTTTACCTGATGCTGGCCGGGCTGTTCCTGCTGGCGGCTGTTATCTTTGCCGTTACCAAAATGCCGCGGTTCATCTCTGACGAGATATTCGAAAAAACGGGGAAAGCTACCCGCTCGATGCTGGGCATTACCTTTTTTTTCCTGCTTATCCTGATCGGCGTGATCAGCCGTTATGCCCTGCCATTGTTCGTCCTTGGCATTGTCGGTATTCTGGGCATCCTGCTTTATTCCTTTAAAAGCGCACAGCGGGATGCACAGGGCTGGGGAGCCATGCGCTACGCCCAGCTTGTATTGGGAATGACGGCGCTGTTTGTATACGTAGGCGTGGAAGTGACCATCCAGAGCAATATGGGCGCCCTCCTGGAGCAACCCGGCTTTCTCTCCCCTGCCGGCCTGGACAAATCGCAGATCGACCCCTACATCTCGTTGTACTGGGGAAGCCTGATGATCGGCCGCTGGACAGCCGCCATCACTATTTTTAATCTTTCCGGAAGAGCCCGGAAGCTGATGACGGTGATCGTTCCCTTTATCGGCTTCGGGGTAGTGCTGGGCGTAAACATATGGAAAGGGAATCAGATCAACGATTTTTATCTTTACGCCATCTGTATCCTGGTTCTGGTCTTCGGCTTCTTTATCGGACAGGAAAAGCCGGCGCGTACCCTGCTGGTCTTCGGCGGACTGGGAACGGCCGCCATGCTCATCGGCCTGTTCACTACCGGTCAGACGGCCGCTTTTGCCTTTATGAGCGGAGGGCTGTTCTGTTCGGTCATGTGGCCCTGCATCTTTGCCCTGTCCATTACCGGGCTGGGAAAATATACCAGCCAGGCTTCGGCCTTCCTGATCATGATGATCCTCGGCGGAGCCCTTATCCCTCCGATACAGGGCGGACTGGCGGATATGCCGGCCCTGGGCATTCACCGGTCGTACATCATACCGGTGCTGGGTTTTGCCTACATCGCCTTTTTCGGCTACCGGGTAAGATCCATCCTGAAAGCGCAGGGGCTGGATTATGAAGCCGCGGTTATGTAGCACTGACCTGTAAACCATGTTCTCGAAATAAACACATAAAAATGAATCAACAGTTAGCGGTGGGCATCGATATCGGCGGCACCAACACGGTATTCGGCATTGTGGACCGCCGTGGCAATTTGCTGAGTGAAGGAAGCATCTCCACCCGTGCGCATGCGGAAGTTCCCCTTTTTGTGGAGGATCTCTACAACGCTTTATCCCCGCTCATCGAAAAGATGGCCGACACCGGGGAAGTAAAAGGCATCGGCATCGGTGCCCCGAACGGCAATTATTTCAAAGGAGCGATAGAATTTGCCCCCAACCTGCCCTGGAAAGGGGTGATCCCTTTGGCCAACCTGGTCAAGGATGCTTTCGGACTGCCTGTAGTACTCACCAACGATGCCAACGCCGCGGCCATCGGAGAGATGACCTACGGGGCCGCCCGCGGCATGAAGGACTTCATCATGATCACCCTCGGCACGGGCCTGGGCAGCGGCATTGTCGCCAACGGCGAGCTTGTTTACGGGCACGACGGCTTCGCCGGTGAGCTGGGGCATGTGATCGTAAACACTGAAGGAAGGTTGTGCGGATGCGGACGTTACGGCTGCCTGGAAACCTATGTTTCCGCCACCGGGCTGGCACGCACCATGCGGGAGCTGCTGGATACGCATCAGACCGATAGCCGGCTGCGGGGTCTTCCTCCCGAGGAGATCACTTCAAAATCCACCCGGGATGCGGCCCTTCACGGGGATAAGCTGGCGCTCGACGCCTTTGAATATACCGGCAGAATGCTGGGGCAGCAGCTGGCCAACTTTATCGCCTTCTCCAGTCCCGAGGCCATTATCCTGTTCGGCGGCCTCACCAAAGCGGGCGATCTTATCCTGAAGCCCACCGTCCGGCATATGGAAGAAAGCCTGCTGGAGATCTATAAAGACAAGGTAAAGGTGCTGCTGTCCGAGCTGAAGGAAAGCGATGCGGCCATCCTCGGCGCCAGCGCCCTGGTCTGGGAGATGAAGGACTGACGCCCCCTACCCCCCTAAAGGGGGAAAGGTGAAAGGTAAAAGGTGAAGGGTGAAGGGCATTTTAAGTTTAAAGTTTAAGGGTCTAAGGTTTAAGGTTTTTCCGGGCAGATCAACTTTAGACACGGAAGTCTAAGGTTTAAGGTTTCATTCCCGGCAAATTAACTTTAGACTTTGGACCTTAGACTATTGAACCAGAAACTGGAAATTTCAAACCCGTTCCCATGCAAGACCGCAGAAAGTTCCTGAAATGGTCCGCGGCGGGCGCCGCCCTGCTGTCGCTCGACCGCCCCGCGCTTGCCGCCGCCGTTACCCGCCGGCAGCGGCCGGAAGCCGTACGCCCGCTTGTGGTATCGACCTGGGATTTCGGGATACCCGCCAACGCAGCCGCCTGGGAGGTGCTCCGCAGCGGGGGCCGCGCGCTCGATGCAGTGGAGGCGGGTGTCAAGGTACCGGAAGCCGATCCGCAGATACAGACCATCGGTCTCGGCGGATTCCCGGACCGCGACGGGCACGTTACCCTCGACGCCTGCATCATGGATGAAAAAGGGAACGCCGGCTCGGTAGGATGCCTGGAGCACATCGTACATGCCATCTCGGTAGCCCGCCGGGTAATGGAAAAAACGCCCCACGTCATGCTGGTCGGGGATGGCGCCCTGCAGTTCGCGCTGGAGCAGGGCTTTCCGCGACAGCATCTGCTCACCCCCGCCTCCGAAAAGGCCTGGCGGAAATGGCTACAAACCTCAAAATACAAACCGGAGATCAATATTGAAAACAAAGCCGCCGGCAGAAAAACCGCCTTCAGCCCACTGCGCCTGCCGGGCAACCGGTACAATCACGACACCATCGGCATGCTGGCGCTGGATGCGGCAGGTAACCTTTCCGGCGCCTGCACGACCAGCGGACTGGCCTATAAGATGCATGGCCGGGTAGGCGATTCACCCATACTCGGCGCCGGCCTCTTCGTAGACAACGAAATAGGGGCCGCCACCTCCACCGGCGTCGGGGAAGCCACCATGCGGATATGCGGCACCCATACGGTAGTAGAGCTGATGCGACAGGGACATTCCCCCGAAGAAGCCTGCCGCATGACCGTGGAGCGGGTGGTCAAAAAAGACCCGGACTATGCCCGGTCCATACAGCTGGGCTTTCTGGCCATCAACAAGCAGGGAGAGATCGGCGCCTGGTGTCTGCAAAAAGGCTTTAACTATGCCGTTTACTCCCAGCAAACCCCCAACAGACTTATCGACGGGAAGAGCTATTTTTGAATCCTGTTTTCTTTTGGTGTAAAAAATCCTATCTTTAGGTGTATAAAAACAAAGGAGGATATGCGCACCAATATAGAAATAGACGATCATCTGCTGAAAGCTGCGATGAGGCTGGGGAAGCAGCCCACCAAAAGAGCCGCTGTGCAGGAAGCCTTACAGTATTATGTAAACCGGCTGAAAAGACAGCAATTGCTTCATATACGGCATAAGTCCTTCTGGAAGGGGAATCTTCAGGAAATGAGAAAAGCTTGAACGATCCGCTACTTTTTGATACATCGGTATGGATCGATTTCCTGAATATCCGTTCCGGCAGAGGATCAGACCTGCTGGGCCGTTATATTGCAGAAGATTTTCCCGTTATCATCACTCCCGTTATCTACCAGGAGATACTGCAAGGCATCCAGGATGACGGGGACTTTGAACAGACAAAGGATCTGCTTTCCGCTTTTTCCATACTGGACCTTCCTGCCATAGAAGCAGCCGGAGGAGCGGCTGCCCTATACAGGGATCTCCGCAAAAAAGGAATTACCATCCGTAAAAGCAACGATTGCTTAATCGCTTTCTATGCCATTTATTTCGATATACCGCTTGTACATAAGGACCGGGATTTTACCCTGATCGCCCAACATACCCCACTTAAAATATTATTATGAATACCCCTGTCATCCTTGAGATCTGCGCCAACTCGGCCGCTTCCGCCATTGCTGCACAGACCGGCGGAGCCGACCGTGTAGAGCTTTGCGACAATATGGCCGAAGGCGGCACCACCCCCAGCTATGGCGCCATTGCCAAAACGCGGGAAGCGCTGTCCATACAAGTCTATCCCATCATCCGGCCCCGGGGAGGCGACTTCCTCTATGATGCCCTGGAGTTCGAGCTGATGCAGCGGGATATCGAAGTCTGCAAGCAGCTGGGCTGCGACGGCGTGGTCATCGGCGTGCTTACCGAAGACGGAAAGGTGGACGTCGTACGTACGAAGCAGTTAGTAACGCTGGCCCAACCGATGGGCGTTACCTTTCACCGGGCTTTTGATATGACCAGCGATGCTTTCGAAGCCCTCGAAGCGGTGATCAGCACGGGCTGCGAACGTATCCTGACCTCCGGGCAGCGCCGCATCGCCATGGAGGGCACCGGTCTGATCCGGCAGCTGGTACAGGTTGCAGGAGACCGGATCACCATTATGGCGGGCTCCGGTGTGCGGGAAGAAAATATTGCCGAGCTGGTGCGTCAGACGGGCGCCCGTGAATACCACTCCCGGGGCAACCGTACCGCCGACAGCAAAATGCAATACCGGAACCCTCATGCCGCCATGGGCGACGGCAAAGAGTTTGAGATCAGCATCACCGATTCCGCCATTGTGAAACGGCTGCGCGAAAAAGCAGAGGCGGCAACTTCCACATCTTATTCCTTATAGCTAAATCATGAAAAAACAACCGCTTATCCTCGTTCTGGCCTTGCTGCTGGCAGCAGCAAAGCTGCCGGCGCAGCAGCTGAAGGTGCTCACCTATAACATCCATCATGCGGAAGACAACGCAGGGAAGGTAAACACCGAAAATATCGCCAAAGTGATCCGCGATTTTGGTCCTGATCTGGTGGCCCTGCAGGAGCTGGACAGCATGACGGACCGGACCGGAAAGGTCTTTCAGCTGCAGCAGATCGCCCGGGAAAGCGGGATACCTTATTTTTATTTTGCCAGGGCCATGGACTATCAGGGCGGCGGCTATGGTATAGGCGTCCTGTCCCGTTATCCGCTGGAAAGCAGCGCCACCCATCACCTGCCTTCCGTCACGGGCGGAGAACCCCGCGCCATTGCAGAAATAACGGTACGGCTGAAAGACGGCACCCGGCTGAAATTTGCCAGCACCCACCTGGACTACCGGAAGGCTCCCGAAGAACGCCTGCGGCAGATACAGACGCTTCTTGGCTTTTACCGGCAGGACACGCTGCCCGTTATCCTGGCCGGGGATATGAACAGCCGGCCGGACAGCAAAGAGATCGCCCTGATGAAGACCCGCTTCTCGGATGCCTCCGCATCCAGCGGCTATACCATTCCCTGGGACGATCCCCATTCCAAGATAGACTATATCCTCACCGATAAAAGCCATACCTGGACCACCGGCGCCATACGGGTGCTGAAAGGCAATCCCGCCTCCGACCATTGTCCGGTGTTCGCCGTTTTGCAGCTACAGCCCTGAGTTTTTCCACAGCCGTTTTGAAAACTAAAAATTTAGTTTTACCTTTAGGATGGATATTTCTCCATCTCTAAAGCTACACGGCCATGAAAAAAAGGTTGCTGCCGTTGCTGTTCGTCTTCCTGCCCCTGACGGATTTTGCCCAGCTTGTACCGCTCACCGCGCAGGACTCCGTGCATATGGGCATACGCGTACGAAAACAGCTGCTCTACACTCCGGGGACGCGCGACTATACGGCAAGAGATTCTGCCAACCTCTTCCGGCTCTATACGGTGCAGGGAAAGCTAAAGTCCACCCTGCCGCCCCGGAGCCTGGCGGCCGCGCTGAACCAGCCTGATAATATTACTGAGCTGGACCTGCACGGCTTTGACCTCGAAGAAGTGCCGGAAAGCATCCTCCGTTTCAGTCAGCTCAAGCGGATCAACCTGTCCGGCAACTACCTGAAAACTTTTCCGGAGGTGCTCTACAGGCTGCCCGCCCTCGAGTCGGTCAACCTGGACGACAATGTGATCACCACCTTACAGATCAGCCATCCCATGCCGGCTTTACAGGAACTCCACGTATCCCGTAACTTCCTCAGCAGGTTGGTCATACCACGTCTCTACCTGCCTGCGCTGCGCTGGACGGACCTATCGGAAAACCAGATCCGCGATATTCCCCGGGATCTTACCCGCCTGAATACCTTGCAAAGTCTTATTCTGTCTACCAACGATATCGGGAAAGTACCGCATCGGATAAAACGGCTGCGCCGGCTGCAACTGATCATCCTGTACAGGAACAACCTGACGCGATTGCCCGTAGCCGTTTACAAGCTGAAGCAGCTGCGCCATTTCGATATCTATTACAACCGGATCAGCCGCATCCGCCCGAAAATCCGGAAGCTCAGGAAGGTAAAGGAGTTGTATCTCTCCCATAACCGGATCAGAAAGCTTCCCACCGCCATCCGGCGGCTGGACCGGCTGGAGCTATTTTACTGCAGCCATAACGACATCGCCACCGTGGGTGATAAATGCTGGAACTTTCCAAAGCTGAAACGGGTAGACCTCAGCTATAACCAGCTGGACCGCTTCCCCATGCCCCTGCTGAACTACGCTGGCCTCCTGGAGATCGAGCTCAACGGAAACCGGTTCACCGCACTCCCCACACAGCTGTCCGCCCTGCCGAAACTGGAGATGTTCGGGCTGAGCGATGCCGCCGCCCTTTGGTCGGATAGCCTCAACCAAACGCTGCTGCGCCAACTGGAAGCAAACGGCGTGCAGGTATTCAAATGAATGCGGGGATTGCGGATTTCGGGTTTACGTGGAACGGCCCTTCACCTTTTACCTTTCACCTTTAACCTTTCGAATGGGATCTCCGGCGGCAGGCCTCCCGGAGGACGGGCATAATGCGTATTCAATGGCGTATAGCCGTTAAAGAAACCGCAGTTCTTCAGAAAAAAGGCGGCGCCCTCTACTCCTCCCCCGTAATCCATGCGGTAGCCTTTTCCGGCTGTATTGTCACCTGTGAAGCGGGCGCGGGTCAGCGCCGTCCATTTTCCCGCGGCGTCCCGGACCCACTGGTTTGTGAACAGCACCTTGCGGGTAATGTCGCCCTGATCCGGAGAAAAATTCTCCAGGAAGGAATGCAGGTGCTTCAGCCAGGTATGGGTATGCGGGCGGCTAAAGCTCGCGATCAATTGCCAATGCGCCTGCTCCGGGGCATAAAACCAGGCCGTGTAGCGGGTATGATCGTTGTCGCCCGGCCGGGCATGCAGCAGAAAACGGTAGGTAGTGTTGGCTTTCCAGTTATAACGCAAAAAACTTTGTCCGCCCGAACCCTCGTTCCCGAACTCGCCGGCATGCACACCGGCGCCCTTTTTTACAAGCAATATCTTTTGATCCGCCGGAATGGCCGACGGATCATCGGTATGAAAAGGACTCCATACGGAAAAGAGAATGCGCCGCTCGCGGGAGGAGTTGACCTGCATACCGAAATATCCCTCGGCAAAGCCGTCCGCCATAAAATAGGAGCCGACAATATCGTTGCCCGCCGGCACCGTTACCTCGTTGTAAAACCACTCGGCATCCGCATCTCCGGGCATTTCGTAATTCAGGTGGACGGAAGGACCCCGCCGGCCCCAGTAAAAGAAATTGCCCTCGTTGTTTTTTACGAAGGCAGTGCGTCCCTGTAGTGCCGTGCCGTCCAGCTTCAGCGCCGCCACCTCCCCAAAATACCGGCCTGTCTTCGAAAGGGCCTGCAGCCTTATGGCAATATAGCCGGTATCCGTGACCTGCCAGGTTCCCGCAGAACGGTCGCCCGGCTCTCCCGGCTTCAGCCTGATGTCCCGGCTGTGCCCGAGCAGGGATACGCGGATCACACTTTCTCCCCCGGACACGGTTGCCCTGAGCCAAAGCCGGAGCATCCCGGGACGGCTTACCCGGACACGGGTGATAAAATAGCAGGCGGTGTCCGTCCAGTTACGGATTCCGGCTTCGCTGAGCTGACCGCCGTGGTTTTCCTTGGGGTATTTCCAGGTATTGCCACCCAGGGGAACGGTAATGAGGGTATCTGCCGGCCGGGAAACAGTAGCGGCCATATCTGCAGGCTGCGGAGCAACCCAAGCCTGCGTCGCTTTCCCTTCCGCAAGCGCGGCAGAACAGGACAACGACAGCAGACAAACGTAGAGAAGACATCTCATGAGGATCGGATTTTCGGTCGTATGGCATCGCGGAAAAAAAGTCGGATGGTCCGGCTTTCTTGATTGATTATCCGCGCAGCAATATCTCTTTTAACTGCGAAAAGTCGTTCTCCATAACCACAGCCTGCTTTTGCTTTCCGTTCAGCGACGCCAGCTGTTCGGGAAGGACGATGGCCGGCTGCATATCCGTTTCATATACATCCGGGAACTTGCAGGGATGCGCTGTGGAGAGGAAAACACCCGGGTTACCGGTTCCGCTTTCCCGCCGAAATTCCTGCAGGCCCAGATAAGCGACGGCGGTGTGCGGACACATTACATAACCGTGTTGGGTGAAAACGCTCCGGATGGCCTCGCGGGTAGCTTCGTCGGTGAAGCTGTATCCCGAAAGCAGACCGCCCATATCTTCCGCACCGCCCAGCAGCTCCAGCAGCCTGGCAAAATTGCTCGGGTTGCCCACATCCATGGCATTGGAAAGGGTATGCAGGGAGGGTCGCGGCTCAAATACGCCCGTGCGAAGGTATACCGGCACCTCGTCGTTCACATTGGTGGAAGCCACAAAACGGGCTACCGGTAAGCCCATCTTCCAGGCCATTACTCCCGCGGTAAGATTACCGAAATTGCCGCTGGGAACCGAAAACACCGGAGGGGCGGTATGGCCCGCCTGCTGCAGCTGGGCCCAGGCATGGAAGTAGTAAAAGGTCTGCGGGATCAGCCGGGCAATATTAATAGAGTTAGCGGAAGAAAGCTGCAGGGTCTTGCTGAGCTCCGGATCCAGGAAAGCCTGTTTTACCAGCCGCTGACAATCATCAAAGCTGCCCTTCACCTCGAGGGCGCGGATGTTTTTTCCCAGCGTGGTCAGCTGCTGCTCCTGCACGGGACTGACCTTACCCGAGGGGTATAAGATGGTCACCCGGATATGCGGCACATCATAAAATCCGAGGGCTACGGCGCCGCCGGTATCGCCGGAGGTGGCCACAAGAATGTCAAGGGGGCGAGTTTGCTGCTCAAGAAAATAAGCCATCACCCGGCTCATAAAGCGGGCGCCGAAATCCTTAAACGCCAGGGAGGGGCCATGGAACAGCTCCAGCACATAGGTATCTTTTCCCAGGGGTACCGCCGGCGCCGGGAAGTTAACCGCTTCATCGATGATCTCCCGGAGCCTGGACGCGGATATGGCCTCTTCCAGCAGGGCGGAAGCCACCCGGAAGGCTATCTCGGGAAAAGAGAAGCCGCCGAGTTTTTTTATAAACGCCTCTTCCAGCCGGGGAAGCTTCTCCGGCATATAAAGCCCGTTATCGGGCGGGAGGCTTTGAAAAACCGCTTGGGGGAAATCTGCTTTTGTATGTTTATCCTTTGTACTGTAGTACTGCATCCCTTCCTGTTTTATGCACACGCCGGCTTTCCGGCATCCTATGAAATGGGTTAACGTTTTAGTCTGCGCATCCTTACATAATGCGGGGGCCTTCGGCATTGACCTGGGAAACGTAGCCGTCCGATTCGATGCCCAGCGTACGGAGATGTTCCTGTACGGCATCCCTGATGCTACAGGCGGTGTCCTGGTCTGTGCTGAGGGCAAAGACGGCGGGACCGGAACCGGAGATGCCAAAGCCCAGCGCACCCTGGTCCAGGGCTTTCTGCTTCAGGGTATAAAAATCGGGGATCAGCATGGAACGCACCGGCTCTATGATCACATCCTGAAGCGACCGGCTGATAAGCGCATGATCTTCGCGATAGAGCCCGCTGACCAGACCGGCGATATTCCCCCACTGCTGTACCGCATCTTTCAGAGATACCTGTTGCCGGATGATCCGCCGGGCGTCGCGGGTGGCGACTTCGAGGTGAGGGTGGATGAGCGCGCATACCAGTCCCGGAGGGGTATGCAGGCGGATGACGTCGAGCGGGTCATAGCTGCGGATCAGCACAAAGCCGCCCATAAGCGCGGGAGCCACATTATCCGCATGTCCCTGCCCGCAGGCCAGCTGCTCTCCGGCCATGGCAAAAGGCAGCAGGGCTTCCCGCGGAAGACGTTCCTCCAGCAGGGTGTTGATGGCAAAGAGGCCGGCTACCGTGCTGGCGGCGCTGGAGCCCAGACCGCTGCCTACCGGCATCTTTTTAAAAAGGGTAATTTCTACGCCACGCTCCGGCTCGCCGATAGCCTGCAGATAATCGATCACAGCGGCGCTCACGGTATTCTTTGCCGGGTCCAGTGGCAGCTTTCCTTCATCCCCGTGTATGGCTTTTATCTTTACACCCGCTTCGTCGGTGAGCCGCATGATGACCTCATCGCCCGGCGCATATACGGCAAAGCCCAGCACGTCAAAGCCGCATACCACATTGGCCACGGTGGCCGGGGCAAACACTTTTACGGATTTACAACAATCGTCGCCCATGATCTATTTATAGTTTCTTGTTTCTCAGTTTCCGGTTTCTAATTAGCGCACTTCACCAGATCGGCAAACACCCCTGCCGCGGTAACTTCGGCGCCGGCGCCGGGGCCCTTCACCACCAGCGGACAGGCGGTATAGCGGTTCGTGGTAAAGGCGATGATGTTATCGCTGCCGGACAGCGCGTAAAAAGGATGCCGGTCATCGATAGCCTGCAGCCGGATGCTTACCTTACCGTCTTCCAGCACGCCGATATAACGCAGCACCTTCCCTTCGCGCTCGGCCCGCTGCTTCAGCTCCTCAAAATACGCATCTTCCTGCAATAAGGTTTCGAAAAATGCGTCCACCGAAGTCGCCTGCATACAGCTTTCCGGGAGGATGGGCTCGATCTCCACATCTTCCATTTCCACACCATATCCGGAATCCCGGGCGAGGATCAGCATCTTCCGCATAAAGTCCAGCCCGCTGAGATCGTCGCGGGGATCGGGTTCGGTATACCCCTTTGCCCGGGCTTCTTTTACGACATCATAAAACCTTCTGTCTCCTTTAAATTCATTAAAGATAAAAGAAATGGTGCCGGACAGGATAGCTTCTATCCTCATGATCTTATCCCCGCTCACCAGCAGGTCCTGCAGGGTTTTGATGATCGGCAGCCCGGCGCCCACATTGGTCTCGTACAGGAAGTTCACGCCATGCTTCTTCACCGCGGCCTTGAAGGCCTTGTATTGCTCATAGGAGCCCGAATTCCCGATCTTGTTACAGGTCACCACCGAAATGCTGGCGGCAAACAGCGAAGCATAATGGTTCACCACGTCGGCGCTGGCCGAATTATCGATAAATACGCTGTTGGGCAGGTTCATGGCCTTCATGCGGGAGATAAACTGCTCCAGGTCGGCCGGCTCTCCCCCTTCCTGCATCAGCCGCTCCCATTGCTGAAGTGGTATGCCGGCTTCGCGAAACAGCATCTGCCGCGTATTGGTAATGGCTACCATATTGATCCGGAGCGCATTGTGCTCCAGCAGGTAGGCTTCATGGTCCTTTACCTGACGCAGCAGGGTTTTCCCGATATTGCCCACGCCGAGATAAAACACATTCAGGGTTTTTATCCGGGAGAGGAAGAAGGCCTCATGTACTAAGTTGAGGGCCTTGGCCAGGTCGTTTTTACGGATCACCACGGATATGTTGTACTCCGAGGATCCCTGTGCAATAGCTGTCACGTTTACGCCGTTTCTGCCCAGTGCGTTAAACAGCTTGCCGCTCACGCCGCTGGTGTGTTTCATATTTTCCCCGACCACGGCCAGCACAGAAAGTTCATCCTCCACACGGGGAATTTCCAGCTTGCCGGTCTGTAGTTCCAGCTCAAACTCGGCTGCAATAAGCCGGCGGGCGTTGGCGGCGTCCTTCGGACTCACGGCCAGGGTTATACTATGTTCTGAAGAAGCCTGGGTGATCAGGATAATATTGATCCCTTCCCTGGCCAGCAGCGAGAAAAGGCGGCCGCTGAAGCCTGTTCTGCCCACCATGCCGCTGCCCTGCAGGTTGATCAGGCTGACATCGCTGATGGAAGAGATGCCGCGGATGAGGTGGCCGTTGCGATGGGCATGCTCACGGATCACGGTACCGGTAAAGGAGGGATTGAAGGTGTTCCGGATCACAATGGGTATACGCTTCTCAAAAGCCGGGATCATCGTGGGCGGATAGATCACCTTGGCGCCGAAATAGGTCAGCTCCATCGCCTCGGTATAGGATATCTCCGGCAGGGTAAAGGCCTTGCTGACCATCCGCGGATCGGCGGTCATAAAACCGTCCACATCCGTCCATATCTGTATCTCCTCGGCCTCTATGGCCGCACCTACCAGCGCGGCGGTATAATCGCTGCCCCCGCGCCCGAGGGTAGTGGTCTGTCCTTTTTCATTGCTGGCCACAAAGCCGGTAATACAGAACACAGCGGCGGGATTATCCCGGAACGCATCCCGGATCAGCTGGTCGGTCAGCTCCTGGTTCACCCGGGCATGGCCATAGGCGCTGTCTGTTTTGATCCATAGCCGGGCGTCCGCAAACCGGGCGTCCGGGTGATCCTGCTGTAACAGCTGGGCCACGATAAAGGTGGAGCAAAGCTCGCCATAGCCGACAATGCTGTCCTGGGTCCTGGCGGAAAGCTCCCCAACGGCTTTTACCCCCTGCAGCAGGTCTTCCAGCTCGTTCATGAAGATCTTCAGCTGCATGATCACGGGGTTCTGCCGCTTTACAGCGATCAGGGCCTTGATCACTTCAAGATGGCGCTGCTCCATCTTCTGCAGCAATACATGGAAGTCGCTTCCGGCTTCGGCCTGGGCCGCCATCTCCAGCAGACAATTGGTAATACCCCCCATAGCGGAGGTCACTACGGCAACGCGCTGCCCTTCCTGCAGCGTTGATCTTACAATGCCGGCCAGCGTACGGATGCTTTCCACGGATCCTACCGAAGTACCCCCGAACTTTAAAATCTTCATGTTTCTCTGTTACAGCATTTTGTGTTAAGCAATCGTCAGCGGCTATAAAAAACACAGCGCCTTCCCCGTTTCGGAGGAAGGCGCTGCGGCTGCTTCTTTAGGTGCATTACAGTTCCTGCCTCCATGATCGCATGCAGGTAATAATAATGGTCCCGGAAATCAGTGCTGATACTGTTGTCCGAAAAACCCTTTGTTTACCTGTTGCATTCATGGAGATCGAAAATTGAGGGTGTAAAATTATAAAATAATTTACATTTCCAAGCAATTTTCTGCGCTTTTAAAAAAAGAGCCCCTTGTCCTGCCGCATTTTAAATATTTTTGTCGTTCTTTTGGACTTGCTTTGCTTTATAACCGATTAACCCGAATCCGGCCTCCGGGACAACCCGTCTGCGCCGTCACCTGTAAAACCTTTCACCATGTTTCGATTCAGGCATACCTGCTTGCTTATGTTACTGGTGCCCCTGGCCCAGCTGTCCTGCACTTCCAACAGCACTTCCGGCGGCGGCACTGACACAGACAGCAGCCTGGCCCCGGTGAGCATCATCCCGGCGCCCGTAAAAGTGGAAAAACAGGCCGGGCACTTCACCATCAACCCCTCTACCATGCTGGTGATGTCAGGCACCGGTCTGGAAAAATCCATACGGTTTTTTAACGCTTATCTGCAAAAGTACTATGGCTTTCAGCTGCAGGTAAAGGACCTCAGCAAAAACGGGGAGGATATTCCTGCTTCCAACGTGGTCGTGCTCAATTACGAGAAAATAGAATACAAAATCCCGGGCGCCTATAATATGGAGGTGACGGGCGACAAGGTGAACATCAACGGGGACAATGAAGAAGGCGTTTTTTATGGTATGCAGACGCTCATCCAGCTCCTGCCGCCGGACCGCTCCCAGTCACTGAAGATCCCTGCGGTGAAGATAACGGATCACCCGCGTTTTGCTTACCGCGGCATGATGCTCGACTGCGGCCGTCATTTCTTTGATACTGCATTTGTCAAGCAATTCATCGACTATCTGGCTCTGCAGAAGATGAACACCTTCCACTGGCACCTCACGGAAGACCAGGGCTGGCGTATTGAGATCAAGAAATATCCCCGCCTGACCGAAGTCGGCGCCTGGAGAAACGGCACCATCATCGGCCATCACCCCGGGGACGGAAATGATAAAACCCGCAGCGGGGGCTTCTATACGCAGGAGCAGATCAAAGACATCGTACGGTATGCGGCAGACCGGTATATCACCATCATCCCCGAAATCGAGATGCCGGGCCATTCCTCCGCGGCCATCGCCGCCTATCCGCAGCTGAGCTGCTTCCCCAACGAATCTACCAAAATCGGTAAGACCCCCTGGAACGGCCCCCGTACCGGCAAGCAGGTACAACAGACCTGGGGTGTGTTCCAGGACGTATATGCGCCGACCGAATACACCTTTACCTTCCTCGAAAACGTGCTGGACGAGGTGATACAGCTTTTCCCGTCCAAGTACATCCATATCGGCGGCGACGAATGCCCGAAGGACAACTGGAAGCGCTCCGCGTTTTGCCAGAAGCTGATCCGGGAAAAAGGATTAAAAAACGAAGAAGGGCTGCAGAGCTATTTTGTACAGCGCATCGAAAAATACCTGAACAGCAAGGGAAGGGAGATCATCGGATGGGATGAGATCCTGGAAGGCGGACTCGCCCCCAATGCCACGGTAATGAGCTGGCGGGGCGAAAAAGGCGGTATCGAAGCGGCCAAGCAGCACCACGATGTGGTCATGAGCCCCACCACCTACTGCTATCTGGATTATTACCAGTCTGACAACCACGACAGCCTGTCCATCGGCGGGAACCTGCCCCTGGAAAAGGTATACAGCTACGAGCCCTTCCCCAAGGAGCTGACTGCCGATGAGGCGCAGTATATCAAAGGCGTACAGGCCAATCTCTGGACGGAATATATCGCCTGGCCTTCCAAAGTGGAATATATGCTATTCCCCCGGGCGGCGGCGCTGGCGGAAATAGCCTGGTCTCCGAAAGAAAAAAAGAATTTCAACGATTTCACCGACAGACTGAAAACACAGTATGCCCGCTACCGGCTTTGGGGCACCAGCTATTTTGATATCTTCAAAACCGACAGCACCGGAACCCCCAAGTAAAAGAAAGGCAAAAGGTGAAGGGTAAAAGGTGAAAGGCATTTTAAGGGTTTGATGATGTGCTGATTTGATGATGACTTTATCAAACCAGAAAGGCGGAGCCTTCATCGAGGCCTTTAAAAATCATAGTACGCGAGATAAATGCACCGCATTGGCAACGGGATTGAATTATTTTTAAATGGCGTTGCCGAACTGCGTTTCACGGAGACCGCTAAAACTCTTTGTGAACGACGTAAACCAGAAACCAGAAACTTCAAACCCGAAACCGGAACAAGTTTCATTTCAGACAGATCGACTTTAGACCTTAAACTTTAAACCTTAGACTATTGAATCCCAAACCCAACACAGCGGACATCGACCTGACGGACAGCTTTGAAAAAATACCGGTACAGATCTTTAAAAATGCCCGCGAAGGATCCGAATCGGTAGCCCGGACCATTGCCGCCCTTATCCGGGAGAAGCAGGCCGCCGGTAAACCCTGCGTGCTTGGCCTGGCCACCGGCTCCACACCCAAAAACCTGTATGCCGAGCTGGTGCGCATGCATCAGGAGGAAGAACTGAGCTTTGAGGGGGTGATCACCTTCAACCTGGACGAATATTATCCCATAGAGCCCGATGCGCTGCAGAGCTATCACCGCTTTATGCAGGAACAGCTTTTTAACCATGTGGACATTCGTCCGGAAAACATCCATATCCCAGACGGTACCCTTCCCAAAGACCAGGTAAAGGCCTGGTGTCTGGCCTATGAAGAAAAGATCGCTGCCGCGGGGGGAATAGACCTGCAGATCCTCGGCATCGGCAACAACGGGCACATCGGCTTCAACGAACCCGGCTCAAACGTCAATTCCCGCACCCGCCTGATCGCCCTGGAGAACACTACACGGCTGGCCAACTCCTACGAGTTTTCCAACATGGCCCAGGTGCCGCGCCTCGCCATCACCATGGGGATCAGCAATATCCTGCTGGCGCGGAAGGTGATCCTGCTGGCCTGGGGCCAGCACAAGGCGCCCGTTGTGCAGCGGGCCGTGGAGGGTCACAACACGGAGCAGGTGCCCGCTTCCGTTTTGCAGCAGCACCCTGACTGCACCTTTGTCCTCGATGAGCAGGCCGCCGCCGAGCTGACCCGCTTCAAGTCGCCCTGGCTCACCGGCGAATGCGAGTGGACGCCGAAGATGATCCGCAAGGCGGTATCCACCCTCGCCCTGTCGGTGAACAAGCCCATCCTCATGCTGACGGACAACGATTATAACGATCACGGCCTGAGCGACCTGCTGGTGCATTTCGGTCCTTCGTACGATATCAACCTGATGGTGTTCAACGGGATGAAAAACTGCATCACCGGCTGGCCCGGGGGGAAGCCACATGTGCATATCCCCAACCACCCCGAACGTTCGGAGCCCGCCAGCAAACGGGTAATCCTGTTTTCACCCCATCCGGACGACGATATCATTTCCATGGGGGGTACTTTTATCCGCCTGCATGAACAGGGCCACGAGGTGCATCTGGGTTACCAGACCTCGGGCAATATTGCCGTGGGGGACGAATTTGTCACCCGCTTCATCGACTTCGTGGCCGGCTTCGACGATATGTTCGGGATCGACAAAAGTCATGTTTCCGAGATCATGGAAGACGCCCGCGCCTTTCTGAGGACCAAGCGGCCGAGCGATATGGACACTACGGAGATCCGCGCCATAAAAGGGCTGATCCGCCGCTGTGAGGCCAAAGCCACCTGCCGTTATGTGGGTATCCCCGACGACCATATCCATTTCCTGAACCTGCCTTTCTATGAAACCGGCAAGATCGAGAAGAACCCGCCGGGAGAAGAGGATATCCGCATTACCATGGACCTGATCCGCCGGGTAAAGCCGCATCAGATCTATGCCGCCGGGGATCTTGCCGATCCGCACGGCACCCATAAGATATGCCTGGATATCGTATTCGAAGCCATCGACCGGCTCAAGCAGGAGGAATTCATGAAGGACTGCTGGGTATGGCTGTACCGCGGCGCCTGGGCGGAATGGGAGCCTTACGAAATAGAAATGGCGGTACCGATGAGCCCGGGACAGGTCATCCAGAAAAGGAACGGCATCTTTATCCACCAGAGTCAGAAAGACAACGTGCCTTTCCAGGGATCGGACGCCCGCGAGTTCTGGCAGCGGGCCGAGGAGCGGAACGCTTTTACCGCCCAGCTTTATGACAGGCTCGGGCTGCCGCATTATGCTGCGCTTGAGGCCTTTGTGCGTCATCATTTCTGAGGGGGACATTTCTCTGTTTTTCTTCCGCGGATCCTCGGGCTGCCGCCCCGATCCGGAAGCAGAAGGTAACCCTCCTGTCTTTTACCGCCTTAAACTATTGACTTAGATTATAGCCTGCATATTGCCCTAAACCATTAACTTAGATTAATGATTGCAGCAAAAAAGCACGGCTTCTTCAAGAATTACGGGAGTATCCTGCTATTGCTCGGCGGCATTCTCGCCGGGAGCGTCTTCGGGCTGCTTTTCAAAAACGAGGTGAAGTTTGTCAAGCCCCTGGGCGACATCTTCCTGAACCTGCTGTTTACGGCGGTGATCCCCCTTGTATTCTTTGCCATTGCTTCGGCGATCGCCCATATCGACCGTTCTCAGCGTCTGGGCCGTCTTTTCATGCTGATGATCGCCGTCTTTATCGCTACCGTGCTGGTTGCGGCGATCCTGACCATCCTGGCCGTAAAGCTGTTCCCCATACACCAGTCTCTGGTTAACGATCCTGCCTTTACTGCCGATCTGCGCGAGCAGGATATCGGACAGCAGATCACGGGCCTGATCAGCACAGGCGAATTTTATGAGCTGTTGTCCCGCGGCCATATGCTGGCGCTTATCCTGTTTTCCGTATTGACCGGATTTGCCGCCCTCCGCTCCGGGGAAGCCGGCAGCGCTTTCCGCGCCTTCCTGAAATCCGGCGACGAGGTGATGCAGCAGCTGCTCATGCTGGTGATGAAGGTCGCCCCGCTGGGCCTGGGTGCTTATTTTGCCTACCAGGCGGCAGTGTTCGGCCCCCAGCTCTTCGGCACCTATGCCCGGTCGCTGGCCCTGTACTACGGGTTCGGCACGTTTTATTTCGTGGTCCTGTTCAGCGTATATGCCTTTATCGGCGGAGGGGCTGCCGGCATCAGCCGGTACTGGCGGAACAATCTTCTGCCGGGGCTGACGGCCATAGGCACCTGCAGCAGCATCGCGGTGATACCGGCCAATCTCGAAGCCGCGCGGAAGATGGGTATACCCGAACATATTGGCAATATGGTAGTACCTTTGGGCGCTACTTTACATAAAGACGGCTCCAGCATCTCTTCCATCGTCAAGATAGCGGTAGTATTTGCGATGTTCGGAAAAAGCTTCTCGGGTGCCGACACCCTCCTGCTGGCCCTTGGGATAACGGTGATCGTGAGTATCGTGGAAGGCGGCATCCCCAATGGGGGCTATATCGGTGAGCTGCTGGTGATCTCGGTGTACGGTTTTCCGCCGGCGGCCCTGCCTGCCGTGATGATCGTGGGAACGCTGGTGGATCCGCTGGCCACCCTGCTGAACGCCACCGGCGATACGGTAGCAGGAATGATGATCGCAAGGATCGGGGCGGGAAAAACAGTAAAGACAGCAGAGCTCCATCTTAAAAACGGTATATAAAAGCACGGCATATATGAAGCAAAAATCCACCAGCTCCGGTGTAAAGGAAATCGCCCGCCGGGCCAATGTGTCCATCGCTACCGTGGACCGGGTGATCCATAACCGTACGGGAGTATCCGAGAAAACCCGCCGCAAGATCGACCTGATCATCCGGGAAATGAACTACCAGCCCAATATCTTGGCCAGCCGGCTGGCCTCGCGGAAAGTATTTCATTTCGCCATCCTCATCCCGCGCGTATCCGAAGAAACCGATTACTGGGAAGCGCCGCTCAACGGCATACAGCGTGCTACCGCAGCGATAAAACAATACGGCATCAACGTGGATCATTATTTTTATGATCTAAACGACAAAAAATCGTTTACCCGGCAAACCCAGATTATCCTGAAGCAAAAGACGGATGGCGTCCTCATGGCCCCGTCTTTTATTGAAGAAGCCGTTCACTTCGCGGAGGAATGCAGGAAACGCAACATCCCCTACGTCTTTATCAACTCGGATATCCCCCAGCAGGACAGCCTCTGCTATATCGGCCCTCATCTGTTTCAGAGCGGCTATCTCGGCGCCCACCTCGTTAACCTTGGCACTTCCAGAAAAGGAAAAACGCTGGTGGTAAATATCTCCCGGGAGATAGACAACCATCATCACCTGCTGAGAAAAGAAGACGGGTTCAGGAGTTATTTCAAAGACCATGGCAGCCCGCAGGAAATCATCAAGCTGGATATCCGTCAGACCCATTATCAGGCTGTATCCCGGAAGCTGTCCAAAACATTGCGGGACTTTCCGGATATCACGGCCATCTTCGTAACGAACTCACGGGTATCCACCGTAGCTTCTTTTCTGGAAAAATCCGGCCTCGAAAATATTCTGCTTATCGGATATGATTTCCTGAGAGAAAATGTCCGGTATCTGGAGAAGGGAACCATCAGCTTCCTCATCTGCCAGCAGCCCGAAGAACAAGGCTACCAGGGCACCATGGCCCTGTACGATCACCTCGTGCTGGGGACACAGATCGAGAAGGTGCATTTTATGCCTATCGACATCATCACCAAAGAAAATTACGAGTTCTACCAGACTGCAAAATAAACCGCAGGAGCCTCACTCCACAGGCTGAAGCACAAAAAAGAACGAAAAATGGGTACGTTACCGTTTTTGGTATCTTTTTTGCGGCAATGTCACAACTGCATTTTTTAGCCTGAAATCCCTGCCGTCTTTTTCCATACAGATTATGCAGGTATCCCGTTGACCGCCGGTCAAATCTTGTTCAGAAATCAATGTACATCTTTCAAAGGAAAGTTATGAGCTGTTGTTCTTGTTGCTAACGATAACGCATATATAAACACTGATTCTCTATACCGCGGGACATATACCGCCGGAAGATGAGACGTCTGTGAACATGCCTGGTATGTTCTTATAGGCGTAGCATGCCCTGTAATCCTACATTGAAACTGATCAAAACAACGCTTATGAGCTTCAAACCCTGCCGGCTGCTAACAGGATATTTTTGCCTGATCCTGACCATCCTGCTGGCGCAGACGCAGCAGGCCGCTGCACAACAAGCCCTTACCATTTCCGGTACCGTAACAGACAGCGCAACAAATTCGCCCCTGCCCGGCGTAAACATTGCGGTGGAAGGAACCCCGAACGGCGTGGCCACCGATCCTGCCGGCAAATTCCATATCCAGGCCGCCAAAGGCGCGGCCCTCATCTTTTCCTTTACCGGTTACCAGACAGTCCGGCGCACAGTAGTGGATACGCTTCTTAACGTAAAACTCGGCCAACAAAGCAAGTCGCTTAAGGCCGTGGTGGTCACGGCGCTGGGTATTGAACGGGAAACCAAAACACTTACCTATGCGTTGCAGCAGATACAGGGAAGCAAGCTCACCGAAGTAAGAGACCCGAATGCCAACGTGGTAAACAGCCTCGCCGGTAAGATCGCCGGGGCTGTGGTCACCCCTTCTGCCGACGGGCCCGGCAGCGCCACCCGCGTAGTGCTGCGGGGCAACCGTACCATCAGCAACAGCAATACCGCCCTGATGGTCATCGACGGGGTGGCAGTGGATAACTCGTTCGGCTCCCAGCCGACCGATGAAACAGGCGGCTCCAACGGATATACGGGAGGAGATGGCACCGCCACCATAAACCCGGATGATATTGAATCGGTAAGCGTGTTGAAGGGAGCTGCCGCCACTGCCCTGTACGGCAGCCGCGCCGGGAACGGCGCCATCGTGATCACCACCAAAAAAGGTGCTGCAGGGAAAGTAGCGGTAAACTACAGCGGCAGCGTCACGATGCAGCCGCCCTACCTGCTGATACCTTTCCAGAACTCCTACGGCCGCGGCAACGGCGGCACGGCCCCCGAAAGTCCCTACAGCACCGGGGCCAGCTGGGGACCGGAAACAAAAACCTATCCGGACAACGTAAGGGATTTCTTCAATACCGCGAATACGGTCAACAATACCGTCAATATATCCGGCGGCTCCGAAAAAGTACAGGCCTATACTTCATATACCAATAACTACGCTACCGGCAACATACCCGGAAACGAGCTGAACAGGAATACCCTTAACCTGCGTATCAATACGCATATCACCGACAAGCTGACCACGGATGCCAAGCTTACTTATGTCAGCCAGTCCATAAAAAACAAACCCCGTCTCGGGGAAACGGGCACTCCCCTGAACGCGTTCATCATGCCCCGTGATCTGAGCCCTGACAGCCTGAAGCATTTTGAGGATACGGACCCTGTATCCGGACAGCCCATCCCCGCCCCCTGGCCTACCTCCAACCCTTCCATATACATGAACCCGCTCTGGTACACCCATCGCACCTCCTATAATGAGGATCGCGACCGCATCACGCTGCTGGGCTCCGCCAAATACCAGCTCACCGACTGGCTCAGCATCCAGGCGCGATATACGCTGGACCGTTATACGGACAAGACCACGGGCTCTTTTTACGATCATACCGTACAGCCCACCACCCAGACGGGAGGACAGTTCTTCCGCAACCATGCAGAACGTTCGGAGCAGAATATCGATCTGCTGCTGAGCGGCGACAACACGCTCTCTCCCTCCTTCGACCTCAATTATAATATAGGCGCCAGCATACTGGATCAAAAATATAACGCCACCAATGCTACTGCCAATGGCCTGAACATCCCCAACCTGTTCACCCTTCAAAATGCATCGAACCCGGCCAACACATACAGCATCTCACGCTCGGTGATGCAGTCTGTTTACGGCACCGCCCAGCTGGGCTTTAAGCAATACCTGTACCTCGACCTGAGCGCACGGAACGACTGGGTTTCCACGCTGCCGCCGCCATACAGCTATTTCTATCCTTCAGCAGGGATCACCGCTATACTGTCCGATATGATGCACCTGCCGTCCTGGATCAGCTTCGCCAAGGTAAGGGCCTCTTATACTTTCGTCGGGAACGGCGCCGGCGCTTACCGGCTGGACCAGTACTATTCCTTTTCGCCGGGCGGCACCCACGGTTATATCAGCCGGGACGTTACCCAGAACATCCCCAACCTGAAGCCCGCCCAGACCCGCTCTTTTGAAGCGGGCACGGAATGGCGCTTCCTCGATAACCGCATCGGCATAGACGCCACTTTTTACAAAACCAACACCATCAACCAGCTGCTCACGCTCGGGCTGCCGGTGCCCACGGGATTCACCACGGGCTATATCAACGCCGGCAATGTGCAGAATACCGGGGTAGAGATCGTATTGAACGCCTCGCCGGTCGCCGGGAAAACATTCAACTGGAATACCACGGTCAATTTCGCCCGCAATGAAAACAAGGTGATCCGGCTGCTGGCGCCGGAAATCATACAGGCTACGCTTTCCGGCAGCGCCCGGCTGGGACAGGTAGTGGTAAAAGAGGGCGGCGCATACGGGGACCTTTACGGGCAGGTATGGGCCAAGGATGACGATGGCCGCTATCTGGTGGACAACAACGGACTGCCGGTAATCACGCCAAACGAAAAGGTGGGCAATTTCAACCCGGACTTCAACCTCGGCTGGTCCAATACCTTTCAATATAAAAATTTCACCCTGTCGTTCCTCATCGACGGACAGGTGGGCGGCAGCCTGATCTCCGGAACCGATTCCTACCTGGCCTTCTTCGGCCTGCGGGATTATACCGAAAAATACCGCGACGGCGGCCTGGTGCTCAATGCCGTGCACGCCGACGGCAGCCAGAACACAACGGCCATTGACGCCGAACAATTCTGGGGAACAGTATCGCAGGGCGGAAGGGCGGCCTGGACCCAATTCTTTACCTATGACGCCACCAACTTCCGGCTGCGGGAAATATCCCTCGGCTATACGTTTAATCTCAACAAAGGCTTTTTGAAAATGGCCAGAGTATCGCTCACCGGCGGCAATCTCTTTTTCCTGTACCGTGGAGAATCTGTCCTGGATATCCCGGGAATCGGCAAACGAAAAATCCCGGTAGACCCGGGCGTAAGCCTGGGCGCCGGCAACTCTCAGGGAATCGAATCGGGTATGCCGCCGATATCGCGAAATTTCGGACTGAACGTAAAACTGTCATTTTGATATGCACCCGCTGCATATATTGATTAACACACAATTTGTCCTATGCTATACCTCGGAAAATATTACCGCAGCGCAATCCTGATGACCGGCACCGTCCTGCTGCTGGGCGCCTGCACCAAGGATTTCGACAAGATCAACACCGATCATACCAAGCTGAAAGATGTGGACAAGCAACAGGTACCCTACCTTTTTTCTTTTGCGGAAGCCGCATCTTCCAACAAAGGCTCTTCTTACCAGACGGCACAGAATCTCTTTGCCGATCTCTATGCCCAGTACTACGCTACCACTTCCACCGGGTTCCAGACAGACCGCTATTCTATCCGGTACGACTGGCTGGATATCGGCTGGCGGAACGTCTATACACAGGTGGCCCCCCAGCTGCGCGCTGTCCTCGAAAACACCGACACCTCGTCCACTGAGAACGCGCTGGCCCGTATCGTGTGGGTATTCGCTTTTCACCGCCTCACCGATTACTATGGTCCGGTCCCTTATTTCATGGCCGGCATGGATACTACGGTGGTATACGATCCGCAGGATAAGATCTATGACGACTTTTTCAAGCAGCTGACCGGCGCTGTGGAGATCCTGAAAAAGAACGGCGGGGAAAGCCTGTACGGCGACTACGATCTTATCTATTCGGGGGACGTTGCCAAATGGATCAAGTTTGCCAATACGCTTCGCCTGCGGCTGGCCCTGCGGATCTCGGCAGTGGACCCGGCAAGGGCGAAAAAGGAAGCCGAAGCCGCCGTCAGAGATGGAGTCCTTACAGACATCGCCGACGATGCCTATATGTACAAGACGCTCGACGGAACAGATGTTAACGGGCTCGCCTATATTGCCGTCTGGAATGAATTCAGCATGAGCTCCACCATGCTTTCCTACCTCAAGGGATTTGACGACCCCCGCCTGGAAAATTATTTTCAGCCCGCCGTCAAGACAGGAAAATACGCCTCCCTGCGCAACGGGCAGGAGAACACCGACCTGAACAAGGACGCCAATACACCGGCTTATACTTCTCAGATCGGGAAGAGCTGGATCACCTGGGATGGGTCCACCTGGATACCGGACAATACCCGCCACATGGATATCATGCATGCCGCCGAGGCGTATTTCCTGCGCGCCGAAGGAGCCCTCAACGGGTGGGAGATGGACGGTAACGCCCAGGAACTGTATGAGAAAGGAATCGAGACCAGCCTGAAACAATGGGGCGTCACAGATGCTGCAAAGATCAGCAGCTATATCAGCAGCACCCAAAAGCCTGCTGCGCCGGATGATTACCAGCAATCCCCTCCGGTGGATCCTGCCATTACCGTGAAATGGGCGCAGGACGAAGCTACCGAACGGGCACAGATCGGTTTGCAAAAATGGCTGGCCCTGTACCCGGACGGCCTTGAAGCCTGGGCCGAGGTACGCCGTTCCGGCTATCCCAGGCAATACCCGGTGGTAAAATCCGATAATGCGGATCTGCCGCAGGGTTTTATCAAAAGGGTTCCCTATCCGACGGTAGAACAGCAAAACGATGCCAATGCGCTGAAACAGGGCCAGAGCCTGCTTAACGGCCCGGATAATATTGCGACCCCGCTGTGGTGGGACAAGGATTAATCCCCTAAAGGGGTAGGTCAAAGGTGAAAGGTGAAAGGCGAAAGGTGAAAGGCGAAAGGCGAAAGGCAGTTAATGAATTTGATAATTTACTTCGTGCATAATGTTTTTTTATTTGTCTCAGTGAAGGCTTCGCCTTTGATGATGTGCTGATTTGATGATTACTCCATCACCAAATCATCAAATCTCCAAATCATCAAATCAACCGGAACCTCAAACTGGAACCCGAAGCCAGAAACCGAACCCCCTATTGACTAATACTAATCTTCTCCTTCATACATCCTGAGCTTGTTTCTCAGGGCGGTAATCTCTTCCTGCAGATACCGGACCCGCTGCAGCAGGTGGCTGATGGCTTCCACGCCTTCCAGGTTGATGTCGAGATCGTAATGCAGCCTCGACAGCTTCTCCAGCTCCGGCAGGGCGGTCTGGCGGATGAAGGCGCTTTCGGCTACCGTCACCACTTCTATCAGGCCCGAATCTTCCAGGGCGCGGACAAAGGTTGCTTCCACGCTGCAGCGGGTGCAGAATACTTCCAGCGGTATCAGTTCATCTTTCTGCATGATCTTAATTTAATGATCCGGTTGGTCCCTTCGGCGGTTCACTGCCGACCGGCCAGCTCCCGGAACAGTTGCTTTTCCTTTTCGGTGAGGTTCACCGGTAAGCGTACGGAATAGGTTACAAAAAGGTCGCCGTATTTTCCATCCTGCCGGTACACCGGAAAGCCTTTCCCCTGCAGCCGTACCTTCGTGCCGTTCTGCGTCTCAGGAGCTACCTTCAGCTTCACCTTTCCGTCCAGGGTATCCACGATGGCTTCCCCGCCCAGCAATGCGGTGTACAGGTCCAGGTCCACCGTTGTGTAGAGATCGTTCCCCAGCCTTTTAAAGCGGGGGTGATCCGCCAGCGCAAAGGTGATATAGAGGTCGCCGGCGGGGCCGCCGTTGACGCCGGCTCCGCCGTATCCGCGGATACGGATGGTCTGCCCGTTCTCAATACCGGCCGGAATGGTTACCCGGATATGCTTACCGTTGACCGTAAGGGTTTGCTTATGGGTATGGTAAGCATCCTCCAGGCCCAGCTGAAGCTCAGCGTGGAAATCCTGGCCCTTAAACCTCACCCGGCTGCCGCCCCCGCCCCCACCGCCGAACATGGAAGAAAAGAACTCCGAAAAATCGGTATCGGCGTCCGTTCCCGAAAAGGACTGCTCCTGCCCGCCTCCCGGATGGGGACGCGCACCGGCCTTTTCATAGGCTTCCGCATGTTTCCACTCCTCCCCGTAACGGTCGTATTTTTTTCGCTTCTCCGGGTCGCCCAACACCTCGTTTGCCTCGTTGATCTGCTGGAACTTCTGTTTTGCATCCTTGTCTCCCGGATTCAGGTCGGGATGATATTTCCGCGCCAGCTTGCGGTAGGCATCCCTGATCTCTTTTTCCGTTGCCTGTCTGCTTACGCCCAGCACCTGGTAATAATCGATAAATGCCATAAAGGTGCTTTTGTTTTCTACCCCTAAATATAAGGAAAAATGCCCGCCATGGCACCATTCTTGGATATACAGGAACAGACAAGCATAAAAACCAAGGTTATGGACAACACAAAAAAATGGCGGGGCTTGCTCTTTGCCGCCGCCCTGACCCTCTCCGGTGTGCTCACCGGCGTATCCGCTTCTGCGCAGGGTATAGACAGTACTGTTCAAAAGGCGGGTCACAAGATCGAAAAGGCGGGTCACAAAGCCGCCTCCACCGCCTCGAAAGGGGCCTCAGCTGTCGCCGACAAGGTCTATAAGGGAAAAGAAGGTCCCAACGGTGAAACGGTGTATATCGACAAAAAAGACCGGAAGTATTATATTGACGAAAAAGGCAAAAAGGTCCGTCTGAAAGAAGAAGAGATCAGGGATAAGACGGATACGGACGGGGATGGCAAGTAAGGGACTGCCCGACAGCGCGCCGGCATACCGGGGAGAAAAATCCGCTTTCCGGAATGCCGGTTTTTGTCCCTTTTGAGAGAAAATCGCACCTTTATGGTGCAAACCGCCGCCTTCTGATCTCGGAAAATACCATACAGCAGATCCTGTCCCGCATCGATATCGTGGATATCGTAGGAGATTTTGTGAAGCTCAAGAAACGGGGCGCCAACTACCTGGGGCTATGCCCTTTTCATAACGAGAAAACGCCTTCCTTTACCGTTTCCCCCAGCAAGGAAATCTACAAGTGCTTTGGCTGCGGCCGCAGCGGCAATGCCATCGGCTTCATCATGGAGCATGAAAAGTATTCCTATGTGGAGGCCATCCGCTGGCTGGCCCAGAAGTACAACATCGAAGTGGAGGAAACGGAGCTCAGCCCCGAGATCGTCGCCCAGCGCCAGCTGGCCGAAAGCCTTCATATCGTCAACGAGTTTGCGCAAGAATATTTTTCTCATACCCTTTTTGAAACCGAAGAAGGACAGGCCGTAGGCCTCTCTTATTTCCAGGAACGCGGCTTCAGCGAGGACATCATCCGGAAATTCCAGCTGGGTTACAATCCCGACAAACGGGATGCCTTTGCCCGGGCAGCGCTGAAAAAAGGCTACAGCATCGAATATCTGCAGAAAACGGGGCTGGTGGTGACGCGCAACGGGGAACCCGCGGACAACTACCGCGGCCGGGTGATCTTCCCCGTGCATAACCAGACCGGCAAGGTGATCGGCTTCGGCGCCAGGATACTGAAAAGCAACGACCGGGCGCCCAAATACATCAATACCCCGGAAAACCAGCTGTATGTAAAAAGCAAGCTCCTGTATGGCACCTATTTCGCGCGGCAGGCCATCAGCCAGGCCGACGAATGCCTGCTCGTGGAAGGGTATACCGACGTCATTTCCCTGCACCAGGCCGGCATCGAAAACGTGGTAGCCTCGGGGGGTACCTCGCTCACCCCGGACCAGCTGCGCCTGATCAAAAAATATACGGGCAATCTTACCATCCTGTACGATGGCGACGCCGCCGGGGTAAAAGCCGCCCTGCGCGGCCTCGACCTGGCCCTGGAAGAAGGACTGAACGTCCAGCTGGCCCTTATCCCCGACAAGGAAGACCCGGACAGCTATGTGCGGCGGATCGGCGCAGGCGCTTTCCGCGACTTTATCCGCACCCACAAAAAGGATTTTATCTTTTTCAAGCTGGAAGTCTCGCTGGAGGAAGCCGGTAACGACCCGAAACGGAAATCGGAGCTGGTCAACCAGCTGGCCGAAACCATCTCACGCATCAATAAAACCGAACATTTTACCCTGCAGCAGGACTATATCCGGCAGTGCAGCGAAATACTGAAGATCGACGAGCAGGGGCTGGTATCGCTGGTCAACAAGCATCTGCGTGAAAGGCTGCAGAAGCAGGAACGCACCCGCAACCCCGCCGCTGCCGCCGTCCTGCCGGAGGCCGCACCTGCAACGGAAATGCCCGGAGAGGCGGAAGACGGAGCCGAGCTGCTGCTGCAGGACGATAAGCAGGAGCGCGGTCTGGTAAGGGTGCTGCTGGAACACGGACACAGGGCCTGGGATGAGCACAGCACCGTGGCGCAGCATATTTTCGAGGCCCCGCTGGAATACGACCTCATCGATAATGCCGTAGTGCGCCGCATCCTGGAAAGCTACAAGGCGCTCGTGGAGGCCGGACAGCAGCCGGAGACTCGCTTTTTCATCTATCATGCCGACCCGGAGATAAGCAGCCTGGCTGTGGCCGTGCTGCATTTCCCGTACGAGGTGAGTCCCAACTGGAAGGATATGCACGAGATAGAGGTTACCCATCGGGACAGCGTCTACAAGCAGGATGTCAGCTCTGCGCTGAATTACCTGCTGCTGAAAAAGATAAAACGCCTCCTGAATGAAAACCAGCAGGATATGGAAAAAGCCGCTACCCCCGAAGAGCAGATGAGCTGCCTGCAATTGCACCGGCACCTCAAGGAAATGGAATACCAGATCACCGGCAGGCTCGGCACCGTGATCCTGAAGTAGGAGGCTTCCGGTTTGAGGTTTCAGTTTCCGGTTTCTGGCGAGGTTTCCCAGTTTGAGATTGGTGGATGTAAAAATTTTATGTACGTTTGCCTTTGGTAATTAGCATGAATTTAGGCCGTCAAATCCTTTAATTATCAGTAGATAACCTCGTTTTCATGCAAGCAAGGCTACTTCTTATTGCGCTGATCCTAGCTACCTGCCATATGCCGCTGTTTGCCCAGAAGAAGCAGTCTGCGGCAGAAAAGGCCCGCACAGCCGTAAAGGCAGACACCACTATTCATCCGCAGGACAGTTCCGCGGCCGAGTTGCCGCGCGTCGTTTACCAGAATCAGGATACCACCATACGGAAGCTGCTGGACAGCATACAGAAAGTTTCGGACAACGAACGTCAGAACTCCACCGCTATCCAGGGGCTTATGCAGGGCAAGCAGATCGACAACCGCACCAAGTATGAGCTGCTGAAAAACAACCTGATCAATTCTTCGGAAACGTATTACTATCTCAATAAAAAGATCATCGATCTTAAATCGCGTACCACCACCAATAACCTGGACGTCTTTATCTCCTCGCTGAACAACCCCGAAAGCAAGATGCTGGGCTTCTCCTTCAGCGAACGCATTCTCGATATGGTGAAGACGATCGTGCTGGAAGGCAAGGCGGACCGGAACGACCGCAACGTAAAGATCGTGGATGCCACCAACTCCATCATCAACAGCCCGATCTTCAAAAGCCTGACTGCGCTGACGCCCCCGCTGGGCATCGCCAATTCGGTGATGACCTTCTTTCACAGCGTAAGCGTAAACAACAAGGCCATCAATGAGAAAAACCTGAAAAAATTTGAACAGGAGCTGAACAAATACGTAGTCTATTATACTGCGCTGAACGAGGGCAACCAGAAATTCCAGTATGGGCTGAACTTCAACAAGGACCAGCTCAACCTGCTGCACCAGAACATGTTCGACCACCTGCAGTTTACGGCCAGCGCCCTCGGTATGGCCCTGCCCAAAAAGGCGGACAACAAACCGCTGGGCGTGGTGCTGAACGAATATTTCATTCAATTCAATAAGGAAAGCGCAGAAAAGTTCTTTGCCGAACTGGAGAAAAAGTATACCATTCCCGGAACAAGCAAGCTGGATTATGAAAAGCTGCTGCGCGAGAACATGAGCCTGAAGGAAGCCAACAACCAGCTGGAAGACCTCGTGCTGCAGACAAAAAGATTTGAAAATCTTTACAACGAATACTTCACCCTGCTTGATACCTATTACGACAAGGTCAACAGCGCCCTGACCATCGCCCAGGACAACGGGCTCGCCGATAAAAACATCGTAAAGCAAAAACAGGACGAATTCAGGAGCCTCAAGGATGAAGCGGTAACCGATATCCGCGCCTCCATCAACATCAGCGAGCTGCAGCACAACACCGACAATATCAAATACCGGTATAAGATATTCTAAAGTATAGGATTTATCTATACCTTTGCGACATGACCGCCGTTCAGCTGGAGTATATCGTGGCCGTGGACACCTATCGCAGCTTTGTCACCGCCGCAGAGAAATGTTTTGTTACGCAGCCCACCCTGAGCATGCAGATCCAGAAGCTGGAGGATGAGCTGGGGGTAAAGTTGTTTGACCGCAGCAAGCTGCCCGTGACGACTACAGAGATCGGCGAGGAAGTGATCGAGCAGGCCCGCATCATCCTGAAGGAGAATGCCCGGGTACGGGAGATCATAGACAATTACAAAAAGGAGGTGCAGGGCACGCTGCGTGTCGGCATCATCCCAACCCTGGCTCCCTACCTGCTTCCCCCGCTGGTGGCGCAGTTTACGCCCAAATACCCCGCCGTAAAGCTGGAAGTATGGGAATACAATACGGAAGAAATCTGCCGGCAGCTGAAGCAGGAGCGGCTGGACTGCGGCGTGCTGGCCACTCCGCTGGAGGATGCGCAGCTCAGGGAGCAACCGTTGTTCTACGAAAGCTTTGTCGTATACACCTCACCGGATCATCCCCTGTACCGGAAAAAGGTGGTAAAGGCCTCGGAGCTGACCACCCGGGACGTATGGCTGCTCAACGAGGGACACTGCATGCGCAACCAGGTGCTGAACCTCTGCAGGGAGCACAATGATAAATACGGGGACCGCAACCTTGCCTACAATACCGGCAGCGTGGAGACGCTCAAACGGATGGTGGAGCAAAACCGGGGCTGGACGGTGCTGCCCGAGCTCTCCATTACCGAGCTGGAAAACGCCCGTCTCGAAATGATCCGTTATTTCCATTCGCCGGAACCGGTGCGGGAGATCAGCCTGGTCACCCACCGCCACTTCATCAAGCAGGCGCTCATCGCTGCTTTCCGGGAAGAGGTATCCGCCATTATCCCCGAAAAGATGAAGACAAAATCCCGCAAACAGGTCGTGCAGATACAGCTCGGATGAGCCGTCTTTCGCCTTTTACCTTTTACCTTTCGCCTTTTACCCCCCCGGTGGGTCCCGCCGGTCGGCAACCACCTGCAGCAGCACTTTTTCGACCGACTTTTCACCGGTGGACAGGATCGTGATCTCATAATCCCCGGCATGGATACGCTGGTTTTTCTGCGGGAAGTTTTTGTGGATATTCAGGATCAGGCCCGATAGCGTGTCGTATTCATCGCTGTTCGGCAGATCGTAAGGCAGGTATTTGTTGATATCGGAAATTGCATTCTGCGCATCCACCAGAAAGGTATATTTATCCGCTTTTTCGACGATCGGCTTTTCGTCGTCGTATTCATCCTGTATCTCACCCACCAGCTCTTCCAGGATATCCTCCATGGTGACCAGACCGAGAACAGACCCGAACTCGTCCACCACGATGGCCATCTGCTGCTTTTGCTGCTGAAATTCGCGCAACAGGTCTTTGATCTTTTTATTCTCGGGGATAAAATAAGCTTTCCGGACGCAATCCTTCAGCGTCTTTTTGCCAGCATCCTCCTCAGATACCTCATAAAGCGCGCGCAGCACGTCCTTGGCAAAGATAATACCGGTAACCTGATCCAGGTTTTCTTCGTATACAGGATACCGTGAGTAATCTTCGCGGAGCATCAGGGCGGCAGCCTCCTGCAGGGAAAGACGGTCGTCCACCGCTACGATATTCTTCCGGTAGGTAAGTATTTCCTTCACCCGGCGGTTATCAAAATCGAATACATTGTGGATCAGCGCCCGCTCCGTTTCATCGATGGCTCCGCCTTCGTGACTTTCCGATACGATCAGCTTCAGCTCTTCTTCGGAATAGGTCTCTCCTTCCTTGGCCGGCTTCACGCCCGCCAGCTTCAATACCATATTGGCGATGCCGTTCAGCAGCCAGATAAAGGGACGGAAGACCGTATTGAATATCTTCAGGGGGAACGCGATCAGCAGCGAGGTGGATGTGGCATACCGGATCGCCAGGGATTTCGGGGCCAGCTCCCCGAACACGATATGCAGCATGGTGATCACCACAAAACCCACCGGGAGGGCGATCTGGTGGGCCAGGTGCTCGGAGAGGTTAAGATGCAGACCGGTAAACAGCTGTTCCAGCAGCGCAGCTACCACATCCTCCCCGATCCAGCCGAGCCCCAGCGAAGCGAGGGTAATGCCCAGCTGGGTAGCGGCAAGATAATGATCCAGTCTTTGCAGAATGCCCTTTGTGGTGTTGGCCAGCGCCTTGGAAATCCCGGGACGGGTATCCAGCTGGGAAGAGCGGACCTTTACGATGGCAAATTCCGCCGCCACAAAAAATCCGTTCAGCAATACCAGAAATATGGTTATAAAAATATCCAGCCACATGCTTGCACAAAATTAAGCAGCGTTATCCTTATCCGTACCGGGCGCTCCATCATCATCATCTTCTTCTCCTTCATCTTCCCTGTCTTCCTCATCCTCCTCTTCTTCTGCAGCATCCGCATCTTCTCCATCTTCCCCGGTATCGGCGTCTCCCGCATCTTCTCCGGCAGCTGCATCTTCTGCTGTAACGTCCGCCGCATCCTCCTCCCCTGCCGGCTCATCTTCCCCGGCGCGGCGCGCTTCTTCTTCGGACTGCGCTTCCGCCGCGAACGACGCTTCTCCGGCAAACAATCCGGCCTCATCTTCCGCCGCGGGCTGATCATCGGCGCCGGGCTGCTCCGCTTCCGGAGATCCGGACCCGTTTTCCGAAATATCAGTCCCTTCTTCCGTCCCGGTATGCTCGGCAGTCTCCGGCTCGGCTTCCTGCGGGAAAGCAGTAAGCCGTCCGCCTTCCGATACGGAAAGGTGTACCCCGTTGAGCACCACCCCTTCCTGGTTTTCCGCACCGGCTTCCGGCGCACGCAGGTCTGTGGGCGCAGCATCTGCAGGGGAGAATATCTCCTTGATACGGGGCAGGTCGGCAGGTGAATTGAGCCCGAAATAATCCATAAAAGACCGGGAAGTGGCGTACAGCAGCGGCTTGCCCGGCAATTCTTCGTTACGCCCGGCAATAACGATCAGCTCTTTTTCCAGCAGCTTCTGTATGGCATAGTCGGCGCTCACCCCCCGGATGCTTTCCACATCGCCTTTGGAAACGGGTTGCTTGTAGGCAATGATCGCGAGGGTCTCGAGAGAGGCGGGCGATAGCTTTTTGAGGTATTTATCGCCGTTGAGCTGGGCTACGGCCTTATGATATTCCGGTTTGGTCAGAAACTGGTACCCGCCGCCGCTCTGCCGGATATCAAACGCATAAAACTCCGAGGCATATTTTTCCCGGATGGCGGATACAGCGGCTTCTACCTGGTCCAGCGTAGCCTTATCTTCCAGAAAGCCCAGGGCATTGTTCAGCAGTTCTACGATCTCCAGCGCCGGCAGCGGCCGGTCCGAAGCAAATATCAGGGCTTCCACATGCGGGATAATCTGTGTGATCTCCATGGTTCTTTTCGTTCTTTGCGGCTTTTACCGTCCCCTGTAAGGTCATACCGTTGACCCGTGTCTGGCGGTGGGAAGAGGGCCTGTAAAAAAAAGCGTCAAAAGCCAAAATACAGCCTTTGACGCTTTCTGAAAAAATTATTTCAACCGCTGTGGATTATTTGTGAATTATCCGGCCAGGGCGGCGGCACCGCTGACGATTTCCGTCAGCTCGGTAGTGATCGCGGCCTGGCGGGCACGGTTATAGGAAATACGGAGGGAACGGAGCAGCTCATCCGCATTTTCGCTGGCCTTGTCCATGGCAGTCATGCGGGCCCCGTTTTCGGATGCCCATGCATCCAGCGTGGCTTTGAACAGCTGGGTATTCAGGATCCGCGGCATCAGCTCCCGGATCAGCGAAGCTTCGTCCGGCTCAAAGATAAAAGCGGCCTTCAGCGCTTTCTTACCGGCTTCGGGCTCCGGCTGGATGCGGGGAATAGGCAGAAAACGCTCTACTTCATAGTGCTGGACAGCAGCATTCACAAAGCGGCTGTAGATGATCTCCACCACATCGTACTGCTGCGCTATAAATCCTTCCATGGCGGCGGCGGCAGCCTGCTGTACCCTTTCGAAAGAGAGATCGATAAGCAGATCCCGGAAGCGGGTGTCCAGCTTAAATCCGTTTTTGGCAAAATGATCGGCTCCCCTTTTCCCGACCGGCATAAGGGTCACATTTCCCTTTTCGAACTGCGCGGCATAGCGTTCCCGGATCGTCTGTTTGGCCAGCTTGATAAGATTGGCATTGTAGCCCCCGCACAGTCCGCGGTCGGAGGTGACCACGATCAGCAGCACTTTCTCCACCGGGCGCTCCTGGGCCAGGCGCAGATCCACATCCCCGTCGCTGTTGCTGACGATGTTCTGCAGCATCTCCTGCAGCTTTTCCGCGTAGGGCCGCATTTGCAGGATAGCGTCCTGCGCACGGCGGAACTTCGCGGCGCTCACCATCTTCATCGCCTTGGTGATCTGCTGGGTGGAGCGAACGGAACTGATGCGGTTACGTACTTCTTTTAGCTGGCCGGGCATATATTATGTACTTAATAATTAACTACTTACGGATAAAACAATCCCCGTATCCGGAAATTTCGCGCAAAGATACGGCAAGCGGTTGGATAAACCCAATGCTAATCGGATGCTTTGGCAAAGACGTCGGCCATTTTATTCAGCTGCGCGGCCGTGGGCGGCGCATCCCCGTCGGTGATCAGCACCCGGTACCGGAAAGTTACGGACTGCCCCGGCTGCAGCTGCAGGTTCAGGGCTTCTTTTCCTTTGCTGAATACCTTTTGTCCGAGCGGGTTGGCCGCGAAGAGACCATACCCGCGGGCGTGCCAGTAGGTGGGATAGCCGGGATTGCCGGGATGATCGAAGATGACGATGCTCACCGTTTCGCCCCCCTTTTTACCAAACAGCATACACCAGCGCCCGCGCGTAGCCCAGGCGTCGTCGCCGGTTTTTCCCTCGCTGGTCAGGTAATCGCCGCTGGCCACATCGTCTTTATCCGCAGCCACGGTGGTGACGTTGCCGCTGTTGTCGGCAAACTGCTGGGGCTTTTTTTCGGGAAGCTGCAGCTCGCGGGCGACGCGGATACCCAGCATGCCGTCCTTTACATCGGCAAAGGTCACCGGCCGTACCGCCGTAAGGGTGGTAATACGGTCAATGGTGCGCCGGTGTTCATCGCCGGAAAATACATAGGTGGTCTGCTCGTTCAGCAGCACGGTTCTGTCCTGCTGCTGCCATTCCGCCGTGACCTTCAGCACGCCCTTCTTCCCGCTGCGGGCCTCGAGGATGCGCTGGGGGCGGATCCAGCCGTAATGGGATTTTTTCTCCGCCGGGATGGCATAGGAATTATTCCAGAAGTCGAGCCCGTTCACGCTTTCATAGTTGAGCCACATGCCGAGATGATGCGGATGGTCGGTAGGCTCGCCGGAGCGCGGGTCCAGCGGGAAGCCCCGGGTGACGATCTGTCCGTCTGCCGTCCGCAGCGGATACAGCACCGGCTTCTCAAGGGTATCGGGATAGAGGTAGGTGGTAAAAGGTTTCCCGCCCACCAGCACATCCACTTTATGGGCATCCGGATGGGAAACCAGCTGCACATGCTGGCCAACAGCGAGGGTACCGGAGCAGAGCCCGGCGCCGGCCAGGAGAAAAGACTTGAGTTTTCGCATGGAGTAGTTTTAAAGCAGCCATGAAGTTAACACATAACTTTAGCAATATCAATAACCTTCGTTTTGCGGAAACTCGTTGGTGGTACGGTCGATCTGATCCTGCGGAATGGGCCGCAGCACATGAAAGTCTTTTATATTGGGGCCGCCGTCGGGATTATAAGCCCTCACGCGGGTCAGCAGCTGATGGGTACGCACCAGGTCGAACCAGCGGAATTGTTCCCCGATCAGCTCCCGCCCCCGTTCATCGAGGATAAAATCCATATTCAGCTGAGCTGCCGTAATATCCATCGCTTTTTTATGTTCCCCGGTCTCGGCGGGAGTAGCGCCCGGCTTTGCCGCTCTTTCGCGGAGCGTATTGATGTACCGTACCGCTTCGGCGGTTTTGCCCGTCTTCATCAGCGCTTCGGCGGCGATGAGATAATCTTCGGCCAGCCGGAAGGCGATAAAAGGCCGGACGCCGGAAGCCTGGTTGTCGGCGCGCAGGGCATCGTCGAACTTGTTCAGCGAAGGATACAGCTTTTGGGTGTAGTTGCGCGGCGGCACCACCAGGTAGGGCTTGGAGGCAATAAAGGCGTCGCTGACCTCATGCCCCGGCAGCCAGATGGCCGTGTCTCCCACTTTGAATTTCGGCTGGTGCGTAGCCGGATCCTGGGGGATGGAGCCGGCGTTATTGGCATACCATACGGAGGTAAACCATTTATCATAACGGTCGTCATTCACCCGGTCCCTGTACAAGGTATCCAGCAGAAAAGGTGTGGGGGTAAACCGCTTCCAGGGCGTGCCGTTCTTCAGGTCGCGGAGCATGCCCGGCAGCACATCGTACTGCATGAGGAAGAAACGGGAGGCATAGTTCTCGCTGGTATTGTCGTTACGAACGCCCTCGTCGTTGTTGTACAGGGGATCAGTGGTATACTGCACGGTCCAGACCGATTCCGCATTATGCTCATTTCCCTGTTCAAACACCTTCCCCACATCATCGAGCAGCTGGAAATCATAGTTGTGGATAACATGGCCGGCATATTCGGCGGCATGGGCATAGTCGTCCGCCTCCGCTGCAGCCGAGGAAGCGCGGGTAAGATAGACGCGGGCCAGCAGCTGCTCGGCAGCCGGCCGGGCAGCCCTGCCAACCTCGGGCTGGCTCTCCGGAAGATTTTTCACCGCATACTGCAGATCGCCGACAATGCTCTGGTATACTTCTTTCACCGGGGCGCGGGTAGCCTCCGTCTCGATCTTGGTATTCTCATGTACCTTCAGGGGCACCGGGCCGAAAAGCTGCACGAGGATGAAATAATAGTGAGCGCGCAGAAAACGGGCTTCCGCCACCCGTTCATTTTTGGTCTGTTCATCCAGGTCCGGAATGGTATCCGCCCGGTCCACCACCGCGTTGCAGGTATTGATGGCCACATAGAAATCGTTCCATACCTCGTTCACATGCGCATAGCGCGCATCCAGCTGCGCCGTATACTGATTGACATATTTAAAGCCGCCATCCGATCCGTTGGTATAGGTATCGGTGCCGAAGACGGTCAGGGTCATTCCCCGCTCCGAGCTGTAGAAGGAACGCATGCCCACATAGGCCGCATTGACGGCCGATTCAAAGCCGGCCTTCGTATTGTAAAAATCATCCGTTACACCGCTCACTACCTCTTCGTCCAGCAGGTTGTTACAGGAGGGCAGGGCAACGACGCCCAGCAAAAGCATCCAATATAGTCGTTTCATAATCGTAATTTTTAGCAGGTTTTCTAAATCATCAGAAGCGGACATTTACCCCGAAATTCACCATATAGGTGGCAGGGACGTCGATGGGCAGCGTACCCTTGTTGCCGGAATCGATCCCTTCCGGATCAATGCCGTGATATTTCTGCCGGTATGGGGCGAGGATCAGGGGTTGCTGCACGCTCAGGTAAGCCCTCAGCGACTGCATCTTCCAGCGCTGGACCATTTCTTCCGGGAAATTATACCCCAGCGTGATGTTCCGTATCTTGAAGAAAGAGCCGTCAAAGTATTTCAGGGTGCTGTTGTACAGCGGACTTTCCTGGTTCTGGTTGGGACGCGGAAAGGCGTTGGTGGGATTATCGGGCGTCCAGTAATCGACATTCAGGTTGTTGTAACGGCCGAAGAGCGTGGTCAGCGAGGTGTAATAATCGCTGGAGATCATATCGCCTACCCGGGCAAACATCACGATGGACAGGTCAATGCCCTTATAGCTGAAACGGTTGGTCATACCCGCGGTCCAATCCGGCTGCCGGCTCCCGAGGATCACCCGGTCCTCGTCGTCAATCTTGCCGTCATTGTTCTGGTCTTTGACCCTGATCTCTCCCGGGTTCTGACTGTACTTGGCCGCTTCGTCTTTTTCATCCTCCTGCCAGATGCCGATCTTCTCATAATCGTAGAATACATTGAGAGGCCGGCCGATGAACCAGCCATTGCCGATGTCATCCTCCTCGCCGCCGTAGAGCTTCAGTATCTTCTCGCGGTTGAGGGTAACGTTCAGGTCGGTGGACCAGCTGAAGCCGTCGTGATCATTCCGGATATTATCGCTGGAGATGCCCAGCTCTATACCCTGGTTCTGGGTGGCGCCCACGTTTTCGAGCACGCTTTTAAATCCGCTGGTATAGGGCAGCTGCCGCTCCATCAGCAGATCGGTGGTTTTCTGCCGGTACACATCCAGCGATCCGGATATCCGCTCGTCGAAAAAGCCGAAATCGAGTCCTGCGTTGATGGAAGCCGTGGTTTCCCAGGTGAGGTCGGGGTTCCGGATCAGGTCCGGCCGGTAGCCGACGACGCCGTTATTTCCCAGGAGGTAGCCCACCCGATACAGGGCGCCCTGGGTCTGGTAGGGCTCAATGCCCGTGTTACCGGTTTGCCCGTAGCTGGCGCGCAGCTTCAGGTTGTCCACGACGCGGGAATCTTTCAGAAAATTCTCGCGCGACAGGTTCCAGCCCAGCGCCACGGAGGGGAAATATCCCCACTGATGTCCCGGGGCAAAGCGGGAGGAGCCGTCGGCACGCAAGGTAAAGGTGGCGAGATAACGGTCGTCAAAACCGTAATTCACCCGGCCCATGAACGATAGGATGGTCCATTGCTCGAGTCTGCTCGACTTGCCTGTTACCTGGGAGGCGTCCCCAAAGTTGAAATATCCCTGGTCTTCCACCGATATCCCTTTTACATCGGTACGGGATTGCTCGTTGTGCTGCCGCTGTATGCTATAGAGACCGGTCACGTCGAGATTGTGTTTCTGCGCAAAGATCTTTTTATAGGTCAGCAGATTTTCCACGGTATAGGCATACTGGTATTCGTTGGACTGGTAGGCCGTAGCGTCGCCGCCGCCGATCAGCAGGTCGGTCGTCTCTTTCCCCCTGAAATTACCCAGGTTGTCCTGGTAGATGTCCGATCCGAAATTCAGCCTGTATTTCAGCCCGTCCAGTATGGTCACTTCCCCATAGAGGCTGTTGAAAGCGCGCATCCGCCGCCGCCGTTCTATCCGGGCACCGTCTACATAATCTGCCAGGGGGTTGGGCATCTGGTTGTCATCCACGGGATAGAGGATCAGCTTTCCCTCGTCATCATAAGGTTTCCCAAGCGGATTACTGCGCATGGCATTGCCCAGGCCGTTGTATCCTTCGCCGTTGCGGTAGCTGAGTGTGCTCAGCGAGGAGATGCCGACCTGTACCCTTTTGCCCAGCTGCTGGTCGATGTTCACCTGGAGGTTATAACGCTCATAGTTCTGTACCTGCTGGATACCCTGGTCCCGGAAATAACTGCCGGCGATGGCATATTTCGTCTTTTCGGTACCGCCGGATACGCCCAGCTCATGGCTGGTCTGGTAACCCGGACTCAGTAACAGCCGCTGCCAGTCGGTGGAAACGCCGTTCTTGATATTTTCCAGTTCGGATTTGCTGAAAATCTTACCGTCCGAGGCTTCGGGATTTTTATCGTCATAGCTGCCATTCGGCGGACGGTTGGCTTCCCTGCGCATCCCGGCGAATTCGGGACCGTTCATGACATCGATATAACCGAGGGGACGCACCACACCGTAGTAGCCGTCATAGGAAACGACGGGCCTGCCTTCCTTGCCCCGTTTGGTGGTGATGAGGATGACCCCGTTGGCCCCGCGCGAGCCATAGATGGCGGTGGCGGAAGCATCTTTCAGCACATCCATGGAGGCGATATTGGCGGGGTTGATATCGTTGATGCTGCCGGAGAAGGGTATGCCGTCCACGATATAGAGGGGTCCGTTCCCGGCAGAAAAGGAGCGGTTTCCCCGGATGCGGACCTGCGGTTCCGACCCGGGCCGGCGGGTGGAGGTCACCACATCCACTCCGGCAGTGCGGCCCTGCAGGGCCTGCTGGGCATTGGTGACCGGCACTTCGCGGATGGAGCGGGAGTCCACCGAAGAGATGGAGCCGGTGACATCTTTCCGCTGCTGGGTGCCATAGCCGACCACTACTACTTCGTTGAGGGCTTTCTGATTACCCGAAAGGGCCACCGACAAAGTGGTGCGACCGTTGAGGGCCACGGTTTTGGCGGTATAGCCGATATAGGTAAATACCAGGGAATCTTTAGTGCCGGATGCCGGCAATCTGAAGTTGCCGGTGGCATCGGTAACGGTGCCGGTAGTTCCTCCCTTTACGCTCACCGACACGCCGGGCAGGGCTGCCCCCGTGGTCTGATCGGTTACTTTGCCGCTGATCTGCAGCTGCTGGGCCTGCGCCTGCAGCGTAAACCACAGGGGCAGGCATAGCAGCGCCCTGCACTTCAAAAGATAGTACTTCATCAATAGGTGTTTTTAAATCAAAAAAAGAACTTCCCGTGTTTTCACACCGGTCTGCGCAGATATGCTCCATCCGCTGCCAGGAGATTATTTTATCTTTGCTAAATCGAAATTATAAATTACTTTTCTAAAAGCAATCGTTTGCATTTTAATTATTTCTAAAATGGTAACGAAAAAGGTCCGGGAAAAATTATATGAGGCTGAAAAAAATGGATGGGACATTCCATTTTAAGAAAAGTACCTATCTTCAGCAAGATGAAGCTATTATTTTCTCATTTGTTATTATTAACGTTACTGAACACCCATACTGCTTTTAGCCAGGCAAGGATCAATATCACTTTAAAAAGACAACTGGACAGCGTTATGATCCTTGATCAGCAATACAGAGGCATACTGACGGAAATGTCTGATCCCCTCAAAAGAGATTCCATTTCCAGGGCTCTTTCCATACCCCAAAAAGAACTGGAATCCAGAATATGGAAGCTGCAGAGCGAGATCGATTCCTCCAATCTAATCTTTATAGAACATGTTTTCCGCCAGTATGGCTATCCCGGCAAATCTCTTGTAGGATCACCTTCAAATGAATCGGCCTGGTATGTAATACAGCATTCCGATAAAATCGAAAAATACATCGACCTTATATATGAAGCCGGCCAAAAAAAGGAGCTCCCTTTCAGACTTGTAGCGATGATGGAGGACCGTTACCTGGTGAACCAAGGGAAGGAACAGGTATATGGCACCCAGGTCACTTGCCGTTTACTTAAAAACGGAAAAAATGAATGTTTTGTGTGGCCCATTAAAGATGCTGAAAAGGTTAATGAACGCAGGAAAAAGGCCGGATTCGACCAAACAGTAGAGCAGAATGCAAAACGGCTGGGGGTGATATACCGGGTGGTAAAACTATCGGAAGTAAAGCTATAGAAGCATACCGGCTTCAATACAGCCGCCCATCGTGTAAGTCTTTCCGGCTATTGCTGTCGCTTGTCATATATCCCCGTATTCCCTTTCTCCCAGGTCTTCATCAGTGCTTTTACAATATCGGGATGTTGGGCCGCCACGTTATGATTTTCCCAGGGGTCGGTCTGATGATCATACAGCTCGATGACGGGTTGCGCTTTCCGGAAATACCGGGTCAGCCGGTAGCGGGCTGTCCGTACGGTGATCCCGTTCCGGAAATAGCTGTAGGCGGCTTCATTCCAATGCCGAGCATGGGGATTCCGGAGCAGCGGCGCCAGACTTTGCCCATCCGTTCTATGCGGCATGGGTACGTCGCACAGGCTCATCAACGTAGGATAAACATCGACAGCGCTCACCACCTTATCGCAGACAGCACCCTGCTTCATCGCCGGCGTCCGGATCATCAGCACGCTGCGGAGCGCCCATTCAAAGATGGTATGCTTGCCCCATACCAGGTCGTCGCCCAGGTGCCAGCCATGATCGCTCCAGATCACCACCACCGTATTTTTGTCCAGGCCCGCGGCTTTCAGGGCATCCAGCACTTTCCCTATCTGCGCATCGGTATAGCTGATACAGGCATAATAAGCATGACGCAGCTTCCGGGCATAAGCATCCGAAACGGCGGCATTCAGCGAAGCCTTCTCCTCTCCCAGCTTATACTGGTTAAATTCCGCGCTGCCATGCAGGCTGGCCCGGTTTACATTTTCAGGAATGCCGGGTGAGGGGGTCAGTGTGATCTTGGACTCATCATACATATCCCAGTACTTCTTCGGCGCATTGAACGGCAGATGCGGCTTGAAAAAGCCCACCGCCAGGAAGAAGGGCTGTTTTTTGGCGCCCAGCTCCCTGAGCTTTTTAACGGCCAGTGCGGCGGTAAGCCCGTCAGGATAGCCCTCATCGTTCACATCAGCAGCTTCATAAGGCTTTATTTCACCTTTCTTACTTTGGCGGTTGGAGCCGTCCGCATATCCGAAAAAGGCATTCCAGCCGGTCTTCCATTTGCCGGGGTCAAAGAGCATCTCATTCCAGCTGTGGGGCAGCTCCAGCTTATCGCTCTTCGGCGCCGTATAGGGGTATACGTAGCCGTCCACATAGTGGCTGATCTTTCCGATGCCGACAGTATAGTAACCGTTGCGTTTCAGCTGTGCGATAAAGGTCTCCGGCTCTGCCGTTTCGGGCTTTCCCGATATCTTCATCGCAGCAGCCTCATTGCTCAGATCCGCCTTTTCCCGGGGTAGCATGCCGGTAAGTATGCTGGCCCGGGAAGCGCCGCAGGTGGGCACCGTAGCGTATTGCTTGCTAAACAGCATCGAGGACCCGGCGAAGCGGTCCAGATTGGGAGAATGCACCTGTTGGCTGCCGTAGCAACCCAGATCAGGGCGCAGATCGTCAATACAGATAAAAAGCACATTGGGACGCTGGCCGGCCGGCTGCTGCTGGGCATAACCTGCTGTAATCGCCAGCATAAAAAGAAAGATCAGGCATGTCTGCTTTGTCATCGTACAATATTTCCGTTTCAAACAATAAAATGAGGAGACCCTTCTCAGGGCTTCCGGGTCAGGGATACCGGCGCAACAGGGACGGGACCGGAGGCAGTATGCCGAGGCGGACCAGAAAAGCATCCGCTTTTATGCACGTGGCCAGGCTCCATTCAGGCTTATTGTAAAAACCGTGTTTTTGCTCCGGCGCAATCCATAACTCCGTGGTCACCTGACGCTTCTTCAGCTCCCCGTAAAACTGTTCACCGGGCGGACCCCATTTCGTATCCCCGTCGCCGTAAAACAAAATGGCAGGAGGCGTCTGTCTGCTTAATTTATCAAAAGGCTGCAGCGCCGGGTCTTCGCCGGGGCTGTAGGCAGGGTTATACAATACCAGGGCGAGCGCCCGGGTAGATATCGTGGTATCGTCCTGCGGATCGTTGACGCGACGATCCAACGCTGCCATGGTAGCCAGATGCCCTCCGGCAGAGCCGCCGCCGAGCACGACCTTCGCGGTATCAATACCCAACATGGCAGCATGGCTTCTTACCCAGCGTATCGCGCTTTTGGCATCACGGAGACAGATCTCCTTTGTGCCGGCAATGCCCTGCGCCTTCCGGTCCATAAACCGGTACGATGCCGTGACCGCCACCATACCGCGGCCCGCGAAATAGCGACACTCCTGCTCCATCGACTGCCGCTTCCCGCCTACCCATCCGCCGCCGTGAAAGAGGATAATGACCGGGTAGCCGCCTGACCCCCTCGGGAAGGACGGCGTGAATACTTCAAGCTGCAGCGCTCTTGTTCCCGCCTGCTTATAGGTGTAGGTACGGAAGGGAAGCAACGTGGTATCCGCGGCAGCGGCAGCGTTGACCGCTAAAAATGTCAACAGTACCCCCGCAAGACCATTTCTTAACCTCAGACCTGTCCAGCTCATCATACATGACCGTTTGGTGCAATAAAAAATCTTTATGCTCCGCTCATCTTATTCATGAAGGAAGCCTGATAAAAATACATTTTTAACCTGGCAATTTTACGATCCGGGATAAATTGAAACTAATTTGCCTTTTTGTACCGCAGCACGCTGCCCGAAATACCTAACGGCGGTATACACCGACCTCCGCCAGTGAAACATTGGGTTTGTTCCGGTATACCGTATTGCAAACCACACGGAAATATCGGAAGCTTTCCCGGGTAGTAAGATCAATATGTTGTAAGTCGCCCTCATCCGCCAGCTCGTAGGTGCCCAGCGAGCGCCATTGCGTTCCGTCGTCGCTGACCAGCAGCTCAAAAGCCTGTACGCGCGGATCTGCAGTGGGGGTCCGTTGCTGAAAGGAGAACCCGTCTACCGGAGCTATCGTTTTCCCCATGTCGACCATAAGGACATGAGGGAAATCCGTATTTGCCTCGTTGACCCAGATGGTGCCGGGATCGTTGTCGATGATGCTTCCGGGACCGTTGCCCTGCCGGTAATCAGAGGCGGTAGCCGTCCATCCGGTCTTGGGATATTCCACCGGCGCTCCTATTACCCGTATGGTATCATAGGGAGTATAAAATGTATCTATGGACAACGAATCGGGCAGATACATTGTCCGGTACCGGAAATTATCCGCCGTGCTGAAATCATAATCTTCGATAAATGAGGTATCCGCATCTGCCGGTACAACGGCAAGCCGGCCGGCACCTGTCGTATCCGCATAGCGCAGCTCGATGCCGGCCATCTTTGCCTCAGGCCGGCCCCATACGATCTGCAGGGAATCATTATTGAACAACGCTTTTTCGATGATACGGTTGTGGAGGGAACGTATATAATTATCCCCAAATACTTCTCCTATGGCATAGGCCGGTACGGAGGAATGACCTTCGTCGTCATAGGTAATGACCTCAAAAGAATAGGTGCCTTCCGGCATATCCGGCAGGATCACATTTATAGTGTCCACACCGGATGTTTTTTGTATCGTGACTGCCGACGAGTCCGAACGGTTGTTCCAGTAAACCACCGCCCGCTTTATGGCCGGATCCGATATCGCCAGCCAGGACAGTTTTATACGGTTATGGCCGGGATAGGCCTTCAGGGAATCGGCTTTACCCACATATACGCGCGGACCCTTGCTGAGAAGGTCCCGGTAAGTAGCATCCATTTTGCTGCAGGCGTGAATGCCGCAGACGGCTATCAGCAGGCAAGCTGCCCTGAGGATAGGCCGGTCAAGCAACCTGATCTTCATCTCTATGTCGTTTATCTATATGAATGATAACACTGATTGCGGTACAGAACGGTAATCCGGAACCCGGATCACTGATCATTTCCGTAAATATTAAGTTCCAGGATAGATATATTGGACCCGCTCCATACTTCCAGCGTCTTGAAACGTATATACCTGAACGGTGGGGTGCCGGGCGGAAATTCATAGTTTATCCCCGCCTGGGAATAGGCCCTGTCCTCATCGGTGACGGTCCCCTGCGGCGACCCGGAAGGCTTGATCATCTCGCAGTCCAGTAACTTTGTCCAGCTCTCCCAGCTGCCGTCGGACGCCGGATCGTTGGAGCCCCATATCTCAAAAAGCCGGGGAACGTTTGAATAAGCAAAGCTGCCGTCTGACCGGGGATAATAGGTGAACCGGCTCAGCGAGGCCGTTACCCCCAGATCAAAAGTAAAGGACTGGGGAAAGCCTTCTCCGGCTTTACTGGAAAACATGGCATGGCTCTCGCCCGTAGGAATGATCCCGTCCCAGAGCTTGGACATGGGCTTCTGGCCGTTCGGTTCCCAGTTATCCTGGCTAAGGTGCACCTCCTTGAATTTGCTTTTATCAAGCTGTTTTTCAAAAAGCGGAGTGAGCTCGGCCGTAACGGTATCCGAATGGTTGTCCCAGTGGTCTTTCACAAAGACGGCAAATCTCCTCCTGGTGGTATCAAAGCCGCGGGCGGCAAAAGCGCCCTGCTTCATCTTTGTATAGAAGTTATCCGCCAGCTTCATCTCGCCGGTGGAGTCCTCTGCCAGCACGGTCATTACGACGTTTGCTTCGCTGGCATTCCTGAACTTTACGGTCACCCCTCCGAACGTCCTTTCCAACTCCAGGGACCGGAACACCTCCTGCACGGGAGGCGTCAGCGGATGTACGGTCACGGTCACCGGCTCCGACATCTTCTCGCCCCGGCTCACTGCGTACAGGGTTACCGTATAGCCCGAGGTGTCCGGAAACCCTTCCACCAGCAGGCCGTTGTTGAAATAGGAGGACTTCGCTTCTCTTTCCACCCCTTTACGGATCGAATAGGTCGCCTTTACATAGAGCATGTCCTTGCTTTGCGGCAGCGTATAGGTAAGAAGGGCGGCACCGGGCAGGTTTCTCACCTGTACCCCGCTTACCGGATCCGGCGCCTTATCGTTCACGAATATTCCCGGGTCATCTTCTTCCCTGCACCCTGCCAGCACCGGGAAGAGGAACAGAAACAACAGATATTTATACATGGTCATTTTATTTGCGTTTTTGAATTACCATCCCGGGTTCTGGACCAGGTTCTTATTTGAAATAACCTCATCCTCGCCGATCGGCCACAGGTAATCGCGGGTAGTAAACTGCTGATTATAAAGTACTGTTTCCCGGTAGTAAGAAGCTGCATCTTCCTGGTTGGTATCCCAGCCTGTAATGGGCTGGTTCAGTGTTTTTGCCGCTTCCTTCCAGCGGCGAAGATCCCAGTAACGCTGCCCTTCAAACGCCAGCTCGATGAGGCGCTCGCGGCGGATGATCTCTCTCATGCCCTCTTTGGTGGTATATTTTCCCGGGGAAGTGGAATAGTTCGTCCAGGCATCTTCCACGGTGGGCAGTCCTGCCCTTTCCCGTACCGCATCTATGTACCTGAAGACTTCCTGTCCAGGCCCGGATGCTTCGTTTTGCGCTTCTGCATACAGCAGATACAATCCGGCCAGCCTCATTATGGGCCAGGGATAATCCTGTACGGTATAAGTATTTCCGCTTCCGATCACATTCTGGAAGTTGACCAATTTCTTGGGCCAGTATCCCGTCACCGAATAGTTATTCGGATTGATCACGGAAGCCGGTTGCCCTCTTTTTGCAGATACGAAGAGGAGGTCATTGCTCTTATCATCGAACCGGCCCTGCCCGTACCATATTCCGCCATCAAATCCAAGGTCGGCATAGAAACGGGGTTCCCGGTTATAGTTGAGCGACGCCGTAGTATAACCCGGCTTCAGGTCGTACCGGCTTTCTGTGCCCGGCGTCACGAGGTCGAATCTCTTTTCATAATCCCAGGTTTTGTCTTCCGTAATGGGGACGCCGTGATTGCTGTAAAACTGCTCCACGATCTTGAGCGGAGGAGCCAGGTTCGACAGGGTGCTCTGATTATCCGACCTGTCGGGGTCCAGCCCTCTCGGTGTGCTTCTGGCCTGTATCGTATTACTCGTACTGTTGATATCGCCCCATATCACCTCTGCATTCCATTTTTCACATACCGCATTGCGTATGCTCATTTCCGTTAAGGTGGTATCGGAAAGGTCATATTGAGAAAACTGCGGCTGGTAATAATACAGCTTGTACCCCAACGATTCACAGAGCTCCACGGCTTCCCTGCAGGCCTTGGCGGCTACCTGCCATTTTCCGGGGTCCGGCGCGGCGTCAAAAAGCGGTTTGCCATCCGGTCCGGCAAAGCCGGTATAGTCCGCATTCCCGTTGAACAGCGGGCTGGCAGCCGTCACGAGCACCTCCGCCTTCAATGAGAGATCAATGGCCTTGGTGATGCGGCCCAGCTCGGCGACCTCGTTTTCAATCCGGTCCGGCAGATCCGCGGCCGCCTCGTCGAGCAGCCGGACGATATAGGCTACACAGGTGTCGACCGGTTCCCGGAATAACTGCACAGCCTCGCGGTCGGCATCCACAGGCAGATTCTCCCTGATGAGGGGAATGGGACCGTACATTCGCAAAAGCCAGAAATGATAATAGGCCTTGAGGAACTTTACCTCTGCAATCCAGCGGTTCTTCTCAAATTCTTCCATGTCCGGGACCATGTCAATATTCTCAAGAAAGATATTGCAGTCCCGTATCCCCTGATAGAGATCAATCCCGCCATTCCCGCCGCGCCAGAAGTCGGTGTACGGCTGAACCACTTTCTGATTGCCCCGGGCGATCTGCCAGGCATTGGAAGCGTTATTGGGCGTAAGCCATATCTCATCGCCGGCCACAAAACCGGGATTACCGCCACTTCCCTCGGGAGCGCCGTAATGCGGCATATAGGAATAACAGGTAAACAGGAATTTCTCCGCAGTGCTTCTTGTTCTGAAAGCGTAATCGATGGTGGCGACGTTATCGGGAACCACATCAAGGTATTTATCACAGGCCGTCAATACAACGGATAGCACGACCCAGCCTGTTATGATCATTGATTTTTTCATCCCTTAATATTCTTTTTTTAGTGGTTGTACCCGCCTGCTATAGCTTTGCGGCGGGTAGGTGACTGCGAAGCTGCATCGAGACCTATATAAATCAATTATGAGCGAGATAAACCTCGCACATCATATGATTCGCCGGCTGGCAGATGAACATGCTCGGTTTCATCACATCGGTTTTAAAAGGACAACAATACCCCTGCATTGAATACTTTCTGTACGGGATAGCCCAGCCCGTTACCCGCCATCTCCACATCCCACAGCTTGAAACGGCTCCAGCACAGGGGATTGGTGCTGTTGATATAGATCCGCAGACGCTCCATAAATATCCGGCGGGCGGCTTTTTCCGGCAGGTTATAGCCGATCTCCACCTGCTTCAGCCTCAGGAAGGCTCCGTTGCGCATGAACCAGGTGCTTTGCTGGGTATTGTTTTCATTGAGCTGATCACTCAGCCGGGGCCAGAGGGCGTGCAGGTCGCGATGGTCTTCAGACCAGTGACTGTCTGCATAGGCCTTCAACAGCTGATTACGCGGCTGTTCCGGCAGCGTTTCTTTGTCATACAAGAAAGGAATAAAAGGCGCTGTGGCTTTTGCATTGATCCAGAAGGATTCCCGCCCCAGTCCCTGGAAGAACGCCGAGAAGTCGAAATCCTTATATCCTATCGAAAAGCCAAAGCCGTATACGATTTCCGGCGTAGTCGGATAACCTATGGGCGCCTGATCAAGCGTAGTGATCTGTCCGTCGCCGTTGATGTCGTAATATTTGATATCGCCGCCCCGGACCTCTCCGAAATTCTGCCGGGCCGACCCGCCTACCTCCGCATCATCCACAAACAGGCGTTCTGCAATATATCCCCACTGCTGATTCAGCGAATAGCCTACATGGGATTTCCAGGGAGTAGCTGAATAATCCGGTTCCTCATAGACAATGAATTTGCTTGCAGCATAGGTAAAATTGGCCCTTGCCTGGATCCAGAACTGGTTGTTAAACGAGTGATTATAATCCAGCGACAGGTCAACCCCCTTTCCTTCGGCTTCGCCGGCATTGGTCTGGGGCTGCGCCTGTAGTCCCATGGTACCTGGTGTTTCGGATCTGGGCATCAGAATCTTGCTCCGGCGCTCCTTATAGAAGTCGGCCTGTATGTCCACCTGCCCCAGCAATCCCACTTCCAATCCCAGGTTCGTCTTCTTAGCCACTTCCCAGGTAATGTTGGGATCCGAATAACGGGAGATGGACACGCCCGACCGGGAATAGTCCTTATCCCTGCCGAATACCGCCCCCCGGTTCCCGTCGTCCATGTTTACATTGGACAAATAGAGGAAACGGTCGTTGGGACTTCCAATGGCGTCATTCCCCGTGATGCCGTAAGTACCCCGCAGCTTAAGATTGTTCACGACATGCTTCAGGGGATCCCAGAACTTTTCATTGGAAACGGTCCACGCTACTCCGGCGGACGGGAAAAAGCCCCAGCGATGATTTTTATAAAACCTTTCCGAGGCGTTATAGCCGAAATTCAGCTCGGCGTAATACCGGCTGCCATAGGAATAGGTCGCCCTACCCGCCAGCCCTACATTCCTGGAGGGCAGGGAAAGCTGAAGATTCCCTGCATTCCCCGACAGGCTCTGGCGCACCATAAAAACTAATGTACCGCTAAGAGAATGTTTATCCTGAAGCATACGATTATAGTTCAGGGCCGATTCGGAGTAGAAGCTCGAGCTGACCGTTTTCTCCCCTTCTTTATAATCGATATATTCGGTGCCGGAAGTTTCGTTAAGCAGATCAAGCGCATAGGTGCCGGTCTGCTTATCATAAGCGCTGGCCTGATAATAAAACGGAGCATATTGGCGGGTGACATCGAAATAGGCGCTTTTCTGAACATTCAGCATGGTGCGGGCAGAAAGTCCTTTCGTAAGGAAATTGAGATCCTGATTTATCTGGAACTGTGCGCTGATATTCGAACGGGAATAGTTCTTGTAGCCTTTTACCATCTCCGCGTAGGGATTAAGATAGTATCCGCCGCTACCGTCATCGTAGTTGCCGAACATAATATGTTTTACGTAACGATGCTCTTCGTCTACCGGATAATAAGCCGGGAACAGCACGGGATCGGTGCGCATCACCTTCTTATAAAGATCGGCTCCTCCGCTGATCGGACCCGTATAGTCGTCAAAGACACCGCTGAGCCGGAAAGTCAATGCGGTAGATTTGCTGATGTTCACGCTCACATTGGTCCGGAGCGTATAGCTTTTAAGATTTACATTGCTGTTAAAATTATTCCGGTGATCCACCCGCAGCATACCATTATCCTGATTGATGGAGCCGGCCACATAGTAACGGGCCACCTGGCCGCCTCCGCTTACGTTGAGGTTGGCCCGCTGGTTCATCGTATAATCCTTGAAGAGCATGTCGCGCCAGTCTGTAGCGGGATAGGCATAGGGATTGGTGCCGGCGATGGTATTATCGATCTTCTGGTCCATGTACGGCAATTCCCCGAGGGGGTCGCGCGTCCGTACAGCTTCGTTTCTAAGCCTCATATAAGTGACGGGATCTGCCAGCTCCACATTCCGCGTAGGGGTTGACAGGGAATTTTCCAGCCGCAGCGAGATGGAGGCTTTACCTTCCTTTCCTTCCTTGGTAGTGACCAGGATCACGCCGTTGGCCGCACGGCTGCCATAAAGCGAGGTGGCCGTCGCGTCTTTCATAATAGAGAAGCTGGCGATATCGTCCGGCTGCAACCGGGCCAGGTCCGTAGTAGTTGTCTCGATACCGTCGATAAGGATCAGCGGATCCTTCTTATAGCCGAAGGTGGTAACGCCCCGGATAAAGAAGTCGGCATTGTCCTCTCCGGGCTCGCCGCTGCGCTGATAGGCGATCACCCCTGCCAGACGGCCGGCGAGGGCTGTAGTAAGATTACTGGCCGGCACCTTCAGCTCAGCGGGGTTAATGGTTGTAACGGCCCCGACGACATCGGCCTTCTTCTGGGTACCAAAAGCCACTACCACCGTTTCGCCCAGGGTATTGGATGCCGGGAGCAACCTGATGTTGATCTCTGTCCTTCCGGTAACCGAAACCTCCTGCCTGTCGAATCCGACCATGCTGAACACCAGGACGACGCCATCCGGTACTGCCTTGAGGATATACATTCCGTTCAGATCCGTGGTGGTGCCGATGGCGGGGGCATCCTTTACGGATACGGTAACCCCGGGCAGCGGCGCTCCGCTGCTATCCGTAACCTGACCGCGAACTTCCACGGCAAGATCCGCATCAGAGAGCACGGCACGCACCCCGGAGAGGGAAGGTAAAGCCGGGCTTGTCTCTTTCTGATGATAGATCAGAATGCTCTCCCCGGCATTGCGGAATGTATAGCCGGTACCCTGCAGCAGGCTGTCCAGCACATTTCCCAGGCGGGCGTCAGAAAACTGTGCTGCAGGCACCCGGATACGCCGCATCTCGGTATTGTTAAAGGTAAACTCTACTCCGGTCGCCTCCCGGAGCTCTTTTAGTACTGCTTCCAGGGAAGTGTCCTTTATCCCGAGTGTTATTTTCTTCCCGGAAAGCGCTTGCTGGCTGTAACCGGCCTTAGCGGGAAGGGTTGCGGCCGTCATAAATAATACACCTACCACAATCCATCCGGCTCTGATCCATGTGGTCTGGTTCAGGTAAAATTGTCTCATGCCTTTATCTGCTGTTTTTGTATGCTGCAACGGCTTCTGAGTAAGAAAAGCCGTTTAGTTCACTGTCCGCTGCAACCTCCTCCGCTGATGACCACCTCCCCGCTCTCCCGGTCAATACGGTACCCGATATGCTGTATATCGCGTAGCATGCGCATTACTTCTTCCAGGGGCATATGCGTATTAAACCGTATGCTGCTTTCACATTCCCTAAAAGCGGCTTTGTCATATACCAGCTTCATGTTGTATGCATTTCCGATGGCCAGGGCAATGTCATCGAAATGCGCGGCACGAAGGATGACGTCTCCATGCTGCCACTGCACCGTTTCCTCGGCCTTCACCGGCGCCGCAACCGTATGATGCTTCGCCTTATCATATATGATCTCTTCGTCGGGCTGCAGTATCCCCAGCTTTTCCCGTCCCGTGCTTACCGATACCTTCCCCGTTATGACCGCCACCTTTACTTCGCGGAGGGATTTATAGGCTTTCACCCGGAAAGAAGTTCCGAGCACACGCGTCTGCAAATCCGAAGAACGGACGATAAAAGGAGCCGAGGGATCGGATTTTACCGAGAAAAAAGCTTCTCCCTCTTCCAGCCATACTTCCCTTACGCTGTCAAAAGCGGCCGGATACCGCAGGGTGCTGGCCGCATTGAGCCAGACCACCGATCCATCGGGAAGCTTCAGCTCCCTGACCTGGCCGGCAGGAACCGTCACCGTAATGTATCCGCCGGCAGCGCCGTCGTGACGCAGCCACAGGAACCCGGTGAATGCGGCGACAAGCAGCAGCAAAGATGCGGCGGCAAGCAGATAGGGATACATCTTCCGTCCGCGTGCAGGGTCACGGGCTTCATAAAAGCCGGTGGCTTCCCTGATCCGCTCAAGGATATCTTTTCCGACCGCAGCCCTCTCCTCTTCGGAACCATCATCGTCCGGTCCTTTGTGCAGTCCGAATCTTCTGTACAGGCGTTTGCTCATTGTTCTTACGGGTATTTCATACAGATACAAACCTCTATGCGGTATAAACGGCTGTATTACACAACAGCACTATACAAGACGAGGCCCATCCTATCCGCTCTCCGGTTTAGGGAACGGCAGGAAAAATCACATGATTTGGTATAAAGACGAATGAGAAGGCGAACGGGAGTATGGGTGTAAAAAATTTTTCTGTCGCTGCCCCGCCGGAGAGATATACGGATATTACAGCGGATACTCGCGCAACTGAAGACGCTTAAGCGCGTTGCTGATCTGTTTCTTTACCGTTTTCACGGAAATGGAGAGGTGATCCGCAATTTCCTGATGGGAGAGCTGTTGCTGCCGGCTCAGCAGGAAGACCTCCCGCATGCCTTCGGGCATGCGTTGTATGCGAAAATGCAGATGTCGCTCAAGTTCCCTGCCATCGAGATAGTCAGATACCGGGTCATCTGCAAAGCTGCCGGTCGTATGCAAAAGCTCGGCCTGCACCTTCCGCTGAACAGCCTGTTTCCGTTCCATATCGATGAACTTGTTCTTCAGCACAGTATAGAGGTAGCCTGAAAAATTGGCCCGGATGGTCAGCTCATGCCGCCGGCTCCACAGCATGACGAAGATGTCCTGCACTACGTCTTTGGCGGCTTCCTTATCCCGCAGTTTCTGGCAGGCGATATCGTAGATCATCTGCCAGTACCGCTGATACAGTTCCTCAAAAGCCGCACGGCTGTTCCGGTGCTTTAGCTGATGGAGTAATACTATGTCGGGCAGTAGCTTCAATAATCGTTTATGTTTATCGGCTCAAAAGTATAAATTACCTTTAAAAAAGCAATCGTTTGCATTTAAATTAAATCTAAAGCAATTGGCAAAAAACAAAAGATGTTGGGAATACTCCGTAAAAAAAGTCCGGCGCTGAGACCGGACTTTTCGTTTTCTACTCCCGAGACTTTTTATCGGCTGTAAACACCTACTTCTCCTACCACTATATTCTTCGTATCTCCCGAAGGTTCGTATGCAATCATTTTAAAGTACCTCAGCTGCTGCATTTCCGGGAAATCGAAAAACTGCTGGGACGCTTCCTTCTTGACCGTAAACCGCCCCATGGAAGTCCACGCCGAACCGTCTTCACTGATCAGCACCTCGATATCTTTTGGCGTTTCGACACGGTTGGAAACAGTAAGGGTAAATCCGAAAATATTTTCTTTCACCTCTCCCATATCGACCGTGATATCATGCGGATAATCCAACTGCGGGGATATCTGGTTTATCCAGTTTGTAGCAGGGTCGTTATCAATCGCTCGCTCCGGCTTCCGTCCATCTCCGCTCCGCTGGTCATAGCTGGAAGCGGTAACGGTCCATCCTGTCTTGGGCAGCTCTATGGGCGGCCCGAGCACCTTTACGCTGGTATATGGAGTATAAAAGGTGTCCAGTGAAAGCGAATCCGGCAGGAAGAGAGTGTGATACCGGTAGTTGGTTGAAGCGTCAAAATCATAATCCAGGATAATAGTGCTGTCCACATCCGGCAACACATGAATTTGCCGCTCCGCGCCGGTGGTATCGGTATAGATCAGCTCAGAACCCAAAGAGGTAATATCAGCGGGATCGCTCCAGGCTATCTTCAAGCTGTCATCGGCAAAATAAGAGGTCTTGGTCAGCCGGGGAAGCAGGGTGCTGACATAGACTTCTCCGTAAGAATGACCTACACCGCTCACCGGTACCGACTCATTGCCTTTATCATCATAGGTAATGATGTCAAAAGAATAGGTACCTTCGGGCATATCAGGGAACATTACCCGAACGGTATCCACTCCGGGCCCCTTCTGCTGGATAGGCACCTCCTGGGAATCGGAACGGTTGTTCCAGTAGATCATGGCCCTGGTGAGGGTAGGATCCGATAAAACGAGCCATTCAAGCAGGATTCTTTCTTTTCCGGAATGCACCCGGAGGGAGTCCGCTCCTTCCGGATATACGATCTCCCCGTCTTTCCAGAAATCCTTATAGGTATCGTCCATCTTGCTGCAGGCGGACAGTAAAGCCGTCAGAAGAAATATAGCCATTAGGCCATAACGCGTATATTGATAAAACTGCTTCATATTATTTTTTTTGGAAGATGGATTATTGAGTGTTACCCCAGAAGGTGAGTTCGGCAATATAGATATAGTCCGTACCCCAGGTCTGCAGGGTTTTAAAGCGCAGGTATCTTACTTTGGGGATATCGGGGCCGAATTCAAAGTCCTCTCCATCCACGCAGGCATACTGTATATCCTCGGTGGTGGGCGTAGCCTGCCCGGAAGGCTTTATGGCTTCAAAATGGCCCAGCAGCACCCAGTTATCCCAGCTGCCGTCAGAGCTCGGATCATTACTTCCCCAGATTTCAAAGATCTTGGGATCTCCGGAATAAAATGCGCCATCGGTACCTGCGCCGCTCCCCTTTCTGTGATAGAATTTAAACCGGCTCAGACGGGCGGAAACGCCCATATCGAAAGTAAACCACTGGGGAAGGCCGGTGCTTGGCTTGGTATGAAAGGCATTTCCGCCGTTCCAGTTGTCATCCCAGATATCGCTCATCCCGGTACCACAGCAATGTTGCGTATAAGTATCGGTGGGCAGGTTTGCGGCTTTGAATTTCGTCTTGTCCATTTCTTCCTCGAACAGCGGCGTCACTTCGGTGTAAAGGGTATCCGAGTGATTATTCCAACGGTCCCGGACAAAGACGCCAAACTTTCTCGGCTTGTCCTCAAAGCCCCTGGCGGCAAATACGCCGCTGTCCCGCTTCGTATAATATACCTCGGCGGGATACAGGTCTCCTAACGAATCAGGGGTCAACACTGTAAGCACAATATCCGCTTCGCTTTCGTTTTTAAATCCCACACTCAGCCCCCCGAAGGTTTCCTTTAACGCCAGGCTGCGAAAGGCGGTGGTTATCGGCGGGGTAAGCGGCTTCACCTTTATGGTCAGGGGTTCGGATGCTACTTCCCCACGGGTTACGGTATACAGCTTCACCTCATACTCCGAGGTATCCGGGAAGCCCTGTATGGTAAGGCTGTTGTTATAATAGGAAGATTTTACCTCCAGCTCGGTTCCTTTCCGGATCTCATAGAGCGCCTTGACATACAACAGATTTTCGCTCTTGGGCACATTGTAAGATATCTTGGCCCCTCCGGGAAGGTTCTTGATATGCACGTTGCTGACCTGATCCGGAACGGCGTCATTCTTGTTGACGGGGGTCATTTTTTCGTCGCCCTGGCATCCTGCCAGCAGGATCATGACGGCAATCAGTAAATATTTATACATGGCGGTTGTATTATCAGTGATTAATCGGCTATATACTTATTACCATCCGGGATTTTGTACCAGCTTGCTGTTGGCCAGGATGGTGTTCTCATTCAGCGGCCAGAGATAATCCCGGGTCGTAAAGGTCTGGTTAAAGATGAGCCGTTGGCGGTAATACCCGGCCGGTTCGGACTGATCCAGGTCCCAGCCCGTGATCGGCTTGTTCAGCTCCGTAGTCGCTTCCTTCCAACGACGCAGGTCCCAGTAGCGTTGTCCTTCAAAGGCCATCTCGATAAGCCGTTCCTGGTGGATGATGTCGCGCATGCCTTCCTTGGTCGTATACTTGTTTGGGTTCCGGGAGTAATTAGACCAGGACTCCGCCACCGAAGGGAGACCCGCCCGCGCACGAACCGAGTCAATATATTTATAGACTTCTGCTCCCGGTCCACTTACTTCATTCTGCGCCTCGGCATAGAGTAGATAAAGATCGGCCAGCCGGATCATCGGCCAGGGATAATATTGAACAGTATAGGTGTTGCCATCGCCGATCACATTGTTAAAGTTCACCAGCTTCTTGGCCGTATATCCGGTGGTGGAATAGGCCGCCAGGTTGATAGGCGCAGCAGGCTGCCCTTTCTTGCTGGAAACATACAACAGATCGGAGCCTTTGTCATCATAATGACCCTGTCCGTACCAGATACCCCCGTCAAAACCCAGATCGGCATAATAACGCGGCTCCCGGTCGAAATTCAGCTGGGCAGTGATATAACCTTCCTTTAGCGTATACTTATCGGTAGAATCTGCGGTCCGCAGTCTGAAACGGCCTGCATAATCCCAGGTCTTGTCTTCCGTAATGGGTACGCCATGATTGCTATAGAACATCTCGGCGATCTTCAGCGGGGGGGCAAGGCTTCCGCTCGTACCCGAATTGGAAGATTTAGCCGGATCAAGACCGCGGGGCGTGGCGCTGGCCTGTATGCTGGTAGCCGGGCTGTTGGTATTACCCCAGATGATCTCGGAATTCCATCTTTCGCAGATCGCGTTGCGGATGTTCATCTGGATCATGGTAGTATCCGACAGATCGTACTGCAGCAGCTGGGGGTTATAGTAATACAACTTATAACCGAGCGACTGGCAGAATTCTACAGCCGTTTTACAGGCCGCCGCGGCCTTTTCCCACTTGGCAGGATCGACCGTGGTATTGAAGAGCGGCGTTCCGTCCCGATTGGCAAAACCCTTATAATCCTGATTTCCGTTAAAGAGCGGGCTGGCCGCTGTAACCAAAACATAGGCTTTGAAGGACAGGTCGATGGCCTTGGTGACGCGGCCCAGCTCTGAAGCTTCGTTATCGATCTTGTCCGGGAGATCCGAAGCCGCTTCGTCCAGCAGCTGCACCACATAATCAAAACAGGAATCGACCGGAGAACGGGGTATTTTCACTTCATCCGGGCCGGCCGATACCGGCAGATTTTCCTTGATCAGCACGATAGGACCGTAGGAACGCAGCAGCCAGAAATGATAATACGCTTTAAGAAATTTCACCTCTGCTATCCAGCGCTTTTTTTCATAATCGTCCATATCCGGTACCAGGGCGATGTTTTCCAGAAAGATGTTGCACTGCCGGATGCCTTCGTAAATATCATTGGCTCCGGAGCTACCTTGCCAGTAATTCATATAAGGATTCACGACCCGCTGGTTCCCGCGCGCGATCTGCCAGGCCTGCGTAGAGCTGGTCGGGGGCAGCCAGAGCTCATCCCCGGCCGACAAGGCCGGGTTGGAGGCAAAGGTGCCCAGATCCGGCACATAGGAATAGCAGGTAAACAGAAAGCGCTCCGCCGTGCTGCGCAGGCGAAAAGCGTAGTCTATGGTCGCGATATTATCCGGGATGATATCGAGGTATTTATTACAGGCCCCGAACATACCCGCAAGGAGAACGAACAGAGAGATTTTTATCGTCTTTTTCATCTGTTAATATTTATGTTTTAATGGTCAGATGGAACCTCGCATATGAACATCTGCCTGTGCGATATCTATTGTCTTGCTCGGTTTCATATATGCACAGTTTAAAAGGAAGCCAGAACACCGATGTTAAACACCCGCTGTACCGGATAGCCGAGACCGTTACCGGCCATTTCCACATCCCAGAGCTTGAATTTGCTCCAGCAAAGCAGGTTGGTACCGCTCAGATAAATCCGGAGGCCTTTCATGAAAAGGTGCCGGGCTGATGCAGGAGGCAGGTTGTAACCGATCTCAAGCTGCTTGAGTCGCAGGAAAGCACCATTGCGCAGGAACCAGGAGCTGCGCTGGGAGTTGTTGGCATTCCCCATTTCGGTAGTGCTCAACCGCGGCCAGAGCGCATACAGGTTTCGGTTTTCTTCGGACCAGTGACTGTCTGCATAGGCCTTGAGCAGCTCGTTCTGGAGGTGTACACCAACCAGCTGGTTATTATCTTTCTCACTTTGATACCGGAAGGACACAAACGGCGCGGTAGCTTCTGCATCGATCCAGAAGGACTCCCGTCCTGTTCCCTGGAAGAAAGCAGAGATGTCAAAGTTTTTATACCCCATGGAAAAACCGAAACCATAGGTGATCTCGGGAGTAGTCGGGTAACCCAGGGGTACCTGATCCAGCTCGGTGATCTGTCCGTCCCCGTTCACATCGCGGTACTTCAGGTCGCCGCCGCCGTATTCTCCGAAATTCTGGTGCGGAGATTTGAGGGCTTCCGCATCATCCACGAACATGCGTTCGGCCAGATAACCCCATTGCTGGTTGAGGGAGTACCCGATATGGGATTTCCAGGGAGCATCCTGGTAATCATATTCTTCATAGATCAGGAACTTGCTGGCCGCGTAGGTAAAGTTCGCGCGACCTTGCACCCAGAAGCTGTTGCTGAAGGATTGGTTATAATCCAACGAAAGATCTACCCCTTGTCCCTGGGCTTTCCCGATATTGGTCTTGGGCTGGGCGGAAAGACCCATTTCCGCCGGTGTGGATACGCGGGTCTGGAGAATATTGCTCCGTACTTCCCGGTAAAAGTCGGCCTGGATGTTCCACCGGTCCACGATCCCTATTTCCAGACCCAGGTTGCCGCGGGTAGCCTTTTCCCAGGTGATATTGGGATCGGAATAACGGGATACGGAAATGCCTGCTCTGCTATAGCTATTATCCTTTCCGAACACTGCCCCCCGGTTGGCGTCGTTCATATTCACATTAGAAAGGTACAGGAAGCGATCTTTGGAATCACCGATGGCATCGTTCCCGGTCAACCCGTAGGTAGCCCGGAGCTTCAGGTTGGTGATCTTATTTTTCAGCGGTTCCCAGAATTTTTCATTCGAGATCGTCCAGGCTACACCGGCAGAGGGGAAGAAACCCCAGCGATGGCTTTTGTAAAAACGCTCAGAAGCATTGTAGCCGAAGTTGAGCTCCCCGTAATATTTGCTCTCATAAGAATAGGTGGCACGACCGGCCAGCCCTACGTTCCGGAAGGGAAGCGAGCTTTGCAGATCGGTGGCGTCGCCGGTCAGGTTGTTCCTTACCATAAACACCAGCAATCCGCTCAGGCTATGTTTGTCCTTCAGCGTACGGGCATAATTCAGCGCCGATTCAAAATAAAAATTGGAAGCCACCTCTTTCTTGCCGGGGTCATAGCTCAGGTATTCCGTACCGGTCTCTTCGTTGAGCAGGGACAGCTTGTAGCTGTTTTCATATTTGTTATATCCTCCTGCCTGGTACCAGAATGGATCATAGGCACGGGCCACCTCGAAGTAGGTATTCCGCGTCGTATTCAGCAGTCCGCGGATACTCAGCCCTTCCGTCAGGGAAGAAAGATCCTGGTGAAGCTCGAACTGGGCAGACATGACCGAACGGGTATAATCCTTATAGCCCCTTACCATATCGGCATAAGGATTCAGGTAATAGACGCCGCTCCCGTCATCATAGTTCCCGAACATGATATGTTTTACATACTGATGCTCGGCATCCACCGGAAAAAAGGGCGGGAATAAGGTAGGATTGGTCCGCATGATGTTCCGGTATACCTGGGTTCCCCCATCGATAGGACCGGTATAATCATCAAAGTTGCCGCTCAGCCGGATGACCATTTCGGTAGATTTGGTCAGATTCACATTCACATTCGAGCGCAGCGAATAATTCTTCAGCTTGATGTTATTGTTAAAGTTGTTCTGATGGTCAACTTTCAGGACGCCGTTATCCAGGTTATAGGAGCCGGCTACATAGTACCGTGCTACCTGGCCGCCTCCGCTTACGTTCAGGTTGGCCCGCTGGTTCATGGTGTAATCCTTCATCAGGGCTTTCCGCCAGTTGGTGGCCGGATATACGTAAGGGTTGGTACCGGCAATGGTATTATCGATCTGCTGATCTGTATAGGGAAGGATGCCCAGCGGATCGCGGGTCAGCACGGCCTCGTTGTTCAGCTTCATATAGGTGACGGGGTCGGCCAGTTCCACATTGCGCGTAGGCGTGGAAACCGAGTTTTCCAATCTGACCGAGATGGACATCTTCCCTTCCTTCCCTTCCTTGGTGCTGATCAGGATCACCCCGTTGGCTGCACGGCTGCCATAGAGCGAGGTGGCCGTGGCATCTTTCAGGATGGAAAAGGCGGCGATATCATCCGTTTGCAGGCGGGCCAGGTCGGTAGTGGTGCTTTCGATGCCGTCGATCAGGATCAGCGGGTCTTTTTTATATCCGAAGGTGGTGACGCCGCGGATGAAGAACTCGGCATTGTCCTGCCCCGGTTCCCCGCTGCGCTGGTAAGCGATCACGCCGGACAGGCGACCGGCCAGGGCCGTAGTGAGGTTGCTCGCGGGCACCTTCAGCTCTGCCGGGTTGATGGTAGTCACCGCGCCCACCACGTCGGCTTTTTTCTGGGTACCAAAAGCCACGACCACCGTTTCACCCAGCGTGTTGGATGCCGGCTGCAGCTTGATATTAACGGAGGTCCTGCCGCTCACCGGTACTTCCTGTTTGTCGAAGCCAACCATGCTGAAGATCAGCACCGCATTATCCGGTACGACCAGGATGTAACGACCGTTCAGGTCGGTAGTGGTACCCACGGTAGGTTTGTCTTTTACGGAGACGGTCACCCCGGGCATGGGCGCTCCGCTGCTGTCGGTAACAAGCCCCCGGACTTCCTTATCCGGCAGCAGTACAGCGGGCAGAGACATCTTTGCGGGGGAGGATGTGGTATGCATGCCTCCGGCATCAAGGGCCGGAAGCCGGACGGCAGCGCGACCGGCAAATGCCTGCAGAGAGGCGAGGCAACAGACACAGCAAACAGAGAAGACGACGTAGCGTAAGCTTCTCCCGAAGTAGACTTGCGTCATAAGCATGGAGTTTTTGTCAAATAAATAATAATAAAAGGTAAAGACCGGGCAGGGCCGGGTGGCCCTGCTCAGTCTTCCGGTATCTTATCCAGCGGGGGTATGTTGTTTTCCGCACCGGTATATCCTTTGTTTTGGTTAATACGCGCCTGGGTATTGTCGTTTATCGCTTTCTGCGGTATAGGCCAGAGCACATGATAAGGGCTCATCGTATACCGGTCTCCGTGAATAGTGGTGATGTTGTTTTTATAAAAATTATTCTTCTCCATCACCCGGTCATAGAAAAAGTTATCCGTTGAGAAATTATCCAGGCTGTAGGTTTTCCCGTTATAGGCGGGTTTCCCGGTCTTCGCAAAGAGGTAAGCGATACGGGTCAGCTCCACCTTGCGGGGCTCTTCATAATACAGCTCTCTTGCCCTTTCATCCAGTATGCTGCCGATATTTACCTGGCCGGCCGTGATCAGGGGCGCCTGGGCACGGGCCTTCACCTTGTTAAGGTCGTCAGCCGCTGCAGCCAGGTTCCCTTTCCAGTAATAAGCTTCCGCACGAAGCAAGTAGGTTTCCGCGAGGCGGAACACATACCAGTCTCCATTCCCACCCTGGGGCTGGGAATTGATATTATCGGGCACATACAGCTTGTAATAGGGCCAGCCAAACCAGCAGCGGATGGTATCGGAGCACAGCAATGTTCCTGCGCTATTGTGCAGTTGAAGGTGCTTCCCATAATAGGGATCTGCAGGATGATCAGGCGGATCGTTCCTTTTCAGATCAGGCTCATTATACACCATATCCTCCATGTTCACCCAGTTGCCCGGAGCATGGCGCAGATCACCGGCATCGTTATCCCAAAGCGAAAACTGGCTGTAGTTGGAAGGGCGGCATCTCCCTATTCCGCGGCCGTACATCGTGGTAAGATCGAATTCAACACCTACTTTATCTGTCGTACCCTTGTTCCCAGCAGGGGTGTTGATCGCCGCGTAGAATTCGGGGACACACTGCCGCATGACGCTGATCCCACCGGATTTTCCGTCCACATCCGGTTTGTCGATCACCAGCATAAGCGCTTCCTTGTTGGCAGCAATGGATTTATTCTCCGATTGATGCAGGTCCCAGATGACATTTTTGGAAGCATCATCCGCATCCGTTCCAAAACGGTCGGTCATCAGGTGATAGGTTCCACCATCGATCACCGCACTCGCGGAGGCGATAGCATCGTCAAAATCACCCAGGGCCAGGTTGACCTTGGTCAGCAGATGCAGCACGGCCCCTTTGGTCACCGTACCCTTATCCGTATTATCCGGCACCCATTCGGCGGCAAACTCCAGGTCTTTTTTGATCTGCTGCAGGATAACTTCCCGTTTTACGCTTTGGAAATCCAGCTTGGGGTAGTCATATATCTTTCCGACCCAGGGAACATCCCCGAACTCGTTGCAGAGATCATAATAGCGGTAGGCCCGGTGGAAATAAGCGGCGCCAAGGATGGCATTGCGCTGCGCCATCTCTTCGGCAGAAGTGGTGTCCCAATCCGGCTCATCTATGTAGAAGATAACCGTATTGGCATATTTGATACCCTTGTATCCTTCGCTCCAGTACCAGAAGATCCGGTTATGGTCCGCATTATCGCTACCGCTTACAACGGCATCCGGGGTGATGAGCAGGTTCAGGTCCTGCGCCGGACCGGATTTGTCGGTCGTACCGTCCACGGCCACATCGGAGAAAAGCATCTGGGTAATGATGGGAGCGCCGTCCCCATACCATTCGTAGCGCATGTTCCGCTCACAGGCCACCAGGGCGGCATTTAATCCTTCCGGCGTATTATAAGCCGTTTCCGGTACATAAAATGATTTGGGTTTGGGCTTCAGAAAATCCTTTGTACAGCCCATTGCGCCTGCAAACAGCAGGGCAGCAAGCCACAGCTTTTTTGAAGCAAAAGCAAAGCGCTGGTTTTTATGATTCGGTTGCATTGTTTTCAGTTTTGATCTGGTTGAAAAATACCATTTATCACAACTCATCGCTTACAAGGTCAGATTCAGTCCGAGCGTATAGATCCGGGGCGTGGGTCCGGAAGTGCTGGGTTCCGGATCCCAGAAATTCCAGTCCGGCGCATACAGGGCGGCATTCTTAACGGTGAAATAGGCCTTAAGGCCCTGGATGCTTGCCCGTTTCAGTAATTTCTGGGGAAAGGTATAGGCCAGGGCGACATTGTCCAGCCGGATAAAGGATTTTTTTCGATAAACGCTGTAGGTGGCGCTCCCATTGCTGGAATACAGGCGGGCATAATCATTCGTAGGGTTGTCAGCCGTCCAGTAGGGAAAGTCATAGTAGCTGCTCCGGTCAATAAAGCCGCTGTTATTCTTCGCCTGGTTAAAAGCAGCGATATTCCCCCATATGGAATAAACCACGAAGGAAAGGCTGATGTTTTTCCAGAAAGTAAATTCATTCCGCAGGGTCCAGCGGAACCGGGGCTCGGTAAAGCCCAGGAATTCCCGGTCTGCATCCGTATACTGGCCGTCGTTATTCACATCCTTTACCTTGAAGTCGCCCGGGGACACGCCGTACTTTTGGGCTTCATTCGCTTCATCAGACTGCCATATGCCAACGGCGTTCTGGTCCCAGACTGCATCGATGGCATGGCCAATAAACCATTTGTTGCCCACATCATCCGCCTCTTTCTGCCCGATCACCTTTCCGTTGGCATCCGTTATATCCACCATATTACCATACAGATGTACGATCTCATTCCGGTTCAACGAAAAGTTGGCCGAGGTATTCCAGGAAAAAGTAGGATGATCGATATTGTGCGAGCTTAGGTTGATCTCAAATCCTTTGTTGTCCACTTCACCGAGATTATCCCAGATATAGTCAAAACCAATCACATCGGGTAATGCCCGCTGTACCAGCAGGTTGGTGGTCTTACTCAGGTAAGCATCTATACTTCCGTCGAGGATGCTGTGAAAGAGCGAAAAGTCCAGCCCGATATTATAGGCGCTGGTTCTTTCCCATTTCAGATCGGGGTTGGCCATATTATTTACATACAGCTGGGAAACCTGTACAATTTTTCCATCCGGTGTTACATGCAGGTATTTGCCGGTCTGCTGGATGGACAGCGCGGCATAACGAGGGATATCCCGGTTTCCGTTTACCCCGTAAGACAGCCGCAGCTTGCCGAAATCCAGCCAGTCTGCCTTAAAAAACGGTTCCTCGGTAAACACCCAACCAAAAGCCGCAGCCGGAAAGGTAGCCCGCGGATTGGAGGATCCGAAAGCGGAATAGCCGTCCCGGCGCACCGACAGAGTCAGCATATACCGGTCTTTTAGCGAATAAAAGACCCGGGCCATCAGCGCATCCCCGGTACTGTATTCATCGCCCAATGTGGTATTCGCACCGGTCTCATCGTTATAATCCCCGGTATTCCCGACGACAGGGTTTATGCCCGATCCAATATCATGATAACCCAGGGCATCGCTCGGGTCAAATCCATTGTTTGATATTTTGTTCCGCCATACCTGGTATTTTTCCGCATTGGCCAGCAGGGTCACGTCAAAATGATGGATATTGTTAAAGGTATGGCTCCATTTGATCAGGTTGTCCACCTGCCACTGATATATCTGCCGTTCCTGCCGGGCGGCAATCCCTCCCTGGGTGGCCCAGTTCGACTCGATATAGTCCGCCGACTGGTGCTGGAAAAAATTGTACCATTCAATACGGGGTGTGAAGTTCACCTGATAAGTAATATCAAAAGGCAGGGTCACTTTTCCGTAGATCGAGGAATTCAGGGTATAATACCGCTGCATACGGTCGGTATAAGTGGGATCGCCAAAGGGGTTCTGCGCGATGGCCTGATCATTGGGACTGAAGCGCAGGGCGGTCGAGTCATCGTCCCGGTACATGGATCCCCAGGGCGAAGCGATAATGGCGTTGTCCCAGTTGGCCGGCACCTGGCTTTCATCCCGGTAGGAAAACTGGGTGTTGGTACCCACCGTCAGGAATTTGGTGATCTTGGCTTCGAGGTTGATCCGGCTACGAACCGTGGAAAACTCATCCCCTACCACGACGCCTTCGTTATCGGTATAGCCCAGCGACCAGTAATAGGATAATTCATCTTTCCGGCCGGAAAGGCTCACCGTATAGTCCTGCCGGAGACCGGTCTGGAATACCTTATCGTACCAGTCTATGCTTTTACCTGCTTTGTAATTGGCGATCTCGATCGGCTTGAAGTTCAGCCGGTTCAGCCATACCGACACCGGATCACCGCTGGAACCATCATATCCCAGCCATTCGTCCATCGAAATATCATCCGGCAGCGTACGCGGATCGGAATATTCATAAGGCTTTGCATCCCCGGCATAACGGTTATACTGCACGTTGGAGCGGAATTTCAGAAAGTCCTGCGCACTATAGGGGCGTTGATTGACACCCATGGTCGCCAGCCCGAAGCTGGCATTTACATTGATGACCGGTTTGCCCTCCTTTCCTCTTTTGGTGGTAATGAGGATCACGCCATTGGCAGACTTGGCGCCGTATACGGCGGCGGAGCTGGCATCCTTCAGCACATCAATCGTGGCAATATCGTTGGGATTGATATCCGACATAGAGCCGTAATAGATCACACCGTCCACAACCAGCAGAGGATTGGAGCCTGCATTGAGGGTATTTTTTCCCCTTACTTCAAGGTCATTATCACTGGCTCCTTTGGCGCTGGTATTATAAGCCACTTTCAGCCCGGGAACATTGCTGCGCAGTACGTCCTGCACGGAGTTGGGATGTTCATTCTCCAGCTTTTCGGCATTCACCGAAGATACCGCCCCGGTAAGGTCTTTCTTCTGCGCGGTGCCATACCCGATCACGACGATCTGCTCCAAAGAAGAAGCCCCCTGGGTCAGGCTGATATCGACGCGGGCGCGGCCGTTTACGCCAACCGTCTTTTTATCATAGCCCACATAGGAAAACACCAGGCTATCTGATGCGGCCAAGCCATTCAGACTGTAATTACCATTGGCATCGGTCACGCTGCCTTTGGAAGTTCCCAATACATTAATGGTTACGCCGGGGAGACCGGAGTTATTATTTGCGGCGGTCACTTTTCCCTGTACTGTGAGGTTTTGTGCAACGGCGGTACTCCAGCTACCCGCCAGCACAGCGGCGCAGAATAGCCAAAGTATCCGTCGCAAAAAAATTTTTTTCATGACAACAGGTTTTAGAAATTGGTTGATTATTAGAGGAATCAGAATCCGATAGAATTTCCCCCATCCACCGGCAATACCACACCGGTAACATAGCGTGCCGCTTCAGAAGCCAGATAGGTCACGGCATAGCCGATATCGTCCGGTTCTCCCAGCCTGCCGATAGGTGTGCGGGTCAGCACGCGGGCCATCCGCTCCTTATCGTTGTTGAGCGCACCGGCCGACATATCGGTGGCAATAAAGCCGGGCGCCACGCAGTTTACCCGTACCCCCAGGGGCGACAGCTCCACCGCCAGCGCGCGCGTCATACCCTCCACCGCCGATTTTGCCGCGGTATAGGCAATCACCTTCGGCAAACCGTATTGCGAAGCCATGGAGCTGATCATGATCACGCATCCCGCCTGACGCTCTACCATCTTCACGGACACTTCCCGCGTCAGTGCAAAAACCGCCTGCTGGTTGATCCGGATTACCCGCTGGTACTCCTCGTCGCTGACAGACAGGGTGTCTTTTTTCAGGTGTATGCCGGCGTTGTTCACCAGCACGTCCAACGGCCCGTTTTCCGCTTCCAGGGTTTCTACAAACCATTTGATTTTTTCCACAGCGGAAAGATCAAAGACCTTATAGCTGCATTGACTGCCAAGCTTCTCACAGGCTTCCGCCAACTTTGCTTCCTGCCTCCCGATAATGATTACCCTTGCTCCGCTCTGTATCAGTATTTTTGAAATTGCAAAACCCAGTCCTGACCCGCCGCCTGTTACCAAAGCTGTTTTTCCCGAAAGGTCGAATCCGGCATTTTTATCCATACTTTTATTTTTTAGAGACATAAGACACCCTTTTCCCCCATATCGGAAGGATCAGGGTGCTCACATTTTATTTGCAATAAAAACCTTGCTGTTGCTTATTTTCCCGGCGTCGACGCCATAGCCGAAGCGCTTGTAGTCAGATAATATTTTGCAATCATGCCCTGCAGCTCCCACTCGGGTATCTTCCCGTCTTCGAGGTATTGCAGGAACCGCTCCATCACCTGGGCAAAGTGTGCCTCATGGCCTACCCTGTATTTTTCCGGGATGGTTATCGTCCAGCCCTCATCCGTCTTTTTCAGGCCCACACCGGGATACCGCCCCCCGATCTGCCCGACGGCCTTCTCCAGCACCGCGGCAAAGGCGGCATCTTTTTTATCGGCGGGTATCACATATAAGGCGGGCACATACTGCTCTGCTTCTCCCTGCCGGATCTCGAGCGTAGCCCGGGTTCCCCGCATTCTTGAGAAATGGGTGTCCCCGCTTCCCTCGGGTGCCTGATAGTGCCAGAGCGGAGATATCCGCACATGGATGTCTTTCAGGGTATAATCCACCGATCCGTTGGCATCCGCATGCAGCGTATCGCCGGTAACATAACCGGAGAGGTAATCGGGAAAAGCGTTTTGTTTGGTAATGGCGCTGAATTGCGAAAGCCCCAGGTTGGTAGGCCACTTGCGAGAGCGCAGCACCCGGATATCCTCCCGGTAGTTGAGGACGCTGTCCGGGAAACACTCCCACTGCACCAGATCGGCCAGATGCGTTCCTACGTCCACAATGGCATCGCCTTCCTGTCTGGGATCAAAAAACCAGGCCGGACGGGTCAGCACATTGCCGGAAACGCGCTTGTAGAAGAAATGCACGCTCTGCATCTCCACACCCGGCGAATCGACGGTACCCGGTTGCAGGGTGCCGAAAACCTCCGGCATGTGCATCAGCATGCGTTGCAGGATGGTGGTGATCTCGGACCGCTCCGTCATGATATCATACAGCAGCACCTTTTTCTCCGGAGCCTCGCGGAAGGCCTCGAGCAGCAGGTTGAAGCCTGCCGTGTCAATAGCCATGGGCTTATCTCCCAACACATTCATGCCTGCATCCACCGTTCGTTTGATATATTCCGTTTTCCGGTGATTGTTTCCGGCCATCACCACTACGTTCCCCTTTTTCTCTTCCACCATCTTCTCCAGGAAATCCTTTCCGGTATACACCTGCTCCACCCAGTGGGTGGGGTCCTCCGCACGGGTATTGTACTGTTTGATATAATCCAGCTGTGCCTGCAGCTCCGGTCCTTCCGGAGCATATACCTGCACCACCGAATCGATCTGCGGGTACATGCTTTTCTGTACCAGCGCGGCATGGAAATGGCCGGGGTCCAGGGTGATCAGCTTCACCCTGAAATCCCCTTCGCCGGTATTTCCCTGCTTACAGCTTACCGCAGCCAGACCGCTCATGAGTAAAACCGCAATGACTGTCCTGTATCGGATCATAAATATTCCTTGTTTTTACAGTAACTGCTATGCTGATCAGGCTTTGTTGATCAGCGTCCGCACGTCGTATTCCTGATGAATCTGGTACGGCCACCTTTCTGCCCGCCACAGCATCTTGTTGGCTTCCTCGTCATTCTTGAAGCGTTCGTTTATCGGATCCCAGTACAGCTTCCGCTTCAGCTTCATAGCCGTGTCGTTGATCAGGCAAATGGTGCAGGCACGGTGTCCCACTTCGATCGGCGCCACCGGCGCTTGACGGCTGACCATACATTCCAGCCAGTTGCCGTGATGCTCCTTGCTTTCCACCAGGTGGATCTCGTTGGGTCCGATCTCGGAAGTCAGTATCTTGGGGTTGCTCGCATCAAAGGCCTTGGCGCCTTTCTTTTGAGATACCGGATCGCTGGAGGTCATCTGGGCATTCCCGCGGGTTACGAATATCCAGCCTTCGGTGCCCACAAATTTTACCCCGTTCGGATAGCTGTCGCTGGCATGCACTTTCACACCGTTGGCAAAGACCGTTTCGCTCTTAAACGGACCATGCACATCCCAGAGGGCTTCCTTGCGGGGCCACTCTGCCGAGGCGGTCACTTCCACCGGACCGGTATGCTCAGTGCCCAGTCCCCAGTTTACGATATCGAAATGGTGCGCTCCCCAGCCGGTGATCATGCCGGCGCCGAACTGCTGGCAACGCAGCCAACCCGGTCTTGCCCCCACACTGTTTTGCGGATGCACCAGGTGTTCGGTATAAGGCACATAGGGCGTAGAGCCCAGCCATGCTTCATAGTTCAGGTTCGCCGGTATGGGCATCTCTTTTTCCACCCTGGCCTCTTTGGGATTGTCGACCGGCAGGCCCACATAGATCTCTTTAATTTCCCCGATCCTCCCGTTGCGCACCAGCTCGCAGGCTTTTTTGAACTGCGGCCAGGGGTTCAGGGAGCGCTGCTGGGAGCCGATCTGGAAGATCGTTCCTGCCTTGTTCGCCTCGTCGCTGAGGATACGGCCTTCGGTAATGGTCAGGGATGCCGGCTTTTCCATATAAATATCCTTCCCTGCGTGTATCGCATGGAGGGCCGGACGCACATGCTGATGGTCGGGTGTACAGATCAATACGCCGTCGATATCCTTATCGGCGAGGAGCTCCTGGTGGTCCGAATAGGTTTTCGTTCCGTTATAGCTTCCTCCTTTCTTTTTAGCATAATAGTCGTCAATCAGCTTTTTGCCCCCTGCCAGCCGTTTGGAATCCAGATCGCACACCGCCATGATATTGGCCAGGTCATGCTGCAGCGTACCGGGAATATCCCAGGAAGTGCCGATCCGGCCCGCGCCGATGACGCCGATATTAAGACGATTGCTCGGTGCCAGCTTACCGCGGATCACCTGCGCCGGAACAATGGTAGGTATGCTTCCCAGGGCAAAAGCGCCGGCAGCGCCCATGGAGGTCTTCAGGAAATTCCTTCTGGAGAAGGGGTTGGTTTCTTTTTGTACCATTTAATGTCGTATTTAATGATAGGATAAATCGGTTTACAGTTCATTGTTTAATAAGGCAGCGGGTCATCGGGGCTCTTGGCGTGGGCCTTGGAATAATCCAGCTTGCGGTTGCCTGCCACTACCCATTGTATACCGCCGAGAATATGCTGCTGGAAAGCCGGCTCCGAATAGGTTTTCCCGTCGTGACCCAGGGCCGTGTACCACTCGCGGCCACCGTCGAATTCATGACACCAGCAGGAGGGAAAAGCGGTACCGAAGATAGTGGGCTTGGCTTTGTCGTTGACACTGTTAAGGTCGTGCACCATCAGCACATGGATATCCGGATTGATGGTGGTGATATAATAACATTCGTCGCTGCGGTCCCATACGCGGGGAAGCTTGGCTGTGGAGGGATTGGTCGGATCAAGGACGATCTCCTTGAACTCCTGGTGCTTGGCATGACGGACAAAGGTGCCTCCCAGCATTCTCTTGAACCATTCCCAGTGGCGTTCGGTACCGGTTACCGAATGTATCCCCACAAAACCGCCTCCGGCCTGGATATAACGCATCAGGGCTACCTTCTGCGCATCCGTATCAAAAACATCATTGTTCGTACTGGTAAACACCAGCGCATTGTACTTCTTCAGGTTATCGTCGTTAAAGTCAGCCGGATTGTCCGACACATCCACGCTGAAACCATGATCCGCACCCAGCTTTTTTATGCAGGCCACAGCGGAGGGGATGTTGTCGTGCACATAACCCTTTCCGTTTTTGGTATACACCAGCACATGTACCTTTTTCCAGTTGACCCGGTCCTTACGCGACTGTGCGGAAGCGGTAAGACCGCACATACACACCCAGGCGGCGATCAACAGACCTGCTAATAGTTTTCTCTGCATGCTTTTCTTTTTTTACCTGTAATTTTTTTGATGATTGTTGTTGTTTCGGCCGTTTCCGGAGTAGCAACTTATCGCAGGGTAACTTTCACCGCCGGGGGATGTGCAAAGCTTTTCCATACGCTTTCTGCCTGTGCAGGCGTGATGGTGTCTTCGTACACCAGCATACGGTACTTCAGCACATACGTCTTCTTCGGAGACAGGGGCCAGCTCATGTTGCGCGTGGGGCTGAAGCTGAAGAACACGTCTCCGCGGCCGTTCATATTTTCCGGCCATACCCGCATGGGTTCGGGAAAGTTATAATTGGTAGGATATCCCATAAATAGTATTCCGGAATGACCGCCGTACATGTCGCCGTCGATCATACACCAGCGGGCGCGGCTGGCATCAGCCTCTTTTCGGGTCTTGCCTTCGGAAGTAAGCACCTTGCTGTTCCGGTTGTTCCAGGAACTGTCTGCCCGGAAGCCAAAACCGCCGTAACGGTATTCTTCCAGCAGCACCGGGTCGGGGGTGGCGCAGTTCAGGGAAGAGGTAAAGTCCCAAAGCCACATCTTGGGGCCTATGTTATATACCCGTATATCCCAGACTTCGTCCATGGCCACTTTTTCCTTTCCGTCTGCCGCTCCCTTGGGCAGCACCACATGTTCCTGCAGCGCCTTAAAGCCACCATATATATCTCCGGAGGTTTTTGCGATAAATTTTGAAAACCTCACCGTCCCCAGCTTCTCATAGAGGTTCCAGAAATCAACCGTTTTACCCTGGAAACCCACGTGGGTCCACGGGTTCCATATGCCCACATGATGATAGTGGTCCCGGGGGTTGATCCGGGTCATTACATGACCGGCGGGAGACCAGAGGGGGTGGATGAAGCCGCTGCGACGGAATACCGTATCCACGCCTTTGGGGGGATATACCGTATTGAAATTATACTGCAGCACTTTTTTGCCTTCATCAGTAATAAGCAGCGCCCCATCCTGGTTCTGCACCAGAATGGTGGGCGCTGCTTGGGTATTTATTCCTCCGTCCTCTACCAATTCAAAAACCTGCTTTTCCGCCGAAGCGGTGCTTTCCTTTTTTACCGTCCACCAAAGGAAACGGTGGTAACCGTCTTCCACCTGAAAAGGGACTACCGTTCTTTTGCCCCCCTGGACCCGGCGCAAAACCAGGCTGCTGTCGGCAACGCCGGTAATATTATCCAGATCAACGGATACGGGCGCCGCAATATTATTCTGCACCTGCGGGAGTGTAAAGGTGGCCAGCACCTGCTGCGCCTTGCCGGAATAAAAGCCGGCAAGGGCCATCATGATCATACTACCCTTCAGCCACAATCTTTTCATAAATATATGCTTGTCTGCGTCCTTTGTATTAACTGCCATGTTGTTTGTTGCGACATAAAAGTAGATATTAAGGGTAGCCTGTGCAACCGTCTGCACTGGCTTTCGACCGATTAAAATAATTCACTCGTTCCCGGCATCGTTTGCGTAATATTTATTACATTTATTCGGTTAAATTTTTAATAAATCTTTAAATAACGCCCGCCTCGATGGGGGATTTAAAACGAAATCAAGTATGGATGATCAGCATTCAGTTACCATAAAAGATATTGCGCAGCGGCTGAAGCTATCACCCTCTACCGTTTCCAGGGCTCTGCGGGGAGGAACCGAGATCCGCGAGGAAACCCGGCGGCTGATCCAGGAGGTGGCCCGGGAAATGCATTACAGCCCCAACCCCATCGCGTTGTCGCTGAAAGAAAAAAAAAGCAAGATCATCGGCGTCATCGTTCCCGAGATCGCCAACAACTTCTGCTCCGCCACCATTGCCGGCATCGAGGAGGTGGCATACAGCCGCGGCTATCATGTAATCATCTTTCAGAGCCACGAGCTGTACGAGCGGGAGGTGACCAGCATCCAGCTCCTCACCTCCCGGCGCATCGACGGGCTGATCCTCACCATCTCCAACGAAACCCGGAACTACGATCATCTCCAGGCGCTCCGCGGCAAAGGGATACCCCTGGTGATGTTTGACCGGGTCTGTGAGGAAATCAAAACGCACAAGGTGGTGGTAAACGATTACCAGGGCGCCTTCGACGCTACCTGCCACCTGATCCGCGAAGGCTTTACCCGGATTGCGCATGTGGCCATAGCGCCTTATCTCTCTATTACGCAAAACAGGCTGAAGGGGTACGAGGAAGCGCTCCGCTCCCATCACCTGCCGGTAAAAAAGAACTGGATCGTGCATTGCGACTTTGACGCCATGAGCATAGAAAAGGCGGTCCGGCAGCTTTTTGAGGGTTCCGAGCGGCCGGATGCCATTGTAGCCTCCACCGAGCGGCTGGCCATCGGCTGTATAAAGGTGCTGCGGGAAATGAAGCTGCGCATCCCCATGGATGTGGCGCTGGTCGGCTTCTCCGATAACCCCCTGAACAAGTTTATGGCCCCCTCGCTGACCGCCGTGCAGCAGCCGACCTTTGATATCGGGCAGAAATCGGCCGAGCTGCTGATCGAGCTCATCGAAAGCAAGACGCCGCCCAAAAACTACCGGACCATCGAAATGAAAACCACGCTCGATATACAGGACTCTTCGCGAAACCTTACAGGGTAAGGGATCTTACGTTCATAAAAAGTCATGCAATCGTTTGCATTTTGCCGGAAATCTTACTATTTTGAAGCGCAAAACCCATCTTTTAAAACAAAAACAAGGAAAATACCAGCATGAAACCGGGCATGATCATCCCTCCTGAAGCGGTATTACGAGAGATGAATGTATGCGCGGCGCTATCGGACCTTAAAAAAAACAAAAAATAACAAATGAAAAAGTACATTTTACTGACGGCAGCTATGGCCGTAACCCTGTGGAGCAGCGCTCAGAAGAAGGGACAATGGGAAAACCTCTTTAACGGGAAAGACCTGTCGGGCTGGCACCAGCTCAACGGCAAAGCAAACTACACGGTGGAAAACGGGGAGATCGTCGGCACCACCGTAGCCAATACCCCCAACTCCTTCCTGTGCACCGACAAGCTGTACGGTGATTTTATCCTGGAGCTGGATCTGAAAGTAGACCCTTCCATGAATTCCGGCATCCAGATCCGCAGCGAAAGCACTCCGGAATACCGCAACGGGCGCGTACACGGCTATCAGGTGGAAATAGACCCTTCCTCCCGCGCCTGGAGCGGCGGCATCTATGACGAGGCCCGGCGCGACTGGCTGTACCCGCTTACCTACAACCCGGCCGCCCAGAAGGCCTTTAAAGCCGACGGATGGAACCACTACCGCGTGGAATGCATCGGCAGCAGCATCCGTACCTGGGTTAACGGCGTACCCGCATCCAACCTGGTGGACAACATGACGCTGAAAGGCTTTATCGCCCTGCAGGTACATGCCATCTCCAAATCCGACAACCCCGGAAAACAGATCCGCTGGAAGAATATCCGCATCCAGACCGGGAAGCTCCGCCCCACGCCGTACGACAATATCCATGTCGTGAATCTGATCCCCAATAACCTTTCGGCACAGGAAAAGGCCAACGGCATTCAGCTGCTCTGGGACGGCAAGACCACAAAGGGCTGGCGAGGCATCAACAGGAAAGACTTTCCTGAAAAAGGCTGGACCATAAAAGACGGCGTCCTTACCGTGCAGGCCTCCAACGGCCAGGAAGAAGGCATGGGGGGCGATATTGTTACAGACAAGGAATACAAGGCCTTCGAACTTCAGTTCGAGTTCAAACTGACCAAGGGTGCCAACAGCGGCGTGAAATACTTCGTAACCGAAAACTATGATACCAAGGGCAAATCCGGCATCGGGCTGGAATACCAGGTGCTGGACGATAAAAATCATCCCGATGCCAAGCTGGGCCGGAACGGGGACCGCACCCTTTCTTCCCTGTACGACCTCATTCCCCGCAAGATCACCGATAAGCGCGCCCTGAAACCGATCGGCGCCTGGAACGACGGCCGTATCGTGGTATATCCCGACAACCGTGTGGAACATTACCTCAACGGATACAAAGTAGTGGAGTACGTAAAGGGATCTCCCGAGTTCATGCAGCTGGTGGCCATCAGCAAGTATAAGGACTGGAAAGGCTTCGGCCTGTGGAAAGAAGGTCACATCCTGCTGCAGGACCATGGAAATGAGGTATCTTTCCGTAGCCTCAAAATAAAAGTGCTGAAATAACAATCCTGAAAAATGACCACAGACAGAAGAGATTTTATCAAAAAATCCGCTATGGCGGCCGCGGGCACCTATCTTGGCACCATGGGACTGAGCGCCCGCAGCTACGGTAATATCCTGGGGGCCAACGACCGTATACGCGTAGGGGTAGTCGGCTTTTCCGACCGGCACAAGGATGCCCATATCCCCTCTTTTATGAACCTGTATAAGGAGCTGAACTTCGACCTGATAGCCGTTTCCGACATCTGGAAAAAACGCCGTGAGGAAGGAAAGGCCTACTGGGAAAAGAAGATCGGACATGCTGTACAGGCCTGCGTAAACAACGATGAGCTGTACCGGATAAAAGATCTGGATGCCGTATTCATCAGCACCGCCGACTTCCAGCATGCCACCCATACCATAGAAGCGGTAAAGGCGGGCTGCGATACCTATTCCGAAAAGCCGCTGGCCGAAACCATGGAAGACAATCGCGCCGTGCTGAAGGCCGTAAAGGAGTCCAGGCAGATCGTGCAGATCGGCTCCCAGCGGAGAAGCGGGGCCAATTACCATGCGGCCAACGACTATATCCGCTCCGGCAAGTTCGGTCCCATCGTGATGGTGGACCTTACCTGGAACGTCAACCAGCCCGGACGCTGGCGCCGCCCCAGCCTGGTGCCCCAGCTCCGGGAAGCAGATACGGACTGGAAACGCTTTCTCATCAACCGGCCGCAGGTGCCCTTCGACCCCCGGAAGTATCTGGAGTTCCGTCTTTTCTGGCCCTACTCCTCCGGACTGCCGGGCCAGTGGATGTGTCACCAGATCGATACGGTGCACTGGTTTACCGGTCTGCCCCATCCCCGCAGCGTAGCCGCCAATGGAGGCATCTACCTGTGGAAAGACGGACGGCAGAATGCCGATACCCTCACTGCGGTATTTGATTACGGCCCGCTGGACGATCCTAAGACCGGCTTCCAGGTGATGTTTACCGCAAGGCAGACCAACTCGGCCGGGGATGTAAAGGAGATCTATTATTCCAATGGGGGCACCCTCAACCTGGACACCAACAAAATCACTCCCGCAGGCGGCCTAACGGAACGCTACGCCAAGGACATGGACATGAAGCCATTCCTGCTGCCGGAAACGTCGTTGAAGGAAGTGGCCAATGTGTCCACCGACGCCAATACCGGCGGCGATCCGATGACGCAGGCGCATGTACGCAACTGGATGGAATGCGTGCGCAGCCGCAAGCAGCCCCATGCCCCCATCGAGGCGGGTTATCATCACGCCATCGCGGTCATCATGGCCAACGCCGCTTATCGCACGGGCGAAAAGGTAACCTTTGATGAAAAGACCCAGGAGGTCATGGCCGGCGGCAAGCCGTTCAAGCCGTTTGATTACGTCTAATCCCTAAGGAGAGAGGGAAAGGGTCAAAGGCGAACCCCCTAACCCCCTAAAGGGGGAATAACGGTTAAAGGCGAAGGGTGAAGGGCATTTTAGGTTTAAAGTCCAAGGTCTAAAGTCTAAGGTTATCTGTCCGGAATGGAAACTTTAGGCTTTAGACCTTAAACTTTAGACTATTGAACCTCGAATGCGCAGCATCGGCGACGGGATTGCATTATTTTTAAATGGTGCTGCCGAACTTCGTTTCACGGATACCGCTAAAAACTTTGCAAACGATATAAACCGGAAATGCACCGCTTATTTCAGCGCGCTGCTTAAAAACTCCTGCAATCTCTGCCAGGCATCATCATGGTCTGCAGCATTATAGTCGTCCGGCCGCCGGTCGCAAAAGAATCCATGCGATGAACCGGGATAAACCACAAGCTGATAAGCCAGCTTCTCTGTTTCGAAAACCGTTTCCATCGCCTCCAGCTGGTCTTGGGTGATATGAGGATCTTTTCCGCCGGCAAAGTAAATAAGCCTGCTGCCGTTTGCCACAAGATCTTTGGTAAGCGTGACGGTAGGGTCGGGACGGCTTATAGGGATCTCGGTATTGGTGAGCCAGCCGCCATAAAAACAGGCGACTGCCGAAAAGGGAAATTTTGCCGCAGCCAGAAAAGCCATATGTCCGCCCACGCTAAAACCCACAATACCGATTTTGTGGTTGAAGCCTGGCATGCTCTTCAGGCTGGCGATCGCGGCGTCCGTGTCGGTCCATACATGCTGGCGGGTAAGCTGGTTCAGCTGCTCAAACCCGTAGGCTCTGCCCTGGTCGCCATAGGGTATATCGCCCGGTCTTTTTGTACGGTGATAAAAATCAGGGGCAACGGCAATATAGCCAAGCTCCGCGATCTTGTTGGTGATATCGCGGATATTATCATTGACCCCGAACAGTTCCATGACCACTATTACAGCCGGATGCTTTTTACCGTCGTCGGGCTGAGCCGTATAGATGGTCATGGGTGAATGGTCTGCATCAACGGTTTGTTCCCCGGTTTTTATTGCATATATCATGTTATCGCTTTTGTTATTGAATTCACTTGCAGCGTGAGGAGAAGAAGCGGCACGCAGCTATGGCCTGCCGGAAGCAAAGCTAAGGATAAAAAGAAAGATACAGGGTTTAGCTGTTGATATAGTTTTCCAGGTGGGAAATGGTCTGCCGCTGGTCTTCGATGATGAACTTCACCACGTCGCCGATGGAGATCATGCCCGCAACGGCGCCTTCCTGCACTACCGGCAAATGCCGGATATGCTTTTCGGTCATCAGCTGCATGCAGCGGTCGATGCTGTCTTTCGGCGTCACGACAAAAGGATGCTCCGTCATAACCATCCGGATAGGCGTTTCCCGGGAGGACCGGCCGCGGAGGATGATCTTGCGCGCATAATCGCGTTCGGTAAAAATGCCCAGCAGCTGCGCTCCTTCCATCACCAGCAGGGCGCTGATGTTTTTTTCCATCATCACCTGCAAAGCGTCGAGGACCGAGCAGTCCGGCGCAACCGAATAGACCGGCAGCGGCTGGGGTTTGGTGTCGAGGATGTGGTGGACCGTCTTCATAGGCTGGCCTTTATGTTCCTAAAGATAATAAAAAAATTCCATTGGTTTCCGCCCCACGGTCGGACTGCCCTTTTTCAAAAAAGATTTGGCCAGTTTTAAAAACGTCGATAATTTTGCTAACAGTGTTAGGAAAAAGACATGGGAATTGCCGAACGCAAACTGAGACAAAAGGAGAACGTACGCGCCGCGATCCTGAGCGCCGCCTGCAGCATGGCGCAGGAGGAGGGCTGGCAGTCGCTTTCCATCCGGAAGATCGCCGAAGCGATCGAGTACAGCGTTCCCGTGATCTACGAGCATTTTGAAAACAAGGAAGCCATCCTGCTGGAGATATCGAAGGAGGGGTTCCGGGAGCTGGAAAAAAAGCTGGAGCAGGCCAGAAAGAGATCAACGGATCCAGAGGAGCAGCTGAAAGCGCTGGCCGACGCATACTGGAACTTCGCCTTCAGAAACCCGGAATTTTACCAGCTGATGTACGGCCTGGGCATCCCCTGTTGCGGCGCCGGGAAAATGAAAACGGAGTTCACTGCTTTCAGTGACCTGATGATAGGCGCCATTAAGGCGATCATTAAAAAGAAGAAATCCAATCCGGAAGACGCCTGCTTTAAATATCAGGCGCTCTGGTCGGTCCTGCACGGGCTCATCTCCATCGTTATGATGCGTAAATCGGATATCGCCGACGGCATGAACAAAAAAATGATGGACGACGTTGTCAATGCTTTTATCAAAAACCTGTAACCGCCTTATTTTTTTGCCTAAAAAATAACACTGTTATTAATAATAATAGTGTTAATTAATCTTTAATAACAAACAAACCCAAATCCATGACCCGTACCCCACAACCCCGTTTTATCCGGCAATCCATACACTGGATACTCGGCGCCCTGTCTGTACTGCTGCTGTACAGCTGCGGCAGCGCATCATCCACCGGCATGACAAAGCCGCCGGAGCAGTCGCTCCCGGTGCTTACCCTCGAAAAGCAGCCTGCCACCCTTTACCGGGAATACAGCGCGTCTCTCCGCGGAACCCGCGACATCGAGATCCGTCCTCAGGTAGAAGGTTACCTGCAGGGCATTGCGGCCGACGAAGGGACCTACGTACACAAAGGCGAGGTACTGTTCCGCATCGACCCGAGGCCCTATCTCGAACAGCTGAACAATGCAAAAGCCGGGCTGCTTTCGGCAAAGGCCGCGCTGGAGCGGAGCGACATCAACGTGGAAAAGCTCACCCCGCTGGTAAAAAACCAGGTAGTCAGCGATATACAGCTGAAATCCGCACAGGCCGACGATGCAGCAGCGCGGGCCCAGGTAGCCCGGGCAGAAGCCGCCGTGTCCGCAGCCGCTATCGACGTAGGCTACACCACCATCACCGCGCCGGCAGACGGATACCTCGGCACCATTCCTTTCAAAACCGGGAGCCTGGTAGGACCGGCCTCCTCCGAACCGCTGACCATGCTGTCGGAGACAAAAGAGATGCACGTCTATTTCTCCATGAGCGAAAAGGATTTTATACAATTCAAATCCCAGTTTCCGGGCGCTACCATTGAGGAAAAAATAAAGCACCTGCCCCCGGTACAGCTGGTGCTGGCCGATAACAGCCTTTATCCGGAAAAAGGAAAAGTACAGCTGGCAGAAGGACAGTTCGATCCCTCCATGGGCGCTATCAACTTCCGGGCCGTCTTCCCCAACCCGCAGGGACTGCTGCGCTCGGGAAACACCGGGAAGATCCGCATCCCGCAGCGCTTCGACGAAGTCGTGATGGTACCCCAGGCCGCTACTTATGAGATACAGGACAAGACCTTCGTCTTTGAAGTGGCGGAAGGCAACAGGGTCAGCGGTCAGCCGATCACCATAAGCGGCAGCAGCGGCAGCTACTACCTCGTGACCGGCGGCGTAAAAGAAGGAGACAAAATCGTGTATACCGGTCTCGACCGGCTCAAAGACGGCATGCAGATCATCCCGCAGCCGTTAGCCATGGACAGCCTCATACAAACCAACCCATTGTAGACAAGGGGCCTTCGGCGGAAGCGCCTCTCCCCAAAAACAGAAAAACCCAAATATCTCTATGTTACGCAAGTTCATTGAAAGGCCCGTCCTTTCGACAGTCATCTCTATGCTGTTACTGCTGCTCGGGATCGTTTCGCTCAAAACTCTTCCCATTACCCAATTCCCGGATATCGCGCCGCCTACCGTGCAGGTAACGGCCGCTTATCCCGGCGCCAATGCGGAGACCGTAGCGCGATCCGTGGCAACCCCCATCGAAGAAGCGGTCAACGGTGTGGAGAACATGACCTATATGACCTCCAATTCGAGCAACGACGGGAGCATGACGCTGAATGTATATTTCAAGCAGGGCACCGATCCCGACATCGCGGCCGTGAATGTGCAGAACCGGGTTTCGAAAGCGACCAGCCAGATACCGCAGGAGGTCATCCAGGCCGGTATCTCCACCCAGAAACAGCAGAACAGCATCATCATGTTCGTGGCGCTGACCAGCACCGACTCGGCTTATGACGAAACCTTCCTGCAGAACTATATCAAGATCAACCTCGTGCCCCAGCTGCAACGTATCCCCGGCGTGGCCGAAGCGCAGCCTTTCGGCGCGCACGATTATTCCATGCGCATCTGGTTAAAACCCGACAGGCTGACAGCTTACCGGCTTTCACCACAGGATGTCACCGGCGCCATCCGGGACCAGAGCCTGGAGGCGGCGCCCGGCAGAACGGGACAAGGCAGCCGGGAGGTCTTTGAATATGTGCTGAAATACAAAGGCAAGCTCAACAAAGCCCGGGATTATGAAAACATCATCATCAGGGCCAACACCGACGGTTCGGTCATCCGGCTGAAAGACGTGGCCAGGGTGGAATTCGGTTCTTATACCTATTCCTCCAGCAGCATGCTGAACACCGGTCCCACTTCCGGCGTAGCCATCTTCCAGACGGCGGGCTCCAATGCCAACGACATCCTCACCGAAGCCGAAAGACAGCTCAAAGCATTTTCCTCGGACCTGCCCAAAGGCGTAAAGACCGTGGTGATGTACAACTCCAAGGAATTCCTGGACGCTTCCATCGGACAGGTGAAGGAGACGCTGCTGGAAGCTTTTGTCCTGGTCTTTCTCGTGGTCTTCGTATTCCTGCAGGACTTCAGGTCCACGCTCATTCCCGCCATCGCCGTCCCGGTGGCCATCGTAGGCACCTTCTTTTTCCTGAAGCTGTTCGGCTTCAGCATCAACCTGCTTACCCTGTTTGCCCTGGTGCTGGCCATCGGCATCGTGGTGGATGATGCCATTGTGGTGGTGGAAGCGGTACATGCAAAAATGGAACGAACCGGTCTGCCCGCCCGGAAGGCCACCATACAGTCCATGCACGAGATATCGGGAGCCATCATTTCCATTACCCTGGTCATGGCCGCGGTATTTGTTCCCGTCGGATTCATGCAGGGACCTGCAGGCGTGTTCTACCGGCAGTTTGCCTTTACGCTGGCAATCGCAATCCTGATCTCCGCCCTGAACGCCCTCACGCTGAGCCCGGCGCTCTGCGCGCTCTTCCTGAAGAACCCGCACGGTGAAGCGGGGGAAGAAAACGAAGGGATCCGGAAAGGATTTTTCGGACGCTTTTTCCTGGCTTTCAACACCGGCTTTAAAGCCATTACCGGCAGGTATGTAAGGGCCCTGCAATTTCTCATCCGCCGCAAGTGGATCGCGCTGGCAGCGCTGGCACTGGCAGGGGCCGCTACGGTTGTGCTGATAAGAAAAACACCGACAGGCTTTATTCCCACCGAAGACCAGGGATTCCTGCTCTATGCCGTCAATACCCCGCCGGGAAGCTCGTTGGACAGAACGCACAAGGCCATGGCGGAGATCGACAGCATTGTGATGCATGACCCCATTACGCAAAACCACTACACGGTAGACGGCCTTAACTTTATCTCCAACGCCAATGCCGCTCCTTACGGCGCCGGCTTTATCAGGATGAAGGCGCATGACCAGCGCGGTCCGATGAAAGATTTTGAAGCGATCGCCGCCAGCATGACCCAGAAGGTAGCCGCCAAAGTCAAAGATGCCCAGGCCTTCTTCTTCACCTTTCCTACCGTACAGGGATTCGGGAACGTAAGCGGGTTTGAGTTCATGCTCCAGGATCATGGCAACGGCTCCCTGGGAAAGCTGGACACCGTGGCGCACAGCTTTATCAATGCCCTGATGCAGCGGAAAGAGATCGCCTATGCCTTTACCACCTACGCCGCCAACAACCCCCAGTATAACATCGAGATCGATAACGACAAGGCCAAGCAGCTGGGTATTTCGGTAAGCGACCTCCTGCAGACGCTCCAGGTCTATTACGGCAGCAGCTTCGTTTCCGATTTCAACCGCTTCGGAAAATATTACCGGGTAATGGCACAGGCAGACGTACCCTACCGGAAAGATGCGGCTTCGCTGAATGAGATCTATGTGAAGAACAATCAGGGCGAGATGGTACCGGCCAATACGGTGGCAACGTTCAGACGGGTATACGGTCCGGAGACGGTGACGCGTAACAACCTGTTCAACGCCGTTACCATCAACGGCACTCCGGCGCCGGGATACAGCACCGGCGACGCCATCGAAGCCATAAAGGCAACGGCAGCGCATGTGCTTCCGCGCAGCTTCGGCTATGAATGGACCGGCATGACGCGGGAAGAGATTAAGGCTGGCTCGCAGATCATCCTGATATTTATCATGAGCCTGGTGTTCGTCTATTTCCTGCTCTCGGCGCAGTACGAAAGCTATATTCTGCCGTTGGCCGTAGTGCTGACCATACCGTTGGGCGTCTTCGGCGTAATGCTTTTTATCAACCTTATGGGCATCGTCAACAACATCTATGTGCAGGTAGGACTGATCATGCTGATCGGGCTGCTGGCCAAAAACGCCATACTGATCGTCGAATATGCCGTGCAGCGGCGCAGGGCGGGAAAAAGCATCGTCGCTTCCGCCCTCGAAGCCTCGAAGCTGCGTCTGCGGCCAATCCTGATGACCTCCTTTGCCTTTATCGCGGGATTGCTGCCGCTGATGTGGGCCACAGGCGGGTCTGCCCTGGGGAACCGCTCTATCGGCACCGGCGCGGTGGGCGGTATGCTTACGGGAGTGATCCTCGGCATCTTTATCATTCCCGTGCTGTTCGTGATCTTCCAGTACCTCCAGGAAAAGGTCGCCGGCGCGCCGCGCTTAAAAGCAGAAGATTGACCTTTTATTTTCTAATCATCGTCAACGAAACGGATAAACACTGTATTCATGCAACATAAAACCAATACCGGCGGCCTTCTCCTTGGTCTCGTCCTGGGCCTTACGCTTTTTTCGTGCAGGGTGGGCAGGGATTACCGGCGGCCGGAGCTGCAGCTGCCGGATCATTACCGCCACGCCCCGGTTACTACTTATGGCGATACCGCCGGTATCGCAGCCTTGGAATGGCGGAAATTCTTTACGGACACTACCCTGCAAGGTCTGATCGCCAAAGGTATCCGGTATAACTACGACCTGCAGCTTGCGGTGGAAAGGATCGCAGCGGCCGAGCAGCGGCTGAAGGCAGCCCGTCTCGCCGGGCTCCCCCAAGCCGATCTGCAGATAGGCGCCCAATACAATCACCCTTCCAAAAACAGCCTGAACGGCATGAGCGCCGGAAGCGTGCTGCACAGCGACCACCTCGAAGATTACAACGCATCGGCAGGAATATCCTGGGAAGCGGATATCTGGGGAAAGATACGCCGGCAGAAAGAAATCGCCCGCACCCAGTACCTGCAGACCCATGAAGCGAAAAAGGCGGTGCAGTCAAGGCTGGTCTCGGATATTGCCAGGGGATTTTATCAGCTGCTTATGCTGGACAAGCAGCTGAAGATCGCCCGGCAGAACCTTGCGCTGAGCGACAATACGCTGAAGTTGACCCGGCTGCTGAGGGATGCGGGCGAGGCTACCACCCTTTCCGTGCAGCAGACCGAGGCACAGCAAAAAGCCATCGCCGCCCTGATACCGCAGCTGGAGCAGGGGATCGCCCTGCAGGAAAATGCTCTGCAGCTGCTTACGGGACAGTTCCCCGGCACCGTGGCCCGTACCGTAAATCTTTCGGATATTACCATCCCTGATTTTCTGCCGGCGGGTCTTCCCGTGGCGCTTGTGAGCCGCCGTCCTGATGTGCGCTCGGCTGAAATGGATGTTATCGTAGCCAATGCTGCCGTCGGGATCCGGCAGGCGGAAATGTACCCTTCGCTTTCGATCAGCGCCGAAGGGGGAGTGAATGCGCTGAAGGCCAGCAGCTGGTTTACCCTGCCCGGATCTTTGTTCGGTGTGGTGACCGGCGGTATAACACAGCCGCTCTTTGACCGGCGGCGGCTGAAAACGGATTATGCGGTCGCTAAAATAGAACGGGAGCAATCCGTCACTGCATTCCGGCAGACCGTGCTGCAGGCGGTCACCGAAGTATCGGATGCACTGATAAAGACCGATAAGCTCCGGCAGCAGGAAAAGACGGCAGCGGAACAGGTGGCGATCCTGAAAAAAGCCATCAGCAATGCACAGCAGCTTTATAAAAACGCCATGGCCAACTACCTGGAGGTGATCTCCGCCCAAAGCAGCGCACTGCAGGCACAGCTGGACCTTGCCGATATCCGGAGCCGCGAGCTGTCTGCGGCAGCCGATCTGTATATGGCCCTGGGAGGAGGATGGCGCTGAGCGGGATCATTCGGCCGGCAACATCGGCACAAACCGGACACGCACCGGCCCCAGCAGACCCGAAGGCAAGAGGGGATAATCCTTTTTGAATTTGATGACGTTGGTACGGGTATAGCGTTTTCCCGGGGGCAGCTGCTGGTCGCCGATGATGCGGTTCGGCCAGAGGTTGGCCACCCGGATCTCGACGGTATTGCGTCCCGCCTTTATCCATGGCGTCACGTCGAGGGCAAAAGGAAGCTTCCAGAGCACGCCGGCCGGTTTTCCGTTTACCGATACTTCAGCCAGGTTCTGCACGCTCCCCAGGTCCAGCATCACCCGCCGCCCTTCCTGCAGCTGTGTCTGCTGTAAGGAAAAAGTATTCCGGTAAACCGCCGTGCCGGAGTAATAACGTATGCCCGTTACCGTACTCTTCGGCCAGGAGATCAGGGAATCCATGGTTACCCCGCCGGGACCGCCCCATTCCGGCGAAAAGTATACCCGCCAGGCCGAATCCGGAGCTACCGCGGCCGGCGGAGGCGTCAGGGTGATGTCGCGCGTCCGCCCGCCGGCATACTTGAGGGTATACTGGCCCGGACGGGCCGTCATCAACTGTCCGTCTGCCGCAGGCTCCAGCCGCTCCTCTGCAGGCGGCTGCGCCGTTGCGAAGGGAAAGACCGTACGTCCGTCCCGCGCTACGGACACGAGATGGGCCGGCACCTCCCCTTTCCGGAAGATCACAAAGATGCTTCCTTCGGGCGGCAGGTACAGCGGCAGCAGCGTATGTCCCCCGGCGGTATCGTAAACCGCCTGCGGAACGATGCTGCCGTTATCCGGCTGCCAGAGCTGCGGAGCGGCTCCCGTGACGCGGAAGCCTGCCGTCAGCCACTGCGCTGTATCCCGCCGGTTGCTGAGGAAATAGATCTCGTATTTTCCAAAGCTCCGGTGGATATAGTCGATATCCTGCAACAGCTTCTTGTCCCGGGCGACAAAATCCGGAACTACGCCCCGCTCCTGCAATACCGTCCGGATGGTCTTTCCGCATACCACCTTTCCTTTCCCAAAAACATGTTCCACCGCATGCACTCCGTCGGCATCTCTCCATACTTCGTCCGCGATCTGTTCCAGGGTCTTGTCCGCCTGCGGATATCCGTCCAGCCCGGCCGCCTGCCGGGGGCGGGGACCGATCACAGTGGCTCCCTCCTTTACCAGCTGCCGGATCTTTTTCAGCACGGGCAGCGTCATGGTCTTTTGCGGCGGCAGCACCAGCACTTCGTAGTGCATACCGTCGGGAAGAAAAATGCGGTGATCTTTTACGCTCATACGGTTCAGCAGCACGTCGGTATTGGCAACATCGTAATCATATCCTTCACCCAGGGAAGGATCGGTCCGCTTGAGGTGGACCTGGTTGGGCACGTTATCACCGTAATAATAACAGACATCGCCGACAAACAATCCCTGCTGGAGCAACAGCTGGCAACGGGCGATATAATCCACATACGCCGGCGCCTGTTTCCACCAGGTGATGTTGGGGTTGAAATGGGTGCCCGCAAAATATTCAAATCCCGGCAGGCCCGCACTGTCCGGCGAATGGGTAAAGGTATGGAACACCAGCCGGTTCAGCCCCTCGCAGAAGGCCCGGTCAATGGTGGGTTTCAGCCGGCGGGGGTCCATCTCCCACTGGGGACCGATGGAGGTGGGGCCTTCCGCCTGCACATATCGCCTGCCGTAAACATGAGCGGCGGACGCGCTCTGTTTTACAAAGATCCGCTCGAAATCCTGCACCCTGTGGGTCTTTACCCGGGCCCAGAACTCGCCCATGGGAACATCATTGATACCCAGGTTCAGCAGCGCGTCGATAGGCGCGGGGTGAGGACCGCCCCCTTCGGGATGAATGCCCAGACCGCGGGCATGCGCCAGCTGTCTGAAACGGGTATAGTGATTTTGGGCGATCAGGTCGGCAATGGTCCTCCGGAAGTCGGTGAGAAAGCGGTTGGAGACATCTTTGTTTTCAAGGATCCAGCCGGCCATCACCGGCAGGTAAGGCAGCAGGTCGTAGCCGTGTTTCTGCCGGAAAGCTTCGCGGAATCCCGGTGTCCAGTTGGCCGCGCCCAGCTCCCAGCTGTCATCGTGCAGGTATTTCAGGCTCCGCCCCGCAAGCGGACCGATATCCCGGATCAGCACGCCCGGCACCTTTTCAAACTGCAGGTCCATAGCAGCCGGATTCATATAGTCGATGGCCAGCCCTTCCCCGCCCGGGCTGCTGGTGGAAACCTTTGCGCCGGTGCCGGTATAGCCGAACCACAAGAGGGCGTAGTCGCCGGGAGGAGCATCCCAGCTGAGGTTGCCGGACGAATCGGTTTTATCGCTGATGTCGATCACATCTTTTATCCGGGCATTGTGCTGCTGCAGCGTAGCGGAATCTTCCTGCAGAAAAATGCTCCAGTCGTAGCCGTCAGGCGTCCGGATACCCGTGACGCGGTGCACGGCTTTCAGATCGAAATATTTCAGGGGAGTGACCACCGGAGAGGAATCGCCCAGCCGGATGGCGAGCGTGGCCACCGGTTTAAAAAAAGGCTTTTGTTCCGCTCCGTATCTGAATACATTGCCCGGCAGGGGCATCTGCTGCCGGATGGAGGCGCCTCCTTTCACGTCTGTGCGGCTCCAGGTCAGCTTCTGAGAAGCCAGCTCAGGCGTTACCCAGGGGCCGCCGTCGTTCCAGCCGCTGCCGATGTTCAGGCTCAGCTGCAGCTGCAGGCTGTCCGCCACTGCATTGGCATAGGCAAAAAGCTTTCGCCAGGCCGGGCTCATGAATGCCGGACCTGCGGCAGTACGCCGCACATCGGTATAGGAGGATGACCCCGCGTCAAAAATGATAGCGCCGCGGATACCCACCTTTTTCATCTCCGACAGGTCCTTGCGGATACCGGCGCTGTCGATATTCCCTTCCAGCCACCACCAGAAAGCCCAGGGACGGTTCTGATCCGGGGGATGCTTAAAATCTTTTTCCAGGTCGGCAGAGGGCGTAAAGGCGGCAAGGTCTGCAGGGTGCTCGCGTTGCTGCCGGCTACAGGAAACCGCAGCGGCTAAAAATAAAAACAACGCAACAAGAGAGCATGGTATTTTTTGAAGCATGGAAAGACTGTTCTTTTTTAACGGTCCAGCACCGCCTTCAGGGCCAGGTAATTGTCTACCAGAAATCCCTCGTATCCCCAGCATTCCCCGCTCCAGGTTTTCCAGTCGCGGGTCATCTTACCGCCCGGGCAGCTGCCTTCAAAGCTACCGTTTTTATAGCTTTCGAGCATGGGCATCAGGATACGCTCCGCTTCGTCCCGCATGCCGAGCTTGTAAAGGGCATGCAGGGTATAATACACATAGCAGCCGGAGGCGCCTCCGTTTTCATAGACCTGGAACCGCTGGTATCCCCAGCGCGGATCGTGGTGGGCGTAATCTTCATCGGCAATAGGGATAAGGTTACCCGGCAATCCCAGCCGGAAGTCCGTATAGCCGACCGCCTTCATCTTATCCAGCAAACGCTGCATGATCTTTTTGGCCGCTTTCTTTTCCACCAGCCCGTAGCAGATGGCAATGCTATTTACAAAGGTAAAATAATAATCGTGCAGCTGCCCGTCTGCGCTCCGCCATCCACCCAGCACGCCGGTAGCGGGGTTATAAAAACGGGTATAGTAATTTTTTTTCAGCCTGCCCCCAAAGTCGGAGAAGTAATTTTCATCCTCTTTTTTACCCAGGAAGGCTGCAGTTTCCTTCATCAGCGCAGCCGCGCGGTAGGCCAGCGCATTCGAATAAGCATCGTCGTGCCCGAAGCCGATCGTATCCCACCAGTTGGCCGGTCTTTTAAAACCCTGCTTATTGTCCCAGCTCCCGGAGTTGCCGGAATAGCCATATTCGATGATGCCGTCTTTGTTGGTGTCTGTGGCGATCATTTTCTCCGCCCAGCTCCGGATGCCGGCATAGTTCTTCATCCCCCATTCCCGGTCCCGGGTATGCTGGATATAATAACAGGCGGACATGATCAGCGAAGGGAAGCTGTCTGAAGAGTTGTATTTGCTCTGCCAGTTGTGCTTACCTACCATGCCGTAACCGAGCATGCCTTCAAAGTAACGGTCCAGGCTGTTCCTGACCAGGTCCATGGCTGTGAGCCCTTCCGCCAGCGCCGGGGTCACCTGCGCCATTTCGGCGTACAGAAAAAGCGTAAAGGCGCAGGCATCGCTGGTAGAGTTGTTGGCCAGGGTCTTAAAGCCCGGGCTGAGCTGGAAGATGTTGATAAAGTTTTTTCTGAATCCGTCGTACCGGGGATCGTTTTTTATACCGGCGGCGTCAGGAAAGATGGCCACCGAATCAAACCGGTAGGTGATATCGGGATGACCGGCATCTGCTGCCGGCAAAGCGATCTGCACAAAAGGCTGCTCCGTCAGCTCGGCGTTATAAAAAAGACGGATATCCGGATCGCTGCAAAAGACGCGGAACGTTCCCATGCCGGGAAAATGCAGCACACAGGGGAATTTTACCTGCTTGTCCCCGCTCATGGTCCCCAGCACTGTGCAGTGATTGGCTTTTTGGGAGAAGGTAACGGCAAAAGGCTCAGCATGGGTCCCGTCTGTCCGGGTACGAAGGGAAAAGGATTTTGGCTGCATGCTGCAGGTCCATACCGCAATGTCGGACTTCCCCGCTCCGGTAAAATAAGCGATCTCTCCACCGGTAACGCGACTTTGGTAAGCTGCGCCCTGCGACGGCGCCGCTTTCATCAACGGACTTACGGAAAGCTGCCCCCCGCCGAGGCTGTCCGTGGAGAAAAAAGAAAACGCCGGCCGGTCCCGCATCAGCTGCAGCCTGAGATAAGGCGAGGCATAGGTAAAAGGATCTCCGGCGGTCAGCCGGGAAAAGCTTCCCGGCAACCCCAGGGCTATTCCGGCCAGGGATGTTTGCTGGATGAATCGGCGGCGTGTAGTCATTACAGTTATTCGGTTCAGTATCCTTCGTTCTGGGTCAGCTTGTCATTCACCAGCCGTTCCGAGTTGGGGATCGGGTATAAAGCCTCATACGGCTGGAAGATATAGTCGCTGCTCGAATAAGGCACACCCTGCCGGCTGGCAGTAGGGTTGGCCTTTTCCTTTGCCGCATACGCGTTCAGGAAGCTGGCCAGCTCCTCCGGCGTCTTGGTACGCTTCAGATCGAACCAGCGCCAGTTCTCAAAGGCCAGCTCTACCCTTCTTTCATGAAGCACTTTTTCCCGGAACGCATCCTTGCTGAGACCGCTCACGGCCTTGAGACCGGCACGCTGCCGCACCTGGTTCAGGTAGGTATAGGCATCTGTTGTCGGACCGCTCTGCTCGTTGATGGCCTCGGCCAGCATCAGCAGCACGTCGGCGTAGCGCAGCAAGGGCCAGTTGTCGTCGGTACGGTTGTAAATGGCATGCGGATGGTCATATTTCTTGATATAGGGTACCACCTTATGCGTATCGGGACTGGTATAGTCCAGCCCTATAGAAGCCGCCTTTCGCTTATCCCCGGCTTCGTAGGTGTTGATCATATCATTCGTTGGGATGTTCCAGCCGCCGGGATTGCTCTGGTCCCAGCGCGTAACGGCGCCTCCGGATTTGCGGGGAGCGAAGGTATAGATAAAGGTACTCCATTCTCCCTTGTCGCTTTTACTGTCGTACTGCACCTCAAAAATAGATTCGGGACCGTTCTCCGTTTTCGGATCGAAAATCGATGCATAGGAAGGCACCAGGCTGTAGCCCAGGGACAACACCTGTTTCAGCGTGCTGACCGCCTCGGCATACTGCTTCCGGGTCAGGTACATCTTTCCCAGCAGGGTTAGCGCGGCGCCTTTCGTGGCCTTGCCGATATTGGGATCGGGAGACAGCTCGGCAGCAGCATCCTTCAGGTCCTTCTCCACCTGCATATACACCGAATCCACCGGCTTCCGCAGATAATCCCAGGCCAGGGAGGGATTGTCGGTGGGGATAGGTTCCGTGATGAGCACCGCATCTCCAAAATACTGCACGAGGTTAAAGTAATAGTATCCCCGTAAGAATTTGAGCTGTCCTTCGTAAGCCGGTTTTACCGAATCCGGGATCTCAGACTGCTGCATCTTCTGCAGCGTATTGTTGACGTTAAAGATGGCGCTGTAATAACTGTTATACAGACCTTCGATGTTAACGCTGCCCTGGTTGACGGTGTAAAACTCAAAGGCCTCGATCCGATCCGCCTGGCCCCGGTCGTCGGGGTTAAAATCGATGGTGGTGTTATCGGTAGGCAGCTCGTTAAAGGTCCATTGATTATTGATGATACCCTGCAGCTGCGAATAGCTGCCGTTGACCGCCTGCTCCAGCTCGGCCGGAGTTTTATAGAAATCATCAGTTTTTATCTGAGTCGGGTCGGTTTTATAAAGGAAGTCTTTATTGCAGGAGAACTGTATAAAGCACCCCGCAAGGCCTGCTATAAAGAGTATGTTTTTCATACCTGAATATTTTATGGTTTGTATGTCAGGATTACGCACGGCTGGGCGCTGTTAAAAGGTCACGTTGGCCCCGATGGAAAAAGTGCGCGGCACGGGATAGGCTTCATCGTCCAGACCGGGGTTGATGCCGCCGTTGTTGTCCACATCGGGATTATTACCCGGGTACTTGGTGATCAGAAACAGGTTGTCCCCGCTGAGATAAAGCCGTACGCTACCGAATTTCAGCTTTGATTTCTGTAGCGTATAGCCGATACTGATGTTTTTCACCCAGGCATGGCTGGCATCATATACATAACGGGAATTACTTTCGCGCTCCCATTTCCAGGTATTGGTCGTGGGATATATGCCGGGCTGATCCTCCGATCTCCACCGCTGCTTGGCTACTTCCAGGACATTGAACACTCCGTCCATGTTCAGCGTGGAGGATTCGATCTGCCGGAATACATCGTAATCCTGCGCGCCGGTGAGCAGCACGCTCAGGTCGATATTCTGATAGCTGCCGCCGAGGTTAAGCCCCCAGGTAAACTTGGGCCAGGGGTTGCCGATCTCCACCATATCCGTCTGGTCGTAGGAGATGACCCCGTCGCCATTGGCGTCATAATATTTATATACGCCGGGAATAGCGCCGTCCTGTGTGGGCGACTCATCGATCTCCTTCTGGTTCTGGAAGATGCCCAGGTTCTTGAACCCGTATATCATGCCGATCGGCCGGCCTACCTTTGAAACGTTGAAGTCGCCATACATGGTACCGTTCCATATTACATCGTTTTCTGAACGCATGGCCAGCACCTTGTTCTGGTTAAAGGCGATATTGAAGTTGCCCCAGACATTTACCGCATTGATCCGCTTACGGTAATCCAGCCCGAACTCAAACCCGCGGTTTCGCACCTTGCCGATATTATCCAGCATGGTGGTAAACCCGGATACGACGGGCAGGGGAACGGGCAGCAGCATATCGGTGGTGATCTTGTTGTAATATTCGCCGGTAAAGGTCAGCGTATTGTCCAGTACGGTAAGGTCCAACCCGATATCCAGCTGATCCGATGTTTCCCAGCTCAGGTCCGGATTGGCGAAGGCGCTGACCGTTCGCCCATATACAAACTGGTCTCCGATGACATAGTTATTGAGGTTCATAAAGGCCAGGCTCGAATAGTTGCCGATGTTGTTGTTGCCCGTGACCCCCCAGCTTCCGCGCAGCTTCAGGTCATCCAGCCAGCTGGTCTTCGGCATAAACGGCTCGTCGGATATCCGCCATCCCACCGAGAGCGCAGGGAAGTTTCCCCATTTGGTCAGCTCTCCGAAGCGGGAGCTCCCTTCCCGGCGGAAGGTGCCGGTAAACAGGTAGCGGTCCTTATAGGAATAGTTTACCCGGGTGAAATAGGCCAGCATGCTCCAGCCCGAGTCTGCCGAGACGCCGGAATTGATGGCCCCGATCTGAAGATAGGGCGTTTTATCATCCGGGAAGGTAGTGGCTGATCCGGCAACACCGCGGGTCATTTCCTCCTGCGCGGTAAACCCGACCATGGCGTCCAGATGATGTTCTCCAAAGTCGTGCGCATAGGTGAGCAGCTGGTCTGCTGAAAGATTCATGATCCGGTGGGCGTCATCCGATGCGGTGGCATCCCGCGGAGGAGGAGCATTCTCCCCGGCGATGTCGGAGGGAATATACTGCTTGTAGGAATCAAAGATGAACCGGGCATTACCGGTGGTTTTAAACTTAAAGTCCCGCAGAAAAGAAAATTCCAGATAGCCGGTCGTCAGCGCGTCTCCGATCTGGCGGTCACGCGTAATTTCCTCCAGCGCCTGCACGGGATTGGTAAATCCGAATATACCGTCGTGTCCTCCGATATAATCGTTCCAGCTGCCGTCCTCGTTGCGCACCGGCTCACGGGGATCCAGCAGCAGGGCTGAACCCACCAGCGCGCTCCGGCCTTCGGTAGTGGCGGTATTCTGTTTGGACCAGGCGCCATAGAGGTTCAGCCCCATGTTGATGAAGTTGTTGACCTTTCCTTCTACGTTTGCCCGTACGGAATAGTTCTTGTACCGCGTATTGAGCAGCGCACCCTGCTGATCGATATAGCCTACCGATATCAGGGAATGGACATCTCCCTTCCCTTCCGAAAAGGTGATGTTATAATTCTGGAAGGAAGCGTTCCGGTTGAGGATCTCATCCATCCAGTCGGTATTGTATTTGGTATCCTCAGGATTACGGAAATCGGCAGGCACCTCGCTGAGGTCGGGCTCGCGGTTCTCAAAATACCGGATCTTGTCCATAAAGGCCTCTTTCTTGAACTCGGCAAAATCGCGGCCATTGAGCACCTTTGTCCGCCTCGAATCCGGCACGTTCTGTACGCCGTAATTGGCGGTTACATTCAGATTGGTTTCGCCGGATCTTGCCTGCTTGGTGGTGATCAGCACGACCCCGTTTGAGCCCCTGGCCCCATAGATGGCCGTGGAAACAGCGTCCTTAAGCACGGTGATGGTCGCAATATCGGCAGGGTTCAGGTTCTGCCCGATGGAGTTACCCACGGCAAAACCGTCGATCACATACAGCGGAGTGCTGCCGGCGCCGAGAGAACCCAGGCCGCGCACCCTTACCTGCATCTCCTTACCCGGAGCTCCGGTGGTCTGCTTTACGGTGATGCCCGGAGCCTGTCCTTCCAGCAGGCGGCTCACGTTGGTGGCCGGCACATCCCTCAGCTTTGAAACATCAATGGTGGAAACTGCCGCGGTAACGTCCCTTCTCCGCTGGGAGCCGTAGCCCAGCACCACTACCTCGTTAAGCCCCTTGCTACCGGAAGACAGCTGGATATTTATTTCGGGAGAGGCGCCTACCCTCACCTGCTGTGTCTGCAGTCCGAGGGCGTGGAAAATCAGCGAATCCCCAGCATGGGCGTTCAGACTGTAGCGGCCGTCTACCCCGCTGGTGGTACCATTTTGCGTACCGCTGATCATAACCGTCACGCCGGCTACCGGCTGGTTATCAGGCCCGGTAATGCGACCGTGCACTGCCACATTCTGCTGGGCGAATGCGGGCATAACAGCCAGTATCAGCAGGAACGTCACGCAGATACATCTGGCCCGCTGCATAAAACGGTGGGAGTAACACATATAAGTTGATTTTGGCATGAAAAGACCCCTGCGGTCCCAAACCGCATGATACAGGAATAAAGAAAACAAAACGGGTAAAGCGTAATAAGCGCCGGATATTACCCCGGATGAAGCAGCAACCGCCGTCCAACCTGGGGCGGGACAGCGGGCTATATTCAATGCAATACTACCCTTTTAGCGGGGGGGATCGCTTCAAATTCTGATTCTCTACCTTCAATTTTTGACACAGCGGCGCCGGCCGGCAGGAGCAGGAGGGCTAAAAGCCGTACACGCCGATCTCGCCCATGACCATATAAGTCATAGGTCCGCTCAGTCCTACGAATTTGAAATACCGCGCCTCAGGTTGCGAGGGTATCTCGTAAAACTGTCCGTCGTCCGTGAGCCGGTTAAAGGAGAACACGCCCAGATCCGTCCAGCTGACATTGTCCCGGCTCACCAGCAGCTGGAAGCTGTTGCATGCCCGCTCATCGCCGGTCATCCGGAATACCTCAAAGCGGTTGATCTTTTCCTGGCGTTGCATATCTACCGTGACAAAATGTGGATATTGGGAATGGTCCACCCAGGTATGCCAGCGGGTGCCGGGGTTGCCATCGATAATATGGGAAGCGATATTATCGGCTCCGGGATGTGCGGTGGAAGAGTCGATCACTCGCCAGTCCTGCTTGTATAATTGATAGTCTGTGTTCTGCTCGAGGTCGGTATAAAAGGTATCGATGCTCAGAGAGTCCGGAAGATATACCGTCCGGTGCCGGAACAATGTACCGGGCTTGATATCCATCGAGGAAGTATCCGTACCGGCCGGTATACGGACGGTCTGCTCCCGCCCTAATGTATCGGTATACACGATATCGGTGGCATAAGCTCCTCCGGATATATTGGAAGCCCCCCATTCAAGGAAGACGTGCGTTCCACCGGGGAACAGGGTATTCTGGTTGACAGGGCGGCTCAGCAGACCGGCCTGGTAGCTGTCTCCGTAGGCCCTGGTCAGCAGCTCGACGGGCACCGAAGAATGCCCCATGTCGTCATAGGTAACCACCTCAAACGTATAGGGCTTTTCCGGAAGGTCGCCGATGATGGCGCTGACGGTATCGCCCCCGGACGGGATCTCTACTTCCACGGAATCGGTATAATTGTCCCAGAAGATACGGGCTTTCGTAACCGCCGGATCGGAACCCCTGAGCCAGGATATCTTAACCCGGTTACGGCCGGAATGGGCTATCGCGGCGACGGCCCTTCCCACATAGGTCTTCCCTCCTTTCACAAGGAACTGTTTATAGGGTTCGTCCATTTTCTTACAGCTTCCCCACAGGCAGCAGCCGGCAAGTAAAACCATACGGTAACGGAATATATTTTTCATGACAAGCATTTTTAAGTTTATAAGCGCTTAAGAAAGAGAAAAATCATGGCTGGACCTGTCCCCACACATCCAGTTCGGAAATCACGACCTGGCCGCCGCCTCCCCATGTTTCCAGGGTCTTCCATCGTATATACCGGTAGGCGGGCAGCAGCTGGTCAAAGGCAAAGTCCTCACCTTGACGCCAGCCGTATTCCCGGTCTTCATCGGTCAGCGATCCCATGGGCAGCCCCGAGGGTTTGAACGAGTTGAAGGTTCCCAAGGAGTCCCAGCTGGCCCAGCTGCCGTCAGCATTGGGACTATTGGAGCCGTACAATACAAAGCTTTTTACCGCAGAACCGGCATAGATGTGAGAGGTTTGTTGCTGATGTTCCACAATCCGGCTGATCACCACCTTCCGTCCCAGGTCAACAGTGAACCATTGCGGCAATTGGGATGAGTTTGAAGAGGCAAATATGCCGTCATAATTGGTGATGATGTTGTCCCACAGATGCTCCAGCGAATACGATGGCGATGCCGGCTGGTAGGTGTCGGTGGGCAGGAAGAGCGCCTTCCAGGTGTTTTTAGGAATCTCCTCTTCATAGATCGGGGAGAGGTTCCTGGTTATCGTATCGGATTTATTGTTCCAGCGATCCCGGATATAAACGGCGAATCTCTTTTCCGTAGAGTCAAATCCCCTGACGGAGAACTTGCCTTCCAGCGCTCCTGTATAAAAGGTGCTGATGGTAGACCAGGTACCCAGGCCGGTAGTATCCAGCATGACGGCAATGGCAAGGTTGGCCTGGGAGCTGTTCCGGAAGTTGATCTGCACTCCCCCGAAGGTCGGATCCACCGATAGCGTCCTGAATACACTCCTTACCGGCGGAGTCAGGGGAGTAACATTGACAGAGAGGGGCTCGGAAGCTTTCTCGTTCTTCCCTACGCTGTATAGCTTCACTTCATGGCTCAGGGTGTCCCCGAAGCCGACCAGGGTGAGCGTATCTTTATAGTAGGAAGATTTGGCCTCCCGCATCACACCGGGCTGTATTTCGTATTCCGCCTTTACGTAAGAGAGGTTCGGATCTTTGGGCAGTGTATAGGTGAGCACAGCCCCGCCGGGTGTTTCCTCGACTTTTACATCGCTGATCTGGGCCGGCGCCGGCGCGGAGGAATCCAAATGATCAAGTCTGTCTTCTCTTTTGCAACCGTACCCTAAGGCGGTCAGCGAAAGTATCATGATGAAGTATATCGGTTTCATGGATATATATTTATTTTTTAAAAGGATGGTATCCCTGTTTTGCATTTACCACCCCAGGTTCTGTACCAGGCTTCTGTTATCGGTGAGCGCCGTCTCGCTGATCGGCCAGAAATAATCCTTCTGTCCGAAGGTCTGATTGAAGATTACCGTCTGTCGGTAATAGGCCGGCGCGGTCTCCTGCATCAGATCCCAACCGGTAATAGGCTTGTTCAGCTCCGCGGCCGCCTCTTTCCAGCGCCGCAGATCCCAGAACCGGGGTCCTTCAAAAGCCAGCTCGATCAGGCGCTCCTGATGAATGATGGCACGCATGCCCTCCTTGGTCGTGTACTTCGAAGGATTGGTGGAGTAAGCACTCCAGGAAGATTCTACAGATTGCAGCCCGGCCCGTTCGCGCACCCGGTTGACATATTCGTATACCTCGGGACCCGGTCCTGCGGATTCATTCAGGGCTTCGGCATACATCAGGTAAAGATCGGCCAGCCGTATCATGGGCCAGGGATAAGGGGTCACCGAATAGTTATTCCCGGTGCCGATCACATTCTGAAAATGCACCAGCTTCTTTACATAATAACCGGTAACGGTATTGAAATTCGGCTTACCGAAGCCGTTCCGCTGCCGGTATTTGGCCTGCAGGAAAAACAGGTCCATATATTTCTTGTCATCATACTGACCCTGCCCGTACCATACTCCGCCGTCGAATCCCAGATCGGCGTAAAAGCGGGGCTCCCGGTCAAAGTTCAGGCGCGCGCTGGTATATCCTTCATGCACATACAGTTTATCGCTGTCGCCAGACGTATGCAGGCCATAGCGGTTCTGATAACCCCAGGTCTTGTCTTCGGAGATCGGTACCCCATGACGGGTATAGAACAGCTCGGCCATTTTCAGGGGAGGCGACAGCTGTCCTTTGGTCGCAGTGCCGTCCACATATTTCGGGTCTATCCAGGTAGTGACCAGCTGCTGTATGGCGGTAGAGTTACTTTGGGTATTGGCCCAGATGATCTCGCTGTTCCACCGCTCACAAACGCTGTTGCGTATGCTCAGCTGGGTCATGATGGTATCGGAGAGGTTGTATTGCTGAAAATCGGGCAGATACTCATACAGCTTCATGCCGGTCTGTTCACAGCTTTCTATGGCCTGCCTGCAGGCTATTACCGCCGAATCCCACTTAATCTTGGAATAGATGGTATTGAAGAGCGGGGTACCGTCGGGGTTCTTCAGACCTTCCTCATCCGTATTCCCGTTAAAGAGGGGGCTGGCGGCATATACGCACACCTTTGCCTTGAAAGAAAGGGCGATGGTCTGGGTGATGCGGCCCAGCTCATGCGTCGGATCTTCAATGGTAAGGGGGAGGTCGCCGATAGCGTCGTTGATCAGCTGCACGATATAATCAAAACAGGAATCCACCGGCATACGGGTCGACTGTACCTCATTCTCATCCGCATTGATCGGCAGGTTGGTTTTCATCAGCGGAATGGGGCCGTACATCTTTACGAGGTAAAAGTTAAAGTAGGCCTCCAGGAACTTCACTTCGGCAATCCAGCGCCGCTTTTCATATTCCTCCATATCAGGCACTTTCCCGATATTCTCCAGGAAGATATTGCAATCCCGTATCCCTTTGAATAGAAATTCCCACCGGTCCCCGTAAGGGCTTACCACTTTCTGAAGTCCTTTGGCGATATTGAAATAACCCGCGTTTGTCGCAAATTGCCAGACCTCGTCTCCTCCGGCGATCGAAGGATCGTCGCTCATGTTCCCGTTTTTCTGCATATAGGAGTAGCAGGTAAAGAGATATTTCTCCGCCTCGATACGGGTAGCGAATGCATTGTCCAGCGTAGCCACGTTGTCCGGCACCACATCCAGGAACTGCCTGCAGGATCCCAGGAAAAACAGGATAACTGCAGAAGCCCCTGCCAGTATATGTTTCTTATTCATGATCTTCATATTTGATATCCTGAACAGCAGCTTAGGTAAATGCCTTACAGGAAAATGGATAATGGTGTGTTTAATTGAAGTTCACGTTCAGGCCTATATTAAGCACCTTTTGTATCGGATATCCCAGTCCATTGCCTCCCATTTCCACATCCCACAGCCTGAAGCTGCTGAACGAAAGCAGGTTGGTAGCATTCAGGTAAACCCGAAAGGTGCTGGTGCGGAGCCGCTTCTGCAAACGCTGGGGAAGGGTATAACCGATCTCCACCTGCTTCAGCCGCAGGAAGGCGCCGTTGCGCATGAACCAGGTGCTGGTCTGGGTATCGTTCTCGTTAAGGGTCGGGCTCAGCCTGGGCCAGAGGGCGTATACATCCCGGTTATCTTCTGACCAGTGGCTGTCGGCATAAGCCTTCAGCAACTGGTTCTGGGGCAGGTATCCCGGAAGCTCGTTTTCGCTGTAGCGGTATTCGACAAACGGCGCCGTGGCTTTCGCATCTATCCAGAACGATTCGTTGGCCAGCCCCTGGAAGAAGGCGGATATATCGAAGTTCTTGTACCCCATGGAAAAGCCGAACCCATAAACCACCTCAGGCATAGTAGGATTGCCGATCGGCACCTGGTCGGCCGCCGTGATCTGCCCGTCGTCGTTCACATCCAGGTATTTGATATCGCCGCCGCCGTACTCCCCGAAATTCTGTCTGGGCGAGTTAAGGGCTTCCTCGTCATCGGTGAACAGCTTTTCGGCAATATATCCGTAAGTCTGATATATGGGTCTGCCCACATGATACCGGTAGGCCTCCGCATACTTCGGGTCCTCATACACCTTATACTTGCTGGTGGCATAGGTGAAGTTACTCATGACAGATGCCCAGAAAGTATGCTGGAAATATTGCTTGTAATCCATGGAGATGTCCACTCCGTTACCTGAAGCCGCGCCCACATTAGCCCGGATCGGTGCAGAAAAGCCCGCCTCAAGCGGTATGGATGCCCGGGTCATGAGAATATTGTCACGATACTGGGAAAAGTATTCCGCATCCACATTCAGCTTGTCGAAAAGGCTGAACTCAAGGGCGAAGTTTTTCTGCGTAGAAGTTTCCCAGGTGATATCGCGGTTCGAATACCGGGTGATGGTAATACCGTCCAGGGTATACTGGGTATTGCCGGGATCGCGTCCGAAAGTCGCTTGCTTGCCAGCATCATTCATATTCAGGTTCGAAAGGTAAAAGAAGCGGTCGTCTGCCGAGCCGATGGCGTCGTTCCCGATCACGCCATAGGTAGCCCTCAGCCTTAGGCTGGATACTACGGGCTTCAGCGGCGTCCAGAACTTCTCATTGGAGACCGTCCAGGCAAGCCCCACGGAAGGAAAAAATCCGAAGCGGTGGTTTTCGTCAAAACGCTCCGAACCGTTGTACCCGAAATTGAATTCCGCGTAGTATCGCTTGTCGTAGTCATAGGTCAGTCTGCCGGAGAGGCCCAGGTTGCGGTAGGGCAGCGATTTCTGCAGGTCTCCGGCATTTGCGTCGAGCCGTGTCTGCGCCATAAACACCAGCAATCCGCTGAGTCCCTGTTTTTTGAAAGTCCGGTCATAGTTCAGCCGTGACTCAAGATAAAAGGAAGTGCTGATCGTATTTTTCCCTTCGTTATATCCCAGGTATTCGGTCCCCTTGTCGGGATTGATATTGGTGAGGAAATAAGAGCCGCTGAGCTGATCATAGCCCGAGAGGGTGTACCAGAAAGGATTATAGAACCGGCTGACATCAAAATACGACTGCCGGTTCGTATTTACCATGGCGCTGAACGACAGGCCCTGTGTGATAACGGTCAGATCCTGCTTCAGCTCCAGCTGGGCCAGCATAAGCGAGCGGGAGTATTCCTTGTACCCCTTCACCATGTCTGCATAGGGATTGATATATTGTCCGGCATCGTAGTTCCCGAACATGATGTGCTTTACATGGGCATGCTGGGCATCCACGGGATAAAATGCCGGGAATAGCGCGGGGTTGGACCGCATCACCTTTTTGTACATATCGGCGCCCCCGTCTATCGGTCCGGAATAATCGTCGAAGTTGCCGCTCAGGCGCACGGTCAGCTCGGTGGATTTGGTCAGGTCGATGTTCACATTAGAGCGGAGCGTATAGCTGTTCAGCTGTATATTGTTGTTGAAATTGTTCCGGCCGTCTACCCGCATCAGGCCGTTGTCCCGGTTATAGGATCCTGACACATAATAGCGGGCCACCCCGCCTCCGCCGCTCACGCTGAGGTTGAATCGCTGGTTGGTGGTATAGTCTTTGAACATCGTCTTTCTCCAGTCATTCGCCGGATAGACGTAAGGATTTTTTCCTGCCGCCGTATTGTTGATCTTTTCATCCGAATACAGCAGAGCGCCCAGGGGATCACGCGTGAGGGTCGCTTCATTAGAGAGTTTCATGTACGTCACAGGGTCTGCCAGCTCCACATTCTGCGTCGGCATGGAGAAAGAATTCTCTACCCGAAAAGACAGATGGGCCTTGCCTACCGCACCTTCCTTCGTAGTGACGAGGATGACGCCGTTGGCAGCGCGGGAACCGTATAACGCAGTAGCGGTGGCATCCTTGAGGATAGAGAAGCTGGAAATATCGTCTACCTGCAGCCGGGCCAGGTCTGTGGTGGTCAGCTCTATGCCGTCTATCAGGATCAGCGGATCCTTCTTATAACCGAATGTAGTGACGCCGCGGACAAAGAAGTCGGCATTGTCCTGTCCCGGCTCACCGCTGCGCTGGTAGGCAATGATACCGGCAGCCCTCCCGGCCAGCGCGGTCGTCAGGTTGCTGGAGGGCACCTTGAGGTCGGAAGGATTGACCGAGGTGACCGACCCCACCATGTCGCTGCGCTTCTGTTTTCCGAAAGCTACGACCACGGTCTCTTCCAGCTGGTTAGCGGCGGGGTGCAGCGTGACGTTGATCACATTTCCCCTGCCCACCGCGATCTCCCGCGTTTCAAATCCGATCATGCTGAACACCAGTACGGCATTGTCCGGGACTTCCAGGATGTATCTTCCGTTCAGGTCTGTAGCGGTGCCGATCTGCTTATTGCTTTTTACATAAACGGTGACGCCCGGCAAGGGAGCGCCGGTGCTGTCTGCCACCAGGCCTGTGATATCTTTCTGGGGGGTAATCAAAGCGCATCCGGAAGAAAGGACCGGGCGACCGGAGAGTGAAGAGAGGAGCATGGCATGGGCAGATGGTCCGAAAAACAATACGAACAGCACGCCGCAAAACAATCTGCCACGAAGAAAAACAGAATAGATTTTTCTCATACGGGTCTTTTAGAATTAAATAATATAAGGCACCTGCCTGTCAGCGCAAAGCCGCTATAGGCAAGCATATTACTGCAGCTCAAGGTACCGGGCATCTCAACACTGCTTACCAATACAACGGCGCAAAAGTAAAAGGCCGCAACTGGTTTTGCGGCCTTCGCTTGTTTAAGTTTTGATTAACTTTTGGGAAGAGGATATCCGAGACCGTTAGGAAGGATATTAATAGCATGCCTACGCCTGCGGAAGCGGCTGTTTAAATTCAGCCGGGGCAATGCGGCGTCCAAAAGCCGTCGGCTAAGGGGGCGGTGTCAATAACTGCTGATAGGATATTTTACTTAAATGTTACTACTGCTACAGAGAATGGTGTCAACGTAAGCGCGCCTGAAGTCAGACGCCGCTGCGCCGCAGGACCGTCGCCGGTGGAGACGTCTACAAACTGCATTTCAGACGCCCCGGCCGGCAGCGTGAGCGACCTGGCTTCATTCCGCTTGTTGATGAGCAACAGCTTTTTCCCTTTCTCCGTCACAAAGGCCTGCGCCACAAGATCACGGCTTTGCAGACTGGTCGCGACCAGCTTGTCGCCGGGACCGAAATTATCCTTCAGGAGCTTCAGCACCCAGAAACGGGCATTGGGCTTTCCGTTTTTCCAGTTCATCATGCTTACGTCCGGGAACTGGGTAGGATAACCGACCAGCTGCGACTCCCCGGCAATGTCGATGCCCAGCCGCATCAGCTGCAGATATACATAGGCATACATGGCGCCGGACAGGTTCCAGTACTCCTTCGGAATGGGATCGGTATAGTTACTGCCGGCCAGGATATTTCCGATCTCGTCCGCCGTGGTGAATACGCCGGGGGCCAGCCGCTTCCGGATGCTTTCGATATAGCGCGCCTTGTCGATAAAGCCGTCGGCCTTATCGAAAAACGAATACTGGCAATTGTCCATCGTGATCTTATCGTCGGAAGGCGTGCCGTAAAAATGATAGGAAATGCCTTCCAGGGGTACGCCCGGGGCATGATTGGCCGGATTGAGGAAATATTCGAAATATTCGGGATTGTTCTCGGAAGCAAGCGCCAGGGCCACAAACCTGGTCTCCGGGGAAATCTTTTTCAATGCCGTTACTACGGCATCGTATATACGTGTATAAAGCTCGGGAGAAACATGATGTTCCAGGTCAGGCTCGTTGAGCACCTCCCAGTAGGGTATCTTGTAATGATACCCGGATTTATGGTATTTCCCCAGCTCATCGGTGAAGCCGCCCTGCGTATACCAGCTGAACAGCCTTACATAATAATCCGTCAGCTCCTTCAGCGTGGTATCGCGCAGCTCGGTACCGGGATTGTAATCCCAGAATACCTGATCGGGATCGGCAGGCACCTCCACCGGCTTTTCCGTTTTAAACATCCATACAGGGATGGTGCTGAAGTTGATGATCACCGAATGTCCTTCCGTAGCCTTCATCAGGTCCTCCACCATGGGATCCACGTGACTGAAGTCCCAGAAGGTCTCTGTGGCGGTGGGCGGCTTCAGCTCGGCCACCGCCATATGCGGGTAGGGGAACCAGGGCACAAACCGTACATAATCAGCCCCCAGCATCTTCAGCGCCTCAAAGGTACCGTCGTGGATGGGCGATCCCCTGTGCAGCATGGGGTTGACCACCACCTGGAGGGTGGGCGTGGTTTTGGATACGGCAGTCACCTTGTCCCAGGTGATGCCGACGGTATTTTTCTGTGCAAAGAGCGTGCGGGTCCCGCAAAATAATGCCAGCAGACAGATCACTGCAAAAAACCGGGAACGGATAACAAAACACGTACACATAAGGCGGTAGTTGAAAGATATCCAGCGTGAATTCCTTACAATGCTACTGATAGCCCTGACATCTTCACTCCAAATTCTGACTTTATACCTTTAATTTTTGACACCGCCTGACCGCTCCGGCGGGCCTCAGCGCGCACCGCCATAATCTTCCCTGCGGACTGTGACGGGACCGAGCAGACCCGAGGGCAGCAGGGCATCTTCCTTATGATAGGGTTCATAGGTGGAAAAGGTATATCGTCCGCTGCTTCGCTTTTCACCTTTTAATAACCAATCCGGAAAGCGGCCGTCGCGGATGCCGTCATCCGGCTGCTGTGCGTCCCCGATCAGCCGGTTGGGCCAGCGGTTGGCCACCTTTATCTCCAGCCGGTTGTCTTTTTCCTTCACGATGCCGGTGATATCCACGGTACGCGGCGATGTCCATACCACGCCCAGATCATGGCCGTTCAGGATAACGCGCGCCATATCTTTCACTTCGCCCAGATCCAGGATCAGGCGACGGTACCGGCCGGTATCCGACGCGGAAGACAGATCGAAGTTTTGCCGGTAAACGGCGATACCCGAATAGTATTTTATACCGGCTTCCGGCCTTGCGGTCCAGTCGGCAAGCTGGTCAAAGACCGTCTGCGCCGGTCCGCCCATCTGCGGATCAAAGGATACCGTCCAGGGACGGCTGAGGGTAGCCACCGTGGCCGACGCGGGAAAGTTCTTTTCCGGCCCGCCGCTGGCTTTGCCTTTTGCAAAGACGATAAAAAAGCTCTGGTAAGGCGCAAACTGCAGGGGTACGGTAGTACGGCCGTTCCCGACGCTGAATTCCGGCAGGGGCCTTGTTGTCCCGGTCAGCGGATCCCAGAGCTCGGGAGCGCCCTTATCGGTCCGGAATGTGCCCGCAGCCTGCAGTGTGCTGTCGCTGCGATTGGAGACAAAATAAATATCCCAGTCGCCTGTAGCGCGGTGGGCATAACGCAGCGGAGCTTCCGAGCTGAAATCTTCCGGCACCTGCATGTCGTGAAGCAGCGCCGCCGTCTGGGCATATCCGGGATAAAGAGCTCCCGTATCGGGGGTAAGCGCGCCGCCCCAGATCACTTTTCCCTCCCCGGAGGAATGCGTGGTTTGCTGCTCGGGCGGGGTAAGACTTCCCCAGATCGAGCGGGCTGCAGCCTGCACCTGACGATCGCATTCCGGAAAGCCCGAGAGGCCGGGCGACTTTTCCGGAGGGACTCCCACCACCACTGCACCGGCTTTGACAAGCTCCCCGATCTTTTGCAGCAGGGCGGGCGTCATGGTGCGCCGGGCCGGCAGCACCAGCAGCCGGTAAGCGGCTCCGCCGGGAAACACCACGCGGTGATCCTTTACCGTGGCCTTATACAGCTGCCCCGGAGCGCAGCCGTCGAAGGTATAGCCGCGCCGGTCGGGAAGCACGGAGTCGCCGGCCAGGGCCGAAGCAGGAGGCAGGAATACCTGCGGGGCACCTTCCGGCGTCAGGTACAGGATGTCCGCTACCGGCTTCCCCTGCTCCAGTATGAACTGGCAGCGGGAAACATAACGATGATAGCCATCGGCCATGGACCACCAGGTCTGCTTCCGGTCCCAATGCACCCCATAGGGCCCCATGTTCATACCGGGGCGTAAGGAATCCGCCAGGGGCTTGTGCTCGAAGGTATGATAGAAAAAACGGTTGATGCCCAACGCAAAGGCCCAGTCGCCCTGGTTTTTCATGGATCCGGGATACTGCTTCCAGGCTTCGTTGCCGTCTGCGGTAAAGGCCTCCGCCTGTACCACGGAGATACCGTTGACATGCGCTATGGATGTGGCTTCTATACAGCTGAAAGCGGAATTAAAGCCATATCCCTTGCTCCAGAATTCCCCCATGGGGATGTCTGCCACGGCGCCCAGCTCGAGATCCGCGGTAGGGTTCATATCGTAAGGTTCGATAGATAAGCCCAGCCCATGCAGGTGCGCGTACTGCTTGACCGCCCGGGCATGATACTCCAGGACCATCTCCTGACAAGTCTGCCGCAGGTCCCAGAGGAAGCGCTCGCTCATCTCGAGGCTGCCGACGATATTACCCGCATATACCGGGTAAAACGGCAGGGGATCGTAACCCCTTCTTTTCATAAAGGCCTGACGGAATCCGGGCGTCCAGTTTTGCGCGCCCATCTCCCAGCTGTCCATGTGCAGCATCTTCAGTCCTCCGGCCGCTCCCTTAACGGGAACGCCTATCTTACGAAAAACCTTTCCGATATAGGCGTTCAGGTGGTGATGCAGGGCGGCGGTATCCATTTTGTCGGCTTCAAAGCCCAGACCCGGCACCGGCGCCGGGCGGGTTACCGCGCCGTTGTTCCGTCTTCCGAAACGCATGATGGTCCAGTTGCCCGCCGGCACCTTCCAGTTCAGCGTACCGTCGGGCCCGAGCTTTCCGGTAAGATCCTGTATCTGGTCTTTTGCGATTACAGCGCTGTCCGGCAGGTCCGGATAGTCGGCCGGAGCGGAAAGCAAAGGTTTCACACCGGGCGCCGAAGTATAAGGGGCACGGTAATAAAGCGCCCTTTCGTCGGTATCGGTAATCTTTTCGTCCCCCGACGGGGTCGGGAAAGCCAGCACGGCCACATCTTCGTAAAAGTCTTCCCACTGCTGCTTAAGCCCATGAGTAAGGGAGCCCTCTCCGAAGTAAGGTTTTTTGGGCTGCGGCAGCGGAAGCTGTATGGGGCCCTGATGACCGCCGGAAACCTGCACGGTACTGGAGACGAGATGTTGCATGGATTCCGCAGGCTGTACCCAGGGGCCGCCGCTGCCGGTCCAGCCGGGACCTATGCCCAGGGTAATCTCGATACCCAGCCTGCTCGCTTCTTTAACGGCATGGTCGAACATGTCCAGCCATTCATCGCTCAGAAAATCTACCGGGCCGCGGGGCACCCCCACATTTACTTCGAGGAACACCACCTTTCCTATGCCGGCCTGCTTCATGGCTTCCAGATCGCTGGTAATCCCTTCCGCCGACATGTTGCCATCCATGAAATACCAGTATACGCCGGGGCGCACAGAATCGGGAGGATGCTGAAAAGCCGCGCGCAGCGCGGTCATATCCGGCGCTCCGGCCGGCTGCCGACAGCCATAGAAACCACCCAGGGTGATCAAAAGAAGAAAGAAGGCGAAGCACAGACAGGTATATTTCCGTTGTATAAGCATGGGTATAAACATTGACCGCTCAATGATCGTAAAAAGCCAACGGCGATAGTTATAAAATATGGCTGTAGAGGTGTATATTCTGACAGCCTTATGAAATCCGGACCGGACCGGTCAGCCCGCCGGGATACAGGGGCTGGTGGCGGGTCCAGACCTGGGCCACTTTGTTATCCGTCAGGGACTTGAGGTGATTGCCCAGCGTGGTGACGAGCTTTATCCGGAGCTGGTTATCGCCCGGCTTTACCTGCTTCGAAATGTCGTGCACGGGCCTGCCATACCATTGGGTACCCACCGGCTCCCCGTTTATCGTGATCTCCGCCACGCCATGGACCGCGCCCAGCGAAAGATAGCGGACTCCGCCGTTTTCGGCCGACCGGAACACCTGCTCGTAAACCGCCGTGCCGCCGAAATTTTTCAGCTCATCCCGGGTACTGAAGTCTACCAGCGCATCGAGCGTGAGCGAACGGACACTTCCGTCTATGCTATGCAGGGTCAGCTTCCAGGGACCGTCGAGGGCCGTTCCGGCGGCCTCCCCGAAGGGGGGCACTGCAAGCTGTTCTCCTTTTTCCTGGGGGTCAAAAACGATCAGCTTCGATTCCGCCGGACCGAGCGGGATCTCCCAGGTATTCCCCCCGGACGACGCCGGGAAGAGAAAGCGCTGCCCCGTTTCCGGATCCCAAAGCCATGCCTTGCGGCCTTTCACGGGAAAGGTCGTTTTTAACCGGTGCGACTTTTCTGCATGATAGTTACTGAAAAAGAAAATATCTGCATCCTTATCCCGGTAATATACCTGGCTGACAAAACGGTCCGGGTTGCTGATGTCCAGATAGGAACTGATGCCGAACCGTTTCCGTATACCGCGGTACCAGCTGATAAAATCCTTTTCCGGGGCAGGGACGATCCCTGCATGTGCAGGATCAGCATCCTTCAGGATGTCCACTGCGCCCCGCGCGGAGGACTGAAGGCTGGGCGTCTGCTGCGGCGCCCGCCCGATGCAGACCAGCTTTCCGCCGGCTTTGACAAACTGCCGGAGCCGGTCGGCCGTTTCGGGAAGCAGCGACTCCACATCAATCAGCAGCAGGGCCTTGTAGCTGCGCGTGCCGTAAGTCAGCCGTCCGTCCTTTACCGAGGACTGCTGCAGAATGCGCTCTGTTACATAGTCGCAGCCGCCCCCGTCCTGATGAACGGCCTCCCAGACCTGGTATACATAAGGCGGATAGGCAAACGAAGGAAAGGGATCGCGCTGAAAGCCAAACCGCATGGACAGATCGGCCAGCGGCGGCAGCAGCGCCACATCCGCCTGCATCTCGGATTGCTGCAGCAGGGCATAGAGGCGCGCCTTGTAATCCGACCATTTCCGGAAATAAGGCCACCAGGTATTGCGTTCGTTAAAAAAAGTGCCATACCGTATCCAGCCGGGAAAAGGCGCTTCCAGGGGGCTGTAGTTGAATCCGTGCAACACCGAATGGGTTACACCCGTCAAAATGCTTTGGTCGCCCGTGATCTTGATATTTTCGAGCGTGGCATTGAATACCATGCCTGTATTGGTCATCTCCTCGCAGCTGATCAGCCGGCGGCCGGACAGGTGCGCGGAGGAAGATACAAACTTGTTGTTGAGCGTATAGGCTCTCCCGCGGCGATAATCCTCATCGCTGAATACTTTGCCCACCTCGCTGCTCATCCAGGTTTCACATTCGGGCAGATCTATGTCCATACCGGCTTCCACCGGGTTACAGGGGCGGCCATAGGCCTGCATTCTTGATTTTACACCGTTCTTTTTACACCAGTCTGTAAAGGTGTCGATAAACCTTTCTTTGAACAGCTGCTGCCGGGTATCCTCAAAATCATAACGCACATTGTCGAAGGTTTGCTGCAGCTCCGGGGAAGGCTTTGCTCCGTAATCGTCCCTGACCGCATTGCCCATTTCACCGGTCTTAAAAAGGATAAAAGGAAAATAGGGCGCCAGGTCGTACCCTTTTCTTTTCCTGAACTCCTCAAACATATCCGTACACCAGTTGGCCCCCTCCAGCTCGAAGCTGTCGGTGAAGAAGGCCCGGAAGGAATTGCCCAGCGGACCGATACGAGCCTTCAGCCGGTCCGACATCCGGTTCAGGTATTTTTCCACCGCTGGTTTGCTGTAATGATTCAGCACCGGCCCGCCCGCACCGGGAGCCCCGTTGATCACCGCCATAAAACCAGTCAGCTTTACCAGGTAATACAATACATGTTCACCGGGCGGCACTTCCACGGTGATCTCATCCTGCCCCAGCTGTCCGCTCAGGTCAGTACATGCGGAGATATCCTTCAGGCTTGCCGGCACCAGCGTGAGCCCGGCAAGCGCCTTGAGCGGATCTTTATACTTGGAATGAAAATCCGGATTTACGCCGTCCAGCAGCTCTTTTGCCGAAATACGGTAAGTTTTTCCTCCCTTCAGGTTCCGCGTGCCCAGCGCGATCATCTGCGTCTGATCTTCCCGGCTCAGAAATTCACCGCCATAAGGCCAGCCGGAACCTACGATCATGTCGCAGGTCAGCCCTTTTTCCTTCGCTCCCTTCAGGGCCACCTGCAGCATGGCTATCCATTCATCGCTGAGCCATTCCAGGGATTTTATATCCAGCGGATCTGCCTCATCGGGGAACCGGATCGGGTTGATCTCCACGCCGCCGATGCCCGCTGCTTTGAGGATATCCAGCTCGCGCAGGATTTCCCGTTCCTGCAGCCGGTCGCCGTTCCACCACCATCTTACAAAAGGCCGGAAACGGCTGTCGGGGTCCCTGAATGCACGGTAGCGTTCCGCAGCGGAGCCTGCGGTCTCTCCCTTGCAGCCGGCCATACCCGCCATACTTCCCATGCCGATCAGGGGCAGGCCTGCCGCGGTAAGCGAACCCAGCTTTATAAACCGTCTTCTGTCGATATGCATGCGATGGAGATTTTTATGATGGAGATTATTAATCCTGCTTCTTCCGTGAATAGATCAGCGGGTTCTGCACGTCGTCCTGCAGGGGATCGCCCACCTTCAGCCGGGACAGCTGTTCATCGGATAAGATGTTCTGTATGCCGTTAAATACGGCGCCCTCGGGCATATAGGCGCAGGTCATCGCGCGGCGGTACCCGGAAGTCATGTTGGCATGCGCTCCATGCACGGTAAGGCCGTTATGAAAAGAGCAGCTGCCGGCCTTCATGGGAGCCGCTACGGAAGATACTGTCCTGAATTCGGGATAGTAATCAAATATCGCATCCATGTTTTTCCCGATGCCGGGGTTTTCGAAAGTCGTCCGCAGATGAGTACCGGGAAGAAAGAACAGGCAGCCGTTTTCGAGGGTGGCATCGTCCAGCGCCACCCAGATGGAAAGAGCCCGCCGGTCGCTGAAGGACCAGTACGGCGTATCCAGGTGCCAGGAAGTAGGGTTGGCCCAGGGCTTTTTGATCAGGGCCTGATCATGCCAGATACGGATACCGTCTGTTTCCGCGAGCTCGGTCGCCATCCTGCCGATCCGCTCATCGAGCATCAGCCGGCGAACGGCTTCATTATCCTGCCACAGGTTCAGCAGCTGGTCAAACACCTTATCGTAATAATCCTTTTCCTTATCATCTCCTTCTCCGTATACGGAAGCCCGATCGGGAAGCTTATTGCCCTTTCGCATGGCAACGGCGCCGTCTACTGCCGCGCGCCACTCTTCCAGTTCTTCCGGCGTTAAAAAATCCTCGATAACCAGGAAGCCGTTTTCCCGGTAAAAATCTTTCTGCTGCCGGCTGAGATCATGCTTCATAAAAGACAGTTTTTGGGTGAAGAAACTTGCATGACAAATATATTTCTCCCCTGCTGTCCCTGCCATATAGAAAATGATATTTTCCTTATACTTTCTGCCACGGCGGAGCGCCGCCGGAAAGCAGAAAGCGGGCCGGAGAAGGCTCAGGAAACGAGCTGCTGCCAGATCAGCTCCCGGATATCCACCGGGGAATAAACCGCTTTATCCTCTGCAAGCGTTCCGATGAGCACGGGATGATCGGCAGAAGAGGCGGCTACCCGTCCGTGGGATCCCCGGACAAGGGTGGCATCCAGGGGAATAACATCCATCACATACCGGAGGCCCAGCTTTTTCCGCAGCAGCTTGTACGCAGCCCTCAGCTTGGAGCTCATGAACATCTCTACCGGATCGTACCCCGGCTTGCGGTGGATGTCCACTACCCGGGCGTAATCGGGCGCCTTCCGGTCATCCTGCCAGTAGTAATAGGTGAACCAGCTTTTTTCATCTGCCACGGCTACGTAATCACCGGAGCGATGATGATCCAGATGATGCTGCCGCTTGCCCTCCGCGTCCAGCAGCTGCCCTATACCCGGAGTGCTTTCAAGGATATTTCTTACTTCTTTTTCACAGGAGGGATCGTTGATATAAACATGCGCGATCTGGTGGTCGGCGACAGCAAAGGCCTTGCAGGCCGCCGCATCCAGCAGCTCCAGGCCGTTTTCCTCGCGCACGCTGATCAGCCCGTGCTTCCTGAATATCCGGTTGAGGTGCACCGGATGATTCACCGATGTGATGCCATACTCGGAAAGCAGCAGGATACGCGCATCTTTTTTTTCATAAAACCGCACCAGGTCGGCCACTACTTCGTCGATCTCCCGGAGCTCTCCCGCTACCCGGGAAAGGTCGGGACCATACTTCTGCAGGCAGTAGTCCAGATGGGGCAGATAGATCAGGGTAAGCGTAGGATCATGCCAGGTATCCACCTTCATGGAGGCTTCGGCGATCCAGCGGGAGGAGCGGATGTCGGCGGCCGGTCCCCAGAAATGAAAGAGGGGAAACTGCCCCAGCTCCTTTTGCAGGCGGTCGCGCAGCTGGGAAGGATGAGCATAACAGTCCGGTATCTTAAGTCCATCGGCCCGGTACTGGGGGCGAGGGGTCACGGAGTAATCGGCTGTTGAATACATGTTGTACCACCAGAACATCTTCGAACAGGTAAAAGAAGGGTCTTCGCGTTTGGCCTTTTCCCATATCTTTTCTGCCTGTACCAGCGTGTTGGCCTGCTTCCAGAATTTTATCTCACAATCGCTGCGGTCGTACCACCCATTACCCACGACGCCGTGCGTGGAGGGCCATTTGCCGGTGACGTAGGTAGATTGTACCGCCGTAGTCACTGCGGGCAGCATGGGCCGGATAGCGGACAGCTGCCGCTTTGCCGCCCAGTCCCGGATAAAGGGAGTATGCTCCCCGATCAGCCGGGCGGAAAGCCCGACGATATCAATGACCACTGTTTTGTGCATGCTCATGATCGGTTAACCGGTTGTATTGTTTAATGTATCCAGTACCCATTGCAGCTCCCGGGCTATGGAAGCCGGCAGCGGCAGCTGCAGATCGGAAGGCAGCACCTCCCAGGTATAGGTTTCCACTTCAAAATGACGGGTGAGCGTATCCTGCTGCGCCCGGCGCAGCATTTCAGCCACCTCATTGCGGGTGGACTGCAGCAGGCCGAAATCGCTTACAAACAGCGGCACATGAAAATGCGCACGCCATTCTTCCGCCGGGGTGTCCCTGATTTCCTGCAGGGCTTCGGGCAGATCGCGGTACCGGATCAGCCGTCCGTTGCCGCACCGCGCTACCACCTGATGAAGATAAGTGGATTCATTAAAGCGGCGGAAAGCGACGGCCGTCTTTTCTCGTTCGGCATCACCGTGGGGAAGCGCACTTTTCAGCGCAGCGCTGAGCTGTATCTTTCCGATGCGGATGCCCTGTATCTTCAGCTGCCGGAGTATTTCGTCCGCATCTTCATAACCGACGGCAAAATGACAGACATCATAGCAAAGCTGCAGATGGGTTTTTATTACCTGCTCCGCTTCTGCGGCGGTTATGTCCAGCTTATCGGACAGCAGGGGGATACCTGCGGGCAGCAGTTCCTGGAGATACCAGGCGATGAACTCGCTGCCGTTGTCCAACAAGCCGTCGGGCTCCGGCTCCACGTCGAGGTGAAGCAGGATTCCGCTTCCGCGGTATACCCGCGCCAGCTGCTCCACGACCTGCAGCATGTTCCAGGTAGCTTTTTCGCGAAGCGCGCGCCGCTCTTCCTCCGGATGCCAGTAGCGGTACGAAAGGGGTGAGGTAGACAGGCTGCCCTCCATACCTTCGGGCAGCAGGGCCGCCAGTATGCGGAACAGCCGCAGGGTATACTGGAGCCGCTCGTTGGTGGTCCAGTCTGGAGCATGCACCTGGTCTTTCACCCGGGTGCGGTGAAAGCTCCCGTAAGGGAAGCCGTTCAGGGTAAAGACATAAGCATCGTTTTCCTGCAGCCAGTCCTTAAACGCGGAAAGCTGTTCCGCCTTGTCCAGGGCCAGGCTGGCCTTGTTGGAGAGACGCAGTCCGATGCCGAAGGAGCCATCGGCGCCCAGCTGCTTCCGCACGGCGGGAATATGTTCCTGCAATGCGGCAAAGTGCTCGGCCCAGGTTTCCCCCGGGTGAATATTGGTACAATAAGTCAGCGTTCCGATACCGGTTTTCATCTGTAAGCGCTTCTGTTTTAGCGGTTCGTCAGTCTGCGGCGAAGTGTCCGTTATCTCCTGTCCTGAGCAGCTGTATTGCCTCTTTTATCCTGGCCGTATCCATGGTATGCACATCCTCTCCCCGGCCGATGCCGCGGAGCAGCAGGATGGTGAGCATCCCGCCGAGGTGTTCCCGGAATTCTTCCAGGCCCTGGAGCAAGGCCGGGTCTTCGAGTGCAGGATGGTACCATGAAAAGCCCAGCCGCCTCATCAGGTCAAAAATGCGCTGTTCGTCGGCAGAGGCCAGCATCCCGCTGAGGCGGGCATAGACCACATCGAGCATCATCCCGATGGCTACCGCCTCACCATGCCGCAGCGAGAAGGCGGTGAGCTGCTCCAGCTTATGCGCGCTCCAGTGCCCGTAGTCGAGGGGGCGGGAAGCGCCTTTTTCGAAGGGGTCTCCCCCGGCAATATGTTCGAGGTGAAGCTGGGCGCAGCGGTATACCAGCCCGGCCATAGCCGTCTCGTCGCGCTGTACCAGCGCATCCGCATGCGCTTCCAGCCAGCTGAAGAAATCGGGGTCCCGGATCAGCGCCACCTTCACGGCTTCGGCGATGCCTGAGCGCCAGTCCCGCATGGACAATGTAGACAGGAATGCGCCGTCGTTGAAGACTGCCGCGGGCGGAGCAAAGGTGCCCAGGAAGTTTTTCTTGCCGAAGCAATTGATGCCGTTCTTGACGCCTACCCCGGAATCGTTCTGGGATAAAACGGTCGTGGGGATACGGATATGCCGGATCCCGCGGTGGGCCACTGCAGCGGCATATCCTGCCATATCCAGCAGGGAGCCGCCGCCTACGGCCAGCAACCAGGAATGCCGGTCGATGCCGTGCTTTTCCACAGCCGTCACTACCGCCTCATAAAAGGCGGGGTCATTTTTGACCTGCTCCCCGCCGGGCAGCACCGGCATAACGGGGGCCGGGCGGATGCCCGGTATGTTTTCCAGATAGGCCGCAATCGTCTCTTCCAGTCCCGGATGATGGGCGAGCATGCCCCCGTCGAGCACGCACAGCACCTTCCGGCCGGCGGCGCCGGCATCCCCTTCCAGAAAGCGCCGGAGGCAGGCGTTGGCGGGATCAAATATATGCTGGGTAAAAAAGACCGGATACCGGTACCGGACAGTGAATTCCTGTTGTAATATCCTTTCTGATACCGTAATGCCTGTTGCCATACTATCAACCCTGTTTTCCATGCGGCTAAATGTACGGAATTTACCCTTTTTCGTCCCCGGAAATTGAAGACCGGCCGTGTGGCTTCGTGACCGGCGGGTACGGCAGTTGTCAGGTGACCGCAAAAAGCCGCGCCACCCACAGCGACAGCGGCAGGAGCAGCACGGTAAGCAGGGCGGCGGGCAGGCTGCCCGAAGCCGCTACCCAGGAAGCGTTCATGAGGATGAGGGCGAGTACGCCGGCCTTCACGGCCTTCCCGATCCGGGGTCCGGCCGGCTCGCGCACCGCTCCCGTCAGCGGGACGAAGATCATCACACCAAAGGCCAGCAGGAACGGCAGGGCGATCAGGAGCTCTTCCCGGTGAAAGGCAAAGAACAGGAGGGCCAGCAGCACCAGCACATACAGCAGCGCTGCGCCATACAGCGTGGCGCGGGAACCGCCGTGCACCTCGCCACGGCTGATCATCGTAACAGCGGCGATATATACGACCGGCACGGCAGCGATTCCCCACAACCCGATGTGCAGGAAAGGCAGCATGCTCATGCCAAGCAAAAGATCCAACCCGCGGCACAGGCCCATGTTCAGGGGACCGGCCAGCGTATAGTGCTTACCCCATTTATCGTAGGTAAGCGCCGCCAGCACGATGGCAAAGCCCAGCACCCCGCTCTGCAAACCCACCTGCAGCGCCGCTGCCATGCCCAACGCCAGCAGCACCAGGCCCAGGATCACCGCGCTTCCCAGCGAAACCCTGCCGCTGGGGATAGCCCGTTCCGGCCGCTCCACCCTGTCCAGCCCGGCATCAAAAACATCGTTAAAGACCACCCCGCCGCCATACAGGCAGAACGCGGCCAGGCTGAGCCAGCCTACCTTGCCCATCATAGCCGCACTCCACTGTTCCGGGGCAAAGCAGCCCGCAATGGCGGCCCCGGCCCATATATCCGATATGGCGGTCAGCTGGTTGGCCGGCCGCATCAGCTGAAGGTAAGCATACGCTTTCTGCATAGGTTGCAAAAATAATCAGCCTGACGCAGGATGTGAAGCATACTGCAAAAAAACAGCCGCGTGTTTTGCTCACGCGGCCGTTTCGGGCATGGTTACCGTCCCCGCCTGTGGCGGAAGAGCAGCATTATTTAACATTAAAGCCTATGTTCAGCGGCCCCCAGAGCAGGGCTATATCTCCGCTTTTGCTGATGGTATAGGTCAGTCTTTCGGGGGAGGAAGCGGCCTGTTGCTTGTCCACGTTCACCTTCAGGACATCGGCGCTCTTGTTTTTCTCATATTCGGTGCCCCAGATCTTCCAGTTCTTGTTGAAGATAAGCGTCCAGTCGTTCCCGTTATCCAGCACAAAAAAGGAGTATTTTCCTGCAGGCAGCGACTTGCCTTCGACCTTCACCGCTTTGTCGGTTTCAAAGATGGTGGCTTCGTTGGCACCCGCGCGCCATACCTTTCCGGGCATCGGCTCGAGGTCCTTGCCGATGGTACGGCCTTTGATGGCGGGCTGGCTGTAGTCTATCGTAATGGTAGCTCCGCTGGAAATGGTCTGGGTTACCTTGGCAGGGGGGCTGGGCCGTTTGGATTTATCGCCGCCACCCTGGGCCCGGGCGCTGCCGTAAGCTGCGAGCGTCAGCGCCGCAACTACCGCAAAGGACAAAAATTTTTTCATGAGATACAGTTTTTAATGAATAAAATGAAAGCCGTCGATTAGGGTTGCATCCGGGATGCCGCCGGGCGGCAAAGCCGTAAAAACAAAACAATAATAGGCTTTTTAACCCGTCCGCTGAAAAAAGCTTTCCCGGGATATGTTAAAATTTTATTAAAGTGGCCGGGCCTATCGGCAGCGGGCGGGACAGCGCCTTAGCCGGCGGATCTTCCCATCACCGGATCGCTGTAGCTGTCCTTACCGGTTTCCACCCGTCCGGCATAGCGTTTTTCAAAAACACTGTCCCCGCTGACCCGCAGGCTGAAATCATACCAGCCATAGGTTTTCTTCAGGTCCAGGGTGATGGCCTCCGCCTGTCCGGAACCCGCGGGTATGGTTCTTCTTACCGGAGGGCGGCCATAGCCATGGTCGGTGATTTCCACCGTACAGGCCTTTGCCGGGTCCAGGTTGGTCAGGCTGAGCACGATATGGGCGGTCGGCGTCCTGCCCGGCTCCTGTCCGTAACGGCACGCTACTTTTAGCAGCGGGTCGGCAGCGCTGCCCCGGTATTCCCGGAAGAACCCGTTGGGGCCATATACCCGGAGATGATAGATACCGTTTTCGAAGGACTGCAGGGGCCAGGCATCGCTGAGGCTGTCCCCGGCGGCTACGGCATAGGAACGGCTTCCCACATTTTCCAGAACGCCTTTACTATTGGCATATTTTCCCGGCAGGTGAACATTGAAAGGAGAACCGGCCGAGGCCTCCCCAAAAAGCCGGTTTCCCGCTTCCATTTCCAGGGTGAAATTTTTCTTGTCGGGACTCAGCTGTCCATCCGCGTACAGCTCATAAGGCAGCGCGCAGGACACGCGTATCCCGGGCTCCTGCTTGGGCATCAGCGGCTCGGCGGCGGGGTTCCGGTTGATCCGGGCGATCTCGCTTTCCGACAGCGGCCTGAAAGTGGGCTCTTTCTTGAACTGGGCATTGTAAATGCTTTCGATAAATGCATTTTTCTCCAGGAAAGGCAGGGGTTTTATCTTTTCGCCGTGATAAGGCAGAAAGGCGGTGGTCAGGTCGCCCGTCACCGTCCGCCGCCAACGGCTGATATTGGTTTCCCGGATATCCTTGTTCAGTTTTTTACTAAAGAATTTTTCGAGGAACTGCAGGGTGGAGGTATGATCAAATACCTGGGAGCAGACCCGTCCGCCCCGGCTCCAGGGCGAAGCGATGACCATCGGCACCCGGTAGCCCAGCCCGGAAGGGCCTTCGCGGGCGGCCTTTTTGGAGATCCCTTCCTCCAGCTCCCGGTCGCGCCGGATATATTCCACCGCGGTATCGATGCCGGAAGAGCATTTGCCTGTTTCCGGATTTTTCGGATCCGGCGCTACAAAGGGAGGTATATGATCAAAATAACCGTCGTTTTCATCATAGGTAAGAATAAAAATGGTTTTTTTCCATACCTCGGGATTTTTGGTCAGGATATCCAGTATTTCCGAGACATACCAGGCCCCGTACCAGGGTGTGCTGGGATGGTCCGAGAAATTGGCCGGCCCCACCAGCCAGGATACGGCAGGCAGGCGGCCCTTGTTGACGTCGTCGCGAAACTGGTGCAGCACATCCCCCTTGGGTATGGTCACCTGTCGAGCGGTATTTCCATCCCGGTAGCTGAGGTGGGTGATCTCGCGATAATAAGGATCATTCGAGTTGATGGTAAAGGCGCGCTCATAGAGACTTTTCTCGCGGGGCGACAGCTTTTCAAAACTTTCGCGGCTCCATTTACTCAGCTCCTGCCGGGCGCGGGCCAGCACTTCTTTTTTCTTTTCCAGCTCCTTCCGCAGCTTGGCTGCGGATGCGCCGGCGGAAGGCAGCTTTTTCTCGAGCGCGGCAATCTCCTGCGGAAGGGTTTCCGTTTGTTTTTTCAGGCTCTGCACGTAGCGGGAGGAAAACCTGACCTGATAAGCCGAAAAAAGCTCCAGCGGGTTGCAGCCGAAATTGGACAGCCAGCTCCGCTCCTCCCCGGTAAATCCGCCCCCGCAGGTAACATCGTTCTGATACACACGCCAGGATATGCCGTTTTCCTCGAGACGCTCGGGGAAGGTCTTCCACTTTCCTACGCCATAGGGCAGATCATTCCGGATGAAAGCCCGGGTGTAGCCCGGCTCCTGGTCGCGTATGGCGCCTGACCAGAAAAACAGGCGGTTGGGCCAGGTGCTGGTCATCCCGGAAGAGAAGTTCTGATCGCAGACCGTAAAGGCATCGGCCAGGGCATAGTTAAACGGCAGGTCCTCCCGGGTATAATGCCCCAGCGTCAGCGGCATGTCGGCATACTTCCTGTTGCCCGAGCGCTTGGCTTCCAGCCATCCGTCGTAACGCCCGCCGTTATTGGCATCCACCTGGCTGGCGCGGGAATGCGGGATAGAGCCCATCCAGGTGATCTTGGTATCGCGGATATCAAAGCGGAAAGGAGCGTAGGTTTTGCCGGCGGCATTGGTCTGCAGCCAGACGAGGTTTTTATCCGGCAGGGTAACGGCCCGCGGGTCATTAAAGCCGCGCACGCCCTGCAGGGTACCGAAACAGTGATCAAAAGAGCGGTTTTCCTGCATCAGGATCACCACGTGCTCCGCATCCTGATAGGTGCTGCCCGGCGGCGGGTCAATGGCAAAGGCTCGTTGAATGGATTCGGGGAGCACACTGGCCAGCCCGGCAGCGCCCGAAAGCAGGGCGGCTTTTTTGAGAAACTCTCTTCTTGTATCCATAGTGCTCGAAAAGTAGGGCTTTTTTATCAAATGCGCAAGCAAGGTCCACAGGAGGACCGCTACAACGCATCCGGCTATACGCAGATACCGGAAACGGATACACACCTCCCCCCCCGGCGGGCGGCCCGGAGCGAGCCATAACACTAAAATAACGGAAGATTTACTCTACACCGATGACCCGCATGGGCTGGATGTAAATGGCTTTGCCGGCGGTGATGAACAGCTGGTTTCGCCGTTCACCTCCGAAACAGACGTTTGCCGTCCAGTCTTCCGGTACGTCGATATGCCCGATCTTGGTACCGGCCGGATCGTAAATGGTCACTCCTTTGCCGGTGATATAGAGGTTACCGGCCTTATCCAGCGTAATGCCGTCGGAGCCCTGGCTGACAAAAAGCTGCTTATAGGCCAGCTTGCCGCCCCGGGTAATCCGGTACCGGTAGGTTTTGCCGGCTTTTATATCGGCCACATACAGGTACTGGCCGTCGGGCGACCCTACGATGCCGTTGGGCTTCTCCAGATCGTCAGCCACCACACGGGGCTTTGAGCTGCCCGGAGACAGATAATAAACACATTCCTTTTTCAGCTCGGGCTGGGTGCGTTTCCAGTAATCGCGCTGATAGTAGGGATCGGTGAAGTAAATACCACCGCCGGGATCGATCCACAGATCGTTGGGACCGTTCAGCCGCGCGCCCCGGAAGTCCTTTACCAGCACGCTTACCTTTCCGGCGGGGCTGACAGACCAAAGCTGGTCGTACTGGTCGGCGCAGGTGATGAGGTTGCCCCGGGCATCAAAATAGGTGCCGTTGGAACGGCCGGCCGTATCCAGGAAAACGGACAGCTTGCCGTCTGTTCCGTACTTCCATATCTTATTGTTGGGCTGGTCGGTAAAAAAAATGTTGCCCTGCTTATCCACTGCCGGGCCTTCTGTAAAGGAAAATTGCTTTGAGATCAGCCGGAGGGGAGTATCCGCAACAGGTCCCGCGGCGGTATTGCCTCCCGCCGCATACTGGCCCGAGCTGCTGCCGGCAGCGGCCAGGGCCATCAGCAGGACGAGGCCGGCTTTGCGTATCTTTATTTTATTCATCTTCGGTGTTTGTCCTAAAGATAGGGCTAAAAAGAAAAAGTTCCTACCGGAGCGCCTACCGCCATGCTCAGCGGGTATATGCCTTCAGGTCATCCACTTCCAAAACGGCAGAGCCCTGCTGACTCGCCGCATGGGGCGCAGCATAGATGTCAAATCCAAAGGGGCCCAGCGCGGTATTGGAGATCGTTTCGCTGGCCACCTTTTTGCCGTTTATAAAAAAATCATACTGATCGCCCTGGTTCTCTATGCGCAAAACATTCACGCCTCCCACCTTCACGGAGGGGGCATCGGTCCAGTTAACGATATCCCCGCTCTCCGACCAGATGGAAAAATCCCCGTAATCGCTGATGAGAAACTCGTTGTAAAATTCATAATCGCCTTCGACGTTAAAGACAAAGCCCATCTCATCGTCCTTTTCGCCGGATACATGCCGGAAGGAGGCCTCAATGCCGCGGACGGTGGCGCTTTCTCCGCTGAAAGGGTTATCCTGAAGCGTCAGAAAATAATTATAGGAAGAATCTTTTGAATTGATGCGGTATTTCCCATCCTTGATCTCTGCAGAGAGCTTTCCGGGGATCAGAGAGCCGGTTTGCCAGCCGTTGGTATTGTCGTCGAAATGATCCTGCAGCAGGATATGGGTGCGGGGGCTGTTATTGTCTTTTTTACAGCCGGCAAATGCCAGGGCGGCGGAGACAAACAGGATGGACAGTAACCTGGAGTTCATGACCGGTGGTTTGAGGGATTAGGATACGTTCACATCCGACCCTGTCAAAAATAGTACCAATTCCCCGGCGCCGGACCGCCGCTTTCGCGCGCTCCGGCCTCCGGCTATGCGGGTGCCTCAGCGGATAATGGCGGAGCGCTTGTCGATACGGGGCTGCTGCCCGCCGCGGAGCACAGAGCTGCCTTCGAAACGCTGGCTTTGGTCTATATCCGCATCCGCAGCAAATTCGGCCTCATTGATCTGTCCGCTTTGCCCGAAGGCGGTGATGGCATTCTGATAGGTAACAAGACGTATATCCGAATCCGTTATTCCCTGGTCTTTCATGAGCGCAGCGGTTTTCGGGACAGCCAGCGGATCACTGATCCCCCAGTCGGCTGCGGAATTGACCATGATATTTTTGCTGCCGTACTGCTTTACCACGGCTACCATGCGTTCGTTGCCCATTTTGGTAAACGGATAGATGGTGAAGGCGGCCCAGAAACCGCGGTCCAGGACCTCCTTTACCGTTTCCTCGTTGTTGTGATCCACGATCACCATGCCGGGATCCAGCCCATGCTCGAGCGCGATATCCATGCTGCGCCGGGTGCCCCGCTTTTTATCGCGGTGCGGCGTATGGATCTGCACCGGCAGGTTGGCCTCCTTGGCCAGCTCCAGCTGGGCGCGGTAATATTTTTCTTCCAGGGCGGTCTGGTCGTCAAAACCGATCTCCCCTACCCCTACCACGCCTTCCTTGTAGATAAAGAGGGGAAGTATTTCCATAACTTCTTCCGCCAGGCCTTCGTTGTTGGCCTCCTTGGAGTTGAGCCCTATGGTGCAGTAATGCCGGATACCGAACTGGGAGGCGCGAAACCGCTCCCAGCCGATAAGGCTGCTGTAGTAGTCCCGGAAGGTGTCCACGCCGGTACGCGGCTGCCCCAGCCAGAAGGCCGGCTCGATAATGGCGGCCACGCCCGCATCCGCCATGGCCTGGTAATCGTCTGTGGTACGCGAGGTCATGTGCACATGCGGATCAAAGAACCGCATCCCCTTTATCTTTTCGAGATACAGCGGCTCGCTGTCTTTATCCTGCAACTGCGACTCCGTTAATGCTGAACTGCAACACATAATACTGATTTATAAATAACAATTGTATTTCTGTCCTTACTGTTTCCCGGCACAGCGTGCAGCCAGCTGATGCAGCTGCGGATCCACCGTACGGCCGGCGGCTTCCCGCTCCCGGGCATAATCGGTGAGCATCCGGCCCAGCTCCGGGTTCACCCGTTTTTCCAGACCGATGATCCGTTTTACGGGACGTTCCATAAAAAATGCTTTTAATACCAGCTGATTCCAGGCCCCTTCTTCCAGGTATTCGGAAGGATAGGGATTGTCCAGCGCCACTGCATCAAAGACATCGCCCAGGCTGGTGCGGATGCCTTCGGCGGCGCGAAGCTTGAACTGTTCGGGATAGGCAAGCAAGGGCAGTGCGCTGTAGAGGGCCACCTGCTCCTGTACCGCAGCGGCTTCAAAGAGAGACTCGACCTGCATCACATAATAAGCCTCATCGGCGGCCGGCAGCTGCAGCAGCCACCAGGCCCGGGCCAGGCGGTCCAGCGGCCAGTGCAGAGGCGTGAACCCGTTCCTCAGCTCCGAAAACAAGTCCGCATCGGCCTCAGCAAGACCGGCATCGCCCTTGTCGACAAAGCGGGGAATGGCCGTAAAAGTCACCCCGAAAACATTATTCTTTCCGCCCTGCAGCAGCTTCTCCTGCTGCTGCCGCAGCCATTGCAGGGAAGTCGCTGACCGGCGCCCGATCTGCTGCGCTATCGTCTCGCTCAGCTTTACCTGATCGTAAGTATATCCCATCTCTTTGCTTTTACGCAAAGACAAAGGTAATGATTTAACCGGTGGTTGGGAATCAATGGTCAGTAGTCCACCGACCTTCGTCATTTACCTTTTATCTGCTTTGGCCCTTCCCTGCATCATGTGCCGCCGTACGGTATCGCCTGCGGGCTTACGCCGTAATCTCAGGGCGGCGCGAGCCGCGTTGCGGCAACGCCGGGGCATGCGGCGCGTCAGGGCATTCTGCTTTTGTTTTCCAGCAGGATAACCGGTAGCGTAGTGTTCCAGTCCGGCACCAGATGATCCTGGATGATCAGGCCGTTGGAATAGTTGCCCAGCACGATATCCGGGTCCCCGTCCCCGTCCAGGTCGCCCAGATCCATGCTGATCCACCGGCCGGAGGCATGCACGGGTATCGCGTGCGGTATGAAATGCATGGGCCTGTCCTGCTCAAAGCAGATAAAGGTCTCTTCCGGACAGTGCTCCAGGTCCCCGAAAAAAGCGATGGAGGCAATATCGACATCTCCGTCCTCGTCCATATCGGCTGCCACTGCTTTTGTACAGCCATTCACCGGATAAAACCAGGCCTGCCTGTATCGTGTGCCGCCCTGGTTCAGAAAAAGATACACACCATGAAAGGGCTTCAGCTCTTGAGAATAATCGGCATTGTCCCCACAGGTATACAGGATGTCCGGTCGCCCGTCTTTGTTGACATCTGTCAGCTGAAAGGAAGTAGAGCCAAAAACCGGCGGAAACCGTAACAGATTTTTCACGGTAAAGCGGCCCCGACCTTCGTTTAAAAACAGCCAGACGCCTTCGTCGGCCTGGGCGAACAGGGCGAGGATATCCGGCCGGCCATCGCGGTTGAAGTCGGTGACCACGGCCTGTTCCGCTCCGGGCACCTCCCGCAGCACCTTCCGGTTAAACCCGCCGTCCGCCTTCTGTTCCAGCAAAAAGAGACCGCCGCGATTGTGTCCGAAACCACAGACCACCCAATCCTGTCGGCCGTCGCCGTTAAAATCGCCCGGAACGGCCTGTACGGGCCGGGGAAGATGACCGGCGATAACGACAGGCGACGCCTTCGGGTCGCCGTTTAGCGGCAATTCCAGCACTTCGCCTTCGGCCCTGTCCACCGCCCGCATATTACCGATACAGGTGAGCACGGCGCGGCCCGGGCGGTCCTTCTCCAGGAGCATCCGTACGGCCGGAGATGGCAATTGCCGAACCGCAACCGGCGTATCCCGTCCGTTCCAGCGGTAGAGCAGGTTGTCCAGCGCACCGGCAAAAAACACGTTGTGCCCGGAACTGTCGATACAGACCATGCCGGTGGCGGCCGTATGTATGCTGTCTGTCCATAGCGGCTTCCGGAGCCGGAAGACAAAACTGTCGTTCCGAAACGGCACAGGTCGCTGTGCAGGCGGGATATTTTTGGGAGCCTGGGCCTTATAATAATCCACAAGCGCCATCCACCGGTCAAAGGAGATCAGGCGGCCGGCGGTATCTCGCGTCCGCGGATAATATTCCTTCTCCTGCCAGACCCCGATCCCGAGATGGGGAGCCATGGCCGGCAGGACGTGATCTGTCCAAACGACGCTGTCCAGCATGTCCGGGTATACCGGCAGATGGCAGCTGCTGCAATACTGCCGCACAAGATCGTTACCTGCGGCTGTATCCCGGTCGCCAGGGCGGGCAGATGAAGGACCTCGACCCAGGCAGGCGCTGAGCAACAGCAAGGATATGACGGCTGCCGCGCCTGGAACGGGCCTATGGTATCGCATAATGCTTAATATCTAACGTTGATCTGAGATGTGCTGGTGCACCGGGTAAACCAGCACATCGTCAAATCCTTAAAATGCCTTTCACCTTTCTCCCTTCACCTTTCTCCCTTAGGGGGTCAGTATCCGGGATTCTGCTTGAGCGTTGCTGTACCGTTGACCGAACTGCGGTCGATCTGCGTCTGCGGTATGGGATAATAGTCATTTTTTCCACTGTTGAAATGGCCATTCCTGATGTCACTCGTAAGCTTTCCTTCGTAGGCAAAGAAATTGTTCAGCGCCGTTGCCGCAATGCCCCAGCGCACCAGGTCGAAGAAACGCTGCCCTTCCATGGCCAGTTCCAGCTTCCGTTCAAAATAGATGGCTTTGAGGGCATATGCTTTCGTGGTAAACGCGCCTCCGGGATAAGGTTTTATCACATAATGCGCGGCCGGCGTAGTGGAGAATCCATCCAGCGGCTTTGCATTATCCTTGTATTTATACAACCATCCCGCGGTATTGGCCGCCCTGTTGCGCACCTGATTCACATAAGTCTCCGCCTTGGCCAGGTTATTCAACTGCGCTTCACATTCGGCGGCCATCAGCAGCACGTCAGCAAAACGCATCACCACCACATTGATGGCTGAGCCGGGAGCCCAGGAGTTGGCATCATGGTATTTATCCTCATTGTACTGCCAGTACACATTCTTTTTGGGGGCATACGGACCGGAATAGTTCTGATCCCGGATCCAATCCCTACCCGGATGCAGCCCCCAATCGTGATACGGGATGCCCCGGCGACCGGCGGTCCAGTCGAGACGGGGATCCAGGTTCCCGTTATCCGGAGTAAATGCTTTATCTGAGGGCACTCCCATATCGCTTTTCACCGCATGCTGATTATAGTCATCCAAATAAGGGAGGCCGGCAGCATCGGTACGGTAGGAATTGACCAGGTCCTGCGTAGGCTGGTAGAATCCGCAGCAACCAAAAGGACTATTGCCATATGGGAAGTTGAGCATGTCGCCCTGGTTGGCATTGGCAATGCCGTTCGTGCCGTCATTAGCGACCATTTGTATGGCAAACACCGATTCGGAGTTATTCTTCGCAGCGGCATCGAAGTTATCTTCAAACTTTTGGGTAAGGGCATAACGCAGACCGTTTGAGGTCTGTCCCTTCGCAATAACCTCATCAAAGAGCGTCTTTGCCTCAGCGTATTTATGCTGATACAGATAGGTCTTGGCCAGAAAAGCTTCGGCAGCCCATTTGTTGGCGCGGCCCACTTCGGGTTGCGTTTCGGGCAGGCTATCCATGGCGAACTTGAAATCCGCTTCGATCAGCGGCCATATGTCCTTTTCGTTCGACACGTTATATCCGTTAGTCGTATCGCTGATCCAGGGCACCATGTTGAACATCTTCTTCAGATCGAAATAGTAATAGCCTCTCAGGAAACGCGCCTCGGCATTGGCTCCGGTTCTTTCCTCATCGGTCATGTCCTCGGCCAGTTTTGCCTTTTGCAGCACGAGGTTCGTGCGCGAAATCCCTTCGTATACGGCTACCCATTTGCTGTTAAAGAAGCCATTGCTGGGATCGGAATTAAAATTGGCAATGGGGATGATCGCGGGTTGGTCGGTACCATCGCTGCCCTTATGGGCATCTCCGCCGGCTACGCTGCCATATATCCAGTTATCCGGGGAGGATTCCCAGGGATTGGCCGCCCCGACGTTTTGTCCGTCCAGTGCGGCGTACGCACCGATCAGCAGGGCATCCACGCTTTTTTTGTTGTTCAGGGTAGTCCCCTCTATGCCGCCGCGGGGAGCCCGGTCCAGATAGTCCTTGCTGCAGGAAACGGGTAGCAGGGCCGCCACGACCATGAGCAGGAGCGCAAGCCTGGAAGCGGGTCGCATCAGCAGGTTTCCCTTCTTACAGGCGGATGCAGATTTATTTGATTTCATAGCTTTTGCTTTTGTGGTGTTGAAAACAATATCGCCTCAGAATGAAAGATTGACGCCGACCAGAAATTCGCGCTGGTTCGGATATGCTCCTTCATCGATCCCGTAGTCGGTAACCCCGTTGCCATTGATTTCAGGATCGGTACCCGTATACTTTGTAATGGTAAATACGTTGGCCGCCTGGATATAGACCCGGAGCTTTTCCAGGCCGATGCGCCTGATCAGGTTGGGGGAAAAAGTATAACCCAGCTGCATATTCTTTGCACGGAGATAGGATCCGTTCTCCACAAAATAGGAGTTGGGCACGCTGTTGGTACTGAAAGAACCTACATTTTCCTGAATGGGTGCCCGGGCATTATGGTGTTCGGGGGTCCAGGAGTCATACAGGGCAGTTTTACTTTTTGCTCCGGCAAAGGAAGAATAGAAGTCCATCCACCAGCGCAGGTTGTTCCATATCTCCGCGCCCTGTACACCATACAGGAAGATACTGAAATCAAAATTTTTATAGGTAAGCCCGAGGTTCAGCCCGTAACTGAAGTCCGGGTTGGGGCTACCAAGATAGGTGCGGTCGTCGGGGGTGATCACGCCGTCCCCATTGATATCCGCATACCGGAAACGGCCCAATGCCACATCCGTCTGATATACGGCGCCTGTATCTCCCGTGGCCTTCTTTGCCCCTTCGTTGGCGGCAGCGATTTCCTGCTGATCGTTCCAGAAGCCCGTCACCTTGTAGCCGAAGAAGGAAGATACGGGCTGACCGACGGCGTTCCGGATGATGCTGGCTCCGTTAAAGCGGCGGCCGTCCTGGTCAAAATACTGGGAAAGCGTGGACACGTTCACAATCTCATTACGATAGGTGGTAAAGGAGACCGTGGCGGTGAGCTTCAGGTCCTTTGCCAGGTCTGTGGCAACCCGTACAGAAGCGTCCACACCCGAGTTCTTCATCTTGGCCACATTCACAAAGGGCACGGTGGCATTGCCGGCGGTCCCGGGAAGCGCCTGATTATAGAGCAGATCACGGATATCTTTACGATAGTAATCTGCGCTCAGCTCCAGCATGCCGTCGAACATCGAGGCATCCAAACCGATATTGGCATTTACATCTTTTTCCCATTTGGCATCGGGAGCTCCGATACGGTTCTGTCGAAGGCCCGGATCAATACTACTGCTGGTGCCCCGGATATCATAATAAGAGTTGCCTTTGTCCAGGTTAAAGGTGCTGTAAGGGTTATCGGCCTCCACATTGAGCTGGTTACCCATTACCCCATAACCGCCGCGTATCTTAAGATCGCTCAGCCAGGAAATGTCCTTCATGAAATTTTCCTGGGAGATACGCCAGCCGGCAGTTACTGCCGGGAACCAACCATATTGATAAGTAGCAAACTTGGAGGAGCCATCGCGCCGTACGGTAGCGCTAAGGAGGTATTTGTCCCGGAAGCTATAATCCAGCCTGCCGATCAGTGAGAACAGCCCGTCGGTATAGCTGCTGCTGCTGTTGACGGGAGTGCCGGTGCCGGAAGTAAGACTGGTATAGCTGGGATCGAAGGAAAAATAATCCTTCGTAGTGCCGCCCAAGTTCCGGCCGGCGTTGTTGTAGGCTTCCGTTCCGATCAGCACCTGCAGATCGTGCATATCATTGAATCGTTGTTTGTATTGGAGGGTATTTGTCCAGGTCCAGTTATAGCCGTAAGAGGAGTTTTCGGTATAAGAGGCCGTTGTGGTCTCATTCTCCTGATTCTCGTACTGGGGAAAGGTAAAAGAATGAGAGCTGGTGGCAAAGCTTTCTCCACCGAAACTGGTGCGGACGGTGAAATGCTGCAGGAAGTCCGCTTCTACGAACATATTCCCAAAAAGCCGGTTGGTATATCCGCGGTTGTTACGGGTGCGTTCCTGTATAGCCACCGGGTTTCTGGCATTACCCAGGGGGGCGGAGCTGAACGATCCGGCGTAATTTCCCATGATATCATATACGGGGATGATGGGCTGTTGCCGCATGGCCATGCCGATGGCGCTGCCTTCGGTGAGATCGCTTATTGTCGGGTTATCGGTAATGGAATAGGCAAGGTTTTCGCCTACGCGGACATGCTGCGTAATATTGAACTGGGTGTTGGAACGGATCGTATATCTTTTCAGGTGGGTCTCGATCAATGTGCCCTGCTGGTTGAAATAGTTAAAAGAAAAAAGGTAGTTACCTTTTTCACCGCCGCCGCTCACCGCGATATTGTGACTGGTAATGGGCGCCGGCTTGAAAATGGCATGAAAGTAGTCAGTGCCGGTTTTGTTCGCCCTCACAATGCGATAGAAATCGGAGTAGCCGTCGTCATACATGTTTACATTATATTTAGAAGGGTCCACTTCCGGGCTGCCTTCTTTGGCGCCGGCAGGCTCTATATAATCAGGCAGGGTGGGATCCGGCCCGCCGCCGTAAAGAGGGTCCGGCTTTGCGGCGGTAACCGGCGTTCCGGTATTCTCCAGGGCGTTGAACTTCAGCTGGGCCATCTCCATAGGAGTGAGCGTATGCCAGGGGTTGCCGCCCAGCGGACGTTGTGTGCCGTAATATCCGTCGTAGCTGACCGTCACCTTACCGCTGCCCTTTTTGGTAGTAATGATGATTACGCCATTGGAGGCGCGCGATCCATAAATGGAGGCAGCGCCCGCATCTTTGAGCACCTGCATTGAAGCTACGTCATTGGGGTTGAGGTCTGCTATATTCTGGGTGGGCACCCCATCTACAACATATAGCGGAGTATTGTTGCCAAAGGTGTTGACGCCGCGGATCCTTACCTGCGGATTACTGCCCGGCTGTCCGGACCCGACCACTGTGACGCCGGATGCCTGCCCCTGCAGCTGCTTGGTAACCGTGCCGGAAGGCTGCCGGGTCATTTCATCGACATTCACCACCGCCACAGATCCGGTAAGGTCCTTTTTCTTTTGGGTGGTATAACCGGTAACCACGATTTCCTCGAGTGTGCTGGCATTTTCATCCAGGCCGATATTGAAAGTACTTTGATCTCCTACCGGAATGGTTTTCGTGTTGAATCCGACAAAGGATACTTCGAGCTGCTCATCTCCGGTTCCCGGAATGGTCAGCTTGAAGGACCCGTCGGCGCCGGTGACGGTGCCGGTGGTCGTTCCCTTTAAACGGATGGTAGCACCGACAACAGGCTGCTTATCGGCATTGCTGGTTATCTTGCCTGAAATATCCTTCTGGGCCATGGCTGTTGTGGCGCATAGCAAGGACACCAGGCAAAATATTGCCCTTTGAGAGAGGTGTCTCATACAATAGATTTTGGTTAATGAAAAGGAGGAATAACAAATGACATCGGATCAGGTCGGAGGAGACATAGGACAGATTTTAAGATGAGTAAAACAGGTTCAAAAATCAACGGGTAATTCATCTGATCGAAACAAATCGATAAGGGATTTTCAGGATGTGCTCAATGATAGCAGAGATTAGGTCGTAAAAAAGTTACTGAAAATTAAGCAAAGGACAGCACATAACAAAAAGTAATCCGCTATTATGATGTGTTTTTTACATTTTAGCTGGTTTTTACATAAATAGGGCTTTCTTTAACCCGGCAAGAATGTATCTTTATAGGAAAATAAAGCGGGTCTGCAGGTGTAGAGGTTGCCTGCGGAGAACGTATCTTTACAGGAAATTTAACGGGATCGATCATGATCAGTCCCCATTCCTTTATCCTAAAAAGCTTATCATGACATCCAGAAGATCCTTTCTGAAGCAAGGCACGCTGCTTTCGCTGGGCATCGGCCTCGGCCCTTCTCTGCTCAGCGCCTGCAGCGGAAGCAGCAGCAATAAAATAGGGCTGCAGCTCTATACCGTCCGCGATGCGATGCAAAAAGATCCCAGCGGCACGCTGGCCCGCGTGGCCGAGGTGGGCTATCAGATCGTAGAAGGCGCCACCTATACCGGAACGGAGTCTTTTTATGGCATGAGCGCGGAAGACTTTGCCGCCCTGCTGAAAAAGAACGGCCTGCAGATGCCCAGCAGTCATTATATGTTGGGAGCCGCCCTGCAGAACGGCACCTTTGCCAAAGGCACGATACTGCACGATTGGGAAAAGGCCGTAGAGGATGCACATACCGCAGGACTGGAATACATGGTATGCGCCTATCTGATGCCGGAAGAAAGAAAAACCATCGACGATTACAAACAGATTGCACTCAGCTTCAACAAGGCGGGAGAAACCTGTAAAAAAGCAGGGATACAATTCTGCTATCATAATCACAACTTTGAATTTGAAAGCATAAACGGGGAACTGCCTTATAACGTGCTGCTCCGGGAAACCGACAAGGACCTCGTAAAAATGGAAATGGATCTTTACTGGGTCACCCGGGCAGGCCGTAAACCCCTGGAGCTTTTCCAGCAAAATCCGGGCCGTTTTCCGCTATGGCATGTAAAGGATATGGACAATACGCCCGAGCAGAATTTTACGGAAGTAGGCAGCGGTGTTATTGATTTCAAAACCATCTTCCAGCACAAGCAGGAAGCCGGCATGCAGCATTTCTTTGTAGAACAGGACAAATGCCCCGGCGATCCCTTTGTCAGCATTACGAAGAGCTACCAGTACCTGAAGAAAAATATTGTATAGCAGACTATCTTAATCATGATCATCATCAATGTTATCTTTTGCCTGGCCTTCCTGTGGTTTGCCTGGCTGAACCTGAACGATACGGATTCCTGGCTCTGGGTGCCCATCTATCTTTTCGCCGCGCTTTGCTGCGGGGCGGCCGTTTTCGGGTATTATTTCCCCATCGCCTACCTGGTAGCCATTGCTTTTTACCTGGTCTACGCTGTGATCCTGTTCTTTGCCAAAGACGGGGTAAGGGATTGGATAACCAAGTACCGTGCGCAGAATATTGCCGCTACCATGCAGGCCACAAAGCCCTGGATCGAAAAGACGCGGGAGTTTTTCGGGCTGCTGATCATCTCGGGCGCCCTGCTGATCAATTACTTGGTGTATACTTCCTAAGCCCCTGACAGGGTAAAAAGGTGAAAGGAGAAGGGTAAAAGGCGCTTTAAGTTTAAAGTTTAAGGTCTAAAGTTTCATTCCAGGCAAATTAACTTTAGACCTTAAACTTTGAACCTTAGACTTCTACCGGAACCGCATGCCGACGATCCCCAGCCGACCTTTTTCCGACGCTTCCTTTTTCTGCACCACAAAGTACAGGTCGTGCGGAGCATTGCCGGCAGCATCGCCGAGTGTAAGCGTTGCCGTTACCGGCTTCTTCGCGGATGCGCCCGGACCCAGGGTAACCTGCCCGGCCAGCGGACCGTCAGGCTTGTCGAGGTGCAGCTCCAGCTGCCAGCCCTGCGCCACCGCAGTATCCACGCCATAACGGATTTCTACCGTATGTATATCCTGCAGGCTGATCTTTCTGAAAGACAGCCATCCCTTTGCTCCATTCAACGCGGCAAACTGCAGATCCCCCATCTTCTGATCTGAAAATCCTGAAGACTTCGCATCCGTAGCGGACAGGTAGGGATTCTGCAACACAACGGTGCTCCGGCCTGTAAGCGGGGGCACCTGATTTCCGCCCTTGTCCGTATAGGCTGCGCTGATCATCAGCACGCCCTGATCGGTAAGCTTGAACTGCCCGGGGTTAACCGTGCCGGAAGGGGGAAGCGAGGGTCCTGCGGCCCTCTCGTCGGCCAGGGAAAGAATCCAGCTGACGATCTTCTCCGCATCATCCACCGACAGGTTGGGATGGGCGGCCATCGCTACCTCTCCCCATACTCCCGAACCGCCTTTTATGATCTTATGCGCCAGGTAATCCTCAGCTTTGGGATCGGATTTGTATTTTTCGGCCACCCGCATAAAGGCAGGACCTACAGAGGTGGTATCCACCTTGTGACAGGACTGGCAATCCAGCGACTCCATGATGCTCTTGCCGGATACGCCGGCCACCATCGCGGCCTCATGCCCTACAGGCAGGGCTGCCTTGTCCGGGCTCTCCAAATAATCGGCCCGCACGAGCAGCCGGGAAAGATCCAGATTACCGGCCTCCGTACTGCCGTCTTCCTTGTCCTGCACCGTCACCGCATAGGCGACCGGCTTCCCAGGGAAATAAAAGGAAGGATTTCCTTTCACCTGCAGGTCTACCTGCGGCGCCTCATTTCCGGCATATACGGTGATCGCGCTGCTCTTTACGCTGGCACCATGCGTATCTTCCACGGATACCGATACGGGATAGGTTCCCGGATTTTGGAAGGTATAGTCCAGCTCCGGCGTTTTTGTATCCCTTTTTACCTGATCTCCGAGCTGCCAGTGATAGGTCAGCGAATCTCCGTCGGGGTCGTTTGCCTTCACGGAGGCATGTACCGCAAAGGGCAGCGCACCGGCCTTTTTGTTCACCTCGAGCGAAGCCTCAGGCGGACGGTTGCCCCCGTTATAGGTGATCACATACAGACCCGCGTCGGGGTTCTTGGCAAACCATCCCTTGCCATATTCTACGATATAGATGCGGCCGTCTTTACCCACCTCCATATCGCTGATATTGTTGAATTTCTCATGCGGCATAAAAGGCTCTATCTTCTGCAGGTTGCCTTCCTTGTCCATCGTCACCACCTTGATCCAGTTACGGATCCAGTCGTAAGCGAAGAACTTGCCGTCGTAGTAATCCGGCAGACGGGTCTCTTTAGGATAGTCGTTCACGTAATATACCGGGCCGGCCATGGCGGTACGCCCACCCTGTCCCACTTGGGGGAAATCGGGTGAGGCGGCATAGGGATACCAGATAAAGGCGGGCTGGGCGGGCGGCAGATCGCGTATACCGGTATTGTTACGCGAATTATTGACCACATGCTCAGGATCGAATGCCGGGCCGGGGGTGCCGGTAGCGTAATCATACTGATGATAAGGATAGTTGTTTCCCACAAAGTAGGGCCATCCGAAATTGCCGGCCTTGCGCGCCTGGTTTACTTCGTCGTAACCGCGGGGGCCCCGCGTTTCAAGGCTGTCGTTGCCGGCATCGGGACCTACCTCACCCCAGTACAGGTAACCGTTGTGCTTGTCTACTGAAATACGGTAGGGGTTGCGATCGCCCATCACATATATCTCCGGTCGCGTTTTGGCAGTGCCTTCCGGGAAAAGATTTCCCTTCGGTATTTCATAGGTACCATCTTCATGGACCTTTATACGCAGTATCTTGCCCCGCAGGTCGTTGCTGTTACCGGCGGCGCGACGATCGTCGTAATGCTCATACCCCGGCCGGTCGTCCAGCGGGGAAAAACCGTGCAGGTTCACCGGGAAGCCCTTGCCGGTAACCGTATCCTTTTCGTCGAAGGGCGTGGTATTGTCGCCTACCGACAGATACAGGTTGCCTTCGCCGTCAAAAGCGATGGATCCGCCGGTATGGCAGCATATCTCCCGGTTGGTATTTACCTCCAGGATGGTCTGCTCGCTTTGCAGGTTGAAGGTATTGTTCTCGAACTTGAAGCGGGACAGCCGGTCTACGGATTTATCCACCGGGGAATAATAAACATATATCCAGTGGTTCTTTTCATACTGCGGGTCGGCCTGCAGTCCCATCAGACCGGTTTCCACATTTACCCCCTTTACATGCAGGGCCTTGCTGTATACCTTCAGCTCCGCTACCTGCGACATTTTTTTTTGCGCAGCATTGTAAAACATGATCTGTCCCTTCCGCTCGCCGATGAGGATATCCAGGTTGGGCAATACGGTCAGCTCGGTGGGCTCGTCAAGCCCCCCGCCCAGAAATTCCTTGGCAAAGCGGTCTTCATCGGGTATGCGCAGGCTGGTGGCTTTCCGGTAGTCCAGCTCTTCGTTTTTACTGATGGCATATTTCAGACCGGCCAGCAGCAGCTTCAGGAAATTGGGTTCCGTATAGGATTCGTTGGTATGACCCAGCTCCATATAAAAAGCCCTTCCTCCGTCGTACTCGTGGTACCATACCATGGGATGATTATCTCCGTTTTCCCCGCCTTCATACGATTTTTCGTCTATCGATACCAGCACATGCACATCCGTCGGCGGCTGGCGGAAGTTGTACCACTCATCCTTCCGCGTCCAGGGATCGGGCAGGGAATCCGTCACCGGGAACTTCGCGTCCTTGTGGATATGCAGGGTGGCCTGCTGCTGCCGGGGATGGCTTTTGAAATAAGCGCCGACCAGCTTGCCGTACCAGGGCCAGTGATATTCGCAGTCCGCGGCGGCGTGTACACCCAGATAGCCGCCGCCGGCCTGGATATATCTTTCAAAGTCTGCCTGCTGACGGTCATCCAGCACATCGCCGGTAGTGCTCATAAATACTACCGCAGTATATTGCTTGAGGGTATCCTCGGTAAACTTCGCGGCATCGGTAGTGGTGTCCACATCGAAACCGTTCTCAGTGCCCAGCTGCCGGATGGCCTTCATACCGTCTGGGATGGAGGCATGGTGAAAACCGGCGGTTTTTCCAAAAACGAGGATCCGCGGACGGCCCGGACGTTTATGGGTGCAGGAGATCCCGAGCAGCGCAACGCCGCCTAACAGAAGAAGAGTATGAAATAGACGCATAGTAGAAAAATAAAACCTGTAATTTATGAGGACATAAATTTACAGGTTTGGGTTTAAACTTTTTTTTAAATTATCGCTGCTCCTGTTCAGAGCTTCCGGATGCGGATATTGCGGTACCAGACCATGAAGCCATGGTCCTGCAGGGCAAGGTGACCTTCCTTGAAGGTACCGAATCCGGGCATGGCCTTAAACTTGCTGCCGGCCACCAGCTTTTTCCATTCATCCGTCCACAGCTGTGTTTCCACGACCTGTACCCCGTTCAGGAATAGCTGCAGATGTCCGTTGTCTGAACGGATCTCTACGTCGTTCCACTGGCCGGCAGGATTTACCGTCTCGGGACTGGAGGAGATAAGATCATACAAATCACCGGCGCGGTGCTTGGGTATTTTGGCATCGGAGTGGCAGGAATTGTCCAGCACCTGCACCTCGGGGCCGGTATGCCAGCTTTCGGCATATCTGGGCTCGTCCTGCACATAGAAAAGCACGCCGCTGTTACCGCAGGGCTGTATCTTCCATTGCAGCTTCAGGTCGAAGTTGCCATAGGTGGCGTCGGTCAGGAGATCTCCCCCACCCTTTATCTGGTAGCCTTTACGCTGAGCGGTATCCAGCATGATGGCGCCGTCCTGTATTTTCCAGGCGCTGCCCGGCTGCTGCTGATGGAAGGAGTGCCAGCCGCTGAGCGACGTACCATCAAAGAGCAGCTGCCAGCCTGCCGCTTTTTCGGCGTCGGTAAGCTGGTTCGGCGGAGCCGTTTCTGCGGTGGCCTCGGAACTGTCTGTTGCGGGACCGGCAACCGTGCTGTCCTGGGCCGCGTTGCCGCTGCCACTGTTGCCGCAGGAGGCCAGCATGCCGCAGATCATGATGAAAACGAATGTCTGTTTCATAGGATGGGTTATGATTGATTTGATGATTTGGGAATTTGATAATTTGATGATGAAACAATCATCAAACGCGGAGCGTTCATTGAGACCACCAAAGATCATTGAGCACGAAATAAATCAGCATATCATCAAAGGCGAAGCCTTCACTGAGACAAATAAAAAAAACATTATGCACGAAGTAAATTACCAAATTAATGCCCTTTGCCTTTCACCCTTCACCCTTCACCCTTTCAGCGGCCGTATCTTGATGTTGCGGAACTTCACGATACCGCCATGGAACTGCAGGGCGATATGCCCTTTCTTATATGTACCGAAATCCTTCCAGTTTTTGAACTTGCTGCCCGCCACCATCTCTTTCCACTGATCGGTCCAAAGCTGGGTCTCCACCACCTTCTTCCCGTTCATCCAGAAGGCAAGGTGGCCCTCGTCGTCCACGCGGATCTTTACCTGGTTCCACTGTCCGGCAGGATGCACGGCCTTGGGGTCGGCCGGTATCAGATCGTAAAGGGAACCGGCAAGGTGGTTTTCCTTTTTGTTATCGCTGGCCTTTACATTGTCCAGCACCTGCATCTCGGGACCGGTAAAATAGGTGGCGCGGTGCGAAGGATCTTCATGGATATTAAAAATGATCCCGCTGTTACCGCCTTCCTCAATATTCCATTCCAGGCTCAGCTCATAGTTTCCGTACTCCTCATCGGTAACCAGGTCCTCGGCGCCGCCTTTTGCCGGCATGTCCGTCATGATCGTTCCGTCTTCCACCTTCCAGGCCGGCTTTTCTCCGGGGTGGAGGTAAGGATGCCAGCCCTGCAGGTCTTTGCCGTCAAATAATAATTTCCAGCCCTGCCGCATTTCCTTTTTGGAAAGCGTGTTCACCGTCTGTGCAGTAAGCCGTGCAGCACTGCAGGTCATCAAAGCAGCGATGGCCAGACACAGCGCCCTACCTGAGTTTTTCATATAAAGGTTATTTTTTTATAAAAAATGATCCGGATGCACAAAGCGGGAATCCGGACAATCCGTTACAAGGTAAAACGTTTTAGTTAAAAAATACAAACAAGCTGACCCGGTGGCAAGGACTTCCTTCACGGTTCTAAGGTAGCCATTCCCGTTACCCGGCCGTTATTTCAGGCCGAGCACCTTCTGGTTCAGCGTTTCATCTGCTCCGCCGCCGGCAAAGTCGTCAAAAGCTTTTTCGGTGACGCGGATGATATGATCGCGGATAAAGGGAGCTCCTTCCCGGGCTCCGTCTTCGGGATGTTTAAGGCAGCATTCCCACTCCATGACGGCCCAGCTGCCGTAATCGTACTGGCTGAGCTTGCTGAAGATACCCTTGAAATCCACCTGTCCGTCGCCGAGGGAGCGGAAGCGGCCGGGCCGTTCCACCCATCCCTGGTAGCCGCCGTATACCCCGCTGCGGCCGGTGGGGTTGAACTCGGCATCCTTTACATGGAACATGCGGATCTTCTCGTGATAGATATCGATATATTCCAGGTAGTTCAGGCATTGCAGCACAAAATGGCTGGGGTCGTACAGCAGGCAGGCGCGTTTATGGTTGCCCGTTGCCTCCAGAAACCGCTCGTAAGTGATACCGTCGTGCAGGTCCTCACCGGGATGGATCTCATAGCAAAGGTCTACTCCGCAGTCCTCGAACACATCCAGTATGGGCACCCATCTTTTGGCAAGTTCCCGGAAACCGGTTTCCACCAGACCGGCCGGGCGCTGCGGCCAGGGATATACGGTGTGCCACAGCAGGGCGCCGCTGAAGGTACCGTGCGCATTCAGCCCCAGGTTCCTGCTGGCCTTGGCGGAATATTTCAGCTGTTCCACCGCCCAACGGGTACGCTCGGCAGGGTTTCCGTGATATTGGGGGGGCGCAAAGCCGTCGAACAGGTCATCATAGGCCGGATGTACGGCCACCAGCTGCCCGATAATATGACTGCTCAGCTCGGTGATCTCCAGCCCGGCTTCCTGTACGATGCCTTTTATTTCATCGGCGTAGTCCTTACTCTCGGCCGCCTTTTTTATGTCAATACAACGGGGATCCCAAACAGGGATCTGCACACCTTTATAGCCCAGCCCGGCGGCCCATTCACAAATGCTTTTGAGGCTGTTAAAAGGCGCTTCGTCGCCCAGGAACTGCGCCAGGAAGATACCGGGTCCTTTTATCGTTTTCATCCGTTAATTTTTGTCTTTTTCAATGGTCGGATGGAACCTCGCATATATTAACATTTCCCTGTGTGAGAAAGTATTGTCATGCTCGGTTTCATCTGTTACTATTTGTCTTTATAAATGGCCGGACACGCCCCTTTGGATCGCGCCCGGCTTTATCCGTCCGTTTAGGTTTTATATATCAGGAACGCTCCTGACCGCCGGCTTCACAGGTCAATCCACTTCTGCTCCGACTTGCCGGACTCGATCACCTTTTCGATAAACAGCATACCCTCTACGCCCTCTTCCACTCCCGGAAAGTCCAGCCATTCCGGTTCGGGAGTTATGCCGTTTGACTTTGCACGTACACACAGCGCAAAATTCCGGTAAAGGTTGGCAAAGGCTTCCAGGTACCCTTCCGGGTGACCGGCAGGTGTGCGGGTATTGTGCACAGCCAGGGCAGACAGCCCCGGTCCGCCGGTACGGACAATCTCCGCAGGCTTATCCGGCCATTTCACCAGCAGCGTATTGGCGTCGTCCTGCTTCCATTCCAGCCCGCCTTTTTCACCGTAGACCCGTACCTTGATGCAGTTTTCCTCTCCTGTCGCGATCTGCGAGGCCATCAGCACGCCGCTGGCGCCGTTGTCGAATTTCAGCAGCACGCCCCCGTCGTCGTCCAGCTGCCGGCCCGGAACCACAATATTGATATCCGCACAAAGCCGGGTTATTTTCAGACCACTGACATATTCCGCCAGGTTGGCGGCATGCGTGCCGATATCCCCCATGCTGCCGGCGATGCCGCTGCGGGCGGGGTCGGTACGCCAGCCGGCCTGCTTGTTGCCGGAAGCCTCCAGCGGGGCGCTCAGCCAGCCCTGGGGATATTCCACATAGATTTTCCGGATCTTTCCCAGGGCGCCGGAAGCCACGCGCTGCCGCGCCTCCTTCACCATGGGATAGCCGGTATAGGTGTGGGTAAGGCAGAGCAGCAGCCCCGTGCGCTCCACCACCTGCTGCAGCTCGAGCGCTTCCGCAAGCGAAAAGGTCATCGGCTTGTCCAGCACGACATGAAAGCCGTTTTCCAGGGCCAGCTTCGCCGGTCCGAAATGGAGGTGGTTGGGAGTAACGATGGATACAAAATCGATGCGCTCTCCTTCCGGCAGCTCTTTTTCCCTGCGGATCATTTCTTCGTAGGAGCCATATACACGTTCCGGCGAGAGATACAGCTCCTCTCCCGTTTCCTTCGACCGGGCGGGGTTACTGCTGAAGGCGCCGGCCACCAGCTCGATCTGCCCGTCGATGTTGGCCGCGATGCGATGCACGGCGCCGATAAAGGCGCCTTTACCACCGCCGACCATACCCATTCTGAGTTTTCTGTTCGTCATAATATATATTCCGTTTTATTAAGCCTGCGGCAGCTCCGTGGCCAGCGGTTCCTTACTGAGCACTACCCGCGGTTTGCGGCGGTAAGCCAGGAAAAGGAAGGTAAAGGCCACGATCAGGATCAGCGGCAGCACCGCCACATTCTGCAGCGTATGCCGGCCGGCCTGCAGTTCGGCAGCCACCTGCGCCGCACCCTGTTGCAGGGCATCCGCCTTATGCTGGTCGTACCAGGCACCCATAAAGGGCAGCGCTATGGCTACGGAAAGCATTCCGGCTCCACCCATGATATTCAGCCCGAGCGCTCCGGTCTGCGGGATGTATTCAGAAACAAAGCCCAGCATAGTAGGCCAAAAATAACATACCCCTACGGCAAAAACAAAAGCAGCGGCAAATGTCGTATAGCCGTCCGCTTTACTCAGCCAGAAGAGTCCGAGGGCGGCAATAATAGCAGACAGCAGCAGCATTCCGGGAGGATTCAGACGGTGAACCACCGGACCGGCGAACAGACGTCCGATGGCCATGATGCCGTTTATAAATACCAGCAAAAGGATGGCCGGAACGCCCACCTGGCCCAGCAGGGCATTGATCCACTGGCCGGTACCCAGCTCCGTGGATGCCGTAAGCAGCATACAGATCACCATAAAGATGAACAGGGGACCTACGCAGGCCTTTAACATACCCTTATAGCTGACACCGGATGCCACCCGCTCGGTCTGCGGAAACTTCATGGAGAAAAAGATAATCCCGTATATCAGGGTAGGCACCAGCAGCAGGCCCATCAGCAGCTGCCAGCTCAGGTGCAGCTCTTCCACCATAAAATAGGCCACCAGCCCGCCGATGACGTTTCCGCCGGGAAACCACATGTGGAAGCGGTTGAGCATTTTGGTCTTGGAATTGGAATAGATGGTGGTCACCAGGGGATTACAGGCTGCTTCCACCGCTCCGTTGGCGATGCCGATCAGCAGCGTACCCAGAAACAGCGGCCAGAAGGAAGCTGAAAAGATGGTAACAATGACGCCCAGGATATGACCGATAAAGGCAATGGTGAGTATCCGCTTCATGCCGATAAGATCGATCAGCGGACCACCGAATATCTGCGCCAGCGTAAAGCCCCAGAAGGCCGTACCGGCAATAAGCCCCAGCTCTTTTCCGGTAAGCTGGTAGTCGGCGCCCCAGATGGTGACGATCTCGGCGCGGATAGCGAAGGTCATCGCGGTAACGATCAGCGCGAGACAGCTGGTAAAAAACAGTTTTTTGGGCTGGATACCTTGTTCCATAAATTTCTTTTTTCGTAATGATGATGGAATAAGCGTTAAAACAACAAGAGATTTTAAAGATAGTCCGCCTATTTTAATAAAGCAAGCTGAATTTTTCCGGAGAGGTCTTTTAGTCCCGGTCCTGCTCCTCTTCTATCCTTTTTTTCCATTTGCCGCCCAGCTTATTGATGGTATAATTAAAGCTGAGGGTGTAATAACGGGTAAGGTCTGCAAAGGGGGAGTTTTTGGCAAAATCCGGGTCGATGACGGCATTCCGCTTCGCGATGCTGTTGGTGATATCATTGACCCGCAGGGATATTGCGCCCTTTTTATTAAACAGCCTTTTGGTAATGGCCGAGTTCAGGACCAGCAGGTTGTACCCGTCCAGGGTGTTGTCGCTGACATTGCTCTGCTTGGAAAAACCGGCATAGATACCATATTTTATATCCCAGGGCAGCTCTATCTCGCTGCTCAGCCTGCTGTGCAGATCGTAATACTGCAGATCCGGAGAGGGGGGAGCGCTGCCGTCCTTGAGCATCACATCCGCGGTAAAAGTGGAATAATCCACGTTCATCCCACCGGAAAGAAAAAGGATATCCTTTACGTTGATATAAAATTTAAATCCTCCGTTCAGCCGCAGGTTGCCATCCATCTCCTGTTGCAGCGTGATGTTGCCCGTGTTGGCGTCGATGCTGCTGCTGTAATCCGTCTGGTTGTACCGCTGCACAAAGCTGTTATACGACACATCGGTATGCAGGTTGATGGAAGACTTGTCGCTCAGCGTGACCACATAATCCACATCCCCGTCCAGTCCGTAATTGGAGGGAATGTTCTCCGGCTGGGTAGTGACTACGCCGGTAGTGGTGTCGTACGAGTTTATATTCTGTATCTGATTACGGTTCAGGTTATACGCCATCCGCACGCTGAGAGAATTCATGCTAACGGGGTTATAACGCTTGAAGTGCAGGCGGATCCTGCTCGAAAATTCCGGACTGAGCCCGGGATTGCCTTTCCGGATATGCTGCGGATCCGTATTGTCTATCGTGGGCTGCAGCTGTTCAAAGCTCGGCGGCCGGAGGCTGCCGCTGTAATGTAGGATAATGTCATTGTGCTCGTCAAAATCATAACGTACTCCTGCGCGGGGGTACAGGCTGTATCGGGTGGAGACGTAATTGCTGTCTTTGAGGAAATTGAATCCGCGGGTCAGGATATACTGATAAGAGACGCCTCCCCAGTATCTGAAATCATTCAGATGGATGGCATAATCCGCAGACAGGTTATGGCTGTAGTCGTGGTTCCGGTACTGATTGCTCAGCACGGAGTCGAAAACCAGCCCGGAGGCTTCGTTGTCATAGGAAGAGTTATCGTTCAGGTTATTTCCCGCCGAGACGTGATAGCCCAGGTTCAGACTGGAGTTTTTGCTGAGGAAAGGCGTAACATAGTTGGCCCGGAAATCCACGCCCTTGTTATTTGTCTCCCGCAGCTTGGTCTGGTCTGTGGTATCGGTGCCGGTACCCGCCTTCAGGTCATGCCGGAGAGCATATATGGTGCTCGTATTGTTGCCGGTATTATAATTATAGGCGAGGTTGGCCTCCAGGCGCCGCCCCGGCTTTTTAAACCGGTAGATAAAGTTAAGGCTGGAATTGGCCCCGCCGCTCTTGTTTTCCGCGGTATTGCTGCGGTTGCCCTGGGTAAGCAGCGAATCCAGCGCGTCCGTATAGGTATAGGTGTTATAGCTGCCATTCTCGCTCCGGCCCAGGTTGAAGGACTGGGAAAAGCGGATGCGCATCTGTTTGGTCGGGTTGTATTCAAAACCGCCGCCAAGGCCATATCCGTTATTCTCCCCCTGGCTGGTGCTGGATTCGTTTACGAAATAAGAGGTATCCGAAAAAAAGTTCTGCTTGCGGGTGCTGCCAAAGCTCTCGTTCTGCGTATGCGAATAATTCAGCCCGACCCGGTAGCTAAACTTCTCGTTTACATAATTCCGGTAATAAGGATTCAGGTTGTAGTTATAGCTGTCCTGCACTCCCTTGTTGCCGCCACCGCGGATGGCCGTCATGCTTTCGCCGCGGATGAGGTTCACCCGGCCGTTGCCTTCGGCCTGCCCGCGGTTGCCTGCGCTGCCGTGTGCGGTGACAAAATGTCCCCGCTTCTGGTCTTTTTTGATCACCAGGTTCAGCACCCTCGGCTTTTCCGGATCGGAGGCGTCGTATTCCATATCGGGATCGTTCATCACCTCTATGCGGTCCAGGATGGAAGCTGGGATCATCTTCAGCGCATCCTTGGAGTTGCCCTCGTAGAACGGCTTTCCGTCTACCAGCACCTTTACGATATTATCCCCCTGGGATTTGATATTGCCCTGGTCGTCGGTCTGCAGGGCCGGAATTTTCGCGATCAGATCCTCGGCCGTTTCATCCGGCTCGGTCTTGTAGGCGGTAGGATTAAAGCTTACGGTGTCGCCTTTTACCTGCATGGGGGGACGGTTGCCTACGATATCAATCGACTGAAGGGTGCGGGCGGCTGTGCTCAGCACTACTTTTCCCAAATCCGCCGAGAGGCTGCCGGTACTGAGGGCCACGATGGTATCCATGGCCTGATATCCCAGATAGCTGACCCGGAGATAATATTTGCCGGCGGGCAACCCGCCTACTGTAAAAGCGCCCGTAGCCATGGTATGGGCGCCTCCCGCTACGGCTGAATCCGCCATCCGCCACAGCTGTATGGTAGCATAGGGAAGCCCCTGCTGCCCGCTTTCGTCCAGCACCACTCCCTTTACGGTTCCCTTCTTCGCTGCCGGAACGCTCTGGGCATATCCCCCTGCACAACAGCAGCAGATGATCAAAATCGTAAACAAAAAACGCATAACCTGTAATTACTGATCCGTATGTTCGGCTTCAATCCCCTGATCCTCTGCGGTTCCCGGTTTACACCGCAACAAAAAAAACATTTACCCGGCTCCCATACAAGAAAAAAAGGATAAACGGCAGGTATCTCCACGCCGAAGCTTTCTTATATTTGCTAACTTTGTTCGGTTCGTCCACTGCCATCCTGGCACACTTTACAAAAGTGCACATTATTTGCCGGGAAAGCAGGATGGTCCGGCCTTGCCACGTGCCCTTACCAGCGGCTGCGTTGCAGCGGATGCCGGCACAAGGTCCGGCAGCGGAAAAACCGGCTGTTGGATGTCAACCGGGGCAGATGGTTTAATGGCTTGTTTGAAATGAGGCAGATATTCGCCATCGGACGAACAAAGTAACTGCATTAATTTATTAACTGAATATTACAGATCATGATCGGCGTACTCACGAAGCTGTTTGGCGGAAATAAATCGGAGCGGGATATCAAAAACGTCGCGCCCATGGTAGCCCGTATCAATGCGGTCTTCGAACCGCTTGCCGGCCTGTCCAACGACGAGCTCCGGCAAAAAACGCAGGAGTTCCGCGAACGTATAAAACAGCATCTGGCGGATACCGATGCCGCCATTGCCGCCAAGAAGGAAGAGGCGGAGAAGCTTCCCGATTCGGAAATCGTACAGAAAGAAGCGATCTATGCGGAAGCGGATAAACTGTCGGAAACGCGCAATGAACAGATAGAAGCCATCCTCAAGGAGCTGCTCCCCGAAGCCTTTGCCGTGGTCAAAGAAACCGCCCGGCGGTTCCGCGACAACACCGAGCTGACAGCAAATGCCACCGAGCTTGACCGCAAGCTGGCGGTCAGCAAAGAATACATCCAGGTCAACGGCGATACGGTCTCCTACAAAAATTCCTGGACAGCGGCCGGCGGCCAGGTCACCTGGAACATGCTCCATTACGATGTACAGCTGATCGGCGGTACCGTGCTGCATGAGGGCAAGATCGCGGAAATGGCCACCGGGGAAGGAAAAACACTGGTATCCACCCTGCCGGCTTATCTGAACGCCCTGGCCGGGGAAGGCGTGCATATTGTCACGGTAAACGACTACCTGGCCCGGCGCGACCAGGAATGGAATGCCCCGATCTTTGAATTCCTCGGGCTCACCGTGGACTGCATCGACAAGTACGAACCGCACTCCGCAGCCCGCAGAAATGCCTATCTGGCAGATATCACCTACGGCACCAACAACGAATTCGGATTTGATTACCTGCGCGATAATATGGTGCACAATGCCGATGAAATGGTGCAGCGCAAGCACCATTACGCCATGGTGGATGAGGTGGACAGCGTCCTGATCGACGATGCCCGGACCCCCCTGATCATTTCCGGTCCTGTACCCCGCGGGGAAGAACAGGAGTTCCTGGCCTTAAAACCCCGCATTCAGCGGCTGGCGGAGGCCCAGAAAAAGGTAGTGCTCAGCGCGCTGAACGACGCCAAGAAGCTGATCGCCGAAGGCAAAGACGATCCCAATACCGGGGGGCTGGCCCTTTACCGCGCCTTCCGCGGGCTGCCCAAAAACAGCGCCCTCATCAAATTCCTCAGCGAACCCGGCATGAAGGTCGTTCAGCAAAAGGCGGAGAACCGCTATATGGGCGACCAGCAGAAGGACATGCCCAAGGTGGATGAAGAGCTTTTCTTTGTCATCGACGAAAAGAATAACACGGTAGACCTCACCGACAAAGGCATACACCTGATCACCGCCAGCGGGGAAGACCCCAACTTCTTTATCATGCCCGATGTGGGGGCCGAGATCGCCGAGATCGAAAAATCCGAAGACAGCCCCGAAGAAAAGATGCGCCGCAAGGATGAGCTGCTCAAGGATTTTGCCGTAAAAAGCGAGCGGATCCATTCCGTACAGCAGCTGCTTAAAGCGTACACGCTGTTTGAAAAAGACGTGGAATACATCGTAGTGGACGGCAAGGTCAAGATCGTGGACGAGCAGACGGGCCGCGTGCTCGAAGGCCGGCGCTACTCCGACGGGCTGCACCAGGCCATCGAAGCCAAGGAAAACGTAAAGGTGGAAGCCGCCACCCAGACCTTTGCCACGGTGACCCTGCAGAACTATTTCAGGATGTACCACAAGCTGGCCGGCATGACCGGTACGGCCCAGACCGAAGCCGGCGAGTTCTGGGAGATCTACAAGCTGGATGTGGTCACCATCCCCACCAATCTCCCTGTGGTCCGTAATGACTCCAACGACCTGGTATACAAAACCAAGCGCGAAAAATACAAAGCCGTCATCGACGAGATCGTGGCGCTCCAGGAAGCCGGCAGACCGGTGCTGGTAGGCACCACCTCGGTGGAAATCTCCGAGCTGCTCAGCCGCATGCTCACGCAGAAAAAGATATCCCACAATGTATTGAATGCCAAACAGCACCAGCGGGAAGCCCAGATCGTGGCAGAAGCGGGCATCGGCGGCAATGTCACCATTGCCACCAATATGGCCGGCCGCGGTACGGATATCAAGCTGGGAGCCGGTGTGAAGGATGCAGGCGGGCTGGCCATCATCGGCACCGAACGCCATGAAAGCCGCCGGGTAGACAACCAGCTCCGCGGCCGTGCCGGCCGCCAGGGCGATCCCGGCTCCTCCCAGTTTTTTGTATCGCTGGAAGACGACCTGATGCGCATGTTCGGCTCCGAACGCATCGCCTCCCTCATGGACCGCATGGGTCACAAGGAAGGCGAGGTGATCCAGCACAGCATGATCTCCCGGTCCATCGAACGCGCGCAGAAGAAGGTGGAAGAAAATAACTTCGGTATCCGCAAACGCCTGCTCGAATACGACGACGTGATGAACAAGCAACGTACCGTCATCTACGCGCGCAGAGAACATGCCCTGTTTGGCGAACGGCTTGCCGTAGATATCGACAATGCCTTTTACGATGTAGCCGAAAATCTCGTGGTCAGCTACAAAGAGCAGGGCGACCACGAAGGCTTCAAGCTGGCCGCCATCGTGGACCTGGGCGTAGATACGACCATCACGGCCGAACAGCTGGAAAAGCAGCAGCCGCAGGACCTGGCGGCGCAGCTCTATGAAGAGGCCCGCGAATCCTACAACCGCAAGGCAGAGGGACTGGCCGAACAGACCCTCCCGGTCATCTCCCGCATATACAAGGAACAGGGCAGCCGCATCGAAAACATTTCCGTGCCCTTCACCGATGGCATCAAAGGGCTGAATGTATTGTCCGGTCTGAAAAAGATCATCGACTCCGAAGGCCGGGAGCTGACCAGCTCACTGGAGAAAACCGTTACCCTGGCCTTTATCGACGAGGCCTGGAAAGAGCACCTGCGGGCCATGGACGATCTGAAGCAATCGGTACAAAGCGCCGTCTACGAACAAAAGGATCCGCTGGTGATCTACAAGATGGAAGCCTTTAACCTGTTCCGGAGCATGGTCTCTGAAACCAACAAGGAGATCGTGTCTTTCCTTTGCAAAGCCAGCATTCCGGTAACGCAGGACAATTCCCAGGAGCAGATCCGGGAAGGGCGCGAGCAGAAAACCGATATGAGCCGGATGAAAACCCGCAAGGAATCCTATGCTGCGGCAGGGGGCGGAGAGGAAGAAGAATATTATGACAATGCAGAGCCGGTACGGCAGGAACCCGTCAGGGTGGCGCCCAAAGTGGGCAGAAACGATCCCTGCCCCTGCGGAAGCGGCAAGAAATACAAGCACTGTCACGGTAAAGATGCGGCCTGAGCGCCGGGCCCATGATCTCGGTCATCATCTGCTCCATTGACGACGGCCTGCTGCAGGCCGTAAGCGCCAATATCGGGCAGACCATCGGGGTACCCTTTGAGCTGGTCGTGATCCGCAACCGGGAAAAAGGGTACAGTCTCACCAAAGCCTATAACACAGGCGCGGCGGCCAGCCGCTATCCCTTTCTTTGTTTTGTGCACGAAGATGTCCGTTTCCTGACGGCAGACTGGGGGAAAACCGTTACCCGCCACCTGCAGGAGGAAGGAGCGGGTCTCGTGGGCGTGGCGGGAGGTTGTTACAAAAGTATAATCCCTTCTTCCTGGTCTGTATTCAAAGAACTGCGCGGGATAAATATCGTGCAGGGCCACCGCTTTTCTTCCCGGGAAAAATTCACACATACTGAAAAGCCGGACGGCTGCTCCGGAGATTACCTGGACGTGGTAACGGTGGACGGCGTTTTTATGGCCAGCCCGAAAGCCGTCTGGGAAAAACACCCTTTTGATGAGGCGCTGCTGCAAGGCTTCCATGGATATGATACCGACTTTTCACTGCAGGTAGGGCAGCATTACCGGGTACGGGTGATCTATGACCTGCTGCTGGAACATTTTTCGGAGGGACAGCCGGGCAGGGCCTGGATGGAAAGCGCCCTCCGCATCAGCTACAAGTGGCGGAAGAGCCTCCCGAGCAGCGTACAGACTTTCAGCCCGCAGGAAGAGCGGCGGCGGCACCGGCAAGCCCGGCGGCTGTTCTTCCGGAAACTGCTGCGGCTTCCCTTTTCGTGGGGAGAAAGATGGCGGCTGATGCTTTATTACAGCCGCAGCATCCGGCGGCTGCAGTCGGATCCCAGGCCTCCTTTAACGGGTGAAAGGTGACCCCCAGCCCCCTAAAGGGGGAATAACGGTGAAAGGCGAAGGGTGAAAGGTGAAGGGCATTTAAGGATTTGATGATGTGCTGATCTGATGATGTGCTGATGGCTTCATCATCAAATCTCCAAATTTTCAAATCATCAAATCAACGTAGACTCAGAAACCGGAGACCTTCCGTTCCAGCGCCGTATCATATTGCTCCTTCCAGTCGCCGATGCTTCCCCAGTCCGCCTGATCCACCAGCAGCCGGCCGTTGCCGGTTACCTCGCCGAGACGCGACCAGACCATACCGGCCAGCAGCTGCTCCAGCCGCTGCGCCTGCTCCGGCTGTACCGACACCACAATGCGGCTCTGCGCTTCACCAAACAAAAAGGCGTCTGCCCGTACAGCGGGGTCTGTTTGCAGGGAAAAGCCCAGCTCCCGCGGCATGGCGCTTTCCAGCAACGTCACCAGCAGACCGCCGTCGCTTACATCATGTACGGACTGCAGCACCCCGGCACGGATGAGCGTGGCGGTCATCTGCTGCAGGTTATATTCTTCATCCAGGTTGAAATGCGGAGCCGGACTGAAAGCCATGCCGGCTATCTTCCGGAGGTACATGCTGCCGGCAATATCGTCGCGGCTCTGCCCCAGCAGGTAAATGACGTCGCCCGCCTGTTTAAAATCGAGCGTCATGCGCCGCTCCATGCGGTCCAGCACCCCGACCATGCCGATCACCGGAGTGGGATATACCGGTCCGTCGGGCGACTGGTTATAAAAGCTGACGTTACCGCCGGTAACGGGAGTATCGAATTTGGTACAGGCATCGCCCATTCCTTTGATGGCCTGCACGAACTGGTAATACACTTCGGGATCGTAGGGATTGCCAAAGTTCAGGCAGTTGGTGATGGCTACCGGCGTGCCGCCGCTGCACACGATATTACGGGCAGCCTCTGCCACGGCGATCTGGGCGCCTTTATACGGATCCGCATATACGTAATAGCCATTGCAATCCGTGGTCATGGCCAGGGCCTTTTCGGTACCTTTTACCAGAGATACGGCGGCATCCGAAGGCGCATTGGTGCTGGCATTGCCCGTACCTACCATACTGTCGTACTGGGTATAGATCCACCGCTTGGAGGCAATGGCCGGCAGCTGCACCAGCTGCTCTGCTACGGACCTGAGGTCAGCGGGCACGGGTACCGAACCAGCCGAAAAAGCCCTTATCTGCTGCAGGTAGGCCGGCTCCCGGTAATCGCGCTGATATACCGGTGCACCGCCGCCCAGCACCAGGCTCTCGGCGGGTACCTCCGCCTCCAGCTCCCCGTACCGGTAAAACCGCAGCAGGGGCTCACGGGTCACCTCCCCGATCTGTACACAGTTCAGGTCCCATTTTTCAAATATCCGGAGGGCTTCTTTTTCACGTCCTTTCTTTACCACGATGAGCATCCGTTCCTGGCTTTCGCTCAGCAGCATTTCCCAGGCTTTCATCCCCTCCTGCCGGGCCGGCACCTTGTCCAGGTCGATGCGCATGCCGTGCTCGCCTTTGGCGCTCATTTCCGCGGTGGAGCAGGTGATGCCGGCGGCCCCCATATCCTGCATGCCGATCAGCGCTCCGGTGGGGACCAGCTCCAGGCAGGCCTCCAGCAGCTTTTTCTCCTGGAAGGGATCTCCCACCTGCACGGCCGGCAGGTCTTCAGCGCTGTCTTCGGTAATATCGGCAGATGCAAAAGAAGCTCCGCCCATACCGTCTTTTCCGGTGTCGGATCCTACGATAAACACAGGATTACCCGCGCCGTGCGCCGTAGCGGAAACGGTTTGCCCTACCTTTACTACCCCTACGCTCATGGCGTTCACCAGGGGATTGGTATTATAACATCCTTCAAAATACACCTCGCCGCCTACGGTAGGCACCCCGAAGCAGTTGCCGTAATGACCGATACCCTGTACGATGCCTTCCAGCAGGTGACGTGTCTTGGGGTCCTCCAGACTTCCGAAACGCAGCGAATTGAGCGCAGCCACGGGGCGGGCGCCCATGGTAAAGATATCGCGGTGTATGCCGCCGACGCCGGTAGCGGCGCCCTGGAAAGGTTCAATGGCGGAAGGATGATTATGCGATTCTATCTTGAAAACACAGGCATAGCCGTCTCCGATGTCCACCAGGCCGGCATTTTCCTCACCGGCTTTCACCAGCAGACGCGCACCCTCCCGGGGAAGCGTCTTCAGCCAGGCAATGGAGTTTTTATAGCTGCAGTGCTCACTCCACATCACCGAGTACATGCTCAGTTCGGTAAAATTGGGCGTACGTCCCAGGATGGATTTTATCTGTTCAAATTCTGCTTCGTTCAGCCCGAGTTGCAGGGCGGTGTCTACGGTGATCTGCATGCTGGATAAAGACCGGTTTGGTGGAAATGATGATTGAGACGCAAAGGTAATAAATTCGGACACAGCTAAAATAAAGGGGCGGGCAACAGCAGGATCGACATAATATAATAGCATATCCGTATCCGAATTGACATTATTATTTTTTTAATATCTATTTTTATCAGAGATCGACATAGTTTCAAATAGAAAAATCACCAATAAACCAGCTTTCAAAATGAAAAAAGCCTAAATTTCTTTTAATCGCTCAAAAAAATTTGCATCTTACCGGATTATAATGTTTTTTTGCAAAAAATTTCAATCTATGTTATCACTGCGATTTTCCGCCCTGGATCACCTGAGTCATCTTCCTCCTGCTCCGGAGGCAAAGAATGGCCACAAAAGAATTACCGAAATATTTGGTAGCAATGTTTTCTCCGGCAAGGTCATGCGCGAGTACCTGAGCGATGAGGCTTACAAAAGCCTGATGAACTCAGTGCGGACCGGCGCCAAAACGGAACGCAAGATGGCGGACCAGATCGCAGCCGGCATGAAAGCCTGGGCAGAGAACAAAGGCGTTACCCACTACACCCACTGGTTCCAGCCGCTTACCGGCACTACCGCAGAAAAACACGATTCCTTTTTTACCATAAAAAGCGACGGCAGCTCCATCGAACAGTTCGACGGAGACGCGCTGGTACAGCAGGAGCCCGACGCCTCCAGCTTCCCCAGCGGCGGCCTGCGCGCCACCTTTGAAGCACGCGGCTATACCGCCTGGGATCCTTCCTCGCCGGCTTTTATCATGGACCTGGGCTACGGCAAGACCTTGTGTATCCCGACCATCTTCGTATCCTACACCGGAGAGTCGCTGGATTATAAGGCGCCCCTGATGAAGGCGCTGTCCGCGCTGGATCAGGCCGCCACCGACGTATGCCGTTACTTCGACAAAAACGTGACCAAGGTTACCGCCACCCTCGGCTGGGAGCAGGAATACTTTCTGGTGGACGAAGGACTGGCCAATGCCCGCCCCGACCTGGTGATGTGCGGCCGTACGGTAGTAGGTCACGCCCCCGCAAAGGGACAGCAGCTGGAAGATCATTATTTCGGCTCCATCCCCGAACGCGCCTACGCTTTTATGCGCGATTTTGAGGAAGAAGCCTATAAGCTGGGCATTCCCCTGCGTACCCGTCATAACGAGGTAGCCCCCGCACAGTACGAGTGCGCTCCTATCTTCGAAGAAGTGAACCTGGCCGTAGACCACAACACCCTGCTCATGGATGTCATGAGCAAGGTAGCCAAGCGGCATAAGCTTAAGGCGCTGCTGCACGAAAAGCCTTTCGCCCGCATCAACGGCTCCGGCAAGCACAACAACTGGAGCATGGCCACCGATACGGGTGTAAACCTGCTGGCTCCCGGCAAAACGCCGAAGACCAACCTCATGTTCCTGACCTTCTTCGTCAACACCATCAAGGCGGTACATGATCATGCCCCCCTGCTGAGAGCGGCCATCGCCTCTCCGGGGAACGACTTCCGGTTGGGCGCCAACGAAGCGCCTCCCGCTATCATCTCGGTCTTCGTGGGTCATTACCTGAGCCAGGTATTGCAGGAAATAGAGACCCGGGTAGACAATAAGTTCGACGAGCAGGATGAAGCCATCCTGAAGCTGGATCTGCACCGTCATATCCCCGAGCTGCTGCTGGACAATACGGACCGCAACCGTACTTCTCCTTTTGCCTTTACCGGAAACAAGTTTGAGTTCCGGGCAGTAGGCTCTTCCGCCAACTGCGCCTCCGCGATGACCATCGTGAACAGCATCGTGGCCGACACCCTGATCAAGTTCAAAAAGGAAGTAGACACCCTGATCGAAAAAGGAGAAAAGAAAGAGATCGCCATCCTGCAGATCCTGCAGCAGTATATCGTGGCTTCCCGCAAGGTGCTTTTTGAAGGCGACGGCTACAGCGACGACTGGACCGCCGAAGCCGAAAAACGCGGCCTGCCCAATGTGAAGACCACGCCTTATGCCCTGGATGCGCTGCTCGCCAAATCTTCCCTGCAGCTGTTCAAGACCCTGGGCATCTATACCGACAAGGAGCTGCACGCCCGTCATGAGATATTGCTGGAAGACTACGTGAAGAAAGTTCAGATCGAAGCCCGGGTGATCGGCGATCTGTGCACCAATCATATCCTGCCGTCTGCCATCAAATACCAGAACGAGCTCATCGCCAATATCCGGGGGCTCAAGGAAGTGGGCATGGACGAGTCTACCTATACCGCTCAGAAAGCCATTCTGGCCAAGATATCGGAACATATCAACGTGATCCGGACCAACGTGGAGGATATGATCGGAGCCCGCAAGGTGGCCAACAAGGTGGAAGACAGCCGCGAAAGAGCTATTCAGTACTGCGACAAGATCAAGCCGTACTTCGACGTGATCCGCTACCACTGCGATAAGCTGGAGTTCCTGGTAGAAGACAAATACTGGGTGCTGCCGAAATACAGAGAACTGCTCTTCTTGCGCTAATCAATAATTGTTTTGGTGTAAAAAAAGCCCTGATATCCATCGGGGCTTTTTCAATTTCCAGTTCCTGGTTTCCGGGTTTGAGGTTTCTGATTTCCGGTTTGAAGTTTCTGATTTCTGGTTCCGGAAGTCTAGAGTTTGAGGTCTAAAGTTAATTTGCCTGGAATAAAACTTTAGATCTTGAACTTTAAACTTAAAATATGCCTTTCACCCTTTACCTTTAACCCTTCACCTTCCCTTAGGGGATCTGGGGCTCGGGCTCCAGCTTAAAGGTTTCGGTAAACTTGGTCGTAAAATTACCCTTCCGGAAATCTTCGTTCCGCATAAGCTGCTGGTGGAAGGGAATGGTGGTTTTGATTCCCTCGATGACAAATTCGCTCAGCGCGCGGTCCATGGTATCGATGGCCTCTTCGCGGGTCTGCGCCACCGTGATGATCTTGGCCACCATGGAGTCGTAATACGGGGGAATGGCATAGCCGGCGTAGATATGAGAGTCCACCCGCACACCGTGGCCGCCGGGTATATGCAGGACGTTGATCCGGCCCGGGGAAGGGCGGAAGTCGTTAAACGGGTCCTCCGCATTGATCCGGCATTCGATGGCATGCATCTCCGGCAGGTAGTTCTTTCCCGTGATGGGGATGCCTGCGGCAATTTTGATCTGCTCCTTCACCAGGTCGAAATTGATCACCTCTTCGGTAACCCCGTGCTCCACCTGGATGCGGGTATTCATTTCCATAAAATAAAAATTCCGGTGCTTGTCCACCAGAAATTCTATCGTACCCACACTTTCGTAATTAATGGCCGAAGCTGCCTTTATGGCCGCCTCTCCCATTTTTTTCCGGAGAGCCGTCGTCATAAAGGGAGAAGGCGATTCCTCTACCAGCTTCTGATGGCGGCGCTGGATGGAACAATCGCGTTCGCTAAGGTGACAGACCTTGCCAAACTGGTCGCCGGCGATCTGTATCTCGATATGGCGGGGCTCTTCCACGAATTTCTCCATGTAGATCCCGTCGTTGTTAAAGGCCGCCCTGGCTTCCGCCCTGGCGGTATTGTAATTGTGCTCCAGCGCGCGCTCCTCCCATACGACGCGCATGCCCTTGCCGCCGCCGCCGGCGGTGGCTTTCAGGATAATGGGGTAACCCATTTCCCGGGCGATCTCACGCGCCTCGTCCAGATTCTCCAGCAGACCGTCGGAGCCCGGTATTACCGGCACGCCTGCGCGGATCATGGTTTCCTTCGCCGTCATCTTATCGCCCATCTGCCGGATCATATCGGGAGTTGGGCCGATGAATTTGATGCCGTGCTCTCCGCATATCTCGGCAAAGCGGGCATTTTCGGCCAGAAAGCCGTAGCCCGGATGAATAGCATCCGCATTGGTGATCTCGGCCGCCGCCATCAGGTGGGGAATATTCAGATAGGATTCCGTACTCTGCGGCTTACCGATACAAACGGCCTCATCGGCAAATTTGACGTGCAGGCTTTCTTTATCCGCCGTAGAATAAACCGCTACCGTTTTTATACCCATTTCTTTACAGGTACGGATAACGCGCAGCGCTATTTCGCCACGGTTGGCGATCAGTATTTTTTTGAACATTTTTCAGGTTTGTTGACTTGATCCTTTTGCTCAAATCAGTTTGGCTCCACAAGAAACAGCGGCTGATCATATTCAACGGGAGAAGCGTCGTCCACCAGCACCTTGACAATCTTCCCGCTCACTTCGCTTTCGATCTCATTAAACAGCTTCATCGCTTCAATGATACATACCACTGATCCGGCCGCTACATCGTCGCCCACATTTACAAAAGCCGGCTTATCCGGCGTCGGACTGCGATAGAAGGTACCGATCATGGGCGACTTGATGGTCACCAGATTGGAAGCGGCAGGCTGGGCGGCGGGTTCGGCAGGCTGGGCGACAGGTGCCGCCACAGGCGCAGCAGCGGCCTGGGGCATCTGCTGCGGCAGAACGGCTGCGGGCATAGCCACCAGCGGTGTGGGAGATTCTACCTTTCCTTCCTGCTTTATGGTAATCTTAAAACTTTCCTGCTCGATACTCAGTTCGCTGATGTTGGATTTGTTGACCAGCTTTACCAGCTCCTGTATCTGTTTAAAATCCATAGGTGTGATTTATGTGTGAGAATAGACAGCTTATTCTTTTACCCGTTCGATATACTCCCCCGTACGGGAATTTACCCGGATTACTTCATCGGTATCCACAAAAAGCGGCACCATCACGGTAGCTCCAGTTTCTACCGTAGCGGGTTTGAGGGTCTTGGTTGCCGTGTCTCCTCTCAACCCCGGTTCGGTATAGGTAACCTTCAGCACGATCTTGTCCGGGAGCTCCACGCTCATCGGCTGGTCCGTTTCGGTATTGATCAGCACGAAGCATTCCTGTCCGTCCTTGTAAAACTTGGGTTGGTCCACCATGGTTTCATTGAGCGGAAACTGCTCATAGGTTTCCACATCCATGAAATGATAAATCGCATCGTCCTTATAAAGAAATTGAAAAGGCTTCTTTTCTATCCGAACGGGAAAGATGGTATCGCCGGAATTCCAGGTATGCTCAATGTTCTTGCCCGATTCCACGCTTTTCAGCTTGGCCCATACCTTGGCTGCGGCGCGAGCCGTTTTGTTCTGTCCGAAGTCCGTTACCTGAAAAAGCTCTCCGTTCAGCTTCAGGATAAGACCCATTCTCATGTCTGCAGTAGTAGCCATATATAGCTTTGCGTTTAAAATTAAACATTAGATAAGAACTGCAAAAGTAAAATTTTGCAGGTAAATCCAAGGATATCGTATTATTTTTCTGTCTGTTCCGGCCCACAACGCGGTGAATCTACGGAAAAAGTGCTACCTTGTGGCGCTTTTTACTACCAATCAACTATATATAGAATATGGCACAATCGTCTGATTCCTCGAATCATACCTTTACCCCGGCAGAAAAAAAAGCCCATAACTTCTACTGGGCTTCGGCATTCTTCGCGGTGCTGGGCACCATCTTCCTGTTTGTATACTGGCCGGTCGGCATCTTTCTCATCGTGGTAATGATCTGCTGTGTCACCGGCGCTATCCTGCAGCCCACTACCCTGCCGGAAGAAGACCGGCAGCGCAACGCCTGATCTTTTTATTTGGCACATTGGTTGTATCTTTAGGGCAAAACCGCGGCATGGTAAAAAGAATCATTCTTCCGGCGATACTGGCAGCCCTGCTTACAGGAGGCCTGCAGGCACAGGCCCAGACTTCCTCCGGCAGTCACCCTCCCGTATACCTGCGCTTCCCCGAGATACCGCCCTTTAGCATGACCCAGCCGGACGGCAGCGTTTTCACCAACCAGGACGTCCAGAAGCGCACTCCCACCGCCATCATTCTTTTCAGCGTGGACTGCGAGCACTGCATGCACGAAACGGAGGACATCGTTAAGAACATCCAGAAGTTCAAAGGCACCCAGATCATCATGATCACGCCTTTCCGGTATAACGAAATGACGGCCTTCTACCGGGGATACGGCATCCAGAAATACCCGCTCATCCATATGGGCAGCGACTCCACCCGGCGGCTGAATTTCTTTTACGATATGCGGAACTACCCCGGTATCTATATTTATAACCGGCATAACAAGATCGTCTTTCACCACGAAGGTACCGCCCCGGTGGACACATTGCTGCACTACCTGCACGAAAAGGAATAAGACCTCTCCAACTTCTTCCTAAAGCTTTGTTAAAATTGCCGTTTGTTTCCCAAAATCCGCTCCTCCTACGGAATAACCCGGTTCCCCTTTCCCGGATTCTGGTCAAAATGACTACTTTTGTAAGGGCGAATTCATCTCTAACGTTTTAAAATATACATTTTACAATGAAAGTAACGGTTGTAGGTGCAGGAAATGTAGGAGCAACCTGTGCCAATGTATTGGCTCATAAAGACTTCCTCCAGGAAGTGGTGCTGCTTGATATCAAGGAAGGCGTATCCGAAGGCAAAGCCCTCGATATGTGGGAAACGGCTCCCATCAATTATTACAGCACAAAGCTGAAGGGGATTACCAACGACTATGCCGCCACCGCCGGCAGCAATGTAGTGGTGATCACCTCGGGATTGCCCCGTAAACCCGGGATGAGCCGGGATGATCTCATCTCCACCAATGCCGCCATCGTAAAATCGGTTACGGCCAACGTGATCAAACACTCTCCCGACGCGGTGATCGTGATCGTGTCCAACCCGCTGGACGTAATGACCTACTGCGCTTACCTGACGGCGGAGGTGGACAGCCGCCGCGTATTCGGCATGGCCGGCATCCTGGATACCGCCCGCTACAAGGCCTTCCTGGCCGATGAGATCGGGTGCTCTCCAAAAGATATCCAGGCGGTACTGATGGGCGGCCACGGCGATACGATGGTCCCCCTGCCCCGCTATACAACGGTCGGCGGCATTCCCGTTACCGAGCTGGTAGCGGAAGACAAGTTGAACGCTATCATCGAAAGAACCAAAAAAGGCGGCGGAGAGATCGTGAACCTGCTGGGCACCTCGGCCTGGTATGCTCCCGGTGCGGCCGCAGCCCAGATGGTGGAAGCCATCTGTAAAAACGAAAAACGCATATTCCCCTGCTGCGCCTGGCTCACCGGCGAATACGGCCTGGACAAGATATACCTGGGCGTACCGGTAGTATTGGGCGAGAAGGGTATCGAGCAGATCATCGAGCTGCAGCTCAACGAAGCCGAAAAGGCCCTGCTCGTGGAATCTGCCCAGCATGTGCGGGAAGTGATGTCGGTGCTGGACAATGCCCAGGTACCGGCCTGAACGCGCTGATGATATGATTACCTGCAGGCCCTGCCGCACTTCCGTGTGGCAGGGCTTTTTTATGAGGGAGCCTCTGCAGCAGGACTACGAAAAGAATTATGGATTTATGGGAGGAACGGCCGGGCTTTTCTTTTTCCCCAGAAAGAACCGCAGCAGCACCGGGGCGGTGGTGATAATGATAATGCCCAGCACGATCAGCTCCAGGTGTTCATCCAGGCCGGGGATCGCCTTACCCAGGTAATATCCCAGCAGGATCATGGAGCAGACCCAGGCTACGGAGCCGATAATATTGTAAACGATAAACTTCTTGTATTCCATCTTTACCACCCCGGCGACGATGGGAGCAAATGTCCGGATAAAAGGCAGAAAGCGGGCAAATACAATGGCCCCGCCCCCGTATTTCTCATAGAAAGCATGCGCAGCTTCCAGATGTTTTTTCTTAAAGAGCAGGGAATCTTTCCGCTTAAAGAGCAAGGGCCCCGATTTCCGGCCAAACCAGTAACCGGCAAAATTGCCTGCTATACCGGCCAGCGCCATCACGCCAATAACCTCCCATACGTTCAGACCGTTAATATGTCCACTGGCAGACAGGGTCATCCCGGTGACAAAAAGCAGCGAATCGCCCGGAAGAAAAAACCCGACAAACAAGCCCGTCTCTGCGAAAATGATAAACAGCAACAGCCATAACCCGCCATGTTCCAGTATCCATTGCGGGTTGATCAGGTGCTTAAAGAGTTCTAACAGTTGATCCATATGCTAACGTATCGGGCAAGCGCGGCTAAAAATACAGAATATATGAGTACCGCCGTGGTTTTTGATCCTTTTTTCTGCCTTGGCGCAACTATTGTGCCTGTTCCGGATTAATTCGTATTTTGAAATGTTAAAAAATCAGCCATGGTCATTAACCTCAGTGCTACCCCTTCCCTGGCAGGGGTATGGGTGGGTGAGATCCGCGACAAGCAGCTCCAAACCGATCGTATGCGGTTCCGCCGCAACCTGGAGCGCATCGGTGAAGCCGCTGCTTACGAGATCAGCAAACACTTGTCCTACCGGCAGACCACGGTGACGACCCCTCTGGGCACGGCTACCTGCGCTGTGCCGGAGCAGCAGCCGGTGCTGGCCACCATTCTGCGGGCCGGGATGCCGCTGCACCAGGGACTGCTGCATTATTTCGACCGTGCCGATAACGCCTTTATCTCCGCTTACCGCAAACACCATGCGGACGGTTCCTTCGATATACAGCTGGATTACCTTTCGTGCCCACCGCTGGACGGCCGCGTCCTTATCCTTGCCGATCCCATGCTGGCTACAGGGGCTTCCCTGGTCAAAACCCTCCAATGCCTGTTAAAGGAGGGAGGACAGCCGGCCGCCATACATGTGGTCAGTGCGCTGGCTTCGACGGAAGGCATCCGCCGGGTGCAAGAAGCATTTCCAAAAATTACCCTGTGGGCCGGCGACATAGATGAACAGCTGAATGACAAGGGATATATCGTTCCGGGTCTCGGCGACGCCGGCGACCTGGCCTTCGGGCTCAAAAAACAACAATGATTCGTAACTTTACCGGATGCTGTTCATCTGTAACAGATGCTGTTACAGCGACCTGGGCTTATGCGTAACCTATTGCTTCTTCCCCTGTTCACGGCAGTCGTCCTGCTCTGCAACGTGCGTCCCGCAGGGGCACAGGATCAGCATTTCACGCAGTTTTTCGCCTCTCCCCTCACCCTGAACCCGGGATTTACGGGCTTGTTCAACGGCGATTTCCGCGTGGCCGGCAACTATCGCAACCAGTGGTATACCCTCTCCACCCCTTTTGTAACCGGAACGGTTTCCGCCGATTTCGACATTCTGAAAAACACCATTGCCTACAACGATATCTGGGGTGTGGGCGTGCTGGCCATGTACGACCAGACCGGCGGCGGCGGACTTCGAAGCAATTACCTTGGTCTTTCCACGGCTTACCACAAAGGTCTGGATGAAGAAGGACGTCAAACCCTGGCGCTGGGCCTGCAGATCGCTCTTTCACAGAAACGGCTCGATCTGCAGAAGCTCTCTTTTGAGAACCAGCTGACCAATATGGGCTTTAACCCCACCCTGCCCAGCGGCGAATATTTCAACCGGACCAGCCTTTCGTATGTGGACTATAATGTCGGACTGCTCTACAATGCCGCCATCGGGGAAGCAGACAACCTGTATTTCGGGGCTTCCTATTATCATATCACCGAACCGGACGAGGCTTTTCTGAAGCAGGCCGACTATCTGAAGGCCCGCTATACGTTGCATGGAGGCGGAGGCTTTGTGGTGTCTGAGGCCGTCCGCGTATATGCCAGCGCGTTATACATGCAGCAGGGCGGTGCACAGGAGATCAATACAGGTGGGGCGCTGGGCCTGGTGGTCAACAAGGTGGAAGACAATCCTACGATCTTTTACATCGGCGGCTGGTATCGCTGGAACGATGCCATCAGTCCTTATATAGGACTCGAAGTCGGCAGCTTCCAGGCCGGCATGAGCTACGACATCAACATCTCGGACCTCAGCCCGGCCTCCCATTACCAAGGCGGACTGGAGCTATCCCTGATCTATATCCACCAGCACCGCGACCCCAACCGCAAAAAGCTGGTCTGCCCGAAGTTCTGAGTTCGACGTTTCCGGTTTGAGGTTTCGAGTTTCCCATTAGGCCAGGAAAATTCCAATCGTCATTTTCTCTATTCCACGGCTTCATTAAGATTGAGCATGTAAAGCCAATATCGCTTTCCGAGCTGTTGGTCAATTTCTTTTACAATTTTAAAGCCCAGACTTTCATAAATATGACGGGCTGCATTCATAAGTTCAGAAGTATGAAGTGCAATTACTTTTTCACCGTTCTGTCTGGCGCTGTCAACGCATAAAGTTGTGAGCTTTCGCCCAATCCCTTGTCCACTAAAGTTTGGATCAACTGTCACAAAACGAATATAACACCACTCTTTGTCATAAATGTCGGTCGGATTGCCATGAGAAACAAGGAAGGCCATTCCAATAATTTCATCTTTTCCGGTGGTGCATATGAAGCTCCTTGATTTGTCAAGCAACCATGTGTATGTCGCGTCATCGGTTAAGTTGTCAAATAATATTTGCCAGTTTTCAGGTGTTAACGCTGGTCGATATTGCTCCCAGGAATTAACAGCCAACTCTTTCAACTTGCGCCAATCGCGCCTTATGCCGTATCTATATGTTATATTCATCTACGGTTTGATTAAATAAATTCACTCTTCCATTTTTTATATTCTATCTTCAAACAACGTCCGCAGGGCCGGTAATTATTTTGCCGCGCTTCCTGTTCCGATGTAAAGAAAACCCTGTTTTCCCTTTTCATTCTTTTGCCTGCAGCACAACGCAATATACCATAAATCTTCAGCTTGCTATTTCCGCCTAAACGGATTTTCTGTTGTCTGATTTTATTGCGCAAATCGCTATCGGATATTTCAGTGTGCCGTATCATATCCTAACTGATAGCATCATGAAAAATAATGCCTAATGTATAGCGTTCGCCTGTTCTTACTTCGCTTACTCCGTGTTTCATGTATACACGATAATAACCTTTTATGCCTTTTTCAGGCCTGAAATTGGTCGTAAAAATCAGCAAATCTCCTTTCTTCGGCGTGAGAGCTATGGCTTTGGACTGAGCTCTCGGAATTTGCTGGGTCAATACAAATTCCCCGCCTGTAAAATCTTTGCCGGGTTCGTTCAGAAATAAAACCGCCTGTACCGGAAAATATATATCGCCATATAAATCCTGATGTAAGGCATTGAAACCGCCTTTGCCGTATTTCAATATCAGAACGGTTGCTTTTTGCTGTCCGTTCTGGCGGCATTGCCGCAATAATTCTCCGTGTTCTAATGGGAATTGCTTATCAACATTCAACGCCCTAAACCACGTATTGGCAATCGGCGCAAGGTGCGGATAAATGTTTGTTCTGATTTGCTGAATGATATCGGGCAAAGGATAATTAAAATACTTGTATTCGCCCAAACCAAAACGGTAGCGCTCCATTACTACCGTTTTCCTGTATGCGTTCGGATTATTGTATCCGGTTATCAGCATTTCACATTGTTTATCTGATAACAGATTGGGGATGATGGCGTAACCGTTTGTGTGCATTATTTCGGTTATGCTCTGCCAATCTGTTTTTTGTAACTTTTGCTTTATCATTTTATAACTGAAATTCCTGCGTTCACTGTTAATTCTGCCTACATTTTCCCAATGTCGATTTTTGCGCTTTCCCAGCCGATGATAGCGGTCTTTCTGGTGCTGCCCCACATATAACCGCCAATGTTGCCCGAAGATTGGATAACACGATGACAAGGAATGAGAAACGCAACGGGATTGCTGCCAACCGCTGTGCCTACCGCTCTCGAAGCGTTCGGACTTCCGATCTGTACTGCAACGTTGCCGTAAGTAGAAAGTCGTCCCATCGGGATTTTCAGAAGCGTTTCCCAAACTTTCAGCTGAAAATCCGTACCTTTTAAATGCAGCTTTATCTCGGGCAATTTGCTCCAATCATTTTGAAAAATGAACAACGCATTTTGCTGTATCAAATCCAATTTTCTTTGGAACGTTGCGTTCGGAAATTTTTTCTTCAAATCGTTCAATGCGTTGGCTTCGTCATCGTCAAAAGCCATATAACAAATACCTTTGGATGTGGAAGACACAATCAAATTTCCGAAAGGGCTTTCGGCAAAACTATAATTGACAGAAAGATTTTTACCGCCGTTTTTGTATTCGGCAGGCGTCATTCCCTCTATGTTGATGAAAAGGTCGTGCAGCCGTCCTATGCCTGAAAGTCCGGTTTCAAAAGCGGTATCAAAAAGCGTAGCTTGCCGGCCATCCAATAATTTCTTGGCGTGTTCAATACTGATGTATTGCAGAAACTTTTTGGGCGTCGTACCCGCCCACTCGCTGAACAAACGCTGAAAATGAAACGGACTTAAATGCACTTTTGAAGCAACTTCATCAAGGGTGGGTTGTTTTTTGAAGTTGTTTTTGATATATTCTATTGCTTCGGCAATCCGGTTGTAATTGAGTTGTTGTTGTGCTTTCATCGTTCTGAATTTATATTGCAAATGTCAGAACTATATCGCTGTCATAAAATCCGAAACTTGCTGAGTTTTTTCTGTCCGTTGCAGTTCGCACAGTTGTCAGTTGGCGTTACAGATCCCTAACCCGGAACCACCAGCCCCTTCCCCTTGCTGACCCAGGGATTGTCGCGGAGATAAAACCGGTAAAGGCGGTAAGCGTCTTCGCGGGCGTAATCCACGCCTACGCGGGTAGCTTTTACAATCTGCCGGGGGCTGACCCGCTGCCCGTCGTCTCCGATCCATAGCCGCTCATCCGTGATCAGGTTATAGCCAGTATGCTCCGTGCGGATGCCCAGCGCCTGGGTGAGCGCCCCGGGACCGGCGGTAAGGGTATAAGCAGGTTTTGCCTTCCCGCGGCGCTCCAGCATGTATTCAATACCCGCTACCGGCTCTACGGCGCGGACCAATACGGCATGGGGAATATCGGCTTCGTTGACCACCACATTAAACAAATGGTGAATGCCGTAACACAAATAAACATAAGCCAGTCCGCCTTTGTTATACATCACCTCGGTTCGCTGCGTGCGTCTTCCGCCCCAGGCATGCGAAGCGCGGTCGGTGATTCCTGCATAGGCTTCTGTTTCCACGATACGCCCCGCCGTATAGTTACCGTCGAAGTTGCTGATCAGCACCTTGCCCAGCAATTCCCGGGATATCTTTACGACATCCCCGCGGGTATAAAAAGATTCCGGTAAACGTGTCATTGTAATCCTCCTGTATAGACAGACAAATTTAATTCATACGCCGTAGAACCCCGCTTCATTTTGAGCATGTGGGCCGATTGATGTAAATTACGCAGCCACAGCTGTATCCATATGCCACAATCCCACGCAAAAGTATACCTGATCCCCTGTGTGCTCAGCCCGCATACGCTGGACGTGCTGCCGGCCTACGTGGCACAAACAGCTGCGCAGCTGCGGCATTTCTTTGTGGAAAACGAAAGGTCCGCCCGGCGGTTCCTGAAGGAGCTCTGCCCGGCTATCGTCATCGATGAGCTGCAGCTGTACCCGATGAACGAGCATCATCCGCCCGATCTTTCACAGCTTCGCCGGCTGCTGAAGGAAAAAACTTCCCTCGGCGTGCTCAGCGAGGCGGGCTATCCCTGCATAGCCGACCCCGGAAAGGAGGTGGTGCAGACGGCGCATGCTGCAGGAGCGGCGGTGATACCGCTCTCCGGTCCTTCTTCCCTCCTCCTGGCCCTGGCCGCCTCGGGGATGAATGGGCAAAACTTCCAGTTTACCGGTTACCTGCCGGTAAAGCAGGAAGAGCGGATATCCACCCTGAAAGCCCTGGAAAAACGCGCCCGGCAGCTGGGGCAGACCCAGCTTTTTATAGAAACGCCGTACCGCAACCGGGCGCTCCTGGAAGATATCCTGCAGCACTGCCAGCCGGCTACCCGGCTCTGCATCGCCGCAGACATTACCGGTCCGGAAGAATTCATCCGCACCCGCTCCGTCGCGGAATGGCGGCAGCACCCTCCGCCAGACCTGCACAAACGGCCGGCCATCTTTGTGATGGACGCTTTTTAAAGGTGAAAGGTAAAGGGTGAAAGGTGAAGGGCATTTTAAGTCTAAGATTTCATTCCAGGCAGATGAACTTTAGACTTTAGACCTTGAACCTTAGACCACGGAACCTCAAACAGGAAACCCATTCCTATTGTCCCTATGGTCTCCCCACAAACAGCACCTTATCGGCAATATAGCGGCAGGAGCCCCGCCAGGGCAGGCTCCCATGATATTCATAGTAGTGCAACACCACCGCCCGGCCGGTACAATGCTGTAGCGAATCGGCCAGCTCGGGATCCGTCACGGCAAAGGTAAAATCGCGGCCGGACAGCCTCCCCTTCCAGGTTTTATATAACGAAGAGCTGAGCGTAATATCCTTTAATACCCCCGATTTGTGTCCTTCCGCAAAAGGAGCGTAATACCGCCAGTAAGTAAAAAGGCTGCCGGCGATCAGCAACACGAAAAGCAGAAATACGAGAAAGCGTTTCATAAAGCACAGCATTATGTCCGCACGACAGGCAAAATCGGTCGGACAAGTCGTAAAGACAGGCCGTAAAGATACAATGCCGCTCCCGGAAAGCAATGCAGTACTCCCGCGCCGGATCGCATCGTTTACCGCATTTTGGCTTACCTTAGCGCGGCGATAGTCTTTAAAAAATAACGGCAGACAGCAATGCGTATCGGAATCGTTTGCTACCCCACCTATGGCGGTAGCGGAGTCCTGGCCACCGAGCTGGGTAAGGCACTGGCAGACAAAGGGCACATGGTGCATTTCATTACCTACCAGCAGCCCGTACGGCTGGACGGTTTTCACCCCAACATTTACTATCATGAAGTAAATGTGCCCACTTACCCGCTTTTTGACTATCCGCCGTATGAGTCGGCGCTGTCCAGCACGCTGGTGGATGTCATCAGCAATAACGACCTGGACCTGCTGCATGTGCACTACGCCATTCCCCATGCTACTACCGCCTACCTGGCCAGGCAGATCCTTTTGAAACAGGGCAAGAAAATCCCGGTGATCACCACCCTGCACGGCACCGACATCACGCTGGTAGGGAGGGACAAGACCTATGCTCCCGTGGTGGCTTTTTCCATCAACGAATCGGATGCCATCACCGCCGTTTCGGAAAACCTGCGGGACGAAACCTACCGCACCTTCGACATCCGGAAACCCATTTCCGTCATCTATAACTTTACCGATACCCGTCGCTTCCGGCCCCGGGAATGTCCCAATGCCCGGAAGGCGATCGCTCCCAACGGGGAAAAGATACTCCTGCACATTTCCAACTTCCGCAAAGTAAAACGCGTAGCCGATGTGGTGAAGGTCTTCAGACAGGTCAGGGAAGCCCTGCCGGCCAAGCTGCTGCTCATCGGAGACGGCCCGGACCGGCCCGTGATCGAAGGGATGTGCCGGGAATGGGGCATCTGCGGGGACATCCGTTTTGTCGGCAAGCAGGAACAGCTCGAGGAAGTGCTGGCTGTTTCCGACATCTTTATCCTGCCTTCGGAGTATGAAAGCTTCGGCCTGGCGGCGCTGGAAGCGATGGCTTCCGGCGTGGCGGTTATTTCTTCGGATGCCGGCGGTCTGCCCGAGATCAATATCCAGGGAAAGACCGGCTTTCTCAGCCCGGTGGGCGACGTAGACGGTATGGCGGCTCACGCCATCGCGTTGCTGCAGGACGAGGCGCTGCTCAAAAAGTTCAAGCAACAGGCCTGCGAGGCGGCCCAGCGTTTTCATATCGACAGGATCATACCGGAGTACGAGGCGTTGTACCAGCAATTTGTGCCGTGAAGCAGCTCGTATAAAGAGAGGGACACTTGTTCCCGGCGGTGGTCAGTGTCCGGCGATCAGTGTCCGCCGGCCAGCCAGGTTTCCGGATTTACCGCCACACTGCCCTTATATATCTTAAAGTCAAGCGCCGCATCTCCGGTAGAAGGATCCGTATAGGCGGTACCGATAGGTTGCATGGTCTTTACCTTATCTCCTTTCTGAACAGACACATCCTTGAGGTTGGCATATACGGTAAAATACTGTCCGTGCCGGATCATCACATTCCAACGACCCGACAACAGGAACACGTTGGCTACATCGCCGTCGAATACGGCCCGCACGGAGGCGCCGGTATTGGTCCGCAGCGTCACCCCGTCGTTATCCCAGGTAACCTTATCCAGCACCGGGTGTTTGTGCACCCCGAAGGGATCCATGACGATGGCTTTGGCCACGGGCCAGGGCAGGCGGCCCCGGTTGGCCTCGAAATTTTCTGAGAGGGCCAGCGCTTCCGGTGTACTTTCCAGCACATTTTCGGGACGGGCGCTTTTTTCAGGGGCTGCGGCCGCGGTTTCCGGAGCCGTGGCTGCTGCGCCGGCATCGGCAACGGCAGGGGAAGCGCTCTCCTGCGCTTCGCCGGCAGCGGGACTTTCACCCGAAGCCCGTTGTGCGGCAAGGGCGCGCTGCCGCGCCTCTTCTGCGCGTTTCCGTGCTTCTGCCTCGGCACGGGCGCGCGCAGCCGCTTCTTCTGCAGCCTTCCGCCGCGCTGCCTCTATCTCCTGACGGATCACGGCCGCGATCTTCACATTCAGCTGCCGCGATGCCTTTTTCTTTTCGTTGATATCGGCGAGCAATTCCTTTTCGTGCCCCTTCAGCGACTGTACCACCTCATCCTGCTGGCGCTGCTCTTCCTCCATATCTTTCCGTTGGCCTTCTTCGCTTTCCAGCACCTTGCTGCGCTTGTCCTTGATAGCCGCCAGGGTGGCGATCTTCTTCTTTAAAGCGTCCTGCGTTTCGAGAATAGTGCCCGCCTGATGCTTGCGGTACTCCCGGTATTGCTTGAGATATTGGAAGCGCTTTATGGCATCGTTGAAGCTGTGGGCGGAGAGAATGAAATTGAGATAATCATAGGTGTTATGATTTTTATACGCGTATACCACCAGCTCCGCATACTGGGCTTTCAGCGTATCCAGGTCTTTCTGCAGCGAGCTGATGTCCCGGTTGGCTTTGTTGATATCCCCGTTGATATAGTTGATCTCCTGGTTGATGTTTTTTATCAGCTTGTTGCGCAGCCGCAGCTTGTTTTGAATCAGCTGAAGCTGGGTCATGCTTTTGCGGCGATCCTGCTTCACATCGCCCAGCTCACGGGTGGATTGTTCGATATCCTGCTGCAGCTGGGTCCGCTTTCTTTCCAGCTCTGCCCGCTCGGGCGACCGCTCCTGGGCGCGCAGCAATGCCGGCAACAACAGGAGTATGATCATACAGGCAGAACGAAATATCTTGAAAGGCACAGGCATATTTTTGAATCAGACAAATATAGAAAAAAGAACGGTTCGCCATTTTTACTCCCGCCGGTATTTGCTGCTGACAGCAAAAGGATAGGTAAGCGGCTGATCAAATTCCGGACGAACGAACCGGATATCGACGCGGGCGGTAGCTTTAGGGGTAGCCACGCTGATCATGCGGTGCAGGGGAAAGCTGCGGCCATCGTTTGCCGGTTCGTAATCCTCATACCGCAGATCGCAGGCGCGGCGGGTGCTGTCCTTTTCGGTAAGATGGTTCTGCTGCAGACGGTAATCGCCGGCAGAGAGGGTGACACGGTTGCTGAATTCCGGTCCTTCCGCCATAAAAGACCAGGCCCCATCCTTTTGCTCGAGGCTGCTCAGGGAATCGGTGAGGTAAACGGGATTGCCGGCCAGGAGATCCTGCAGGGTACTGAAATCAAAGGGCAGGTGCAATACTTCCTGGAGTGAATCAATGCTTCGCACGGTGACGGTTTTTTTGAAATAATTGACCAGCTGCACTTCGCGGGGCGTGATCAGCACCCGGGCCATCTCGATACCCAGCACAGGACGGACCGATATCCAGATAATGCTGTCGCGCCGCATCCGGATAAAAACGGTGATCCCCTGCTGTTTTTCCTTTTCGGTTTCAACATCCACCCTGGCCCGGGCGGAAAAGGTGGTATAGTCTGTCCTTCTTGCCAGCAGCGTATCATGCAGGGCCTTTAGCTGCAGCGCTTCGTCTGCCCCCCGCTCCGGCCGCGGAGACAAGGTTCCTGCTTCGCGGGACTTGCGCACCGCTTTCCGTGATGTTTTGCACTGCCAGCCGAGCAGCAGCCCCAGACCCAGCAACAGGATAAGTCCTCTCCTCGTACACCTTTGCATCCGTTAATCGTTTATTTATTTTCTACGGCAATTTCCGCGCCGCAATTTTCCGTTCCAGCACAGCAGAACCGGCGCCTTTCTCCCGGGCGAGCTGCCAGTATTTTACCGCGCGGTCCACCTGCCTCAGCTTGTACAGGATATCGCCGTAATGCTCAAGATAGCCGGGATGCGCCCGGGCGCCGGGCCGGCTGAGCACACGCTCCATCCATTGTTTTGCTTCGCGGTACCGCCGCAGCTTGAACAGGATGCGGGCATACGTATCTTCATAATTGTCATTCCCCGGACTCAGCTTCAGGGATAAGGCGGACATGCGGGCCGCCTTCTTCAGCTGCTCGCCGCGTTCGGAAAGATAGTAACTATAGTTGTTCAGCGTAAGATCGTCGTCAGGCTTCAGCCGGAGGGCTTTCTCAAAACAGCTGTCCGAATCGGCATAGCGCTGCATGGCGTTATAGGCTTCCGCCAGCGAAATATAAATCCTGTTCCGGATCTTATCATTTTTTATGGGAACGGTCAACGCCTGCTGCAGGTCTCTCACCCCTTCCGGATACTGCTGCTCCGCCACCTTTACCACGCCGCTGAAATACCAGCCGAGCAATTCGTCCGGGAAGCGCCGGGTGACCACCCCGCTGATCCGCAGCAACGAATCGTTCTGCTCCTTTGCGGCATAGATCAGCATCAGCTGCTGCCACAGCTCAAACCGGGAATCGTCCAGCGCCATGGAACGGCGGTACTGTACCAGCGCGCTGTCCGGCTGCCCCGCCTGATACCACATGTCGCCGTAGAGGGCATAAGCCCGTGCCTCGCCCGGATGCGCATGTACGATCATCCGGCAGAGCTTCAGGGCCTCGTCTTTTTTGGTGGAATCCACCTCGATGTACTTCAGGAAAGGATATACAAAAGCGATCTTGTCGTCAATGGCATAGCCGGGGTTGGCAAATGCTTTGCCCATGTATTTTTCATAAGTCCGCTCCGCTCCCTTTTTTTTGTATTGCAGGGCAATGGCCACCAGGGCGCGGGGATTGCCCGGGTCTCTTTTCAGCAGCGTATCATATACGCTGATGGCTTTGTCCGGCAGGTCCTTCATATCGTATACCTGCGCCAGCAAGGCGTAATAACGGCCTTCCTCCGGGTACAGCCGGATAAGCTTGCGGATCTCGGCAGCGGCGGCTTCTGTATTTCCCATTTTCAGAAAAAGGGCCTGCTTCTGATATACCAGCTCTTCATTTACACCCTGCTGCTCTTCCAGCCGGTCCAGCAGCTGCAGCGCTTCGGTATGCCTACCTGCATTGCCGCGCAGGATAGCTTCATTCAGCAGGTACTGGTCTTCATGAGGATGCCGGCGGTATAAGTTTTCAAACAGATCGGCCGCCTTGTCCGGCTGCTTGTCGCCGACCAGGGCGTCGGCATAAGCAATGGTAAACCAACGGTTGCTGCTGTCTGCCTGGTAGGCGCTCCGGGCATAAGGGAGGGCCGCGGCGGGTTCGTGGAGCTGACCGAAGATCCGGGACAGCTCATATTTTGCCGCAGCGTTTTCGGGCTGCAGGCGTAAAACGTCTTCAAAAAGCCGGATCGCCGCTTTCGGCTCTCCGGCAAACGCTGTTTTTTTTGCCTCAAAGAAAAGACTGTCGACCCGCTGCGCTGGAGACAGCCAATCGTCTGCGCCTGTGCTGACGGCGGATACGGCATTATCCTGTCCTGCCGTGCGGGTGGTCCGGCAGGAGCCTGCTACAACCAGCGCACCCACACATCCCAAGACTATTATCGTACGGCAGCGCAGCATATTCAGTGTTTTCCGGTATGCCCGAAACCTCCGTCGCCCCGCACGGTGGCGGAAAGCATTTCCACTTCTTCCCAGGTCACCTGCTCAAAACGGGCAATGACCATCTGTGCGATCCGGTCGCCCGGGTGGATAACCTGAGGATCGCCGGACAGGTTGACGAGGATAATACGGATTTCCCCCCGGTAATCCGCATCAATGGTGCCGGGCGTATTCAGCAGGGTCAGTCCCTGCTTGAGGGCCAGGCCGCTGCGGGGGCGGATCTGGGCCTCATAGCCTTCGGGCAGCTCCATAAAAAGACCGGTCGGGACCAGGGCCCTCTCCAGGGACTGCAGCGTCAGCGGCGCTTCCAGGTGAGCACGCAGGTCCATGCCCGCGGCACTGTGCGTAGCATAGGCAGGCAGGGGAAAAGGCGACTGGTTAATGATCTTAACGGAAGGCATATTCGATTTATTTTTATTTGATGATTTGGAAATTTGATGAGAAGGCAATCAGCACATCACCAAATCAGCACATTATCAAATCGACTTCCCCCTTCAGGGGGCTGGGGGACAGATCAAAGATAAAACTTATTCAAGGGATTCCGCCCCGTCCCGCATGAGCAGCACCGTGGCATAGGCGATCACCCCTTCCTCCCTGCCGACAAAACCGAGGCGTTCGGTAGTGGTGGCCTTGACGGAGACATCCCCGGTCCCGATATCCAGACAAGCGGCGATGGCCTGCTGCATGGCGGGGACATAAGATTTTATCTTGGGCTCCTGCAGACACAGCGTCGTATCCACATTGATCACCCGGTAGCCTTTTTCGCGGATCAGCTGCCGGCTCCGGCGCAGCAGCACTTTGCTGTCGATATCCTTATAAGCCGCATCCGTATCCGGAAAATGCACCCCGATATCGCCCAGACAGGCCGCTCCCAGCATGGCGTCACAGATGGCATGCAGCAGCACGTCGGCGTCGCTATGCCCCACGGCGCCCCGGTCATGGGGCACCTGTACGCCCCCCAGCCAGAAAGGCCGGCCGGCCTCCAGCCGATGAAAATCTACTCCTGAACCGATACGAAACGACATAATTACGGATTGATATGATAAAGGGTGAAAAAAACGGCAGTTACCGGAAGCTCCGCGCAGCCGATATTATTCCTTTTGCTTAAAATCCACCAGCAGGGAAAAACGCAGGGTATTGGAAAGCGGATTTTGCTGTATGCCCCCGGAAGGGATCAGGTAGGAGAAATTAAAGCCCAGCTGTTCGTACTTAATGCCGACGCCCACGGTCAGGTATTTCCGGTCGCCCTTGGTACGGTGCTCATTGTAATATCCCGCCCGCACGGCAAACAGATCGTCGTACCAGTATTCCACGCCCAGCGAATACATCAGCTCATGAAATTCTTCCTTAAATCCCCCCGGGGCGTCCGAAAAAGAGCCGAAGATACCTTCCACCACGCTTTTCCGCCGGTAACGGGGCACCCCGTTCTCATCTCTCCCGCTGGTGTCGGGGGTGGGCACCAGCAGCTTGTTGATATCCGCTGCGAAAGTGATCTTGTTCTGTTCGTCTATCCGGTGGGTATACGCCCCTCCGATGCCGAGGTCCGATGGGAGAAAGTCTCCCTCTCCCGCCTTACGGGTATAGGATATCTTACTGCCGAGATTGGTAAGGGTGATGCCGGCGTTCCAGGTATCCATAGTACCGTTGCTGTTGGTGACATCCTGGGTATAAAAGGCAGAAATATCCCCCGCAATGGCCTGCCCGGCCTTGTAGGAGATGCCCGTGCTGGTGTTGATGCCGGAGGCCAGATGGGAGTATATGTAACGCAGCGCCAGCCCGACGGACCAGTGGTCGGACAGCTTGCGCGCATAGCCCGCGTCGAAAGCAAATTCGCGGGGATGAAAATCGCCCTGGTCCTGCCCGTATTCATCGGTAAACTGTATATGGCCGATATCGAAATAGCGCAGAGAGGCGCCGATAGCCTGTTCGTCGTCGATCTTTTTATAGCCGCTGACCGTGGCCAGGAACACGTCGTTGACCAGCTCTTTCAGCCAGGGGGTGTAGGTCAGGGATACCGAGCTCTCTTTCTCCGCAAAGGGAAGCTTGGAAAGGTTCCAGAAAACGGCGCTCGCATCCGGCGACAGGGCAATGCCGGCATCTCCCATAGCCCCGCTGCGGGCATCCGGGGATATACGCAGAAAAGGCACCGCCGTATTGATCGTATTGATCCGCCCGTCAAGCTCGCCGGTAGAGACCTGGCCCAGCGCCGCACGGGGTGCAGAAAGCAAATACACGCTACTCGCACACAAAAAGGCAACCGCTATTCTCATGCAGGCTGTAAAATTATTTAAGGACGTAAAAATAGTCAAATTAAGCATACCGCTCCCCATCCGGGTGGAGCGTCCGCCGGATGCGCTTATAACGGACCCCGCGGAGGTTTATTGCAGGATGCCGCCGTATTCCGCGGAAATGGGCCGTTTTCCCCGCCCCGCACGGAACATGCCGCTGCAAAAATAAAACTGCTATATTTGCGTTATTACGTATGGTATAATGTCTTTGTTCCATGAGCAGACTACAACAGGCGGGAATCCTGGCTTTTGCGGCATTACTGCTGGGCCTCGGTTCCTGCGGGCTTATCAAAAAAAAGCACGACCAATCCTCCGCTACGGGCTGGAACTATAACGACCCGAACTGGGGCGGTTATTATGTGGCGGAAAATAAGGAGCAGCAAAGCGGGCCCGGCCTGGTATTCGTACAGGGCGGTACCTTTACCATGGGATCCACCGAGCAGGATGTGATGGGCGACTGGAACAATATCCCCAAACGGGTCACCGTATCTTCCTTCTACATCGACGAAACCGAAGTTTCCAACGTCAACTACCGGGAATACCTTTACTGGCTGGGAAGGGTGTTCAGCGGCAGCTATCCCGAGATATACCGGGCCGCGCTGCCCGATACCCTGGCCTGGCGAAGCCAGCTGGCCTATAACGAGCCGCTTGTCGAATATTATTTCCGTCACCCGGCGTATAACGACTTTCCCGTAGTGGGCGTTACCTGGGAGCAGGCCAACAACTACTGCCGCTGGCGCTCGGACCGGGTCAACGAAAAGATGCTCATAGAGGCCGGCGTGCTTTCCCCCACGGATATCAACAACGAGGCGGACGAAAACAATTTTACCACCAAGTCCTACATTGCCGGGCTGTACGAAGGCACTCCGGGTAAAAAGGCCGGCGCAAAGAGCTCGCCTTACAAAAATCCCGACGGCTCTCCCCGCTCCCTCAACATGTCCGACGGGGTCATGCTGCCGGACTACCGGCTGCCCACCGAAGCGGAATGGGAATATGCGGCCCTCGCTTATATCGGACAGAACCCCAATCCCTCCAAACGCGAAGGCAAACAGGGGGAGGCCCTGATCATGAACCGTCAGGTATACCCCTGGTCCGTAAACCCGAACGGGCTGCGCGACCCGCGCCGCGGAGCCTGGCAGGGTGAATTCCTGGCCAACTTCAAACAGCGCTCCGGCGACAATATGGGGGTGGCCGGGGGGCTGAATGACCGGGCTTCCATACCGGGACCGGTAAGATCGTTCTACCCTAACAACTTCGGCATCTATAATATGGCCGGGAACGTCAGCGAATGGGTAAGGGACGTGTATCGCCCCCTGACTCCGGAAGACGGCGACGATTTCAACTATTTCCGCGGGAATGTATTCCGCGATGTATACCGCAATGCGGAGGGCGAGCCGGAAGTGGACAGCCTGGGTCAGGTAAAGACCATCCTCCAGCCGGATTCCCTGATCGCCGACCGGCTGAATTACCAGCGGGCAGACGTCAGGGACTACCTTGACGGGGATTCGCTTTCCGGCGCCACTTATGATTACGGCCATACCACGCTGATCAACGATAAAAGCCGCGTCATCAAAGGCGGTTCCTGGAATGACCGCCCCTACTGGCTCTCGCCGGGTACCCGCCGCTATATGCAGCAGGACATGGCCGCCAACACCGTTGGGTTTCGCTGCGCCATGGACCGCGTAGGCAGCCAGGAAGGCAACAACTTCAAGACCGGGAACTACTTCCGCAAGCCAAGGGCAAAAAGATAAGCCGAAAGCATTCGCTCTGGACATTCCGTCGCTATACCAGCTTTACCGCCGGCATCCGGCCGTACATACCGACACGCGCGCCCCGTTGGAGGGAAGTCTCTTCTTTGCCCTGAAGGGCCCGCATTTCAACGGCAACCGCTTTGCGGCAGCCGCCCTGGAACAGGGCGCCGCCTATGCCGTGATCGACGACCCGGCTTTTCGGACGGACGAACGCTGCATCCTGGTGGATGACGTCCTGACCGCCCTGCAGCAGCTGGCCCGCCATCACCGCGACCAGCTGAACATCCCCGTGCTCGCCATCACCGGCTCCAACGGCAAAACCACCACCAAAGAGCTGTGCCGCGCGGTGCTGGGTACCGCCTACCGCACTTATGCTACCGAAGGCAACCTGAACAACCATATCGGGGTGCCGCTTACCCTGCTCCGCATACCGGCCGGCACTGAAATCGCCATCGTGGAGATGGGGGCCAACCATCTGCGGGAGATCGCCTCCTACTGCCTTATCGCCAACCCCACACACGGCCTGATCACCAATTGCGGAAAAGCCCATCTGGAAGGGTTCGGGGGCATCGAAGGAGTGCGCAGGGGAAAGGGAGAGCTGTTTGACCATCTCCGGGCCACAGGCGGCAGCGCTTTTGTCTGCCGGGATTTCGGCTATCTCCGGGAAATGAGCCATGACATCCGGGAGATCTACTGGTACGGTACCGGCGAAGATGTGCAGCTGAGCGGCTCCATACGGGAGAACACGCTTTTCCTGCACCTCAGCACCAGCTATACCGGCCCCATAGCTACCCGTCTTGTCGGGGACTACAACCTGTATAACGCACTGGCAGCCATAGCCGTAGGGAAATATTTCCGGGTACCGCCCGAAAAGGCCCGGGAAGCGCTGGAGCAATACCTGCCCGCCAACCAGCGCTCCCAGGTAATACATGAAGGCAGCAACACCCTCGTGCTCGACGCCTACAATGCCAACCCTACCAGCATGAAAGCGGCAGTGGAAAACTTCGCGGCCCTAAAAGGGTCCCGCAAGGTATTGCTGCTGGGCGCCATGATGGAGCTGGGGGCCGACAGCCTGGCTGAGCACCGGGAGCTGGTGCGGCTGATCGGACAATATCCGTGGCTGCAGGTGGTGTTGGTGGGGGGCGACTTTGCCCGGGTGGATCATCCCTACCTCTTCTTCCCCGACGCAGAAGCGGCAGGAACATGGTACAGGCAGCAGCATTTTGAAAACACCGCCTTGCTCATCAAGGGGTCCCGGAGCATAGCCATGGAGAAAATCATCCGCTGAGCCGCTTACTTTTTTATATAATCATCGAATTTGCTTCGCAGCAGCCTGCTGAAATCCCCCCGCTCCGCTTCGTCCCGGAAGGCCTGGGCCGGCACAAGGAAAAAAGATTTCTTATCGCGGTAGAGATAATGGAAGGTAGCCGTTTCCACCACGCTGTTAAAGCTGCGCCAGGACAGGCTGCGTTCGCCGACGTGGGTGCCGATGGTAACCCCGTCCTCATTGTACTGCAGCCGGATGAATTCTTTGAAGGTAGCTGCTTTCCGGTAGATAGAAAGCGGCAGCAGGTACCAGAAGGCCAGCAGCAGCACAGCCAGCATCAATGCAATGGCCACCACCACCGGCAGGGATACCATGTGCAGAAAATAACCCAACACCGCTATGCCCAGCAGCACAAACAGGGCTATCCGGAACAGCCTGATCTCCGCGCGGTTTAAAAAATGGAACCGCAGCGCATTGATCACTTCGGCCTTCTGATAACGAAAGTTAATCTGCATGTGGCTTACCTGGCTATGATTTGAACATGCACATCGCCGGAGGAAGATGGTTCGTCAGGAGCCGTAATATCCTGATCCGGTACGTCAGCCGGGGCCGCGGGGCGGACGGCCTGGATGACCGGTAGCTCCGCAGGCCGGCCGGCGCTGTTGTCACCCGCGCGGATAGCGACATCAGGATAATGCGTTTTGATGTATTCAAAATACTCATGGAGATTTTCCCAGCTGAGGTTCAGCGGCGGCAGGAAGTCCTTCTCCCGGTTATCGCCGGACAAGGCCGTCCGGATCATATCCTCATGCTGCAGGTACCATTTGTAAAATTCGGTAATGCTTTTGTAGAATACACATTTGTCGTCTTCCTGGCTGCGGCTTTGGGTGCGGGGCGACATAAAAATAAATTCCTCCACGCCCCGGGGCGGGCAGCGTTTCACACAACTGTCATCCGCTATTTTCTCCCCTTTACCGATCGGATCCCCCTTGGCGGAAGAAAAAAACGGGATATTGCCTGCCAGCACCAGCATCAAGATCAACCGCTTGTTCATATACATCCGGATTTGACCGTAAGGTACTAAGAATGTCGAAGAAAAAGAAACCGTATAACCGCCGGCGAAGCCCGACGTAAAATACCGTCCTGCCCGGGGCCGGAATCCGTAAATGGGTAAAAACAAGAACGGCGCATGGAAATGCGCCGACGTTGTTACTATCTTATGAAAACCCTATTTAAAAGCAAACATAGGGCAAAAAATATTACGTTCCAAATTTTTTTTCAAAAAAATAATATTGGCGGTGGGTTATGCCGGAGTACTTACCGGCAGGGAATGAACGGCAGCGGCAATTTCCCGCACGGGAGCCTCGCCCTTTTCAATGGCATTCCCCACTACGATCACATCGGCTCCCGCCTTACAGTTGCGGTATGCCTTTTCCGGATCTTTGATCCCGCCGCCGACGATCAGGGGCACGGAGATGTGAGCGGCCACGCGCGCGATCATGCTTTCCGAGATGGTCTGCCGGGCGCCGCTGCCGGCATCCATATAAATAACGCGCTTGCCCAGCATTTCTCCCGCCATGGCGGTGCAAAGGGCGATATCGTCCTTGTTGGCGGGAATAGGGGCGGCATTGCTCATATAGGAAACGGCCGTAGGCGTTCCCCCGTCAATGACCATGTAGCCGGTGGCAATTACCTCCACGCCGCTCTGGCGTACGGCCGGCGCCGAGATGACGTGCTGACCGATCAGCAGGTCGGCATTCCTGCCCGAGATCAGCGAAAGATACAGCAGGGCATCCGCATGCCGGGAGAGCTGGGAAGGGTGGCCGGGAAACAGGACCACCGGTATGTCGCACGAACGCTTGATCTGCAGGATACATTCGTCGAGATTATCCGTCAGTACCAGGCTTCCTCCCATAAAAAAATAATCCACCCCGGCATCTACCGACTGCCCGATGAGCTTTTCGAGGGCGGCAGGATTGGTCTTGTCAGGGTCGATCAGGACCGCAAATGACTTACGGCCCGCTTGTTTCTGTGCTGTCAGGGAAGTATATATCGCGTTGGCAGGGATCATAATGTGACAAATCTATGCTTTTTGCCGGAATTCCATCACTCACAGGCTCATCATCTCCCGGAAGCGTACCGCCTGACGGCGGGATACCTCTATCTTTTCGCCGCCCTGCATTTCCAGCAGCAACCCCCCGTTGAAATAGGTATCGATCTTTTCGATATGCCGCAGGTTCACGATATGTTTACGGTTGGCGCGGAAAAACGTCCGTTCGTCCAGCCGTTCTTCCAGCGCGTTTAACGACTTCAGGATCAGCGGTTTATTCTGTTCAAAATAAACCCGGGCATAGTTGCCCACGCTTTCAAACAGGCGGATGTCCTGCAGCTTCACAAACCAGCAGCGATCCCCGTCTTTCACAAAGACCTGATCGGCTTCGCTCAGCTTGCCCCGGTTTTGCTGCACCAGCCGCTCCTTCTCCTCCTGCTGCTGCAGCTTCTGGAGCGCGTCGGCCAGCCGTTTGGGCTCCACGGGCTTCATCAGGTAGTCCAGCGCATTGTATTCAAAGGCCTTGAGGGCGTATTCGTCATACGCGGTAGTAAAGATCACCTGCGGCACCTTTTCCAGGGAAGCCAGCAGCTCAAAGCCCGTTTTGTCCGGCATCTGTATATCCAGGAAAAGCAGGTCCGGCTGGAGGGCGGCTATCTTCTCCTCCCCGTCCTTTGCATTCACCGCTTCACCCACTACCTCGATCTCGGGAAAATCGGTCAGGAGTTTTTTCAGCTCGCTGCGCGCCAGCCTTTCATCGTCGATAATAAGCGCCTTTTTCATCCGTAAAATATTTATCTTTTTTTAACAGTAAGATAAGACCTTCCGCCCTGTCACCAGGCTCCCAAGCTTTTTACAACGGTATCCGTATTTTTGTTTCCACCAGCTGGTCATCCCCGTTATAAATCTGAAAGGACGCCTTATCCCGGTAAAGGAGCTCAAGCCGCTGCCGCGTGCTTTTCAGACCAAAGCCGTCCTCGTTGACATTGGCGGAGAGGTGCCCTGTGTTCCGGATGGTAATCTCGTGCTGCAGACCCACAATGCGGGAGACGATTTCCACCACGCCGCCGCGGATTGATTTGGAAATGCCATGCTTCAGGGCATTCTCCACCAGCGTCTGCAACATCATCGGGGGCACCGGCAGGTCCAGCGTCTCCGGGTCGATATGGTATTGAACCTTAAGCCTCTCCTCAAACCGGATCAGCTCCAGCGCCAGGTAATCCCTGACGATGCTCAGCTCATCCTCGAGCCTCACCGTCTCCATCTTCTCCAGCTGCATGGAGCTCCTCAGGATGTTGGACAGCTCGGTAATGGCGGTGCGGGCCCGCTGCGGATTTTCATCCACCAGCGCCCGGATGCTGTTCAGGGCATTAAAGATAAAATGCGGATTCAGCTGGGATTTGATCGTCCGCAGCTCCAGGCCCTTGACCACCGACTCCAGCTGCAGCCGGTCCATCTTATACTGCTGGTCCTTCTGGAAATAATGCCAGAGAAAATAGATCATGGTCCATACCATGACCAGAAAAGAAGCGCCCAGAAGCCGTTTCGGATCGAACAGCGTCCGTTCCTTGTCGAAATGAAGGAGCCCGTTGAGCCCGCCCAGCATGAGGGCGATCAGCACCCCGCAGACGATCACCGCAATCAGGGACCGGATGATGACCTTATCCAGCGAATACTCCAGCCAGTGAAAATGCACGATCATCGTCCGCAAAAGATGGGTCACCACGAAGCCGCTGGTAATCAGGAAAAGCTGGTAAATGAGAAAATCGGTATTGACCCTCCCCAGCGTAAGGTACACAATGGTATTGAGCACCAGCCAGGACAGCCATCCCCCCAGCTGACACCACCAATAATATCTTGAAATGTTCTTAAACATACCGGTTGGCAATCTTCCTCCGAGGGACCAAATCTATACCCGTAACGGCAAATTAGGAAATCCTTTTATATCAATGGGCGGGGTGAAGGCTAAAAGGCGAAAGGCGAAAGGTGAAAGGCAGAAAAACGTTATCTTTGGTCTTATTTTACCCTTTAAACGGGCATCTATGGACATCACCCCCGGTCCGCTGCTCAGCCAGATCAGTTCCCCCGATGACCTGAAAAGTCTGAGACGTGACCAGCTCAACCAGCTCTGCGACGAACTGCGGCAGTATATCATCGATGTGGTGAGCGTGCATGGCGGCCATTTTGCCGCCAGCCTGGGTGTAGTAGAGCTTACCGTTGCCCTGCATTACGTGTTCAACACACCGGACGACCAGCTGGTATGGGATGTCGGGCATCAGGCTTACGGCCATAAGATCCTCACGGGCCGCCGGGACGATTTTCATACCAACCGTAAATACAAGGGTATCAGCGGCTTTCCGCGCCGTGCGGAAAGCAAATACGATGCCTTCGGGGTCGGTCATTCCTCCACCTCCATCTCCGCCGCGCTCGGCATGGCCATCGCCGATGCCTATCGGGGCGACTTCCAGAAGCAGCATATTGCCGTGATCGGAGACGGCGCCATGACCGCCGGACTCGCCTTCGAAGCGCTCAATCATGCCGGGGTATCCAACGCCAACCTGCTGATTATCCTGAACGACAACTGCATGTCCATCGACCCCAACGTGGGGGCGCTCAAGGAATATCTTACCGATATCACCACCTCGCCGGCTTATAACCGGCTGAAGGAAGATGTGTGGAACCTCATGGGCAAGCTGCCCGTGGGGAGGAAGTTTACCCGCAACATGGCTTCCCGCCTGGAAACGGGTATCAAGGGCATGGTCTCCAAATCAAGCAACCTTTTTGAGTCGCTGCGCCTGCGCTATTTCGGGCCGATCGACGGGCATAATGTCCAGAAGCTGACCGATACGCTGCAGGACCTGAAACAGATTCCAGGCCCCAAGCTCCTGCATATCGTTACGGTAAAAGGCAAAGGCTATGCGCTGGCCGAAAAAGACCAGACGCGGTGGCATGCGCCCGGTCTGTTTGACAAGATGACCGGAGAAATCCAGAAAAAACCCGTCACCGGTCCCCAGCCTCCCAAATACCAGGACGTATTCGGGCATACCATCATTACGCTGGCCGAGCAGAACGACCGTGTCATGGGCGTTACCCCGGCCATGCCTTCCGGCTCCTCCCTCAAATTCATGATGGAGAAAATGCCGGACCGAGCCTTTGACGTGGGCATCTGCGAACAGCATGCCGTTACGCTCTCCGCCGGCATGGCTACCCACGGCCTGAAGGTCTTTTGCAATATCTACTCCACCTTCATGCAGCGGGGTTACGACCAGGTGGTGCACGATGTGGCCATACAGGATCTTCCCGTTATCTTCTGCCTGGACCGGGCCGGGCTGGTGGGAGAAGACGGAGCCACCCACCACGGCGCCTATGACATCGCTTATATGCGCTGCCTGCCCAACATGATCGTCAGCGCTCCGATGAACGAAGCGGAGCTCCGCAACCTCATGTACACCGCGCAGCTGCCATCTACCACCCATCCTTTTGTGATACGCTATCCCCGCGGAACGGGCGTGATGCCCGAATGGGAAACGCCGTTTGAGGAGATCCGCATCGGCACCGGCCGGAAGATCGCCGGGGGCCGGGAGATCGCCATACTCTCCTACGGACATCCGGGTAACTTCGTAACGGAAGCCTGCCGCGAGCTGACGACCGACGGCATATGCCCCGCGCATTATGACCTCCGCTTTGTAAAGCCGCTGGACGAGGCCCTGCTTGACGAGGTGTTCCACAGTTTTGACAAGATCGTCACCGTGGAGGACGGCTGCATCATGGGCGGCTTCGGCAGCGCCGTGCTGGAGTTTATGGCTGCCCGCGGCTATCACGCGCAGGTAAAGATGCTCGGCATACCCGACCGGGTGATCGAACAGGGCAAGCCCGAAGCGCTGCAGCATGAAGCCGGATTTGATCCGGCCAGCATTGCCGCTGCCGTCAGGACCATGCTTGGCGTAAAGGTAAAGTCGGTCGTGAAGGTCTAATGCGCCGCAAAATCCAGCACCGCTTTCATAAAAAGGTCGAAATGCTCCAGATGCGGGATATGTCCGCATTCCGGGATGGGAATGTATTTGCAGTCCGGTATCTCGCGGGAAAGCTTTTTACCCAGCTCCGGGAAATTGCCTAAGGTTTTCAGCACTTCCGGGCTGACGCGGTCCTTCCCCAGCGCCGTATGATCATTTTGCCCCAGCATCAGCAACACCGGCATCTTCAGGTCCTTAAACTCATGACATACAGGCTGGGTGTAGATCATCTCGTAGGTCAGCGCCGACACCATGGCAATGCGGGGGTATTCAGGGCTTAGCGTCCAGCGGAAGACCGGCTCGATCCATTCGTTATAGGCATCCTTCCAGCGGTAGAAATAATTTTTTTTCTGGTAATTGACCAGCCGCTCAAAGGTCTGATGCAGCTGCACCTGGTACTCATCGGCAATGGAACGGTAAGGCACGCCCTTCTCCCGGTAGTCTTCCAGACCGAGGGGATTCTCATAGATCAGCTTCTGCACGCGCTCCGGATACATCAGCGAAAAACGGGTAGCCAGCATCCCGCCCATGGAATGACCGACGACAAATACCTGCCGGATACCCAGGGTATCGAGCACCTGCCGGGTATTGGAGGCCAGCAGCTCAAAGGAATAATGAATATCGGGTTTGGAAGATTTCCCGAAGCCGACCTGGTCGGGGGCTACTACACGGTATCCCTGCGCCGTAAGCGCCCGGATCACGTCCTTCCAGTAGGCGGCAAAAAAGTTCTTACCATGCAGCAGCAGAAAAGTCTTGCCGTTCCAGCTGTCCGGCTTTACATCCATATAAGCCATCTCCAGATCCTGCCCCTGGATATGCAGGGGGAGATAGTGCACCGGATAGGGATAAGCATAATTTTCCATAGCCGTTCCCATGGGCTGCACCTGCGATGGCTGTTGTGCGCATACATCCAATGTTGCGCACAGCAGCAGTCCGGAAAGCAAAACGATATATTTCCGCATAACGAAAATTTGAATGGCCCGGGTCTGAGATGAGGTCTTCGTAAGACAAACCAACTTTAGACCTTAAATGCGTAGCATTGGCAACGGAGTTGATTTATTTTTAAATAGTGTTGCCGAACTGCGTTTCGCTGAGGCCTATGAAAAAACATTGTGCACGAAGTAAACTTTAAACCTTAGACTTAAAAGTGTTCAGAGCCGTTCCAGCTCCTGCATAAATTCCCCGCTCCATTGTTCGATGTCGTAGTGGTTTACGATATCATACAGCCGCTTCATCCGCAGCACCCTTTCGTTCTCATCCAGGGTGAGGGCGTGAAGCAGGCTCTCCTTGAGGTCTTTGCTGTCGTAAGGGTTGGTCCGGATAGCATAGGGCAGCTCCACGGATACGCCGGCAAATTCGGAAACGATCAGCACGCCGTCGGGCCGGGCCTTCTGCCCCTGCACCGCCACATACTCCTTCGCCACGAGATTGAGCCCGTCGCGCAGCGGGGTGATCCAGCAGATATCCGCTATGGCATAATAGGTGACCACCTCTTCGAAGGGAACCGATCGGAAGAAAAAGCGTATAGGCGTCCAGTTTATATTGGAATATTTCCCGTTGATCTTACCCACCGCCTGTTCCAGCTCGGTCTGTATCCGTTCGTATATACGCATGCCCTGCGCCGGCGGAGTGCAGATATTGATCAGCTCCACCTTCCCGTGAAATTCGGGATAATCGTTGAGGAACTGGTGAAAGGCCTGTATCTTTTCGAGAGGGCCCTTCACATAATCCAGGCGTTCTATGGATACGATCGTCTTTTTGCCTTCGGTGCTTCTGGCCAGCTCCCGGATGGCGTCCTGGGTATGGCTTTCCTTGTATATCTGCTTGATATATGACACGTTCACCCCAACGGGATGGGCGCCCAGCCGGATTTTTTTCTGCCCCGTATCGATCTCGCTGGTCATCTTGTCCACCCCCAGCGCACAGCTGTAGGTCAGGAAACGCTCAGCACAGTTGACCTGGGAAAGCTCCTCCAGCGGGGTATGGCTTTTGGCCACGTCGATAAAGTTCTGCACATAGCGGGGAATATGAAATCCCACATAATCGCATTGCAGCAGGCTGCCCATGATCTCGCGCCGCCAGGGGATCACGTTGAAGACGTCCGCAGGCGGGAAGGCGGTATGATGAAAGAAGCCGATCTTGACATCCGGCCGCAGCTGCCGCAGATAGGCCGGCACCATCCACAGGTTATACTCGTGCACCCACACGATGGCGCCATGATCTGCTTCCGCCGCCGCCCGCTCGGCAAACAGACGGTTGATACGGCAGTAATGCTCCCAGTGGTCATGGTTGAACCGGGCCTTGTCGATAAAGGAAAAGATAACGGGCCAGAAAGCCTCCTTGGAAAAAACCTTGTAAAAGATATCCACTTCCTTTTTGTTGAGGGGCAGCCGCGAGGCTACCAGGTTGGGATACGCCTCCTCATCGATATAGACGTTTTTCAGGGGGCCGCTTTTTCTCCCCGAGGCTTCTTCCCAGGCTATCCAGACACCGGACCGCCCTGCGCTGAAGAAGCCCAGCAGGGAAGGGATGATACCATTGGGACTCTTGGGTTTTGTCCGCTCGATGCGACCACCCGTTTCGCGCAGCTCATAGGGAAGACGGTGATAAAGCATGACCAGCTGCGTGGCGCCCGAATGCGGGAAACGCTCTATCTCCTGGCGGGCCTTGCTGTAAAATTCCCGGAACTCGGGAAAGTGCTCCATGGCTTCGAGGATGCCGCCCGCGCCGGCCTGTTCTGCCTGGTAGACATGCGGCTTATCGCGGGTAGCCTTTAACAACGCTTCTTCGGCGGCGCCTACCACCACCCCGCGGTATCCCGTTTCATAAAGGGAATAGTCGTTCAGCGTATCACCGGCTACCAGGATCTGCTTTTCCGAAAAGTTCATCATCTTTACCAGCTGCTGCAGCGTAGACCCTTTGTTGACCCCGCCCGGCAGGATATCCAGGTAGCGGTTGGCAGACAGCAATACCTCGCAGCCGTATTCAGCCACCAGGCCGCGTATCTGCTCGATATCGGTATTCTCGTCAAAATAGTAAGAGCAGCGCCGCTGCTGGGGCACTTCCTGCAGCTGCAGGCCTTTTACCTTTCTCAGCTTTTTACGGATCACCAGCGGACCGGGCCACTTCTTCTCGATCTGCGACTGCAGCGGCTGTACCGGTTCCAGCGTACGGCCGTTCATCACGGTGGCGCCGACATCGCTGATGATAAAATCGGGATTGGGAATAATCGGATCGTTCAGCAGGGGCATCACTGTTTCAAGTCCCCTGCCGGTAACAAACGCCAGACGTATATCCGCATTTTCCCGGATCAGGCGGTATAGTTTCAGCTTGGCTACATTTTTACCGCCAAGAAAAGTGCCGTCCAGGTCAGTTGCCAGTAACATCATAGTCAATTTGATTTTAAAAAGTAAAGCAGACCGGCATTTCAGACCAGCTTGTTCTCGAGCAGCCTGAATTCCACAAAAGGCGATATCCGGTCGTACAGAATACGGTACACCGCTGCGACCACAGGCATCTCCACCTTCAGCCGGCGGGCCATTTCATAAATGCCTTCGACCCCATAGTACCCCTCGGCCACCATGCTCATCTGCAGCTGGGCGGACTGCACCGAATACCCCCGGCCGATCATCTGGCCGAAAGTACGGTTACGGCTAAACTCAGAATAGGCTGTTACAAACAGATCGCCGAAATAAGCAGAGTGCGTCAGGTCGCGCTCCACAGGATCTGCCGCCCGCAAAAAATGCCGCATTTCGCGCATGGCATTGGCCACGATCACGGCCTGGAAATTATCCCCGTAGTTCAGTCCCCGGGCGATGCCGCAGGCGATGCCGATGATGTTTTTGAGGATGGCGCAAAGCTCCACGCCCAGCGGATCGGTATTGACGATGGTTTTCACATAAGGCACCGTGATGCTGTCTGCCACGCTGCGGGCCAGGGCCTCCTGTCCGGAAGCGACCGTCATATAGGTCTTCCGCTCCAGGGCGATCTCTTCGGCATGACAGGGGCCGCCGATCACCAGCTGGTCGTCGGCGCCGATACCAAATTGCTGTCCCAGAAAATCAGAAGGGATCTGGCGGCGTCCGGAAACGATGCCCTTGATGGAAAGGATCAGCTTCTTATTTTCCATCCATTCGGGACGAATGCCGGCAACAGTATTTTCGAGATAGGCAGAGGGTACGGCAAATAAAATATAATCCGAGGCAAGAATGGCTTCTTCCAGGTCAGCCGTCGGATCCACATGATCCGTTCTCAGCTGCAAAAAACTCAAATAATTCGGATTCCGGCCCTGCTGCCGGACATGGTCCGCATATGCAGGCGAACGCAGATGCCACTTGACGGACACCCTGCTTTCAGAAAATATCTTAACCAGTGCTGTCGCCCAACTCCCTCCCCCAATAACAGTAAGGCGGTTGAGTATGTTCAAAATGTACTGTTTTGCAGTGCTTTTCCAAGTCTGTAAAGCAAAATTGCTGTTGCAAAGGTACGTTTTTTCAGGGGGAAGGCAAAACGGCGGGCGGTACGTACTCCACGATGAAGTTATTCCGTCCCTCTCCTACCATGATGGCCAGCGCATCCTGCTGTACCAGCTCCAGCAGGGAAAGAAACAGAAAAATAGCATGCAGCCGGTCCTGGCAGGTTTCAAATATCTTACCAAAAGGAAGGGTCTTTTCCCGGCGGGCCATCTCCAGCATGTCCTCACGCGACTCTTCCATCGTATAGTTATACCGGAAAACCACATGCTCGGGTCGCTCCTGCCGCTCCTTCATACGCTGCATGACCTTTTCAAAGGCCTTCATCAGCTTGAACAGGGTAAGGGTCTGCACTTCGGTACCCTCGCCGGCGGCTTCGCCGATAGCGGTGAGCTCCTGCCGGATATTGCCGCGTTTGGCCTGGAGAAGACGAATGGCTTCCTTTTCTGCCAGCTCCTGCGCCGCCTGTTTGTATTGCTTATACTCCAGTATCTTATCCACCAGCTCCTGCCGGGGATCTATTTCATTGCCCTGCTCATCCAGCTCCTTACGCGGCAGCAGCATGCGGGCTTTGGTCCGCATGAGAATGGATACAAACAGGATGAATTCGCTGGCCAGCTCTATGTTCAGCGACTCCATCTGATGGATATAATCCAGGAAATCGTTGGTGATCTTGGTGATGGGTATGTTATAGATATCCAGCTCATCCCGTTCTATAAAGAACAAAAGCAGGTCAAAGGGCCCTTCAAACTGGGGCAGGACGATCTTATAACTGGTAGGTTCGCTCACGGGGTAAGTTTCTGGTTTCTTAGCTTCCGGTTCAGTTTTCGGTTTCTGGTTTGAAGTTCAATGGTCTAAAGTTTAAACTTAAATGCCCTCCACCTTTCACCCTTCACCTTTTACCTTTCACATTTTGCCCTTCACCTTCATGGAAGGCTAAAACGTATACGCAAATCCCAGCCCGATCAGCTCTTTAAACTGCGTCCGGGCCGTTTTTCGCAGGATGATGCCCTCCCCTGTCTCAGGGTCCTTGATAATGGATCCGTCTGCATTGGTGGCATAGGTGATAAACTTTACATCGTCATCGTAGATCAGCTCGGTATTGAGCGTGGCGGTGATATACTTGTTCACCTTCAGGGTAAGCAGGGAGGTCCAGTCCACGTCGATATTCTGCGGATTTACAAAATAATTGGAGTACAGATCCAGCCGCGATACCCAGGTAATGTTTTTCATGATCTCCTTGTTGAACTGCGCGGAAAGAAAGGCGCCGAACTCATAACGGAGCATCTTGCCCTTTTCCAGCATCAGCCGCGAATTACCACCCGGCAGATAGATATAATGCGCACTGTCCACCCCATAAGCGCCCTGGTTGGCCAGACGCTGATCGGCTACAATGACAAAACGCGAGGTAAGCGGGGACAGCAGGAGGGAAAAATAAGGCGCGGGACGGAAATCCACACCCAGCGAGGCCAGTACGTAACCCGGCGCAAGGAAGTGGGAAATAACCGTGCTGTCGTCGGGATACTGATAACCATTGGCAAACTGGCTGCGAAAGCTTATCATGGCGCTGTAAGACCAGTGCCTGGCAAAACGGAAGCCGTACTTGCTGTAAAAGTCGATCTTATCATCGCTTTTGCGCGTGCCGAGACTGGTTGTATTGAGATAACCAAAGGCGAGGTCGATATTATTATCCCATGAATGCCGCTTTTTTGCAAAATTGGCATAGAGATTCGCCACCGATCCGGCCGCAATGGAAAAATGATCGCCCCCGGCCGCCCAATTGGATAAGCTGCCCTGACTGATGTTCAACGCAAAGGTCCCGCCCTTGCGCCAGTGAATCTTTTCCTTGGAAGTATCGATGGGCTTCCCGTATTTGCCCTTATTCAACTCCGTCATCACTGCGCGGGGATCATAGTTTGGCTGTTGCTTAATTTCAGTATGCCGGCCCTCGATCATCGGCACAAAGCCCCCTGAAGGGGCCTCTTCTATAGGAGCATTCAGCTGCAGGGTATCTATCGGCATCTCCTGCGGTACCGGCAATCCGGTGGTATCTCCATAGCCGCTATCCTCCGATGTCGCCGGAGGGTAGTTGATCACCTGGGCGGACAAGACCGGCCCGAGAAACAACAGTATAGCCACACACGCAATATATTTTTTCATCTCCTGTATGTTATTGCAGATCAACGATCAAAAGCAATATCTATTCCAAAATAAGGGCTAAAGATACAAAATAGCTTTTATTCGTCCACGCTTTGCAGACATCTATCGCAGGAGACGGTACCGGCGGCAGCCGGGTGCCGGACAGCCGCTGTTTTCCGGCCGGAGTTGTACCGGGGTCAGGGTGATCAGAACTTATAAGAAAACCCGACGCCCAGCATCTCTTTCAGCTGTAGCTTGGCCGTACCCGGCTCTTCGCCGTTCTTCCCGGGAAACTTCACGTCATCGTCGTAGATCATATCCAGCGAGATGGTGGTAGCCAGGTATTTGCTGATCTTCATGGTCAGCAGGTTCGTCCAGTACACATCCACATTCTGGGGATTGCGTTTATAATTGGAGAACAGGTCCAGCCGTGTTTTATAAGCGATGGTTTTGCTCAGGTCCTTGTGAAAATTGGCCGATACAAAGGCGCCGATCTCGTTCAGCACTTTTTTACCCGGCGTAACCCCGTATTTCCCCTGGGCGGAAAGGGTATCGTCGGAGACGATCGTCCAGCGGGAGGAGATGGGCGACAGGTAAAGATCAAAATTATCGTTTGGCTTAAAGTCCATGCCGAGGGAAACCAGCACATAGGCGGGGGCCAGGAAATTGGAATTATAGGTCCTTCCCGCATCGTCATACAGATAGCCCCGGGTAAACTGGCTTTTAAAGTCGACCAGGGCGGTATAATACCATTTTTTGGCCGCCTTGTACCCGTATTTGGAGGTCAGGTAGAGGTGATCGTCGCTCTTCCGGCTCCCCTGGCTGTTGGTGTTCAGAAAACCATAGGCCATGTCTGCCATGTTATCCCAGAGGTGCTTCCCTTTCTGATAGGAGGCGTACCCGTTCAGGAGGGCGTTCAGGGCAAAGGTGGACTTGTCTCCGCCGGCGGCCCAGTTGGACAGGGCGCCCTGGCCGATGTTCACGCTAAAGATACCTCCGGTTCGCCAGGTCTTGTGGGAGGTATCATCGATGGCAATGGTCTTGCCGGCGGCGTCTTTCAGGCCCTGCACCGTCTGGTCCTGCGCCCGGGCCGTATACAGGCCTAATAACAATAGGGCATTGATGAAAAAAAACTTCTTCATGATCATAAGATTTTTGATGAAAAAATGAATCCCTGGTCCGGCCTGAGGCCGGACCAGGGCGAAGATGATGAAAAGAATATTATTTTCTCAGCAGATCGCGTATTTCCGTAAGCAGCGCTTCGGTAGCGGTCGGAGCCGGCGGAGCAGCGGGCGCTTCTTCTTTTTTCCGTTTCAGGCTGTTCATGGCCTTTATGGCCATGAAAATGGCAAAGGCAACGATCAGGAAATCAATAACGGACTGAATAAATACCCCGTAGGTTATAGCATTTTCCGGCTTGATCACCTTGCCGGCAGCGTCGGTCACGGCCTGTGACAGGATGACCTTCTTATCACTGAAGTTCATCCCTCCCGTGAGCAGCCCTACCAGTGGCATGATGATGTCGTTGACCAGCGAGGTGACAATCTTGCCAAAGGCGGCACCGATGACAACGGCTACCGCCAGGTCAACCACGTTGCCCTTCATGGCAAATTCTTTGAATTCTTTTAATAGCGACATGTTTTACGTTTTAAGGTTATGCAAGATAAGTAAATGACGTAAATGAATACCTCTCGTTCATTTCTCCCTGCTGCGGCGGAATGCCCGCCACCATAACACTTCTCCCACACATTTTACACGGGCCAGCAGCTCCCGTACAAACATCTTAACAGCCGGCATACCGGTTACCGGCGAGGCGGCAAAGGCGATAACATCCATTTCCAGCATCCTGCCGATAAAGACCGCCCTCTCGTTATGAAAACGTTGGGAGATCACCGTTATCCCCCGCTCACCGCTCAGGGCGCTACAGTTCCTCAAAGATTTCCAGGTGCGGCTGCCCGCCCTGTCCGGCAGGATCACAGGCTCCGGAACACCCCGTTCCACCAGGGAACGCTGCATATCTGCGGCCTGCCGGCCGCTCCCGCTTACGATTATCACCGGCAGCTTTCCGGCCTTGTATAACCTTTCGGCGGCGTCCATACGGTAACGGTAATACCGGTTTACCGCTGCACTCCCCCGCAACAGCCGGGAAGTGCCCAGCACCAGACCCGTTCTCTCAGCGGCCAGATCGTCTGCCGCTTCGTATAAAAAAGGAGCTGCAAACCGCTTTACTCCGTAAAAGCAGCCCGCTACCAACAGCACCAGAAACAACCCGGCCCCTGCCAGCGCTATCCCTATATCATACAACATAACCGTCGTTTATCAGCCGCTGGTCGCCCCCGCCGGGACCTGCTTTTGGTCACGGCAACCCTGGGCCTAAGGTTAATTTGATGATTTGGTTGATTTGACGGTGGAATAATTATCAAATGCTTAGCATTCATTGAGACCTCTAAAGATCATTGTGCACGAAATAAATCAGCACATTATCAAATCATCAAATCTATTATTATCCTTTCAGCCCCGGGTACCGCATATGCAGCTTCTTCAGCGTGTCGTATACCGTCCGGGCAATCACATATTCTTTATACCAGTTCTGGTCTGCCGGCACAATGGTCCAGGGGATATCCGGACCGCAGCGTTCAAAGACCGTTTCATAATAACCCAGATAATCGTGCCAGCGCTGCCGCTCCTTAAAATCATTGGCATTGTATTTCCACTGCTTTCTCGGGTCGTCTATCCGTTCCTGGAGACGCTCGGCCTGCTCCTCCTTCGATATGTGAAGATAAAACTTTAATATATGCGTGCCGTTATGCTGCAGCAGCTTTTCAAAATGATTGATATCCTCCATCCGCTGATGGGCCGTCTTGTCGCTGATCAGCTTATGGACGCGGGTAACGAGCACATCCTCGTAGTGAGAGCGGTTAAATATGCGGATCATTCCCTTGGCGGGGGTATAACGGTGAATGCGCCATAGAAAATCATGCTCCAGCTCCTCCGAGGTGGGCACCTTGAAGGATTGTACCTGCACGCCCTGGGGGTTGAGCTTCCCGAATACGTGCCGGATGGCGCCGTCTTTACCGCCGGCATCCATGCCCTGAAGGATGACCAGCAAGGCGTGTTTTCTTTCGGCATAGAGGAGATACTGCAGCTCGTCCAGCTGCTCCAGGAGCCTGGCTGTCTTTGCTTTAAAAGTTTCCTTATCGGCCTTCTTCGGAGCCCGGGTGGATATCTTGGATAAACTGAACTTTTCCATGGAGGAGTATGGTATTGGTTAGTGGGTGGGCGCATCCCCCCGCGCGTTATCTCCGCGTGAGGTTAGCGCCGATCAGGCGAATGAATTCCGAACGGGTACGCTCATCTTCAAACTGGCCGCAGAAGGCAGAGGTAGTGGTCACCGAATTCTGCTTTTGTACCCCACGCATCATCATGCACAAATGCTGTGCCTCAATTACAACGGCTACTCCCAGCGGCTGCAGCGTTTCCTGGATAGCATCCAGTATCTGGTGGGTCATCCGCTCCTGCACCTGCAGCCTCCGGGCATAGACATCCACCACCCGGGCCAGCTTGCTTAAGCCCGTAATATAGCCGTTGGGGATATAAGCCACATGGGCCTTCCCGAAGAAGGGAAGCAGGTGATGCTCGCAAAGGGAATACAGCTCGATATCCTTTACGATCACCATTTCGCTGTAGGACTCGGTAAACTTGGCAGCGTTCAGGATGGCATGAGCATCCATATGATAGCCCTGTGTGAGGTATTGCATGGACCGGGCCATGCGCTCGGGCGTCTTCAAGAGGCCGTCGCGATCCGGATCCTCTCCCAGCAGCCCGATGAGCTGCTGATAATGATCCCTGAGCGCGGAAGTGGTTTCTTCGTCGTACTGTTCAATATGCGTATATGGCATGTAAATAAAATGTGAAGTGAATCATTTGCCGTAATATTCGACGTATATCCGTTCGGTTTCCATAAGCTTTATACAATGAAGGCTGGCCCCTCCGTCTATATGAGGCGCCAGCTGATCCCAGATGGCCATGGCAAAGTTCTCCGTGGTGCAGATTCGTCCCTGCATAAACTCCACATCCAGGTTCAGGTTGCGATGATCCACTTTGGATACCACATACGTTTTTATCAGCTGGCTCAGCTTTTTGGCGTCGTACACAAACCCCGTTTCCGGGCTGATCGTTCCCTTTACGGTCACATACAGCTCATAGTTATGGCCATGCCAGTTCTCATTGGCGCAAAGGCCGAATACCGCCTCGTTCTCTTCCCGGCTCCAGGCCGGGTTATAGAGCTTGTGCGCCGCATTGAAATGTTCCTTCCTCGTGAGGTAGATCATAGCCGGGTATTTAGCGCAAAGTTAGCAAATCCGGGATAAAGGCGGGCGGCAGCGCCGGGCCCTGGCTTCCGGCACCCTGCCGGCGCTGGTCGCGCAGGGTAGAAAAACACAGCGCGGAAAGGCCAACCGGCGCAGGAGACGGATCAGGTTACCCGAAAATGACAATAAATCTTGTAGTTTTGCAGCACCATGACAGAAAAGATCATTATCGTCGACTTCGGTTCCCAATATACGCAATTAATTGCCCGTTGTGTCCGGGAATTAAACGTCTACTGCGAGATCATCCCCTGCCTGCAGCCTTTTGTCCCGGACAGCGGGGTGAAAGGCGTCATACTTTCCGGCAGCCCTGCTTCGGTCAACGATGCAGCCGCTCCCTCGTGGGACATACCCATGGCGGCGGCCCGCGTTCCGGTGCTGGGTATCTGCTATGGGGCGCAGCTGATGGCGAGAGACTTCGGCGGCGAGGTGGCCCGGAGCAAAATAAGGGAATACGGCCGCGCTTCGCTGCAGCACCCCGATCCGGAGGAGCCCCTGTTCCGCGGGGTATCCGCCAGCAGCCAGGTCTGGATGAGTCACGGCGATTCCATCACCCGCCTGCCGGACCATTTCGGGGTGGCCGCCATAACGAACGACATCCCCGTTGCCGCTTTCAAAAGCACTACTGCTGCAGCTTACCCGCTATATGGCCTGCAGTTTCATCCCGAAGTTACCCACTCTACAGAAGGCAAAAAGATCCTTGAAAATTTCCTGACAGCCATCTGCGGATGTTCCCGCAACTGGACCGCCGCCGCCTTCGTAGCCGAAACCGTGAACCATATCCGGGAAAAGGCCGGAGACCGGAAGGTGATCATGGCCCTCAGCGGAGGAGTGGATTCTACCGTGGCCGCCACCCTCATCCACAAAGCCGTCGGTCCCAACCTGTACTGCGTATTCGTGGACAACGGGCTGCTCCGTAAAAACGAGTTTGACCAGGTGCTGGATTCTTACCGCCATATGGGCCTGAATATCCGGGGCGTGGATGCCAGTGCCCTCTTCTACGAAAAGCTCCGGGATGTATCCAGTCCCGAAGAAAAAAGAAAGATCATCGGGGGACTCTTTATCGACGTCTTCCAGGCAGAGGCCGAAAAGATAAAAGACATTGCCTTCCTGGGTCAGGGTACCATCTATCCGGACGTTATAGAATCCGTTTCTGTAAACGGCCCCTCGGCCACCATCAAATCCCATCACAATGTAGGAGGGCTGCCCGAGAAGATGCACCTGCAGCTGATAGAGCCCCTGCGTTTTCTTTTTAAAGACGAGGTACGGCGCATCGGGCGCGAAATCGGCGTGGACGAAGCTATCCTGGAACGGCATCCCTTTCCCGGCCCCGGTCTGGCCATCCGTATCCTCGGCGCCGTCAGCCCCGAAAAGATCGCGCTGCTGCAGGAGGCCGATGATATTTATATCCGCTCCCTGAAAGACAGCGGAAATTACCACCAGGTATGGCAGGCCGGCACCATCCTGCTGCCCGTGCAAAGCGTGGGTGTGATGGGCGACGAGCGCACGTATGAATATACGGCGGCCCTGCGGGCGGTGACTTCCCACGACGGCATGACGGCCGACTGGGCCCACCTCCCTTACGACTTCCTGGCCAAGGTATCCAACGATATCATCAACAGGGTAAAAGGAATCAACAGGGTGGTATACGACATCAGCTCAAAACCGCCGGCTACCATCGAATGGGAATGATTTTTGAACAAGGCACGGGGGATATTTGAGAAAAAAGCGGACAGTCATTAAAGGACAAAAAATTAACGGATGAAAAAAACTGCTGCCTACAGTCTGCTGCTTTTGGGTTTCGTCATCTTCATGACGGGCTGCTCGCTCTTCCGGAAAGCCGGCAAAGGTATCAGCGAAAGTCTTCCGCCGCCGCGCGAGAAAAAACCGGTTCCCCAGGAAAAGCCCCATAAAAACCCGGTTGCCCGGGCTCCTTTTAACGTACCGGCATTTGCCCGGGAGGTACGCAAACCGCTTTATCGCGTCGCCCTGTTCTCCCCCCTGTATCTCGACAGGGTGACGGCCGACAGCGGCTTTGCGGGCGGCAAAGCCGTGCCGCGGTACGCGCTCCCCGGACTGGAGTTTTATGAAGGCGCACTCATCGCCATGGACTCGCTCCGGCAAAGAGGGCTTAACCTGCAGCTGCATCTTTACGACACCAAATCCCTACGCCCTTCCATGCAGCAGGTGCTGCAGGGACAGCTGGACTCCACCGACCTGATCATCGGTTCGGTAAATGCGGATGAGTTCCAGCGCCTGGCCGGATTTGCGCTGAAGCGGGAGATCAACTTCATATCGGCCACCTATCCCAACGACGGGGCCATTACCGAGAATCCCTTTCTCACCATCATCAACAGCACCCTCCGCACGCACTGCTATGCCATACAGGATTTTGCCCAGCAAAAATTCAGCAACCAGCAGATACTGGTGCTACACCGCAATACTGCCCAGGAAAAGCAAAACATGTCATACATCCGGGACGCCTGGCAGCAGATGAAATTCGGACGTAAGGTACCGGTAAAAAGCATGGACTGGGACGACAGCACCAGCACCGGGCAGCTGGCAGCCATGCTTTCTGCCGAGAAGAACAACGTGGTTATCGTTACGGCCCTGTATGTCGACGAGGCCGAAACGATCCTGCAAAAACTGGCTGAGCTTACCGGCAAATACACGATCAACGTCATTGGCATGCCTACGCTTGCCGCGCAGCGGGAGCTGCTGAAGCCGGTCTATAAAGGACTTTCCATCTATTACTCCACACCTTATGCCGACATCCGGAACGACGCCCTGAGCCGCGACTTTATGCTCCGCTTTTTTGAGCAATACCATGCGCGCCCTTCGGACATGGCCTTCAAGGGCTTTGAGACGTTCCTTTATTTTGGCTCCCGGCTACAGGAAGACGGGCTATATTTCAACCCCGAGATGAACGGAAATGCCGGGCGCTTCGCGACCGAGTATAATTTTCAGCCCGTATACAGGGAAAAAGAAGCGGCATCGGATGAGCAGGTTCCCGATTACTTCGAGAACAAGCACCTGTATTTTATCCGGATCCGCGACGGAGTCATTAGCCGGGCGAACTGAACGATAACCGATCATTCAACCCTATAGCCATGCGCAGCAAACTGTTCTCCAAAACAGGCAGCGTGCTCCGGCAGGCATTCACCGAATTCCTGGAAGATAAGGTGATGCGGATGAGCGCGGCATTAGCCTACTATACCATTTTCTCCATCGGCCCCATGCTTATCGTGATCACCTACCTCTGCAGTATTTTCCTGCGCGAAAAAGCAGCCACCGGCACTGTCTACGAACAGATCAAGGACCTGGTCGGCCCCGATGCCGCCCTCCAGATCCAGTCCATCATCACCAACGCCTCCGTTACCGGAAGCTTCAGCGCAGCTACCCTTATCGGGGTGGTGGCCCTTGTTTTCGGCGCCACGGGCATCTTTGCCGAGATACAGGATTCCATCAACCATATCTGGCACCTGAAAGCCCAACCCCCAAAAGGAAAAGGATTCTTAAAAATGCTGCTCAACCGCCTGCTCTCTTTTTCGATGGTGGTCAGCCTGGGGTTTATCCTGCTGGTGTCCCTGCTGCTGAATACCGTATTGGACCTGCTGCTGAACCAGCTCGGCCGGCTGCTGCCTGAAACCACCATCTACCTCACCTATACCTTGAACTTTGCGATCACGCTCTGCATTACCACACTGTTATTCGCCATTATCTTCAAGGTATTGCCCGATGCGCATATGCGCTGGAAAGACGGCTTGGTCGGGGCCACGGCCACAGCCCTGCTTTTTCTGCTGGGCAAGTTCGCCATCAGCTATTATATCGGCCGGAGCAAGTTCAACAACAGCTACGGCGCTGCCGGCTCCCTGGTGATCGTGCTGGCCTGGGTATACTATTCCGCGGCCATTCTCTATTTTGGCGCAGAGCTGACCAAGGTATATGCACGGCTTTACGGCGGAGGTATTATACCCAACCGTTATGCCATAAGGGTGCAGACCACCGAGGTAAAGCCCGAGCCTCCCGGCGCTACAGGTTAAAAAGTCCCTTGTTCAGCTGCTGCAGCGTCTGTACCTTATGACTGCTGCCCACCAGCAGGGAGATGTTGTGTCTGCTGCCACCGTAAGAGATCATCCTCAGGGGCACGTCGCGGAGCGATTCGAAGATGTTTTTCAGGATAGCGGGCGTGGAAGCCACCTCATTTCCCACGATGCTTACGATGGTCTGATCATGGTCCAGCTCTATGCTCCCGAAAGGCTCCAGCTCTTTCAGGATGTCGTCGAGGCGGACGAGGTTGTCGATGGTGAGGGATACGGCCACCTCGGAAGTGGTGATCATATCGATGGGCGTGCGGTATTTTTCAAAAACCTCAAATATCTTCCTGAGAAAACCGAAGGCGAGCAGCATGCGGCTGGATTTGATCTTTATGGCCGTGATCCCGTCTTTGGCGGCAATGGCTTTTACGCCGTCGCCCGACGGCAGCTCGGTAATAAGGGTGCCTTTGGCATCCGGCTGCATGGTGTTCAGCAGCTTCACCGGGGTATTGAAATGCTGGGCCGGCCAGATGGATGCCGGATGCAGGATCTTGGCTCCGAAATAGGCCAGCTCGGCGGCCTCTTCAAAAGAAAGCTGTTCCACGGGAACGGTGTGGTTTACCACGCGGGGGTCGTTGTTGTGCATGCCGTCGATATCCGTCCATATCTGCACTTCGGAGGCATGGATGGCGGCGCCCAGCAGCGATGCGGTATAATCGCTTCCTCCGCGCTTCAGGTTATCCACTTCTCCCCTGGCGTTCCGGCAGATATAGCCCTGCGTCACAAACAGCCTGGCATCCTTGTGCTCACGCAGCAGGGCGTTCAGCCTGGTCTTGATCAGGGGTATGTCCGGCTCGTCGTTTTCGTCGATACGCATGAACTCCAGCGCCGGCAGCAACACGGCTTCCACGCCGGTCTCCTGGAGATAGGTGCTGAACAGCTTGGTGGAAAGCAGCTCTCCCTGGGCCAGGATATCCTTGTTGAGCGCCTCGCTGTAGGATATTTTCAGGATGATATGCAGGAACTCGAAGTGCTCTTCGAGGATGGCCTTTGCCTTTTCCAGCGCTGCCGGCGTTTTGACCAGCGCGGCCACAAATTTATCGTAATGCGCCCGCAGGGCATCGATCTGCCGGTTGGCCCGCTGCTTGTCGCCTTCGGCGAGCGCATGACCGATCTCCACCAGCGCATTGGTGGTGCCGGAGAGCGCGGAGAGCACCACGATGGCGGGTTCTTTTTCTGCCGTGATCAGCGCTGCCACAGCATGCATACGTTCGGGCGCCCCTACCGATGTTCCGCCAAATTTTAAAATCTTCATTTTGTGTATGGATTTCCTGTTTGAACTTTTAAAGTGTTTTTCCCTATAATTCCAGACCGAACTTTTCCGCGAGCTGCCCCAGGTCTGCCGCCACGGGTTGCAGCAGTGCTATACCGGCTTCCCGGCGAACCCCCTCGGCTTCGCGTTCGGGATCGCCCGGGATCAATACCCGTTCCTGCCCGGCTACCGGGGTGGCGCTGCGGAAGCGGCGGATCCACCTGTCCATATGCTGTTTAAAATCTTCCAGCGGGCGGAAACCGTCCGCCCGCATGGCCCCGAAAAAATGACCCAGCCCTTCTCCCACGGGATCGTCGGCAAGGGGCAGAAAACTTACAAAAGGGGGCGCCCAGGGACCGTAATTCGCCCCTGAAAACACGGCCGAAAATAGATCAACTATGGCTCCCATACAATAGCCTTTATGGCTTCCGTGCTCCCGGTCTCCGCCCAGGGGCAGCAGGGCCCCTCCCTGCTTCAGCACATGCGGGTCCGTGCTGGGCTGCCCCGCGGCGTCCTGCACCCAGCCCAGGGGCGCCTGTTCCCCGCGGCGCTGTAGCATCTCCAGCTTGCCGTTGGCAGCTGTGGTGGTGGCAAAGTCCGCTACAAAGGGCGGTTCTTCCCCGGCCGGAACGGCTACCGCTATGGGATTGGTGCCGAGCATCCGCTCCCGGGAAAAGGTAGGCGCCACCAGGGGACTGGCATTGGTCATGGCAATGCCGATCATATCTTCCCCGAGGGCCTGCATGGCATGGCGGCCGGCAATCCCGAAATGATTGGAGTTTCGCACGCTTACCCAGCCGCTTCCGGTTTGCCGGGCTTTGTCCATGGCCACCCGCATGGCAAAGGGGGCTACCACAAGCCCCAGTCCGCCGCCGCCATCCACCGTAGCGGTAGAAGGCGTTTCGTGGACGATGCGGATATCCGGCGTGGCACAGATGCGGCCGGCTTCCCATAGCCGTACATAGCCGGAGAGCCGCGCCACCCCGTGGGAGTCCACTCCCCGCAGGTCGGCCGACAACAATACCTCCGCCGCCAACGCGGCGTCGGCCTCGGAGCAGCCCATCGCGCAGAACACCCTCTCGCTAAAGCTCAGCAGCCGGGAATAAGAAAACCGTATTTCCATCAGGTATAATGAGAATAAAAGACAATGCTGAAAACCGGGAGTAACCCGGAACGCGGCAGCCCGTTCCCGCCGCAGGGCTTACGCCTGGGCCGCAGGTCCGCCAAAGTTCATCGGAATATTGATGGGATCCTGGTCCTGGATGGTACCGTTCACCGATTCGTATTTTTTGACATTATCAGCCAGGGCTTTCAGCAAACGCTTGGCATGCTGCGGGGTCAGGATAATGCGGGACTTGACCTTTGCTTTCGGAAGACCGGGCATTACATTAATAAAATCTACCACAAATTCAGCCGTGGAATGGGTGATCACCGCAAGGTTGGCATATGTTCCTTCCGCCATCTCCTCGCTCAGTTCTATATTCAGCTGCTGTTCCTGGTTTGGGGTATTTTCCATCAGGGTAAGTAATTTAAGGGTACAAAGGTAGTGTAAATGTGAAATTTTGATTAGCTTTAAAGAAAGCTTTTGCTATGGCCGAAGATATCCTCCAACCGCCCGCCATAAAACCCCTCTCGGGCATCAAAACCTGGGCAAAAGACGACAGACCAAGAGAAAAGATGTTGCTGAAAGGCCCCCAGGCGCTCAGCAACGCGGAGCTGCTGGCCATCCTGATCAACAGCGGCAACCGCGGGAAATCAGCGCTGGACCTGGCCCGCGAGCTCCTGGCGGATGTGGAGCAGCAGCTGGTGCTGCTGGGCCGTATACCGGTAAAAGATTTCATGAAGAAAAAGGGCATCGGCTCCGCCAAGGCCATTACCATAGCCGCCGCCCTGGAGCTGGGCCGGCGGAGACAGGCCGGGAGCCTGCTGGACAAGCCCGTGATCCGCACCAGCCGCGACGCCGCCGCGATGCTGCAGCCGCTGCTGGCCGATCTGAAACACGAGGTATTCGCCGTATTGTTCCTCAGCCGCTCCAACCGGGTCGGGCATTTCGAAGTGCTCAGCAACGGCGGCACCACCAGTACCGTGGTCGACACCAAGATCGTGCTCCGGAAAACGCTGGAGCATGACGCCGTCAGCATCCTGCTGGCGCACAACCATCCCTCCGGCAGCCTCCAGCCCAGCGGCGCAGACCACCACCTTACCAAAAAGATCGCCAGCGCCGCCGCCCTGCTCGATATAAAAGTGCTGGATCACATCATCGTTTCCCATAGCGGCTTCTTCAGCTTTGCCGACGAAGGGCTGCTGTAGGACAGCCGTCGATTTATTTCCTATTTCAGGCACAAGCGCTTAACTTGCATCCCTTTATGACCCTGAGAGGGATCGTTTTCTTTCACCCGTTATTTTTGTACATGTTAAAGATCGGATTGTTGGGGGTCGGACACCTGGGCAAGATCCACCTTACCCAATGGCTTTCCCTGAAGGGCGTGGAGATCACGGGTTTCTACGACCCGGACGATGCCAATGCCGCCGCCGTTGAAGAGCAATACCGGCTGAAGCGTTTTACCGACCCGGCCAGCCTTATACAGGTTTGCGATGCCGTGGATATCGTAGCGCCCACCACCCAGCATTTCAGCTTATGTGAGCAGGCCATCCGGCATGGCCGGCACGTCTTTGTGGAAAAGCCCATGACGCATACCACCGAAGAAGGACGGATGCTGATGAAATTGTTATCCGAAGCCAATGTGAAGTTCCAGGTGGGACATGTGGAACGCTTCAATCCGGCCTTCCTGGCGCTGAAGGATACCCCGCTGCAGCCCATGTTCATCGAAGTGCACCGCCTGGCCCAGTTCAATCCCCGGGGCACCGACGTCAGCGTGATCCTGGACCTTATGATCCACGATATCGATATCATCCTGAGCGTGGTCAATTCCACGATCAACCGGATATCGGCCAGCGGTGTGGCGGTGATGAGCGACACTCCGGATATCGCCAACGTGCGTATCGAATTCCACAACGGCTGCGTGGCCAACCTGACCTCCAGCCGTATTTCCCTGAAAAAGATGCGGAAGATGCGGCTTTTTCAGAAAGACGCCTATATCAGCATCGACTTCCTGGACAAGAAAACGGAAGTGATCCAGCTGAGCGCGCCGGGAGAGGCAAAGGGCCTGTTTACCTTTGAGATCGAAACCGGTTCGGGAAAAAGGGCGATTTCACTGGCCAATCCCCCGGTAAAGGAAACCAACGCCATCCGGATGGAGCTGGAGCTTTTCCGCGACAGCATCCTGCACAACAAGCCCGTGGCCGTAAGCGTCTTCGACGGCTTCCAGGCGCTGGACATTGCCCATCAGATCCTCGAAAAGATCAACAAGAGCTATAGTCAATAAGCTAATTTGATGATTTGGAGATTTGATGATGAAGCAATTAGCACATCATTTACGACCCTTCACCTTTAACCTTCCCCTTTAGGGGTTGGGGGTGGCCAGCAGACGCTCCGCGATCAGCAGGTCGGTGGGATGAGTGATTTTTATGTTCCGCTCTTCTCCCGATACCAGGCACAGGGTATGCCCGGCGGCTTCCACAACAGTAGCTTCATCGGTAAAGTGCGGCTGATAGGGTTGTGCAAAGGCCGGCAGGAGTATCTCGGAAAGAAAGGTCTGCGGCGTCTGCACCAGGCAGAATTTATCGCGGTCCACCGCCTCGCTGCGGCCATCTTCCTTTCTGCGGATGCTGTCCCTGACGGGCACCACAGGGATGGCGCTGCCACCCGTAAGCGCCTGATCATAACAGCGGTGGATCAGCGCCACGCTCAGCAGCGGCCGCACGCCGTCATGTACAAAAACCACGGCAGGATCCTTAATCTCTCCCAGACCGTTCTTCACAGACTGGAAACGGGTATCGCCGCCGGCGACCTGCCGGATACGCGGCGTATGGTCCAGCATCTTCAGGACATCGTCGGCATGCTCCCTATGCTCGGCAGGCAGGACCAGCACGATCGTCATATCCCCGTAAGCATCCAGGAAAGTCCGCAATGTGTGATACAAAACCGGTCGCCCGCACAGCGGCAGAAACTGCTTTGGCAGGGCGCTGCCCATCCGGGTGCCGTTGCCCCCGGCTACGATAACAGCGATCCGTTTTCTTGCAGACATGGTATACAGCGCAAACGGCGGGCTATATGATCAGCATGGCGTCGCCGTAGCTAAAGAACCGGTATTTCTCTTTTATGGCAACCTGATAAGCTTCCATGATCAGCTCATAGCCGGCAAAGGCGGACACCATGATGATGAGACTGGTCTTGGGCAGGTGAAAGTTGGTGATCAGCGCATTGGCGATGGAAAATTTATAGGGCGGATGCACAAACACGTTGGTCCAGCCCTCATCCGGTTTCAGCAGACTGCTTGCGGTCACCGACGACTCTATCGCCCGCATGGAAGTGGTGCCGATGGCGCAGATGCGGTGCCCGGTCTCCTTGGCCTGGTTGACGATCTTTACACATTGCTCGTCAATACGGAAATATTCGGCATCCATCTTGTGCTTGCTGAGGTCTTCCACCTCTATGGGCCGGAAGGTGCCAAGGCCGGTATGCAGCGTCACTTCTGCAAACTTCACGCCTTTGATCTCCAGCCGCTTGATCAGCTCCTTGCTGAAATGCAGGCCGGCCGTCGGGGCGGCCACAGCGCCTTCGTATTTGGCATATACCGTCTGGTATCTTTCCTTGTCGGTGTCGTCCGGCTTACGCTTGATGTATTTCGGCAGCGGGGTTTCCCCCAGCGCATCGAGCAGGTCTTTGAATTCCTCATCCGGACCGTCGTACAGAAAGCGGATGGTACGTCCCCGGGAGGTGGTATTATCGATCACCTCGGCCACCAGGCTGTCGTCTTCTCCGAAATACAGCTTGTTTCCGACGCGGATCTTCCGGGCGGGGTCTACAATTACGTCCCAGAGACGATTCTGCCGGCTCAGCTCACGAAGGAGGAACACCTCGATCTTGGCGCCGGTTTTTTCTTTCCGTCCATACAGGCGGGCAGGAAATACCTTGGTATTGTTAACGATCATGACATCCTGATCGTCGAAGTAGTTCATGACATCGCGGAATATCTTGTGCTCAATTTTACCGGTATCCCGGTGCACGACCATGAGGCGGGCTTCTTCGCGGGCTTTGCTGGGGTGCTGGGCAATAAGATTCAGGGGGAGGTCAAACTTAAACTGGGATAACTTCATTTTACGGAATGAATTTTAAGTCTGCAAAGGTACGGGATTCCGGCCAATGAAGCGGATTTTATTTTACCTGCGGAGCCGGAACGGAAGTTTCCGGTTTCTTGTTTCTGATTTGAGGTTCAGTAGTCTAAAGTCCAAAGCCTAATGTCTAAAGTTGACCTGTGGAATGAAACCTTAGACGTTGGACGTTAAACTTTAAACTTCCCCTTAGAGGGGTTAAAAATGCAGGTGCTTTACGGTAAGGCCGTTGTTGATCAGCTGCTTCAGCGAGTCGATACCGATGCGGAGATGGGTTTCCACATATTCGGAAGTCACCTTTTTGTCGCTCTCGGTGGTCTTCACTCCTTCGGCCACCATCGGCTGGTCGGATACCAGCAGCAGGGCGCCGGTAGGGATGTGATTATAGAAGCCCACGGTAAAGACGGTAGCGGTTTCCATATCCACGGCCATGGCGCGGATACGCTGCAGGTATTTTTTAAAAACACCGTCATGCTCCCATACCCGGCGGTTGGTGCTGTAGCAGGTGCCCGTCCAGTAATCAAGCGCATGATCCCGGATGGTGGTGGAGATGGCTTTTTGCAGGGCAAAGGCCGGCAACGCAGGTACTTCCGGGGGAAAATAATCGCTGGACGCGCCCTCCCCGCGGATCGCGGCAATGGGCAGGATCAGGTCACCGATCTTGTTTTTCTTTTTCAACCCGCCGCATTTCCCGAGAAAAAGCACCGCCTTGGGGCTGACGGCGCTCAGCAGGTCCATGATGGTGGCGGCGCTGGCGCTGCCCATCCCGAAATTGATAATGCTGATGCCTTCGGCCGTGGCGCACTGCATGGGACGGCCCTCCCCCTTTACCTTCACCTTGTGCTGCTCGGCAAAAAGATAGACATAATTGCTGAAATTGCTGAGCAGGATATATTTCCCGAAACGATCCAGCCGCTCCCCGGTGTACCGGGGCAGCCAGTTGCTGACGATTTCTTCCTTGGTTTTCATGCTACTTTTTGGGCATCTAAAAATAATGTATTTTATTTACACCGGTCCCTGCTATGATCCATATTCCCTTTCCCGAACCCGATTTCACTGTCCGCGAGGAAAACGGCAAGACCTATATCTTCGACCGCATCCGCAAAAGGATGGTCCTGCTGAGTCCCGAAGAATGGGTACGGCAGAATTTCATCGCCTACCTGACGCTCGCGCTGCGATATCCCGCCGCGCTGATCAGTATCGAGAAAGCCCTGCAGCTGGGCAGCCTCAACAAGCGGTACGACATTATCGTCTACAAAGACGACCGGCCCTGGATGATGGTGGAATGCAAGGAAGCAGCGGTGGAGATCACGCCGGCCACGCTGGAGCAGATCCTGCGTTACAACATGGCCCTGCCGGTGGAATACCTGGTCCTTACCAACGGGAAGCGGACCTATTGTATCCGCCGCAGCCCGGCCGACTGGGCTTTCCTGGACCGGCTGCCGGCATACGGGTGAAGCGCCAGACGCCCCCCCGGGTTGCCGGACCGGGGCATCGCCAAAAAGAAGCGGGCCGGTATCAGGGGAAGATGCCCAGCTGGGCGTAAGCCTCGCCGACCTTGTCGATAGCGCAGACAAAAGCCGCCGTACGCATGTCCTTTATCTTGGGGTCGCTGTTCCGGATGGCGCGTATCTCCTGCACGGCGGCGCACATGGTTTCCTCCAGCCCCGAATAGACCAGGTCCACCTCGTCGGCGCCATGCGCGATAAAGCGGCGCTCCTGTTCCGATATCTTTTTACCGGTGAGCGACTCTATGTTGTTCATAATATGCACATTCATGTTTTCGCTGAACCGCTTTTCCAGGCGTCCGTAGCGGACATGGCTCAGGTTTTTCAGCCATTCGAAATAGGATACCGTTACCCCGCCCGCATTCAGGAATACATCGGGCACCACGGTAATGCCTTTCCGGTGCAGGATATCGTCGGCCTCGGGCGTCAACGGTCCGTTGGCGGCCTCCCCGATGATCTTTGCGCGGATACGGGGCGCGTTATGGGCGTCGATCACGCTTTCCAGCGCAGCCGGTATCAGGATATCGCATTCCAGCTCCAGCCCGTCGGTGTTCTTCTTCAGGTTTTTGGCATCCGGAAACCCGGTGACGGACCCCGTTTCCTGGCGGAATTTCAGCACCTCCGTGGGATCCAGTCCTTTGGGGTTATAGATGGCCCCGTCCCATTCTATCAGACAGATGACAATGGCGCCGGCTTCATGAAAATATTTGGCGGCATGATAACCCACATTGCCCAGCCCCTGGATCACCACCTTCTTCCCTTCCAGGCCGGTCGACAGCCCTACCTGCTTCATTTCTTCAGGGCTGTTGCAGATTTCCCGCAGCCCGTAAAATACACCGAGTCCGGTGGCTTCTGTCCGGCCGCGGACCCCGCCCTGGGAAACGGGCTTGCCGGTAACGCAGCCCATCGCATCGATCTCTCCGGGGCGCAGGCTCTGGTAGGTATCCAGTATCCAGCTCATCTCCCGGGCGCCGGTGCCGTAGTCGGGCGCCGGCACATCCACGCCGGGTCCGATAAAATTCTTTTTTACCAGCTCTGAGGTATAGCGGCGGGTTATCTTCTCCAGCTCATAAGGCGTATAGTTCCGGGGATTGATGCGGATACCGCCCTTGGCGCCTCCGAAGGGAACATTGACGATAGCGCATTTGTAGGTCATCAGCGAAGCCAGGGCCATGACCTCATCCTGATTGACTTCCTCGCTGAAGCGGATGCCGCCTTTACAGGGCAGCTTGTGATGGGAATGCTGCACACGGTAGGCCTCGATAACATGGATATCCTTCCCCACCTGCACGGGAAACCGCATGCGGTACACCGCGTTGCAGGCTTTGATCTGCTCCAGGATGCCTTTTTCCCAACGGGTAAAACGGGAAGCCTTGTCGAAGTTCTTCTCCACGCCTTCAAAGAAGCTGTACGCAGAGCCTTGCGCTTTGGTGGCCATACATAATGGTTTTGGAAGATGGACAGGATAGTTTGGAATGCCGTACCGGCTCCTCCGCTCAGGAGGAAGCGGAACGCTGGTCTTTTTCCATACGGCTGATGCGGCGCTCCATGCGGATCAGGAACAGTACGATGCCGATAAAGATAACCACCAGAACGGCTACTACCACATAGATCTTGCCGTTCTGCTGCAGGGCGCTGTCCATTTGCGGGGAAGCGCCGGACTGAGCCAGCACAGGAAGGGCGGCCGGAAGAAGGGACAAAGTCAACAGAAACAGAACGCTGAGCTTACGCATGGATCATTCGGTTTAATTCAATCTTTTTCATCCGGACCCGCAGATCCAGCAACCATGCCCCCAGGAGCGTCCATCCGACAATGGCAGGATAAAACACCATCCTCAGATCGCTGTCCAGGTCATAGGTATTAAACCCGGGGTTGCCTCCGTTACCGGGGTGCAGGCTGTCCGTCATACGGGGGATCACAAACAGCACCGGGATCATCAGGATGAAGGCAAAGATGTTGTATACGGCGGATACGCGGGCACGTTTGTCGATATCCGTAAAAGAATTCCGCAGGATGAAATAGGCCAGGTAAATCAGCCAGGCAATAGCGGCGCACAGCTCCTTGGGATCATTGCTCCAGAATTCCCCCCAGGTAAAGCGGGCCCATATGGAACCGGTGATCAGACCCAGGGTGCCGAACAGAAGCCCCACGCGGGCCGCCTCTACCGCCACAATGTCCCGGGCGGGCTGCGGATTGCGCAGGTAACCGATAGCGCTGGCAAAGGAAACAAAGAAGATGATCAGCATGCAGAACCACATGGTCACATGGTAGTACAGGTTCCGGATGGTTTCGTGCAGGATCTCAAGCGCCGGCACCGGCATCAGCAGACCACCGATAATGGTATACAGCAACAGGACAACGCAAAGAATTTTCCACCAGTATTTCATCCGTCAATATCCGTTTTCATCCTTTTTCAAAAGGCCATCATTTCTTTAAAAAACCTGCCAGGCAACGGCTAATCCCCGGCTGAAAAAGACTTTGCAAACGTACACGAAATTTGCCAAATCCCCAAAGGAGGCGGCTTTTTAGAAGAAGTAAGCCAAAAGAGGAAATATGCCTGTATAAAATCAAAACAAGCGTATGACGGGTTGCACAAAAATCAATTTTTCCACAAAAAGGGGAAGAGGATCACCGACAGGGCTACTACCAGTACATCCATACCGGCCAGTAAAACGATCATCCGGGTCAGACCCGGCTGATAAACCGAGAGAAAGGCCGACTGCGTGGCGTTCACCAGGATCATCACCTGGATGATCACCAACGGGAAGCCCATGATAGCCATCAGGGCCGCATTCTGTCCCGCCTTGGCCGAAATGGCCGCCAGCATGGTAAAGGTCAGCGCCAGCCCGGCGCCCCCCAGGCAGACCATGCCGATAAAAAACGGGATATTGATAAGCGGATTCCCCAACCACATCATATACAGCAACAGGCTCAGCCCGCTCATCAGCAGCATCAGCAGCACATTGTAGATCAGCTTGGCCGCCACAAACTCTGTCGCCCCCACCAGGGTATAGAAATACAGCATCCGGCCCGGGCTTTCCTGAAGAAAACTTTTGGCCACCGTGTTCACCGTGATAAACAGCTGGATCACCCAGAACAGGGCATTCCATATCTTCGCCTCCGGCTGCCGTATGGCAATATACATGACAAACACCGTGGAGGTGACATACAGGAGGATGCCGTAAAAGGCATACTGCTGCCGCCATTCCAGCAGGAACTCCTTCCGGACCAGGGTCATGACCTGTGACAGTGAACGCATCCCGGGATTTGTTGTTATAAATGGACCCAAAGATAGAGATGTTTGCGGTTTCCCTAACTTTACAGTCTTTTGAAGTGACATTATGCCCAGACAATCCCGTTCCCCAAACCCTGTTGCCCCTGATAATGAAAGCATAGCCGTATACGGGGCGCGGGAACACAACCTGAAAGATATCAGTATCCGCCTGCCCAAAAACCGGCTGGTGGTCGTTACCGGCATCAGCGGCAGCGGCAAATCATCGCTGGCCTTCGACACCATTTACTCCGAAGGGCAGCGCCGCTACCTGGAAAGCTTTTCGGCCTATGCCCGGCAGTTTATCGGCGACATGGAGCGTCCCGATGTGGACAAGATCACCGGTCTTTCTCCCGTGATCTCCATCGAGCAGAAAACCACCAACCGCAATCCCCGCTCTACCGTAGGCACCGTCACTGAGATTTACGACTTCCTGCGCCTCCTGTATGCCCGTATCGGGGAGGCCTATTCCTATAATACGGGCAAAAAGATGGTACGCTTCTCCGAGGAAGAGATCGTAGAGCACCTCTACCAACATTTTCCCGGACGCAAGCTCACCTTGCTGGCGCCCGTGGTCCGGGGCCGGAAAGGTCATTACCGGGAGCTGTTTGAGCAGCTTCGCAAACAGGGCTATCTGAAGGTCCGCGTGGACGGAGAGATAAAAGACCTGGCCCCCCGTATGCAGGTGGACCGGTACAAAGTGCACGATATAGAGCTGGTGGTGGATCGTGTGCAGGTAACCCCTCCTTCCCGCGCCCGCATCAGCCAGAGCGTGCAGAAAACGCTTGAGCTGGGCAAGGACCTGATGTTTGTAAACGTGTTGGCCGAAGGGAAGGAAAAAGAAAAAGATACGGTATACAGCAAGCAGCTGATGTGTGAGGATACGGGCATTTCTTACGAAGAGCCCTCCCCCAATACCTTTTCCTTCAACTCGCCTTATGGCGCCTGTCCCCGCTGCAAAGGGCTGGGCACCATTTACCAGGTCAACCTGAAGGAAGTGCTGCCCGACGGGAGCAAATCTGTCAACGAAGGCGGTATCGCCCCGCTGGGCGAAGCGCGGGAAACCTTTGCCTTCCGGCAGGTTCAGCAGCTGGCGCGGAAATACAAGTTCTCCCTTTCCGTACCGGTCAGCAAGCTGCCGGAGAAGGTGGTAAACCTCCTGCTTTTCGGTGATGAAAACGCCAGCGTGGATATGGAGCTGGACTTTGACGAAAACGGCTCCTCCGTCTATACCACCGAGTACGAAGGAGTGGTCAACACCGTAAAGCGCTTTTTTAACGACACCACCTCGGATGCCCTCCGCGGCTGGGCGGAAGGTTTTATGGAAATGGCTCCCTGCCCCGAGTGCGGGGGCGCCAGGCTGAAAAAGGAAAGTCTCTGGTTTCTCGTCGACGGGAAAAACATCCACGAGCTGGGCGAACAGGACCTGCAGGGACTATTCCATTGGTTCGAAGACATAGAAAAGCGGCTGTCCCGCAAACAGGTGACCATTGCCAAAGACGTGCTCAAAGAGATCCGGGACCGCCTTAGCTTCCTGCTCGACGTGGGATTGAATTATCTTACGCTGAACCGCCCTACGAGGACCCTCAGCGGGGGAGAGTCGCAGCGTATCCGTCTGGCCACCCAGATCGGCTCCCAGCTGGTCGGCATCACCTACATCCTGGATGAGCCCAGCATCGGGCTGCACCAGCGCGATAACCACCGCCTTATCAATGCCCTGAAAAACCTCCGGGACACCGGCAATACCGTTATCGTGGTAGAGCATGACAAAGACATTATGCTGCAGGCGGACCACCTCGTGGATATCGGTCCCGCCGCGGGCATCCACGGGGGCAGGATCGTGGGCGAAGGCAGTCCCAAAGATTTTCTGAAGCTGAAAACGCCCACCGCTTCCTATCTCAGCGGGAAAAAAGAGATTGCCGTACCCGCTGTCCGGCGAAAAGGCAACGGTCATGAGCTGGTGCTGAAAGGGGCCCGCGGCAATAACCTGAAAAATGTTACCGCCCGCTTCCCGCTCGGCACCTTTATCTGCGTGACCGGCGTATCCGGCAGCGGCAAGTCCACCCTCATCAAAGACACTTTTTATCCCATACTGGCCCGCCACTGCTACAACTCAAAGCTGCAGCCGCTCTCCTACGACAGTATAAGCGGGCTGGAGTATGTGGACAAGGTCATCGAGATAGACCAGTCTCCCATCGGCCGCACTCCACGGAGCAACCCGGCCACCTACTGCGGATTTTTTACCGATATCCGCCAGCTCTTTGCCCAGGTACCCGAAGCCAGGATCAGGGGCTACAACGCCGGCCGGTTTTCCTTCAACGTCAAAAGCGGGCGCTGCGACGTGTGCGAAGGCAGCGGCATGCGGGTCATCGAAATGAACTTCCTGCCCAATGTATATGTACCCTGCGAGAAATGCAACGGCAGGCGCTACAACCGGGAAACGCTCGAGATCCGGTACAAGGGAAAATCCATTTCGGATGTGCTCAACATGACGGTGGATGAAGCTGTGGAATTTTTTGAGCCGGTGCCTTATCTGCTCCGCAAGGTCAAAGTGCTGCAGGAGGTAGGGCTGGGATACATTACCCTGGGTCAGTCCGCCGTAACCCTCTCGGGCGGGGAAGCCCAGCGGGTAAAGCTATCCACCGAGCTGTCCAAGAAAGATACCGGGAAAACCATCTATATCCTCGACGAACCGACCACCGGCCTGCACTTCCAGGACATACAGCTGCTGCTGAATGTGCTCAATACCCTGGTGGACAAAGGCAACACCGTGCTGGTGATCGAGCATAACATGGACGTGATCAAGGTGGCGGATCATCTCATCGATCTGGGACCCGAAGGCGGGGAAGGCGGCGGCACCATCCTCTGCACCGGTACGCCGGAAGCGGTGGCCCGCCACAAGACCAGCCATACGGCCCGGTTCCTGAAGACGGAATTAAAAGCAGATAAAAGCTAACTTGCAGCCGAAACAGTCTGAGCCCGACGTGAAAATAAAGCTATTCCATATCCCGGCTATCCTGTTGCTGCTTGCCGGCATCAGCGGCCTGTCGTCCTGTGACGACTCAAAAAGCTGCAATGCGCCGGTGGACAGCTTCCTGGGTATTACCTTTCATTATATGATAGATGATGAAAGGGAAGCCGATACCACACTGCCCGCCCTTACCATGTACGGCATAGGCCGGGAAGACAGCCTGCTCGCGCTCAACCAGCCTGTCAACAGCGTTTTTGTGCCGCTGAAGCAAACCGCGGACACCACCCGCTTTTATCTGCAGACCGATTCCACAAGCCACGGAGGCGATACGATAACGGTAATGTATAAACGCAGCTTACATTTCATATCGCCCGGATGCGGATTTTCTACTAACTATACGCTGGATTCCGTACATTTTACCCGGCACTATATTGATTCCGTTTGGATAAACCGACCCGATATCACTACCAGCAATGTCGAAAACCTTAAACTTTATTTTTAAAGGTCTGCCTGCATTGCTGACCATCGCGCTGCTGCTTGCGGCGGGGAAGGGCTATGCCCAGTATCCCTCCGACCTGAAATACGGCATACGCATCGGGGCCGATCTGAGCCGCATTGCCATGCATTATGTACAACCTGCCCGCACGGATGTGGAGATCAACGGGGATGCGCGGATAGACAGCAACCTGTACATAGCTGTCGATGCCGGCTGGAACCGGACGCATGTTGATAACAAACCCGAGTTTGCCTACCGCTCCAGCGGTATCTTCGGCCGTTTCGGGATCGATTACAACATGCTCAAGCCCCAGTTTCCTTTCGAAAACAGCATCGTTTATGTCGGCTTCCGCTATGGCATCGCCCGCATGCAAAGAACCATTCCTTATTACCTGGTTACCGACCCCTACTGGGGCAATACGGAGGGCAGCTTCGACAAGCGCACGCTGATGCCGCAATGGGTGGAAGCGGTGGTAGGTATGAAGGCTGAAGTGCTGCAAAACCTGTTCCTCGGGTGGAGCCTGCGCTTGCGGGTGCTGGCCACTCCGAATGTGGACAAACAGGTACGGCCCTACGTCATCCCCGGTTACGGCAAGGGCATGCACAACGCCATATTCGATTTCAATTACAGCATCAGCTATAAAATTCCGCTCTGGACACCAAGGCCAAAGGCGCCCAAACCATCGAAGAAAGAGACTGCTCCTCCGGAAGGTCCGGCGGAACTGCTGCCGGCACCGACCACGCCGGCAACACCGGCGGACTCCACGAAAGCGCCGCTGCAGCCTCCCCCGCCGGCATAACTACGCATGCTGCCGGAGCATGGCATAGCAGAAAAAAAGAAGCTTATTACGGAGCAGCGGCTCCTGTGTTTTCCGCTCTGCGGATGAAAGGCAGCAATTCGTTTAGCTGAACCGGGCCGGCTTTATCGTCCAGCTCGATCACTACCGCATAACCCACCGGACTTCCGGTGCTTTTCAGCGCATCCACCAGCTGCTGCTGGTAGCTGCTGGTGCGGCTGCCGTCGGCCGGCGACCAGGTTTCCAGCGCACACAGGCAGCCTTCGGAAGGCGTCTGCGGATAATATACCTGGCCCTTATAAAAAGAAGGGTCGATAGTGGTACCATGCGCGATGATGGCCGAACGTCCCGCCTTACCGGCATAAAAGGCATCGTATACCGGCAGGTACGACTGCCAGGAAGCGGGCAGCAGATCGTGGTAGGCCTCCTTCTGCCAGCAGCTGTCTGCCCCGATATAGTTGATCACAAAGCTGTCCACCGGGATCTCGTAGGGCAGCGACAGCTGGATATTTTGCGTAGGGCCGATAAACTGGCTGCGGGAAACGGCGAACCCCGACATGCGGTAGACGCCCTGCGGCGTATTGCCGTTGGTCAGGTAAAAAGGCAGGTTGGAGATGGAACGCGCCAGCTGGGGTACGGCGAAAACACTTCCGTCGCCATTGCGGACAAAGCGCCCGTCCGGCCCGCGCACGACGACCATACCCGGATAATCGCGGTTGCGCCGCTGGAAGCTGTACAGCACCGGCAGGCCCGGCGCAAACTGCAGCCCCAGCAGGTCGCGGAGATCGGGAAGCGGCGGCGGCGCGTGCCGCGCTCTTCCCAGATCGGCTTTCAGCATCATGATCACGGGGTTGTCCCGCGCCGTATCAAACCGGCTGCGCAGTCCTTCCAGAATGGCGGGCAGCGCATCCGGCGTTGTCCCGCCCCGCCAGAGATAATTGGCGCAGATAGCAAAAACCTTGGCGTTTGTGGTCCGCTGCATCAGCCGGATCACCTCGGGCCGGAAGGCCGTGGGAAAATTCGTATATACCACTTCCACCAGCGCCCGCTGAAAATCTGCGTTCTGCCGGTCGACCATGGAAAAAGCATACTTCAGCCGTTCGCGGGCATAATCGGTATGATAGAGGATCAGCTCCATGGGCCAGAAGCTGCCCCGGAAGTCATAGGCGTTGTCCGCATCCGTAAGCGGCAGGGAAATATTTTTCAGGATGCTCCATTTGAGCAATCCTTCGTAAAACCGCTGCCGGAAATCAGCGGTAGTGTTCTTTGCGATCACCACGCTTTCCGTCGCTGCAGTCTGCGGCAGCGCCATCCCCTGCGCATGCAAAGAAGACGCATCCAGCATACCCAACAATCCGCAAAACGTTATGAACAGATATTTTCGCATGTCGTTAAAATCCGGTTTCGAGGTTTCTGGTTTGACGTTTCTGATTTGAGGTTTCTGGTTCAATAGTCCAAAGTCCAAAGTTTACTTCGCGTACAATGTTTTTCATAGGTCTCAGTGAAACGCAGTTCGGCAACACTATTTAAAAATAAATCAACTTCGTTGCCAATGCTGCGCATTTAACATCCAAGGTTGATTGTCCGAAAATGAACTTTAGACTTTGAACCTTAGACTTTAAACTGCTATATGCCTTTCGCCCTTTTACCTTTTACCTTTCACCTTTCACCTTTTATCTTTTACCTCTTCCCCTATTAGGGGTCAGGGAACCCGCCTTTCACCTTCCTATCGCGGGAAACACCGGCAGGCTGCGGCTGCCGTCTTCCCCTATCGCCTGTACCGCAAAGAAATAATTATCTTTTGAATAAGGAAGGATCAATGTTTCGCTGCTGGTAAAAAACCGCCGTTGCCACATCGGCTGATCGGTTTCACGCATCAGCACATAATATCCTTTCACCCGGCCGTGAGCCGGCGCTTTCCAGTACAGCCGCGTTTTATTGGAAAGCTCGCGCACATCCATCTTTACCTCCTGCGGTACCGAGGGCGCCGCGGCCAGCTCGGCAACGGCCGCCAGGTTCAAACCGGTATTTTTCCGCAGATAGGCAAAGTCCATGAAACGGGTCAGGTCCCCGTAAATTATACCGTTCGCCTTCCGGACATCCTGGTGCTGATGCGTATAATTCTCATAATAATCGGTGATCCGTACGGCTGTATAGCCCCGCTCGGTAAAAGGCAAGTGGTCGCCTCCCCGCAAAAAACGGTCGCTCCGGTATATCAGCTTCACGGTAAGATTATCCACATAGCGATCAGCAGCGGCTTTGATATACCGCGCCAGCTCCCGGGAGGGACTGTCGTTTTCCCCGCCCGTGGCCCGGCGGAGGGCGGCCTGCGCAGGCGTTTCTGCCCGGGGAATGCCTTCGCTGAACACCCGGACGCGGGTATTGTCCTGCAGGTCCGTGCCGCCCGCTGTGCTTTGTCCGATCATATCGTTGTTGATCATCGCAGCCACTTCGCGATGCGCCTGTTTCATCTTTTCCGCCAGGTGAGCGGCCCCGAGCAATCCCTGCTCCTCACCGCTTACCGCTACCCACATTATGGTAGCTGCCCGGGGATGAGAACCCATCACGCGGGCCATTTCGAGCAAGGCGGCCACCCCGCTGGCATCATCGTTGGCGCCGGGGGCATCGCCGGTGCTGTCCATGACATTTGTACGGCGACTGTCCAGGTGAGCGGTGATGATAAAAACACGGTGGTCCGCCGTATCCGTGCCCGGCAGTACGGCCATTACATTGGCCATTACGATGGGACGGTTTACTCTTTTGCCGTCTGCGGGTTGCTGCCAGGTATCCAGCGTCACCTTCAGCCTGCCTTTGCCTTCAGCGGAAAAGCTGCGGAATTGCTGCAGCAGCCAGTGCTGCGCCGCGCCGATGCCACGCTCCGGGTCTGTACGGTTGCTTAAGGTATGGCGGGTGCCAAAAGAGACCAGCTTTTCCACATAGGATCTCAGACTGTCTGCCGATACGGCACGGACAAGCGCGCTTATGCCGCTGTCATCCGGCAATTCCTGTGCCATACCGGTCTTCAGGCCCGCCAGGAGGAAAACGAAAACAGCCGTCACCGTGCAGCGCATATTTGATTTTTGCGATAAAGTTACCCATTATTACCACAGCAGCAACCGCGCAGTCCGCAAAAGAGGGGCGGTGAACAACGGGAGGCATATTGACTAATCATCTATAAATCAGATTATTATAAAACTTCTACATCATTTAGCCATCGTAATCCCTTTCAAATAAAATTACCCTCTTTCCCTGCCCTGCTATAGGTTTGAGGCCGTTATTCCCGGAAGAATTTCCACATAAGACGCCACATGCAGACAGATCATACAGCCCTTCTCGTTATGGATCACCTTACGGTCCGCTATACAGACCAGGTTTTGTTCGAAGACCTGTCTTTCCGGCTAAACCGGGGGGAGCAGTGGGCGGTCACCGGCCCCAGCGGATCGGGCAAAAGCACTTTTCTGAATACCCTGCTCGGCAAATACAACATCTCGGGAGGCGGCATCCGTTATCCTTTTTTTGCGGACTATGCAGCCCGCCATACCATCACGGATCCGCTGTTCAACTTCCGCAACCTGATCGCTGTAGTATCCCATCATCATCATTTCCGCAACCTCTCCCATACCACGGATTTCTATTATCAGCAACGCTTTCATGCTTATGATTCCGACGACGCGCCTACTGTTCGTGCGTTCCTCGAACAAACCGCGGACAGGGTCAGCCGGCAGGTAGCCGGTCTCCGGCCCCGCTTTACCCCGGCAGACATCGAAACGTTGCTGCTGCTGACGCCGCTGCTGGACAAGACCTTAATCAAGCTTTCCAATGGTGAAACGCGCCGGCTGATGATCGCGGCAGCGCTGATGCAGCAGCCGGAGCTGCTGCTGCTGGACAGTCCGTTTACCGGGCTGGATGTGCAGACGCGGGCTTTCTTTCATGAGCTGCTGGAAAAATTCATTGCCGCCGGCATCACCATCATCCTGGTTACCACCCCCCAGGAGCTCCCGGATTGTATTACCCATGTGCTGGAGCTGGACGCCGGTAAGGTGAAAGGCGCTTTTACACGTAAGCAGTATCTGCAACTCCGGGAAGCGCAGCGGGAAGCGTCAGCAACAGGCCCTTTCATCGATCCGGTACAGCTGGAAAAGCTGACCCCTGCCGGAAACGAAGATCACCGGTTTTCCTTTGCCGTACGTATGGAGAACGTAAAGGTGAAATACGGCGATACTATGATCCTTGACGATATCAGCTGGAAAGTGGAAAGGGGTTCCAAGTGGGCGCTCACCGGCCCCAACGGAGCGGGAAAATCCACCCTGCTCAGCCTGATCACCGGTGATAACCCCCAGGCCTATGCGAATAAGATTTATCTTTTTGACAGAAGGCGGGGCAGCGGAGAAAGCATCTGGGAGCTGAAACGCAAAACCGGTTTTGTCTCCCCTGAGCTCCACCAGTATTTCACTTCGGCCAACACCTGCAAAAATGTAGTGCTTTCCGGTTTTTTTGATACCATGGGGCTGCAGCATAAGCCGACGGAGGAACAGGTCAGGCTTGCTGAAGAATGGATGCAGCTGCTGGCCATTGCATCCCTTTCGGAAAAGAAATTCAGACAGGTGTCCGCCAGCGAGCAGCGGCTGGTGCTGTTGGCGCGGGCATTGGTCAAGAACCCGCCCCTGCTGATCCTCGACGAGCCCTGCCAGGGGCTGGATCAGGAGCAGAAGGCGCGCTTTAAAAAGATCATCGAAGCGGTCTGCGACCGTCCCGGTAAAACGCTCATCTACGTATCGCATTACCGGGAGGAAATCCCCGCCTGCGTCACCCGCTCGTTGCAGCTGAAGAACGGGAAGATCGACCGGCTGGTTATCTAATTTTTATTCATTCAGCAATCTGCTGAATTTTACCGTTTGGGAAAAGGGCGCAATCCTGGAACCTGCGGTTACATTAGGAGGAAGCGAAAGCGTAATATGCCTTTTCATAAAGATCGTAAGATCAACGAGTTCTTTGGAGGTAAGCCGGATTTTCTGTCTGGAAGGAATCATAAATTGTACTCCCACTACTTTTCCGTTTCCCTGACTGGCGACTGCATAAAGGATAACAAGAATATCTACCTGCTTAGGATCGTATATTAATTCCTTTATCCGGCTAATTCCCAATACGCGCACGAATGTACTATTGATAGTTTCCCGGCCGGAGAATTTCATACCTTCAAACCGTATCAGGCTTCTGGGATTCTTCAGCATATCAGAAATAATGTTGCCGTCTTCCGTAATCCATAATGAATGATAAGTGCTGCTTTCCTCCACGGAAATAATATGCCGGCCCACCTTATATTGTCCAGGCTTTTGAATAGCCTGACCTAAAAGACTATTGCTCATCATACAAAATAAGGTAGCCATCGCAAGGCTTGCATTTTTTGTTTTCACGATGCTGCGTCTATAAAACAGTCAGATTTTCATCTAAGATTCCAACGAGATATTATTTCCATATAAAAAACCAATCCTGTCAAGAAAAAATATTTATATTCGTCATTATTATCATGCTATTCGTATGAGAAAATCTCTCCACCTTCTGGCAGCCGCTTGTCTGGCGCTGCTTCTACTGGCCGTCTCCTGCAGCAAGGAAATTAGCGATCTGACAGCCAATGAAACAACGGAAGCACCAGGGGCGCTGATAGCATCGGCAAAAAAATGGTGTTCGGATCATCTTAACCATCCCTCTGCTTCACAGATATTTCCACCGGAACAGGTCAAGCGGGAGTTCCCGCCGGAATGGGAAAAATCCCGGATGATCCGGACATCCCGCGGCGTCGTTATGCTGGTGGTAGCATCCTCCGCCCCACCGATGCGGTACATCAACAGGGGCTTCGGCCGCTTTTTTGTATTCCCCGTCTCCAATCACCACATTATAGACGGCGGAATGGTAGAATTCATAGGACAGAACTATGACGTCTGGGACAATATCGACTTCCTGCTGAAAAACTTTGATCAGGATACTATTCCGGGATTCAATGGCATTGTTGCCCGGTACGATATCTATCGCACTCCCACCTCCGGTATCGTATATCGGAACGGTCAAAAAGCAAAAAACGTGCGGACTGAAATCGTAAGGGTTCGTGGAAAAGATATGGAACGCCTGGCCTCCACTCCTGTGCTCGATTCTCTTCCTGTGCAGGATGGGCAATAAGGCGCCCCTGTTCAGAACGTTCCTATTTTTCAATACCCGTACTTCTTTTGCCAAAGGCTGCGTAGGAACTTTCGCAGCTCCTCTTCCCGCGGGTTCTTCCCCGGATCATAGAGCTTCGTGCCGGCCAGCGCATCGGGAAGGTACTCCTGCGGGGAAAAGCTCTGGACATAGTCGTGTGAGTACTGGTATCCTTTGCCATAGCCCTGCTGCTTCATCAGCTTAGTAGGCGCATTCCGCAGATGCAGGGGCACCGGCAGATCGCCCTGCCGGGCGACGAGCGACTGCGCCTGGCCGATGGCCATATAGCTGGCATTGCTCTTGGGTGAGCTGGCCAGGTAGGTGGCGCACTGCGAGAGGATGATACGGGCTTCGGGATAACCGATGAGGTTCACTGCCTGGAAGGTATTGGTGGCCAGCACCAGCGCGGTAGGATTGGCATTGCCGATATCTTCGGAAGCCAGGATCACCATCCGGCGGGCAATAAATTTTACATCCTCTCCTCCTTCGATCATACGCGCCAGCCAGTACACCGCCCCATTGGGATCGCTGCCCCGGATGGATTTGATAAAGGCCGAGATGATATCATAATGCTGCTCTCCTCCCTTGTCGTACAGGGCTATGCGTTGCTGCGCGATCTGCATGACCTGCTCATCGGTGATCTCCGCGCCCTTGTCCAGCGTTTCCGCTACCAGCTCCAGCAGGTTCAGCAGTTTCCGCGCATCCCCGCCCGAAAGGTTCAGCAGGGCGGCATGCTCCTGCAGCTGCAGCTGCTTTTCCCGCAGCCGCTCATCCCCGTCCAGCGCTTTGTGCAGCAGCCGCAGCAGCTGCTCCTCGTCCAGCGGCTTTAATACATAGACCTGGCAACGCGAAAGCAAGGCGGCATTTACCTCAAAGGAAGGATTTTCGGTGGTGGCCCCGATCAGCGTGATGGTCCCTTTCTCCACGGCGCCCAGCAGGGCATCCTGCTGTCCCTTGTTAAAACGGTGTATTTCGTCAATAAAAAGAATGGCGCCGCTTTCTTCCCCGGCACGGCTGATGACCTCCCGCACTTCCTTTACTCCGGAGGATATGGCGCTCAGGGTGTAGAACGGCACCTCCAGCGCCTGGGCGATGATATGGGCGATGGTAGTCTTGCCGACCCCCGGCGGGCCCCAAAGTATCATGGAAGGGATATGGCCCTGGGCGATGGCTTTTCGTAAAACGCTTCCCGCTCCGGTCAGGTGCTCCTGTCCGGCCAGGTCATCCAGGGTATGCGGACGCATGCGTTCCGCCAGGGGCATTTGTGTAACAGACATATCCTCCTCCGCGCTTTTCGCGAATGTACAAAAAACCCGCTGTCCGGAACGACCCGGAAAAAGGATGCACCACGATTGATCCGGCGCTTGGCCGGAAGCCGTAAAGAGCCCGGCATGACAAACGTCTCCTAAAAAATAAAGGCCGCCCGGGGAGGGGCAGCCTTTTTATAAAACGGTTACGTCTTTCTTACTTGGCGCCGTCATTCTGGCGCAGGAATTCCAGGATAGCCCGGCACTCTTCCTCGTTCACGCCCTGGAAGGTCATCTGGGTCTTAAATTCATCCAGCAGCGCCTTGGCGATCGGATCTTCCTGGGTCATCTTCGTGGGATCGGACATCATGTTCAGTATCCACTGGGGCGTCCGGATATTGGTAATGTTTTTCAAACCCGGGCCAATGAGCCGCTCATCTGTGGGCTTATGACAGATGGCGCATTTGGTCTGAAAAAGGTCTTTCCCTTTCTTGGCCAAAGCAGCATCCAGGGGACCCAGCTTTATTTCCTTGTCGGTGTATTTCCCCACCCCTTTGCTGTCGCTTTTGGCATTCAGGTCCAGGGAGCTGGACGCGTTGTTCATGGTAGTGCTGCTCTCATCGCTGCCCGCGTTGCTCACAGGCGCACTGCTGCTATCGGTATTAGTATTGGAAGAGCTTCCGCCTCCGCAGGCATACAACCCTGCTCCTACACACAGGAGCGCCACTTTCAGAATTGTCTTCATAGGAACAAGTGTTTTTCGATTTTTGCGGGGTAAAGCTAAGGTATAATTCCTTTTTTTAAAAGATTTCAGCCGTTAATATTTGTTTTTTAAAGGCCGGACGGCCCATTACGCTATTGCTCCGCGGGAGGGTCCTGGAAATACGCGCCGTAGCGCCGCAGATACCGGAAGGAGAGCACCACATGTACCCCCAGCAATACCGAGCTGGCCATACAGAAAAGGGCAACGCCCCGTACGGTGCCCACGCTCATGCCCAGCCGCTCTCCCATGGTTTCCAGCACATTGCTCCCGGTCAGCACCACCAGCAGCAGCAAAAACTGGAATACAGAGTAGATCAGGGTCACATAGGCATTGACCCTTATCCAGTCCTTCAGACGGGTACGCAGATATTTGCGGGCCTGGAGCACCTGCCGGGCAAAAACGACAGAAAGGTTGGTATACAGCAGGATGGAAAAAGCGATAAACAAAGGCAGCAGCAGGGAGGGCTGAAAACCCGCAATGCCGAAGTTTACCATCACGCCGAACAAAAAGAGTACGGCAATAAAGTTATTAAAAATGCCCAGTATACGATATGTCCAGAAGCCGCCTGACCTGTTGTCTTCCATAAATCTTTTCCTCTGTCTTTTATTTTTTTATCAAAAGATCCAGCTCATCCAGCTGGGCGGGATCCACCGGGGAAGGAGCGTCCAGCATGACGTCCCTGCCTGCATTGTTCTTGGGGAAGGCGATAAAGTCGCGGATGCTCTCGCTGCCGCCCAGGATAGCGCAGAGGCGGTCGAAGCCGAAAGCAATGCCCCCGTGCGGCGGCGCGCCGTATTCAAAAGCGCCGAGCAGAAAGCCGAATTTCTCCTGCGCCTCCTTACTGTCCATACCAAGGGCAGCAAACATTTTTTCCTGGAGATCCCGCTGGAAGATCCGGATAGAGCCGCCGCCGATCTCGTTGCCGTTGAGCACCATATCGTAGGCATTGGCTTTGATCTCCCCAAACCGGGAAGGATCGCCCAGCAAGGCCGTCTGTTCCGGCTTGGGCGCGGTAAAGGGATGGTGGCGGGCTACCCAGCGTCCGCTTTTCCCGCCGGAAACATCATGCTGGCCATGGCTGGCCAGCTCCGAAGCCTCCACGTATTCGAAGAGGGGGAAATCCACCACCCATAATAATTTGAATACGGCCTTATCCCGCAGTCCCAGCCGCTTTCCCATTTCCAGCCGGAGCTCGCTCATGGCCTTGCGCGTCAGGGCCTCCCGCCCGGACAGGATCAGGATAAGATCGTCGGCCTTTGCCTTGCAGGCCGAAGCGATCCGTTTCAGGCCGTCCTGGTCAAAAAACTTGTCTACGCTGCTTTTAAAGGTGCCGTCGGCATTGCATTTCACATATACCAGACCGGACATGCCGATCTGGGGGCGTTTTACCCATTCGGTCAGCTCGTCCAGCTGTTTGCGGGTAAAGCCCCCGCATCCTTCCGCTACGATGCCGCTCACCAGCTCCGCCTCGTCGAATATCTTAAAGCCGGCCCCGCGGGTCACCGCGCCAAGGTCATTGAGCTTCATGCCGAAGCGGATATCGGGCTTGTCGTTACCGTAATCCCGCATCGCCTCCTCCCAGGTCATGCGCTGCACCGGCCCGGTATAATCGATGCCCTTTACCGTTTTGAAGATATGCCTGATCATCCCCTCAAAGGTCTGCAGCACATCCTCCTGCTCCACAAAGCTCATCTCACAATCGATCTGCGTAAACTCCGGCTGCCGGTCGGCCCGGAGGTCCTCATCGCGGAAACACTTTACGATCTGGTAGTAGCGGTCATACCCGCTCACCATCAGCAGCTGCTTAAAGGTCTGGGGCGACTGCGGCAGGGCATAAAACTGACCGGAATTCATCCGGGAGGGCACGATGAAGTCGCGCGCGCCTTCGGGGGTGGAACGGATCAGGAAGGGGGTCTCGATATCCATAAAGCCCTGCTGGTCCAGGTAGCTCCGGGCAGCGCGGCTGACCTTATAGCGCAGCTCCAGGTTCTGCTTCACCACGTTGCGGCGCAGGTCCAGATAGCGGTACCGCATCCGGAGGTCGTCGCCGCCGTCGGTATCGTCCTGGATCGTAAAGGGTGGGATCTGCGAGGCGTTGAGGATGGTGTAGGATGCCACCGCGATCTCGATCTCGCCGGTGGGTATCTGGGCGTTTTTGTTGCTCCGCTCGGTAACGGTACCTTTCACCCGGATCACAAACTCCCGTCCCAGGGGCTTTGTTTCCAGCGCCCTGTTGAGCTCCTCTCCGAAAAGCAGCTGGGTAATGCCATACCGGTCGCGGAGGTCCACAAAGGTGATGCCGCCCAGCTTCCTTACCGTCTGCACCCAGCCCGAAAGCACCACGTCGCTCCCGCAATGCGACATTCGTAATTCTCCGCAAGTATGTGTTCTGTACATGAGATTCGTCAAAAATCGGAAAAACAACCGTTAAATCCGGCAAAGATAAACAGTTTACCCCTAACCCCTGAAGGGGAATTTATAGGATATCAGATGTTTGTTTTTTTATCCTTCGTCTGCATTCCCCTGCCTAAGGCGGGCCAGGGGAGCACCTTTTACCTTTTGCCCTTCACCTTTCACCCTTCACCTTTTGCCTCTTACGCCCCCTTTAGGGGGTTGGGTTAAAACTGCAGGTAGATCGGCATGACCGGCTGGGCAGTCTTTACCTGGATGATCGCCCAGATCAGCCCGGTCAGGATAAACACATAGCTCCAGGAGGGAAGCCACTGCAGCCCACGGACCGCACGCTCTTCCGTCCGTGCGGGGATAAAGTGCAGCACATATCCCAGTAGCATGACCCACAGCACGGTGCTGTAGCCCGCATAAAAAGCGGACCAGGTGCCGCCGTCGAAGTTCAGAAAGATCTGGTGCAGCATGGTCCAGGCATCCGAGAAGGAGGAGGCCTTGAAAAATATCCAGCAGAAGCAAACGAGGTGAAAGGTAAAGAGTATGCCGCCGATTTTCTTGACGGTCCGCCAGGCGGGACTTACAGGCCGCTGTCTCCGTTTTTCCCATTCCATCCGTTTCTTGTCCGCCGCCAGCGCCAGCCCGTGCATGCCGCCCCAGAAGATAAAGTTCCAGTTGGCGCCGTGCCAGAATCCGCCGATCAGCATGGTGAGCATGAGGTTGATATACTGGCGCGTCTTTCCCTTTCGGTTACCGCCCAGCGGGATATAGAGATAATCTTTCAGCCAGCTGGAAAGGGAAATATGCCAGCGCCGCCAGAACTCCGTAATGGAGCTGCTCTGGTAGGGCGAGTCGAAGTTGGGCGGTATCTTAAATCCGATCCAGCGCGCGATGCCGATGGCCATATCAGAGTAACCCGAAAAATCGCAGTAGATGACCATCGCATATCCATATACCGCCATCAGACATTCCAGCCCCACGTGCTTGCTCGGGTCGTCAAAAACATACTGTACAAAGTTCACATAGATGTAATCCGAGATCACCACTTTTTTGAACAGACCTGCAATGATCAGATACAACCCCTTGCTGATATCTTCGGAGGTGACATGATACGGTTTGTCGATCTGCGGGATAAAATCGGCCGCCCGTACGATCGGCCCCATCATCAGCTTCGGAAAAAAAGAAAGGAAAAACAGGTAATCCATAAAACGGTCTACCGGTTTGAAATGCCTTCGGTAGACATCAATGGTATAGCTGAGGTTCTCAAAGGTATAAAAGGATATGCCAATCGGCAGGAGCAGCTTCAGGGGCCGGAAATGACCCAGCTCCAGGTCATTCAATATGCCGATAAAAAAATCGGTGTATTTAAAATAGAACAGCAGGCCCAGGTTCACCACGATGCTGAAGGTCAGCAAGGCATTTCTTTTCGCCCGGCTTTCCGAATAATAGATCCATCGGGAGAGGTTAAAGTCCACAATAGCGGCGAGGATGACCAGCCCCACATAATAGCCGCAGGCCTTATAAAAAAAGTAGAGGGAAAAAAGCGTAAACAACCAGACGCGACCGCGTGGAGAACGGTGTACGAACTGGTAGCAAAGCAGCAATGCGGCAAAAAAATACAGAAAGAACCCGCTGTTGAACAGGATCGGGTCCTGCGGATTGTACAACAGGGCTGCGGTCAGCTTATGCAGATCGATATTCATATAACAGTCAGGGCTTCCCGGCGTAAAGGATAAAAACGTGCAATTTAATAAACACGCTGTTTATTTCAGCATCTGTCCGTAAGACAGGCGGATCCGGATCATTTTCCCTGCCGGAGCAGGAAATGCCCATAGGCCTTTTTGATGGCGGCGGCCATCAGCCCACCCTGCATCTCATATCCTTTTACCGTATAATGCACGCCGTCGGAGGCGGCCAGCCCGCGGCTGCGCCAGCGGGAAAAGCTGCCCGCACCGCCCATCACCCGGTACATATCCCAGTAGGCCAGCCCGTGTTCCCGGCAGTAGGCAGTCATCGCATCCCGTACCGCGGCTATATAAGGATCGTGTACCAGCACGCTGCTGCGGTACCGGCGGGGCCCCTTGGAGGTCTTCCGCGTGACGGTCCGGTAACGCCTCAGCATCACGTCGCCCGGCAGGGTAAACAGCAGGGCGGATCCGGGGGCTGCGGTATGTATGCGGGTGACCAGCCGGTCTATGTCCTCTTTCAGCTCCGTCAGGTCCACCCTTCCCATTCCTTCGTTGGTACCCAGGGATATGATGATCAGGTCCGCCTTCGCATAGGAAAGCTGACGGAAAAAGAGCCAGCTTTCGTTGTATTCCTTGAAACGGGCGCTGTTGACGCCCGTGGCATTGTAGAGTATCCCGGGTTCTCCGCTGTACAGGACCGCGCCGTAAAATTCCAGCGGTGTCTTCGCCGCACCCTTTCCCTTCCAGCTGATCTCGAACGAACGCGAAGGGGTGGAGAAAGAAACGCTGTCGTACCGGAAATCCGCCAGGCTGTCCGTCTGTATCGGTTGCAGGGCGGCCACGCCCCGGGGCAGCGTCACATGACGGTAAGGAATATCGAGGGTATCGGCGGCGGCTCCGCCCGTGAGCAGCACGGCTGAGCGGATGGTTTCCCCGGCAGCAGCCGCACCGGTAAAGGTAAATTCCAAAGCGGCGGCGGACGACTGGCTGTACAGGGTATACCCTCCCAGCCCTACCGGTATATCCTCGGCGATGCTCCCGGCGCGGACGCCGGTGCCCAGCAGGTTCACATCTCTCCAGTAGCCGGTATTGTGCCAGCGATAGCCATCGGGACCGTTTGTCTTCATCAGGTGGTAGGGGAATACAAAACCCCGTCCGGCGTTTCCAAAGGTCTGCTGCAGTGCTTTCCGGGCTTCGCCGGGGAAAAAGCCGGCCTGCAGGTGGGAGTCCCCGATATGCAGGATCCTTACCACATTGCTGTCGGTCTTTTGCAGCTTCCCGAAGAAATCATACAGCGCCGTGTCGTTATGGATATAGTTTTGGTGCTGATCCACCGAAGGGGTCTGCGCCTGTGCTTTCCCCGCCCAACAAATCCCCAGCCATAGCAGCCACTGCACATGACGCAACCTGTTATTTATAGCGTTCACTTTCAAAATCCTTGATCATACTGTTATACAAAAGCGCTCCTACGCGCTCCGCCCCGCGGAAGTTCAGGTGGGTGTAATCTTTGTTGGCATACACGGTATCACCCTCCACCCATTGCACCATGCTGCCCGCCCCGCCCATGGCGCTGAACAGGTTCCAGAAGGCACAGCCGTATTCCTCGGCCAGGCGATGCTGCAGGTCCAGCAGGGTGAGCACGCCCGGCTGTGTCTGGTATTCTCCCTGCACGCGGGCCGCCTTGTCTGCCGTTCCCACCAGCAGGATGCTGGTATTCGGGAAATTGCTGCGCAGGTAGGCCATGGTCTTTTTCATCGGCCGCTCGTACCAGCCGAACTTTGTGATACGGGGGTTAAAAAGCACGTTGGGACCATAATGCAGGACAATGAGGTCATAAGGGTGAACGGACTGCATGCCCTGCGTCACCTGTTCCGGTATGCGGGGAAGCTCCACCCCGCTGATCCCCCGGAAGGCATAGTTATCCAGGAAAATGCCGCTGTCGCTCTCCAGGGAAAAACCGTAAATATCCACCGGTCCCGTGGGATCAAACTGAAAGCGGACCGCCGTGGCGGCCGAATCTGCCTTCAGCTCCAGCTCATTTACCCGGTGGCTGCCGTCCAGCTCGAAGGTGGCTCCCCCCGTAGATACCCGGCAGGGATGCTCCTCAGCAGGACCGTAAAACAAGGTGATCTCGTGCAGCTCGTCCAGATGAGGCCGGTGCACGGGGGCCAGCCGGACCCAGCTGCCGGCTTCCGGGTAGAAGGCATGACCGGAGAGACCGAGGTCCCGCCCCCCAGCTTCCTTATCCTTAAAGTTGTATTCTTCCCAGTCCTTGGAAAAGGTGTGCACCACCGTATTCCGGAACCCGGCCACGATACTGGTGACGGGCACAAAGCCAACGCCGTTGCCCCCGAAATAATTCTGCAAAAGCCGTCGCACCGTACCGGTGATCAGGTCCCCCTCGATCATGGAGTCGCCGAAGTAGGCGATCCTTACCTTTTTCCGTTTCCCGGTTTTCAGATCGTGCAGGGCCTGGTAAAAATGCACCATACCGGATGCTTCGCTGCCGGTATCCCCATACTGGATAATGCCGGTATAGGTCATGAAGTCGCGCTTGATGTGCGTCTTGTCCGCCACCACTTCGGAAGCAGCCTTTTTCTTCAGGGAATCCACCATCCGGGTCACCGGAGCCGCCGCGCGGGGAGCCGCAGACGGCGGCTTTCTGCGCACTTCGGACAGCAGGTCTACCTTGTTGAAAGACCAGCCCCACAGCGAAAAGCCGGTAGGTATATAGGTCAGCGCAACGAGAATGATGAGGGTAAAAAAAACAAGAAGAAAAGGAACAGAAGACCTGTTATCTGCAGAAGACATACTATAGGTTAAAATCGGATCCGAACTATTTTGCCGTCACATCTCCGGGCATTCCGTCCTCGTCCTCATCAGCAGCCTGGTCGAACTGGTCCAGGTCGTAAGTCCGTATGGTCCGCAGCACGCGTTGCATCCAGACAACGCCTGCCTCCGCATAACCGAAGCTGTACAGCCCTTTGATCCAGGAAAGATAGTCAGATTTACCTTTCAGCTGCCGGTAAATGTTCTTTTTCTGGATCTTCTTGCAGAAATCCTGATAAGAAGCTTCGTCGCTGGTATATCCTTTGTATCTGGAACGATAGGTGGTATTTTTTTCATCCAGATGATTGGGGCCTACGATGCCAAAATGGTTATTGAGCAGGTGGGCATTCCGGCTGTTGCCGTTGGCGGACTCGAGCATGGCAATCCCCAGGATCACGCTGGCCGGGATACCGCTCTTTTCCATCAGCGACTGTGCAATGGGGGCATGCTCCCGGATATACGATTTGGGGGTAAAGCGCTGCTGCTGGGCATGGGTAACCCCCTGCCCGCCGAGCAATAAAACCGCTATCCCGCATACAATTGCAAAAAATTTCATCTCCCAAGATATTGACGGTCTGGTTAGGACGGGGAAATTATACTACAGTCCCCTTTTCTCAAAACCGGAAACCATTAATTATCAAAAGGTTAAAGATTATGTATTTTTAATGGAAAGCCATTCCGGTGCCGTTCCGCCGCTTCTCTGCAAAAATGGTTCCAAAAATGGGCTCCGGTTTTTTTCCGGAGCAAAAAAGGATGACCGGCGAACGGGCGGATCTGTCCTGCAGACAACCCGGTCATCCCGACGGCGCAAATATAAGAAAAATATTTTATTTACGTTCTTCGACGCGGACCCGCTGCCCCCCGGCATGAGCGGCAAACTCCGGCGCATACATACATTGTACTGTGCTGATGCCGTTTGAAAAATCGCCTGCGCTGCCGACCACCATCGGATATTCCAGCACATGGGTTCCTTTGGGCAGATGATCAAAGAAGAAATTCATGCTGGCGTCCTTGGTTTCGCTGTAATAACCCGCGCCTTCTTTCCACTGGTAACCGCTCAGCACCTGCAGCGGCTCAAAACAGGAAGCGCGCATATCTTTCAGGTGCACATATTCCAGGTCCCGGTCCGTGCGCAGCACCATCCGGGAAACGATCCGGTCTCCCACATGCAGCACTTCATTGTCCTTCAGCGGCACCAGCACCGGGCCCTTCGCGGTATTTTCCTGCCGGTACAGCGCTTTTTGAATGCTCAGCGAGGTGGCGGCCCCGGTTATCTTGTCCAGGTTCTCGAAATACTGCCAGTAAACGGCGCCCCAGGCCGGGCCGGCGGCGGAACCCGATTCCAGCTGTACGGTAATATCCCCCATTTCCGGACGGACAGCGGTTGCGGGGAATTTTTTCTGAAAATATCCCGTACCGGCTTCCGTTTTTTCGTTCCGGGAATCAACGGTCTCCTTACCGAGGGCAAGCCGGACCTCCGGCTGCTGCTCCGGCCAGTTGCTCCCCTGCAGCAGCAAGGCATAGCAGGCATCGGCGGTGGATTTGGTGGAGGGCCAGTTGCGGGTCTGCTTCTGCTTCAGCAGCCAGGTCTTCAGCCTGTCTACCGTCCGGGTGTCGCGGGCTATCTCCGCAAAGGCTTCGATCAGGAGGGCTTGTGTTTCTACGGGGGCTTCATACCAGTAAAAGCCGCCTTTCATCTTTTTCCAATACATGCCCATCTCCGGGGAATAGGTAGCCGTTTCCTTCAGGGAGCGGATAATGTCGGTAGCCGTTTTCTCCGATCCGCTGCGGTGCAGCACCAGCGCTATCATGCCCTGCATGTATATGCTTTGCCGGGTCCAGTGCTGTTGCGCCTGCGCCATGAAGTAGTTGTACGCGGTCCGGGCGCTGTCGCCCACCGGTATCGAAGGGAAAAAGCTGCGCATATAGAGATACTGGATGGCCAGATTGCTCAGGTGATCGTCGTCCTTTTTCGTCTTATCCTGCAGTATCCGTTGATAGTCTTCACGGATACGCTGATCGAGATAAGGCAGCGCGCGGGTGGTTATTCCCCGGATGATGCTGCTCTGCTGGGGTATGCCCAGCTGCTGCAGGTGACCGATGCCGCTCAGGATATACTGGGTGATGTAACGGTCGTCCTGCATACCCCCGAACCAGCTGAAGCCCCCGTTGGGGGTCTGCAGCTGCTGCAGCTGCTCCAGGGTCTGTGTGCTTTGGGCCTGCAGACGGACGGTATCAAAGAATCCGGCCAGCTGCTGTTTCCGCTCGGCTTCATTTTTGGCATCCCGCACCCAGGGGCTGGCATCCAGCAGTACGGATTTCAGGTCTTCATTTTTCTGCAGGTTGCTCCGGAGCGCGGAAGTGTCCTTGCGCCAGGTGTCAAATACTTTTTCAATGTTGGGTTGCGTCTGCGCGATATGCCGTCCGACGGAAACGGCATAATAGCGGTTAAAAAGCTGTTCAGCGCAGGAATGGGGGTACTCCGCCAGGTAGGGAAGCGCCTGTACGGCATACCAGGCGGGATTGGTGGTAAATTCCGCAGTAAGGCTATAGGATTGCAGCGTGGAGGATGCGCCGCTCTGCAGCAGCTTATCCATGCGGAAATGTTTTGTCCCGGCTTCCGGCATATTCAGCGGCAGGGTCTCGGTGACCAGCATACGGTTGCTCAGCACGGGCAGCACATTCTCCTCCCCGTCGCTGTAGGTGCCGGCGTCGGCCGTAATACGGCAGGTGAGCGCGCTGTGAAAATCCTCCGGTATCTTCAGGGCAAACCGCACCGCGCTGCTCCGGCCGGCTTCTACCGAAAAGGACTGTACGCTGTCCTGTCCGAACAGGCGGCCTACCGGCTCCAGGGTTTCCGCATCCAGCAGCTGCAGCCGGGCCTTGCCACTCAGCGTTGCTTCCGAAAGATTATCGATGCGGGCGGCGATGCTGATCTCATCCCCGTTGCGCAAAAAGCGGGGAAGGTTGGGGGTCACCATCAGCTTTTTCTGGGTGATCACTTCCTTTTCCGCATAGCCATAGGCCAGGTCCGGCGTATGGGCCAGCATCATCAGCCGCCAGCGGGTCAGCGCTTCGGGCATGGTAAATTCCAGCGATATACTTCCTTCCGCGTCGGCATGCAGCTGCGGAAAGAAGAACGCCGTTTCCTGCAGGTTCTTCCGGACCTGCATGGCAGGAGGCGGAGCAGGCGCCGGCATGGCAACGGAACCGGTGATGGCTTTCTTCTCCTGGGCGCCGTAGCCGACGACAACCACTTCCTGTGCCGGTGCCGGGCTTGCATCGCTCTTTGCCATCACGCCTGCCGCCTGGCCCCGGAGCATAATTCCAATGCGACGGGAATGCGGATACCCGAACCAGTTCAGCTGCGCATAGGTTTTTTCATAGCTATCCTGTACAGCCGTATCCGGACGGTAATAATCCCGGGACCGGACGGCATTGAAATTATTGTCCGTATGCCATGCATTGCCTTCCGCAAGCGTCGGATACAAGGTAGCGGGCGTAGCCCAGTTATGCGACCGGAAAACATCCAGGGAAGCATCGTACATGGCGGCCAGCAGCTCGGCGGTGGCTTGCTGCCCGCCGGGGCCGGCGATCTTCAGCCGCCATTTCTCCTGTTCCCCCGGCAGCGTCTTATCGCGGAAGGTAGACCAGCTCAGCTGCAGCTGCTTGTTTGTCCAGGGCACCCGTATCAGCGTATCTCCGCTATAGATGCGGTTGTGCTTTACCATGAGGTAGCTCAGGAGGATGCCTCCCCTGTCCGACTCATTAACAGGAACGGATATACGCTTTATTTCATTGCGTAATGAAACCAGCTGCTGATCCTCTTTTGGCTGCCGCCCGCTTTTCTGCCGCAGCAGCACATAGCCGTCGCCGGCGCTGCCTAGCAGCAGCTCCACCTTATCGCCGGGGGCGGCCTCGCCGGAGGAAAGCGTATGCCAGAAAACGGCGGGACCGGACGGCTTCCTGTCTTTGCTGCCATACACCTGAACATAACGTATGGCCTTTACCGTATTACCGTCTTTGTCTTCCGCCGTCGCGGTAACGGCGTACCATCCTGACGGGAGCTGCTGTCCCGCAGCCCGGTCCAGGAAATGCCCGTCGGCATGGCTGCTGTCCCGTTTGCTGAGGACCTCTTTCAGAACTACCCATCGGGCAGGATCGTCCTCATCCCGGTAAACATCGTACGGAAAATCGCGGTGGTATTCGGATTCGGAAATCACAAACTGATCGGGCTGTTGCCAGTAACGGTTGCGGAGCTCCCGGTCCGGCGCTTCGAGCTGCTTTACAGACAGCTGCACTTCCGCCGGACGGAACGTATCGCTGACGCTCATGCTATGGATGCGGATACGCTGCAGGCTGTCGGATGACAGCTTTTCCGGGATATCGAGCTCCAGCACCAGCGACTGGTAGCCGGCAGCCAGATCGGCCGTGCCGCTGCGCGTTTCCCCGCTGATATCGGTAACATCGGCATATACCAGGTAATGAAATACGGGCTGCTGCTCCCGGGGCACGTTCTCATCCGGACGCATGACGAAAGGCACCGAAAAATTCCCCTCCGCGTCGGTAGTGGCTTCACCCTGGGCGATCTCCTGCTGGGGCAGCGGCCGTATCGGAAGATAAGACCGGAAGCCCAGCGGGATAATGCGGGCGCGGCGTACCACCCGGTATTTTACCGTTCCGTTCATTACGCTGGCGCCGGCATAGCTGACCGCCTTACCCTGAACCCTTACAGAGTCGTTCAGACGGTAGGCGGAAGAAGGCGGCTGCAGCTCCACATAAAATTTGGGGCGCTTGTATTCTTCCACGGAGAAATACTGCGTTCCGCCGAGACTGTCGTCCTGCAGCGAGAAATTCCCGTTCAGCGATCCTTCCGGCAGCTTAAACTGTCCCGCATAGGAGCCGTAGGCATTGGTGGTCACCGGAAGTGAATCCACCACCTGGTGGTTGGCGTCATAGAGGTATATGCTGCCCTTATAGTTTTCGACCGTATGCCAGCTTCCGCCCGGCGCCGGCTGCTGCGTGACAAGGCCTTTGAAATATACCGTCTGGCCCGGCCGGTAAATGGAGCGGTCGGTGAATAAGAATAACCTGGGCTTACGCTTTTTCTCCGGCGTATTCCCGCTGACGTTATAGGGGATATACTGATAGTTATCAGAAGAAAGATGATCTTTCCCCAGGGTCAGCTCCAGCATTATGCCGGCATAGTCCTTTTCTTTGCGGGTCACTCTGAAATGCCCGTTGGCATCCGTGACATATTTTCCCTGCAGGGATTTTATGTTTTTGCGGGCTTTGTTGTCGTACCGCGATACCCAGGCCTTCACCTGCACGTCTTTGAGGGGCTTTCCCGTTTCCCGGTGCAGCACCCAGTAATTTCCCTTGTTATCCCCGGTATAGGAGAGGTCGGATACGGATAAGGCCAAGGTGGCCGTCTCCCGGGAAAAGCCGGCCTCATCGGCTGCCAGCAGCAGGTAGCTTCCGGGGGGCAGTCCCTCCACTTTTATTTCGGCCGCATGCTCCTGGTAATCCCGGGTATCCGGCAGGGATACCTGCCATTGCTTCAGTACGGGCTGATGCAGTATCTTATTCCAGTAGCCGCTGTCGGTCTGCGCTTCCGGCCCGTCCGCATCCGCCTTCACCACCCGGAAGAAGGCTGTTTTTATGTTCCGGTATTCCACCAGCGTACGGAACGGCTTATCCGGCACATTTACCTTCTCGCTCTGCAGGGTGATCTGCGGCCGCTGTATCTCGCGCAGCAGCGCTGCGCAGCTGATCCCTCCTTCGGAATGGGGAAATGTCTTTACTGCTTCTTCCGCCAGGGCTTTTGCCTTCAGCGCATCATAACGGTGAAGGGTATCCGTCAGCGGATGATACTGCTGCGCCCGGCTGTAATACTGCTGCGCCAGCAGGTAATAGGCCTGGGAGGCGGTGGCATTCCGGGGATATTGCTGTATCAGCTGCTGCAGGGCGTGTTCATAAAGACTGTCTTTATCGGGTGAAACCGATTTCTCCCAGGCGAACTGCAGTCGCTGGATATCCGCATCGATCAGCGCATCGGGACGGCTGTCGTCCAGATGGACGGCGATCAGCTGGCCGAACAGCAGGAGGGCGCGGTAAGCCGGAGCCGCGGTATCTGTGGTATTAAAATCCGTATGGGCAAATTCGCGGGCCGGGGCAAAAGCGGCCGGGTCGCTGAGGGAAAAAACGTCTGCGGGCCGGGTGATGCCATTCTCATCATTCCGGAAATAATCCAGCGCGCGTTGCGCGAGCAGGTCATACAGGGTAGGCCGCAGGGCGGCGGTATGCTCCCCCTTTTCGATCAGCTCGGGAAGCGTATCTATGGCTGTTTTCTGCAGCTGCCCAGCGGGCACTAAAGAGGCCTGGTAATGAACGGCAATGGCGCGGTTCAGCTGGGCGGCGTCCCAGGTGCTGATGTCGTCCCCGGGATTGTTCTGTACGGTTGTACGGTTGTATAGCTTATACCGGTTCTGCCGGAGATAATCCCAGTAGAGCTCGGCCAGCATGCTTTCGAGTATCTGGCGGGCGGGCGCGTCGGCGGCTTTTATCTCGGCTTCCAGGGCGGCAAAATTTTGCTGCTGTGCGCTGTCTTCCACCTGCTCGCGGTATTTAAGCTGATGGATCAGGGACTTGATCTGCTGTCCTTCCTGCCGGTCTTTTTTGGCGTGCTGATAGATCAGCTTTACCGCGTCCCAGGCAGAGCGGGGCAGGTTTTTCGCTTCCAGCTCGGTTACACGCTTCCAGGCGGCATCATAGTCGAATGACTGGGCCAGCATCTTTTTACTGATCAGCAATAAAAGGAAAAGGGGCAGGCAACGTCGAAGCATTTTCATAATCTAACAGTTAATCGCTTTTATCTATCAAGACCAGAGATAGACGAAATCCGCTGCAATTTCCATAAAGGAAAATAAAACATTTTTTCCAAACCGGGGCGAAGGAAATAAAAAAGGCGCCTGCAGGAGACGCCTTCTGTTATCTTTTGGTTATGACTTTATTTATGCAGCACTTCCTGCATGGTCTTCCCGATATCGGCGGGACTGTCTACCACATGGATGCCGCATTCGCGCATGATCTTCATTTTGGCAGCTGCCGTATCCTCGGCGCCGCCGACGATGGCGCCGGCATGGCCCATCCGTCGTCCGGGAGGCGCGGTTTGCCCGGCAATGAACCCTACTACCGGCTTGGTGCCGTTTTCCTTTACCCAGCGGGCCGCATCGGCTTCCATGCTGCCGCCGATCTCGCCGATCATGATGATGCCGTCGGTTTCCGGGTCCTTCATCAACAGCTCCACCGCTTCCACGGTAGGCGTACCGATGATGGGATCCCCGCCGATACCGATAGCCGTGGATATGCCGAGTCCGGCCTTTACTACCTGGTCGGCCGCTTCATAGGTAAGGGTGCCCGATTTGGAGACTACGCCTATACGACCGGGTGTGAATACAAAGCCCGGCATGATGCCCACCTTGCATTCTCCCGCGGTGATCACACCGGGACAGTTAGGTCCTATCAGGCGTGTATCCGTTCCCTTGAGGTAGTTTTTTACCTTTACCATATCCTGCACCGGTATGCCTTCCGTAATGCAGACCACCAGCCGTATGCCGGCTTCGGTAGCTTCCATAATGGCGTCGGCCGCAAAGCCCGGGGGCACAAAGATGATGGACACGTCGGCTCCGGTCTGCCGGACCGCCTCTTCCACAGTATTAAATACCGGCCGCTCCAGGTGGGTCTGCCCGCCCTTGTTCGGCGTTACACCGCCCACGACTTCCGTACCGTATTCGATCATCTGGGTGGCATGGAAAGTCCCTTCCGTACCGGTGAATCCCTGTACGATCACCTTGCTCTTCTTATTAACTAAAACACTCATGGCTGTTTGATCTTCTTTAAGCTGTGCAAACCTACGTGAAAAAGTTGAGTTTCCCCAACCGGTCAGCTCCCCTCCTGCTTCCCCCGGCTCATTTCCAGCTGCCGCATTTCCTTGGCATCCTTGAGGAACTCGGAAGCAAAGATAAAGTCGTTCAGCTTCTCGTCTTTGCTGAAAACGATATCCTTGCTGCTGCCTTCCCACTGCTTGTTGCCCTGGTACATATACACGATATGATCCCCGATCTCCATTACCGAGTTCATGTCGTGGGTGTTGATGATGGTGGTGATCTCGTATTCCACGGTCAGCTCATGGATCAGCTTATCGATCACCATGGAGGTCTGGGGGTCCAGCCCCGAGTTGGGCTCATCGCAGAAAAGGTATTTCGGGTTCAGCACCAGCGCCCGGGCAATGCCTACCCTTTTTTTCATCCCGCCGCTGATCTCGGAAGGGAATTTCTTGTGCGCCTCTTTCAGGTTTACGCGGTCCAGACATTCATTCACCCGTTTTTTCTTCTCCCGGAGCCGCATATTGGAAAACATATCCAGCGGAAACATCAGGTTCTGCTCCACCGTCATGCTGTCAAACAGCGCTGAACCCTGGAACAGCATGCCGATCTCCTGACGAATGGGCTTTCGCTCCACATCGCTCATGGCCGTGAAGTTCTGATCGCCGTACTTGATCTGACCCTCGTCCACCTCAAAAAGGCCGACCATGCATTTCATCAGCACTGTTTTACCGCTGCCGCTGCTGCCGATGATCAGGTTGGTTTTCCCGGCTTCCATTACTGCGGAGACGTCATGCAGCACCACCTTGTCTCCGAAACCTTTTTTTATATGGATAAGCTCAATCATCGATAATCGTTTTTTGTCAGCAGGGCCACGGGCTATTTCAGCAGCAGGGCCGCCAGTCCGAAATCCGCCAGCAGGATGAACACACAGCTCACCACCACCGCTTTTGTACTGGCCTGTCCGATCTCCAGAGCCCCGCCTTCCACGTTATAGCCGAAATAGGAGGACACGGAGGATATGATAAAAGCAAAGGTATACGCCTTGATCAGCGCAAAGGCAACGTTGAACGGCTTGAACTCGGATACCAGGCCCTGCATAAACTGCTGAGAGGACAGGATGCCGGTAAAAACGCCGGCCAGCTCCCCGCACCAGATGCCTACAAAGCCCGAGATCACCACCAGTATCGGAATGGTCAGCAGCGAAGCCACGATCTTGGGCAGGATAAGGTATCCTTTGGTATTGATGCCCATGATCTCAAGCGCGTCGATCTGCTCGGATACCCGCATATTCCCCAGCTCCGAAGCGATCTTGGAACCCACTACCCCTGCCAGCACGATACAGGTGATGGTGGGACAAAATTCAAGGATCATCGTATCCCGCACCACCTGAGAGATGGTGGATTTGGGGATCAGCGGGCTGACCAGCTGGTATGCTGTCTGCACCGTGGATACGCCGCCGATAAACACGGAGATGATCAGGACGATCCCCAGCGACCCGACGCCGATATCCACGCATTGCTGCATAAACTGCTTCCAGTACATTTTCCAGTTCTCCGGCCGGGAAAACATGTCCTTCAGCATCAACAGGTACTTACCGATATGTGCAAACAACATATATGCCTCGATTAAATGAAAGGCGGCCGGTACGCCGGGATCACCGCCTGCAAAACCGGCTCAAGTTAGCGATTTTAGCTCAATCCGCCTTTTGCTTGTCTACATAAAAGTTTTCATCTATCCTGAACCGGTCCGCGCGTTTCAGCGGGAAGGCAACGGATTTCCATTGCTCCGTAGGATAAATAAAATCATACCGTCCCGCCTTCAGGGTCACCCGCACGGGCATATGAAACCCGGGCACCACATGGGTCCAGCGAAAGAACAGCTGTCCTTCTTTTACTTTATACTCCAGCACCGGAATTTTTACGGTGCGCAGGTACTGGTCAAAAACCTTGCTGAAGTCGATCCCCGATGCCCGGTTGATATATCCTTCGATATCCGCGGCATTCACGATCCGGTGCCGGAAGGTGCGGTTCAGCCCCCGGAGCATGGCCCTCCATTTTTCATCGTTGTTCACCACCTGGCGCATGGTATGCAGCATATTGCCGCCCTTGTAATACATATCCCCGGAACCCTCTTCGTTTACGCCGTAATGGGCAATGACCGGCACATCGTTCAGTATGTTTTTCCGCGTACCGATAATGTACTCCGCGCCGGCCTTTTTCCCGAAGCGGCACTCGGTATACAACCCTTCCGCATAGTTGGTAAAGCTTTCGTGGATCCACATATCGGCAATGTCGGCGGATGTGATGCTGTTGCCGAACCACTCGTGGCCGCTTTCATGCACGAGTATAAAATCCCATTTCATACCCCAGCCGGTATGGGACAGGTCCATGCCGCGGTAACCGTTCTCATAACCGTTGCCGTAAGCCACCGCGCTCTGGTGCTCCATTCCGAGATGCGGGGACTCCACCAGCTTATACCCGTCTTTATACCAGGGGTAGGGACCGAACCAGTATTCAAAACATTTCAGCATGCCCTTGGCCTGCGCAAACTGTTTCCTGGCTTTCTGCAGGTTCACCGCCAATGGCCAGAAATCGAGGGTAAGCGGTCCTTTTTCCCCTTCGTAGACATCGCTGAAATGCGCATAGCTGCCGGCATTGACGGCTACGTCATAATTATTGATGGGGTTCTGTACAAACCATTCATAAGTAGTGGTGCCGTCGGTATGCTTTGTCTTGCTGCGCAGACGCCCGTTGGAAACATCGATCATCGGGTCGGGCACCGTAATGGCGATCCGCTGGCTGTCCGGCTCGTCGGCCTGGGTATCCTTATTGGGCCACCAGATGCTGGCCCCGACGCCCTGGCAGGCGGTGGCTACCCAGGGATTCCCGAGACTGTCCTGCGTCCAGATAAAGCCGCCATCCCAGGGGGGGGTCTGCGCCACGCGGGGCCGACCGTGATAATAGACGGCAATGGTATGGAACGTGCCTGCACGCTGGGCGGCGGGCAACGTCACAAAAAAAGCGTTGCCGTCCCTGCGGTAACGGAGATGCGCTCCGTCCTGCACCATACTGTCCGCTTTTAGCGGCGTCATCAGGTCGATCTGCATCTCCTGCGCCGGCTGCAGCACGCGGTAGGTGATCCGGTTGTATCCGCGGATGCTGCTGTCTGCCGGACTGATCTGCACATGGAGATCATAAAAGGTGACGTCCCACCAGGCCCGCTGCGGCGTAACGGAACCGCGCAGCGTATCGGCATGTGTAAACCGCGTGGTATCCTGCGCCATACCGGACAGGGTATATAAACCAAGCATACAGCACAACAGGACGTTTCGCAGCATATAGGGGTTTTAAAGCGGGAAGTTATTGATTTTCCGGGAAAGGGGTTTACCGCAGCCGGCTTACCAGCAGCCGTTTGAGGCTGCGCTCGATGATCTCTCCCATGGTCCTGCAGCGGCTGAATACATTATCCCCGTAATGCCGGGCCAGCTCATGGCCCAGCTGCAGGATCTTCTCGGGGGTGGATACCGTATCGGTCATGATCACATCCCGCAGGTCCCGGATGCGGTGGCGCTGCGTTTTGATCCGCCGGGCCATCAGGGCGCGTTCTTCCTGCTGGTACTGGCGCACCACTTCCCCGTTCAGATGCTGCAGCACCAGCTCTACAAAAGGCCGGTTCTCCTTAAAGAACTGGGGCATATAAAGGGCTTTTTTCCCTTCGTAAAATTGCTGGTCGAAGTCGATGGCGCGGATGCGGAACTGTACATCGTCAAAGTCCGGCGTAATGTCAAAAACGAAGTTATAGGAGCGCATGTCGCCCAGCAGGCGCACAAAGCAGCGTTCGTTGAACTTGACAAATTCCTTCGCGATTCGTTTGGGGTTGAACTCCGGGCGCTGCATCCAGGCGGCGGCAAACTGGTCTCCGGGTACCCCGGCGATATGCTCCTCCACCAGGGTATTACCGTCTACCACAAAGTTGATCCAGTAGGGCGAAAGGATATGCTCCAGCTCCAGCCCGTAGATGCGGGAGGCGTCGGCTACCTTGATATAAAAATAATCGTAGACCTCGTTGTAGTTATTGACGATCCGGATCCGGAAAGGGTGGGAATTGCCAAAAGTACAGTAGTCGATCCGCTCTATGGAAAGATGCTCTTCCGCTGCATGATCTCCCCCCGCCTTCAGGATGGAATAAATGCGTTTCAGCCCGCGGTGCACCTCTCCCATCATCTCCTGGGGATAAAAAACCGATTCCCACAGGGTATCCTTTCCCTCCTTGTCATACACCGGGATAGCCGAGTTGTAATAGCGGAGGCTGTCGTACGACAAAGGCAGGGGGGTATCCCGCTCATACAGCTTCAGGAATTTCCGGAAGGCTTTGTTCAGCGGAAAAAAAATCTTTTTCTTTGAAATATCCGGCATCGGATCAAGATACGAAAATTAGTCCACAGCCTGTTTTCTGCCGCACTTCCCCTGGGCATCCAGCACGGCCACCGACACCATGTTCACGATCTGCCGCACGGTGCTGCCCAGCTGCAGCATATGCACCGGCTTTTTGAGCCCCAGCAGTATGGGGCCGATGGCGTCGAAGCCCGCCACACCCATGAGCAGGTGATAGGCGATATTGCCGGCGGAGAGGTTGGGGAAGATCAGGGTATTCACCCCGCCTTCCACCAGGGGGCTGAAGGGATAATTGTCTTTCAGTATTTCCGGGTCAAAGGCGATGGCGCCCTGTATCTCTCCGTCCACCACCAGCTCCGGCGCCTTTTTGCGGACCAGCTCCACGGCGTCGCGCACCAAAATAGCTTCCGGAGTATGGCTTGAGCCGAAGTTCGAGTAAGAAAGCATGGCAATGCGGGGGGTGACGTTAAAGCGCTGCACTTCCTGGGCGGTCAGCAGGGTAATATCGGCCAGCTCTTCCGCCGTGGGATTGAGGTTGATGGTGGTATCCGCCAGGAAGAGCGGCCCCTGTTTGGTGATGATGATATACATGCCGGCCACTTTTTTCACACCCGGCTCCATACCGATGATCTGCAGGGCAGGGCGTATGGTATCCGGATATTTGCGGGTAAGTCCGGAGATGAGGGCATCCGCCTCTCCCGTTTCCACCATCATACAGCCGAAAAAGTTCCGGTCCCGCATGGCCTTGCGGGCTTCGTAATAGTTATAGCCGCGGCGTTTCCGTTTTTCATAAAAGAGCGCTCCGAAGTGATGGCGTTTTTCATCCATTTCGGGACTGCGGGGATCGATGATGGGAATATCATCCAGCTCGATGTTGTTGTCTTTGGCCAGACGGCGGATGCGCTGCTCGTTGCCCAGCAGGATGGGATGGGCGATGCCTTCGTCCCGCACTACCTGGGCAGCTTTGAGTATCTTCAGATTGTCTGCTTCGGCAAAGACCACCTTTCGCGGATCTTTCCTGGCCTTGGCCCCGACGGCGCGCACCAGCTGAGGATCCAGACCCAGCCGGTTGTCCAGCTCCTGCCGGTAGACCTCCCAGTCGGTGATGGCATGCTGCGCCACCCCGCTTTCCATGGCCGCCCTGGCCACGGCGGGGGCCACGGTCCGCAGCAGACGCGGATCCAGGGGCTTGGGAATGATATAATTTGGTCCGAAATACAGATTACGTTCCCCGTAGGCCATGTTCACCATATCGGGCACCGGCAGGCGGGCCAGCTCCGCCAGGGCCCTGACGGCCGCCAGCTTCATAGCCTCGTTGATCCGGGTAGCCCGTACATCGAGCGCGCCCCGGAAGATATAGGGAAAACCCAGCACATTGTTCACCTGGTTGGGATAGTCCGAGCGGCCGGTAGCCATGATCAGATCCGGGCGTGCGGCCGTAGCCGCCTCATAGGAGATCTCCGGGTCGGGATTGGCCATGGCAAAGATGACGGGCTGTGATGCCATGCTTTTTACCATCGCCGGGGTAAGCACATTGCCGACGCTCAGCCCGATAAATACATCCGCGTCCCGGATAGCTTCTTCCAGCGTACAGCCTTTCTGCCGGCAGACGAACTGCCGGTGCAGATCGTCCAGGCCGGTACGGTCGGCGCCAAGCATGCCGTCCTTGTCAAACATGACGATCCTGTCCGGATCGGCGCCCAGGGAAATATACAGCCGTACGCAGGCGATGGCGGCCGCCCCGGCCCCGCTCACCACAAAGCGGACTTTTCCGATATCCTTGCCCACCAGCTCCAACGCGTTCAGCAGCGCCGCCCCCGAGATGATGGCGGTGCCGTGCTGGTCATCGTGCATCACGGGAATATTGAGCTCCTCCCTGAGCCGCTCCTCGATCAGAAAACATTCCGGGCTTTTGATATCCTCGAGGTTGATCCCGCCGAAGGTGGGCTCCATGGCCTTCACCACCCGTACAAACTCGTCGGGGTCGGTGACGTCCAACTCGATGTCAAACACGTCGATGTCGGAGAATATCTTGAACAGCACCCCTTTGCCTTCCATGACGGGCTTGCCCGCAGCGGGACCGATATTGCCCAGCCCCAGCACAGCGGTGCCGTTGCTGATGACAGCCACCAGGTTACCCTTGGCGGTATACTTATAGCTGGCTTCGGGATTTTGGTATATCTCCTTGCAGGGCTCTGCTACCCCCGGTGAGTAGGCAAGAGAAAGGTCCCACTGCGACTTGGTATTCTTGGTGGGGATCACCTCTATCTTACCGGCCCGTCCCTGGGCATGGTAGTCCAGGGCGTCCTGTTTGTTGAGCTTTCTCGCCATAACCGGAGCATTACTGTTTATAACGGTAAAAACACGGGCCGCTTCTCCTGTTGCCACCGGCAGCCCGTACCCGCAATATACGAACAGTATACGAACCGGAGGACGCAGAGGGTATGCTTTTCCCCCAGGAATGCTGAATATTATTTACTTTTACTTGCAAAACAGCTGCCTTATGATCCAGCGCATACAAACCCTGTACCTGTTTTTTGCCGCCGTTGTGACGGCCGGCATTTTTTATTTTGACATCTACCAGGCCACGGTAATGGAGAACGGAATAAAAGCCCTGAAGTCGATGACCTTCAGCGATAATTACGTAGGTATTATCCTGACGGTGATCAGCATTGCGCTGAGCCTGGTCGCTATTTTTCTTTTTAAGAAACGGAAACGGCAGGCGGGGCTGACCTGGCTGAACCTGCTGGTGACCATCGGGCTGTTTTACTGGATGTACCGCAGCATCGAGCTGTTTCGCGGCAGCCTTACCGAAGTGATCTCCTCTCGTTACTGGATCGGCGCTTTCCTGCCGGTGCTCAGCTTTGTTCTCCTTTGTATGGCGTTGTACCGTATCCGTAAGGACGAGAAGCTGATCCGGTCGCTGGACCGGCTGAGATAGGAGGTTTACATCATAAATTGCTGATGATATAGTCGATCGTACGTTGTCCGTATGTTTCTCCTTTAACGATCCGGGGCGATTGCTGCAGGGCCCGCAGTTTGGGCAAAGCCGGTAAAGCTCCGCGGCCCATTACGCGCAAAACATTCAACGCATGCAGCCGTACCTTATCATTATCGTGATCCAGGGCTTTCAATAATCTGTTTATGCTCCTGGTAGTGTCGCCCAGGTTATAGCAGGCTTCGGCGGCCGCAATCGCTACATCCGGATAGGGGTCGTCCAGCAGCGCAGACAATTGCTGTCTGGCCGGCAGCGCCTTCCGTTTCAGCAGGACACAACCATAAGCGGCCCAGTAACGCACGGCCGGATCGGCATCTTTCAGTCCTTCCATCAGTTTTTCCAGATCGCGGGGCGCTCCCATGGAGGCTATTTCCGCCATCGACAGTATCTTTTCCTGCGGATAAGCCCGGCTTCGGACATACTGATAAATGGTGGTACCGGCATGCTCCGCCCGCTCTGCCATCATGGCTTCCGGCATAAAGCCGGCGTCATGGATATGTCTTATCCAGGCTGCATTGGCTTTCCGCATGCTTATCAATACCGCTTTATATTTCGGATCCCCGGCAAGATTATGGACGTTATCGGGATCGTTCCGGATATCGTACAGCTCTTCAGGCGGTTTGGATTGCCAGAAAGCAGACTGTATCTGATCGCAGCGACCTTCTTTGTACGCCTTTTCCCAGGACTGCATGGAAGGGGCTTCCCACAGATATGCAATATGCTGTCCGTAGATCCGGTCGGGCATATAATTGCGGATATAACGATACCGGCTATCCCTTACCGTCCGGGACATGTCATACGTTTCATCCATCCGGCCCCGGAAACCATACGCATATACGGCAGGCGGTTGTTTTTCGCTGCCCAGGAACGCCTTACCCTGCATATAGGGAGGAATTTTTATCCCGGCCAGACTGAGAACGGTAGGTGCAAAATCAACAAAGCTCACCATCCGGTCTGTTGCGGTGCCAGGGTTCGCCGGAGACAAATACCGGTATTGCTCCGGGAAACGGATGATCAGGGGTATACGCAGCCCGGACTCATAAACAAAACGCTTGCTGCGGGGCAGCACACCTCCGTTGTCGCCGTAGTAAAAAACGATCGTATTACCGGCCAGGCCATCTTTTTCCAAGCGATCCAATATCTTACCCACCTGTGCATCCATCTGCTGCATCTTATCGTAGTATTGTGCCAGATCGTGTTTCACTTCGGGTGTATGCGGCAGATAGGCAGGGATGGGCATTTTTTCCGGATCATGCTTCAGTTGAGCCGCCGGGATGCTGTTATGGATGCTGCTTTCGTGTGTTGTACCCAGATTAATGACCGCGAAAAAAGGTTGTCCGGGCCGGCGGTTCCGGTAAATGGCCTTTTTACTGCTCTCGTTCCATGCACCGGGCTGATCTACCGTATTATAATCCTTTTTGGCCTGATTGGTACAATAGTATCCCGACTGCTGCAGATAATAGGGAAAAAAACGAATAAAATCCGGGATGGGATAGGTACTGCGCATGTGCTGGGTCCCCATAGCAGTGGCATAAACGCCGGCGATCAGCGTAGAACGGGTGGGGGCGCAAACCGGCGCGGACGCAAAAGCATTTTCATATAAAACACCTTCCGACGCCAGCTTATCCAGATTCGGTGTGGTGGCCATTTTATTGCCGTAGCAACCCACATACTCCGCGCTGTTATCCTCGCTCACGATCCACAGGATATTGGGAGGGGGCGGATGGCCGGAATGGGTCGCGGCCCTCTGGGCAGACAAGGGTTTTAAGGTAAGCAGTATACCGCAGAAGGGAAGCAGGAGAAACCATGTGATGCGTTTCATAAATGAGCGGATGTTTTGTAATCCTATGGCCGGTCAGTAAAGCTACCTTTTTGCAGCGGACTTTAAATACGGAAACTTCCTTTTCCAATAGACCCTGACATTGCTCAGATAAAAGGTCTTCCCGTTATCCTTATTTCCCTGAAAGAAAAGATAGGTTTTTCCGTCGCTATCCTCAAAGATATCCGGATGCCCGGATTCGCTTTCATTCCATTCCCCCGGTTTACCGTTAGATAAAAACGGGGACCGGCTGATCCGTTCCCAGGATATCCCATCCCTGCTTACCGCCACGCCGATCTGCTGAGGATGGTTATTATAATTACCGGCATAGAACATAAAAAGTTTTCCTTTATGCGCTATTATCGAAGGAGCTTCTATACACTGGCCTTCCCAGTCCAACTGAGGCGCTAAGATAGCGTCATGGCTCGCCTGGGTCCAGTCTTTCCTGCTGAAATCGGTGTTAGCCGGCGCTGTGGCTACTCCCAACTTCTGAATCCGTCCGGCAGTGTCGCGGGTAGCAAAGTACAGAAAGTACTTCCCGTTGAAAAAATATACATCTGCATCTATGGCCCGGCCATTGGTCCACGCACTTTTCTTCGGATGGAAGATCGGATTAGAGGCGTCTCTTATAAAATGAATGCCGTCGTCAGAAACGGCATGGCAGATCGCGTCTTTTGCGTCATTGCCATAGGTCTGGTAAAACAAATGAACCTTTCCGTCTCTGATGAGCGCCCCGGGCGCCCCCAGGCCTTTTTTTTCATAGGGCCCTTCGGGCAGCATTTCACCCACCTTCTTCCAGTCATTCAAGTTGGAACTCTGGGCGATGCCGATGGCCAGAAACTTACCGGAATGGGGATCATTGCTGTCTTTCAATTTCCACATCGAATAATACATCAGGTACCGTCCCTTAAAATTTACAACATAGGGATCTTTTGAAAAAGGCATTCCTGATGCCCCCGTGGCATCTCCATACATCATCCGGGGGGTCTGTGCGGCAGCAACACCAAAGAACATCAGCGCCAAAAAAATAAGCATCGGCACTTTTTTTATTTTTATCATAATCCTGTTTTATCTTTCACCTTTCCTTTATGAGATCCTGGCTTTCGCCGGGATGACGTTTCCTGATAGTGCCTTTCACCTTTCACCCTTTACCTTTTACCTTTTACCTTTTACCTTTTACCTTTTACCCTTTACCTCCCCCTTTAGGGGGTTAGGGGGTTCAGGGCAAGTATTTTCCCGTATAGCTTTTCTTTACTTTTTTCAACCCTTGCGGAGGGCCTTCATAGAGCAGCTGCCCTCCGCCTTCGCCGCCTTCGGGACCGAGATCGATGACCCAGTCCGCACAACGGATCACATCGGTATTGTGCTCGATCACCAGTATGGTATGCCCCTGTGCAATGAGGGCGTCAAAAGCGCCAAGCAGTTTTTTGATATCATTGAAATGCAACCCCGTGGTAGGCTCGTCAAAGATAAACAGCACATGACCCTGTACCCGCCCCCTGCCCAGGAAGGAGGCCAGCTTTACCCGCTGCGCCTCGCCCCCGCTCAACGTGTCGGAGGATTGACCCAGCTTCACATAACCCAGTCCTACGTCGCTCAGCGGCTGTATCTTTCTGGACACCTCCTTTTCCTTTTTGAAAAAGTCCAGCGCCTCATCCACGCTCATCTCCAGCACGTCATGGATATTTTTATCGCGGTAGGTCACCTCCAGCACCTCGTCCTTGAACCGTCTGCCGCCACAGCTTTCGCAGGTAAGATGCACATCGGCGAGGAACTGCATTTCCACTACGATCTCCCCTTCTCCCTTACACGTGTCGCAACGTCCCCCGTCCACGTTGAAAGAAAAATGCTTGGGCTGGAATCCCCGCATCTTGCTCAGGGGCTGCCGGGCAAACAGGCCCCGGATCTCATCATAAGCCTTGACATAGGTCACCGGGTTGGAGCGGGATGAACGGCCGATCGGCTGCTGATCCACCAGCTCCACCTGGGCTATCTCGGATATATCGCCACCAAGGACACGGTGCGGGCCGGGCTTGCCGGCCATATCGCCCAGCTGGTTTTTCAGCGCGGGGTACAGAATCTGCTTGACCAGGGTGGTCTTCCCGGAGCCGCTGACCCCCGTCACCACACAGAGCACACCCAGCGGGAAGGTCACGTCGATATCTTTCAGGTTGTGCAGCCGCGCGCCCTCCACGGTTACGGATCGTTTCCACTCCCGCAGCCGGGCCGGCGGATCGATGCGGAGCCTTCCGCTCAGGTAGCCGCCGGTAAGGCTGTTCTTATCTTTCAGTATCTGTTCGTAATTTCCTTCAAAGACCACTTCCCCGCCCAGGTGACTCGCCAGCGGGCCCATATCGATGATATGATCGGCGGCTTTCATCATCTGCTCCTCATGCTCTACCACCACCACCGTATTGCCGAGATCGCGCAGCTCTTTCAGCACGCCGATCAGCTGCAGCGTGTCGCGGGCATGCAACCCGATGCTGGGCTCATCCAGGATATAGAGCGAGTTGGTGAGATTGCTGCCCAGCGAGCGGGTCAGCTGGATACGCTGGCTTTCCCCTCCGCTCAGCGTATTGGCCACGCGGTTCAGGGTAAGGTATCCCAGCCCGACATCCGTAAGGGTCTTCAGACGGTGTTTTACCTCGATCAGGATACGCCGGGCCACCTGCTGCTCATAATCCGTCAGCGCCAGCTCATCAAACCAGGCGCGCAGCCGCTCCACGGGCATCGCCACCAGCGCAGCAATATCCGCTCCTCCCACTTTTACATACAGGGCTTCGGGGCGGAGGCGGGCGCCTCCGCAGGAAGGACAGGTGGTGCGTCCCCGGTACCGCGACTGCATCACGCGGTACTGAACCTTGTACAGATTCTCCTCCACCATTTTAAAAAAAGCGTCGATGCCGTCGAAATAAGCATTGCCCGTCCACAGCTCCTTATACTGTTCCGGGGTAAGCTCCGCTACCGGCTTGTGGACCGGAAAGCCGAATTTCCGCGCATTCCGGATCAGCGCCTCGTTCCATTCCTTCATTTTTTCCCCGCGCCAGCAGGCGATGGCCCCTTCATATACGCTCAGCCGCTTGTCCGGGATCACCAGCTCCGGGTCGATGCCCAGCACCTGCCCGAAACCTTCGCATTCGGGGCAGGCTCCGTAAGGATTGTTAAAGGAAAACAGGTTCGGAACCGGGATTTCGAACTGCATGCCATCCCGTTCAAAGCGGTTTGAAAAAGAATAGAGGCGGTCGCCCTGCACCTCCACGATACAATCGCCTTCGCTTTCATAGAAAGCCGTCTGTATACTGTCGGCAATACGATGCCGGTCGTCCTCGTCAAAATCCTTGGCAACCAGCCGGTCGATCAGCACATAGGTCTGTGCCGGGAGCCTGGAGCTGCCGGATTCCTGCCAGTCCTCAATGCGGATCACCTCGCCGCCGGCAGCGGCTTTGGCTTTTTTCCCCGTTTCCCCGGCAGGAAGGGTATAGATCCGGGAAAAGCCTTTTTGCAGGAGGATTTCCAGCTCCTCCTTCTGGGAACGCCTGGCATGGCGCTTCAAGGGCACCAGCAGCTGTACCCGGCTGCCGGCGGGAAGGCCGGCGATGAACTCTACCACATCGTTGACATCCTGCTTTTTCACCTCCTGGCCGGAGATGGGGGAATAGGTTTTGCCCACCCGGGCAAAAAGCAGCCGCAGGTAGTCATAAAGCTCGGTCATGGAGCCGACGGTGGAACGGGGTGAGCCGCTGATCACCTTTTGTTCTATGGCAATGGCAGGGCATATTCCTTTTATATAATCCACGTCCGGTTTGTTCATCCGCATCAGGAACTGCCGGGCATAGGCGCTGAGGCTCTCTGCGTAGCGGCGCTGCCCTTCGGCATACAGGGTATCCATGGTCAGCGAAGACTTACCCGATCCGGAGACGCCGGTCACCACGATCAGCTTGTTTCTCGGAATGGCTACGGACACGTTTTTCAGGTTGTGCACCCTGGCGCCTTTGATATAAATGGCATCAAAAGACGGGGAGGTCTTTTTGGATGCAGCCGGCTTCTTCTTCAGCGTTGTTGCCTTCACAAAAGTTATTTTAGGGAATGCAAATATACTTTTTAACGGGGCGGACCGCGTCCCGGTTTTTTGTTTTTCTCCGGGAACCGTTTTTTCCTTTGTACCGTATATACAGCAGGGGCCCGAAAAAAGTTGTTTATTAAACAGATTCTATTATATTTGCATGCAGCATCTTATCCGAAAAACCCCATAGCTCCCTGATTAGGGGTATCGTATATCATAAAAAAAAGACGGCATATCGCATAATCTTCTACTCGTACAGCAAACGTAGTTGTGTCGGCCCGTAGCTGCGCAAACGTTGTTAACCTGAAACCTGTAGCCATGGTTATGCAGTTGATGTGTAAGCAAAATGACCAGTGCCTTATTGACCTGTACAGACAGGGGCGTGAGGATGCGCTGGCTGAGCTGATCTGCCGACATAAAGAAAAAATCTTTACTTCCATCGTTCTCCTGGTAAAAGACCAATACCTGGCAGAAGACATTTTTCAGGATACCTTTATAAAGATCATCGACACCCTTCGCACGGAGCGCTATACGGAAAAAGGGAAATTTCTTCCCTGGGCGGTGCGGATCGCGCATAACCTGTGCGTGGATCATTTCCGGCGTACCAAACGCACGCCCGTTATCCGGACGCAGGACAATAAGGATATTTTTAATGTGCTCCGCTTCACCGACCCCGGCGCGGAGGAAAGGCTGATCACACGTCAGAGTCATTCGCGGGTGCAGGAGATGCTGGACATGCTGCCCGAAGAGCAGCGCGAGGTCATCATCCTGCGGCATTATGCCGAGCTGAGCTTTAAGGAAATAGCCGACCTTACCCAGGTCAGCATCAATACGGCCCTGGGGAGGATGCGTTACGGACTGATCAACCTGCGGAAAATGATGTCGGAAAAACAAATCGTATTGTAAAATATCTTGCTGCCCATTAGTTTTGCTTGCTTGCCATAGAACGGACGGAGAGCCCAGCTTTCCGCCCGTTTTATTTTTGGGGTTCCCGGTTCAGGAACGCTCAAACACCATCGCGGCGCCCTGCCCTATCCCGACACAAAGCGTAGCCAGCCCGTATCGGGTATGCCGGCGGCGCATCTCATGCAGCAGGGTCGCCGCAATACGGGCGCCGGTACATCCCAGCGGATGTCCCAGGGCAATGGCGCCCCCGTTCGGGTTTACCTTTTGTACATCAAGCTTCAGCTCCCGGATGCAGGCAATGGCCTGTGCGGCAAAAGCCTCGTTCAGCTCGATAAGGCCAATATCCGACATCCGCAAGCCGGCCCGCGCCAGGGCTTTCCGGGTAGCGGGGATCGGTCCGGTGCCCATTACGGCAGGGTCCACACCGGCAACAGCCATCGCCTTGACCCGGGCCAAGGGCCGTAACCCGTAGCGGTCCAGCGCATCCCCCGACACTACCAGCAGGGCGGCCGCCCCGTCGTTGATGCCGGAGGAGTTTCCTGCCGTCACCGTCCCTCCTTTCCGGAAGGCGGGACGCAGCCCCGCCAGCCGCTCCAGGGAGGTATTCCGCGGATGCTCGTCCCGGGCGACCACCAGCGGATCATGCCTGTTGGGGGTAACGGTGACGGGGACGATCTCGTCGTCCCAGCGGCCCGCGGCAAGCGCGGCGGCATATTTTTCCTGGCTGTCCAGCGCAAAGCGGTCCTGCTGCTCCCGGCTGATCTGCCAGCGCTCCGCCACGATCTCGGCGGTTTCTCCCATCGAATAGGGGGGATAGGTATCTGTGAGGGCAGGGTTCACAAAACGCCAGCCGATGGTACTGTCAAACAGCTCCGCCTGCCGGCTGAACGCCCCGGCCGCCTTACCCATCACAAAAGGCGCCCGGCTCATGCTTTCCACCCCTCCGGCAATGTAGACATCCCCTTCTCCGCACATGACCGCGCGCGCCGCATCCATAACGGCCTGTAGCCCTGAGGCGCAAAGCCGGTTTACCGTACAGCCCGGCACCGTCACCGGCAGCCCCGCCAGCAGCGCGGCCATACGGGCCACGTTCCGGTTGTCTTCCCCCGCCTGGTTGGCATCTCCGGCGATCACATCCTCGATATGCTCCGCAGGCACCGCCGGATTTCGTTCCAGCAGCTTCCGGATGACCAGCGCCAGCAGGTCGTCCGGACGTATGCTGCTCAGTATGCCGCCGTAACGCCCGATCGGCGTACGCACCGCATCCACAATGTATGCATTCTTCATAAGGGTATTGCCGTTTTTGGAGGCGTAAAAGTAACCATTTTGAAGGCAGGACGGTGGATACCCGGTCGGGAAGCGCCGGATGCCGGCCTGTCCCTGCAACCGGACCAGGGCTCACTGCGGGGTGGTCAGGATCCCGGCACGCCTTCGTTAAAATCATAAAACCGGCTGTCAAATGCGGCCGGCTCCCGCTTTTTAAAGGGAACTTTCCAGTTGCCCCGGTAATGGATAACGGCGGGAACGAGGTACCCTTTGAAATGGGTCATGCTGACTTCCATGTGCACATCGAAGTCAAAGACGAAGGCTTTGTAAGATAAGGCGTAGTTGCGCGCGACGATCTCGAAGTTCTGTTTGCTGAAATAGGTGACCAGCTCATTGATCACCACCTCGCTGCGGTTGTACGGTTTCGCCCGGGCGGTAAATACATAACAGGGAATGCCGTTATATTCCGCAGAGGTAATGGAGAACTGGTAATACGGCGCCATCTTATCGTCAAATATCGCCACCTTTTTGCCCACCAGCGGAACGCCCGGGATCGGTTTGCCGGGATTAAAGATCAGCTCTTTCAGCTGCTCCTTGTGCCGGGCCAGGCTTCCACCCTCGTCACGGGACTGGCTTCCCGCTACGATATTATTTTCCCCGCAGACCTTCCCGCTGGTAAAGAACAGGCTGGCATACAGCTCTGCGGTATAGTAGTTATAAGTATGTCCGTGGCCGTAAAAATTCCCCGTGGTCTGCTCCTTCAGTACCTGCATCGTACGGCAGCCATCCTGCACAGCCTGGCGGGTAACGCTGCGGAGGGAGGCTTTTGTCTTCTTTTCGTTTTTGCTAAAAACCCGGATATCGTTATCGGCGGTATAGCCCAGGATACGGAGGTTCTTAAAAGCCTTGTAAAAGGTGGTATCATCCTCCACAAGACGGATAAAGCCGGGCACATCGAACCCAACCTTCGCCGCCTGTATTACCACTTCGTCCAGCTGAATGTTTCGCGCCACATAATTCCCGCTGCTGTCCTGCGCCCGTCCCAACAGGGGCCAGAAGCCCAGGATCACCCATAAACAAAACCGTGCCCGCATCCGCAAGTAGTTGTCTTTTTGATTTATCCCCTAAAATTACTACAAACCCCCATACCAACCCTGCCCGGCATCTCTTTTCCCGAAGACGATATGTTAAAAATATATCGTAATTTTTCTTTCTAAATCTTGTCTATGAAGCGGTGGCAAAGGATTACCCTGTGGTCGGCCGGAGCGGTGGTTGCGCTCCTGCTGGTGCTTTGGCTGGGATTGACATTTTACATACGGCAGCACAAAGCCGCCCTCCTGAAACAGATTACCGAAAAATTCAATGACCGGATCACCGGCGCGCTGGAGATCCGCGACATACATCCTTCCCTGTTCCGCAGCTTCCCCAATATCTCCCTCTCGCTGGAAGGCGTTACCCTGCGGGACAGCCTCTGGCAGCAACACCGGCATACCCTGCTGGAGGCCAAAAATATCTTTGTCAAGATCAACACCCTCGCCCTGCTGAAGCGGAAAACGGATATCCGGCAAATTACCCTGAGCGATGCTTCCATCTATCTTTTTACCGACAGCAGCGGATACAGCAATACACGGGTATTCCGTTCCTCCCGGCAAAAGAGCCGTCGTTCCGGCCGGACCGACATGGCCCGCTTCCAGCTGGAAAACGTCCGGCTGATCATCGACAACCGCCAGAAGCACAAACATTTTCAGATCGCCTTCCCCGCCCTGAAGGGGATCACACAACCCACCGACAGCGGATGGACCGGAAAGATGGAATGGCATGCCCGCATACAGGATTTTTCCTTTAACGTACAAAAGGGAAGCTATCTCAAAAACAAAGCGCTGCGCGGCAGCCTGACCTTGCAATACAACCGCGTCCTCCGGCGGCTGCAGCTGGAGCGGCAGCGCATCACAATAGACCGGCAGCCGCTGCTGCTCAGCGCGGTCTTTGATTTTGCCCGACAGCCCGTTGCCTTTACCCTGCACATCGATGCGCCGGGTCTGCCCATACCGGCCGCAGCAGCCATGCTGCCGCCCAACATCTCCCGCCACCTGGACAGTCTTTCTTTTCAAAAGCCGCTGGACGTACAGGCCGATATCCGGGGGCGCATGCAATACCCGGACACTCCGCTGGTACGGGTGCGCTGGAAAACCACCGACAACACGCTTTCCGCATACGGCATAGCCCTGCAGCAATGCAGCTTTGAAGGCTTCTTCTATAACGAGGTCACTCCGGGCTATGGGCATAACGATCCCAATTCCGAAATCAGCCTGCAACATTTCAGGGCCGTTTGCTGGAACATACCCCTGCGCGCCGATACGCTGAACATACGCAATCTGAAGCACCCCAGGCTCAGCAGTCATCTTTACTCAGACTTCCCGCTGTCCGCCTTAAACGACCCCGGCTCGGGATCGCCCTTCCGTTTTGACGGGGGCCATGCCCGGATGGACCTTCGCTACAGCGGCGGCCTGGAGGCAAAAGACACTGTACCCCCACAGATCAACGGCAGCATCAACATCGAAAAGGGAGCGCTCAGCTACCTTCCGCGCAACATGACCCTCAAGGATTTCTCGGCCCTGCTTGATTTCCGGGGTCAGGATCTCTTCCTCCGGCAGATAAAGCTGCAAAGCAACAAAAGCACCCTGCAGATGGACGGCACTGTCCGGAACCTGACCAGCCTTTACTTCAATGCTCCGGAAAAGCTGGTGCTCGACTGGAACATCCGCAGTCCCCTCGTGGACCTCAACGAATTCCGCAGCTTTCTGCAGCCCCGCCGCCATACCGCAGGTACCCGGAAAGGCCGCAACAACTCAACCAACCGCATTGTCAGCCAGCTGAACGTGGTGATGGAGGCCTGTAATGTAAACATGCAGCTGCAGGTCGACCGGCTGACCTACCGGCAGTTTACTGCCGGAAATGTCCGCGCCGGTATTGCGCTCACGGGGTCGGGCGTACGATTGCAGCAGATCGCCCTCAGCCATGCCGGAGGCACTATGCTGGTTTCCGGGAACGTACAGCCGCAGGGGAAAGGCAACCGTTTTGATCTGAATGCCCGGCTGCAGGGCGTTCATGTAGATCAGCTGTTCCGCGCCTTTGAAAATTTCGGTCTGAAGTCGCTGACGGGCGATAACCTGCGGGGAACGCTGTCGGCTACGGCAAAGATCAGGGGCGGCCTCAGCGACCAGGCGGGGATCGTGCCGCATTCGCTCTACGGCACCGTGGCCTTTGACCTGCGCAACGGCGCCCTCCTTCATTTCGCCCCCCTGGAGAACATCGGCACCTTCGTTTTCCGGAAAAGGAACCTTTCCGAGGTCACCTTTGACGAGCTGAAAAATACCTTTGAGCTGAAAGGCAACAAAATAATCATCCCCTCCATGCGCATTGCCTCCAGCGCGCTCAACATGGACGTGGGAGGCGTTTATGGTTTGCCTACCGGCACGGACATCAGCATCGACGTGCCGCTGCGCAATCCGCAGAAAGATGAGCTTGCCCTTTCGGACAATGAGGATAACGGTAAAAGGAAACGGCGCCGCGGAAAGGGCATCGTCGTGCACCTGCGGGCCACGGACGGCGAGGACGGAAAAGTGAAGATCGGGCTCAGCAGCGCCAAGCGTTCGGTGAATTATCCTGCTACGAACAGCAATTAGCGGGGAAAGCGCATTTTGTAATCCACCTGCACCTTGCCCCGGGTAATATCGTCCAGCTTTTTACGGATAAGCTTCTTCTTCAGCGGCTTCAGATAGTCGATAAACAGCTTGCCTTCGACATGATCATATTCGTGGAAGATAATACGGGCTGAAAGACCGTTGAAGGTAGCCTCCTGCTGCTGGAAATGCTCATCCATATACCGGATATGCAGCGTCTCCGGCCGGTAAATGTCTTCCCGTATCTTGGGGATGCTCAGGCAGCCCTCTTCGTAAGCCCACTCCTCTCCTTCCCGGTCCACGATGCGGGGGTTGATAAAGACCTGCTTTACCCCGTCGTCCCCGGCATATTCCTCCCGCTCATCGGGTTCCAGGTTATCCAGCACCTGCCGGCTGTCCACCACGAAAAGCCGTATGGAACGCCCGATCTGTGGCGCGGCCAGCCCGACGCCATGCGAGGCATAAAGCGTTTCCCACATGTTGGCAATCAGTTCCTGAAGGCCCGGGTAGTCGGGTCCGATATCTTCTCCCGCCTTCCGCAGCACGGGATCGCCATACGCGATAATAGGTAAAATCATGATAAATGCTTAGCTGCCGCTGCCGGCAATATCCGCCACAAAAATAAGAAAATGTAAATACCGGCAGAGGTTCATTCCGCATCCGGCAGCCGTCCTCCTCCTGCGGCGGCTTCGAGATAATCCTGCAGCAGGATAGTGGCGCTGACTTCGTCTACCAATGCCTTGTCCCGGCGCTGCATTTTCTTCAACCCGCTGTCAATCATCGAACGGAACGCGAGCTTTGAGGTGAAGCGCTCGTCCAGCTTACGGACGCCTATACCGGAGAAATGCTTTTTCAGCGAACGGATACATTGTTCCACCAGAGGAGTGGCATCCGTGGCGGTACCGTCAAGACTTTTCGGGTCGCCGACCACGAACAGCTCCACCGGCTCGCGCTGGATATATTTTTTCAGATAAGGAATAAGCTCATGTGTAGGTATGGTAGCCAGACCTCCGGCAATCAGCTGCATAGGGTCGGTCACCGCCAGGCCGCAGCGCTTTTTTCCATAGTCGATCGCCAGTATCCGGGACATGGGAATGGGTTTGAGGATGATCTGCTCAGGCAGGAAAAAACAGGGCGCCGATCACGAACAGCGCAAATACGCAGCTGGCAATACCGTTGGCGGTCATAAACGCCAGGTTCACCCGGCTCAGGTCATCCGGCTTCACCAGCCAGTGCTGGTAAACGAGCATGCCGACAAATACGGCTGTTCCCAGCCAGTACAGCCAGTGAAACTGCCCGTATAGCCCGACGGCAATCACCAGCAGGGCCGAGACGGTATGTAAAAGCGTGGAAAAGGCAAGCGCCTTTTTTCTGCCCAGCCATACCGGTATGGAATGCAGGTGCTGCTGCCGGTCAAAGGCGTCGTCCTGCAGGGCATAGATAATGTCAAAACCCGATACCCAGCCCAGCACGATCAGCGAAAACAATACCGGCAGGAGGGCGAAATGCCCGGTCACCGCCAGGTAAGCGCCTATGGGCGCCAGCGAGAGCCCCAGACCCAGCACAAGATGGCAGAGCGGGGTAAACCGCTTGGTATAGCTGTAGAACAGCACCACGAATAAAGCTACGGGCGACAGGTAAAAGCAAAGCGGGTTGATGAACCAGGTAGCCGCGACAAATACCAGAGCGTTACCAATGACAAACCGCAACGCGTTCCCCGGGGAAATAATGCCGCGCGGGATCTCACGGATGGCGGTACGCGGGTTCCGGGCGTCAAAATGCCGGTCCAGGTAGCGGTTGAATGCCATGGCCGCGCTGCGGGCGCTGACCATACAGACCAGTACCAGCAGAAAAACGCGCAGGGACAAGGCGCCGGCATCCGCGCGCAGGGCCAGGAAAAAGCCGATGAGGGCAAAAGGCATGGCAAAGATGGTATGACTGAACTTTACCAGCGAAAGATATCGAGCGATCGTTTTCAAGAGACAAAGCAGATATAGACCTGCAAAGGTACGTGAAAAGGTGAAACCCCCTGCCCCCTGAAGGGGGAATGAGGTGAAAGGTGAAGGGTAAAGGGTTAAAGGCATTTTAAGTTTAAAGCCCAAAGTCTAAAGTTTCATGCCAGGCAAATTAACTTTAGACGTTAAACTTTAAACCTTAGACTATTGAATCAGAACCTTCAATTCCGGATTTTCTGGAACAGGTCCCACGCCACAATACCCGCGCTGACCGCGATATTCAGCGAGTGTTTCATTCCCAGCTGCGGGATCTCGATACTGCCGTCCACGATCTCCATCACCGCATCCTGCACCCCATACACCTCATTCCCCAATACCACCGCCAGCGGCCGTCCAGGTTCGGGAACAAAAGTATCCAGCGGCATGCTGCCCGCCGCCTGCTCAGCCGCCCATACCGCGTACCCCTCCTCCCGGAGTATCTCCACCGCGGCAACCGTTTCCTTGACATATTCCCACTCCACCGTTTCGGTAGCGCCCAGCGCCGTCTTCTGGATGTCGCGGTGCGGCGGGGTGCCGGTATAGCCGCAGAGATATATCTTTTGCAACAGGAAGGCGTCTGCCGTACGGAATACGGACCCCACGTTCTGCAGGCTGCGTACGTTATCGAGCACCAGCACCAGGGGCGTTTTCCCGGCAGACCGGAATTCCGCCACGCTCTTACGGCCCAGCTCCTCCATGCTTAGTTTGCGCATCACATTCGATTGAACAGGCGAAGGTAGATCATATCAGGCGACCGCAGGAGGGCGCCCCCCTGAAAAAAACAAATATTAACGGATGAAAACTAACTTTGCAACCTCCGGTATGCGAAAGGCCATATTACATATCATAGACTGGTTTTATTTTCCTCCCCTCTCGCGGTGGGTGCCGGTGCGGACGTTCCGGTATATGTTTTGCGGCGGCTTCAGCACGGGGCTGGACATCCTGCTGTTTTTCATCAGCTACCATTATATCCTCCGGGAGCGCGTAGTGCATCTTCCTTTTATCGCCGTTAGTCCTTATATCGCCGCCTTTATCCTGGCTTTCTGCGTGAGCTTCCCTACCGGCTTCCTGCTGTCCAAGTTCGTGGTGTTTCCAGAGTCGCAGCTGCGGGGGAGAACACAGCTGTTCCGCTACCTGCTGGTGGTGCTTTGCAATGTGCTGCTCAATTATTTCTTCCTGAAGCTGTTTATCGAATGGTGCCATTTTTTCCCTACCATCGCCAAGATCTTTACCACCATTATTGTCGTATCCTTTACCTATCTGGCCCAGAAGCAATTCACCTTCCGGATACCCCCGGACCGCCGCCGGAATTCATTGCCCTAAGAGATAACATCTCCGGCAACGGGGCTCGTAAAGGTCCTTCTCCCCCAGCAGCAGGGTGCTTTTGTCGCCGGACTTACGGTAAGAATAAGTCGCCATGTCGCCGCACTGCATACAGATGGCATGCAGCTTGGTCACAAAATCCGCCTTGGCGAGCAGGAACGGGACCGGCCCAAAGGGCCGCCCTTCGAAATCCATATCGAGTCCGGCCACGACGACCCGGATGCCGCGCCCGGCCAGCTCGTCGCAGACCGCGGGAAGCTCCTGGTCCAGGAACTGCGCCTCATCGATACCCACCACCTCCATTCCCTCGGCCAGGGGCAGTATCTGCCGGGAATGCTCCAGGGGGATGGAGCGGATCATGTGTTCATCATGAGACACGATCTGCTGCTCATCATAACGGGTATCCAGGGCCGGCTTGAAGACCTTTACTTTCAGGTTGGCGATACGGGCTCTCCTCAGCCGCCGCATGAGCTCTTCCGTTTTGCCGGAAAACATGGATCCGCAGATCACTTCTATCCAGCCGTAGCGCGTTCCTGAAAAGGAAGGTTCTATAAACATGGTACCAATTTTGATACATTAACCGCCCGAAAATTGCTAACTTTATTGCAAATAAAACAAAAATCAGCTAACCGGTTGCTATGGAAAAAATTCATGTCCTGATTGATAAGCTGCAGGAATTGAAGAACGATCATGCCGACCTGAATACGCTTTCCTATTATACCCAGGTGCTGTATGCAGAAATCATGCATGCGCGCAGCGGGATACAGTCTCATGCCGGCACCCGCGCCAATGTGGCGGTGATCCTTCCCGGAAAGCAGCCCCCGGCACCCGCTGCCGCGGCGCCCGTCGTGCAGGAAGCTGCCGCGGCGCCGCCTCCGGCAAAGCCCTCCGTAACGCCTGTCCCCGAATCCGTACCGGCCGCAGCAACCTCACCCGTTTCCGCGCCGACGTCACCCCGGGAGACCGCTAAGCCCGCTCCGCCGCCCGCGCCCCAGGCGCGTCCGGAGCCACAACCGGAGCCTGCGGCGGCAACACAATCCGCTGTCCCGGCAGCCCAGCCTGCTCCTCCCGCAGCACAAACTGCCGCGCCAGCAGTGCAGTCCCACCCTGCGGCAGAACGATCTGCCCCCCCGGTGTCACCCGCCCGTACGGCAGAACCATCCGCTCCCCCGCCCGGCAAAACCACGGCCCCCACTTTATTTGAGACGCCGGAAACACACAGGACGGAAGCGCCGGCAGCCGTCCCTGCCCGTGAATCGCATCCCCAAAACACCCCCATACCCAAAGAGCTGCATGAGCTGATCGCCCGGGAAGGGCTGTCGCTCAACGACCGGCTGAGAACCGAGCAGCTGGAGCTGGGGCGGAAGCTGGGCGATTCCCCCATTGACGATCTGCATGCCGCCATCGGCATCAACGATAAGTTCCTTTTTATCAACGAGCTTTTCCGCGGCGACCGCAACATGTACGAACGTTCGCTAAAAACCATCAACGGCTGCTCCCGTCTGGAAGACGCGGAATACTGGATGGAAAGAGAGCTGAAGATCAAACTGGGCTGGCTGGAAACCAATGAGACCGTCCGCCATTTCTATACCCTGGTGAGAAAACGCTTCGCTTCGATATAATCCATAATAAGCGGTGTGGCGCCCGTCTGCTCCTTTACATAATGCGCCGCCGCCGTTGCCGCCGCCTGCAGTGCCAACGGATCAGAAAGCCGGGCCAGCTGCTCACAGAGCCCTTTTTCATCCTGCACGGGGAAAGCGCCGCCTGCGCCTATAAGCGCATGGGCTTCGCGGAACTTCCCGAAGCGCGGTCCGAAAAGTACCGGCATACCGTATACCGCCGCTTCCAGGATGTTGTGGATGCCATGGCCAAACCCTCCGCCGATATAAGCTGCCCATCCGTAAGCATACAGGGCAGACAGCATGCCGATATTATCGATCAGCAATATCCGCTTACCGCCGCCACCGGCCTCCTGGAGGGCCGAATAACGGACCGTTTCTCCGGCAAACAGCATCTCGAGCTGCTCCAGATGGGCAGAATGGATCTCGTGGGGCGCCAGTATCCACTTCGCTGCCGGAGGTTGCCGGCGGAAACAGGCCGCCAGCAGACGCTCGTCAGCCGGCCAGGTGCTGCCGGCGACGAGGGCACGGCGGCCTTCCAGGAAGGCCTCTACCTGGGGAAAACGGCGACGCTGGGCCGCCAGCATGGCCACCCGGTCAAAACGGGTATCCCCGGCAATACTGACGGCTCCGGTACCGGCCTGTTGTAAAAGCTCCGCAGACGCAGCATCCTGTACAAAAATATGCGTATAGCTCCGCAGGAGGCCGCGGAACAAGCCGCCGTATCTCTTAAAGAAAGGCTGCCCGGGCCGGAAGATGGCCGCAATAAGCAGCACCGGTATTTTCTGCCGGGCCAGCTCATGCAGATAATGATACCAGAACTCGTACTTTACAAAGATCACCAGCGCCGGCTTTACCCGGGAGATCAGCGCAGCGGCATTGGCCTTCGTATCCAGGGGCAGATAGCTGACCAGGTCCGCCCCGGCATAGTCTTTCCGTATCTCATAGCCCGAAGGGGAAAAAAAGGTCAGCAGTATCCGGACCTGCGGATAGCGGCTTTTCAGCGCCTCGACCACCGGCCGGCCCTGCTCAAATTCTCCCAGCGAGGCACAATGCACCCATACCCACTGCCCGGCCCCGGAGCCGGAGCCGCCGGGAGCGTAAAATGCGGCCAGGCGCTGACGCCAGCCCCGGCGCCCCTGCACCCATAAGGCCGCCTTGGCGTTGAAAAGCGCAGCCAGCCGTATGGCCGCGCCGTACAGCCGAATAACAATATCATAAAGTAAAACACCCATATTAAACGGCTACAAAACTAAGGGACTACACATTAATTTGTAAATTTGCGGACTTTTATCACAAACAGCAAAGAAATGGCCCCTATACAAGAAAAAACGGCTCCTATACAGATGGTGGACCTGCAGCGGCAGTACCGGCGCATCAAGCCCGAAGTGGATACCGCCATTGCAGCGGTGCTGGACAACAGCGCCTTTATCAACGGACAGCCGGTACAGGACTTCGCCCGCTCCCTGGAGCAATACCTCGGCATTGACCATGTCATACCCTGCGGCAACGGCACCGACGCCCTGCAGATCGCGATGATGGCGCTGGGGCTGGAACCGGGCGATGAGGTCATTACCCCTTCTTTTACCTTTATCGCCACCGCAGAAGTAATTGCTCTGCTGGGGCTGAAACCGGTATTTGTGGACGTGGACGAGCAGACCTACTGCCTGGACATACAGCAGGTTGAAAAGGCCATCACCTCCAAAACAAAGGCCATCGTACCGGTGCACCTGTTCGGCCAGAGCGCCGACATGGAACCGCTCATGGCCCTGGCCCGGAAACACAAGCTGGCGGTCATCGAAGACAATGCCCAGGCCATCGGCGGCACCTATACCTTCGAAGACGGCAGCACAAAAAAAACCGGCACCATCGGCACCATCGGGTGTACTTCTTTTTTCCCCTCCAAAAACCTGGGCGGATATGGCGACGGCGGAGCGTTGTTCACCGACGATGAGGAGCTCGCCGCACGTATCCGGATGATCGCCAACCACGGGCAAAGCAAACGTTATTATCATGACGTGGTAGGTTGCAACTCCCGGCTGGATACCCTCCAGGCCGCCGTGCTCGGCATCAAGCTGCAGCACCTGGATGAGTATATCGCCGCCCGCCGCAATGCCGCAGCCTATTATGACAAGGCCTTTTCTTCCTGCGACGATATCATCATCCCTTATCGCGCCGGCAATACCCTGCATGTTTTCCACCAGTATACCATCCGGGTACCGGCCGATAAAAGAGACTCCCTGAGGGACTACCTGGCTACCCAGGGCATACCGGCCATGATCTACTATCCGGTACCGGCCCACAAGCAGCAGATGTTTGCCGCCTTCAAAGCAGGCAAGTTCACCCTCCCTGTCACCGATTTCCTGGCAGGAGAGGTATTGTCCCTGCCCATGCATACCGAGCTGGACGAAGCCCAGCTAAAATATATTACCGACCACGTACTTCAGTTTATGAATGCCTGACCTTATGCAAAAGACCATACTGATCACCGGCGGAGCCGGCTTTATCGGATCGCACGTCGTGCGCCTGTTCGTCAACCGTTATCCGGACTACCTGATCGTTAACCTGGATGCGCTTACCTACGCAGGTAACCTGCAAAACCTGCAGGATGTGGAAGACAAAACCAACTACCGCTTTGTCAAAGGAGACATTACCGACGAAGTCTTTCTCCGGAATATATTTGAACAATACACCTTCGACAGCGTGATCCACCTGGCCGCGGAAAGTCATGTGGACCGCTCCATCATGGACCCTGCGGCTTTTGTAAAAACCAATATCCTGGGTACCATACAGCTGCTGAATGCCTGCCGGGAGCAATGGAAAACGCAACCCGAAGGAAAGCTGTTCTATCATATCTCTACCGACGAGGTATACGGCTCGCTGGGCGCAGAGGGCTTTTTTACGGAAGAAACGCGCTACGATCCCCGTTCGCCGTACTCCGCCTCCAAGGCGGGTTCCGACCATCTCGTCCGGGCTTATCACCACACCTACGGGCTGCCGGTGGTTATCTCCAACTGTTCCAACAACTATGGCTCGCACCAGTTCCCCGAAAAGCTGATTCCGCTGGCCATCCATAACATACAAAATAATCTTCCCGTGCCGGTCTACGGCAAAGGGGAAAACATCCGGGACTGGCTCTGGGTGGACGACCATGCGAAGGCCATCGATACTATTTTCCACAAAGGGAAAACCGGCGCTACTTATAATATCGGCGGGTTCAACGAATGGAAGAACATCGACCTGATCCATCTGCTTTGCCGCATCATGGACCGGAAGCTGGATCGGCAGCCGGGTACTTCTGCCCGCCTGATCACCTTTGTAAAGGACAGGGCGGGGCACGACCTGCGCTATGCTATCGACGCCACCAAGCTGAACCGGGAGCTGGGCTGGTCGCCCTCGCTGCAGTTCGAGGAAGGACTTGAAAAAACGGTGGACTGGTACCTGCACAACGAAGCCTGGCTGCGGGACCTCACCAGCGGCGCCTACCAGCGGTATTACCAGCAGCAGTACGAGAAGCGGTGAGCAGAATTTCCGGTTTCTGGCTTGACCTTTGACCCTTCACCGACATTTTCTATCTTCGGGGCTTAATATCCAAACATACATGCCTTTTGTCCAAACCGGCTTTGCGGGGTTGCTGATTTTTGAGCCGGCTGTTTTTGAAGACAGCCGCGGTTATTTTTTTGAAAGCTATAACGAAAATGTTTTCCGGGAGGCGGATATCGATATCCGTTTTGTACAGGACAACCAGGCCCGCTCATCCTACGGGGTGCTGCGGGGCATGCACTACCAGCGCCCGCCTTATGCACAAACCAAGCTGGTACGGGTGCTGGAAGGCGCCATCTGGGATGTGGTAGCCGATCTGCGCCGGTCCTCGCCTACCTTCGGGCAGGTGTATGGCCTGGAGCTTTCTGCGGAAAACAAAAAGCAGCTGCTGGTACCTGCAGGTTTTGCACATGGGTATGCGGTGCTTTCCCCCACAGCGGAAGTGTTTTACAAATGCGATCACTTCTATCAAAAAGCCAGCGAAGGCGGCATCCGGTATGACGATCCCGATCTGCAAATCGACTGGAAGATCGATCTTTCCCGCGCCGTCATCTCCGAAAAAGACCTGCAGCTGCCGGCATTCCGGGGATTGCCGGAGGAGTTCTGAACCCCACTAATCATAACTTTCCAGCCTGAAGAAGAAGTCCGGCCCCACATCGTAAAAGCGGAATCCGAAGGATCCGTCCTGCGCATGCGTGGGCGGACATTTGAGCTGGTCGATGATCGCAGAGCCGATATGATCGTCCTGCGTGGATATCTCAAAGGTAAGGGACATGTCGGTATCCAGATCATCGTTGACATCGAAGCCTCCGCCCACCGTCATCTTCTGCGGATGAAAGAAAAGTGAAGGATCGTCTTCCGTAAAGTCCAGCATCAGCGTCTTGCCATAGGTCTCGCGGTACCACGGCAGCAAGGCCACGTCGGTGAACCACCAGCGTTCGTTGATGTCTTTACGTTTGCGGGGTTCCATATGATCGATCTCTTTCACTATGGTAAGACTCCGGAAATCATTGTCCTTGTTGGGGGCGATCAGACGGAGATGTATTTCCGGAGCACCCTGCACCCAGGATTCATAGTGAGAAAGATCTCCGAAATACATGCCGGTCAGCCTTTCATAGGTACCGTCCGTGCGAAAGGAATCCGGGCAGGCCGTCGTCACCACAGCCACGGCGTCACGCCGCGCAGCCTGAATATCCATACCCGCTTCCGGCAGATAATCTGCTTTTAAACGGTAACTGCCATCGGGCTGTATCCGCACCCGTTCGTTCATCCCGACCACCACTACCGGCCGCTCCGGAGGAGTGTCAGCCCTCAGGAAATGGACTTTGCCTGCCGCGTCAAACGTTTTTATCTTCCCGGTTATCCCTTCCCGGAAGTCCAGCGGGCAGACCGCTACCCAGGGACTTTCCGCAGCATCCCATCTTTCAAAATGCACCGGCACCGAGAGGTTCAGCAGGGGAAATACAGCTGCAATGTCGTCCAGCCGCTCCTGCAGGGCAGCCCTGCCGTCGGTCTTCAGACGTAAGTTCGGCTGAGCCGCCGCAGCGGCAAGACGCTGCTGCGCGGAGATACCCGCCGCTGTTTTATGGCGGAAAGCGGTATACAGCACATCGAAATCCCGGTCAAATTTCCGGGCCAGCTCATCGTGCAGCAACGCGCGCAGGGACGCGTCGGTCAGGCCTGCCGCCAGCATTTCCGCAAACTCCTCGAGGGCGGCATTCTGCTGCCGCAGCGCCGCCTCCGCAGTGCTCCGGGACCCGGGCGGGCTGAAGGAGTGTTTTTCTTTCCGGCAGCCGGCCAATATAACCAGCAGCATCAGCGGGAGAAAGCCCGGGCACCGGGCAATGAGGGAACGATGGCATACCCGCTTCCAACCATCGACCGCAGAGAGGATCATCTTCATGACGGTGGATTTTAACAACATTTCAAAAAGCAATAGAATATTTCAAATATACTGAATTTTCTTAACTATTCAATTATTCAGCCCCACCGCATTAATTTTCGTACAGAGCCGGGTTAAAATAGTACGTATATCGGGTAATTTATTGGACAATGCCTTCCTCCTTTCTAACTATCTTTCAACTTATTACAACCAGATGCTGAACCCATAAGACCTCAATAATGAAAAAAACGATCCTCCTGTCCCTGCTGGCCGGTCTGCTGACCTTATCGGTAAACGGGCAGACCAAAAAGCTTTTCAACGAAACGGCCGCCCAGAAGCAGCAGCGGATGAAATGGTGGACAGACGCCCGCTTCGGCATGTTCATCCACTGGGGCCTGTACTCGCTTGCGGCCCGTCACGAATGGGTGAAAAACCATGAGCGGCTCAGCAATGAGCAATACCAGAAATATTTTGATGAATTCGACCCCGATCATTTCGATCCCAAGGCCTGGGCCAGGAAAGCCAAAGCGGCCGGTATGAAATATGCCGTGCTCACCTCCAAGCATCACGAAGGTTTCTGTCTGTTCGACAGCAAGTACACCGACTATAAGGCGCCCAATACCCAGGCGCACCGCGACCTGGTCCGGGAGTTTGTAGACGCCTTCCGCGCCGAAGGCATCAAGGTGGGATTTTATTATTCGCTTATTGATTGGCACCATCCCGATTTCCCGATCGACCGGGTACACCCGCTCCGGCCGAAGGATGAAAAGGATTCCGCTGCCTATGCCCGGCTGAACAAGGGCCGCGACATGGCGAAATACCGGGAATACCTGCACAACCAGGTCAGGGAGCTGATGACCAATTACGGCAAAATCGATATCCTGTGGCTGGATTTTTCCTATCCCGGTCAATTCGGCAAGGGAAAAGACGACTGGGGTTCGGTGGAGCTGCTGAAAATGGTCCGCCGCCTGCAACCGGGCATCATCGTGGATAACCGCGCCGACCTGGGTGAATATGCAGACGGAGCCGATTTTGAAACCCCCGAACAGGTAAAACCCGAAACGCTGGAAAAATACCGCGGCAAGACCTGGGAAACCTGCCAGACCTTTTCCGGCTCCTGGGGCTACTACCGCGACGAGACCTCCTGGAAAACGCACCGGCAGCTGCTGGACCTGCTGATATCATCGGTATCCAACGGCGGCAACCTCATCCTCAACGTCGGCCCCACAGCCCGCGGCGAGTTTGATTATCGTGCCGACAACGCCCTGGACAGCCTCGCTTACTGGATGCATGCCAACAACCGGGCCATTTATCATTGCACTTACGCACCGGAAACCTTCAAGGCGCCCGCCGGCACCAAGCTCAGCTATAACCCCGACACCCGGCGGCTGTACCTGTTTTTATTTGATTATCCGGAAAACGGTTCGCTGTTGCTGCCGGGTTACAAGGGTAAGATAAAATATGCGCAGTTTCTCAATGACGACTCCGAGCTGCTGTTCAAAGACGGAGACGACAATAGCGGCGACCTGACCCTGACCGTTCCGAAGCTGAAGCCCCCCTATGACATTCCCGTGGTAGAGCTGATTCTAAAATGACCGCAGCGCAGATTGGCGGATCGTAAATAATTCGTGAACTTTGCAAGTGATCCCAGTTCTTCACCTGTAAATGTTCATAAATGAAACGGACTTTTTATCATGGCTTCCTGGCCGGAGCTATGCTTGTATCGGCGGCAGCCTGTCAATCGTCGGGCTCGCGCAACGCCGCTAACCTGGAGGATACGGCCGCTAAAAATGACGCCGCCCAAAACAGCGTGTCGGCCGATATCATGAACATCCATGATAAAGCCATGAGCAAGATATCCCAGATGCGCCAGCTTGAGCAGGAGCTCAACGAGGCAAAGGTCGCCCGGGTTAAAGCAGGAAAGGATACTCTCCAGCTTGCAAAAGCTTCGCAGGCACTGAACTATTGCGATACCGCCATGTTCGGATGGATGCAGCGTTATGACACCGAACAGACCGGTAAAACCGACGACGAGAAATCGGCCTACGAACAGGAGCAGCTGCAGCTGGTAAAAACGCTGAACGCCTCCATGGACAGCAGCATAACCGCGGCAAAACAATTGCTGAACCCTTAAGCGCTCTCTATCCGGCTACTCCTTCATGTGCTGTATCCGGATAGCGTTCAGGATAGCCAGCAGGGCTACGCCCACATCGGCAAATACGGCCTCCCACATGGTGGCAAGCCCGCCGGCGCCGAGGGCCAGTACGGCCAGCTTCACGGCAAAGGCCAGCGTAATGTTCTGCCAGACAATGCGCCGGGTGGCGCGGCCGATAGCCATGGCCAGCGGTATCCGGGAAGGATGATCCGTCTGGATGATCACATCGGCAGTCTCAATGGCCACATCGCTTCCGAGCCCGCCCATGGCGATACCCACCTCACTCATGGCCAGCACGGGAGCGTCGTTGATACCGTCGCCTACAAAGGCTACCGCCTTTCCCTGTCGCTGCCGGATAATCTCCAGCTGCCGCACCTTGTCTTCGGGCAGGAGGCCGCCGTAAGCTTCAGAGATGCCCAGCTCCCGTGCCACCTTATCGACCACCGCTTGCCGGTCGCCGGAAAGCATCACCACCGCGATGCCCTTTTTCTGTAATGCGGCAACAGCCGCCGCGGCATCAGGTTTTATGCGGTCTGCTACCGTCAGATAGCCCGCCCATCTCCTCCCGATAGAGCAGCATATGACCGTTTCCGTTAGCTCCATATCATCCGGAATGCCGGAAACACCGGCTTCCCGCATCAGCTGTATATTACCGGCCAGTACTTTTTTGTTTCCCACCATGCCGCCGATGCCCCGCCCGCTGATTTCCCGGACCTCCTGCGGCTGCTCCGGCACAATCCCCCGCTGTTTTGCATAGGCCACTATTGCTTTGGCTGCGGGATGCGTACTTGACTGCTCCAGCGAAGCCAGCATCCGGATCAGCTCGGTCTCCTCTACTCCTTCCGCCTGTACCTGCTGCACGGCAAAGACGCCCTGGGTGAGGGTACCGGTCTTATCCATGACCACCGTATTTACACGGGTAATGATATCCAGGAAGTTGGATCCTTTGAACAGGATACCGTTGCGCGAAGCGGCGCCGATACCGCCAAAGTAACCCAGCGGTATGGAAACGACCAGCGCACAGGGGCAGGAGATCACCAGGAAGATCAGGGCGCGGTACAGCCAGTTGTTAAAATCAAATGCTCCCGCCGTACCGGGGGTAAAAACATGAATAAGAAAAGGCACCAGCACAATCAGCAGCGCCAGCACCACCACCACCGGGGTATAGATACGGGAGAATTTCCGGATAAACTGTTCTGTTTTCGCCTTGCGGGCCGTGGCCTCCTGTACCAGCGCCAGGATCCGGGCCAGCGCGCTGTCGTCAAAAACACGGGTTACCTTCAGCCTGACGACGTTCCCGGCATTGATCATGCCGGCCAGCACAGCCCCTTCTTTCCGCACTACGGCCGGCCGGCTTTCTCCCGTCAGCGCCGCGGCATTGAAAACCCCTTCGTCATCGAGCAGCATGCCGTCCAGCGGCACCCGCTCTCCCGCTTTCACCTGTATCTGCTCGCCCGGACGGACAGCTGCGGGGTCCGTTTCCACAAAACGGCCGTCGCGGAAAACGGCCGCTCTTTCCGGCCGGATATCCAGCAGGGCACGAATGCTTCTTTTGGCCCGGCCTACCGCCCCTTCCTGGAACAGCTCGCCCACCGTATAAAAAAGCATGACCGCCACGCCTTCCGGATATTTGCCGATATAAAAAGCGCCCAGCGTGGCCAGGCTCATCAGAAAGAACTCGGTAAATACATTGCCCTTTACCAGCAGCTTTATCCCCTTCCACAATACCGGCAACCCTACCGGAAGATAAGCGAGGATATACCAGCATAGCCGTATTCCTCCCCTGAACCAGAGCGGCTCCCGGAAGGTATCCATGCCTATGCCCGCCAGCAAGAGCAAAAAACTGATCAGCAGGTACTTTTTCATACCCCGCAAAGATACCCGGCAACGACATGCAACAGCATTGCATTGTTATCCCTGGGTGCATTTTGCACAGATGCCCTTTACAGTGAGGCTGATCTCTTCTTCGCGGAAACCGGGGGGAAGCTTCACGGCGGGAATGCCCGAACGGGGCAGACAAAAGGTTTCCCTGCAGCAGCTACAATAAAAATGAACATGGAGATCATGATGCCGGCCGGCGTCACAGCTTTTATCGCACAGCGCATACTTGACGGTGCCCGTGCCGTCTTCAATGCGATGGGCCAGTCCTTTTTCTTCAAAAGTTTTGAGGGTGCGGTAAAGGGTTACCCGGTCGGAATGGGCCATGTTTTTCTCGAGATCGGCCAGGCTTACCGCCGTCTCCTGCTGCAGCAGGAAGTCCAGCACAAGCAGGCGCATGGCCGTGGGAGCGACCCGCTTATCCATTAACTTTTCCTCGAGTGCCGTGACCGTCATGACATCGGTATTTATGGTATTACACTCCGGCAGCCGCTATGGTTCGATGCCGGCAGCCGCAGCGGAGCCGCACTACTGCCGGGCATCTCCGGCCAGGTCTATTTCCGCACCTGGCCGCTGCCGCGCACAAACCATTTCTCGGTCACCAGCTTTTCCAGGGCAAAGGGCCCGCGGGCATGCAGCTTCTGGGTGGAGATGCCTATTTCCGCACCCAGTCCGAATACGCCGCCATCCGTATAACGGGTGGAAGCATTTACATATACCGCAGCGGCGTCTACAGCGGTCAAAAAGCGCTCTCCGGCCTCCGCATTGCCCGTCACGATAGCTTCGGAGTGCTTGGAGGAAAAACGGCTGATGTGCTCCAGCGCTTCGTCCATGTTTTCCACGACCTTGACGGAACATTTGAGATCCAGGAATTCCTTCCCGAAATCGCCGGGGGCGGCATGCTGCAGAAAAGGATAATTCAATGCCCGGAGAAAGCCGAAAGCGGTTTCGTCCGCAAATATCTCCACCTGATACTCCGCCAGCAGGGGAGCCAGCAGCTCCATCAGGGGCTTTGCGATCTGTCGGTCCGCCACCACGGTATCCAGCGCATTGCACACGCTGGGACGGGATACCTTGGCATTGGTAACAATGGCTGCCGCCGATTCGAGGTCGGCCGACTGCTCTACATAGGTATGGCATACCCCCGCACCGGTTTCGATCACCGGCACCCGTGCATTTTCCCGCACAAAATCGATCAGCTGCTGCGATCCCCGGGGGATGAGTATGTCAACATAATCCGAGGCGGTCAGCAGCTCGCCGACCAGGTTACGGTCTGTCGGCAGCAGCTGTACCACGTTCTTATCCACGTCAAATGCTTCGAGCACTTCCCGAATAAGCGCCACCAGGCAGGTATTGGTATAAAAGGCATCCGATCCGCCGCGCAGCACACATACATTGCCCGACCGGATACACAGGGCAGCCACATCTACCGTTACATTGGGACGGGATTCGTAGATCACGCCCACCACGCCCAGGGGTACCGTTTTTTTCTGCACCTGCAGGCCGTTGTCCAGCCTGTGCTCCAGCAACAGCTGGTTCGCGGGATCCGGCAGCGCCGCAATATCCCGGAGGCTGTCAGACAGCTCCTTTATCCGGGCTTCGTTCAGCAGCAGCCGGTCCTTTTTGGGGTCCGTATCCGCCATACGCTCCAGATCCTTCCGGTTTTCGGCAATGATGTTTCCGCTGTTTTTCAGCAGGCGGACGGACAGCTCCTGCAGCAGCTCCTGCTTTTTATGATCGGGAAGCGAACGGGCGGCTGTTGTGGCGCGCTTCGCTTTTTCAAGTAAGGATTGTATGGACTCCATAGGTATACTTTATTCAATCGGTATTACAACAAAACAATATCGTCAGCGTGGGCGATCTCTATATTCTGCCGGCTGGTCTTTGCGGTGAGCACGCCGGAGGCGATTTTCGCCCTCGCTACGGCAATGACCTGCTGCGCTTCGTTTACAATTTCAAACACCTCCCCCCGCTCAAATTTTTCCAGTACCGCCTGTACGCCTACGGCCAGCAGGCTGTGCCGCTGCCGTATGGCCTGCTGCGCACCGGCATCCACCTGGAGGCGACCGGTAACCAGGCTCCCGCTGGCCAGCCATTTTTTGCGGGCAGGCATACTGCAGGGCTGGGGCTGACAAAGCGTTCCCGTCCGGCCCTCTATGGCCTCCAGGATGCCGTCCGGCGTACGGATGCCAAAGATCACTACCCGGATGCCCATACGCGTAGCCAGCCGTGTAAAGGTCAGCTTGGAGACCATCCCGCCCAGTCCCGGCGCGGACTTTCCTTCTGCCAGGGAAAGCACGGATTCGTCAATGGCGTCGATCTGCGGTATCACCGTCCCCGACTTATCCAGCAGCCCCGCTACGGAAGTGCTGAACAGCAGCAAAGAGGCTCCGAATCCTACCGCAATGAGGGTAGCCAGCTCGTCATTGTCCGAAAACTTCAATTCCAGGCTGCTGACCACATCGTTCTCGTTGGCGACAGGGATGATACCGCTGCGCCACAGCTCTTCATAGGTTTTCTTCAGCTGAAGGAACTGGTTGCGGTCCGAAAAATGCTGCCGCTCGCAAAGGCTTTGTGCAATGGCAATGCCATAAGGCGCAAAGTATTTCGCATACCGGCCCAGCAGCAGGGGATTCCCGATCGCCGCCGCCGCTTTCCGTTCGCTGATCGTATTGTTATACTGACGGAGATGCTTTTTTCCAGCCGCCACCGCGCCGGAAGATACCAGCACCACATGGTAATGCGGGTGTACAGCGGCTACCTGCCGCGCAATGTCCGACATTACCTCTTCATCCAGCTCCCCGCTTTCGCGGGTAATGGACGCCGTTCCGAATTTTATGACAAGTATAGGTTTGCTCACAATTATAACAGCTTCAATCCTGCTGAACAATATTTTCTGACCTGCTTATCAGCTGTAACAAAGATATAACCGTTCGACAGGGCCTGCCAGATCAACATACGATCAAACGGATCTTTATGATACGACGCCTCCAATTGATGATAAGTACTGCTCTCCGTTACCGATAGCGGTAAGATATCAAAACCGATCTGCTGGCACAGCAGCGGCAGGTCTTCCGGCGAAAAACCCTGGATATTCAGCTTCCCCAAAGCGCTTTTAAGCGAGACCTCCCAAAGGCTAACCACACTCACCAATACCCGGTTTTCCGGATCAGTAAGGAGCGGCTTTATCTTTCCGGACAATTTCTTTGTATCCGTAAGCGCCCAGATCAAATAGTGTGTATCCAGGAGAAGGGTCATAAGCCCAAAAATTCTTCACCGGTCATTTTGAAATTAGGCGCAAAAACCACTTTCGCCTTTCCTTCCAGTATCCCCATTTTCCGTTTCGGCTTTTTCGGGGTCACCTTGGGTACCAGCCGGGCCACGACATCCTTTTTCTTTCCATAGGAAATACCGATTTCCTCCCCGGCCATCACCCGTTTCAGCACTTCGGAGAAGTGCGCTTTGAACCGCCCTACAGTCATTGTTTCCATGATCTGTCCTTTTTGCAAAGATACAAATATTTGACAAGTTGACAAGAAGAGGAAGCTTCTGAAAGTACGCTTTCAATGCCTGGATTGCCTCCGGCGATCCTTACGAGGGGCTTTACCCAAAGCCTCCCGGCCGCTTCGCGGCCAGGGCGTTTTTCTTTGGCCCGCTATGGAGCGCAAGCGCTCCGCGCGGGCCAAAGAAAAACGCCCCTCGCTGTCGCGAGAGGCGTTTGTTGCCCGACCTGGATTCGAACCAAGACAAACAGAGTCAGAGTCTGTCGTACTACCATTATACTATCGGGCAGCAATAATATCCCATCGCCCTGATCTTCAACCACCTACAAAAAATCCGTCCGGAAAACCCCTTCCCGGAACGGGGGCTAAGGGACGGCAAAGTTATGAACATATTCAGAATTAAAAAACGGATTTTTCAATGCGATGCGAACGGCTCCCGCCGGGAGCGGAGGGAAGCATCATGCTGCTGCTCCAGATCGCGCTGTATGGCCCGGGCCGAATCGAGATGCATTTTCAGCACCGGCAGCTGCGTTTGTATAAATCCTTTTATATCCGGATCGGTAATCTGCTCAGCCCCTTTTTCAAAAGCCCGGATATCGGCTTCGTGGGCCTGCACCATGCGGTTTATATACGCATCGTCAAAATCGGCATTGCTCCTGCCGCTCAGCGAGTCCATATCCGAGTGATGGTCCTGATCCAGCGAATCTGCTAAGACAATATCCTTCCTGTCGGCAATGCCTTTCAGCATATCATTCGCCTGGCTATGGTCTTTTACCATCATGGCCCCAAAGGCTTTGACCCGCGCATCTCCGGCGCGCTGCTGCGCAATATTGCCGAGGGTCACCTCCATCATCGCGCTCTGGACCGCCATGGCGGCAAATCCGGTATCGGCAGCCGTTATCCCGCTGTCCGGGGGATCGGTGGGATCGGCCGTATGCACATTGCCGTTCCCGTTATGGCAGGCCTGCAGGAAGAGGGCAGACAGGACCATGCAGAAGAAAAAATATTTTTTCATACCTCGGCCTTTTGAAATGATAAGTCCTATGGGGCAGTATATCCACAACCTGTAGAAAGCCGCTATCCTGTCCTGCGTTCGGCGATGGCCTGCAACAGCTTGTCATAGGGCTTACAGAATTTTTCGATACCCTCCGTTTCCAGCCGGTCGGTAATCTCATCCAGGTCGATGCCTGCTTTCTTCAACTGCTCCAGCAAAGCCGCCGATTTCTCGGGCGCTTCTTCCAGCCGGCTCTCCGGATGACCATGATCCAGATAGGCTTTCAGGGTTTTAATGGGCATGGTATTGATCGTATCGGGGCCGATCAGCGGCTCCACATATTTGACGTCGGAATAAGCCGGGTCCTTGGTACCGGTGCTGGCCCACAGCAGCCGCTGCGTTTTTGCCCCGCGCGACTTCAGCCGTGCAAAACGTTCTCCGCCAAAGATCTCCCGGTAGATCTGATAGGCTTCCTTGGCACAGGCAATGGCGGTCTCCCCCTTTAGCTCCGGCTGCCCCTTTTCCTCCAGGAGCGGATCGGTGATGACGTCGATACGGCTCAGGAAAAAGCTGGCTACCGAAGCGATCTTTTCTATCGATTTCTGATCTTTCAGCCGGTCCTCCAGTCCGGAAAGGTAGGCATCGGCTACCGCCCTGTAGCGTTCCAGCCCAAACAGCAGCGTAATGTTGATGTTAAGGCCCTGACGGGTACATTCCCGGATGGCGGGTAAACATTCCTGTGTACCCGGTATCTTTATCATCACATTCGGCCGGTTCACCGCCTGCCAGAGCGACTCCGCCTGGGCGATGCTGGCATCTTTCTGCCGCGCCAGCCGGGGAGACACCTCCAGGCTTACATACCCGTCAGCCCCGTTTTCCGCCTTATAAAGCGGGGCAAAAAGTCCGGCGGCATCCCGTATATCTTCCACCGCCAGACTGATGAATATCGATTCGTCATCGACGCCCGTGGCTGCATATTTTTTTATGTCTGCAGCATAGTCCGTACTTTCCACGATCGCCTTTTCAAAAATAGACGGGTTGGAAGTAACGCCCCGTATGCCCTCGTTTTCAATACGGGCTTTCAGTTCTCCGGAATGAATCATCTTACGGTCCAGGGCATCCAGCCATACGCTCTGACCAAGATCATGGAGCTGTTTTACCGTTGTGTGTTGCATAAAACTTGGAATGAGTCCGTGAGAGAAGCCGCAAATTTCAAACCAACAAACCACTAACCGGAGAAACCCCACAGGCCGGCAAGGTCAGTCTTTCGTTTTTGTACCACCACTGACATATGCTTGCCAGCGAGACAAGATCGGTCTTCCCTCCGTTTTCCGTTTTCGAAGGCATATTTGGGATGAACGGATAAAAAAAACGCGGTATTTGCTGTATCTTGGCCTATCTAAAATCAATGAGAATGAAAAAGATACAATTGGCGTTTGTGCTTGCCATCGTTTGCACCGGCCTGCAGGCGTCCGCCCAGGAAACGGGAAAGTACCTCACCAGCGAGCCGCCGGAAAACAAAACCATGAAGCCGGAAGAAACGGAATATTATACTCCTGTGCCTCCGACGGTAACGCCGGGAAACGCTTCCGGCGAAGCGCCTTCAGATGCCATCGTATTGTTTGATGGCAAAAGCCTGCAAAACTGGGTCAGCGCCCAGGATACTACCAAAGCTGCCCAGTGGACCGTGGAAAACGGCGCGCTCACCGTTAAGCCCGGCGCCGGTAACATACAGACGCGCCAGCGGTTCGGAGACTATCAGCTGCACCTGGAATGGCGTACGCCCTCAGAGCCCGACCACAAGGGTCAGGACCGGGGCAACAGCGGATTGTTCCTGGCTTCGGTAGGACCGGGCGACGACGGATACGAGCTGCAGGTGCTGGACTCGTATCACGCCCCTACCTATGTGGACGGCCAGGCGGGAAGTCTTTACAAGCAGTTTCCCCCGCTGGTAAATGCCTGCCGTCCTCCCGGACAGTGGCAGACCTACGATGTGATCTGGACCGCTCCCCGTTTTAATGCAGACGGCTCCGTAGCCTCGCCGGCTACCGTCACCGCTTTCCAGAACGGCGTATTGATCCAGAACCATTCCGTACTAAAAGGCAGGACCGTATTTATCGGTCACCCGTACTATACGGATTACGGACCTGCTCCCATCAAGCTGCAGGACCACCACCATCTGGTAAGCTATCGCAATATCTGGATACGGCCTTTGAAATAATCCTCTTCCCGGCGGGGCGCATCGGCAGCGTCCCGCTGGTTTTTTGGATCGCCCCGAACTGCTTTCCGCCGGCATATAAGCTCTGTCGGCAGGCTTCTCTTTGCGTTTTAACTAAATTTTATATCTAAAATTTGAAAAAAGAATGTTATTTTAATACCCGTTTAACCACCAGGCCTTTTTTAATCTAAAGTCACTTAAAGCGTGAAACGAAAGCTCCTCATCTCTATCGTCCTTCTGCTCGTGCTGGGCGTCGCTTCCTATTTCCTTTTTTTCAGAAAAAAAGCAGCCAGCGTTGAATTGACCACCCAGGTAAAAAGGGGGAAATTTGAAGTAGTGGTGGTCACCTCCGGGGAACTGCGGTCCCGTTCCCAAACCAAGATCACCGCCCCCGCAGGACTCACTCAGATCGGCATATACCAGGTAAAGATATCCCGCCTTGTTCCCGAAGGAACCGTCGTTAAAAAGGGAGATTTTGTAGCCGGTCTCGATAAGTCCGACATCGCCACCAAGATGGAGCAGCAAAGCCTGGACCTCGACAAGCAGCAGGCCGAGTATACCCAGGCCAAGCTGGACACTATGTTAGAAATGCGCGCCGCCCGGGACGAGCTGGTGAATCTCCGTTATGACCTGGAACGCATGAAGCTGGAGAAGGAACAATCCCGCTTCGAAGCACCCTCGGTGCTCCAGAATGCACAGCTGGATTATGAAAAAGCCCTGAGAACGTTAAAGCAGACCGAAGATAATTACAAGACCAAGCAGATACAGGCACAGACAAAAATGCAGATCATTGGTTCCGATCTGGCCCAGAAACAAAACCGGATGAAGCAGTATACGGATGTGCTCAGCCGGATGGATATTATGGCGCCGAAGAGCGGCATGGTGATCTACGACAAAAACTGGGATGGCCGGAAAAAGGAAGTAGGCAGCTCCTTTCAGCTGTGGGACGGCGGCACGGTGGCGACCCTCCCCGACCTCACACAGATGGAGGTGGTAACCTATGTCAACGAAGTGGACATGCAAAAGGTGAAGATGGGACAAAAAGTGGCCATAGGGCTGGATGCCGCACCTGAAAAAAAGCTGCAGGGTATCGTACGCAACGTGGCTACCATCGGACAGGAGAAACCCAACAGCGATGCCAAGGTCTTCGAAGTCCTGATCAACGTGCTCACAAAAGACTCTTCGCTCCGCCCCGCCATGACCACCAGCTGCCGTATCTCCTCTGAAATGTATGATCAGGGACTGCAGATACCGCTGGAAGCCATCTACAACGATCACAATTCCAGCTTCGTCTTTACCGGCGACAACGGCCGGGTGACCAAACAGGAAGTAAAGATCCTGACGGTCAACGAAACGAGCGCGCTTATCTCCAACGGCCTCAGCGAAGGCGATAAGATATATCTTTCCCTGCCGGCGGACACCTCCGGCCTTAAGCTGGTGGCCGTAGAGCCCAAAAACCAGATGGTTCCCCGGCAGCTGTCGACCATAGATACGGCCATGGTCAGACGTATGAGAGCGGAAGAAAGCCAGGAAGAGCCCGCGAAGGTAAAAGCGGAAGGGAAGACCACTGCCGCCGCCTTTTAGCCGTCCCGGACAGCAGATCCGGTCCCGGCCATCCACTCAAGCAACCTCTATTGAATGAACTTCACACGTTTTATATTTAACCTCAGGATAGGAATAGACGCCCTGATGAACAACCGCTCCAGAGCGGTGCTCACTTCCCTCGGTATCATCTTCGGGGTGGCGTCTGTAATTGCCATGCTGGCCATCGGGAACGGGGCGGAAAAAGAAATCCTGGAGCAGATCAAAGAAGTGGGGGCCAACAATATCATCATCAAACCCCAGACAGACGATGCCAGGAACCAGCAAAGCAACGATGATAAATCCGATGCCGGTGACGCCGGCACCGGTACGGACAACAGCAGCGCCAGCGGCAGCAGCCGTCCCGAAGGAAATATCACCAAACGCAATACTTCTCCCGGCCTCGATATGGAAGATGTCACGAATATGCTGACCTCCATTCCCAGCATAAATTATATCAGCCCCGAGGTGGAGATCCACACGCAGTTCATGTACGGCGGCCACTACCGGGACGGAAGGCTGGTGGGCGTTAACAACAATTTCTTCGCCCTGTCCAATATCCAGGCGGGGGAAGGCCGTCTCTTCAACGACCGGCAGCTACGGCATGCGGAGCAGGTGTGCATTATCGGAAAGAACATAAAAACCCGGCTGTTTGCCACCAACGATCCCATCGGACAGTTCATAAAATGCGGAAGCGACTGGATGCGGATCGTGGGCGTCCTGGAAGGAAAAGATATCAATACCAAAGATATTCAGAAGCTCTCCATACGGAACATCAACGATGATGTCTACATTCCTATACAAACCATGTTGCTCCGGTACAGAAACCGTTCGCTGGTAACGCCCAACAAGGTAAAGGCGGCCGCCCGGCACCGGAGCCGCGGTAATTACAACCAGCTGGACAGGGTGGTGGTGAATGTCAAGCAGAGCGATATGATGCAGGCCACCACAGGTGTCATCAACCGGCTCCTGCTGAGACGGCACAACGGCATACAGGATTATGAAATCGTGGTACCCGAGCTGCTGCTTAAGCAGGAACAAAAAACAAAAAGCCTTTTTAACGTAGTGCTGGCCATCATCGCCTCCATTTCCCTGATCGTGGGCGGTATCGGCATCATGAATATTATGCTGGCCTCCGTGCTGGAACGCACCCGTGAGATCGGCCTCCGCCTGGCGATCGGCGCTACAAAAAAGGACATCGTTACCCAGTTCGTCAGCGAAGCCATCTGTATCAGCCTCACCGGCGGCCTCATCGGGGTGATGCTGGGCATCTTGCTGAGCGTGGTGATCGAACAGGCGACCAGTATCCAGACCATCATATCGCCGGTATCCATCGTGGTATCCTTTTCTATTTCCATTGCCGTAGGGCTGTTCTTCGGCATCCTGCCCGCCAAGCGGGCCTCCAACTATGACCCGGTGGTAGCGCTCCGGCATGATTAGGATCCCGGTATGTTACTATGCAAGGTTCCATACCGCCATCAAAACATAAAAAACAACGGATGAAAGCATGCAATTTTTTTACCCTACTGTTACTACTGCTCGGAATTGCCCTGAACAGCCATGCACAAAAAACAGAAGAGCTTAGCCTGAACGAGGCCATTCAGCTCGCCAAAAAACAAAGCGAGCTGGCCAAAGGCATCCAGGCCGACTTCGAGAGTTATATGTGGAATTACAACGCCATAAAAGCTGGCCTGCTGCCCCAGATATCGATGAACGGACGGCTGCCCAATTATTTCAGGACCATCAACCCGATCACCCAGCCGGACGGAACGGTAAAGCTTATCGCGCAGAGCCAGCTCAACTCCCGCGTCGGCATCGACCTGGAACAGACCATCATGGCCACGGGAGGCTCCGTCTTCCTGTCGTCCGGACTGGCCCAATACAACATACTGGGTGGGGAAAAATATAAATACTGGCAATCCTCTCCGCTTACCATAGGATTCACACAGCCGTTAACGTTATTCAACTCCGTTAAATGGAATTACGAGCAGGCCAAGCTGCAGGCCGATGAAGCCACCCGCCGACAGATAGAGGACTTTGAAGACCTTTCCCTCAATATCACCCGCGCTTATTTCGACCTCTATGTAGCTAAGATGCAGCTGAAAAATGCGAGTCAGAACGTTATCAACAACGATACGCTCTATAAAATCTCCACCGGCCGTTTCAACCTGGGCAGGATCGCGGAAAACGAGCTGCTGCAGGTGGAGCTGCAGCTGATGAACGCGCGCAACAGCCTGGCCCAGAACCAGCTCAGCGTAAGCGTCAATAACGGAAGGTTGAAAAATCTCCTCGGTATAAATGACGACAGCCTGCAGTTTGATCTGATACCTGTGACCGACGTGCCCTTTTTCGAGGTCGACCCCGCCCAGGCGGTAGCGGAAGCGCGCAAAAACAGGAGCGACATCATCGGCTTCCAGCTTAGCGAGAACGAGGCGAGGATGCAGCTGAAACGAGCCCAGTCCGGCAAGTTCGCCAACGGCTCGGTTTCCGCAAGCTTCGGACTTAATCAGAGCGCCGGCAACCTCAGGCAGGCCTATATGGACCCGCTCAGCTCGCAGAATGTAAGCGTGGACGTGTCCATCCCGCTGGTGGGCTGGGGAAAGTATAAAAGCAATATCAACAGCAGCCGTTATCACCTGGAAAGCACCCTGGAGAACCTGAAGTACCAACAACGGGATTTTGATATACAGGTGGAGACGGCGGTCAACCAGTTCAAGCAGCTGCAGGGTCAGCTCCTTATCGCGGCCAAGTCGGACACCATTGCCCAGAAGCGGTATTCCGTAGCCAAAAACCGTTATCTGCTGGGCAAGATCAGCATCACCGACCTGGGACTGGCACAGGACGATAAGGATAAGGCGCTCATCGAATATATCCAGACCCTCGAAAAATACTGGATCGCCTATTATCAGCTGAGGAGAAGCACGCTGTATGACTTTGAGACCGGACGGGAGATCCGGTACTAAAAAAAGTTGTTCCCCAGAAGAGGAGATGCCTTAAACAGCGGGATCAGGTTTCGAGCAGCCGCGAAAGCTCCAGGGCGTTGAAGGCGGCATACCCCAGCTGGTCGTTATCAAAATAAAGATACACATCCTTTCCTTCCTGCTGCCACTTTTTACATTGGACCGCCCACTTTTTAAGCGTCGCTTTTGAATAGGACCCTTCATATTTATTTTCACCGGGGCCGTGCAGGCGCACATACACAAAATCTGCGGTTATTTCCCGGGGAGAGAGATGGCCGGCCAGTTCATAGATGCAGAAAGCAATGTTGTGTTCACGCAGCAGATCATATACCTCTCCGTCGTACCAGGTGGGGTCCCTGAACTCAAAGGTATAGCGATATCCCTGCGGAAGAAGACTTAGAAAACCGGCAAGACGCTCATGATTTTTATGCCAGCGGGGCGGAAGCTGGAAGAGTATGGGGCCCAGCTTGTCGCCCAGCGCATTGACGCTCGAAAAGAAATGTCGAACGGGCTCTTCCCCTGTTTTCAGCTTCTTGACATGGGTAATAAAGCGGCTTGCTTTTACGGAAAAAACAAAGCCGCCGGGTGTTTTTCTGTTCCAGTTCCGGAAAGTCGCGGGCGGGGGAAGATGATAAAAAGGATTATTGAGCTCGACCGTTTTAAAAAACTTCATGTAATAATCCAGCTGCTCTTCGTTGCGGGTACCTTCGGGATAAAAGGTGCCTTTCCAGTGCTTATAATGCCAGCCCGAGGTACCGGTATATATTTTATGCTTTGGCTTTCCCATGGCAAGGCGTTTCCCGCAAAGCGGTTTTATTAAACACCTCCAAATAACATACCAGCGGCTTTCCGGTCCCGGATACGGCTACTGACGGTTGGCCAGGACATCATCGAGCCCTTCCATGGCGATGGTCAGCCCTTCCTTAAAGCCCATCTTTATCAGCCCCTCAAGCTGGTCCAGATCGTCGAAGGTGAGCTGAAATTCCACGAGGGTTTTATCTCCCTTCCCGGTAAAGGATACACGCCAGTTGGATTGCGGCATATCCTTATTCACATTACCCTGCTCATCGGCAAAACCGTCCTGACCGGTGAAATTTTTTCGCTCATCAATGGCATGATAGTTCATCACCGCCCAATGCTCTTCCCCGTTAGGACCCACCATGGCATAATGCCAGGTGCCGCCTTCCCGGAAATCCATCGTTTTGGTCCTGGCTTTCCAGGGCTTCGGACCCCACCACTGATCCAGGATCTCGCTTTTGGTAAAAGCATCCCATACTACGGGCAGTTCCGCTGCAAACTCACGCTTTATCGCGATAGCTTTTTCCTCTTTGTTTACGGAAAAGCCGAATTGAAGATTACTGTTCATCTTTTTTTGTTTTAAGGGTTAATAATATATGATCCAGTTCATTAAAGCGGTTTTCCCAGATCTTCCGGAACTGCTCCAGCCATTTATCCACCTCTTTCATTTTGACAATATTGAGCTGATAATAAATCTCTCTTCCCGAATGCGTTTGCTCGAGCAGCTGACATTCCGTAAGGATGCGCAGATGTTTGGATACCGCCTGCCGGGTGGTGTCAAAATGTTCGGCAATCGCATTGGGCGTCATGCCGCGACCGGCAACAAGTCCTATGATAGCGCGCCGTGTCGGATCGGCAATGGCCTGAAAAACATCCCGTCTCATGAATAAAATCTTCTTAATGAAACCATTCAGTTGCAAATGTAAATGCAACTTTTCAGTTGCGCAAATTTTTTTGAATAAAAGGGTCTGGTAGCACCGATAAATTCGGAGATGCAGTTTAATTTCTTTCTGACCCTTGCGGACGCTAAAAGGGGATATATTTGCGGGATTTTCACGACAAAGGCCGACCAGGATTGCCTGCGGCGATCCTCAAAGGAGGCTTTACCCAAAGCCCCCCGACCGCTGCGCAGGCAGGCTATTTTTTTCCGCCGCGCTTGAAAGCAAAGCTTTCAGCACTCTTTTTTTCAGGATTGCCTGCGGCGATCCTCAAAGGGGGCTTTACCCAAAGCCCCCCGACCGCTGCGCGGTCTGGGCGTTTTTCTTTGTCCGCTACAGCGCGCAAGCGCGCTTCGCTGCCAAAGAAAAACGCCCCCTGCTATCGCGGGAGGCGTTTGTTGCCCGACCAGGATTCGAACCTGGACAAACAGAACCAAAATCTGTCGTACTACCTTTATACTATCGGGCAATTGCGCTGCAAAAGTACATTTTTTTTGATTTGTCCGTGTCTCCCGTCTTTCCTTCCCCCCACCGACCTTCCCGGTTATCGCCGCATACCGGAAAATCCCCCTTCCATCCCAGATTTTACCAAACTGCATCCGGCGGCGGATAAAACATGCCCTTATCATGAAACATTTCCGTCCAATACTGCATTTACCCGCTGCAGCACCAGCGCTGGCGGCAGCTGCTCCATACAAGCATGATCGCCCCGGTAGCAAGGCACATTTCCAAACACCGAACAGGGACGACAGTATAGCGCTATCTGTACCCGGTTTTCCTCCGGCTGTCCGAAGGCCCGGAACCCGGCATAGGGATGCGTAGCGCCCCAGATGCTGATGACCGGCACGCCAAACAGTGCCGCCAAATGCATATTGGCAGAATCCATGCTGATCATCAGCGACAGGCGGCCGATAATCGCCAGCTCGTCTTCCAGGCTGTATTTTCCTGCCGTGCTGCACACGCCCGGATACCGCGCGGCCCATTCCTCCAGCCGCTGCACCTCCGCGCTACCGCCGCCGAAAAGCAGCAGCTGGAGGTCTTCCCGCAACGCCAGGCTGCCGACGATCTCCTGCATCTTTTCCGGAGGATAGGTCTTTTCCGGATGACGCGCAAAAGGAGCGATACCCACCCATCGTCTTGTCCCTTTCTCCGGAAGTTTCGCCGCCAGCTCAGGCCGGAGGACCGGCGGCCGGAGGGGCGCTACATCTTCGCGGAGTGGGAAAGGGAATCCCAGCGCCGCAAATACATCTGCATAACGCTGCACGGTGGCCCGCAACGGCTGTAGCACTTTTCCTCTTTTGCGGGTCAGCCGGCGCTTTTCCGGCCGCCCCTTATCAAGCACCGAGACCTTGTATCCTCCCACAGAAAAGAAGAGATCCATTACACGCGAACGCAGTACCCGGTGCAGGTCGGCCACTGCCGAAATACGAAAAGAACGCAGGGAACGATAAAGCTCCCGGAGACCGAAAAAGCCTTTGTGCAGGCCTCTCAGGTCCGCCGGATAAAAAGTAAGCCGCGGAATATTTTCAAAAAGAGGCGCCCATTTTTTATCGGAAACCATGACTACCTGCAGCGCCGGGTAATGCTGCAGCAGCTGCACGATCACCGGTACGGTCATGGCGACGTCCCCCATCGCGGAGAAACGCATGACCAGCAGTGTGGAGGGCTGTTGCGCGGTTCGCCCCATATTGTTCAGCCTTTCTTGTTCCCGTACAGCACGGGATTGAGTGAAGGATCATTATACATCTTCATCTGCCGGTACACCTTCATCACACGCCTGCCGGCATGCAGGTCTTCCAACAGCTGCTCGATAGCCAGGCACAGGTCTTTCTGCTGCTGCTGCAATACATGCAACTTCTCGCTGCAGCGCCGGATATGTGCAGGATCGGCATCCTTACGATCCACTTCCTCCTGCATATGATATATCTTCAGGCAGAGTATGGACAAGCGGTCTACCGCCCAGGCCGGACTTTCCGTATTCAGCCGGGCGGCAGGCAACAGCACGGCGGCTTTCAGCTGCTCCAGGAAGCGGTCATCCAGCTGCTCCACCTTATCGGTACGCTCCTGGTTGGAGCGGTCGATCCGGCGCTTGATCTCCAGCGCCCTGCCAGGGTCTATCCCGGGATCGCGCACCACGTCTTCCAGATGCCACTGCACAGTGTCGATCCAGCATTTATGATAAAGCAATTGTTCCTCCGTCTCCCCGGGATAGGGATCGGGCAAAACGGCATCGATATCATCCGTAAGATGATAATCGCGGATACAGGCATTGAATATGTCCAGGCACTTTTCTGTGAACATGATATGGTCAATAATCAGTAATTTCTGGTCTGAAGTTCAATAGTCTAAAGTTTAAAGTTGATCTGCCCGAAATGAAACCTTAGACTTTAGACCTTGAACTTTAAGCTTAAAATGCCTTTCACCCGCCTTTCGCCTTTCACCTTTCACCCTTCACCTCTATTCCCCCTTCAGGAGGTTCGGGTCTTCCGCAGCGTCAGATAATACACCGGCACACCCAGCAACACAATAATCAGGCCGGGCCAGGTATACAGCGGCCGGTAGATCAGCAGCGATATGCAGACCACCATCCCCATCAGGATATAGATGACGGGCAGCACGGGATAACCGACGGCACGGTAAGGACGGGGCATATCGGGGTATTTCTTCCGCAGGATAAAGATACCGGCAATGGTGAGCATATAGAAAATCAACACCACAAAAATAATGTAGTTCAGCAGGTCGCTGTAGCGCCCGGAGATGCACAGCACGGATGCCCAGATACATTGTATCCAAAGCCCGTACGCCGGCACCCCGGCCTTGTTCAGCCTTCCTGCCCGCTTAAAGAACAGGCCGTCGTTCGCCATGGCATAATAGACCCGGGCTCCGCTCAGGACAATGCCGTTGTCGCAGCCAAAGGTGGATATCATGATCATGGCGGCAATGACAATGGCGCCGTAAGGACCAAAAATGTTGAGCGAAGCGGCCGCGGCTACCCGGTCGGCGGGGGCAAAGGCAATCTCCTTTATCGGCAGGGCCGCGATATACACGAGGTTACACAACAGATAAATGACGGTTACCAAAAAAGTACCCAGCAGCAGGCTGAGCCCTACGTTACGATGCGGATTTTTTATCTCCGCGGCAATAAAGGTAACGCTGTTCCAGGCATCGCTGGAAAAGAGCGAGCCCACCATGGCCACTCCTATCATGGCGATCAGCAAAAGGCCGTGATGAGGAACGGCGGTGCTGACGGCTTTGCCATCGACCTGGGTGGTGACATAATGAAAACTGTCCCAGGCGTCCGCCCAGTTGGCATGCCAGATCCCCGCCCGGGCTCCCAGGAAAATACCGGCCGCCACCAGAAATACCATCGCCAGTATCTTGGCGCTGGTAAAGATGCGTTGGATGATCTTGCCGTTGCGTATGCTGCCGCTATTGACCCAGGTCAGAAAAACGATCATCAGTATGGCCAGCGCCTGGGCGACGGAAATCGAAAAGCCGCCGAGCGATAGCAGGGGTATGTCTTCGCCCAACCAGGGAAAAATATAGGCGGCATATTTTGCAAAAGCTACCGCCACCACGGCAATCAGTCCTGTCTGGATAACGGTAAAAAGTGCCCAGCCATACAAAAAGGCAATGAGAGGGTTATAGGCTTCGCGCAAGTAAACATACTGTCCGCCTGCACCCGGATACATACCGGAAAGCTCTCCGTAACTCAGCGCCGCCACCACCGTCATAAATCCGCCGAGCACCCACACCAGCATCATCCAGCCGGTACCGCCGACAGTACGGGCAATATCGGCGCTGACAATAAAGATCCCGGAGCCGATCATTACACCTGCGACGAGCATCACCCCGTCAAACAGGGTCAGCGACCGGCGAAAGGAACCGCCGGCATCAGGAGGAGGAGCGTTTCTGGACATGCCGTTTTATTTTTGGTTTTTCGACGCCGCATTAAGCCCGTCGATCACTTCTTTGGTGATATCATAGGCTTCGTCCTTATACAGGATATTGCTCAGACCCGGGGAATAAGACAGGATGTAGGTATATCTTTTATCCGCGTTATACTGTTCCAGAAAATCGTTAAGCTTCTTCTGCAGCTCATCGTTAAAGCGGGTCTGCTGCTCCACAAACTGCTGGCGGAGGGTCTGCTCCTTCTGCTGCAGCGCCCGGTTCTTCTGCACGATGCTGCGTTGCGCCGCTTCTCCTTCAGATTGCGTCATGGTAGAGGCTTTCTGCTGCAGATCGGACACCTCCTTCTGCAGGGCCTGCGCGTTGGCGTTCAGCTCCCGTTCGATGGAGGCCTGCTGTTTTTCCAGCTCGCCTTTCTTTATCTTAAAATATTCATAGTTCGCTTCGAGCGAATCGATATTTACATAGGCTATTTTAAGGGTTCCGTTTTGCGCCTCGGCCTTCCGCGGGCCTGCAGGTACAGCAGCGCTGCGCGGGCCGGAGAAGTGGAGATAAAAAAGAATACCCACCAGGACAAACAAGACGACATTTAAGGCAATCGATAAGTTTTTCATAACCCTTTTTTATACCATGCAAATAAATTAAAAAGAAATCAAAATTAATATTCCCCACGGTCAATCGGCCCCTGCCTTTTATCATTTTAGGAAAGCATTAACAATCCGGCAGATAAAATAAAAGGAGTAAGAAGATGACCATTCAACTTCTTACTCCTTCTTAACGGAGCCTATGCGCCGTTTTTATTCTTCCTCATCGTACTGCAGTACTTCCTTGGAGGAAAGCAGCAGGTCGTACTCCTCTTTGGAACCTACGATCATGTTTTCGAATTCGCGCATGCCCGATCCGGCAGGTATGGCGTGACCGGTGATCACGTTTTCCTTCAGACCCAGCATTTCGTCGCTCTTGCCGTTGATCGAAGCCTGAGACAGTACCTTGGTGGTTTCCTGGAAGGAAGCGGCGGATATCCAGCTGTGGGTTCCGAGAGAAGCCTTGGTAATACCCAGCAGCAAAGGGCTGGATGTCGCCGGTTCCGCATCGCGGAACTGCACCAGCTGCTTGTCGGAGCGCCGCAGCAGCGAATTTTCTTCCCGCACCTGGCGCAGGGTCACGATCTGACCTGCTTTCAGGGTTTCGGAATCGCCGCCTTCGGTAACGACCTTCTTGTCAAAGATGTTATCGTTTTCTTCGAAGAACTCGAACTTATCCACGGTGTCGCCCTCGAGGAAGCGGGTATCGCCCGGATCCTCTATGGTTACCTTCCGCATCATCTGGCGGACGATTACTTCAATATGCTTGTCGTTGATCTTCACACCCTGCAGGCGGTATACTTCCTGGATCTCGTTAACGAGATAACCCTGCACGGCATACGGTCCTTTGATGGACAGGATATCGGCCGGGGCGGTGGCGCCTTCCGACATGGGAGTACCTGCCTTTACAAAGTCGCCTTCCTGTACCAGGATATGCCGGGTCAGCGGCACCAGGTATTTCTTCACGATGCCTTCCTTGGACTCGATAACGATCTCGCGGTTACCGCGCTTGATGTTCCCAAAGGATACCACACCGTCGATCTCCGATACGATGGCGGGGTTAGACGGGTTACGGGCTTCGAACAGCTCGGTTACGCGGGGCAGACCACCGGTGATGTCTTTCAGCTTGCCGATGGTACGCGGTATCTTCACCAGCACCTGTCCGGCTCTTACATCATCACCTTCTTCCACCACGATGTGGGAGCCTACCGGCACGTTATAGGATTTGCTTTCTTTCCCTTTTTCGATCAGGATAGAAGGTATCTTGGTCTTGTCCTTGGTTTCGATTACCACTTTTTCGCGGTGTCCGGTCTGTTCGTCGGCCTCTTCGCGGAACGTGATCCCTTCGATAACGTGCTCGAATTTCACCTTGCCGGCGATTTCGGACAGAATTACCGCATTGAACGGGTCCCAGGTACAGATGATGCTGCCCTTGGAAATCTTCTGCCCGTCCTTTACCGTCAGGGTAGAGCCGTAAGGCACATTGTTGGTGGTCAGCAGGCGTTCGTTCTTATCGTCCATGATCCGCACTTCACCCGTACGGCCGATGACCATTTCCACTTTTTCTCCTTCGGCGTTCTCGCTGAAAGTGGTCCGCAGGCCGTCAAAATGAATGACCCCGTCGAACTTGGCGATCAGCTGGGAATCGATGGCGGCAGAGCCGGCCACCCCACCCACGTGGAAGGTACGGAGCGTAAGCTGGGTACCGGGTTCGCCGATGGACTGTGCGGCGATGATGCCCACCGCATCACCCATCTGGGTGATATATCCTGTAGCAAGGTTTTTACCATAACATTTCACGCACACGCCCCTGCGGCTTTCGCAGGTGAGCACGGAGCGGATTTCCACGGTATCGATACCGCTTTCTTCTATATCATGGGCAATGTCTTCCGTGATCTCTCCCCCGGCGGCCACGATCAGCTCATCGGTATGGGGATGGTACACATCATGGAGGGAGGTACGGCCGAGGATACGGTCAAACAGCGGTTCCACTACTTCTTCATTGTCTTTCAGCGCGCTGATGGCGATACCGCGGAGAGTGCCGCAGTCTTCTTCCTTGATGACCACATCCTGCGCCACGTCCACGAGGCGGCGGGTCAGATAACCGGCGTCGGCGGTTTTCAGGGCCGTATCGGCCAGACCCTTGCGGGCCCCGTGCGTGGAGATGAAATACTCCAGCACGCTCAGGCCGTCCTTGAAGTTGGACAGGATCGGGTTTTCGATGATCTCGGAACCCGAAGAGCCGCTCTTACGCGGTTTGGCCATGAGGCCGCGGAGACCGGCCAGCTGCTTGATCTGCTGCTTGGAGCCGCGGGCTCCGGAGTCCAGCATCATGTATACCGAGTTGAAGCCCTGCTTATCGGAAGCCAGCTCCTGCATCAGGGTCTCGGTGATGCGGGTATCCACGCGGGACCAGATATCGATGATCTGGTTGTACCGTTCGTTGTTGGTGATCAGCCCCATGTTGTAGTTGTCCCATACCTCGTCCACTTCGGACTGGGCGCCGTTCACCAGCATTTCCTTCACGTCGGGGATGATCAGGTCATTGATGTTAAAGGAGAGACCGCCTTCGTAAGCCATGCGGAAGCCCAGCTGTTTGATGTCATCCAGGAACTTCGCGGTTTTTACTACGTTGGTCAGCTTGATGATGGTGCTGATGATCTCACGCAGCGATTTCTTGGTCAGCAGCTGGTTGACAAAGCCCACTTCTTTGGGAACGGTCTGGTTGAAAACCACCCGGCCTACGGTCGTCTCCACGAGCTTCTTTTCCAGTTCGCCCTGTTCGTTGCGCACTTCGGCCCTTACCTTGATCCAGGCATGGAGCTCCACCTTTTTCTCGTTCAGCGCGATCAGCACTTCTTCGGGAGAATAAAATACCTTGCCTTCTCCTTTTACCTTTTCCGTATCGGTGCTCTTCTTCCCTTTGGTGATATAGTAAAGACCCAGCACCATGTCCTGCGAAGGCAGGGTTACGGGACTGCCGTTCTGCGGGTTCAGGATGTTGTGGGAAGACAGCATCAGCAGCTGTGCTTCCAGGATGGCGGCATTGCTGAGGGGCACATGCACGGCCATCTGATCACCGTCAAAGTCGGCGTTGAAGGCCGAACATACCAGGGGATGCAGCTGTATGGCTTTACCTTCCACGAGCTTGGGCTGAAAAGCCTGTATGGAAAGGCGGTGCAGCGTCGGGGCGCGGTTCAGCAATACGGGGTGTCCTTTCAGGATATTTTCAAGAATATCCCAAACCACGGCTTCTTTGCGGTCCACCAGCTTTTTGGCGGACTTTACCGTTTTTACGATACCCCTTTCGATCAGTTTGCGGATGATAAACGGCTTGAACAATTCCGCCGCCATGTCTTTGGGCAGCCCGCATTCGTGCAGTTTCAGCTCGGGACCCACCACGATCACCGAACGGCCGGAATAGTCCACGCGTTTCCCCAGCAGGTTCTGGCGGAAACGGCCCTGTTTTCCCTTCAGGATATCGCTGAGCGATTTCAGCGCGCGGCCGCCTTCGGCTTTTACCGCATTGGACTTCCGGGAGTTGTCGAACAGGGAGTCCACCGCTTCCTGCAGCATACGCTTTTCGTTGCGGAGGATCACTTCCGGCGCCTTGATCTCGATCAGGCGTTTCAGGCGGTTGTTCCGGATGATCACCCGGCGGTAAAGATCGTTCAGGTCGGAGGAGGCAAAACGGCCGCCGTCCAGCGGTACCAGGGGCCGCAGCTCGGGCGGCACCACCGGGATATACTGCATCACCATCCATTCCGGGTGGTTTTCCACATGGGTATTGGCTTCCCGGAAGGCTTCCACCACGCTCAGCCTTTTGAGGGCTTCCGCCTTGCGCTGCTGGGATGTCTCGGTAGCCGCCTGGTTGCGCAGCTGGTAAGACAGGCCGTCGAGGTCGATACGCTGCAGCAGCATGTATACGGACTCGGCGCCCATGCGGGCAATAAACTTATTGGGATCCTCATCCGGCAGCAGCTGGTTGTCTTTGGGCAGGGAATCCAGAATATCCAGATATTCTTCTTCGGTAAGCAGGTCCAGCTTGTTCAGCCGGTCGCCGCATATCCCGGGGTTCACCACCACATAACGTTCATAATAGATGATAGACTCCATCTTTTTGGAGCTAACCCCCAGCAGGTAGCCTATCTTGTTCGGCAGCGACTTGAAATACCAGATATGCACGACGGGCACTACCAGCTTGATATGGCCCATGCGTTCGCGCCGCACCTTCTTTTCGGTTACTTCCACACCACAGCGGTCACAGACAATACCTTTATAACGGATACGCTTATATTTACCGCAGTAGCACTCATAGTCCTTTACAGGACCGAATATACGTTCACAGAACAATCCGTCCCGCTCCGGCTTGTAGGTCCGGTAGTTGATGGTTTCCGGCTTTAGCACTTCGCCGTAAGAACGCTCCAGGATGGCGTCCGGAGAAGCCAGGCTGATCGTAATCTTACTGAAACTCGACTTGGGACGATTTTCCTTTTTGATAGCCATAGATAAATATTAAATATTATTTACGCAGAAACCCGTCCCGCCTGAGGCGGGACGGGCAAACCGGATAACTTATTCAAAATCCAGCTCCAGGCCCAGGCCGCGGAGCTCGTGCACCAGCACGTTGAACGATTCGGGGATGCCTGGTTTCGGGATGTTCTCGCCTTTTACGATGGACTCGTATGCTTTGGCGCGGCCCACGATATCGTCGGACTTGATGGTGAGCAGCTCCTGCAGGATATTGGAAGCGCCATAGGCTTCAAGCGCCCATACTTCCATTTCACCAAAACGCTGACCGCCGAACTGCGCCTTACCGCCCAGCGGCTGCTGGGTAATGAGGCTGTACGGGCCGATAGAGCGGGCGTGCATCTTGTCGTCCACCATGTGGCTGAGCTTGATCATATAGATCACACCGACCGTGGCTTTCTGGTGGAACCGTTCACCCGTTTCCCCGTCGTACAGGTAGGTATGACCAAAGCTGGGCAGCTTGGCCTTTTCGATATAGCCTGCGATCTCTTCGGTTTCCGCCCCGTCAAAGATGGGGGTGGCGAATTTGACGCCCAGCTTTTCCCCGGCCCATCCCAGCACGGTTTCGTACACCTGGCCCAGGTTCATACGGGAAGGTACGCCCAGGGGGTTCAGCACGATATCCACGGGGGTGCCGTCTTCCAGGAAAGGCATGTCTTCTGCCCGGACAATACGGGCTACGATACCCTTGTTGCCGTGGCGGCCGGCCATCTTGTCGCCCACTTTCAGCTTCCGCTTGGTAGCCAGGTATACCTTGGCCAGCTTCAGCACACCGGCGGGCAGCTCGTCCCCGATGGAGATGTTGAACTTTTCACGCTTGTAGCGTCCCAGCTCCTCGTTGTACTTGATGTTATAGTTGTGCAGCAGGGTGTTGATGAAATCGTTGGTGGCCTCGTCGTTGGTCCAGCCGAGGGGATTCACGTTCTGGTAGTCGATCGCAGCCAGGTTCTTGGCGGTGAACTTGGCATTTTTCGAGATCAGCACTTCCCCGAAGTTGTTGGTAACCCCTGTACAGGTCTTGTCTTTCAGCAGCACCTGCAGCTTTTCCATCAGCACCTTGCTCAGATCCTCTTCGTTTTTCTGATGGTTCTTTTCCAGCTTTTCGATAGCCGTTTTTTCACGCGCCTTGGTGTTCTTATCCTTTTTGGCCCGGGAGAACAGCTTTTTATCGATAACCACCCCTACCGTAGAAGGAGGCGCCTTGAGGGAAGCGTCCTTGGCATCGCCGGCCTTATCGCCGAAGATGGCACGCAGCAGCTTTTCCTCGGGGGTAGGATCGCTTTCGCCCTTGGGCGTGATCTTACCGATCAGGATATCGCCTTCGTTTACGTTGGCGCCGATGCGGATGATACCGTTGGGATCCAGGTCTTTGGTGGCTTCCTCGCTCACGTTCGGGATATCGGGGGTCAGCTCTTCCTCGCCCAGCTTTGTATCCCGCACTTCCAGCTCATACTCGTCCACATGCACGGAGGTAAAGAGGTCTTCCCGCACGGCCCTTTCGGAGATCACGATAGCATCTTCAAAATTATAGCCTTTCCAGGGCATGAAGGCCACCTTCATGTTGCGGCCCAGCGCCAGCTCTCCGTCTTTGGTGGCGTATCCTTCGGTAAGGAAATCGCCGGGCTCCACTGCCTGGCCCTGCTTTACACAGGGGCGCATGTTGATGGAGGTGCTGTGGTTCGTCTTCTTGAACTTGGTCAGGTGGTATATCTTCAGATCGTCTTCAAAGGAAACCAGGCGCTGCATGGCATCCCGCTGATAGCGCACATGGATTTCGTTGGCGTCCACATACTCCACCGTTCCCTTTCCTTCTGCGGTGATCTGCAGGCGGGAGTCGCGTATGGCCTTTCCTTCCAGCCCCGTGCCTACGATGGGCACTTCCGGACGCAGCAGGGGCACGGCCTGGCGCTGCATGTTGGAGCCCATGAGGGCGCGGTTGGCATCGTCGTGCTCCAGGAAGGGGATCAGCGAGGCGCTCAGCCCTACGATCTGGTTGGGCGCGATGTCCATATATTCCACTTCACCCGGCTCCAGGATCGGGAAATCGCCGGTTTCGCGGGACTTGATCTTGTCGTTGATAAAGTTACCCTTATCGTCGATGGGCGCATTGGCCTGGGCGATCTTCACTTCGTCTTCTTCTTCGGCGCTCAGGTACTTGATTTCGCTGAGGTTGACCCGGCCATCCTTCACCGTACGGTACGGGGTTTCAATAAAGCCCATATCGTTGATGGTGGCGTGCACGCACAGGGTGGAGATCAGCCCGATATTGGGACCTTCCGGCGTTTCGATGGTGCACAGGCGTCCGTAGTGGGAGTAGTGCACATCGCGTACTTCGAAGCCGGCGCGCTCGCGGTTGATACCGCCGGGCCCCAGCGCCGAGATACGGCGTTTGTGGGTGATCTCGGACAGGGGATTGGTCTGATCCAGGAACTGCGACAGCTGGGAGGTACCAAAAAAGGAGTTGATCACCGAGGAAAGGGTACGGGCATTGATGAGGTCTACCGGGGTAAACACTTCATTGTCGCGTACATTCATCCGTTCGCGGATGGTGCGGGCCATACGGGCCAGCCCCACGCCGAACTGGGCATACAGCTGCTCGCCCACGGTACGTACCCGGCGGTTGCTCAGGTGGTCGATATCGTCCACTTCGGCCTTGCCATTGGTCAGCTGCACCAGGTATTTGATGATGGCGATGATATCTTCCTTGGTCAGCACTTTTTTGTCCAGGGGGATATCGCGTTCCAGCTTACGGTTGATCTTGTAACGGCCTACTTCCCCGAGGTCATAGCGTTTGTCGGAGAAGAACAGCTTATCGATGATGCCCCGGGCGGTTTCGTCGTCCGGCGCATCGGCTCCGCGCAGCTGGCGGTAGATGTGCTGTACGGCTTCCAGCTCGGAGTTGGAAGTATCTTTATTGAGGGTATTGTAGATAATCGAATAATCGCCGCTTACCTCTTCTTTCTGGAGGAATACGGTCTTTACATCCATACCGAGGATGAGGTCTATGCTTTCTTCATCCAGCACGCTGTCGCGCTCCAGCACCACTTCATTCCGTTCGATGGATACCACTTCACCGGTATCCTCGTCCACAAAGTCTTCCACCCAGCTGCGGAGCACGCGGGCGGCCAGTTTTTTGCCGATATAGGCAGAAAGTTCTTTGCGGTCGGCCTTTACTTCATCGGCCATGCCGAAAAGCTGCAGGATGTCCTTATCGGTTTCGTATCCGATAGAGCGCAGCAGGGTCGTTACCGGGAATTTCTTTTTCCGGTCGATATAGGCGAACATCACGTTGTTGATGTCCGTTGCAAATTCCATCCAGGCGCCTTTGAAGGGGATGACGCGGGCGGAATATATTTTTGTGCCGTTGGGATGCACCGACTGTCCGAAGAACACGCCGGGAGAGCGGTGCAGCTGGGAGACAACCACCCGTTCGGCGCCGTTGATCACAAAGGTGCCCCGCGGGGTCATGTAGGGAATATTGCCCAGAAACACATCCTGCACGATGGTCTGAAAGTCCACATGCTCCTCGTCGTTACAGCTGAGGCGCAGCTTGGCTTTCAGGGGTACCGCGTAGGTAAGTCCGCGTTCGATACACTCCTCGATGGTATAGCGCGGGGGATCCACGAAATAATCCAGGAATTCGAGGTTAAAGATGTTTCGCGTATCGGTTATCGGAAAATTTTCTTTGAACACCCTGAACAAACCTTCATTGTTACGCTTGTCCGGGGTAGTTTCTAATTGAAAGAAATCCTTGAAAGATTGGATCTGTATAGCCAGCAAGTCCGGTGTCTCAGTGCTTTGTTTAATCTTTCCGAAATTGATTCTTTCGTTGGTTTGGGCTTTTTTTTGAGACATATTCAGCGTTCGAAATTAAGACTCGTATAAAAAGGGGGAAAGGTCAAAAGTGCGGACACTTTTGACCTGTAATAAGTATTCCGAAAAAGCTTACTGTACTTCTACCTCGGCGCCGGCTTCTTTCAGCTTGGCAACCAGGTCGTCGGCTTCTGCCTTGGCAACCCCTTCCTTAACGGGCTTGGGAGCACCGTCAACCAGTTCTTTGGCTTCTTTCAGCCCCAGTCCGGTCAGCTCTTTTACTACCTTCACCACGTTCAGCTTGTTGGGTCCGGCAGCTTTCAGCACTACGTTAAAGGAGGTTTTTTCTTCAGCAGCGGCACCACCGCCTGCAGCAGCGCCTCCGGCTACCATTACGGGAGCGGCAGCGGCCGGTTCAATACCATATTCTTCTTTCAGAATCTGTGCTAACTCGTTTACTTCTTTAACGGACAAGCTTACGAGTTGTTCAGCAAATGCTTTTAAGTCAGCCATTTTTGAATGAATTTTAAGAATGTTTTACAATTTTGTGTATGTTGGGACTTGGAAGCCGTTTTTAAAAAAGCGGGTTACTGGGCTCTTTCCTCCAGTGTCTTGAGCAAGCCGGCCAGCTTGTTGCCGCCGGACTGCAGGGCGCTGACCACGTTCTGGGCCGGAGACTGCAGCAGACCGATGATTTCGCCGATCAGCTCGTTCTTGGTCTTCAGCTGGCTCAGCGCGGTAAGCTGTTCGTCGCCCACGAATACGTCCGTATCGATAAAGGCAGCTTTCAGCACAGGGCGTTCCCCGTTGGTATCCTTGCGGAAGGCGCTGATGATCACAGCCGGCTCTTTCGGGTTTTCGGAAAACATGATGGCGGTCTGGCCGTGGAGGGCTTCGTACACGCCGGCATATTTATCGCTGTTCAGGGCCTCGAGCGCTTTTTGCACCAGGCTGTTCTTCGCCACCTTCATTTCCACCTGTTTTTCAAAGCATACCCTTCTCAGTTTGTTGATCTGGGCCACGCTGAGCGAGGAGGAGTCGGTGAGGTAGAAGTTATTATATTGAGAGAACTTATCCTTCAGCAGTTCTATGGCTTCGTTTTTCTGTGTCTTCGTCATGATACGCTTAGTTTTGAACGGATTTAGTATCAATGGCTATTCCCGGACTCATGGTGCTGGCCATGGAAACGCCTTTCAGATAGGTGCCCTTTGCGGTCACCGGTTTCAGCCGTACAATGGCATTGATCAGCTCCTGTGAGTTCTGCTGTATCTTTTCCGGAGGGAAGGATACACGGCCCACGGAGGCATGGATAATGCCGGCCTTGTCCACCTTGAAGGTGATCTTTCCGCCTTTCACGTCGTTCACCGCGGCAGACACGTCGTTGGTGACGGTGCCCGTTTTCGGGTTGGGCATCAGGTTGCGGGGACCCAGTATCTTGCCCAGCCGGCCGATCTTCGGCATCACGGCGGGAACAGCGATGATCACATCCACATCCGTCCAGCCGCCTTCGATCTTCTGGATATATTCGTCCAGCCCGACATAGTCGGCGCCGGCCTGCTGCGCTTCGGCCTCTTTATCGGGGTTGCAAAGCACCAGCACCCGTTTGGTCTTACCCGTACCATGCGGCAGGGTCACCGATCCGCGGATGGCCTGGTCGGCCTTTTTGGGATCCACACCCAGCCGTATATGAAGATCTACAGAGCTATCGAACTTTGTACAATTGATATCTTTAACAAGCGTGGCGGCATCCTGCAGGCTGTATTGTTTGTTTTTATCCACCTGGGCGTCCGCGGTTTTTCTCTTTTTTGTTGCCATCGTTTCCTGTTTTTAATAAGTTGAAAGACTTACTTTACCCAAGGAGCATCTCCTTCTACGGTTATGCCCATGCTTCGCGCTGTGCCGGCGACCATTTTCATGGCGCTTTCCACGGTAAAGCAGTTCAGATCGGCCATTTTGTCCTTGGCGATCGCTTCAACCTGTTCCCAGGTCACCTTGCCGACTTTGGTCCGGTTGGGCTCTTTGGAGCCGCCTTTGAGCTTGGAAACTTCCAGCAGCTGAACCGGGGCCGGAGGCGTTTTGATGACGAAGTCAAACGATTTGTCGGAGTACACCGTTAATATTACGGGCAGTACTTTGCCCATCTTATCCTGGGTCCGCGCATTGAATTGCTTGCAGAACTCCATGATATTCACCCCTTTAGAACCAAGTGCCGGTCCGATGGGGGGAGCAGGGTTGGCTTGTCCGCCTTTTACCTGCAATTTGACGTAACCTGCAATCTCTTTTGCCATTGAAACTGATTTTCTTGGTGTTAGCGTACTGTCCGGGGACATTACTTCCAAGATAGGTGATAAAATAAATAAAGGAGTGCAAAGGTAGGTAATATATTCCGAAATGTGGAAAATTTTCTTTCGGGGACGTGCTTTTCTGGAAGAATTTTTGTATGGCCTCCCTCCCGGCTGAAATGCTCCGTCGGGACCGCCAAAAACCGGGAAAAACCCGGGCCGGAAATACGAAGCGCTACCGGGAACCCGAAAGGCGAAGTCTTCACGGAGATCCTTAAAGACTTTGGAACGAAGTAAACTTCAAATCTCAAACCAGAACCGGAGAAGCCAGAAACCCGGAAACGAGCTCAGGACAGCTTCTCCACCTGCATGAAGTTGAGCTCCACGGGGGTAGCCCGGCCAAATATCTTTACGGTCACCTTCAGCTTTTTCTTTTCTTCATTGACGTCTTCGATCACCCCGTTAAAGTCGTTGAACGGTCCGTCGATGATCTTGATGGTCTCTCCCACGATAAAGGGTTCGCTCATGGTCACTTCCTCATCGCTCATCTCATCCACCTTGCCGAGCATTTTGTTCACCTCTGCCCGGCGGAGGGCGATGGGCTTGTCTTTACCGAGGAAATGAATGACGTTGGTTGTATTGTTGATATGGGATACCATCTCGTCGGTAAGCTTTCCTTCCACCACTTCCATCATGATATACCCGGGATAAAAATTGCGTTCGCGCATCACCTTTTTGCCGGACTGTACCTTATAGACCTTTTCCATGGGCACGAACACCTGGGTGATCGCTTCCCCCCAGCCGGAACGGCGGATATCGATATCGAGATATTCCTTTACTTTTTTCTCTTTGCCGCTCACCACGCGCAGCACATACCATTTCGTCTCTTCGTTTGGGGTTACTGCCGCTTCCATTATACGAAAAATTTATAATAGTTTTCCAGTACGGAGTTCGAACACAGATCCATGATCCATACCAGGATGGTCACGATAATCGTGGCAATCAACACAATCATGGTCGAAGATTGCAGTTGTTCCCAGCTGGGCCAGGACACCTTGTGCACCATTTCGTGGTACGATTCCTGAATATAATGCTTGATCTTGTTCACCGTCGTAATCGATTTATGATTTGCCGTCGTCCTGCCCGGAGGGGCGGGCGGGCAGCACCTGCATTCCGCTCGTGCGGACCGCTGCACGGGAGGAGGGACTCGAACCCCCAACCATCGGTTTTGGAGACCGGTACTCTACCAATTGAGCTACACCCGTATACCAAAATGTCATTGGTCATTGACGGCAGCCAGCCGGTCCCGCCTGGGGCGTGACCGGGGCCGCTAATCAATGACTAATGACCAATGGCAAAGATAACTATTTATTTAATGATCTCGGTAACCTGTCCGGCGCCAACTGTACGGCCGCCTTCGCGGATGGCAAATTTCAGACCTTTGTCCATAGCGATGGGGGCGATCAGGGTCACCTCCAGCGATACGTTATCGCCGGGCATCACCATTTCCACACCGTCGGGCAGCTTTACTTCGCCGGTTACGTCCGTGGTACGGAAGTAGAACTGGGGACGGTATTTGTTGAAGAAGGGGGTATGACGGCCGCCTTCTTCCTTGCTCAGCACGTATACTTCACATTTGAATTCGGTATGCGGGGTAATGGTGCCCGGATGACAGATTACCATCCCGCGGCGGATATCTTTCTTTTCTATACCGCGCAGCAGCAGGCCTGCGTTGTCGCCGGCTTCTCCCTCGTCCAGGATCTTCTTGAACATTTCCACACCGGTACAGGTGGATTTGAGCGATTCGGGGATCAAACCAATGATTTCCACGTTATCGCCCACCTTTACCTTACCTCTTTCGATACGGCCGGTAGCCACGGTACCGCGGCCGGTAATGGAGAACACGTCTTCCACAGACATCAGGAAGGGCTGATCGATCGGACGGGTAGGCAGAGGAACGTAGCTGTCCACTGCATTCATCAGTTCGCTCACGGCACCTACCCATTTTGCATCGCCGGCGAGAGCACCGGTAGCAGAACCCTTGATGATCGGGGTATTGTCGCCGTCAAAACCGTTCTTGGAGAGCAGCTCGCGGATTTCGATTTCCACCAGTTCCAGCAGCTCGGGGTCATCCACCAGGTCAACCTTGTTCATAAATACCACGATACGGGGTACGCCTACCTGACGGGCCAGCAGGATGTGCTCGCGGGTCTGCGGCATCGGGCCATCAGTAGCGGCCACTACCAGGATAGCACCGTCCATCTGGGCGGCACCGGTGATCATGTTCTTCACATAGTCAGCGTGACCGGGGCAGTCCACATGGGCATAGTGGCGGCTATCGGTCTGATATTCCACGTGAGCCGTATTGATGGTAATACCACGTTCTTTTTCTTCGGGGGCAGCATCAATCTCATCATATCCTTTTTTCTGTGCCAGCCCTTTATCAGAAAGTACCTGAAGAATGGCAGCGGTCAGGGTAGTCTTACCGTGGTCTACGTGGCCGATAGTGCCGATGTTAACATGGGGTTTATCCCGTTTAAAGGTTTCTTTTGCCATTGTTATTGGATTTTAAAAGAGATGTTTGAACTGTTTTTAAATTTTATATGAAAAGTAATACACACAAAGCCGAGCCGTTGATGAGAATTGAACTCACGACCTCTTCCTTACCAAGGAAGTGCTCTACCACTGAGCTACAACGGCTTTTTTTAGTCATTCGTCAGTAGTCTCCGGTTTCTGATTTCCGGCTCCCCGTTTCCGGCAATCCGTCCGGAATGGAACTTCAAACCAGAAACTTCAAATCTCAAACTTCAGACTTTAAAAAGAGCGGGAGACGAGGTTCGAACCCGCGACCTACAGCTTGGAAGGCTGTCGCTCTACCAACTGAGCTACTCCCGCAAAAAAACCATTTGAGGTGTCCGATCTGAAAATCTGAAATTTCAAATAAGCCACTTACAGATGGGTGGGCAGGAGTGGATTCGAACCACTGAAGTCGAAAGACAGCGGATTTACAGTCCGCCCCATTTGGCCACTCTGGTACCTGCCCTGATTACATCCGGATCCTGTGCGGGCTCCGGTGTGAGCCGCCTTGCGGCAACGCCGCAGCACATGATAACGATCATTCTCCCAGTGCTCCTTTCCGGGAATTTTTCCGGAGCCAGCAGAGGGATTCGAACCCCCGACCAGCTGATTACAAATCAGCTGCTCTGGCCAACTGAGCTATGCTGGCAAAAAATTTCCTGCCGTAAAAACAAGAACTTAACGGATACACGAATACCCCCCGATTTTTTGGGAAGGCAAAGGTAGTAAAGTAAGCCAATAAAGCAAAATATTCTTAGAAGGACCGGAAAAAAGTATCCCGGCCCCTTCCCCGGCAGGAAACGGGACAGCGAAAGCCGGTTACCCGGTCAGTCTGCTTAGTTTTGCTGCACCTTTTCCTTCTGGCGCTTCATCCGGGTGACCAGGGAGTCGAAGGCCAGGTCGAAGGATTCTTCGAAAGATTTGGATTCGTGTTTTACAAAGAATTGATGATGAGGTACGTATACTTTTATTTCGGCAATTTTATCCTTAATCTGGTGGGCGATATTGTCCAGTTTCAAATACACCTCCACTCCCGTAATCCGGTCATGAAAAACCGGAAGCTTGTCCAGCCGCTTATTAACGTGGTCAATCAGTTTTGCATCTGCATCAAAATGCACCGTGTTAATCCGTGTGTTCATAGCTCAAGCATTTAGAAGTTAGTGACGATGAAAAAAAGAGGGTAGCTGTGTGACATACATGCCGGTTTACGCCGTGAACGTCTGATATGAAATGCAAATTCTAATTTATGTCTTTTAGCTGGTTTTTCAAAGCCCGCTTTCATATTTAACTTTTCTTTACAGGTCTGGCCGGGACCTGCCGTGCGCTACTTGGGTTATTCTGTCCTAAAACGTAGCTTTGCACACCTCAATAGCCATAAAAGACAACCTTCCATGCTGGTTCACCGCGACCTGGATCACCTGCCTGCCTTTCAGCGCGCCGTGCTGACGATCGGTACTTTTGACGGCGTACACTGCGGGCACCGGCAGGTTATCCGTCAGCTGCGGGAAACCGCCGCCGCCTGTAACGGCGAAAGCGTGATCATCACCTTTGAGCCCCATCCCCGGGAGGTGCTCTTTCCCGGTAACAACGACCTGCACCTGCTCAACACCCTGGATGAGAAAATCCGGCTGCTGGAACAGCAGGGCGTGGACCACCTGGTGATCGTACCTTTTACGAACGCTTTTTCATCTCAGCCGGCTGCCGCCTATATCGAGGATTTCCTGGTCCGCCGCTTCTGCCCTTACCGCATCATCATCGGCTACGATCATCATTTCGGGCACCAACGGCAGGGCAATATCGGATTGCTCCGGGAAGTCGAGGCGCGGTACGGATTCCGGGTGGTGGAGATCCCGCCGCAGGTGGTACATCATCTGACTGTCAGCTCCACCAAGATACGGGAGCATCTTGAGGCGGGCCACGTCGCCCTGGCCAACGAGCTCCTGGGCTACGACTACTTCCTGTCCGGCACCGTCGTTCACGGTGACCGGCGGGGAAGGGAGCTGGGTTATCCCACCGCCAACATCCGCCCCGCCGACAAGCGGAAGCTGATCCCCGGCAGCGGCATCTATGCCGTGCGGGCCCGGCTGGATCCTGCAGGCGGCGACGGATCCGCCCTCCCGGAGGCATCTTCCTGGCTTCCCGCGGTGATGAGCATCGGCTACCGCCCCACTTTCAACGGCACGGACCTGCGTGTGGAAGTACATATCTTTGATTTCAGCGCCGATATCTACGACCGCATGCTCACCGTCAGCCTGTGCGACTTTATACGTCCCGAGCTGAAATTCGAAAATGCGGAGGCGCTGGTCCGGCAGATAGAGCAGGATGCACAGACCGCACGGGAGATGTTGATTCGATGATTTGGAGATTTGTTGATTTGATGATGGAGTAATTATCAAATCATCACGATCCTGAACACCAGCTCTTTCAGCAGCTCGGCATCGCTGTAACCGGCATCGTCTATACCTATCTTGCGAAGGTTATAGGTATGCAGCAGCAGGATGGCACGCTCAACGCCTTCCCGCCCGTAGGCCTGGGCCGAGCGGGTATATTCAGCCTGAAACCGCGGGGGAACGCCCAGCGAGCTCAACGATACCTGCGAACCGGCCGTCTGGGTAAGCAGCAGGTAAAGCTTGCTGAAAAAGGAATGGAGCAGCGGTATGATCATCAGGATGGAAGCCGCCTTGGGATTGGCGTCAAAATAAGCGATGATCTTTATCGCTCCCGGCAGGTCGCGCCGGGCGATGGCCGACTGCAGCTCAAAGGAATTGTATTCCTTGCTGATCCCTACATACTGCTCGATATCATTTTCGTCCAGCCTGTCTTTGCCGCGTACATTGATCAGCAGCTTATCCAGCTCATTGGCCATGCGGGACAGGTCGTTGCCGATATGATCCGCCAGCAGCAGCACGGCCTTGTCCGTCAGCTGCATCCCCCGCTGCTTTACATAACCCTGTATCCAGGCGGGCAGCTGGTTGTCGTACAGCTTTTTAGTGGTCAGCACCGTTCCCTTCTTTTTGATCAGGCCCGCCACCCGGGTGCGGCCATCCAGCTTGCCCTGCTTATGCACCAGCACCAGCAGGGTGCTGTTCAGCGGCTTTTCGAGGTATACCTCCAGCTTCCCGATGTCGCGCATGGCCTGGGCTTCCTTTATCATGACCACCTGCCGTTCGGCAAACATGGGATAGCGCCGGCAGGCATTCACCACATCGCTCCAGGCGGCGTCTTTGCCATAGAAGACCGTGAGGTTAAACTCTTTCTCCGCGTCCGAAAGCACCTCGTGCTCGAGATAACGGGCCACCTGGTCGATAAAAAAATCCTCCTCCCCTTCCAGCAGGTATACGGGTTTGAATTTCCGGGCTTCCAGCTCCCGGATGATTACTTCATAGCTCATGAACAAGGGTATATTTTCTCCGCAATCGCGCTCGCGGGACCACGAAACTAAAGCAATTGCGGTTAGCGGAAAAACCCGGTCTTGCCCGCCGCCCCCACCGGACAGACCGGGGACGCCTCCCGGGCTACCCGAAAGGAATCTGGCGCAGTTTTTGCAAAATTCTCGGGGCCGTTTGCCTGTTTGGGGTCGAAAGTTGCTGAAAATCATTCCTTTCAGAAAAGGCAGGACCGGAAACGCAGGCACCCGGCATGTTCACCTATATGTTTTTACTTTTATCTAAAAATCATTTATTTCGCACCGGATTACGCGGTACCCGGTAATATCTGTATGGGCGCCGTGCCTTTTTCCATAGATAAAAATCTGCTTATCATGACCGAGTCCAACAGCTTCGAAACACCCAACCCGGTTCCTCCCGAACCGACCCCGGAAAAACCCCGCGGTGGAAACCGGGGTCTCCTTTACGGGATACTTATCGTGGCCCTGGCGGGTACCTGGGGATACCTGATATGGGATAAATCCCGGTCCAACCAGAAGGTCGAGACCCTGCAAACGCAGGTCACCACCACCGATTCCAGCAAAAATGTAGTGCAGGAGCAATATCAGGCAGCACTGGCCCGGCTGGACCAGCTGACTTCGGTAAACGACAGCCTGATCCATACCAAGAACAAGGAGATCGCCGACATGAAGGCGCGCATCCAGAGCATCCTCAACAAGAGCAATGCCAGCGCGGCCGAGCTCAAGGAAGCACAAACGCTGATCGCCCGTCTCAACTCCCGGATAGAAGGCTATAAGTCGGAAATAGAAAAGCTGCAGGGCGAAAAGATCGTCCTGGTCACCCAGCGCGATTCCATCCGCCGGAACTATGATACCGTATCCCTGCAAAACCAGCAGCTGAACCAGGAGGTACAGCTGGGATCCGTTTTACATGCTTCCAACATCCGTATCGTCCCCATGCACCTCCGGAAGAACGGCCGGGAGGTGGAGACCAGCAAGGCCACCCGGGCGGATATGATGCGGATATCCTTTGATATCGACGAGAACCGCATCGCCGATTCGGGTCAAAAGGTAATCTATGTGTGCGTGACCGCTCCCGACGGCTCGCCGCTGGCGGTAGAATCCCTGGGCTCCGGCCGCTTTACGCTGGCAGACGGTACGGAAAAGCTTTTTACCGCACAGAAAACCATCGACTACGTGACCGGAGAAAAACAGGCGGTAAGCATCGACTGGAAACAGGATGTGGAATTCAAGCCCGGAGATTACAAAGTGGAGATCTATCACGAAGGCTATAAGATAGGCAACGGAAATATCAGCATGCGCAAAGGCGGCCTGTTCTGACACAGGCAAGAACGGAAAAATTTATGACATCATCAGCTCGGCAAGCCATCGTATTTGACCTGGGTGGCGTACTGGTCAACTGGGATCCGGAATACCTGTACCGGAAGATCTTCTCCGACGAAAAGGAGATGCGCTATTTTCTTAACGAAGTCTGCACACCGGACTGGAACGAGCAGCAGGATGAAGGCCGTTCGGTCCGGGAAGGCACCGAGCTGCTGGTGGGCCGCTATCCGCATTACGAAAAGGCGATACGCGCCTATTACGGCCGCTGGGAAGAAATGCTGGGGGAGCCCTTCGAAGATACCATCGCCATTCTCAGCACACTGAAGGAACAAGGGGATCATCCCCTGTACGCGCTGACCAACTGGTCGGCGGAAACCTTTCCCATCGCCTACGACCGGTATGATTTCCTGCATTGGTTTGACGGCATCGTGGTATCGGGTGCAGAAAAGACCCGCAAGCCTTTCCCCCTGTTTTACCAGCTGCTGCTGGACCGGTACCATCTGATACCGGAAAAAACATTTTTTACCGACGACAATCTGCGCAACATTACAGCAGCCCAACAGGCGGGACTGGATGCCGAGCTTTTTACTACTCCCGCCGCCCTCCGCAGCGCCCTGGAAAGAAGAAAGCTGATCTAAACGGGCGCTAAAAGATCCCGCCGGCCGGCAATTCCCAGCTCTCCTCCCATTCCATCATCGCATTCAGCAGTCTTACCCGGGTGAAAGACTTCAGCGAAGCAGGCGTAAGCATAGCCGTCTTCAGCACTCCTGCAGCCAGCAGACTCGCCCGCCGCACACCCGGCAGCAGCGGTTCGGCGGGCGTCAGCCAATGCGCTCCGTCAAAAAAAGCCAGGTTACTGAATGTTGTATCGGTGATGAGCCCCCGCCGTATGATGAGGGGCTCGGTATCTTCCGGCCATCCGGCACGGAGCCCGTCCAGCGCCCCGCGTTCGGCATACTTGAAGGCATAATCCAGCTTGTCTGCGGTTACGGGCTGCAGCCGCCGGATGATCCGTTTCTGATAAGGCGCCCAGCTTATCTGAACATCCGTCCGCCCATATACGACCCGGCATTTGTATAGGACATCCGGCTGCAGCACAACAGCATGCCGCCGGCTGCGGATGAGGATATCCAGCGAAGGGTGCTGCGTTCGCTCCCATACGGCCTCCTGTGTACGGGCAAAGCGCTGCTCATGCCAGGACAGCAAAGGCATTTCTTCATTCTTCCAGCGGATGCTTTCAATAAACCGGCACATATATTTTATCGGTCAGTTCTAAAAATTCCTTTTCTGCCACGCTGCCCGAGGTGATGCCGCCCCCGCTGCGGAACACCAACCCTGCGGGCGTCTGCTCCAGGTAGCGGATGATGACGCAGCTGTCCAGCCCGGCGCCGTCGTAAATGCCCCATACGCCGGTATAAAAGCCGCGGTCGTATCCCTCGATCGAACGGATAAGCTCCAGCGTTCTGGGCTTTGGTGCTCCGCTGACGGAGCCGGCCGGCAGCAGGGCGGCAAAAAGATCGCCAAAGGCCCGGGCATAAGATTCCATCAGCCGTCCCCCGATACGCGAGCTCACCTGCAGCAGTTCCTGCCGGTGGGTCTGTACCCGCTCTACATACCGGAAGTCCTCCACCCGGACCTCCCTCGCTACCCGCGAAAGATCGTTGCGGATGAGGTCTACAATAATGTACTGCTCCGCCTCTTCCTTGGGATCGGCCAGTATCTTTTCCATAGCATCAGGCTGGCCGGCATCGATGGTACCCTTCATGGGACAGGAAAAAATACGCCCGTCGCGGATCTTTACAAAAGGCTCCGGAGAAAAATGCACAAAGCGGTCGCGCAGCCATAATTTGTATTTCGCCTTCCCGTAACGGAACAATTCTTCGAGGGTATAATTGGTTTCAACGGGCGTTTCCGCGGTAAGGTTCAGCAGGTAAGTGTCCCCGGCCTGTATGGCCGCCCTGACCCGGTCAAATTTCAGCCGGTAATCCGCAAAAGAAGGCGGATCTTTTTTCAGGAAAAACGGAGGCGGATCAGCCGGGGGCCGGGAAGCGTTGGTTTTTCCCGGCAGCATATAGCGTATTTCAGCGTCGTCTATCTCCGAAAGCGGAAGCGCCATACCACTGGTCAGGGAAAAGTCCAGCAGGAAAAAGAAAGGCGTACCCGCAGCGCCCAGCCTGTTCATCGCTGCAAAAACCTTATGTGCGGGAAGCGGGGTGTGCATGGATTGAAAAGGCCAAAGGTAAACGGTAAAGTCGAAGAGAAAAAGACGAAAAGCAAGGCAAAAGGTAAACAACCAAGGGCCAAGGGCATTTTAACGAAAAACTGTTCCGGTCATTTACTTCAGCTAAAAAATTAGTTGTTCAGTTAAATATTTAGTTATACATTTGATAAAAACACAGGCCATGGACATCAACGGTAAAGAACTCACCCGCGCGGAAGAACAGATCATGCAGATCCTCTGGGATATCCGGAAGGGTTTTGTAAAGGATATCCTGCAACGGCTTCCTCCTCCCAAGCCGGCTTACAGCACGGTTTCCACCATCGTGCGGATACTGGTACAGAAGGGATACGCCGGCTACAGGGCCTATGGAAAAACACACGAATATTTTCCGCTGGTCAGCCGGGAAGCTTACCGCAGCCACACGGCCAAAAAACTTTTGCAGCATTATTTCGACAACTCGGTCGGCAGCCTCGTGTCGTTTTTTGTGGATAAAAAGAAGATTGATGTGCAGGAAGCCGACGAGATCATCAAGTTGCTGCGGGACTTTAAAAAAGAGGAATCATGAGCTACTTCATCTATCTGGCACAGTTCAACCTGTACCTGCTGCTGTTCTTTTTCCTGTACCAGCTGCTCTTCCGGAAAGACACCTTCTTTGTCTTTCACCGGTGGTTTCTGCTGGGCGGAATCGCCTGCTCCGCCCTGCTGCCCTTTTTACGGCTGGCCGGACCGGTCTTTCCGGACAGTCCGGCGGCAGCGCCCGTCCGGATGATCGCTTCCTTCACCACGGCCACTCTGCCCCTTGCAGCGCACCCGGTTCCGGCGGCGCAGCCGGCCTTTAACCCGTTCTCTCTGCTGGTACTCTTCTATCTGGCCGGCGTGCTGGTTTCCGGCGCCCTGCTGCTTTACAAGGTCTGTCGCACCTTCCGGATGATACATTCCCATCCCCGGGAACGGGGGGAGATCTGCATACATGTCTTTACCGGGAAAGGCAGCGCGGTCTTTTCTTTCTGGCGTTATCTTTTTGCGCCGGCCGATGTCTCCCCGCTGGTGAGCGCCCACGAAGCGGTGCATATCCGGCAACGTCACAGCCTGGACAACCTGCTGCTGGAGCTGGTAAAAACAGCTTGCTGGTTCAATCCCGTGGTTTATCTCTACCAGCGCGCCCTGAGGCTGGTACATGAATATACTGCCGACGAAACGGTTACCCGCGCTTACAGCAAACAGGCTTACGCCCACCTGCTTGCTGCGCAGTCCTTTGATCTGCCGGTAGCGCTTTTGCATACTTTCTCCAGTCCTTCCCAACTCAAAAACCGATTGATTATGCTACAGAAAACAAAATCCGGGAAAACCGCGCGGCGGAAGTACGCGCTTTCCCTACCCCTGTTTGCCCTTTTGCTGGGCATCTCCGCCTCGGCCTTTGCCCTGCGGGACAACATGCAGCACAGTCTGGAAGCGCTGAAAGGCGGCCGGACAGCCGGCATCCTGATCAGCGGAAAAGTGGCAGACGACGAGGGCAATGCCCTCGCCGGGGTCACTGTGATGATCCTGGGCGACACCCGGGGGACCGTTACGGCCAAGAACGGCACCTTTACCCTTCCGGATGTATCTGAAAACAGCCTTTTACGATTCACCCGGGTGGGTTATGCGGGCCAGACCCTCGCGGTAAAAGGCCATACGCACCTGACCGTAATGCTGAACCGGCAGGCAGTGGATGTCAGCAATGTGGTGGTAGTGGGCTATGCCGCTCCGGATACGGCGCAAAGCCAGGAGGCCGCTCCGGCGAAGCATCCCGCGAACGGAGTATTTACCTTTGTGGAACAGATGCCGCAGTTTCCCGGCGGAAAAGGGGAAATGATGAAATACCTTCGTGATCATATCCGGTATCCGCAAGCGGCCCGGAAAGCACATATCAGCGGCAATGTGCTGGTATCGTTCATCGTAGGGGCAGACGGCAGCATCAGCAACATCGGCACCCACAATGCGCCGCTGGGCGGGGGGCTGGAAGAAGAGGCCATCCGTGTAGTACAGGAAATGCCGCACTGGAAACCCGGCCGTCAGAACGGGACCGCCGTCAGCGTGGAATACCACATGCCCATCCGCTTTGTGCTGCAATAGATAGTCACGGGTCATTGGTCAATAGTCATGATGAGATACCCTTGACTACTGGCCAATGGCCACAAAAGACCTTCCGCCTTTCGCCTTCACCCTTTAGGAGACCAGTAGGTAAGGCTAACGATCTCAGAACTCCGCTCCGGCATGCAGGCCCCAAAGCTTGCCTTGCTTTTGCCAGCGCCGGTACTCCTTTTTCAGAAAACGCTTGTTTCTCGCTGTCAATGCGGCGGCATCCAGACTGTCAAGCCGGGGCTTACCCGCATTTACCCAGGCCGTATACCAATAGTCGGCGGTGGCCTGCACGGCCCGTCTCAGCAGCTTTTCAATGGCGCCCTGCAGGGCGTCGTGGTACGCCTTTGCGTATTCAAGGCTGTGCACGGGCTGCCCGTAGCTATTTTTTACCGGCTTACCGGAAGCATCCGTTACATATTTCCGCGAAGCGGGAAATTGCGCAGCCAGCCGCTTTTCCGCCAGCAATACGGTATCGACGAGCGCATGACTTTCCTGCAGTATATTCCAGATTTCTTTGACGGGATCGTCGAGATACCGGGCCGGGGACACATGGAAGTTATATGCAGCGCCAAACCGTTCCGGCAGCTGGGATTCGAAAAAGGCATGGATCCCTTTCTGATCGCTCAGCTGCCCGTCGTAGTTCAGCGTGGTATGCAGCGGCTGGGTGGCGTCCCCGAGATAATGGCCCAGATCGGCGGCAATAAACAGGATATTGCTTTTGTCCCGTTCCCGGAAGGCGCGGGTCAGCTTTTCCATCATTTCTGGAACATACCAGGGCAGGATACCGTTCTTATGCAGCATTTTCTCACCGTACTTCTTTTTTGCCGCCGTCCAGTCGTGGGGCAGCGTTTTGAAGGGGTCTTTGCCATAGGCTTCCAGATCGATATAATGCCGGTCCGGTTCCGCCCGGTCGTTGATCGTATATTTCCGCACATCGGGCAGGACGGATTCTTCGGTAATGAAGTCGGCATGATTGAAAAAGAAGGCCCGCATCCCCTCCGGAAGGGCAAATATGGCGGCCCGGTCGATATGCTGATGTCCCCACCGGCCCCAGGCCAGCAGCAGGGAGCAGGGCAGCAATAAGGCCCCGATCAGCAGGAGGGGCAGGAAAGGGTATCTTTTCATATACAGACGGTACTTGATCGCTCCAAAATTAGGGGTTTCCGGCCTTCTGGACGCTGAATAACGAAGAATAGCTGCGAAAACCAGGAAACAGTCTCGGATCACCGGAAAAGCAAGCTCAGCTTTTATTTTTTATATTTGCATATATGAATACGGAAACCGTCAAGACACTCCTTATGAAGCTCAAACCCGAACTGAGCATGAAATATCCCATTGCCTCAATCGGCTTATTTGGGTCTATGGCAAGAGGAGACTTCGGCCCGGAAAGTGATATTGACATTATTGTAGATTTCTACAAGCCCGTAGGGATTGAATTTGTTGATCTCGCAAACGAGCTGGAAAGGCGGTTCCAGCATAAAGTGGACTTAATTTCTGCCAGGGGTATGAAAAAAAAATATTTTAGCGCTATTCAACCCGAGATCATCTATGTCTAAAAGAATTCCCCGGCTTTTATTGGAGGATATCCTGGAATGTGCGCATAAAATAGTGAAGTATACCCATGGTCTTACTTACGAAAGCTTTATTGCTGATGACAAAACTATAGATGCAGTAATCCGCAATTTTGAGATCATAGGCGAGGCGGCGAACCGGCTTCCTGAAGATTTCAAAGATAGATTTAACCAGATTGACTGGCATCGGGTCCGGGGATTCAGGAATCGCATTGTTCACGATTATTTTGGCATCGATTACCAGATTGTCTGGATCATCAAAGAAGACTATTTGGAAAGCCTTATTCAGGAAGCAGAACAAATATTGACGCAAATCTGAATCTTTTACATTCCCCCTTTTTATCCTGAAATGCGCTTTCCCCTTTATGAGAATTTTAACACCGGCTTGTTCATGATTATGAGCGAAATACGTATGTTTACAGCTGGTTTATTATGCGCCGCTATCTTGCCTATATCATCTGTGTGCTGGCGCTGGGGGGGATTGTAAAACGGGCTGCCGCCCAGTCGCCCGTCAGCTTGATCGGTACCATCCGCGACCAGGACACGAAAACCCCGCTCCGGATGGCAAGCATACATGTGCGCGGCACCTCAGACGGCACACTCACCGACAGTGCGGGCAATTATTCCATCCAGGCCCTGCCGGGGCGCTGGCTGGTATTTTCGTACCTGGGCTACTATGCAGACAGCGTACAGATCAATTCCCTCTTTCCCCGTCAGCGGCTCGATATCGAGCTCCGGAAAAATCCTTACAATCTCGCGGAAGTAGAGATCCGCGGCCGCCGTATAGACTATTCGCGGGACTCGGCGCAGCGGAGGAATCTTTTCGGGGATGTGCTGGATGAGCAAAAAACGCACGGCCTGGGCGCCGTATTCAGTCCCGTTTCCGGTCTTTATGATGCCTTCAGCGGCAGACAGAAGCGAAAATGGCGTTTCCAGAAAGAATATGCCGCCTACGAGCAGCAAAAATTTACGGAGTCCCGGATACGGCCCGGACAGGTGGAAATCCTTACCGGCCTCAAAGGGGATTCGCTGGACATGTTCATGTATTGGTACCGCCCCTCCTATCTTTTTGTCCGGCGCGCGACGGATTATGAGATCTTCAGCGATATAAAAGCTGCCGTGGCCCGTTTCCGGAGGCTGGACTGGAAACAGATCAAAAGTCCTGCTCCCATACGTCTGCAAAGCGATGAATAGCCGCCTTACCAACATAATCATTCATCCGGCCAGCGGGCTTTGAGATCAAAGTCCGGAATCCTTATGTCGTCAATCCGGCTTTCAGGTATTCGTTGTTCAGCTTTGCGATATTGGTGATGGCGATGTCTTTCGGACATTCGGCCTCACAGGCTCCGATATTGGTGCAGCTGCCAAAGCCTTCCTTATCCATCTGGGCCACCATGTTCAGCGCGCGGGAATGTCTTTCGGGATCGCCCTGGGGCAGCAGCGCCAGCTGGGTTACTTTGGCGGATACAAACAGCATGGCAGATGCATTCGGGCAGGCTGCCGCGCAGGCCCCGCATCCGATACAGGCAGCGGCGGCAAAAGCGGCATCCGCTTTATCTTTCTCCACGGGAATAGCATTGGCGTCGACCGCATTACCGGTGTTGACAGAGATATATCCTCCGGCTTCGATGATCCGGTCGAACGAGCTCCGGTCCACCACCAGGTCCTTGACCACCTTAAAAGGTCCTACCCTCCAGGGCTCCACCACGATGGTGTCTCCGTCCTTAAAAAAGCGCATATGCAGCTGGCAGGTGGTGGTGCTCCGGTTGGGGCCGTGCGCCCGCCCGTTGATATACATGGAGCAGGCACCGCAGATGCCTTCCCGGCAGTCGTGATCAAAGGCTACCGGCTCTTTCCCTTCGTTGATCAGCCGCTCGTTCAGCACATCAAACATCTCCAGGAAAGACATGTCTTCCGAGATACCCGGTACATCATACGTTTCGAACCCGCCGCGGGCACTTTCGTTTTTTTGTCTCCAGACCTTTAGTTTCAAGTTCATATCGTTACTCCTATGGTTAAAGGATCAGATTTTCCTTATTTGTCTGCATAAGTCAAACCAATTATATCCAATCACTTCATCTCCTCATCATCAAATCATCAAATTACCAAATCATCACTTGTAGCTCCGCTGCGTCGGATGCATCACCTCGTAATTCAGCGGCTCCCGGTGCAGCTCGGCCACGGCCTCGTCCCCTTTATACTCCCAGGCGCCCACGTAGCAGAAATGCTCATCGTCGCGCTTGGCCTCTCCTTCTTCGGTCTGATACTCTTCCCGGAAATGGCCGCCGCAGCTTTCTTCGCGGTGCAGGGCATCCCGGCATACCAGCTCGCCCAGCTCCAGGAAGTCGGCCACCCGGCCGGCTTTCTCCAGCTCAGGGTTCAGCTCATCCATTTCACCCGGTATGCGTACATCCTCCCAGAAAGCTTTCCGCAGGGCCCTGATCTCCTCGATGGCTTCCTTCAGCCCCTGCGCATTGCGGGCCATCCCGCACTTGTTCCACATGATCTTGCCCAGCTCTTTATGAAAATGATCCACGGAATGTTTTCCGCGGATGTTCATCAGCTTTTCCAGCTTGTCCCGCACCTGCTTTTCCGCCGTTTCGAATGCGGGGTGGTCGGTCGGGATGGGAGCGGTGCGGATCTCGTCGGCCAGATAGCTGCCGATGGTATAGGGGATCACAAAATAACCATCCGCCAGCCCCTGCATGAGCGCGGAGGCGCCGAGGCGGTTGGCTCCATGATCGGAGAAGTTGCATTCGCCCAGGGCATAGAGGCCCGGCACGGTAGTCATCAGCTCATAATCCACCCATAGCCCGCCCATGGTATAATGCACCGCAGGATAGATGCGCATGGGGGTTTCATAGGGATTTTCACCGGTGATCTTCTCATACATCTCGAAGAGATTACCGTATTTCTCATTCACTGCTTTTTTCCCCAGCTCGCGGATCGTATCGTCGGAAGGATCGTGCAGCTGCTGCTTGTGGGCGGCGGCCTTTCCGTAGCGGATGATGGCCGAGGCATAATCCAGGTATACGGCCATCTTGGAAGGTCCTACGCCATAGCCGGCATCACAGCGCTCTTTCGCAGCCCGGGAGGCCACGTCGCGCGGTACCAGGTTGCCATAGGCCGGATATCTTCTTTCCAGGTAATAATCGCGCTCCTCTTCGGGGATATCACCGGGTTTGCGGGGATCGTCCTTCTGCTTGGGCACCCAGATGCGGCCGTCGTTGCGCAGCGATTCAGACATCAGGGTGAGCTTGGACTGATGGTCGCCGGATACCGGTATGCAGGTGGGATGGATCTGGGTATAGCTGGGGTTGGCAAAGTAAGCGCCTTTCTTGTGCGCCTTCCAGGCTGCCGTCACATTGGAGCCCATGGCATTGGTAGAAAGGTAAAAGACGTTTCCGTACCCCCCCGTGCAGAGCAGCACGGCATGGCCGAAGTGGCGCTCCAGCCCGCCGGTCTTAAGGTTGCGGGCGATGATGCCGCGGGCCTTACCGTCGATCATCACCACGTCCAGCATCTCATGACGGGCATACATGGTTACATTTCCCAGGGCCACCTGCCGTTCCAGGGCCGAATAGGCGCCGAGCAGCAGCTGCTGACCGGTTTGCCCCGCGGCATAAAAAGTCCTTTGCACCTGCACGCCCCCGAAGGAGCGGTTGCTCAGCAGACCGCCGTACTCCCTGGCAAAGGGCACACCCTGGGCCACGCACTGATCGATGATATTGGCGCTCACTTCCGAAAGCCGGTATACGTTGGATTCCCGGGAGCGGTAGTCGCCGCCTTTCACCGTATCATAAAAAAGGCGAAACACGGAGTCACCGTCGTTCTGGTAGTTCTTGGCGGCGTTGATGCCGCCCTGGGCCGCAATGCTGTGCGCCCGGCGCGGGCTGTCCTGGAAACAGAATGCTTTTACCTGGTATCCCAGCTCGGCGAGGGTAGCGGCAGCCGAAGCGCCGGCCAGACCCGTTCCGATCACCACTACTTCTATCCGGCGTTTGTTGGCCGGGTTCACCAGCCGGCATGTGCTTTTATACTTGGTCCATTTTTCTTCCAGGGGACCTGCCGGTATTTTAGCATCCAATTCCATAATCTTCCTTCCTTTTTAAGGACAATGGTATTAATAAAACGTTTAGCGAATCACATTAAAGTACATCAGCACCGGCATCAGCGCAAAGATCAGCGGCACAAGGATCGAAAAGGCCGTACCGATACCCCTTACGATGGGGATATATTTTTTTGAGCTCATCCCGAAGGTGCGGAAGGCGCTCTGAAAACCGTGCATCAGGTGAAAAGAGAGGGAGACTACCCCGACCAGATAAACGATCACCAGCCAGCCGTGGCTGAAGGTGTCCTTCATTCTTTCAAACAGGTTGAGCTCTTCCCCGTGCAGGATCTGGTTGCTGCGGTTGGGGATCCAGAAATTGGACCAGTGGATGATCAGGAAGATCAGGATCAGCGTTCCCAGCAGACCCATGGAGCGGGAATACCAGTTGGTGACCTGGCTTTCACGGTTCATCGCATACCGCACCGGCCGTTTCCGCCGGTTCTGGAACTGCAGGGCCAGCGCCTGGATGATGTGCACCGCGAAACCCGCGATAAGACCTACCTCCAGGATATGCATGATCCAGTTGGTCCCCATGAAATGAGCCACCTTCAGAAAGGTCTCACCATGGTCCGGAACAAAAATACAGGCGTTGATGCTACAGTGAACGATCAGGAAAAGAATGAGAAATAAACCGGTAAACCCTATCACGATCTTCTTGCCGATGGCGGAAGTAAAGAACTGACCCCACTTCATATTGAAATTTTATAAAATAAAATGTGTTAGTAAAACGATCTGTCAAAAACCGTTACAAATTTACATGTTAATTGGTAATGTTGGGGCTGATTTCTGCGGAGGCCGGGAAAGCGGACGCATAAAGCCCGGATCAGCCCGGGTTGGAAGGACGGCAGATCATCGACCGGACTTTGAGCCGAACCGTTTACGGGATGCCGGGCCGGCCGGCATCCCCCAGGTTCTTTCCCGCCCGCCGACGAGGGAGGGGAAAATGAAAATGTGCTTATGCAACGCCGGAGCCTACCCTGCGTCTTGCCTCGCGGGCGGCCTGTACCATGTTTTCCAGCGCAGCCGCCGTTTCCGGCCATTTCCGGGTTTTCAATCCGCAGTCCGGATTTACCCAGAGATTGCCCGCGGGCAGCAGCGCGGCGGCTTTTTCCAGCAGACCCAGCATCTCTGCCACGGAAGGCACGCGGGGAGAGTGGATATCATACACGCCGGGTCCGATCTCGTTGGGATAGCGGAAACCCGCAAAGGCTTCCAGCAGCTCCATCTGCGAACGGGAGGTTTCGATGGTGATCACATCGGCATCCATTGCCGCAATATGCTCGATGATGTCGTTGAATTCGCTGTAGCACATGTGGGTGTGTATCTGGGTTTCATCCTGCACGCCGGCTGCCGATATCCGGAACGACTTCACGGCCCATTCCAGATAGTTCTGCCGGTCTTCCCGGCGCAGGGGCAATCCTTCGCGGATAGCCGGCTCATCGATCTGGATCATGCCGATGCCGGCTTTTTCCAGGGCGTTCACCTCATCCCGGATGGCAAAAGCGATCTGGTTGGTCGTCTCCCGGCGGGACTGATCGTCGCGTACAAAAGACCACTGCAGGATGGTGACCGGCCCTGTAAGCATGCCCTTCACCGGCCGCTCCGTATGCGACTGGGCAAAGCGGCTCCAGCGCACCGTCATATCCCCCGGGCGGCTGACATCGCCATAGATCACCGGCGGTTTCACACAGCGGCTGCCATAGCTCTGCACCCATCCGTTACGGGTAAATAAAAAGCCGTCCAGCTGCTCCCCGAAATATTCCACCATATCGTTGCGCTCATATTCTCCGTGTACCAGCACATCCAGACCGGCCTCCTCCTGCCAGCGGATCACCTCCACGGTAGCTTTTTCGATCTCGGCATCATATTGCTCCGGTGTCAGCAGGCCTTTCTTCAGCGCGGCCCGCAGCCGGCGGATATCATCGGTCTGGGGGAAGGAGCCGATGGTGGTCGTGGGAAAGCGGGGAAGCCCGAACCGTTTGTGCTGCAGCGGCTGGCGGACGTCAAAGCCGCTGTGGCGCCGGGCATCTGCCTCGCTCATGGCGGCTATGCGCGCCTTTACGGCCGGATTATGAATGCGCGCCGAGGCACGGCGGCTCTCGCGGGCCAGGCGGTTGGCTTCGAGGAGCGCCGTCTCCCCTGCTGCAATGCGATACAGCTCATCCAGCTCCTGCAGCTTTTGCCGGGCAAAGGCCATCCAGTTTTTTACTTCACCGGGAATATCCGTTTCCAGATCCAGGTCAAAAGGGGTATGCAGCAGCGAGCAGCTGGGAGCGATCATCGTACGTTCGCTGCCGATGGCCGCTACCGTCTTTTCGATCAGCGCCAGGGATGAGCGATAGTCGTTTTTCCAGATGTTCCGGCCGTCTACTACGCCCAGGGAAAGCGAAAGGGAGCCGGGGATCGTCTTCAGCACGGCATCCAGCTGCTCCGGAGCCCTTACCAGATCTATATGCAGGGCGCTTACCGGCAGACCGGCCGCCAGGGAAGCGTTTTCGCGAAGACCTTCAAAATAGGTGGTCAGCAGTATTTTAATGCCTTTGCAGGACCGGCTGATCTCGCGGTAGGCATACTCGTAAGCGGCTTTTTCGGCTTCATCGAGGTCCATGGCCAGAAAGGGTTCATCCAGCTGTACCCAACCGGCGCCGTAGCTTTGCAGCCGGTTCAGGAGTTCTACGTATACCGGTACCAGGCGGCTGATCAGGTCGATCTTCCGGAACCCGGCCTCCTTTTCTTTTCCCAGCAGCAGATAGGATACAGGGCCGATCAGCACCGGCTTGGGTATTTTTCCCGTCACCTGGCGGGCGCCGCTGAAGGCGTCGAATACCTTGTTGGAGAAAAGACGAAACTGCTGTCCGGCGGTAAACTCCGGCACGATATAATGATAGTTGGTATCAAACCACTTGGTCATTTCCATGGCCGTGATATCGAGGCCGTCGCGCTGATAACCGCGCGCCATGGCAAAGTAAAGATCGGTTTCCGTATTTCCCTTTACGTCGGTCACCACCGGCGTATAGCGCTCCGGAATAGCGCCCAGCAGCAGCGACATGTCCAGCACATGATCGTAATAGCTGAAGTCGTTGCAGGGGATCAGGTCTATGCCGGCCTGCAGCTGCAGCTTCCAGTGTTCTTCCTGCAGCTGCCGGGCTACGCCGGACAGCGCTTCGCGGCCGGTCTTTCCGGCCCAGTATTGTTCGCAGGCTTTTTTCAGTTGGCGTTGTGCCCCGATGCGGGGATAGCCGAGGTTGTTCTTGAGCATTGTATGTATTGGGTTATGGTATAACAATGACCTGTCATGGACCGGCGACGCTGCCGGCCCGGTGGTTCTATACCGGAAAAGACAAATGCCCGTTCAACCCGGCATGCCGGATGTACGCGAAAAAAAGAAAATAGCAAGGGGGGAATACGTCTGCAGCGGACACACTTCGCCCGCAGCTTCCTGTTCCTGTCTCCTGTGGATAGCGGTAGTTCATATCGGAAAGAGGCAGGCCCGACTATTGCTTTATTCCGCGAAAGCATTTGTCTTTATGCAAGGGCAAGTATCCTGGCTTGTTTCCTGCTGCAGAACGGCCTTCCCAACGGAGCAGCGTTATTACCGCTACCGACAGTGGCCTTTTTGTCCGGCAGAGATGAACGGTTACCCGTTCACCGGAAACATACAGTTGCGCGACAGCCCGTGATTCCCACACGGTTCCTTTTTAAAGGACGGCGACGACGGCCGTCCTGTCCATTGCACAGATAATAAACCAAAGAGCCGGGACAAAGGTAAAGATAAAACTGAAAGGCGCAACTACTGCAGCCGCCTCAGCATCCAGTTGTCCACCAGGTTGAAGAGATGATGCGGAAGATAGGTACGCCAGCGGTCGTTATCCAGGAAGTTTACAAAATGATCCAGATGGGCCGAACGGAATTCCTGCGCCGTATGTTCCGGCAGGTTCAGCAGCACCACCCAGCCTCCTTCGTCCCGGATATCCTCGATCCATTCTTCGTAATAGCAATCATCCGAACTGTGGAAGTTCAGCACATTTTCACCGATGAGGATAAACTTGTAAATACCCTTGGCGATCATATCATCGATCACCTCCCGCTTGAGGGTCATGATATCGTTTTCGATACAGTCGTTCCATTCGCCGATCAGCTCGATCACCGCAAAGTTCAGCTGGTAGTCTGCATACAGCACCTTTAGATAAAGATTTTGCGCGCCGAAATCATCCCACTGGGGATGGATATAATAGTTATATACGGTCTGGGAATACGCAAATTCGTTGTGCTCGCTGCCATAAAACGGCGACAGCTCGTCTTCTTCAGGAACATACAAATGGCGCCAGTTGTAATATGGTTCAATATCCTGCATAGGCTTCCACGGCCCGCTTTACACTACCATACTTCAGCAACAGGTTTTTGGCACCTTCATAATCGGTAAGCTGCAGCCGCTCCATGATCATCTTCACCCCCCTGTCCACCAGCTTTTCATTGCTAAGCTGCATATTGACCATCTTATTGTCTTCCACCCTGCCCAGCTGTACCATCACGGAGGTGGACAGCATGTTCAGCACGAGCTTCTGAGCGGTACCGCTTTTCATCCGGGTGCTGCCGGTAATGATCTCGGGTCCTACCACTACAACAACCGGATGGTCTGCATGTTCAGTAACGGGCGCTCCGGGATTGCAGGTGATGCAGCCCGTGACAATTCCTTGCCGGCGGCATTGTTCCAGCGCCCCGATCACGTAAGGGGTAGTACCGCTGGCGGCGATGCCCACCACCACATCCTTTTCCGAAACTCCGTAAGCCTGCAGGTCTTCCCAGCCCTGCTCCCGGCTGTCCTCCGCAAATTCCACGGATTGCCGGATGGCCGTTTCCCCGCCGGCGATCAGTCCGATCACCAGACCGGCCGGAACCCCGTAGGTGGGCGGACATTCCGAAGCATCCACCACACCGAGGCGTCCGCTGGTGCCTGCGCCGATATAAAAAAGCCTTCCGCCGGCCAGCATTTTGTCTACCGTGGCCAGCACCAGCTTTTCGATATCGGGAATGACCTTTTCCACAGCAGCCGGCACCATACTGTCTTCCGCATTTATATTACGAAGCAGCTCCGCCACGCTCATTTTCTCCAGGTGATGATAGGTAGACGGCTGTTCCGTTATCTTTTCAAACATGACGAACATAAATTACGCAAATTTACACGAATAAGCCTTTCAGCCCGCCGCTTCTTTTTTATGATAGGCAACCAGCCCGTCCATAGGCGCCTTTAGGATATTGCCGCAGGTAAGCTCGTAAGCTTTGCAGAGCATCCGCACCACGTCGCGGTATCCATGGGCTATGCCGCCCACAAAATGAACCGGCGCCTTCCGGCGCCCGGCATAACGGTAGATATGACGAAAGAAAAAGTCATCCAGCCCTTCTTCCAGGATACTTTCGACGGCCTTATGCCCCCTGTTCTCCTGCAGGAAAAGCGAGCAGGAGGCGAGATAACGGTTCGCCAGCGGCTCCTTGTATATCTTATCCAGTATCTCGCTGCGGTCCGTGTCGTACTTCTCCTCAAAGCGGGCTGTCAGCTCCGGGTCAAAAAAGTGGTAGAGATAATGCTGCAATACCTTCCTTCCCAGATATGCGCCGCTGCCCTCATCGCCCAAAATATAACCCAGACCGGGATCGCTCTCCGGGATCGTTCTGCCATTAAAATAACAGATGCTGGAGCCCGTTCCCAGGATGCAGGCAATGCCGGCGCTGCGTCCGCAGAGGGCCCTGGCGGCCCCCATCAGGTCGTGTGTCACCTGTAGCTTTGCCCCGGCAAATACTTTTCGCAGGGCTCTTTTTACCACGGCTGCATTCTTCGGATCGGCACAGCCCGTTCCGTAGTAACAGACGCGTTCTACCCGGGCAGCGGCCCTTCCCAGGCCGGGCAGCAGCTCTTTGTTAAAAATATCTTCCATCTGGGTGCCGGTCTGGAAATAGGGACTGATACCCTGCGTGCGCACCATTTTTTTACGGTTGCCGGAGAGCAGGCACCAGGTTGTTTTGGTGGAACCGCTGTCGGCGATCAGGATTTGAGGTTGCGGCGTCATCATAGGAACAGGTTGGAGTAGCCGGATGAAATGTTAAATATCGAATCAGGCTGTTTTATGTTATTTTTGCCAAATGGCCGAATTCAGATGCTAAAATAAAAAAAAGGAGCCTAAACGGGTATAATAACATGGCTGACAGGCAATCAGGTAAAAAATTCAAGGTTTTCATCCCTTTGTTGTTTTCCGTTACGCTGGCCGCCGGCATGTTGCTGGGATTTAAGCTGCGCGATAAACAGGGTTATAAAGCGTCCTACTTCTTCTCATCGGGACAGCGCAATACGGTTCAGGAAATCCTCAACCTGATCCGGGTAAAATACGTGGACAGCCTGCACGATAAAGACCTGAACGCCGACGCCATCGCCGGCATACTCCGGCACCTGGACCCGCACTCGCTTTATATCGCCCCTTCCCGGCTGAGCTCGGTCAACGAGGACCTGGAAGGAAACTTCCAGGGCATCGGTATAGAATTCAACATCTTCAGCGATACCGTCAACGTCATCTCGGTGATCTCCGGGGGACCGTCGCAGGAAGCGGGGCTGCAGACGGGCGACAAGATCGTCCGTGTCGGGGATTCCCTGGTTGCGGGTAACGGTATCACGGCAGATCGTATCCGGGAGCTGCTGCGGGGACCGAAAGGCTCCGCCGTGAAGGTGACGCTGCTGCGCGACGGGCAGCTGCTGCCGGTGGAGATCCACCGCGGCATCATTCCGCTGCACAGTATCGACGCCGGATATATGGCTACACCGGATGTCGGCTACATCCGCATCAACCGCTTTGCAGCCAATACTTACCGGGAGTTTATGGACACCATGCTGGTCCTCCAGCAAAAGGGTCTGAAAAAGCTGATCATCGACCTGCGACAGAATCCCGGCGGATATCTCGATGCCGCGACCAAGATAGCGGATGAGCTGCTGAGCGACGACAAGCTCATCGTATATACCCAGGGCAAGAGCTATCCCCGCACCGACTACCGCTGCGATAAGCCGGGCATCTTCGAAAAGGGCAATCTGGCCCTGCTGGTGGACGAAGGCAGCGCCTCTGCCAGCGAGATTCTTTCGGGGGCCGTCCAGGACTGGGACCGGGGCACCATCATCGGCAGGCGGACCTTCGGAAAGGGGCTGGTACAGGAACAGTTTCCCCTGTACGACGGCGGAGCGCTGCGGCTTACCGTTGCCCGCTACTATATCCCCTCAGGCCGCTGCATTCAGAAATCCTATAAAAAAGGAATCGAGGATTACGACGAGGATATCCTGCACCGGTACCAGCACGGGGAGCTTTCCACGGCAGACAGCATTCATTTCGCCGATACCACGCACTACTATACACGGATCAAGCACCGTGTGGTTTACGGCGGGGGCGGTATTACGCCGGACGTGTTTGTGCCGCTGGATACTACCCATATAAACGGCGCGCTTGCGCTGCTATATACCCAGAACACCCTGTATAATTTCGTGTATGCATACTACAGCCGGCACCGGAAGCTTTTTGACGAGTATCAGGACGCGGCCGATTTCAGCAAGCGTTTTCATGTTTCCGACGATATCATGCAGGCCTTCCGGCAATATGCCCGCAAGGAGGGGAAGGACAGCCTGCCGGCGGCAGGGTCCGCCGATGAGCCGGAGCTGCGGGAGCGCCTGAAAGCCTTTTTTGCAAGGCAGCGCTGGAGCACAGAAGGCTACTATGAGGTCAGCAATGCCGGTGATCCGATGCTGACCAAAGCCCTGGAACAGCTGGGAGGATAAAATGCATTCGTCTTTATTACCACCGCTTTATCCGGCCTTGTTACGCGACCCGGCGTCTGCGGCTTCATAGATACGTTCGATGATATCCACCACCTTCATGCCTTCCAGCGCATTTGTAGTGATGGCGGAGCGCCCCTTCAGCACATCCACGACGTTTTCGATGACATAATGATGGTTTTGCGCGGACCCCTTATAGGCGCCGTAATCATTCCCGGGGTTGGTGGCGGCCAGCTCAGGCATCACATAGTCCTTTACATGGCAATATTCCACCTGCTCCATGTATTGACCGCCGATCTTTACTGAGCCGTTCTCCGCGATGACGGTCATGCTGCTTTCGAGGTTTTTGTCCCAGACGGAAGTGGAGAAGTTGATGCTGCCCATGCCTCCGTTTACAAAATCAAAGCTGACAAAACCGCTGTCCTCAAATTCGGTGAGGCTGCTGTGGCTGTGGTCGGCCAGCCTTGTCCGGATATGGGTGATATCTCCAAACAGCCAGTAGAGGATATCTACAAAATGGCTGAACTGGGTAAAGAGCGTCCCCCCGTCCAGCGACCGGGTGCCATGCCAGCTGCCGGGTACATAATATCTTTCATCGCGGTTCCAGTAGCAATTCAGCTGCACCATATAGATGCGGCCCAGCTTTCCGGACGTTACCAGCTCCTTGATCCATACCGAGGGCGGCGAATACCGGTTCTGCATCACGGCAAATACATGCCGGTGCACCTGCAGGGCCTTAAAGATCACTTTTTCGGCATCCTGCCGCGTAAGGGCCAGCGGCTTTTCGATCACCACATGCCGCCCGGCTTCCAGGCTATGCATGGCCTGCTCCGCATGAAAGCCGTTGGGCGTAGTGATGTTGATCACATCCGCCTCCGGACCTTCCAGCAGGAAGGCTTCCAGCGAAGGAAAAAAGGGAACGGAGAACTTATCGAGCCCCAGGGCTTCCCGGGGCCTGACGTCGGCCAGCGCCACCAGCTCGCTTTCCGGATTCCGGGATATCATCTCGGCATGTCTTTTCCCGATATGCCCGCAGCCGATTACGGCAAACCGCACTTTTTGTTCCATAGCTATGACCGCATCACTTTGAAAGATTCGTGTACAAGGGGGCAAAGATAACCGAAAAAGCCCGGCAGCGGCCCCCGGCATCTTTCCGGCGGCCTCCGGCCGGCTGTACCATTGCCGGCGTCTCCCGTCATGGCTTCACCGAAAATTTGTACAGCGATTCGGTCCGGTAGGTATCTCCCGGCTTCAGCACAGTGGAAGGAAAGTCCGGCCGGTTGGGGGAATCCGGAAAATGCTGGGTCTCCATCGCAAACGCGGTGCGCGGATCATCCTTGTGACCGCCGCTCATGGCATTCTTGCTTTCCATAAAATTACCGCTGTAAAATTGCAGACCGGGCTCCCGGGTATATACATCCATGACGATGCCGGACTGATCGCCGGTTACGGTGGCCGCATGGTTGAGCCCCGAACCCTTGTCTTCGTTCAGCACAAAATTATGGTCGTAGCCGCGACCGTTCTTCAGCTGCTCATTGTCCTCCCCGATACGGGCGCCGATGGCGGTGGCTTTCCGGAAATCAAAGGGGGTTCCTTCCACGGAAGCCAGCTTGCCGGCAGGAATAAAAGTGGAATCGATCGGTGTATAACGGTCGGCGTTAACCCATAAAAGATGGTTAAGGATGGTGCCGCTGCCCCAGCCGTTCAGGTTAAAGAAGGCATGGTTGGTCAGGTTGACCACGGTCTTTTTGTCGGTGACCGCCTCATAATCCAGCTTGAGGGCATTGTCTGCCGTAAGGGCGTAGGTGACCTTCACCTGCAGGTTGCCGGGAAAGCCCGCCTCCATATCCTTGGCGAGGTAGCGCAGCTCCAGCGTGGAATCATTGAGCTGGCTGGCATCCCATACCACCTCCTGGAACCCGGGCTTTCCGCCATGGAGGGCATTGGGCGGGTTATTGATAAACAGCGTATAGGACTTACCGTCCAGGCTGAACTTACCTTTGGCGATCCGGTTGCCATAGCGGCCGATGGTAGCGCCGAAATACGGCTCCGTAGATTTCACATAGCCTTCCACGTTATCAAACCCGGCCACCACATCGGTGGGGGTCCCGTTTTTATCCGGCACCACCAGGCTCACCAGCCTTCCCCCGTAGTTGGTAACGGCGGCCTGCATGCCGCTGTGGTTTTTTAAAACATAGAGGTTGGTAGCCTTGCCGTTTATCGTGTCGCGGAAGCCGGCGGCATCCGGGATGAGGGCTGATCCGGCTGCTGCGCTGTCCCCGCCCTGCGCTTCTCCCGAAGGAGCGCCGGGCTGGCAGGATGCCAGGAGCAGAATGCCGGCGAAGAAAGCCAGGGCAAAGGAAGAGGTAAAGGTGAGTGACCGCTGATGTATTTTCATAGATTGAATGTTTATCGGGTTAGGTATGTTTATACGGCTCCGGAGCTGCGGCTCCGGTTTTTAATTATCATATGGTTTACTGCGACTGACCTTTTACCACCGGGAAGGCCGATATCCTGAGCCGGGCCGCACCCATCGGTATCAGGGTCAGCGACTCTTCGGGCGTGCTCACGGCCACCGGACTGGGCGGCAGCGTATCGCAGAGCCCGTATTGGTCGATGGTCCAGGAAGGTATCTCCCTCCCCTTCGTTTTTATCAGCAGGGGCACGTGCTGCTGGCTGAAGGGGAAATCATCCGCCGGCCAGCTTTTCTTCACCACGGTAAATGCTTTTGCCGGGTCGGCCTGGTCCAGCTCCAGCCCGTAGTTCCATTTGCTGTCCGGGTAGATCTCAAAAGCGGGCCATTTTGTCGCATCCGCATCTTTCTGCCATTTGCTGTCGCCGATGGCGGAGGTCCTGCTGTCTGCCTGCTCATAGTGCTCCTTGATCTGCAGCGAAAAGGTCAGGGGGCCGTAGTTGACGCTGGCGCTCTGTTTGTTTTCGGCCCAGCGGCGCACCGATACCTGCATGGGCAGCTCCAGCGTTATCTCGTCCTTATCCTGCCAGGTGCGGGATATCCGCGTATAGGAGGCGGGCGTATTGCTGTGTTCCAGCGCCTTGCCGTTCACATATATCTTTGCTCCCTTGCACCAGCCGGGAATACGGAGATAGACCGGAAATTCGTTCGCTCCTGCGCTGTGCACCGTTATTTTTACTTTTTCATCAAACGGATAATGGGTGCTTTCTTCCAGCGTTACCGAGTCGCCTTTGCCCACACGGGCGGTAACCTTGCAGCTGTTGTACAGCATGGCAGCCAGGCCGTTGTCCGGCGTAGCCATCCACAGGTGCTCGGCATAATAAGGCCATCCCTGCGCATGGTTATGCTGGCAGCAGCGGCTGCTGAAAGGGTTCATCATCAGAAAAGGCCCGTCGTTCTGAATGCCGGGAGAATGATTTTTGCTGTCGCTGACGATCATATTGGGGGCGGTGAGATAACGCAGTCCCCTGAAATCCGGCATCACCGCGGCAGGGTAAGTATTGAAGGCTACTTTTTCGGCATGGTCGGCCCAGAAAGGATCGCCGGTGATCCCCAGCAGCAGCTCGTCGCTGGCCATCTGCTCCACCATGCCGCAGGTTTCCACGGCCTGCCGGGGATCGCTGTAGCCGGGCCGCGCATTCTCATCGGCGCCGAACATCCCGCCGGGCACCTGCCCGTACAGGTTGCGGATCAGGTGAAAATCGGCATAGGTGGCTTTTAAGGCGCTGCTGTCGCCCGTTTGCATATAATAGGTGGCGGGCTCCCGGAAGCATTGCGCCACATTTACGTTATGCCAGTTGGGGAGGTTGCCGTTCTGCATCCAGTCGGCCGTATGACGGTGGACCTTGGCGGCCAGGTCCAGGAGCCATTTTTCACCGGTACGGTTATACAGCCAGTAGATGCTGTACAGGTTGTCGCCCCCGCGGCTGTTTTCCCAGTAAAGGGTCAGCAGCTTGTCTTCGGGAATGGTGTTTTCCCATTTGAAATAAGCGGTCATAAAGGGGATCACGCGGGGGTCGCGGCTGTATTCATAATAGGTCTGCATACACCACAGCATGATCATATTGGGCCAGAGGTCCGGTATGGAATCCTTGGCCTTGTCCGGAATGACGGCCGGACCGAAATAGCCGTCCGGACGCTGGCTTTCGAAGACCTTTTCCAGCCAGCGTTTTGTTTCCGCAATAATTTTTTTATCCCCGAGCTCATAGCCGAGATCGCCGTAGCCTTTCAGCCAGTAAGGCACTTCTTCCCAGCCATGGTCGCCGGTACCGTCGCCGCTGAACCAGGCATTGTCTTTCTTTTCCAGCCAGGCGCTGATCTCGCCGAGATGACCGGTGAGGCCGTCGCGCTGGAGTTCGAGGTATTTCCGTATCCAGCCGCCGGGAACGATGCTGCCCGCGGGCAGCTTGACAAACTGCGAGGGCACCAGAGGCGCCCGGTTGGAAATATAATAATCGTTTCTTGCAGCAGTGTCTGCGCGGACAAGGGTAACGACGGCAGGCTTGCGCTGACATCCCGCAAGGAGCAGGGCCGCTGTTACCGGCAGCGCCATGCAGGATAGGAATGACCGGATCGTGTATACCATGTTACAATTTAAGATAAATACAAAAATGCGGAAAGCACTTTATGCCTTCGGCAGATGATAGCCGTTGTGATAGGTGGCGGCCAGGTAATGGTTGGCTTCCGCTTCCTTAAACCTGTCCTTGTCCGCTTCCCAGTAAAGCTTCTGACCGGTACGGTAGGCGATATCCCCCATCTGGGCAAAGACGGCGATATGTGCGCCGGCCTGTATGGGTGCATGCAGGTCCGCAGCACGGCGTGACCGTACCACTTCCAGGAAATTTTTGGTATGCTGTTCCACGCCGTTGTCCACCGATTTGCGCCGGGGAACAGCTTCCATCTTATCTCCTTCGGGCAGCACTTCCCAGCCGCCGCGGTCCAGCACGAGGGTGCCGTTGTTGCCGATAAAGGCAATGCCGTGATCGCGCCGGTAAGGTCCGCCGTCTATGCCGTTGGCATGCTCCCACTGGATATTGAAGCCGTCAAAAGCGTATACAGTAGTCAGGGTATCCGGTGTTTCGGCTGCATCGTCGGGATAAGCAAATTTACCACCGGAGGCCATTACGGACAACGGCATTTCCGCCTGCATGCCCAGCAGGGCATAATCCAGCAGGTGTACGCCCCAGTCGGTCATCAGCCCGCCGGCATAATCCCAGAACCAGCGGAAGTTAAAGTGAAAACGGTTCGGGTTAAAGGGCCGCTGCCGGGCCGGGCCCAGCCACATGGTATAATCCACCCCGGGCGGCGGCGCGCTGTCCGGCTTTTTGGGAATCGACTTCATCCAGCCCTGGTAGGCCCAGGCCTTGACCAGCCTGATCTTGCCCAGCTTCCCGGAATGCACGAAATCCACCGCATCCTTGAAGTGCTGCTGGCTGCGCTGCCACTGCCCTACCTGCACCATGCGCCCGTAGCGCTGCTGCGCCGCCACCATGGCGCGGCATTCGGCAATAGAGTTACCGATGGGCTTCTCCACGTATACGTCCTTGCCCGCCGCGCAGGCATCGGTCATCACCAGACAATGCCAGTGATCCGGCGTGCCGATGATCACAGCGTCGATATCTTTATCCTCCAGCAGCTTCCGGTAGTCGCCGTAAGTTTTTACTTTGATGTCCTGCTTTGCCAGCTCGGCGGTTCGTTTCTCCAGCACGTTCTTGTCCACATCGCACAGGGCCACGCACTGTGCCTGAGGATTTTTCAGCATCGCGCTCAGATCGGCCCAGCCCATGCCGTTGATACCGATGGCGCCGACCCGGATGCGGTCGGAAGGGGCAACTTTACCATGGGAGGCGTAAAGCGAGGCAGGGAGGCCTCCTGCCAGGCCGGTACCCGCAGCCAGCGCGGCTGTGGTACGGATGAAGTTTCTGCGGGAATGGTTCATAGCTAAAACGATTTTGTTTTTCTGTTTACACCTTCATCATAGCATACGGACGGGAAATCACCCCTCCAGTCTATGTTCCGGAAGGCAGCGGCAAGGGGGTTCCTGCGGCAACGGGAGTTCCGAAATCAGGCGTCCCGTCCGGCTGCCAGTGCACCAGCTGCGCCCGTGGGGAGCGGTGTCCGCCGCAGCCCTGGTCCGGAGCCGGGTTGGCATGATACAGGATCCAGGTCTCCTTGCCATCCGGTGAAGGAAAAAAGCTGTTGTGGCCCGGTCCGTACACCCCGTTTTCGGGCGACTGGCTGAAAACCGGTGTCCGGGATTTTTTCCAGGAAGCCGGATCCAGCAGGTCGCTGCCGGCGGAAGCCGTAAGCATCCCGAGGGCATAGCTGTTCGTCCAGCAGCCACTGGCCGAATAAACCAGGAAAAGCTTGTTGCCGTGTTTCAGCAACTCCGGCCCTTCATTCACATATACCGGGTGATCGGGACGGTTGGCAGAGCCTGCATCCCATATCCGTTCCCAGGGAAGTTCCGGCGAAGAGAGCTTTACTCTTTTGCCGTCCACCGTCCAGGGATTTTTCAGCCGGGCGATATAAATGTTTTGCATTTCTTCATGAGGAACCCGCTTTTCCCAGCCGGACCAGATCATATACCATTGCTTGCCTTCCTGAAAAACAGAGGCGTCGATAGCCCACTGATCCGTAGGGTCGCTGACCTTCCCTTTCATTACCCAGCTGCCTTGCATCGGATCGGGGGAGGCGTTCTCCAGCACCCAGATGCGGTGGCCTGCATTCCTGCCTCCGTCTGCCGTGAAATACACATACCATTTACCATCCATCAGATGGATCTCGGGGGCCCAGACCTCCTTCGAATGTTCGCCGGATGCAGGGGGCGTCCAGATGATCTTTTTCTCGGCATGTCTCAGGTCGGTGATCCGCCGCGCCTTCCAGAGCCGCAGGTCATGCCCGGTGGTATGCATATAATAATAGTAGCCGTTGTGATAGATCGCCCAGGGATCGGGGCCGGAAGAAAGCAACGGATTCTTAAAGCTGCGGGAGCGGGAAAAATACTGCATCAGTACCTTCATGAAATAACCGCCCACCACGCTGCGGGCCTGGAAGCCCACCTGCTTGCCGTCGGTGGTCTCGTGCCAGTCGCTCAGCGGCACGCGTGTAGGCGTTTCCGTTGCATACTTATAGATAGGATCGGTGAGGGCCAGGAAGTCCTGTTGATCCTTGGCCAGCACGGCGGTCCACATGATCCAGTCCGATTTGGTATAGGTCTTCCGGCTGTCCAGCGGCAGTCCGAAGGCGTTTTGCTTGGTCAGGTAATATTTTATCTCTTTGTCGTACACCTCCTGCGGAAACAGATCCAGCCCCAGCACCTTATCCCATACCAGGTTATACTTCTGACTCCAGGTGCCCTTGTCATTAAAGGTAAGGGCATAATGATCGCCGTCGTCGGCCAGCTGCATCCACTGCTGCACCATTCCTTTCGCCAGCTGCCGGTATTTATCCGCAGTGGCCTGTTCGCCCAGGTCCTTTGCCATGGCGGCATAGCAACCCAGCGCTACAATGGCCTTTATAGAAAGGTTGGCGTTACGGGCCAGGTGTCCGGCAAAGTCGTCCGTGCACAATTGATTCACGGGATCGAATCCTGCTTTGGCCAGGTATTCCGCCCAGGTGGTCAGCGTTTTCCAGTGCTTTTTCGCATAATCCGTATTCCCTTCCGCTTTGGCAAGAGCTGCGGATAGAATGACCATATTGCCGGACTCTTCCACCGGCATATCCTCGCCGTAGGTTTGCCCGTTGGCGATCGGATAGGTACCCAGGTCATGCGCGGCAAAAGGCTTGGCCCATTTACCGGACTCGCTGTAATAAAAGATCCCATTCATCATGCCCTTCAGCAGCTCCGGGTTGTACCGCAGGTAGAGCGGAGCGGAAGGATAGGTGATATCCACCGTATTGATGGACCCGTTGCTGAAGTTTTCCTTGGAGAGAAACAGCAGCTCGCCCTGCGGGCTTTTGACGAGCTTGTGGGCAGCCAGACTCTGCCGGTACACCAGCGCGCAGAGCCTGGCGTATTTTTCCCCGCCGGCCGCGAGGGCCTCGTCGTATAATTTTTTATCAAAGGCATCACATTCCTGCAACACTGTCTTGTAATCCCGGGCCGCAGCTTCCAGCTGCGCTTCAATGGTCGGCATATTACCTTCCGTCTTCCACCAGGGCTTCAGGTTCTGATGAAAATACTGGATAGAGAACAGCTCATCGTAGCCCAGCATGACAAAGGCGCTCTTCGGCGTTTTTTCAACCTTCCCAAAGGTCAATACCGTATTCAGCATGAGGGATTTTCCCGCTGTGGATGCGACTTCGTCGGCAACAATATTTCCCGATAGCCGGCTCAGGCTGCCGGCTGCCGGCGAAACATACTGCATCGCCTGGCCCGAGCGGGGGACGGCCATGTACAGGTAACCCCAGTCGATCCGCAGGTCGTCCCCCTTCTTCTGGAGCACCGGCTGCTCGCGGGTGCCGGCTTTCAGGATGGAGAGGGAGCCGGAAGTATAGGTCTTGGCCGTCACCTCCTGGAAAGGCTCGTTCACCGCAAGGTCCGTAGAGGCGCCGAGATAAGCCTTCACATCATGTGCTGCGCCATCGGCGGACTGTACCGCAAAGGTGACATAGGATACGGGGCGGGCCAGCAGGGCCAGCGAATCCGCCAGCAGCGGGGAGGTAAAGGTCAGGGTGAGATCGACCTTGCCGCAGCTGAACCAGTAGCGGGTCTGGGTGGCGCTTACCTCCACTTTTTTCTGAACCGCCGTCAGTACCGTTCCGGCTGTCTTTGCCGGCTGCTCATCCACGATACCGGCATCCAGCCAGGCGCCGCCGGCCGTATTGGCACAGTGGATCGCCAGCACGTTGGTGCCGCGGCGGAGGAGCTCCCCGGGATTGCCGTCGATGGCAAAATAGCCGTATTTGTTCAGCCAGCCGGTCTTGGTATACACCTGCCGTCCGTTCAGATATACTTCCACATTATCGTCGTGGTTGATCTTGAGCAACAGCTTATGGAGATCGGCTTTGCCGCCCTTAAACGTTCTCCTCATCCAGATATCCTTGCTTTTCCAGGCGGTCTTTGCCCTGCGGTTGTCCCCGAAAGGCGCGATACCGGCCTTCCAGCCGCGATCGTTAAAACCCGCTTTCATCCAGTCGCCCGCCGGCTGCTGCTCGGTATACCGGCAGCTGTAGCTTTCTTCATCTGCGGCCGGCAATACGGTTTTATAGGTGGGCTGGGCCATTCCCAAAAACCGGTAGAGCTGTCCGTCTACCCGTAATATCCCGACCAGGGACCGGTCGGCTCCCGTCCAGTGACGGGTCGTGGAGGCCGGCAGGCTGTCCGTAAAAGACCAGATGCTAAAATAAGGGTCGTGCGTGATCAGCGGATAGGCCGGTGCTTCGGGCATCTGGGCGCGCGAGGTCAGGCTCCCGAGGAGCAGCAAAAAGAGTAACCAGGTTTTATTCATGTTCATCAGTTATCAGTACGTCCAGTATAGCTATTATCGCACAAAATAAGCAAAATGTTTCTCTATCCCCGCCCGGCCTTTTTTAGCTCCGCGATACTTCGGATATTTATGCCGATGGAAACGCTGCTCAGCCTGCGGGTAAAAAAGATCATCCGCGAGACCCCGGATGCCATTACGGTATTCCTTGAAAATACTGCGGGAACGGCAATCGATTACCGGCCGGGGCAGTTTCTTACCCTGCTGTTGAACATGGGCGGACGCCCCCTGCGGCGCTCCTATTCCCTGAGCTCGGTGGCCGGCCTGGACCCCGACCTGGCGATCACCATCCGGCGGATCGAGAACGGAGAGGTATCCCGTTATCTGTTCGACCACCTGACAGAAGGCGACCTGCTGGAATCCCTGTATCCGGCAGGCCGGTTTATTCCGCCGCCGATAGACGAAGGTCCCCGGGATATTCTGATGGTCGGCGGGGGCAGCGGCATTACCCCCCTGTTTGGGCTGCTGCGGCATTTTTTGAAATACGCCCCGGAGACCCGCATCACCCTGCTGTATGCGAGCCACAGCGAAGACCGGTGCATCTATTTCGAAGCGCTGAATGCATTACGGGAGGAACATGCCGGCCGGTTTTCCTGCCGGTACTTCTTCAGCGCTCCCCGTGACCGGCAGCGTTATCCCCCGCAGCGTCTCCACAATGCGCTTTTTGAAGAAATCATCAGGAGCAGTCTTCATTACCCGGGAGAAAAAGCGCTTTTCTACCTCTGCGGGCCGGGCAGCCTCATGCGCATGGCGCAGCTGACGCTGCTTTTTATGGGATTCTCCGAGCAGCAGCTCCGGCGGGAGATCTTTACCAGCCCGGTGGTGACGACCCCGTTAAGACATTATCATGCGCGGGCCGCCGTGGAATCCCTGGCGATCCTGCACCAACGGGGGAAAACCTACCGGGTGGCTGTACCTGCCGGGGAGAATATCCTGCAGGCTGCGCTGGACCAGGGCATCCCCCTCCCCTACAGCTGCCGGGGCGGCATGTGCAGCACCTGCGTCGCCCGTTGTCGCAGCGGAAAGGTACACCTGCTGGTCAACGAGGTGCTCACCGATAAAGATCTGGAAGCGGGCCTGGTGCTGACCTGCGTGGGCATACCCGAAACGCCCGAAGTGGAGATCGACTTTGATGCCGGCTGAAAAACGTTAATTTTAGGTGCGCAGCGGACGGACACGATCGAACAAAGGGAGAAGGTTTTCCCGGTATCTCCGGCCGTGCAAGATTTTTCCTGTAGGTTTGTGTTTTTCAGCAAAAAATGGCCAAATCCCGACCCACATCCGCGGAAACCCCGCTGATGCAGCAGCATAAGACGATCAAAGCAAAATATCCCGATGCAGTACTGCTGTTCCGGGTAGGTGACTTTTATGAAACGTTCAACGAAGATGCCGTCATCGCATCCCGGGTCCTGGGCATTGTGCTGACCAAACGGGCCAACGGCGCGGCCGCTCACATGGACCTCGCCGGTTTTCCGCACCATGCGCTGGATACCTATCTCCACAAACTGGTGAAGGCTGGTTACCGGGTAGCAGTATGCGATCAGCTGGAAGACCCGAAGACGGCCAAGGGCGTGGTAAAGCGGGGCGTTACCGAGATGGTCACACCCGGGGTGGCTACCCACGAAAAGCTGCTGGAGAACAAATCCAACAACTTCCTGGCCGCTTTGTACCTGGATCCTGCCGGCAACGGCATGGCCTTCCTGGATATTTCCACGGGAGAATTTTTTATTGCCGAAGGCAACGACGAATATACCGACAAGCTGCTGCAGAGCTTTCAGCCTGCAGAGGTGATCTTTCAGCGCAGCAAGCAAAAAATATTCCGCCAGCTTTTCGGCAGCCGTTTTTATACTTATGCGCTGGATGAATGGATCTTCACCCAAACCTATGCCCTCGAAATCCTGCTCCGGCAGTTCGGCACCCATTCCCTGAAGGGATTCGGCACCGAGGAGATGCGGCAGGGCATCATCGCCGCGGGCGCGGCCCTGCATTACCTGAAGGATACCGAACATGCCCAGCTGCAGCACATCACCGCCCTGCAGCGCATCGGCCGGGAAGATTTTCTGTGGATGGACCGGTTTACCATCCGCAACCTGGAGCTGCTGCAGCCGGCCACGGAAAACGGGCGCTGTCTCCTTGATGTGCTGGACCATACCGTATCCCCCATGGGCGCCCGTCTGCTGCGCCGCTGGACCGTCTTCCCGCTGAAAGACGCCGCCCGCATCAACGAAAGGCTGGACCTGGTGACCTTCTTTATCGCCCACCCGGACCTCTCGCAACAGCTGCTCCACGCCCTTAAGCAAACCGGGGATGTGGAACGGCTCGTCTCCAAGGTCCCGTTGCGGAAGATCTCGCCGCGCGAGGTCATGCAGCTGGCTAAAGGACTGCAGCAGGTAGCCGCCATACAGGAAGCCGGCGCCGGCGCAGACGACAAAGGACTGACAGCGCTCCTGAAACAGCTGCAGCCCTGCACCCCTATCCTGGAAAGCATATTGCAGCGACTTGCGGAAGATCCGCCCGTGCAGGTCAACAAGGGAGGGGTGATACGGGAAGGGGTAAACGAAGAGCTGGATGAGCTCAGGAAAATGGCCCATAACGGAAAGGCCTATCTCACCGAGCTCCAGCAAAAGGAAGCCGCCGCCACGGGTATTTCCTCCCTGAAGATCGGCTTTAACAACGTATTCGGCTACTACCTGGAGGTAACCCATGCGCACAAGGAAAAGGTTCCCGAGACCTGGATCCGCAAACAGACCCTCACCAATGCGGAACGGTATATTACCCCGGAGATCAAGACCTATGAAGAAAAGATAACGGGCGCCGAAGAACGGATACTCGCGCTGGAGGTGCGCCTGTTCGAGCAGCTGCTGGAAGCGCTGCAGGCCTATATTACTCCGCTTCAAACGAATGCCCAGGTGCTGGCCCGGCTGGACTGCCTGCTCTGCTTTGCCGGCAATGCACGGCAATCGGATTATCACCGGCCGGAGCTCGACGAAGGCCGGGGTCTGGAAATCAGAGCGGGTCGCCACCCCGTCATCGAATCCGCCCTTCCGCCCGGAGAGGCTTATGTCGCCAACGATCTGCAGCTGGACCCCGACACCCAGCAGATCATTATCCTCACCGGACCGAACATGAGCGGGAAATCGGCCTTGCTGCGGCAGACCGCGCTGATCACCCTGATGGCCCATATGGGCAGCTATGTACCGGCAGCGGCGGCAAAGGTGGGACTGACCGACCGGATATTCACCCGCGTGGGCGCCTCGGACAACCTGAGCGGCGGGGAATCCACGTTTATGGTGGAGATGAACGAAACAGCCAGCATCATCAATAACATCACCCCCCGCAGCCTGATCCTGCTCGACGAGATCGGCCGGGGCACCAGCACATACGACGGCATATCCATCGCCTGGAGCATCGTGGAATACCTGCACGACTATACGCCGCACCGTCCCAAGACGCTTTTTGCCACGCATTATCATGAGCTGAACGAGCTGGAGAATAAGCTGGACCGGGTACGTAATTTTCATATTGCCAACCGGGAAGCCGGCAACAAGATCATCTTCCTGCGAAAGCTGGCGCCGGGCGGCAGCCGCCACAGCTTCGGACTACATGTGGCCCGCATGGCCGGTATGCCGCCGGCTTTGCTGGAACGGGCCAACGCTTTGCTGGAACAGCTGGAAGACAAGCATCTTGCCGATCCGGCCGCACAAAAGCTAAAGAAGGCCGCTACCCGGACGCCGGAATACCAGCTCAACATCTTCGATGCACATACCGAAACCTTCCAGGATATCCGCAGGCTGCTCGCCGACATCGACATCGACCGGCTTACGCCCGTGGAGGCCCTGCTCAAGCTCAGCGAGATCAAGGGACTGCTGAAATAAATCCCCATCGCTCCGGATACGGGAAGAAATATTCCATCACCGTGAGACAATGCATATGCCGGCGCCGCACCGGCAGCAGCAGCATACGGGAGGCCGCTCCCGAAAATGCGATTGCCGCAGGCAGACGATGGCACGGCTCTTGTGCCACCCGTCTCTACAGGTAGGTACTATCATGATCTATGTGGCTATTATATTGTTCTCACTGGCTATCCTTCTCGGCCTTGGCTTTATCTACCGGATAACGCGAAAGAAAAGTCTTCCGAAAGCGGCGGTATACGCCCACGGGGCCTTTGCGATAAGCGCCTGTATCGTATTGGGGGTAGATATCCTGCAGCACCTGCAGGGGAGACACTATATGCAGCTTTTCAGCCTGGTAAATTTTGCACCGGCGGTATTGATGGGTTTTGTGCTGTACTTTTCCGGGACAAAGAAGAACCGGCTGCCCCCGCTGGTCATCGGCGCACATGCCGGTCTTGCCCTGATCGCTTTTATCATCCTGGTGGCCGCCGTACTATAAGGCATCAGACACGACCACCGTTCCCCGGATCAGCAGCTTTCCCAGCAGCTCGGCCGTACGGTCATATTTCTCCGGGTGCCGGGTAATGTCCTGCTGCTGCCCGGGTCCCAGGATAGCCGCCTTGTCTGCCTTCACCGGCGAGATGCTGAAACGGACCGTATGCAGACCCGGGGGAAGGGTGATAAACTCGCATTGTCCCCGGTAACGGTTGTTACAATAACGGTTAAAGCGGTTGATCTGCTTCACCGTTTTACCGTCGACCGTCAGCAACAGCTGCCCCGATCCGGGTCCGCCGATATCAAAGACGCCGACCATGGTTCCCCTGAACCGGAAGGTGAAGGAAGCGCCGGGAGTATCCGCTGCCATGATATAGGGGAACCAGGGCTTGAAGCTCTGCAAAAGCGGGACACCCGCCGGGTCCACGGCTTTCCATCCGCTGCTGAATGTGGCCGCTTCCCGGGGATCCAGCATGCAGGCATCCTCCCAGTTGTCGTCGAGTAGCGGAGGAGGCAGCGGATGAGCCTGCTTTTGCGGGATACCCGCCTGCCTTATCTTGAGCAGGGCGCGGGCGATGGCTTTCGCATACAGGTCGCCCCCTGTCTCCAGGGGATGGGTACCGTCTTTTGAAAATACGATCTTCCCGGGGACGGATGTGTCCGCTTTCCACAGGAGCTTCCCCTGCTTTTGCAGCATGGCGGCTTCCATGCCCATATGCACGGAGGGCAGGTGATAATAGGCGGCGATCTCTTCGAGCCCCCGGATGTTCGGAGGTATCTGTCCGCGCGCGTATATCCTGCTCTGTTCTCCCGCAATCGTATATAGGAGACAGATGTCCGTATTCGGATCGCACTTCCTGATCTGCCGAATGATTCCTTCCATGCCGGGACGGAAAGCGCCGTTCACCGCGAACTCAATAAAGACAAGATCGGGATGATATTTTAACAGCTGCTCCCGGATACGGCAGGCGCCCAAATCGGTGCCGGTGCCGGCAATTCCTGCATTGACGGCCTTTATTTTTACAGCGGGGTACAAATGCTGTATAAACTTCGCCGCCTGGTTGCGGTACATACCGTCCGCCCGGGTGATGCTGCCGCCGATAAAACCGATGGTGAGGGGCTTCCCCGCCTCCGCCTTATCAAAAAAACCGGATAGCCCTCCGCGTACCCTGCACTCCCCGTCATCCTTGAAGCTGCCCGGTGCAACCAGGGAAGTCTGCGGGCTGCCCGGGTCAAAAAACACCGGCATGGCGCCCGCCTGGCTGGCCGCAATAAGGCTGTCCGTAACGGCATCCGCTCCGCCGATACCGCCGGACTGGGCCGAGCAGGAACCGGCGGCCAACGTCATCCCGCAAAAGACCATAATCCGCGATATTACAGGCAGCATCCGCTTCATGCGCATTATTTCAACCGAAGGCGTACGGTCTCTGTTTTTAGCGGTGCACCTTTTACATCTATCCCTTCCAGCCGGTAAGAGAAATCAGCGTCATCACCGGTCAGCGGAATGCTGAATTCGTAAGGATAGGCTGTATCCGTTACCGTTTCCCATTTCCCCTCCTTCAGATAATGCAGGCTCACTTCCTTCAGCTCTTTCTCGGTAGCCTGCAGCCAGATGTAGGCATTCGTCATGCTGGCACCCATGGTAAGGATCATACCCGTTACTTTTCCGAGGGGCGTTTCGCTGATGGCATAGCTTTGTTCCGGAAGAGCAGTATTTGCCTGTTCCGTCCCCGTAAACTCCGGTGTTACCCGGAGGCCATCTATGGCAAGAGCAGTGATGCCATGCGGCTTGAGAGAAACCGTGACCGCCCCCTGTCGCAGCACGGCAGGCGCAGCGGACTTATTTTCCTGCCATATCCGCACCTTATAGCTACGGGCCGGATCCAGCGGCACCAGGTCCGGATTGAGCCGGAGCGTTACCTGCTGCGGTTCGGCGGACTGGTTCATGAGCGCAATATAGAGATTGCCATTGCCGTAACCGGCGACATAGTTGGCCTGTATATTGTCCATCCTGATCAGCTTTGCCGGCATCCACAAACGGACGTTCCGGTCGCCGTAGAATGTACCGGGACGATCGCCGTATACCTTGCTTTGCAGATAGGCATATCCCTGGGCATAATGATCCGGAAAATCGATCTTTCCTTTGGAGGATGTGAGGACGTCGGAAAGAAGATAATCCATGAGCAATGTGATCTGCGGCCAGATATGGTTGTAGTAAATATTGTTGTAGGTGATCTCCCGCAGAGAATGCAGGGGATAGTCCGGCCGGCCATACAAGGTGGTGTACTCTCCCATGATGCTGTATCCCGGGAAATTGGCATAGCGGCCGACGATGGCGGCGCGGGCGATATCCCGGAAGTAGGTGTCCCCGGTATAATAAGCCAGCCGCAGCAGATAGGCGGCATGATGGGCCAGGAATACGGCCCGGTTGGCTGTATAGGTGGTGGCAGCCTCGGATACAAGCCCGGTCTGCGCCACACGCCAGGCCGGCACCCGCTGTTCCGGAGCCTTCATCGGCTGAGGGTCCGGATTCAGCCGGTTCTGATGAGCATACATTCCTACGTTTCCCTCCTTATTGATCAGCACATCCCCGGCGGGCGGGGTGGGCTCCATCCAGATGTATTGTACAAACAGCTGCGCTCCCTTCGTGGCGGCATCGAGATAACGCTTTTCTTTTGTGGCCTCATACAATTCCAGCAGATCGATCCACTTGGGGGCAAAGTCGGTCCAGAACTGACCGCCCGTCTCGATATGCACATCGCTGAAATCCGTTTGCGGGGTGGTAATGCGTTGCTGTATATATTCATCCGCACCGGCTTTGGCTTTATCCAGGTATTCCTGCTTACCGTTCATCCGGTAAAGCGCCAGGGCATTCTGCCAGCTCTCTCCCTTGCTGACCATCTTCAGGTTCAGCACGCGGGGCTTCCCGTACAGATCTTCAGCATAATGTTTAAATACCGGGCTCCGGTCGCCGGACATCTCATACAGTGCCGCCAGCTCAGATACTTCCGCAGCCGGACCTTTCAGATAATGCGAAGGGCTCTGTCTCTTTATGGCGGTATCTTCCGAATAAAGATATTTCTCTCTCGATATCAGATACTCGATAGAGGGCAGGGCACGCCGGGTATAGACTTGCTTGTTGTCCGTGATCATCGCAATAGACAGGGGGTGCAGCGCCGACACAGCCTTTACCGTACCCGGAACGTCCGTTGCATAATCGGGGGCTTTAAGTTCCTTGTTCCAGCCGCTGTATTCATCATTCATGGCATAATCGATCATGTTCTCCAGCGTCTCGTTGAGGGAGCAGGTGGCATTTTGCCGGTAGTCGCGGAAGCCCATTACATGCTGGGCTACATATTTGTAGGCATCAAAGAGGTCATCCTTCCTGACGATGATCCTGAACCGGAAACCGGCCGTATCTCCCGGCTGCAGATGAGAGGCGTCACCGCCCGGCACCGGCGCAAAAAGCATGGGCTGCGCTTCACCTGCCGGATTTCTCACCAATACTCCGAAACGGGAGTTTTTGATGTTTGAGAAACGGAAGGGTATTTCCGAGGGATCGGCCACTACACCTGTCGTATATCCGTTACTGTTTACCAGCGTTCCCGGTATGCTGCACATAAATTCCATAGAAAGGAAGGGCATATATGGGAACCGGCGTTCCTGCCAGATAAGCGGCTGCCAGATCGCATTCACCTGTCCGGTATCCGTTTGCGGCGCCCCGGTATAGCCCACCGAATACCATCCGGATTGGTTCGCCTTCATCCGGTATTGGATAACGGGATCTTCCTTTCCTGGCGGGAGATACAGCTCTGCTTCCAGACTGAAGCCGGGACGTTGCGGAAAGTTCCACCTGAGGCGGTTACCGGAAACAGAAGACCTTGTCGCGCTTACACTAACGGTATCGGAAATACTAAAAAAATCCATGGTGTTTCCTTTCCCCGTCAGGAGCTTCCAGGCCGGTACTTTGAAGGCCAAGCCTTTTGCCGAGCCGATGACCAGATGCGGATCATCATCCCGGTGCATGACCATAAAGACGGGTGCGAAGCGATGGGTGGAGGTGGTTCCTTTCACCATCAGCGAAATGGCATTATCCGGCAAGACTGTGATCCGGTAAGCGTCATTTTCCAGACGTCCCGTGCTTTGTGCCGGGCACAGGCCGGTCTGTAAGATAAGCATGCCTAACGCCATCGCGGCGCTTAAAAGAACTGCGTTTTTTTTCCTCATTTTCTTTTCTGTTTTTTTCCGTAAACGGATCGGATAATAGGATAGGTCAGTTGCTCTGTAATTTAGAAGTATTCTTTTTCTGCGACATCTGGTTTACCTCGGTATCCAGTCCTTTCTTCCCGGTTTTGAGAATCATCTCATCCGGTACTTTTTGCAGGGGTTGCGTACAGGAGGGCTGATTTTCCTTGTAGGGTACATTGGCGAGCAGATTGTAGGCCGATATAATAGACCATCTCGGATGTTCCGAATGGTTGGCCGCCGAGGTATGCAGCAGGTTGGAATGAAAGAAAAGGGCATCCCCCGGCTGCATCTCACAATAGATCTTTTCCCGGATCGCCAGGCATTGCTCCACCCTTTCCATGTCGGCGCCCACCTGCTCACCGGAGTTGCCGTGACCGATACGTCCCATCTTATGGGAACCCTTGATCACCTGCAGACAACCGTTTTCTTTCGTTGCGGGCGTAAGCGCCACGTATACGCTGAGCATATCGGGAAACAAAAATCCGTTTTTGTACCAGTAACCATAATCCTGATGCCATTCCCAGGCTCCGCCTACGCGAGGCTCCTTCTGCATGACCTTGGAATGAAAATGAGCTACCGGTCCGCCGAGCAGCGCTTCTACGGTATCGGCCATACGACTGCAGCGGGACAGCATGCCAAACACATCGTCTCCCGGCGTATACCACATGGCCAGTTTTGTTTTGTTGCCCTGCCGGTCCAGCAGATCATAGCTATGCTGCCGGATGGCTTCATCCTCCGTAGAGGTTTCATAGATAAGCCGGATCTCTTCTCCGGTAAAGAGCGATCTGATGAACAGGTATCCGTCTTCCTGAAAAGCCTTCACTTGTTCCGGAGTGATTTTTAAGGATTGCATAATATTGGATTTAATAGATTGATCATTTTACAGATATACTTGTCTTGGTTTCAAACGCCAGGTAACCGTAAGAGCCGGTCAGCCGGTCGGTCCCTGCGGGAACCCGGTAGCGCGCACGGAAAACTCCGGTGTCGGGTCCCGTTTCGGTCAGCAGCAGCTTCTCTGTTTTATCTCCGGCTTTCAGGATGACCCATCCCTTTTCAGCCGTGTGCCAGTCCATGTTCAGCGCTGCTTTCAGCTCCACCGTGATGCTGTCGCCTGCGGCTGTCCGGGTGATGACCGCGCCCTGCTCATTCTTAAAGGATACTTTCTGTGTACCCAGTAGCGAAAAAGTGACGGTGCTCATCCAGGCGCGGTTACTGATCGCCCAGCCCTCGGTGCCGTAAATGCCGGGTGAATCGGCCAGGGCCGCGGAATCCGGATGATAGGGAAAGGCCTGGTCCGTAGGCGAGCCGTCCATGGTTCCCCTGCAGGGACCCAGCTCCCCCGTTCCGAATTCGAAGGCATGGGGCCAGCCGTATTCAACCCCCTCCCAGTATCCCCCGAGCGCCGTTCTCTGCCGGCTTTTATTGCTGAGGCATGCCCCCGCGGGATTGCAACCGAATACAAAATTGACCTGCGACCAGCCCACCTCCCTCAGCTGTTTATCCTGCAGGATATGCCCGACAGCAAAAAAACATCCGCCAAGTCCGCATACGGTACCGATCTCCTTGCTTCGCGGGTTTGCCCATTCGTCGTCGTCGTGGGTGCGGTACTGCCACAGATTGGCCGTTCTTTTCAATGCATAGTCCCGGTAGGCTTTCAGCTTGGCCAGTGTGCCGGCGGGCGCCTTGTCCGGGAACATGAGGTAGAACAGCGCGAGCGCCTGGGGCGTGATATGTTCGGCATTCCGCATGGCCCACATGTGCCAGGGATTATTGAAATCCCAGTGCTGCACAATATCTTCTGCACATTGCACGGCATAACGCAGGAATTTTTCGGGATGGCCGTCCGGTTCGTGCAGCTCGCAGCAATACATCAGCATATTGCGCAGCAGACCTTGCCCGTAGGCGTTTCCCTGCTCGTTAAATTCACGGTATCCTTTATCGATCCATTTGAAGCTTTTTACCCAGTATCTTACTTCCTGCTGACGGTCGTAAGCCTCCCAGTGATCGAGACAGGCCTGCCGGTATTTTTCATACGTTTCCTTATCGAGGTAAGGCTTCAGAAAAGCGTGGTAGAATGCACAGACAGCCGCAAGCTGGTCCAGCATGTTCTGATAATCGAAGCTTTGCAGCGTATCTCCCTTGTACCCGAACATCCTTACCTGATTATAGCTGAGCCAGGAGGAAAAGCCGCCGCCGGCAGTTCCATGATAGGACAGGTTATGATAGCAGAAGGCGGCATGCCAGAGCATTAGCTTGATCAGATCAGGCACCCGGGCGGGGTCCGTCACCGTACTGTCGTTGGTAACCGTATAGGTAAGGTAGTTATTCAGGGTATCCGTCGGAAAATCGGCGACAAGGATATCCCGGTTACCAAACGGATGATACAATTCATGGGTCCAGCGGTCATACAGCGCCGGGTTGGAAGCATAAAGCAACCCTTCGAACACGGCTTCCAGGGTCTGCCCGCCCCCGTCCCGGGAAGGACCGCCACCGGTGGCGTTGGCCGGGCTCAGGCGATCGTCCATCGATCCCCTGACATCAATAAAGAACTGATAGGCAAGACGGGAAGACAGCTTTTCCATCAGGTGATCCGCGATCCAGAAAGGCACCGAACGACCACATCCTTCCACTTCGATCACATATTGCCGGTCTGCTGCCTGCGGATCAAAGGCTGAAAACTCGCCGGCATAGTCCTTCACCCTGCCCGTATAAAGCGCTTTTCGCTGTGGGTCAAGGGTATCTTTCGCATAGTAGATAAGGAAAGGCGTTCCATCTGCCACGCCCGGCGCCGTAAAACGTTTGGCTTCATGCAGATTGTATCCGGCCTGGTTGACAAAAGGACCACCCACGGGCATGGCATGGCCGCCCTGTGCCGACAGACGGGTGCCGGCTGTCAGCAGGACCAGCAAAACAAAGATGCTTACCGGCAGGAAGCCCGTTATCGTCCTACCGGCTGTCATACTTCCTTGTCGTTATATACCCTGACCTCATACACCCGGGCGCTTGGCCCGCCGTTGGTAGCCAGGATATTGATGCGCAGCCGGTCGGTCCTGATCTCATCGAAGCGATGTACCCGCCGGCGCATATAATTGCCTTCTTCTTTCAGGAGCTGTTTCCACCCGCTGCCGTCGTGGTACTCCACGCTGTAATCTTTTACACAATCCGGATACCGGAAAAGCGGCAGGGTCACCCTTCTGTTCTGATCCGTGTCAAAGGTCAGCTGCACCGTGTTGCATGCCACCGGCGAGGGCCAGCTAAGCTGCAGTGAGGCCGGCAGCCGCCGGGAGGGGTCGGAGACCCATATATTGGACCATTTATCCGGCCGGTTAGCACCGCGGGCGACGTTTTCCGGGCCGTAGGGATGGCTGTCCGGCGTGAGACGCATACAAAGGCCATAACCCATGGTGAGGGGCCTCCAGTGGCCGGCTTTGCCGGCACCGGGGATATCTTTCAGCTCCACATCGGGGAAAAGCTCGCGGAAAGCGGAAGATTTATCTCCGAATCCTGTTTTTTCCGGCAGGAAGGCCGCGGTAGTAGCCGGAGGCAGCCGGTTGGGATCTCCTTCTTTTTCCCGGAATGCTTTCCAGAAGATACCGGGCTGCTTGTCTGTATGGATGTAATAGAGCTTCCCGGGTTCCACATGCACGCCAAAATCCGCCTGCACCCATCCGTCGTGATGCGCCGGCACAACGACTTCCGCCGTGCCCAAATCTTCTTCGGCGCGGAAATCCCCCACGTCGGGAGCCGGCCTGAGTCCCACCCGGATGCGGGTGGGTGTATTGCGGGTGGATCTCAGCAGTAGCGCTACCTTTTCTATCTGTCCGGCAGAAACGGGAAACAGCTGGGCATGCGGCAGCGAAAGGTCCCGCTCGCCGTTGGGCTCGGGAAAGCTCAATGCGGCATGGCTCTCCGCCGTCACCTTTGCCTTTCTGGCCAGGTCCGCCGCATCCGTATTTTCCACGCCCGGTATATGTCCGTCCTGCCGCAGGATAAGCTGCTGTGTTTCGGATGCATGGGAGCGGGCTATTTCCCGCGGGAGGGTATGGTATCTCTTTGCCAGTGCAGCCACCACGCCCACTGCCTGTCCGCAGATAGAACCTGTGGAGAGCACGCGGGAAGAGGCGAAAGCCAGGTAAGAGCAGCTGATGGGCCGGCCGGCCATCATCAGGTTCTCCACATTCCGGGAATAAAGCGAACGTATCGGTATGCTGTAGGCCATGGTGCACAGGTCCTGCCAGTTGGCTTCTTTCCCCGGCGGGGGATAAGATTCCTTATCGGCGGCCAGGATACCGCCCGGCACATGCACGTCGATATGCCAGGCGCCGTAAGCTACCGCATCCGGGAGGGACTTGGGATCCTGCACATCACGCTGGGTCAGCACATAATCCCCGATGATCCTGCGGGAAGCCCGTTTATAAGGCCAGAAACCCACGAACTCGAGGCCGTAATTTGCTGCTTTTTTACGATCCACCATTTTGCACGGACCGTTCTTGATATGATCCCATACCCCCAGCAGCTGGCGAAGCGCTTCATGCCGGGTTTCGTTATTGTCTTTGATGGGATGGTAGGGCATCCCCACTTCGATCCACCAGTATCCGCCCTCGAAATAACTATGCCCTCTTCCGGAAAAGCTGGCATCGTCCGTATATTTTACCGCCCAATCCGGAGCCTTGAACGGTACGGGTGTCCCCATGTCCTTGGCCTGAAAAAACAGGGTGTTCCCCATTACCGTTTCATCCGCTTTTGCGGGCGCCAGCGATTCGTTATACTCCGCTCTGGCTTCCCTTCCCCATCGGTGATCCGCCTTGGCCAGTCCGCCCAGCACCCCGTCGCCCGTGGCATCCACAAAAAGCGGCGCAGAAAGGGTGAATGATTTTTCGGTACCCAGCTGTATGGCAAATACTGATGCAATACGCGACTTATCTTTCATGAATACCTTGTGCATATGGGTATTCAGGTAATGGGTAATGTTCTTTTCCCGGATCACCCACTCGTACAATACCAGGTCCCAATGCGCATTCATGGTCCCCTCCATATAGGGCGCATGGTTACGGACCCGTTCTTCGGTATGGAACTCATCATTGAGACCGCCTTCTTTGATCCAGGGCTGCGTTCCACTGTTGTTCTCCGGGAACAGCTTCACCTCGGAGGAGGAGTTGCCGCCGAACATGGCCCGGTTATGGACCAGGGCCACCTTCAGCCCGTTACGCGCCGCGCTGATGGCGGCGCTGACCCCGGAGATCCCCCCGCCGACCACTACCAAATCGTAGTGCGCTTCCAGGGTGTTATCGTCCGGCAGAATGCCACCGGATGTTGTACTACCGGCTGCGGCCGCTGCTGTTGCCGCCCGGACCGGCCATCCCAAAAGGCCGCCGACAAAGGTCAGTCCGAAATTTCCGAAAAACTTTCTGCGTGAAACCATATGCATGCGTTTTTAGATGATGTTTGTTATTCCGTTTATTTCACCGTATAGTCATGGCCGTTCTCAAGTACAAATTCCCAGGCATACCGCTTCAGCGCTACTTTTACTCTTTTCCCGGTTTGCTTGTCGATGACCCGTACGCGCTTCCAGTCCGGATGATCTACTGCTATATGGTTGGCCTGCTTGCTGTCCGAGCCGTAGAAATCCAGGCTGCTGCTGTCTGTTACCGGATAGATCCGTGCTACCAGACGTCCGTTTTCCTTTTCCACCACAATGCCCGTGCCGCCGACAAAAAGAGGCGTCTTACCCACCGGCAACGGATAATCCTTCAGCATCTTGGGTCCTTCAAAAAGCTTACCGCTGTCGTAGTCCATCCATTTTCCTGCGGGCAGGTAAACGTCGCGGCCGGTAGCCGTGGCATAGTCGTTTCCATACACCGGCGTAGCTAGCAATGCGGTGCCGATCAGCCATTCGTAGCCTCTTACGCGGTCGTTTTCCCGGTAATAGGTGGCGCTGTCATCCGGGTAAGCCAGCGGCAGCGGCGTCATCGTATAGGGAAAACCGGTATGATAGGTAGCGATGGCCGCGCTGTAGATATAGGGAAGCAGCCTGTCGTGCAGCTGGGCAGCCGCAAGACATACCTCCATCACCTGTTTATCGTCCAGATTCCAGGGGCCATATCCGAAAGACAGCGAAGGATTGAGGGCGGCATACTGCGCCTCGCGCATGAGGTATTTGCCCAGCTTCTCCTGCTGCATACCCCCAAACTGCTTATTGGTCAGGCCGGTCCCCCCGATGATATCCGGATACACATAGGGGAAGCCGCTGTAGGCAAAAGCAAGTCCGTTGACAGGTCCGCGATCCTGATTCTGGTTGTAGTTAAAATCATTGAACCGGTGTATATCAGCTGGGGAACCGACATAGCCGTTCCGACCCATCACATAAACCCCTTCATCCATGAGCAGCTCGTTCACGGGGTCCAGCTTATCGTCCCGGAAGCCGTCTATTTCGTATCCGTAGAGATCTTCCTTATATCCGTCCACACCATACTGCTTCCATTTGTCGCAGAGGCGGACATACCACTTCACCGCTTCAGGATTTGTCGCATCCAGGAAATAACATTCCGTTTTGGGGAACCCCACCCTAAAGAGACGGGATTGGCCCTCCTTCTTTATAAAATATCCTTTTGCAAGCCCTTCCGCGGTAAAGGGACCGTTCGGGATAAATGCGATCCTCAGGCCCAGGATAAACTTCAATCCTTCCTGATGAAAATGTGCGATAAATGACTTCGGGTCGGGATAGCGCTGCTTGTCCCAGAAGCCGAAGCTCGTGGTAGCAAAATAGGACGGCTGATCATTGGGCCAGAAGCCGGAGCCTACTACCATCCAGGTCAGGGGAAAGCCCGCCTTGAGATAACGGTCCACGTCGGATGTTACCGTTTCATGGTTCGTGTTCCAACCAAGTGCGCCAAAGGCCTCCCAGCCCACTCCAAACCAGGCGTACTTGGGAAGATATACCTTATAACCTTCTTCGTTTCTCACTTTGAGATAATCCGCATAGATCTGCTTCACGCTTCCGGTAAAATAATAGAGCGCGGGCATCTCGCTGGCATAGACATCTCCCTGGGCCAGTTCCTTCGGGCTCACGCTGATGATCTTTTTGTGCGGCTCCAGGTTGATGCAGGCAACCCCCTGCCGGGGAAAGATCACAAAATTGCTGACCAGCCTTTCCCCATGATCCGATCCCGCCCCGAAATAACGGCTCTTATATCCGGTTATTTCCGTGCTGTAGGGCGTACGGAAACCGGCATGGTCGGCCAGCCCGTAAGCCGGGGAAAGACCCTGCGTCCTGGCTACGATGCTGCCGGTGACAGGAACGTCTCCGGTATAATGCACCGACAGTTTGAAATAATGATCAAACAAGGTAAACTGCACGCGCGCCTGTACACCGATATCATTGGTCACCATAAAAGAGGCCTGGCGGTCGTCCTGGCTGAGCAGACGGGTATCCAAGACCTGCGAATGAAGCAGGGTCAGACCCGACTGGTCGTGGGCCTGCAGCAGCACAGTACCATCGGGTTTGAGCAGGGCATACCGGAATCCCTTTTTGACCACCCGGATGGTATAATTTTCCTTCCGGATCAGGACGAGAGAGTCCTCAGCGGGATGCCTGCCGTATGCATGCGGGGCAATACATAAAAGGCTGGTCAGAGATAAAACAAAGATCCCAATAAAATTCATCATGCGGCATTTCATAAGCAAGACATTATGTGATTTAGAATAGCATTTATTTTTTTCCAAGGGCAAGGGCCGGCGATATTTCCGGATAACCTTTCTAATCATTGATATGCACAAAGCTGAACACTGCTCCGGATATCCGGGATGGTTCATAAGGATCCGTATATCTGATCGTTCTCCTGTCCTGGGAAGTATTTGCCTGATCAGGTACGGTCATCAGCCCCATGCTGTTTCCCTCATCAACCGGATCTGCTGTAATAACCCGGGTGGCGACAAGCTTCCATTGCACACCGTCCGGAGCATAATATCCCTTTATCTCACCTCCGCGCCTCTCGAGCTTAAGCCGGACCGGCAAATGATGGCCGGCCGCTATCGGTATCTCCTCCCTGTGCGTATCTTCTCCTTTTTTACTACGATAGCTTATGCTGATCCGGCCCGCAGCGGTATAGCCGATGCATATTTCCTGTGCATCGTCATCGAGGTCCGCTCTGAACATAATACCGGCAATGGCTTTTTCATCCGCCCCTTCCATCGAGTCAATCCTCACGCTGATCGTCGCATCTCCGCGTATCTGACGGTAAATATATTTCACCTTATCAGCGGCGCCTTTGATACTTCCGGCTCCTTCGATTTTAAAACGATTACCCGAATAACGGCAGGAGCCAGCCGCGCCGCCTATGGATTCCCCCTTCCATCCAGCGGGCCACAAACAGGTATAAGGTTCATTGGAGAATGTCATTTTATGCTGATGTTTCAGCCACATCGCCTCATAGGCCCTTGCTGCCAGCAGGGCTACCCATTGCTCCCTTCCGGCATTGGTATCTTCCGAACGCGCTGAATACGTTCTGCCGTCAGCATGCCGGCTTTGCATATCCAGGACCATCTGGTCATGATAGCGTTCCCAGTAAGCCCCTTTTTGCGTAACGAGATTGTCAAATCCCAGCACATCCGCATATACATCTATCATGGCAAAATTCATCCTCCTGTGGGTACCCCAGTCATTCCCCTGGGGATAATAGATATCCGGGGAACCATCCTGATATATGGTCCCTCCCGGGGCGCGGTAAGGAGGGCTTTTGAAGTTCAGGTCAACCAGTGACTTATACACATAGTCCGCATTGAAAAGCGCCGCTGCAGGGGTAGTCATCCCGGCAAGGGTGTACGGAAAGGGGGCGTTCACTACCTGCCCTATGGAAGTCATATAATCCGGATGGATGATGGAATGATTGACCACCGTACCTTCATCATACGCATTGGATCCTTTAAGCCAGTCTTTCACCTGCCGGCCGTGCAGCATTTTCGTACTGGCAAGATCATCGGGCCTGGCATAGGCCGAGATCATGAGCTCGATGTTCTTGTCCATCCAGACATTCCGGTTTACATGATCCGGCATCATGGCGGTGGCCAGCTGCAGGACGCCTGAATTCCAGGCATTCTCTTCCGCTTTGGTATCTCCACGATATTTTATATTACCGGAGTCGTCCACGCAATAGGGCACTTCATAGGTCAGAAAACGATCGGCTTCATATTCCACCATTTTCCGGACTAATTCCCGATCGGTGGCAGAAAGCTCATCCCACAGCAGCCAGGCGGCAGTGCCGGCCAGATTGGCCCACATGGCTGTCTGCCAGTCGTTCCCCCACCCTTTGGGAGTGTTTGCTTTATGGGAATATGCTGCTGATGCGATGATCCTGACGGCCCTTTTTACCGCTTCCTTTTCGGTTAGACCCGCTACCGAAGCGTCATATATCCCGAACCGGACCGCCGTGGCCAAAGCCAATGCGGCGCATACCGGAGGCCTGATCCCTCCCAGATCGAGGTACTCGCCGGTCTGCGAGGCAAACTTCTCCGCATACCATACGGTGAAGTTGTACCGGATGGCATTCAGAAGAATATGCTTCAACCGCAGCGACGCGCCGTCCTGCGTGGTATCCTTCTTAAAACGGGACCAGTCTATGGGCTTAACGCTATCCGTCCTATTATGTTGAACATCCTTCGACAAGACTATTGTATTATTCGCTTGTTCTGCAACCGCCGATACTGCCATACCGGAGATCGTCAACACCAGACTTAGCGTGCAGGTTAGCAGTATAACACTTTTTATATTTCTGTTTTTATGGTCCATCATTCCTCTTTTCGGTCTATTCTGCTGTTCCGTAAAGCGTAATGTCTGAAATGAATGCATGATCGGAACCGCCGGGATCCCATGTTTGCAATATCTTGATACGTAGATATCGCACAGGCTTCGTAGGAGCAGGAAAAGCAAATGCATCTCCCGCCTGGGCCTGCGCAATATCCTCATCGGTATTTGTATTCAAAGGCTGGCCGGATGGCTTCACAGATTCAAAGCTACCCAGCAGCGTCCAGGAATCATCCCAGCTCCCATCGGGGTTAGGATCGTTACTGCCCCATATCTCCCATTTTCTCGGGCTCGAATTGGCATAAAACAAGCTTGTCGGATTTCCCCGCTGCCATAAAGTATAGTGGTCCAGCGAAGCGGTTACCCCCATATCAAAGGTGAACCAGTGGGGGCTACCCGAACCTTTTTTGGTTTCATAAAAAGTAGCCGGATCATTATCCCAAAGATTGGGCATTACAGTTGTGGCGCTGTACAAAGCAGCGTCGGTAGGAAGCGGGAATTCGCTGAACCCGCTCTTGTTCAGCTCCAATGGAATTGGCGGCTCCAGCTTCAATGATTGATAAGCAGTATAAAATGTATCTATTGCAAGGGAATCTGGAATATAAAGGGTCCGGTACTTCAACGAATCTCCTTGCGGATGAATATTGAACGTGGTAGTATCGCTATCTGTCGGCACTTCCATGAGGTGGGTATCCCCGTCCTGGTCTGTGAAAGACAGTTCCGTGCCCAGCACCCTTCCCTCCGGTGCTTTATACCAGAGTATCTTCACCTTATCCCCCACAATAGAGGCGTTCTGTATCAAGCGGTTGGCAAGCGAGCTGATATAGGCGTCGCCATAAACATTTCCCGTAGTGTCTACAGGTATGGAGGCATTTCCGGCTTTATCATAAGTATAGATCTCAAAGGTATAAGAGCCTTCATCCAGACTGTTGATAACCGCGCTAAGTTTCATCTTTCCGGAAGCCTGACTTACCGGTACCTCGACGGAATCCTTACCATTGTTCCAGAATATCTTCCCTTTTACAATAGCCGGATTCGCCAATAGCTGCCAGGATATCTTTATACGGTTATGCCCCGGGAATACCTGTATAGAGTCTGGCAATTCCCGGTAAATATGCTCACCGCCCTTGAGAAATCCTTCATAGGTAGCGTCCATTTTGCTGCAAGCGGATAGCCCGCAGATTAGCGCAGCGAGGAGCGGAAATAATCTGCGATATATTGAAGTTGTCATTATCATCTTTTTTGTAAGCTAATGGTTATTGTGCTTTAAAAATCGCAGATTAAGGTTGGTCCTGTCCCCAGAAAGAAACCTCGGTCACCCAGGCCCCCGCATTCTCGGAATTGGGAGGCGATGCAAAGGTGGAAATGACCTTAAACCGTATGTACCTTGCTGCCGGAACATCCAGGGGCAGCACAAATTCATCTCCGGCCGCTGCTGTGGCGATATCATCGTCTGTGAGATCCGGACCGGGACCGGAAGGCTTCTTCACCTCGCATTCCTTAAGCAGGGTCCATCCGTCCCAACTCCCGTCTCCGCTGGGCGGAGTAGCGCTTCCCCATATTTCAAACTGTTTAAAATTACTTGAGGTGTATTCCCTGCCGTCATGCACTTGCCATATCCGGAAACGGCTCAGACGGGCAGTAACGCCAAGGTCCATGGTAAAGGACACAGGAAGACCGTCTTTTGCATCCGAGCGCCAGCCGCTCCGGTCTGTCGGTCCCATCTTGTTGTCCCAGAGCTTGGCCCAGTCCCATATATTTTCAGCATCTCCCGGCAACATAAGATTCTTGAACTTGGATTTTTCAAGCTCCTTTTCAAAAAGGGGGGTAAGCTGTTTGATAAGCGTATCTGAATAATTGTCCCACCGGTCCTGGACAAACATGCCGAACGTGGTCGGAACGGGCGGCAATCCACGCATAGAGAAGCTGCCACCGGACAGGCTTGTATAATATTTATCATAATCCATCCAATCACCCAGGCTGTCTTTTATGGACAGGGTAATGACAATATTGGACATGGATTTATTCTGGAAAGTCGCGTATATACCGCCAAAGTCCTCCGAAAACGACAAGGAGTCAGAAGTCTGTTGTACTGCGGAAAGAAGCGGCTTTACATTAACCGTCACCGGTTGTGACTTGTTTCCGCTCCGGTCTACGGCATAAAGCGCTACGGGATATTCAATGGTATCCCCGAATCCCTGGACCGTCAGGGAGTGATCAAAAAAGGAAGCCTTTACCTGCTCCTTTACTCCCGGGCGGATCTCATAATTAGCCTCCACATACAGTAGATCCAGGTCTTCCGGCAGATCGTAGCTGATCTTTGCGGCTCCGCTGAGCGGCACTATACTGACGTTACTGACCGCGCCCGGTACCGTATTGTCGTGCTCCAGAAATCCTCTGGGGCTATCCTGCTTACAGGCCGGCAACAAGACCAGGGCCAAGCCAACCATTACAACGGCCACCCGACACCGGCAAACGATATTTTTATGTTTAAGTATATTCATGCGTATGTTTTTTGTACTCCCGAAGATTACCATCCGGGATTCTGAACAAGGTTGGTATTTACAATAGTGCTCTTTTCCTCGATCGGCCAGAAGTAATCTCGCTTTTTGAAGGTCTGGTTAAACAGAGAAGTGACCTGGTAATAATAAAGCGGGTCCTGCTGAGATACGTTCCACCCCTTGACGGGCTGGCTCATCACCCGTTCGGCTTCCTTCCACCTCCGCAGATCCCAGTAACGATTTCCTTCAAACGCCATTTCAATCAGCCGTTCCTGGTGGATGATTTTTCTGAATCCATCCTTGGACTGGTATGCACCAGGATTTTTGGCATAGTTGGTCCAGGCATCCTCTACCGTGGGTATACCCGCCCTTTCCCGCACCAGATCGATCCACTTCAACGTTTCGGCGGTAGGTCCGTTCACTTCGTTGAGCGCTTCGGCATAATAGAGATACAGGTCCGCAAGCCGGATAATGGGCCAGGGGTAGGACTGTATCTGATAGGCACCTGTAGTCTGGAGCACATTCAGAAAATTGACCAGCTTCTTGGCATAATAGCCCGTAATGGAATATTCGCTTCCCCGCCGGTTACCCGAATATCCCCCGAGGCGGCCTTCCACATGAAAGGTATTTTCATCGTCGAACTTGCCTTGTCCGTACCAGATGCCGCCGTCAAATCCCAGATCAGCATAAAAGCGCGGTTCACGATTGAAGTTGAGGGCCGCAGTCACATAATTGGGCTGTATATAAAACCGGTCAGCCGCGGTAGCGGTATCCAGGTTGTATCGGTTCTCATAATCCCAAGTTTTGTCCTCCTGAATAGGAAGGCCGTTTTTTGTATAGAATTGTTCGGCAACCTTCAGCGTCGGTGCGTATTCCCCCAAAGGTCGTACAGCGCCATTTTCGGTACTTATCGAAGGATCAATAATAGGCTGGGCATACTTCTGAATTGCGCTGGACAGGCTGTTGGTAGCGCCCCAGATGACTTCGGAGTTCCATTTTTCACAGATGGCATTCCGGATATCCATCTGTATTTTCATCTCAGGACCCAGGTTATAGGTATTGACCAGCGGGTTAAAATGATACAGCTGATGCCCGACGGCTGCACAGGCATCTATTGCCTCTTTACAGGCATCAGCTGCGAGCTGCCATTTTTGGGGATCAGCAGCAGTGTTAAATAGATGTATTCCGCGATTATCGGTAAAATCCGCATAGTCCGGATTCCCGTTAAAAAGGGGGCTGGCAGCCGTCATCAGTATACGGGCTTTTATGGACAGCGCTATAGGCCGAGTGACCCGCCCCATCTCGGATACCGGATCCTGGATAACATCCGGCAGGCCGGCGGCCGCGGTATCGATGAGCTTAACAATGTAGTCAAAGCAGGAATCTATCGGCTCACGATAGCGTTTTACCTCTTCGACCCCCGCAGAAATCGGTATGTTTTCTTTCATGACTGGTATCGGACCATACATACGTAGCAGATACCAATGATAATACGCTTTCAGAAATTTTACTTCTGCCGTCCAGCGTCTCTTCTCTGTATCATCCATATCGGGAACGATCTCTATATTCTCCAGGAAGGTATTGCAGTCCCGGATAGCCTGAAACATCGATTTGCCACCGCTACCGCCATCCCAGTAATTGAGGTAAGGATTTATAATGCCTTGGTTTCCCCGGGCCACCTCCCAGTTAGAAGGAGGCTTCCCATAATAGGCTACATCATAAGGATAGAAAAACCATATCTCATCTCCGCTGAGCAAAGCCGGGTTGGATGACCAGCTCGCAAATTCCGGAAGGTAGGAATAACAAGTAAACAGGTATTTCTCGGCCTGGCTGCGCAGCCGGAAAGCATAATCAATGGTGGCAATGTTATCCGGGACGATATCCAGATAATTACAGGAAGACATTATCGTCATACACGCCGCCACGAAGGCGATTATTATTCTCTTTATTTTTTTCATGATAATATCCTTTTTAGAATGAAATCTGAACCCCTGCGTTAAATACGCGCTGCACCGGATAATCCAGGCCGTTCCCGGCCATTTCCACATCCCATATCTTGAACTGACTAAAGCTCAGGAGATTGGTTCCGCTGAGATAAAATCTGACCTTTTCCAGGAACATTCTTTTGGTAAGCCGCTGCGGAAGGGTATAACCCAACTCTACATTCTTCAGCCGGAGAAAAGCCCCATTGTTCATGAACCAGGTACTTTTTTGGCTATTGTTCGGATTCTCAGAAGTACTGAGTCTCGGCCAGAGCGCATACAGGTTCTGATTGTCTTCCGACCAGTGATCGTCGGCATAAGCTTTTAAAAGCTGGTTCTTCGGCTGACCGGTCAATGACGGATTATTCTGTTTCTCATTATCATAGAGGTAATTGACGAAAGGCGCTGTCGCCTTAGGATCAATCCAGAAAGACTCTCTTGCCAGGCCCTGGAAGAAAAAGGAGAGATCAAAGTTTTTATACCCTGCCGACACGCCGAATCCATACACGATCTCGGGATCGGTGGGATAACCAATGGGTACCTGGTCCAGCGTAGTGATCTGTCCGTCCCCGTTGATGTCGCGATACTTGATATCGCCTCCCATAACCTGCACCCCGAAGTTCTGGGTGGGAGAGCCCGACACCTCGTTGTCGTCTACAAACAACCGTTCGGCAATATACCCCCACTGTTGGGAGAGCGAATGACCCACATGCGATTTCCAGGGCGCATTTTCATAGGTGGGCTCTTCATATACCAAAAACTTACTGGCGGCATACGTAAAGTTGGCCCGGGCCTGCACCCAGATATCCTGACCGAAAAATTGTGAATAATCTATTGAAAGGTCTATACCCTTTCCTTCTGCTTCACCAACGTTCGCTTGAGGAACGGAACCACCGCTCAAGCCAACCAGTGTCGGAATATAAGATCGGGTCATCAATATATGGGTACGATGCTCTTTCCAGATATCCGCTATAATGTTGACGGTATTGAACAGACCCAGGTCCATGCCCACATTGGTCTTATAGGCCTTTTCCCAGGTAATGTAAGGATTACTGTACCGGTTAACCGTTACCCCATTCCTGGCATAGGTATTATCGAGTCCGAAGATGGCGGCTTTTGCAGGATCATCCAGATTCACCTCAGAAAGGTAAAAGAAGCGGTCGTCATCGCTGCCGATGGCATCGTTGCCGATGAGGCCATAGGTAGCACGCAGCTTCAGATTGGTAATGGTATGACTAAGCGGCTTCCAGAACTTTTCCCCGGAGACCTGCCAGCCGATTCCGGCAGAGGGGAAAAATCCGAAACGGTGCGTCTTGTAGAAACGTTCCGAACCGTTATAGCCAAAATCAAACTCGGCAAAATACCGGTTGTCATAGGCATAGGTATACCGGCCTGACACCCCGATATTGCGGTGCGCCAGCGAAGTTTGCAACGTACCAGCGTTTCCGGAAAGCTTGTTTTGCATCAGGAATACCAGCAGACCACTGAGATTGTGCTTGTCATGAAAAGTCCGGTTATAATTGGCCGTCAGCTGAATATAAGTAGTGGTATTGACCTTCTTGGGTCCTTCGTCATAGCCCAGGTATTCCGTACCCTCATCTTCATTGATAGAGCTCAGGGTATAGGCCTTGTTGACCTTGTCATAAAATCCTACCTGATACCAGTAGGGTTTGTAGGAGCGGTTGACATCAAAATAGGCATACCGGGTGGTATTGAACAGGCCCTGCAGGTTCAGCCCCTCCGTAATAAAAGACAGGTCCTGCTTCAGATTGAACTGGGCCAGCATGAGAGACTGGTTATACTCCTTATATCCGCTGACCATTTCGGCGTAAGGGTTGAGCAGAATATCCGAAGTATTGCCAAAAAGGATATGATGCACATAGCTGTGAGCTTCATCTACCGGAAAATAAGGCGGGAAGCTCACCGGATCGCTGCGGACCGCTTCGCGGTAATACTGCGTTCCCCCGTTTACCGGGCCGGTATAATCGTCAAAAGTTCCGTACAGCTTTACGCCTACCTCGGTGGTCTTCGTGATATTGATATTCACATTCGAGCGCAGCTCGTAGGTTTTTAAGTTGATGTTATTATTAAAGTTGTTCCGATGGTCTACCTTGAGGATCCCGTTGTCCTGGTTAAAGGTAGCTGCGAGATAATACCGGGCTACCTTTCCGCCTCCGCTGACGTTCATATTGGCCCGCTGGTTCATCGTGTAGTCCTTGAACAATACATCTCTCCAGTCAGTAGCCGGAAAAGCATAGGGATCCGTACCCGCGATGGTATTATCAATCTTTGAAGGAGAATAAGGCCGTGACCCCAGCGGATTACGGGTGAGCACCGCCTCATTATTCAGCTTCATGTAAGTGATAGGATCGGCGAGCTCCACATTTCGGGTGGGCGCAGACATAGAGTTTTCCAGGCGTATGGAAATTTTGGCCTTGCCCTCTGCCCCCTCCTTGGTCGTGATCAGGATGATGCCGTTGGCGCCGCGGGCGCCGTACAGCGCGGTAGCCGTGGCATCTTTCAGGATCGAAAAGCTGGCGATATCATCTACCTGCATGCGGGCCAGATCGGTCGCAGTGAGCTCGATACCATCCACCAGGATCAGCGGGTCTTTTTTATAACCAAAGGTGGTCACACCCCGGATAAAGAAGTTGGCGTTATCCAGCCCCGGCTCACCGCTCCGCTGGTAGGCGATCATGCCGGCGAGTCTTCCTGCCAGCGCAGTGGTGAGGTTGCTCGACGGCACCTTTAGCTCTCCGGGATTGATGGTGGTAACCGAACCTACTACTTCCTGCTTCTTCTGCGTACCGAAGGCGACGACCACCGTTTCGCCCAGCTGGTTGGAAGCCGGGAGCAACTTTATATTGATTTCACTACGGCCGGCAGCCGGAATTTCCTGGATATCGAACCCCACCATGCTGAAGACCAGGGTAGCCTGCTCCGGCACTTCAATAATATACCGGCCATTCAGGTCGGTAGTGGTGCCGACGGATTTGTTGTCTTTCACATATACCGTCACACCCGGCAGCGGAGCCCCGCTGCTGTCCGTAACGATACCATTCACTTTTTTATCCGGCAGGCCGGTGATTCCGGCATATCCGTATTCACCCAGAGCTGCACCGGCCGGCATCTTCACAGATGCGGCTGTATTTGCTGCAAAAAGCGAATGCGGCCATAATACGGACAAGAGCAAGCACAGCAATGCAATACCTGGTCCAGGCTGTCGTAGAGATCTTATCATCATAACGTTTTTATCGGATTATATTATGCTTTTACAAACTTGGCCGCATCCGCGACCGTGTATCCCGGCCCCATAGCGATCAACTTTATCATGTTATTCCAGCCTTTTTTAAAAGAATAGCGTCCGATCTTTACCCATTCCCCGTCATGTTCGCGCTGGTTGATCGATTTCGTAGTGTCCTTCTTTGCACCGCCGTCGTACCATATCTCAAGCGGCACTTTTTCAGAACGATCTTCCCCGGCCGGCCATCTTAAATAAATATCATAGTTGCCGTCCTCAGCAATGAGCGGTCTGAACAGCGCCCAGTCCCTAAAGGGATTATAGGTTTTCCCGGGCTTCCACTTGTAGTAATTCTTGCCGCGGTAGGCATCGCCGTCAGTAGAGATTTCCCAGTAGGTGCCCATATTAAAACCCCAGGGGTCGTAGTTATCAACATATACCGTGGTACCGGTTTCCGGAACCGGCTCCACTTTGGGGGGCAGCGAGGCATCGGGGTCTTTTGAATAGCAGCGGATATAATCAAAATAGTCATATGCCGGAAGATCCGCCGTCACCTCCGCCTGGGTAGCGATTACCGTCAGCCACAGATTCATGGAATAGTGCTTGTAGTCGTCTTCTGTAGCATTGATGGTATGCACGTTCTTTCCGTCCACATAAAATTTCAACCCTTCGCTGGTATATTCATATCCATAGATATGATAGCCATCGGAGGCATCGAGGCCCAGATCCTGTTCATGAACAGACGACCAGTTCTTTTTCTTGGAGGACCAGCCGTCGCGATGGATCCACAGGTTATGATTAGACGACCGGGTAGATTCCATTTCAAACACATCAATTTCCATGAAGCGGTCAAAGGCATACGTCAGGAATCCGGTACCCTGCTGGGTCCAGAAAGAATGATGCCAGCCTTCGGCATGGGTCAGCTTAGCCTTCACCTCAAAGTATCCGTGCTGCCATCTCCTTTTGGAGACAATACCGGCTCCGGTATACGGCATGCCCAGAAAATCTTCTTTCTTCATGGCCAATACCAGGTTACCGTTCTTTACAGAGACGTTCTCTGCTCTTTGCGCGCTGTTCATCTTCAGATCCATCCGGTAAAACCATTCGGATTCATCCAGGGACTTTCCGTCAAAATTGTCCTCCCAGATGAGATGGTAGCCTTCCGGACGGTAAATCCCATCCGCTTCAACGACTTTTTTCGCTTTCTCCTTTGGCTTTGGGAGGTTAGACAAGTTTGCGCCAAGCGGCAGTACGGAATAGGCGACTATTCCCTTGCCCAGATCTCGAATGAATTCTTTTCTTTCCATCTGTACGTTATTTTATAAGCTGCGGTTTACGTCGTCCACAAAGATTTTTAGCGGTCTCAATGAAACGAAGTTCGGCAACGCCATTTAAAAATAATTCGATCCCGTTGCCAATGCTGCGCCTTTCCGGTTTGAGGTTCCTGATTTGAGATTTCCGGTTTGAAGTTTCATGATCTAAAGTTGATCTGCCAGGAACGTAGCCTTAGATGTTAAACTTTTAGATGATTATTTCATTATCAAATCATCAAATCCTATTCAATGCCTTTCGCCTTTTACCTTTCTCCTTTCGCCTTTTATCTTAATATCCCGGGTTCTGCTTCAGGTTGCGATTCACATCGATCTCTTTCTGCGGTATCGGCCACAGATAGTGCTTCTTGGGATCAAAGGTGTTCACGCTGATCGTTTTAAAGAGCTGATCAGCATCGGGATAAACCGGGTGGCCATATTCATCAATCTGCGGTTTTACCGCATCATACCAGTGCGCCTTGGTCCTTCTGCCATACACCTTACCGGGCATCACATGCTCGGCATATTTCCATCTGCGGATATCCATAAGCCGGAACCCTTCGTCGGCCAGCTCCACCGTGCGCTCATACCGTACTGTTTTCCTGAGCTCCGCCTGGGTCATGCCTGCATCCACGGGCGGCATCTCCACTCCGGGCCTGCCCCGCACTTCGTTGATGGCATCGGCCACGCTCTGGTCGATCTGCCCCAGCTCGATCTTGGCCTCAGCATAGGTCAGCAGCACCTCCGCATAGCGGATCAGGATAACGTTCTGTTCCGAGGAGGTCACTTTCGTCGGAAAATCCGATTCATTCAGCCATTTGCGCCACAGGTATCCGGTAAAGGTGGCATAAGCATTCGTCACCTCCAGATTCCCCGCCCGTACAGTATCGGTTCCCACAGCCTGAAGGGTCTGGGTGCTGTCCGGATGCGTCTGGAAAAGATAATTGTTGAACCATACGCCGGGCCGGATAATGGATTGATCCAGCCGCGGGTCCCGATGCTCAAACGGGTGCTCAGGGTCATAATACGGCGACTCGTCTATAGGCTTTCCATCTATACAGGCATACTGGTCCACCATGGTCTGGGTGGGCACCAGGATGCTGTAGCTCGATCCGTTGCGGGGGCCTTCGATCTGGGGGATGATGTTCGTCTTCACCCCGGTGAGGTACGGGAGGACGAGAATGATCTCACTACTTCCCTTTCCTTCGTAATGGAACAACTCGTTGTAATCCGGATGGATGGAATAAACACCCAGGTCCATGACCGCTTTTGCGGCGGCGGCCGCTACTTCATAATCGCCTTCATCGAGGGCCAGACGCGCCTTCAGCGCCAGCGCAGCCCCCTTGGTAGCTCTGCCCTCATCACTGCCGCTCCAGCTCAGCGGCAGCACGGCAGCAGCGGCGTCAAGATCCTCATAGAGGTGAGCCACGATCTCCTTTTTCGGTGTCTGGGCGAGATCGGCGCTGTCGAGGGAAAGCATGGTGGTCACATAGGGTACGTCGCCGTACAGCTCAACCAGCCAGAAATAGAAATAGCTGCGAAGGAATGTGGCCTGAGCCTGTATGCCGGCATAAAAATCGGCCGGCACCACATCCTTGGCCCGATCCATGTTCTGCAGGATATTGTTGCATTTGGAAATGCTGCTGTACATCCAGCTCCAGGTGTTGCCAAAGATGGCGGCATCCGGGGTAAACTGGCCGGCCTGTACGGTCTGAACGTTGGCATAATCCCCGCGCGACCAGGCAATATCCGTGGTGGCTTCCAGGTACAACGTATAAGGCACGCTTCCGCTCTCCCACCACAGCCCGGTATAGGCACCGTTGATAGCCAGGTTCAGCTCGTCCTTGCTTGAGAAGAACGTCGCGTCGGAAGGGCTGTCCAGCGGCAGCTTGTCCAGAAAGCCCTTTTGGCAGGAAGTGGCGGCAACCAGCAATATGAGCAATATCAGATGCTGTTTCATCGCTTAGTATTTAATTTGTCTGCTTGAAGAGAGCCGCTATGCCGGTATCCGGCCGGTGAAAAATATAGCAGGCTCAGTTTCATCAGACAAAGGTTTAAAGTTTAGAAGGTCAGGTCAATCCCGAAGACATAAGTACTGGTAATAGGATATACGCTGGCGTTTCCGCTGGGTCTTTCAGGATCCCATCCCTTCGGCATATGATCCAGCGTAAACAGGTTCTGCCCGGTGACATACACACGCAGCTTTTCGATAAAGGTGCGTGAGGTGATGCTGGCCGGAAGCTGATAGCCGATCTGCACATTCTTCAGCCGGGCATAGGCGGAATTAAAGTTCCAGAAACTGGAGTTCTGAAAATTGTTATGGGTGGTTTCCGCAATAAGCCTCGGATATTTGGCGTCCGGATTTTCAGGCGTCCAGTAATCCAGCTGCCAGGTCTGTATCTTGCCGGCATTAAAAAACGCCCAGACCGCATCCTTGTAAAGGAAGACGTCCTTCTTTCCCACACCTTGTATAGCCACGCTCAGGTCAAAATCTTTGTACTGTGCAGAAAAGTTCAGTCCGAAAGTAAACCGGGGGAGCTGATCGCCGATCACTGTCCGGTCGTCCGCATCAATGACGCCATCCCCGTTGAGATCGGCATATATGATATCCCCGGGCGCGTAGTTGCCAAACTGGACAGGCGCCTTGTCTACCTGCTCCTGGGTCTGGAAGATGCCGATCGCTTTGTAGCCGAAGATGGAATTGATGGGGTAGCCTTCTTTGATAACGGTATAGTCGCTGATATAGGGTCCCGTTCCCTGAAGATCCACCACTTCGTTCTTCACATCGGAGAGGTTGAAGCCGATACGGTATTTAAAGGCGCCGTCGTGGTTGCGGTAATCCACGGCCAGTCCCCATCCGGTGTTCTTCACACCGCCGGCATTCTGGTAAGGTACGCTCAGGCCCACAATAGCGGGTATGGGCAGCTGGAGCAGAATACCCGTGGTATTGCGGACATAATAATCGTAGACGATATTGAGCTTGTTATCCAGCAATCCGATGTCCACGCCAACATCTGAGGTAGTGGTTTCTTCCCAGGAAATATCCCGGTTGGACATGGCTTGCTGTGCTGCACCGTTGGCCGGGGCTCCGCCGAAAATATAGTTGACCCCCAGGTTGATGACCGAAGCAAAAGGATAGTTGCCGATCTCCTGGTTGCCCAGCTTACCCCAGGATCCCCGCAGCTTCAGCTCGGAAAGCCAACCCACATCTTTCAGGAAAGGCTCTTCTGAAATACGCCATCCTGCCGAGAAAGAAGGAAAGGCGCTGTACTGGTTGCCCGATGCAAAACGGGAGGAGCCGTCTACGCGCAGATTGGCTTCCAGCAGGTACTTGCTGCCGAAGTCGTAGTTCAGCCGTCCGAACCAGGAGCGCAGGGCCCATTCGGCCGCCGTCCCCGAATTCTGCCAGTTCTCGATGGAGCCCGCATTCAGCTCCTGGTAATCGGGCAGCGGGAAATTATCGCGAAAGGCGCCGAAGCCGTCGGTATGGTAACCGATCTGCTCATATCCCGCGAGGAAATGAAAGTCGTGCCGGTCAAAATTCGTATTATACTTGAGCAGCAGCTGCGTGGTCGTCTGCAGGCTCCTGGAATCGTTTTCGTTCAGCGTGCTCTTGACCGGGAAGGTAAAGGCCGGGGACTCAGATCCCGGTTCATAGGTGGAGACGGATTTGAAAAAGTCCTTGGTCCAGGTATCGCCGTATGTAGGGGTGAAATTCAACGTGACCTCCGCGCCTTTAAACGGCTGGTAATCGGCCTGTATCGTCCCGGTAAAACTTTCATAAACCGTATTCACCTGCCCGCCGTCCTGCACCCGGGCCAGGGGATTGGTGCCGGACAGGCCTATCCCGTAGCGTCCGTCCGAGAGGAGCGCGGGGTATATCGGCGGTTGCCGGATCACTTCCGAGAGCACGCCGTAGGTGCCCAGGCCCCCGGCCGGAGAGAGCGTGGGGGAATGCCGGCCGGAGAGATCAAGGCGTACCTGAAAATTATCGGTGATGTCTGCAGTGGTATTCAGCCGGAAGGAATAGCGCTGCGATTCATAGTTGGGGATCTCGCCTTTCTGATCCTGATAGGCGACCGAGCCCATCACCCGGACGGTTTTGCTGCCGCCGGATACGCTCAGGTAATGATGCTGCAGAAATCCCGATCCCGTATACACTGCCTTTTGCCAGTCCACATCAGGATAATGGTCCGGATCCGTTGCCTTGTTTTTCTGATAAGCCGCAAGGTATTCGTCCGTATACAACGGATCCCTGCCTTCGTTACGAAAAGCCTGGTTCAGCGCCGTCATATAAGTATATCCGTCGGTAAAATCCTGCAGATCCGTGAACCGCTGCCATCCCGCATAAGCGTTGTAATTCACTTTCAGCTTCCCTTCCTCCCCCCGTTTTGTAGTTACCAGGATCACCCCGTTTGCGGCACGGGACCCGTAGATGGCGGAGGAGGAGGCATCCTTCAGGACGGACATGCTCTCGATGTCGTTAGACTCTACCCCGTCCAGCGTACCCTGTATGCCGTCTATCAGCACCAGCGGGTCTGAATTACCCAGGGTGCCGACACCCCTCACCCGGATGGATCCGCCGTCCGCACCCGGCTGGCCGGAGCTCTGGGTAACAGCGACGTCGGGCATCATCCCTTCCAGCGCGGCCGAGGCGCGCATGACAGGTCGTTTGACCAGGTCCACCCCGGAAACCGAGGACACGGACCCCGTGAGGTTCACCTTTTTCTGGGTACCGTAACCTACGGCCACGACTTCGTTGAGACCAACGGCTCCGGGCTGTAGCACGATCCTGATGTAATTTTTTCCCGCAAGGGAAACTTCCTGGGGGGCATATCCTATATAGGATACTTTCAAGGTGGCCGTTGCCTGACCCAGGGAAAGCGTGAAACGCCCCCTTGCATCGGTGACCGCCCCGTTGCTTTCTCCGGCCCCGACAACGTTGGCCCCTGCCAGCGGCTGGTTTTGTTCGTCCGTTACAATCCCGCTCACTGTTTTCTGCTGGGCCGTCAGCCGGGTAGCCGCAAACAGGAATAGCAGTAGCAGGATGAATGTTACTTGCTTCATAAGCAAAGCTTTTAAGATGACCGTTAACGTTATTCACACCGGATCTCAAAAAGAGATGCCGGGATATGCTGAAAAGGATGTTCCAACTCAAGACGTAACGAGGGGGTTTCAACAGGGTAGGGAAACACGATGCGGTTGAGCGCCTGGTGGTTTTCCCGCTGTTCGTATAACAACGTACCGGCCGCATCGTATAGACGGTATGCCCGCACACAAAAAGGAATGACATCTTCCGGGTGCCCCATCAGGGCCGATTCCAGCGGATGATCGAAATCGGTATCAAAATGCAGGGTAACAGACGTGATCCGGCGGGGACTATCCCAGGCGAGGGTCACGGCAGGATGTGGATCCTGCGGATCGGCGGTCCAGGCATTGGTGCCCAGGTAAGGCCGGGTAAACCCGTTCCGCAGATGGGCGGCGGCATAAGGTTCCGGTGAGGGGCTTATCTCCATCGCGATGTTATGTCCGCCGGGACGGCGCCGCGGACACCAGAATTCAAAGGCCTCCACGCCGGAGTCTTCCGGCGCATTCTGGTAGCCGTTATTGGATACCGCCTTGTTCACTCCGTTAAAGACGGACAATATGCCTGTATAACGGGAATGGCTACCTTGCACAGACAGGTCATCATTCCGGCGAAACAGCAGAAAACCGTACTGGTCTTCCGGAATGGGCTGCGAAAAGATAAGGTCCAGGTATTGCTCTCCCTTTTCCACCGGAAGCTCCAGTGTTTCGAGGGTAACATCCGGGGTATAATTGAAGCTTTTTGAGCTGATGCGGAGATCGGCGTGCAATGTCGTTTTCTGCTCGGCCCTTACCTTTATCCGGAAGCGATACTGTTCTCCCCGCTTCATGGGCAGCATCTGCCCGGTGCCTACCTCCAGCTTCAGCCAGGGGCCGTCGAAGGGGATGCGGTCCAGCTTACATACGGACGATGCCGTCAGGGATACCTCCCGCATGAGATCGCCCTCCCGGTACCGGATGGGCAGCCCCGGGATATTCTGACCGATCCTGTTGAGCGCGTTTTGCAGCTTTTCCATCTGCGGGGCTGCGCAGATATCATGCGGCAGGAGATTCTCCTGCCGGCACAATGCCGCCGCCATTCCCACGGCCTGCGCACCGTGCGCGCAGGTGGCCATTACCCGGGAAGAGCCGAAGGCCACATGGGAGATGCTGGCAATACGCCCCGCAAAAAAGAGGTTATCGATATCCCTGCTGATATAGCAGCGGTAAGGTATCTGGTAAACGCCCTTGCTGTGCCACTGATTACAGCTGGGCAGGGGACTGTATACTCCGTCGGCCGGATGCAGATCCAACGCCCATCCGCCAAAGGCCACAGCATCATCAAAACGGGTCTGTCCGATCACATCCTGCTGGGTGAGCATGTATTCGCCTTCAAAACGCCTGCTTTCGCGCTTGCCGGGGATCGTCCCCACCCATTCGAGGGTAAGGTTGTCCACATCTTCGAAGGTGCCCGAGTTTTTGATATAATGCCATACGCCGTAAACCACCTTCCACAGTTCCCATTTGATCAGCTCTGTGTCGTACACCGTGTCGTTGCGTCCCCCGTATTCGATCCACCACAGCCGGCACCCGTCGTCCTGCGGGTTCAGCGTTTTATACCGCGGGATCTTCCTGATGTCCTGCAGGGCATAAGCCGGGGGGACAAACTTTACCGGTCTGTCGGCACGTTTGCTGTAAAAGTATATGGAGTGGCCGAGCAGCTCGCCGTACCCGCTGTCCGGGGCCAGCCGCTCGCCGAATTCGGCCCTGTCTTCCGCCCCCATCCGGAAGGCGGCTCCTGCCAGAAAGCTGACGATGCCATCTCCCGAGGCATCGCAAAACAGGGGCGCCGTCAGCTGGTATGCCGTGGAGTTCTGGCTGCAAAAGGCCTTTACGCTGCTGATCTTTTTAGCCGATGTTTTTTCGATCTCATAGATCATCGTATTCAGCAGCAAAGTGATATTTTTTTCCGCTGTTACCTTTTCCAGCAGCACCGTATCCAGGATAAGGGGGTTACCTTCTTTGTTGCGGTAAAGATTTTCAATCAGTATCTCGTCGATCACGCCGCCTTCCCGGGCCCAGCGGTTATTATTCCCCATATGGGAAGTAGCCCCCAGCACCCACAATCGCACTTCGCTGGAAGCGTTACCGCCCAGCACGGGACGGTCCTGAACAAGCACTACTTTTATACCGGCACGGGCTGCCGTAATGGCGGCGCAGCACCCGGACATGCCTCCGCCGGCAATCACCAGGTCAGCATCCAGCCGGATCAGTTTGTTTTCTCTTATCGTTTCGGATTCCGCTCTATTCAACATAATCTGATGCTTTTTTTTCTTCCTTGTTGTAAGATATTTCCACAGTTTTTAGTTTACCTGTTTTCCGGGGATAGATGGCCCAGCCCGCGATAATGATCACCCCGCCCATGGCGGCCACCACCCAGGTAGTGCCGATAGCGTGCAGTCCCAGCAAACCCATCAGCACACCGGTAATAAGGGTCCCGAGCGCGATCACCTTTTTGCCTTTCCGGTTGTCCTCGGTTTCCGCTTCTGCTTCTGCTTCTGCTTCCGCTTCCGCAGGCTGTGCAGGCGCCGCTGTCCGCCGTATGGCTTTTTCCGCCACATAATGTTCATAATCCCGGCTGATGAATCCGGACTGCAGCGCCCATATCTCATAGGCCAGGAGCAGCATTACGGGAGCCCCCATCCCCACGATCATCTCCATGCTTCTGCTCAGACCGGTTCCCGTCAGAACGGGAAAGAGAAATTTGAAGAACAGGTTGATCAAAAGGCTGATGGCTGTTACCCAGAGGACGGATCTCCCGGTTTGTTTTCTTGAAAACAAGGCCCAGAGCGGGGGCAGGTACATGGCCCCTCCGGTGAAGGCTGCCAGGCTCAGCACCACCTCCACGATACCACCGATATAGGGGATGACCAGGGCCACTCCGATGGTCAAAACACCAAAAACAACGGTGGAGAGCCGGGCCACGCGCATAAGCTTCTTTTCGGTACTATGCGGAAAGAGCGCTTTGTAGAGATCATTGGTGAATACCCCCGATGTGATGTTCAGCGTGGTATTCACGGAGCTTGAGGTGGCGAATACCATTCCACCCAGCATAAGTCCCATGACCCCGACCGGCAGGACGGTCTTACATATCAGCAGATAGGCATCTTCACTGTTCAGCCCCTGCAGATCCGGGTTCACGATCCGGTAGATCATCGGGGGCAGCATCCAGATCACCGGACTGACCAGATACAGCGCTCCAAACAGCCAACCCACCTTCTTGGCATCCCGTGCAGTCTTTACGGTAGTATATCGTTGAACATAAGTCCAGTTACCGCTCAGAAAAAAAAGGTTATATAAGGCAAAGGCTGCCAGAAAACCGAAGGAATATTCGTTATTATGGAGATCAAAGAAGTGGTCCGGGGCTTTCTGTATCATTTCGGAAAGACCGCCGATCTTTCCGAATGCCAACGGCACTACAATCAGTACGGCGGCGGTCAGCACAATAAACTGGAGAACGTCTGTTACTACTACCGCCCACAATCCGCCGGTAGCCGTATAAGCCAGAATAAGCAACCCCAACACTATCGTGGTCAGGTACACGGGCACGCCGGTATATACCTGAAGTATTTTGGCAACAGGATAAAGGAAAGCCCCCGTGGTGAAGAGGGAAATCAGCAGAAAGAGGTAAGAATATATCTTCTGCGTACGGTATCCCATTCTGAGGGTAATAAATTCGGCGGCCGTAAGCACCCCGGTCTTCTGCCACCTGGGTGCCACTATAAAACCGATGATAAATCCCGCCAGGCACATCGTCCATTGAATAGCTACAGCTACCCAACCATACTGATAGGCAATGGACCCCCATACCACAAAGGTGCCGGCCGAGAAGAAGCTCATAAAGAGCGACAGGCCGCTGATCCACCAGGGTACAGCCCCTCCCCCTGCAAAAAAGGATTTCATGTCCTTCCCCGAACCGGAAAAAGACATGCCGCAAATCACTACAAGCAGGGAAAAAACAACAACAGCTATCAGATCAAGGTATGGCATAGCGAGGAACGGATTTGTAACGGAAAACTATAGAAAGGAGGGAGGAGGCTCCTTGTTTTTTCCGGAAAAAATTTCCGGAAACGCTCCCGAAAACGTTTTCAATTTCCGAAAACGTTTTCGAAATATGCATATCTTTACCTTGCAGCAAAAAAAGAAAGCTGTTTACATCTCCAAAAAGCCCTCTCTTATCATCCCCGGGAAAAACGATCCGGATAGTTCGTTTTAAACAGTATCTTACACACGGCTAATCAAATGGCTATGCAGTACGTCACCATAAAAGATATTGCCCGGGCGCTGAACGTTTCGGTGGCCACTGTTTCCCGCGCCTTCAACGACAAGTATGATATCAAGAAGGAGACCCGGGAGCTGATCCTCGAAAAGGCCAGGGAGCTGGGCTACAAGCCCAATCCCATCGCAAGAAAGCTGTTGCAGAAACATTCCTACAACGTCGGGGTCATCGTTCCCGAATTCATCAATTCCTTCTTCCCCGAGGTGATCATCGGCATACAACAGGTGTTCCTGGAAAAAGGCTATCAGGTCATTATCATGCAATCCAATGAAAGCGCCGAAACGGAGCTGGAAAACCTGATCTCCATGGAAAACAATATGGTGGAAGGTTTGCTGATATCCCTGTCCAAGGACACCCGGAATATGGACTATCTGGAACAGCTCAACCGGGACCGGTTTCCCGTCGTGCTCTTTAACCGTGTTAACGAAACGTTACCCGTTTCCAAAGTGGTGTTTAACGATTACAAATGGGCCCTCTTTGCCACGGAGCACCTGATCGAACAGGGTTACAAAAAGATATTCCATCTCTCTGCCCCCCGCTGCCTGACCCTGAGTAAAAACCGCATCAACGGATTTAAAAAAGCCCTTGAAAAACACCGCCTCCCCTGCAGCGAAGCGCAAATCATCGAAACCGGCATCCTGATCGAAGACGGGGAGCGGGTGATGGAGCAGCTGATCAGCAGCGGCAATGTTCCCGAAGCTATCTTTGCCACCAACGATCCCTGCGCGCTGGGCGCCATGAAAGCCTTAAAAAAGCATGGCTATAAGATTCCGGGCGACATCGGCATAGTGGGCTTTTCCAACAGCAAGATGACGGAGATCGTGGAACCCTCGCTCACCAGCGTGGCCCAGCCGACCACCGAGATGGGAAAGATCGCCGCCCGGCTGCTGCTGGAGCAGATCACCGGCACAGGAAATGCCGATCCGAAAACCATCCTGATGGAAGGCAGCCTGATCGTCCGTAACTCTTCGATCAGGGAAAAACAATCTTAAGAAGCTTTTTTCTTTTCCTCCGAGCGCTGCATAAAGTCCTGCAACTGTTCCCGTTTAAAACGGCTGTGCTGCGCATTGAGCAACGTGGTGAGCGCGCCTTTTTTGATGGAATTCCAGAGATAATTGAAAAAGGAGCGGTCGCGATATCGTGTAAAGCGGAAGGTCGCCGTCTGGGGCTGGTCGTCTTCCGGCTTGTTGTGCTTACGGATAAACAGGTTGGCCACGGCGCTGAGCAGGCGGTTGGTCTTATGTCCCTCCTTCTCAAAAATATCGAGGGTAAGACTGTCGTACAACAAACGCATGTTGCTGCCCGCACTGATGTCGTTGCCCCGGATGGTCAGGTCGAGCGACTGTACCCGGCCGGAAGCGGTTATATCCGCCAGCGGCTTCAGCGTCCGGTTCAGGGTGGCCATGGGCAGCGACCCCAGCGTGGCGCCCACCTCAAAGGCATCGCCCGGATCCGACAGCCGGAACCGGAAATGCGCCTTCAGCGGGGTAGCGCCCAGCAGAAGGCTCTGCGCCTGCACGTCGCATACGGGATGCTTCAGCAGCCATACCGAATCGTTGCTGATGTTTGCCGCATGGCAGGATAGCCGGTCGAATACCACGGCTCCGCTGCTGCGCGGAGCATCGGGATGCTCTTCATAGGTAATACGGGAGCCGCTGACGCTTAAGGAGTCGATGGTAAGCAGGAAAGGCAGTCTTTTCAGGGCCGTTCCCGGCATGGGCTTTTCCACCGAACGAAACGGAACGCGTTTATCGCGGTAGGACAGGAAAACGGTATTTTCCAGAAACAGCGAGCGGGCATGCACATAGATCTGTTTCCGGGCCACCCCCCAGCTGATATCCCTGAGCCGGATGCGGGGAGCGGACAGCCGGTACCAGTCCTGCTGATAGCCGATCTTCTGCTGAAAAACATCGCGCGAATAGCGCGACGCCAGCTGCAGGCTGTCCAGCTCCAGCATATGGTTTTTCAGCTGCAGGTGGGGAACGCGCATAATATATAAGGTGTCCGGATGAAAGACAACCGAATCACCGCTTATCTCAACGGAACCATAACGGAAAGGAAAAGGCGAAGCCACGGTGGCAGAATCCGCCACCACATCGCGCAGGCGAACATCCAAGGGGCCGGCGCTCAGCACGGGTTCCTTTTTTTGCTGATCGGTAATGGTCAGAAAACCGTCCGTAACCCGGATATTGTTCACCCGGATGCGGTCCAGCAGGGTCTTTAAAAAAATATTGGAAGACAGCGAGTCCCGGTTCAGCTCGCCCGGCTTCAGCCTAAGCGTTATGCGGGGGTGCGCTGCCTGCAGCAACCGGGTATGGATCTCCTTTTTCCAGATAAGGCTTCCCAGCGCAAAACCCCTTATTACAAAACCGTCGATCTTAGCATATATCCCCGCGCTGTCTGCCGTCGCGCCGGCATGAAAGGGAAGTATGGTAATATCCTTCAGGGACAAGGTTCGCGTAAACCAATGAACGGAGAAATCCGTATAGCGGATATCGTATTCCCGGCCGGGGTCCCCGTTGAGGATACGGGGCAGCTGACGGTTTAGCCAGCTATGTAAAAAGAAATTTCCACCGCCCAGTAAAAGCAATATGGCTGCTGCCGCTATAACGGCCACTCTTATAAATTTCCGCATAGGCACCCTTTCATGACATCGTTACCAAGATAAGACGTTTATACAATTTAAAAAAAATTATGTTATGATGCCGAACATTTCTCTTTTCTAACTGTTTATACAACAACGTTCCGGAGGGTCATGAAAAAAATAAAGCTGAGCATACTGGATCAGTCTCCTGTCCGCAAAGGCAGCACAGCAGAGGAGGCATTGCGGGAATCGGCCAGGCTGGTAAAGCTGGCGGACAGGTTGGGCTACACCCGCTACTGGGTATCCGAACATCACAATATTCCGGGGCTGGCAGGATCCGCGCCCGAGGTTCTGATACCCTACCTGGCTTCACAAACGCGGCACATCCGCGTAGGGTCGGGCGGCATCATGCTTCCCAACCACAGCGCCCTGAAAGTGGCTGAAAACTTCCGTTTGCTGGAGGCGCTTTTCCCGGGCCGTATCGACCTGGGCATGGGCCGCGCTCCCGGCGGCGACCGGCTCACCGCCCTGCTGCTCAACCCCTCCAACAACTTTGACGAAAAGGCTTTTCTGCAGCAGCTGGCCGACCTCTCCGGCTTCCTGTATGACGATCGCGCTGCGGGCGCCCTGCATGAAAAAGTAAAAGCCATCCCCCGCGCAGCCACCGTGCCGGAGCTCTGGCTGCTGACCTCCAGCGGGGAAAGCGCACTCTTTGCCGCCCATATGGGTATGGGCCTTTCCTTTGCCCAGTTTATCAACCCCAGCGGGGGACCTGCGGCGCTGCAGCTGTACCGGGAGCGGTTCCGCCCTTCCCGCCAGTTCCCGGAACCGGTGGTCAGCGTCGGCATCTTCGCGGGCTGTGCGGACACCGAGGAAAAGGCCGCCGAGCTCCAGGCCGTCATGGATTACCGGCTTCTCAATATTGAAAAGGGAAACCGGGACGCGACCCCGTCCTATGAAGAGATAAAGCATATCGAATATACCGAGCCGGAGCTGGCCCGTATCTATTTCAACCGGAAACGGATGGTCTTCGGCACCCCTGAGCAGGTAAAACAGCAGATACAGTGCCTGGCAGACAGCTTCGACGCAGACGAGTTCGTTATCGCCACCATCACCGACGATTTTGGAGACCGGCTTCGCTCCTACGAGCTGCTGGCGGAAGCATTTGACATTACGCCAACATTTGCCCCGGCAGAAATTCCGTAATTTTGCCGCAAATATTCGCATCATGAGCAGGAAGGGCAAGGTGCTGGTAGCCATGAGCGGCGGTATCGACAGTACCGTCACCGCATTGCTGCTGCACCAGCAGGGTTATGAAGTGGTGGGCATCACCATGAAAACGTGGGACTATGCCACCTCCGGCAGCAGCCGTAAGGAAACGGGCTGCTGCAACCTCGACTCATTCAACGATGCCCGCGCCGCCGCCGTGCAGCACGGTTTCCCCCATTTCGTGCTCGACATCCGCGATGAATTCGGCGATTTCGTCATCAACAACTTTGTGGAAGAATATCTGGCCGGCCGCACCCCCAACCCCTGTGTGCTCTGCAATACCCATATCAAGTGGCGGGCGCTGCTGAAGCGCGCCGATGCGATGGGATGCAGCCATATCGCCACCGGGCATTATGCGAATATCCGGCAGGAAAACGGGCGGCATATCGTCAGCAAGGGTGTGGACGGCAACAAAGACCAGAGCTATGTGCTCTGGGGATTGCAGCAGGACGTGCTCAGCCGTACCCTGCTCCCCCTCGGCAATTACCGGAAGCCCGAGATCCGGCAAATGGCCCTGGATTTCGGCTACCCCGAGCTGGCCAAAAAATCCGAGAGCTACGAAATATGCTTTGTCCCGGACAACAATTACCGCAACTTCTTAAAGCACAAGGTGGAAGGGCTGGAAGACCGGGTAAACGGCGGAAATTTTGTGCTTAAAGACGGCACCGTAGTCGGACAGCACCGCGGCTATCCCTTTTACACGGTAGGTCAGCGCAAGGGGCTGGAAGTGGCTTTCGGCAAACCGGTATACGTTACCGCCATTATCCCCGAAACCAATACCGTTGTACTGGGTGAGGAAGAAGACCTGCACAAAACGCATATGCGGGTAATCCAGCTCAACCTCATTAAATACCCCGCGATCAGCGACGGTATGGAAGCCATGACCAAAATCCGGTACCGCGATCCCGGCGCCCTCAGCAATATTTACCATGAGGCGGACGGCAGCCTGAAGATCTCATTTTATGAACCGGTAAAAGGCATTGCACCCGGCCAGTCCGCCGTATTCTACGAAGGAGACGACGTCATCGGCGGAGGGATCATTAACCCCCTGACCCCCTGAAGGGGGAATAAGGAGAAAGGTTAAAGGCGAAAGGTAAAGGGCATTTTAAGTTTAAGGCCTAAGGTTTCATTTCAGGCAGATTAACTTTAGACGAGGAAGTCTAAGGTTCAAGGTCTAAAGTCTAAGGTTTCCTTTTCAGGCAGATTAACTTTAGACGTTAAACTTTAAACCTTAGACTATTAAACCAGAAACCTCAAACTTCAAATCTCAAACCAGAAACCCCTGGCTAACTTCAGGCGGTCAGCGCCGCCACAAACAGGCTGTCCGCCTGCCGCTCGTACCCTTTCAGCATCTCCTGCTTCAGCAGGGTCAGTCCCCGACGCTCACAAAGCCGCTCCACCACCGATTCGTTCTCGCTGCGGAATATCGAGCAGGTAATATACAACAGTCCCGTTCCCGGCTTCAGCACGGCAGCAACGTTTTCGGCTATACGCTGCTGTCGTTCGGAAAAAGCGGTCAGCCGCCCGGGGTCAAAGAAGAAAAGCTGCTCAGGCGTACGGCTCCAGGTGCCGGAGCCGGTACAGGGCACATCCGCCATCACCAGCTGAAAATCCTTGTTACGGCACGCGGCGGGGATTTCCTTTTCCAGATCGGCGGGTATGCTTTCATAATCCCGCAATCCCGCTGAGCGGAACCGTTGCCGGAGGTTTTTTAAAATGGAGGGGCGTATGTCGCTCACGCAGAAGCGCAGCTCCGGGTGCCGGTCGAACAGCAGCAACGACTTCCCCCCGCTGCCCGCACAGCTGTCCCAGACCCATGATCCGGCGGGCAATGCGAAGAGCGGAAAAAAATCCCTGACATGCTGGGAGGTTTCGTCCTGGATTTCATAGCTGCTTTTGTCCGGAAGATACTGTTCTATGCGGGTACCGTTCGGGAAGGCCAGACAGGCATCATCCCGCTGCTCAAAAGCCACACCTTGTTCCTCCAGCCGGCGAACAACAGCCGGCATCCGCTGCGGACGCACACGGATATAAAGGCGGGGCTGCTTCAGGAAAGAACGGGCAAAGGGCAGATGTTCCACGCCGGTGGAAAGCGCCTCCGGCCAGGGGAATACCGCAGACAGGGACACCGGCAGACCGGCTTTTTCCAGGCAGGCCAGCTTTTCATCGAGCGGCGCCGCGATCCGGGCATCCCATTCCGGCTTAAAATAGGCCAGCCCCTCTACAGACGATGTTTCACAAAGGAACAGTCCCGTTAGGATACGATCTTCGGGGGAAGCGTGCGGTAAGGCACGGCCCAGCCGGAAAGCGGCGTATACGAAGGCCGACACTGTTCTGCGGTCCCTGCTGCCCATCTGGGGATGTTTCCGGAAAAAGTCTTTGAGAAAAGCGGCCAGCGGCTGACGCCCTTCGTAACTGTCCAGCACCCTGAGGGCCGATCCCAGATGGCTGTCGTGTTTCATGACGCGGTGTTATACCTGCAACAGGGCTTTGACCGGATCCTGGCCGAACAGCAGCTGCTCCGGATTTTCCAGCAGCTCCTTTACGCGGACCAGGAAGCTTACCGACTCACGGCCGTCTATGACCCGATGATCGTAGCTGAGCGCAAGATACATCATGGGGCGGATCACCACCTGCCCGTTGACCGCCATAGGGCGATCCTGTATCTTGTGCATACCGAGTATGGCCGCCTGGGGGATATTGATGATGGGAGTGCTCATGAGGGAGCCGAATACGCCGCCGTTGGTGATGGTAAAGGTGCCGCCGGTCATTTCTTCCAGCGTCAGCTTATTATCCCGCGCTTTGGCAGCCAGCTCGGCCACCTTTTTTTCGATATCGGCCATGCCCAGGCTTTCCGCATTGCGGATCACCGGCACCACCAGTCCTTTTGGCGTACTAACGGCAATGGATATATCACAATATTCATGATACACCAGCTCATCTCCGTCGATATAAGAATTTACAGCCGGCCATTCCTGGAGGGCATAGCAGCAGGCTTTTGTAAAGAAGGACATAAAGCCGAGCCCTACGCCGTGCTTTTCCTTGAATTTCTCCTTGAACTGCTTCCGCATCTCCATGATCCGGCCCATATCCGCTTCGTTAAAGGTGGTCAGCATGGCGGTGCCATTCTTGGCTTCCACCAGGCGGCGGGAGATGGTTTTCCGGAGATTGCTCATTTTCTTCCGCTGCTCATCGCGGCTGAACAGCGCTTTTTCCGGGCTGGTGCCGGGGTGTTCGAGGGCGGCCATCACATCCTGTCTGAATATCTTTCCCTGTGGTCCGCTGCCTTTTACCCGGGCGGGGTCCAGATGACGCTCGTTCATCATGGCGGCGGCCAGGGGGGTGGCGCGTTGCGGCTCTTTCCCTTTTTCAGCCTGTACGGGTGCGGTTGCCGGAGCCTGCGCCTGACCGGAAGAGGCTGTTTGCCCCGAAGGGGCAGCTGACGCTTGCCCGCCATCCGTTTCCCCGGACGGGGTTTTCCCTGCCGGAGGAGCGGCTGCCGTATGGATACGGGCAATCACCTCTCCTACCTTTATGGTATCGCCGGCCTTTGCCTGCTGCTGCAGGGAGCCGGCCTGTTCGGCATTTAATTCAAAGGTGGCTTTTTCAGATTCCAGTTCGCAGATCACCGCATCCCGCTCCACATAGCTGCCATCGGCCACCAGCCATTGGGCAATGGTTACTTCGCTAATGGACTCGCCCACCGTCGGTACTTTCACTTCAAGCACCTCTCCGCCGGCAGCCGCCGCAGGTTCCTGTGCTGCTGCGGGCTGCGGCTGCGCGGGGGCCGCCGCAGACGCCTTCCCGGCATTTTCCTGAGGAGCAGCCGGCTTTTCCTCCGCTTCGGGACCAGGCGCTCCGGCCGCGGCGGGCGGCGGGGCGGCGTTGCTCTTTTCCCCGGCCGAAGACGCTTTTGCGTCGGTATCTATCGCTGCTACCACATCGCCTACATTTACCGTTTCACCCTCCTGTACCTTTATCTTCAGCACGCCGGCGGCCTCCGCATTCAATTCAAAGGTGGCTTTTTCAGATTCCAGTTCACAGATCACCTCATCCCGCTCCACGTAATCGCCATCCTGCTTTATCCATTTTGCCAGCGTGGCTTCGCTGATCGATTCGCCGATTGTAGGAACTTTGATGTCGAGCATGTTATCAGTTATTGGTCAATTGTCAGTTGATTTGATGATTTACTTCGCGCATTATGATTTCTCAGTGGTCTCAGTGAAAGCTTTGCTTTTGGAAATTTGATGATTTGATAATGAACTAATCAGCACATCACCAAATCCTTTAAATACCTTTCACCCTTTTCCATTCCTTGATGAGATCCCGGCTTTCGCCTTTCACCTTTACCCCCTTCAGGGGGGCTTCAGATCGAAAAGGCGATGTCAATGATCTGCTGCTGCTCATCCTGGTGCAGCTTCGCATAGCCGGTGGCGGTAGCCGCTCCGGGGTTACGGCTGATCACGCCGAAATTAAACTGTTTCATATTCATCTGCAGGTACCAGGCGGCTCCCATATTGAGAGGCTCTTCCTGCACCCAGAACCAGGTAGCCTGCTTATATTGTTCATAAAACGCTTCCAGCTGTTTCACCGGCAGGGGATAAAGCTGCTCGAGCCGGAGTATGGCCACATCTTTCCGCTCATGCTTCATCTGCATCTCGCTCAGATCGAAATAGATCTTCCCGCTGCAAAGCAATACCTTTTTTATCCGTGACGGATCGGCATCGCAATAGTCGTCCGGAAGGATCTCCCGGAATCCGCCTTCGGTAAAGGCATCTGCGGGCGAGTAGCTGCGGAGATGCCGCAGGTTAGCCTTCGGGGAAAAGTTGATCATCGGTTTACGGAAAGGCCAGGCCAGCTGTCGGCGCAATCCGTGGAAGAAGTTGGCCGCGGTGGTAATATTGGTCACTACCATATTATCTTCCGCGCACATCTGCAAAAAGCGTTCGGGACGGGCATTGGAATGATCCGGTCCTCCGCCTTCGTACCCATGCGGCAGGAGCAGCACCAGCCCGTTCATGCTGGTCCATTTCTGTTCGGCACTGCTGATGTACTGGTCGATGACCGTCTGCGCCCCGTTGGCAAAATCGCCGTACTGCGCCTCCCAGATGGTGAGCGTATTGGGGTTGGCCAGGGCATATCCGTATTCGAACCCCAGCACGGCAAACTCGCTGAGCAGCGAGTTATAGATCCGGAACCGGCCCTGCTTGTCTGCAAGGTCGCTCAGCCGGTTGTATTCTTCGTCGGTGGTTTCGTCGCGCAGCACGGCATGACGATGGGAAAACGTGCCCCGCTTTACATCTTCTCCGCTCATGCGCACGTCCTTTCCCGCCAGCAGAATGCTGCCATAGGCGGCCAGCTCGGCGGTAGCCCAGTCCAGCATGCCCTCTTCCGCATATATCTTCTTCTTGTCGTTCAGCAGCTTGGCCACCTTACGTAAAGCCTTGAAATTATCGGGGAAGCTGTACAGCCGGTTTACAATATGGTCCAGCTGCTCCCGGCTGATGGCGGTGGAGGGCGAATGGTCGAAATCCTCGGGCCGGGGTTTGCGCAGCGCCTGCCACCACAGCTCGGGTTTCTGGTAGGAATACGGCAGGGGACGTTGCTTTATCTCATCCAGGCGTTCCTGCAGCGTCTGCCAGAAATGCTTTTCCATTTCCTTGGCCAGCTCGGCATGCACGGCGCCGCTGCTGATCAGCTTCTGGGAATAGATCTCCCGCGGGTCCGGGTGTTTGTCGATGACGGCATACAGCTTGGGCTGGGTGTACTTGGGTTCGTCGCCCTCGTTGTGACCATGCTTCCGGTAACAGACCATATCGATAAAGATATCGCTGTTAAATTCCTGCCGGTAACGGGCAGCGATCTCGCTGACCTTTACCACGGCTTCCACATCGTCCCCGTTGACATGAAAAACGGGAGCCTCTACCATGGCTGCGAGACTGGTGCAGTAGTCGGCAGAACGTGCATCGTCAAAGTCGGTAGTAAACCCGATCTGGTTATTGATCACAAAATGTATGGTGCCGCCGGTATAGTATCCCTTCAGGTTGCTCATCTGGAGCACTTCGTACACCACGCCCTGGCCGGCGATGGCCGCATCTCCGTGGATCAGCAGGGGCAATATCCTGTCATAATCGCTGCCGTAGATCACGTCGGCCTTGCTGCGTGCAAAGCCCACCACCACGGGGTCCACCACTTCGAGATGGGAAGGGTTCGGAGCTACCTGCAGGTTCACCTTCTTCCCGGAAGCCGTGGTGACATCGGCACGAAAACCCAGATGGTATTTTACATCGCCGCTGCCCATGGTCATATCCGCAGGCATATTGCCTTCAAATTCGGAAAATATCTGATCGTAGGTTTTGTGCAAAATATTGGCCAGCACATTGAGGCGGCCGCGATGGGCCATACCGAAAACCACCTCTTCGACCCCCAGGTCGGCGATGGTAGTGATGATGGCATCCAGCGCGGGGATCATGCTCTCCCCTCCTTCCAGACCAAAACGTTTCTGACCGATAAATTTTGTGTTCAGAAACTTTTCGAACATCACCCCTTCATTCAGCTTCAGCAGGATCTGTTTCTTTTTCTCGATGGGCAGGGGCGCTAAAAATTTCTCCTCGATCTCATGCTGCAGCCATTTGATCTTTTCCGAATCGTTGATGTACATGTACTCCGCACCCACCGAGCCGGCATAGCACTTTTTCAGGAAATCCAGGATATTCCGGAGGGTGGTCTTGCCCAGTCCAACAAGGTGACCCGCGAGAAATTCCCGGTCCAGGTCGCTTTCCTTGAGCCCGAAACATTTCAGCTCCAGGTTGGCGCGCCGGTCTTTTCGCTCCCGGATGGGGTTGGTGATGGCAATCAGGTGCCCCTTTTTGCGGTAGGCCCGGATGAGCTGGTATACCGCAAGCTCCCTGGCCAGGGCTTCGCCGACAGGCGAAACTTCGCGTTCTGCAGGAGCCGCTCCTTCCTGCGGAGCGGCAGGTGCGGGCTTCCCGTTCTGGGTGGCCAGCGCAAAATCAAATCCTTCGAAAAATTTCACCCATTCCGGGTCTACTGATGCGGGGTCCTTGCGAAAGTCCTGGTAGAGTGTTTCTATATAAGCGGGATGCGAATGGGTGACAAATGAAAAATCCTTCATTTCCAATTAGTTTTGCGTCCTGATCACCGGTCTTTGGCTATGCGGGTACCTGAAAACATGCTGACAAAATGAACCCGGCCCGGAGGCCAGGCAGCTTTTTACGTCCTCAAAAAGACAAAAATTGTACCTGTGAAAATTACAATGCAAATATCGTTTGTTTTAGGGGAAACACGCAAGACAAATTTCGTTATTTCGAAAGGAACAGAGGGAGTTTCCGGGCATCCTGCCCATTTTCCACCTGTCCCTCATCCGGGTTCCGGTCTTTTCTTTTTTGTTTTAAATCTTATAATTTTTCCCTACCTTTGCCCTCCAATTAAAAATCTTTTATGGCAAACCATAAAGCAACTTTAAAGGATGTCCGTCAGAGCGCACGCCGCAATGAGCGTAACCGCTATTACGGGAAAACCACCCGTAACGCCATCCGCGACCTCAAGCAGCTTACTGAAGCCCAGGCAGCCGGCGAACAGCTTCCGAAAGTATTTTCCATGATCGATAAGCTGGCCAAGCGGAACATTATTCATAAAAATAAGGCCGCCAACCTGAAAAGCAAGCTTGCCAAGCAGGTAACGGGGCTGTCTGCCGCCAAGCAGGCCTGAGCCACCCGTCTTTATACCATATTATCCCGGATCCGCAAAGATCCGGGATTTTTTTATGCTGCTCCGGCGCGTAACGGATAATTCCTGCCGCATGGGGAAGACTGCCGCATAACGATACCGCTTCCCGTTACGACACCTCAAAATCGAGGAGGCACTCGCTGCCCAGGAAGGCCTGAAAATGGTCTCCGATCTGCACCCGCCCTACCCCTGCCGGTGTGCCGGTGAAGATCAGGTCCCCGATATGGATCGAAAAGTAATTGGTGATTTCCGCGATGATCCGGTCAAAGGAGAACAGCATATTCCCCGTATTGCCCTGCTGCACGCTCGCCCCGTTCTTAAGGAGGGAAAAGTCCAGGTTTTGCAGGCTCAGCCCGTCGATGGGCAGCATCTTTCCTACCGGGGCCGAATGATCAAAGGCCTTGGAGATCTCCCAGGGAAGCCCTTTCTCTTTCAGCTGCGCCTGCAGATCGCGGGCGGTAAAATCTATACCCAGGCTGAGCTGGTCGTAATAGCGGCTGGCAAACCGCTCCTGGATACGCCGGCCGTTCTTGGAAACGCGCAGCACTACCTCACATTCGTATTGCAGGTCTACGGTAAAGTCCGGATAAAAAAACGGATGGTTGTTTAAAAGCAGGGCAGACTTGGGTTTCATAAAGATGACCGGCTTACGGGGAACTTCGTTTTTCAGCTCTTTGGCATGCTCCGCGTAATTCCGGCCAATACAAAAGATCTTCATAACAACGAATTTAAGGTTAAGGGTTAAAGAATATAAGGTTTTATAGGTGAATGCCAAGGGTTAATGGTCATATAAACTCAAGGAATACAGAATAGACGCCGGCAGGCTGCTCCGGGAGGAGTTCAGCCGAAGCGCAGCTGGTTGAACTGGTTCATGGCGGCAGGCAGACCCGCGGTGGCAAAGCATTCAATTACTTCAACACATCTTTCTATCTTTTGTTGCACTATCGCCTGCTCCGGCTCCTCCCAGACGCTGAGCACAAAATCCACCTGCCTCCCTTTCGGATAGTTGTTGCCGATGCCGAAGCGCAGCCGGGGGTAACGATCCGTGCCCAGCAGCGCATCAATGCTTTTCAGTCCGTTGTGACCGGCATCGCTGCCCCCGGCACGAAGCCGCAGCACCTCCAGCGGCAGGGCCAGGTCGTCGACGATCACCAGCACATGCGCCGGGGCTATCTTATATTTATCCATCCAGTAGCGGACGGCCTTTCCGCTGAGATTCATATAGGTGGAGGGCTTTATCAGCACAAAAGACCTTCCCTTCCACCGGAATTCGGCTACTTCCGCCAGCCGGCCGGGGGCAAACGCGGCTTCATGTCGCGCAGCGAAGGCATCCGCCACATCAAAGCCGATATTGTGGCGGGTATGACGGTATTCGGGACCGGGATTCCCCAGTCCGACGATCAGGTATTTGCTGTTTGCCCCGCCTCCGCCGTTCCGGTCGCCCGGGGAAGAGGCATAAAGCAGGTTAGGCATGGCCATTTTAATATTCCAAAAATAACGAATGACAACAAAACGGCAATAATATCCGCAGCTGTAAAAATAAAAAGACCCCACTCCACCTCAGGCGGGACGGGGTCTCCTGGTTATTTTCCCGGATTTATTTCTTTTCTGCCGCTTCTTCCTGCTTCAGCGCGCGGGTCATTACCACGGAAGCGATAGGGATACGCGGGGAGTTCAGAATGTCAAAGCCTTCAGCCTTTACATCTTCTACCCGGATGTTCTTGTTCAGCTCCAGGTTTTCGATATCCAGCTCGACATGCTCACGCAGGTCTTTGGGCAGCGCCTTCACCTTCAGCGACTTCATCTTGGTAACCAGCTTACCCCCGGCTTTTACACCGGCGGGCTGACCGACAAACTTGATGGGGAGGGTAACGGTGACTTTCTTGCCTTCTACCAGCTCCAGAAAATCCACATGGATCAGCTGATCCGTTACCGGGTCAAACTGCAGGTCCTTCATGACACAGCGGTAAGCCTTGTCCCCTGCTTTTATTTCCACCAGCTGGAATTCGGGCGTATATACCAGGTGCTGGAACTCCGTAGCGGGTGCGGAAAAATTTACAATTTCGGGACCCCCGTAAATAACGCAAGGCACTTGTTGCTCAGAACGGAGACGGCGGGTCGCTTTTTTGCCTACTTCGCTCCTGAGTTGTCCTTCAATGGTTATTGTCTTCATTTTTATATAATGGTTTAAAATTACGCCATAGTTACTTTATCGCCGCCGGCTGTTCCCTGCGTTCCAACGCCCGCCGCTTTAGTCCCTTTCAGCTACCCGCGACCGCTCCGGCAGAAGAAGCTTTTTACCGCTCTCTGCGCTGGCTGTGAATAAACAGGCTGGTAATGGAACGGTTTTCGTGCGCATTGCGGATGGCGATAGCAAAAAGATCTGCTGTGCTCACCACCTTTATTTTGCTGCATTCCTGCTTCATCGGGATCGTATCGCAAACCACCAGCTCTTCGAGGACCGAATTCCGGATATTTTCATAAGCGTTGCCGCTCAGTACCGGATGGGTGCAAAAGGCGCGTACCGAACGCGCCCCCCGCTCTTTCAGCAAGGCGGCGGACTTGGTCAGCGTTCCCGCGGTATCCACGATATCGTCGATCAGCACTACGTCCCTGTCGTTCACATCCCCGATCACCGTCATGGAAGCGATCTCGTTGGCCCGTTTGCGGTGCTTGTCGCAGATCACCATTTCGGCGTTGAAATAGGCCGCAACCTCCCTTACCCGGTTGGTGCTGCCCACGTCGGGGGACGCAAAGGTAAGATTTTCCAGGTTAAGTCGCTGCATATAGGGAATAAATACTGCCGAACTGTCCAGATGGTCCACGGGAATATCAAAAAATCCCTGTATCTGGGGCGCGTGGAGGTCCATGGTGATCACCCGGTCCGCACCGGCGGCGGCCAGCATATTGGCGACCAGCTTGGATCCGATCGCCACGCGGGGCTTGTCTTTGCGATCCTGGCGGGCGTACCCGAAATAAGGAATTACCGCAGTGATGTATCCGGCAGAAGCCCGCTTGGCGGCATCGATCATCAGCAGCAGCTCCATCAGGTTGTCCGTAGGGGCGAAGGTGCCCTGTACCAGGAACACATAGTCCCCCCGGATGCTCTCCAGGAATACCGGCTGGAACTCCCCGTCACTGAATTTCTGAATATGGCTTTTTCCGAGAGCGGTGCCATAACGGCTGGCGATTTTATCCGCGAGGTAAAGAGAACCGGTACCGGAGAAGATTTTAACTGCTGGCTGCATGGGCATGCGTGTAAGAGGGCAAATTTAGCAATTACCCGTAAAAGTCCGCAGAGAAATTGCTTTATTTTGCAGTATGAATCTCCTGATCGTCGCGGCCACGCCGGCCGAAATCCAGCCCCTGTCTGCCTATCTGCAGCAACACTGGGACAGGGAAAGCCATGGCTATAAAAAGGCCGGGAAACATATCCGGCTCTGCATTACAGGCGCCGGTATGCTGTCAACAGCTTATCATCTTACCCGCGTCATCCGGGAAGAGCGTTTCAGCCTGGCCATACAGGCCGGCATTGCGGGCAGCTTTGTTCCGGAACTGCCGGTGGGCGCCGTAGCCGCGGTAAGCCGGGACACGCCGGCCGATCTGGGGGCAGACACGGGGAGCGGCTTCCTCCATCTTACAGCAATGCCGTTTTTTGAAGAACAGGACATCTTCGACCGCTGCTGGCTGCCCTGTCCGCTGGAGCAGCTGCCCTTTTCCACGGCGTTGCCCCGGATCAGCGCCGTCACGGTCAATACGGTGAGCGGCAGCGCTCCCGCCATCGCCGCCCTGCGTGAGCGGTACAGCCCGGATATCGAAAGCATGGAAGGCGCCGCCTTTCATTATGTATGCCTGCGGGAAAAGATCCCCTTCCTGCAACTGCGCAGCATATCCAATGCGGTAACGGTGCGCGACAGCAGCCGCTGGAACATCCCCCTTGCCATAACCGAACTGAACCGTTACCTGAACGGTTTGTTAGAAGAACTGTAATGAACGAGCCTATGGAAAAGACCCTCACGCTGGGCTTCTCGCCCTGCCCCAACGACACCTTTATCTTTGACGCCCTTATCCATGGTAAGATAGATACCGAAGGCCTGCGTTTTGAGGCCGTGCTCGAGGATGTAGAGACCCTGAACGAATGGGCCTTCCGGGATAAGCTGGATATCACCAAGCTGAGCTTCCGCGCCCTGCTGGACGTGCTCCCGGGTTACCGCGTGCTGAATGCCGGCAGCGCGCTGGGCAACGGCTGCGGCCCCCTGCTGATCGGCCGGCCGGACAGCCCCTCGGATCCCGCGCAGATCGCTTCCGCCGTCATCGCCATTCCCGGCATCAATACCACGGCCAACATGTTGCTCAGCTTTGCTTTCCCCGAAGCCGGGAACCGCGTTCCCATGCTGTTCTCGGAGATCGAGCAGGCCGTGCTGGAGAGGAAGGCCGACCTGGGGCTGATCATTCACGAGAGCCGCTTTACCTACCGGCAGAAGGGGCTGGTAAAAATCATGGATCTCGGCGAATACTGGGAAAAGCAAACCGGCTGCCCTATCCCGCTGGGGGGGATCGCCATCCGGCGGGATCTCCCCCATACCCTGCAGCAGCAGGTGGACCGGCTGATCCGGCAGAGCGTGGAATATGCTTTCCGCCGTTATCCCGAGCTGGCGCCTTTTGTACGGGAAAATGCGCAGGAGATGGAAGAAGATGTGATGCGGCAGCATATCGACCTGTACGTGAACGACTATACGCTCGACCTGGGCGAGAAAGGACGCCGGGCCATATATGCCATGAACGCTCACTTGCCAGGCCAGGCCGCCCGCAGGCTGCAGGAAGCCAATCTGTTTGTATAGCCATCCCCGCTGCCGCTCCGCGGCAGCGGGCTGTAACCCTTAATCGGTTCTTACCCCGACCATCTCCGATCCGTTCCTCGTCTCTTCATTGGCTGTTGTAAGCAGCACGTCGCCTTCCGACAGGGCGCCGTATATTTCGGTGCTGTCCCCGGCGCGGTGCCCCGTTTCCACAGGCACCCAGCTGGCCTTGCCTCCTGCTATCTTTATCACAAAGACACCTTCTGTGGAATTCAGCACGGCAGAAGAAGGTATCACAAAAGTACCGGTATCTCCTTTGACAGGAAGCGTAACTTCGGCTACCATACCCGGCAGCAGCTTGCGATCTGCATTATCTACATCCATCTCTATCCGCTGGGAGCGCAGCCGGGTATCCAGCGCACCGGCAAGCCGGGTAATGCGGGCGCCAAAGGTCCGGCCGGCAAGCGCCCCTACTGTAAAACGTACTTCCCTTTGCCGCTTCAGATAATCCGTATAAGCTTCCGGCACGCTGACCACAAGACGCAGGTGACGCTGTTCCTGAAGGGTGAAGACCGGCTGCTCCGATCCCTTTCCCGCAGGCCCTACATAGGCGCCCGGACTGACATTCCTGGCGCTGATCACACCCGAAAAAGGAGCGTTCATCTCCAGGTAGCCCCGCGTATCGCTGATCTCCCGGTAGGCCGCCCGCGCGGCTTCCAGTTGCGCCAGATCCGATTTCTGCTTGGCGTCGGCAAGATCAAGGTCGTTCTGGGATACGGTACCCGGCGTTTTGCTGGTCTGCAGCAGCCGCTCATAAGTGGCTTTGCTGGCTAAATAGACGGCTTCCTGCGACTTCAGCCGCGAGGCCGCGCCGGCAAGCTGGGAGCTCAGCTCCGGCGCTTCCATCTCAGCCAGCCGCTGTCCCCGATGGACCTCGCTGCCTACATCCACATACAACTTCCTGACGAAGCTGCTCACTTTTGCATACAGGTCTACCTGCTGAAAAGCGATCAGCTCTCCGGGAATTTTCAGCGAAGAGGACAGCTGCCCTTTGCGCAGGACAAAAACTTCCGGCTCCGGCCCCTGGTTCCGTACCGCCGCCGTATCCGCAGCAGGCGCTCCCGTCCCGGAAGCCCCGCAGCCTTGTATCAGGGGAATAGCCGCCGTGAGGAGCACGGCCAGGCCTCGAGTCGATAATTTATGCATCGCATTACATGTTTTTCTGTTCATTGCCTCCGCTTATCCGCCATGTGCCGCGGGAATATAGTGTCGGCTATCCTTATCCTCAGGGTCCAGCGAAACGCTTTCGGTGCCAGTCCTCCCCTGCCCCCAAGCAAATACCAGCGGCAGGATGAACAAGGCTGCCAGCGTCGAAGCGATAAGGCCTCCGATCACGGCCCGCCCGAGGGGAGAGGACTGATCCCCGGCTTCCCCCAACCCGCTGGCCATGGGGATCATGCCTACGATCATGGCCAGCGCCGTCATGAGGATAGGCCGGAGGCGCAGGGCTGCCGCTTCTTTTGCTGCAAGAGCGGCATTCCCGTTGTGCTTCCGTATCTTCTCCGCATTGGTAATGAGCAGTACGGCATTGGAGATGGAAACGCCTACTGACATGATCATTCCCATATAAGACTGCAGATTCAGGGTTGAGCCGCAGGCAAGCAGCAACGACAGGGAACCCAGCAATACGGCTGGTACTGTAGCCAGCACGATAGCCGAGACCTTGAAGGATTGGAAATTGGCGGCCAGCATCAGGAAGATGACCACCACGGCCACGAGCAGGCCTTCCTGAAGACTGCTCAGGGTTTCCGTCAGGGTCTGGCTCAGGCCGATCAGTTCTACATCCAGCCCGCGGGGGAGTTTCCCCAGCGAAGCGATCGCCTTTCTTACATCTGCCGCCGCCGCCCCCAGGTCCTTATCGCTCAGGTTAGCGGTGACCGTGAGCACCGGCATGGCGCCCAGGTTGTCATTCTCACCATAGGTGGTACCGGGCGTGATCGTAGCGACGTCGCCGAGGACAGGGCGGGAAGCATTGGCCTGCAAGGGGACTTCACCGATATCATGGACCGAGGCCATCTTGTTTTCCGGCACTTCCACCTGGACACTGTAACTATATCCGTTCGACGGATCTACCCATATATTCTTTTCCGTCAGGCGGGAAGAGGAGGTGGAGGCGATCAGGGACCGGGAAATATCCCCTACGTTCACCCCAAGCTGCGCGGCACGGGTCCGGTCGATATCAATATTGAGGGCAGGATACCGGGTGGACTGACCCAGCTGCACGTCCCGCAGATAAGGTATCTGCCTGAGCCGGGCGGCCAGGAGATGCGCATATTTCTCATTCAGCTGCTTGTTCCTGCCCGACAAGCGGACCTCAATGGGAGTAGGAGATCCCTGGCTCAATATCTTTTCGGTCAGCTCAATGGGCTCAAAGGAAAGCTTCATCTGGGGATCCATTTTTGCTATGCGGGCCCTTATCGTGTCTTTCAGCGCGTCCAGGTCCGCCTTATATCCTTCCTTCAGCGCCACCTGAAGTACGGCCTCGTGGGGCCCTGCCATCCAGAGAAAGATCGGCGCAGTGGAGAAGAGCTGCGGATGCATGCCCACGAAAGCAGATGTGATAGATACATGCTCCGGCCCGACGATATCTTTTACCGTATGGATAAGTGCAAGCGTCTTCTGCTCTGTACGCTCTATACGCGTACCCTCCGGCAGCCGCAGGCGTACCTGAAACTGGCTGCCGTTGACCTTCGGAAGCACATCCCGGCCGATAAAGGAAAAACAACATATGGCCAGCAAAGAGACCAGTACCAGATAAGCGGCGACGATGGGCTTGCGATAAGGCATCATCCGTTCCACAAAGCGGAGGTAACGTCGGCGCAACCGTTCAAAATAACTTATCCTGCCGTCACGGTTGCTGTCTTCCTGCTCCAGCAATACCGTCTTCTGATCCCAGGTATCCGCTTCCCCGGATGCATCCAGTCCCGCAGCGGCAAAGGTTTCCGCATCCGACAGCTCTCTCCCCCGCCGGTCTTTCCCGTGCTTCACCTTCATGATCCAGTTGGCCATTACCGGCACAAAGGTCTGGGACAGCAGATAGGAAACGATCATACTGAACCCGATCGCCAGCGCCAGGGGCAGGAAAAGCGAGCCGGGTATGCCGCCCATGGTAAATGCCGGGGCAAAAACGGCCAGGATGCAGAAAAGAATAAGCAGGTTTGGAAAGGCGATCTCCCGGCAGGCATCCCATACGGCGAGCGCTTTGGGCTTGCCCATATCCAGGTGCTGATGTATATTTTCTATCGTTACCGTACTTTCGTCAACCAGTATGCCGATCGCCAGGGCCAGCCCGCTGAGGGTCATGATGTTAATGGTCTGCCCGAAAAGGCTCAGAAACAGTACACCCGAGATGATGGAGGTGGGTATCGTCAGGATGACGATCAGCGCGCTGCGCATATCGCCCAGAAAAAGCAGCACCATAAGCCCCGTGAGGACAGCTCCTATCAGGCCTTCGCTCATCAGGCTTTTCACCGAGTTGATCACATAGGTAGACTGATCGAACTCATAGCTCAGCCTGACGTCCGCCGGAAGCTGTTCTTGTATTTTGGGAAGCGCCTTTTTAAGATTTTGCACCACTTCCCAGGTCGAGGCATCGGCACTCTTGGCGACGTCAATATATACCGAACGGCGGCCGTTGATCAGCGCATAGCTTGTTGTGACATCTGCACCGTCCTCGACAGTGGCGACATCCCTGAGATAGAGGTTCTGTACGCCGTCCCGGTAGAGGGGAATGTTTTCAAAATCCTTCAGGTTCCGGATGGTGGTATTGGTAGGGGTAATATAGTTCTTGTCCCCGATGCGCACATTTCCGGAAGGAGAGGTCAGATTATTAAAGCGAAGCGCCTGCACCAGCTGGTCAGGCGTCATATTGTGCGCACGCAGCAGCTCCGGATTCGCTTTGATAACGACCGTACGGACATTCCCTCCGAAAGGCGTCGACCCCACCAATCCCGGAATGGCGGTGAATGCGGAACGGACATACATATTGGCCATATCCAGCAGCTCATTGTTGGAACGCTTGTCGCTGCTGAGCACAAGCTGACCTACAGGAAGCGTGGAGGCGTCGAAACGTATAATAAACGGCGGATTGGAACCCGGAGGAAAAATCGCCTGTATACGATTTGAGAAAGCGCTTACCTCGGCGGCGGCCTGCGCCATATTGGTACCGGGATAGAAATTTATCTTGAGCAGGGAAAGCCCCTGTATATTCTTCGTCTCTATGCTCTTTACGCCATTGACGAACAACAGGATGTTGATATACTGCTTTCCAAAAAACGACTCCATCTGGGTCGCGCTGTATCCACCGAACGGATGAGAGAGGTAGATTACCGGCAGGTCCAGTTTGGGGAAAATATCCACCTTGACGGAAGTCACCGCTTTAATACCGAAAAAGAAAAGGCCGGCTACGATCACCAGCACGGTAATCGGCTTACGGAGGGCAAATCGGATTAAATTCATGTCATGATATTAATGAGCGCATCTACCGGACCATTTTACCGGGCTCCTACAACAAGACAGCTCGCGCCTGTGTCACAATGCCTGTATAAAAATGTTGAAATCCCCCATAGCCGCAGCCTTTAGAAGCAGCGCCTGCCATACATTACTATAGGCGATATCCCGGTCTGTCTCTGCCCGGGTGAGCACATACAGCGCCTGTGTCACATCCACCAGCGTAGTCAGACCGTTCTTATACAATACCGATTTTTGAATGAATGCATCCGAAGCCGCCTTAACCTCAACCGGTACCTCCCGGTACTTGTCCATTGCATTCCGGATCTTTTCGTCAGCCAGCCGGAGCCGTGTCTCCAGTTCCTGTCTGGCCTGCTCATATTCATCCTGCAGACCTTCGCCGATGAAGTCCTGGTACCTTATCTGACGGGAAACCCGGAAAGGCTGGGTCAGGTTCCAGGTCAGGCCGACACCGAACAGATAGTTGGTTCGGGATGGGGATATGGCGTCCCAATAATGATGGGTATAATCCGATAAATCCTGCCCGTATCCTTCTCCGAAACCCGAGCCCCGCGTCTGTATAACGCCCACGAGCGACAATACCGGATATCGCAATGTCTTGTAATACCTGGATTGCACTTTGCTGGCAGCGATACGGGAGCCGTACCACCGCAGAAGGGGATGGTCCTGTAGCTGTGCCGTGTCCCCGGGAATGGATGGAATGTGGGAAATGAACAGGGTGTCGAGCAGGAAAGAACGGAGCTCCGTTCCCATAAGCTGCACCAGCAGCGCACGCTGCTCCTGTTCCACATCCAGCGCTTTGAGCAGGGCTATCCTGGCATTCGATACTTCGGCATTTGCCTGAGAAGAGTCGACCCCGGCAATCAGACCGTTCAGCGCCCGGGTAACCACCACATGACGGAAGGTATCCGCCCGGATAAGGTTCTTTCTGTAGGATTCAGTAAGACGCTGAGCGGCAAGGAGATTCAGATAAGCGGCGGCCACCCTGACTTTCTGCTGGAATATCTCCTGCTGCCAATCATTACGGTCCCTGAGGGCAGCCGCTTTGGCCGAAGCTATCTTTTCCTTTGACCTTCCGAAAGCAAAAAAGTCCCAGTTGATATTGGCCAGATAAAGAGAGCCGAAAGAGGCGGTCCAGCGCTGGCTGGGCAGCGCTGGGCCGGCAGACCCTGCGCTCAGCCCGTTGAAACCATACAGCGGACCATATTGTCCGTTAACCGTACCATAATCCTGCTGGGCCGCTATGTTGAAATTAGGCAGGTAAGAGGTCCTGGCCAGGGATACCGCCTCGCGTGAGGCCTTGGCATAGCTCTCCTTGGCCCTGACTGCACCATAACTTTTCACGCCTATCGCCACCGCCTCCGGGAGGGAGAGCACCTGCTGGGCAGCACAGGAAATACCGCCCGTCAGCAGCAGCATCAGAAAAAAAACAGGCCTTTTCTTGAATGTCATGAAACCGCGCATGTTGATATTTACCGGCACAAATCAACCTGATCTTTTTGAAGGAAATTTGAAGCGGCGGCCATCCCCGGCAATTGCCCGGCAGGCTATCCCGACCGGGGAAATGCAATGGCCACGACATGCTGACCTTCAAGATAGCGGTAGGAGACCGTAAAACCGTTCATATCACAGATCTGCTTTACGATCGCCAGTCCGAGCCCGAGGCTGTCGTTACATTGGTTGCCTTTCTTAAAACGAAGGAATAATTCTTCGGTGGGTATCTCCGGCGGCCGGCCCGTATTCTTAACGACGAGACGTTTCCCGGTCAGGATAACCTCGATCTTCCCGTTTTGAATATTATGCCTTATGGCATTGCCGATAAGGTTATTCATAAGCATGTCTCCCAGGGCGGGATGCAGCCGGACAAGAATATTTTCGTCGATCTTTTTGTGAACAGACAATGATTTAATTTCTATCCGGTCTTCATATACCGACAGTACGTCTTCGACAACCTTGCCAAAGCTCAGATCCTCAAATGCGGTATATTCCTGATTCTCCAGCTTGGTCAGCAATACCAGCGATCTGTTGATCCTCGATAGCTTCTCAACAGCGTCCTGAATATCGGCAATAAACACGGCCTGATTTTCCCGTATATCCGTTTCAGTAAGCAGATCCAACTTGCTTCTTATGACCGCGAGGGGGGTCTGCAGCTCATGCGAAGCATTTTCGCTAAACTCCTTTAATACCGTATAGTCCTCGGTGGCCTTATCCGTCATTTTCTGAAGGAAGCCGTTCAGCTCCCGGAATTCATGCGTAGAGGTATGCGGGAGCCTGATTTTCTGTCTTTTTCTCAGGTTAAAGCCATACATGATCTTCATCGTCTCCCTGAAAGGCGACAATACGTACCGCGACACCAGCTTTGTGGTTATGATGACACCCGCTATGATCAGCAGCACCTTCCAGAACAGCGCGTGCAGCATGCCGCTCAATATCTCCTCCGACCGGATGACGTAGTCGTAGGAGGATATCCGGTAATCAGCCTGGTTGATATGGTAAAAGGAACTGACATTCAGCAGGCATTCGTTCCGTTGAAGGCTATCGTCATAGACGGGGATCCGCGTTATCCGGGGCCCGTCTTCCCATTGATCCGCCTCAATAGGCGTGACCTCCACCGGACGACCCTGAACAAAACGGTCAGGCTCCACGCCTTTCCTGAGCTGACCGGCAATCCTGTCATTTACATGCCTCAGCTGCCGGCTCTGGGCGCGGTCAATATTTCTTTTAATGTTATAATAGGAGATACCCATGCTGATGGGCGTCACCAGCAACACAATACCGATAAACCATAACGTAAATTTATTGGACAGTTTCATGAACGGGACGAATTGAATTTATAGCCCAGGCCGTATATGGTTTCGATATAGTCAGTGCCGTTTACCATGCTGATCTTTTTACGCAGGTTCTTTACATGCTGGTAGACAAAATCAAAGTTGGCCAGATTATCCGTATAGTCGCCCCAGAGATGTGTGGCAATCGCCTGCCTCGACAGTACCCTGTTCTTGTTTACCAGAAAATACAGCAGCAAATCAAATTCCTTTTTGGTCGTATCCAACAGGACGCCGTTCACCCTGGCTTCCAGCATATCCGTATCAAGCGTTATCTCTTTAAACGAAATAATATGGCTCCCTTCCAAGCGTTTTCTCCGGTAAATCGCCCGCAGCCGCGCGTGCAGCTCCGGAAGGTGAAAAGGCTTGGTAATATAGTCATCAGCCCCGCCTTCAAGCCCGTTCACCTTGTCGTCCAGCGCATCCCGGGCGGAAATAATCAGTATGCTGCTCTGTATTTTCTCCTTTTTTATAAGCCGTAGCAGTTCCAGACCATTGCCGTCGGGCAGCATAATATCCAGCAGAATGCAGTCGTATGAAAAAAACAGGAGCTTGTCATAGGCCTCTCCGAAGCTATGGCTCAGTTCGCAGATATAGGATTCCGCAGCAAGAAAATCGTGAATACTGCTGGCCAGCTCCCTATTGTCTTCAATCACCAATACTTTCATACCTAACAAAAATAGGTCTTGAATTTGAACCAAATTTGAAGCAGGGAAATAACGGACGGCTTCTGCAAAAACACCCCTCATGTCACCGGTTGCTGTGCACGACCGGAGGCTCCGCTCCTGCCGGGGACAACCGGAGGGCCATGGAATCCCGGAGCTGGAGCCAAGCCTTGGGCAGGTTATCCACCCGGATCTTCAGAAATCCCGAGGAGTCCAGCAGGGCCGAGGTCTTCAGCCGCGTAGAAAGCCCTGTTCCGCCGGACAATACCGCCGAAGCTGCAGACTGCCTGCGCTGCTGGCTGTCCAGCGCGGCCAGGCGTACCTGGATGGAATCCTGCATAAGCTTGTACAGCTGCTCCATCAGATCGGGCCGCGAGGCGTAAAACTTATAGCTATTCAGGAACCCTTCCTTGTCCGTATGGTGAAGCTGCAGCACCTGCAGGTAATATTCTTTCAGCCGATGCTCCTTGTTGGTGCGCTCCCAGCCGGTATCCGGGCTGGACTCATTGAATCCTTCGGCCATCTGCAGCTCAATAAGTATCTCTCCCATTTTGTCGGGTGGAAAGACGTTCTTGGGAATATCGTCGTCGCCGGAACAACCATTCAGCAAGAGCACGGCTCCGGCGAGGATGGCTGTCATCTCCCGGATCAACCGTCGCTTAACGTTTTGTTTCCGCATGGTCATCTGATGAATCATATTCCCGTTGTCTGCATGCCCGCTCATTTTCCTGCTGTCATGTTCTCATACCTGCCGCTGTTGGAGGGATCCAGCTGCTTCAGGAGGTTGGCCGCCTCCAGCCGCTCCTGCGGGGGAGCTTTTGAAAAAATGCCGGCCAGCTCGGCCGACTTGGCAGTAAAAAACAACGGCATGAGCATGACGTTCGGGTTGTCCGCCCGGATGGCATTCAGCACGGATAAGGTTTTTAACACGGCCTCCCGCCCCTCGCTCATATGATCATACATCACGTCCAGCCCTTTGCGGTGGTATTGATAAAAAACCTCGTGAAACCGGTTCAGCCGGCTGTTCAGCAGGTTATCGACAAGCCAGTAACGGTTACGGTTACCTTCAAATGCCTTCCATCCGTTGATATCCCGGCCCTCCGGCGCATTGCTGACGATCTGCTGGGCCTTCTTGAAAAATGCATCCCCGCCCCGCGGCACAAAAGAGTCTTCGTCGAACCCGACGATCATATAGGCATAATAGGCCAGCACCGCGGTAAGGTTGGCCTGGAGCGGATCGCTGCCGCCCGGCTGGTTGTCATTGAAGTTCAGCGGCTGAAACTCTACATACCGGAACGTCACATTCGGATCTTCGTAATTCAGCAGGTTGGTCTGGTAGGAAGCATTGTATACCGGACGGATGGACTGTACGGTAAGGCTGGCCGCATAGACATTGTCGCCTGCCGCCTTCTGGATGTTGAGCAGGAAGTTGCAGACAATCTTTTCATTGGGGGCGTAGGAGCGGTTGGTCCATTTGCGGGTATTCAAAAAATCGCGGATGGCATTTTGCAGGGTCTTAAAGACTTTCGGATCCGTTCCCCGCACCTTGTCGGCCATCACGGTAACGGTAGCCTGCAATTCCTGGGCGGCCAGGTCCGGAATCGTGCCGCACAAAAGAAGGGCGGCCAGCAGCAGGCGGAGAAGATGCTTCCCGGAGCAGGTCTGCTCCCGCTGGAAGCGGGAGGACAGCCGGGAACATATGGAAATCAGGACAGACATCATGCAAAGTTAACGGGGCTTCAGGGTCAGCAGGGTCGCTACGATATCGCGGGCTACTTCCGTTTTGGGTTTGAGCGGAAAAGGGCGGGCGATCCCGTCCGGCGTATAGATCGTTATCTTATTGGTATCGTATAAAAACCCGGCGCCTTCGTCGCGGAGGGAGTTGAGAACGATCATGTCGAGATGCTTTTCCTTTATCTTGGCAAGGGCATGATCCTGCTCATGGTCGGTTTCCAGCGAAAAGCCGGCCAGCAGCTGGGTTTTCTTTTTTCGTTTTCCCAGCTCCAGCAGGATATCCGGCGTAGGCTCCAGCTGCAGCTGCAGGGAGGCCGTCTGTTTTTTTATCTTCCGGTCTGCGGTCCGGGCCGGCCGGTAGTCGGCCACTGCCGCGGCCAGCACGGCCAGCTGCACTTTTTTAAACAGGTTCAGACAGGCGTTATACATCTCTTCTGCGGTCGTCACGGCGGTAACGCGGATACCCGGGTGGGCAGGCACCGGCTGGCTTACGGGACCGAGGACCAGCTCTACCGCAGCGCCCTGACGGGCCAGCTCTCCGGCTATCGCTATGCCCATCTTACCGCTGGAATGGTTGCCGATAAAACGCACGGGGTCGATGGCTTCGCGGGTAGGTCCGGCGGTGACCAGGGCCGTTTTACCCTGCAGGGGCAGGGAAGGCGGCTGCAGCGCTTCGTCAATACGGGCCAGTATGGCTTCCGGCTCGGCCATGCGGCCGGGCCCACGGAGACCGCTGGCCAGCTCTCCTTCTTCCACCGGAAGCAGGATATGTCCGTAACCGGATAAGATATCCAGGTTCCGGCGGGTAGCCGGATGCTTCCACATGTCCTCATCCATGGCAGGGGCCAGCATGACCGGGCAGGTGGCGGAAAGGTATACGGCCGTCAGCAGATTGTCGCAAAGTCCCCGGGCCATCTTGGCGATCGTATTCACCGAGGCGGGGGCGATCAGCATCAGGTCGGCCCAGCGACCCAGCGCCACATGGTTGTTCCACTGGTCGGCCGTCACCAGCCCCGTCAGTACCGGCCGTTTGGAAAGGGTCCCGAAGGTAAGGGGTGCGACAAAGTCTGCGGCAGCGGGCGTCATCACCACCTGTACCTCCGCCCCCGCTTTTATCAGCTGGCGCAGCAGCACCGCTGCTTTATAGGCGGCAATGCTGCCGGTGATTCCCAGTAAAATCTTTTTTCCCTGTATCATACTGCCGAAAAAAATACAAGCGACAGCCGGGCTGCCGCTTGTAAATTACTATTTTTCCGCTTACCGCCGCAGCCGGAGCCATATGCCGGTAACGGAACGCATAATGCCTTAGCTGAACAGGTCGTCCTCGGCCTTACGGTAATAAATCTTGTCGTCCAGAAACTCCTCGGTGGCCTGAATGGCGGGATTGGGCATACGTTCGTAAAAACGGGATATCTCGATTTGCTCCTTGTTCTCATGCACCTCTTCCAGATTATCCGTATGCGTGGCAAACTCTTCCAGCTTGCTGTGCAGCTCTTCCTTCACAGCAATGTTGATCTGGTTTGCCCGTCTTGCGATAATGGCGATAGACTCATAGAGATTGCCGGTTTTGTTCTTGATCTCTATCACATTCCGGGTTTTGGCAATCGGGTTGATGCTACTGCTCAGGTTTCTCCTTAGCTTGTTCATTTTGTTGATATTTTAGCATTTTTGCAGTCTGCGCTGCTACGGTTTTTAAATTATGCTGGGCACTGGTATAGTATTTCTCCGCTTCCTGGGCATAGCTGCTGTTGGCATAATGATCTGTAAAATCCAGGTATTCCGTGATCACCTGGTCGTACCGCTCCTTCTGCTTCTCAAGAATGCTGTTCTCGGCATATTTGTAATAGGACTTGATGGCCATCAGCTTGTACCGGTCCCCGCTCTCGGAATCCGGATAATCGCGCATCAGGTTCTTGAAGGTGATGCCTGCAGCGCGGTAATATCCCAGATCGTAGTAAAGCGTTGCCGCATTTTCTTCCTTCTTCTCCAGCTTTTTACGGCAGAGGTCGATAATATGCGTCGCCTCCTGCACCTTCTCCGCATCCGGGTGGGTGTTGATAAAGGTCTGCATGGCGCTGATGGCCTTCATGGTATTGGCCTGATCCAGCTCCACACGGGGCGACAGCATATAATAGCAGTAAGCCTGCATATAATCCATCTCTATTGCCTTGGGACTGTTCGGGAATACCTCTACAAAGTTTTTAAAATGAAAGGCGGCCTGTTCATAGTCTTTCAGGTAATAAGAGCTGTAGGCGTAATTATACAGCAAGCCTTCTGCCTGCTTGGTGCCTTTATATATCTGCAGCAGCTCCTGATACAGCTGCTGGGCCTGGTTGTATTTCTTTTTGGCGTAAAGCTCGTTGGCGTAAGCCAGCTTTTTCCCCACATCGTTGCTCTTTTCGATCTTCGCCAGCTTGGAACAGGCGCCCAACGCCAGCAGGGGGAGCAACAGACACAGGTATATCGATCTTCTTATACGCATAAAAGAGGGCAAAGTTACGAATAAAGGTTAAAAGTAAAGCAGAAAACGTTAGGGGTAAGTTAAAGTTCCCCTCTGTGAGGCTCCGGCAGCGCAGAGAAAGGGTTATTCACATTTAAAGTATGATTATCCTCCTGTTATCCACATAAATATCACGCTTATGCACGGAACGATCATCCTGTACGTATAAAACGCTTACCAGTGGCTGCTTACACCTGTGGAAAAATTTTAAGTTATTTTTTTCTGTCAGAAAGTGGGAAAAAGTGTTATTTTGTGTAAAAATTAGCAATTTTGCCTGATATACTGTAGCATGACCGGTTTTCTGGGAGAATATGAAGTTACGCTGGACGCGAAAGGGCGTTTCCTGTTGCCTGCGGGTTTCCGGAAACAGCTGCCCGGAACCGCGGGTGACCAGTTTGTGGTCAACCGTGGCTTCGAGAAGTGTCTCACTTTATACCCCATGCAGGAATGGCAACCCATATTTGAGAAAATCAGCAGCCTGAATGATTTTGATCCCAAAGTAAGACAATTCCGGCGCTACTTTCTGAACGGGGCCACCATCCTGGAACCGGACAGCGCAGGACGCCTGCTCCTCCCCCGGAACCTCATTTCCTACGCCATCCTCGAAAAGGAGATCATACTCGCTGCGGCAGTTAACAAAATAGAGATCTGGAATAAAGCCGATTATCAGCAGTTCTTTGAATCATATTTACCGGAGTCTTTCAGTGAGCTGGCCCGACAGGTGATGACCGGCCAGGACCAGCCGCCGGTTTCCTAAACGCCGTCCCATGTATCATCAGCCCGTATTGTTAACGGAGGTAATCGACGGACTGGCAATACGGCCGGAAGGTATTTATGCCGACGCCACCCTCGGCGGCGGCGGACATGCCCGCGCCATACTGGAAAAGCTGGGTCCCCGGGGACGCCTGGTCGGCTTCGACCAGGACGAGGACGCCTGGGAACAACAGCCCGGCGACAAGCGTTTCACCCTGGTGCCGGAAAATTTTCGGCATCTCGAACGCTTCCTGAAATTGCACAGCGCCCTTCCCCTGGACGGCCTTCTCGCCGACCTGGGAGTATCCTCCCACCAGTTCGATACGGCGCAGCGCGGCTTTTCCACCCGCTACGACGCCCCGCTGGACATGCGTATGGACCGGCGGAGCGAGTTCACAGCCGCCAACCTGCTGCGAACCTGGTCGGAGCCCGAGCTGCTGCAGCTGTTCGAACAGTACGGGGAAGTAAGCAATGCCAGGACATTGGCCCGGCTGCTGGTACAGGCCCGCCGGACGCACGAGCTGGATACCATCGGAGCCCTGAAAGCGGTGCTTAAGCCCGTTATCCGCGGCAATCCCCAACGTTATCTCGCCCAGGTGTTCCAGGCGTTGCGTATCGGCGTCAATGACGAGCTGGAAGCACTCCGTCAACTTCTTGTGCAAGCGGCAAAGGTGATCCGGCCGGGCGGACGACTGGCCGTGATCACCTTTCATTCGCTTGAGGACCGGCTGGTAAAGCAATTTATCAAAACCGGCAGCTTCGGCTCCTCTGCCACCGCCGATGACCGTCCGGTGGAAAAGCCTTTCCGTCCCGTCACCAAAAAACCGGTCACGGCGGGACCGGCAGAGCTGAAAACCAATAACCGGGCCCGGAGCGCCAAGCTGAGGATAGCTGAGCGGACCGGTACGCAGGACTCAAAATGAAAAATCCGGCGAAACTGAGTACGATAATCCCCGCCCTAAGCGGGATGATCATTAAAAAGGAATAGGAACAGATGAAAAAAGAAACGGCCATACCCCCGGCTGAGCAACCGGAAGCCCCGCTGAAAAAAAGCAGGCGCTTCCGCATCCGCTACCAGTGGATCGTGCAGAACCTGGGCTTCTGGCTTTTTCTGGCGCTGCTGGCCCTGCTGTACATCGCCAACGGACACTACGCGGTAAAGAACATCCGGACCATCAACAAAACCAGCACCGAGGTAAAGGAGCTGCACTGGCGCTACCTGGATGCAAAAAGCGACCTCATGTTCCGCAGCAAACGCAGCGAAGTATCCCGGGTGGTGACGCCGCTGGGGCTGAAAGAGCTCAACGCGCCGCCGCAGAAAATAATCAAGAATGAACAATAAAGGATGATTTGATGATGCGCTGATTTGATGATTTGATAATGAAAAAATCATATTGAAGTTTAAGGTCTAAAGTCTAACGTTTAAGGTCCCATTCCAGGCAGATCAACTTTAGACGTTAAACCTTGGACCTTAGACCCGGAAACCAGAAAGGCGCAGCCTTCACGGAGACCGCTAAAAAACTTTGTGAACAGAAACCAGAAACTTCAAACGGGAAACCAGAAATCAGAAACCTCAAACCAGAAACCAGAAACCAGAAATCAGAAACGACTATCGTCGGATGGATGTAAAAAAAGACATATTATGGCGTGTGTACCTGTGCTATATCGGCATGCTGGTGTTTGCTGCCCTGATCCTGGTGAAGATATTTACCATCCAGCACGTGGAAGGCGATTACTGGAGGAGCATGGCAGACAGCCTGCACGACCGCTATGTCAACACCGAAGCTGATCGGGGTACCATCTTCTCGGACGACGGGCGTATGCTCTCTACCTCTATCCCCTATTTCGACATACGGCTTGACATGCAGGCAGACGGGCTGGTCGAAAAGAACGGCCAGCGCTTTAAAGACAACATCGACTCGCTCAGCATCTCCCTCTCGGGGTTGTTCAAAGACAAAAGCTCTGCCGCCTATAAAAAGATACTGCAGCAGGCCTACCGGAAAAAAGACCGTTATTTTCTGCTGAAAAAAGAAATCACCTTCGGGGAATATGCGCAGCTTCGCGAGTTTCCGCTCTTCAGGCTCGGACGCAACAAAAGCGGCATGATCGCAGAAACAAAAAACAAACGCATCAACCCCTTCCGGCTCCTGGCCAACCGTACCGTAGGCCTCTGGCGCGAAAATGCCCAGAACGTGGGACTGGAAGCTACCTATAACGCATACCTCAAGGGAAGAAGCGGGAAACGGCTGATGCGCCGCATTGCCGGAGGCACCTATATCCCCATCGAGGGCTATGAGATAGAACCCGAAGACGGCAAAGACATCTATACCACACTCGATGTAAACATACAGGACATTGCAGAAAACGCGCTCTATAATATGGTCAGCGGCAACGAAGCCGAACACGGCACCTGCATTGTCATGGAAGTAAAGACCGGTAAGATAAAGGCCATCGCCAATCTCGGCCGCCAGCGCGACGGCAGCTACTGGGAGGATTATAACTACGCCCTCATGACCACAGAGCCCGGCTCCACCTTCAAGCTGGCCACGCTCATCTCCGTGCTGGAAGATCACCTCGTAACGCCGGAAACGCAGATCAACCTTCACCTCGGCGCCCTGCGCTTTGGAAAAAGAACGGTCTATGATTCCGAACATCACGGCAAAACATGGGTAAGCGTCAAGAAGGCGTTTGCCCTCAGCTCGAATGTCGGCTTTGCCCAGCTGGCCTATCTCTACAAAAGCGACCCCATGAAGTTTGTCACCCACCTGCGCCGCCTGCAGCTGGACAAACGCACGGGCATCGATCTGCACGGAGAAGGGCGACCCGTCATCAAAACGCCGGCCTCCTCCACCTGGAGCGCCACCTCCCTGCCCTGGATGGGCTTCGGCTATGAAGTGCTGGTGAGTCCCCTGCGCGTGCTTACCCTCTACAATGCCGTAGCCAACGACGGCAAGCTGATGAAGCCTTATCTCGTCAATACCATCAGCGAATACGGGAAAGTGATCAAGGAATTTCATCCTACCGTAGTGGAAAAGATATGCTCCGATACCATCCTGCACCAGGTACAGGACGTGGTCCGCAGCGTGGTCACCGAAGGTACCGCACACAGCACCTTCAAGGATGCTCCCTATACGCTGGCCGGCAAAACCGGCACCGCCCTCGTCGCCAACGGCAGGCGCGGTTATGCCGATCATATCTACCAGTCCACCTTTGTAGGCTACTTCCCTGCGGAACACCCGGTATATTCCTGCATCGTGGTGATCAAGAACAAACCGCATGCGGCAAGATACTACGGCGCATCCGTGGCGGCCCCCGTCTTCAAGGAGGTGGCCGATAAGCTGTATGCCATGGACATCGAGCACCACCAGCCGATGCCGCTGCAGCCGCATTTCGACAGCCTGATGCCGGTAAAATACGGCTATACGCGTGACCTGGAAAACATACTGGAAAAGCTGAACCTGCCCTTTGCCGTTGCGGGTAAAAACCCCGTATGGTCCCGCGCCGCCACAGCGGCCAAAAATGTGCAGCTGCAACCGCTCGTCATCCGCCAGGGAACCGTGCCCGACGTTACGGGCATGGGTCTGAAAGATGCCCTGTACCTGCTGGAAAGCGCAGGGCTGCAGGTACAGATAGAAGGAATGGGAAAAGTATTGCATCAGTCCATAGAACCCGGCGCCCGGATCAATACCGGCAGCCGGATCACCATAGCATTGGGTTAATGGCCACATTACAGGACATATTATATAAGGTAAAAACGCTGGCGCTGCGGGGTAGTACGGAGCTGGAGATCACCGGCCTGAGCATGGACTCGCGTGCCGTGAAGCCGGGAAATCTTTTTATAGCCGTCAGGGGCGTTCAGGCCGACGGCCACCGTTTTATCAGCGATGCCATCAGCCGCGGGGCTGTCGCCATAGTCGCCGAAGCCGTCCCCGAACAGTTAACGGAGGGGATTACCTACCTCACCGTACAGGACAGCGCCGCCGCCTGCGGCATCTTTGCCGCCAACTTTTTCGGCAACCCGTCGGAACAGCTGAAGGTGGTAGGCATCACCGGTACCAACGGTAAGACCACCATCGCCACCCTCCTGTTCAAGCTGTTCAGCAGCCTGGGGCACCGTTGCGGACTGCTGTCCACCATACAAAACCAGGTGGGCACCGAAATACTTCCCGCCACCCATACTACGCCGGATGCCGTCCGGCTGCAGGAGCTGCTGGCGCGGATGGTAAAAAGCGGCTGCGAATACGCTTTTATGGAAGTAAGCTCGCATGCTATCCACCAGCAGCGTATCAGCGGGATAAAATTTACGGGAGGAATCTTCAGCAACATCACCCATGATCATCTCGACTATCACAAAACATTTGACGAATACATCCGGGTAAAGAAGTCGTTCTTCGATCATCTGCCCGCAACCGCGTTCGCCCTGAGCAATGCAGACGATAAAAGAGGCGCCGTGATGCTGCAGAATACCGCCGCCCGGAAAGCCACCTACGGCCTGTATCGCGCCGCAGGATTCAAGGGGAAGATACAGGAAAACAACCTGAGCGGCCTGGTCATGGACATAGACGGGCAGGAAGTGCATTTCCGCCTCATCGGCATCTTCAATGCCTACAACCTGCTGGCCGTCTACGGCGCTGCCCTGCTGCTTGACCAGGACAGGCAGGATGTGCTGCGACATCTGAGCAACCTCACCGGCGCCGAAGGCCGGTTCGACTATCAGGTGTCGGCAAAGGAAAGGATACTGGGCATCGTCGACTATGCCCATACGCCGGATGCGTTGCTGAACGTGCTGGCTACGCTCAAAAAGCTGCGCCAGGGTCATGAGCAGATCATCACCGTGATCGGCTGCGGAGGCGACCGGGACAAGACCAAGCGCCCGGAGATGGGACTGATTGCCGCGGAGCACAGCGACAAGGCCATCTTCACCTCTGACAATCCCCGCAGTGAAGATCCTGCAGCCATCATTCATGAAATCGAAGCCGGGGTGCCGGTGCACCGGCGGCGGAAAACACTGTCCATCGCCGACCGGCGGGAAGCCATAAAAACCGCCTGCAGCCTGGCGGGAAAAGAGGATATCGTGCTGGTTGCCGGAAAAGGCCACGAGAAATACCAGGAGATAAAAGGCGAAAAGCACCCCTTTGATGATAAGGCCGTGCTGAAAGAAATGTTTGATTTGTTGGAAAAATAAATGCCGCCATAGCAGCATGTTGTATTATTTGTTTAATTATCTGAAAACGGAGTTCAACCTCAGCGGTACGGGCATCTTCCAGTACATCACCTTTCGTGTGTCCATGTCCGTTATCCTGTCGCTGGTGATCTCCATGCTGCTGGGCAAGCGGATCGTGAGGTTCCTGGAACGGAAGCAGATCGGGGAAACCATACGGGACCTGGGTCTGGAAGGAGAGCAGGCCAAAAAAGGTACGCCCACCATGGGAGGATTGATCATCCTGGCCGCCATACTGATCCCTACCCTGCTGTTTACCCGGGTGCTGAACATCTATATCATCCTCATGATCATCTGTACGGTATGGCTCGGCCTGATCGGTTTCCTGGACGACTATATTAAGGTCTTCCGGAAAAACAAGGCGGGGCTGGCCGGTAAGTTCAAGATCATGGGCCAGGTCGGACTGGGACTGATCGTCGGCTGTACGCTGTATTTCAGTCCGGAAGTGGTGGTCCAGCGGGAGCTGGTAGGCAGCGAGAAGCTGCCGGCCTATGAAACCATGGTAAATTCCGGCAATGCCACAAACGCCACCAGCGATATAGAGGGCATCCAGCATCGTTTTGTAAATGTAAAAACCCCCATCACCACCATTCCCTTTGTAAAAAGCCATGAGTTCAACTATGCCCGGCTGATCTCCTGGATGGGCGACCATGCCAAGCGGTACACCTGGCTGCTGTATATTGCCGTCGTCATCTTTATCATTACCGCCGTATCCAACGGCGCCAACATCACTGACGGACTGGACGGGCTGGCCACCGGTGTGTCGGCCGTAATAGGCGTGTGCCTCGGCATCTTTGCCTATGTATCCGGCAACATCAAGTTTGCCGAATACCTCAACATCATGCACATCCCCAACCTCGGGGAAGTCACCATATTCATCGGCGCATTCGTAGGCGCCTGCATCGGCTTCCTCTGGTACAATGCTTACCCTGCGCAGGTGTTCATGGGGGATACGGGAAGCCTCGCCCTCGGCGGCATTATCGCCTCCCTGGCCATCATCGTCCGGAAAGAGCTGCTGATCCCTATCTTCTGCGGTGTGTTCCTGATAGAAAGCCTGTCGGTGATGATGCAGGTCTCTTATTTCAAATACACAAAAAGAAAATACGGAGAAGGCCGGCGGATATTCAGAATGTCGCCCCTCCATCATCATTATCAGAAACTGGGCTATCACGAAAGTAAAATAGCGGTGCGCTTCTGGATCGTTGCCATCATCTGCTCGGTATTCGCCATAGCCACGCTGAAAATGCGGTAATACGTCATGGACAAACACAAAAAACATATCGTCATCCTGGGCGCCGGAGAAAGCGGCGCCGGGGCGGCCCTGCTGGCACAGCAGCAGGAGTATGACGTTTTTGTGTCCGACGGCGGCCCGATCGCCGCTGCCTTTGTCCGGGAGCTGGAAGAGAACAATATCCGCTACGAACAGGGCGGGCATACCGAGGCCCTGGTGCTGAAAGCGGATGAGGTGGTCAAAAGCCCGGGTATCCCCGAGAAGGCGTCCATCATGAAAAAGATCCGCGAGGCCGGCATACCGGTGATCTCGGAGATAGAGCTGGCCTACCGGTTCGCCAAAGGGAAAAAGATCATTGCCATCACCGGCAGCAACGGCAAGACCACCACCACCGCCCTTACCTATGATATTTTTAAGAAGGCCGGTCTGAACGCCGCCTGTGTCGGCAACATCGGGAACAGCTTTGCCCGGCAGGTGGCCCTGGCGCCGGCAGATTACTATATCGTGGAGATCAGCAGCTTCCAGCTGGACGACATACAGCAGTTCCGGCCCGAGGTAGCAGTGCTGCTCAACATTACCCCGGACCACCTCGACCGCTATGATCATAAAATGGAGCAGTATGCGGCCGCCAAGCTCCGCATCGTGGAAAACCAGGGTCCGGAGGACTATTTTATTTACTGCCTGGACGATCCGGGGATCAACCAATATTTGAAAAACTTACCTGTTCAATCTAAAATTTTACCGTTTACGACCATGGAACCACTAAAAGAAGGCGGATTTATCGCCAATAAAGAGCTGAACCTCCGCGTCGGAGAGGAAGAAGACCTCGTTGTATCGATATACGACCTGGCATTACAAGGACGACATAATCTTTACAACTCGATGGCAGCAGGTATCGCAGCACGCACGATGGACATCCGGAACGAACATATCCGCGCAAGCCTCACCTCCTTCAGGAGCCTGGAGCACCGTCTGGAGTATGTGGCCTCGGTACGCGGAATAGACTTTATCAACGACAGCAAGGCCACCAACATCAACTCGGTATGGTTTGCGCTGGAAAGCATGCACCAGCCGGTGGTCCTCATCATGGGGGGGATCGACAAAGGCAACGACTATTCCATCATTGCCGGCCTGGTGAAGGAGAAGGTAAAGGCCATCGTATGCCTGGGTAAGGACAATCATCTTATCCACGATGCCTTAGCCCAACATGTACCGGTGATCGTCAATACCGAAAGCATGCACGATGCGGTGCATGCCTCCTTCTTCCTGTCACAGAAAGGAGATGTGGTGCTGCTGTCACCCGCCTGCTCGAGCTTCGACCTGTTTAAGAATTACGAGGACCGGGGACGGCAGTTCAAGCAGGAGGTTCACGCATTATAACCATAATAACCGGCAACAGCTATTGCAGGTCAGCAACAAGAGGTTATGAATAAACTGTTTGGAAAAACACAGGGCGACAAAGTGATCTGGGCGATCGTGGTGATCCTTTCGCTGGTAAGCGTACTGGCCGTATACAGCTCCACCGGTACCCTGGCTTACCGGATGCAGAAAGGACATACGGAATATTATCTTTTTAAACAGTTTGCCGAGCTGGCCCTGGGAATACTGATCATCTACTTCTCGCACCGCGTTAACTATACGGTATATTCCCGCATAGCGGTGGTGCTGTTCCTGATCTCCATTCCCCTGCTGATCTATACCCTTTTCTTCGGTTCCAATATCAACGAAGCCAACCGATGGATCAAGCTGCCGGTGATCAACCTCACCTTCCAGACTTCCGACATGGCCAAGCTGGCCCTGTTCATGTATATCTCCCGGCAGCTTTCCCGGAAGCAGAACGTCATCAAGGATTTCAAAAAGGGCTTCCTCCCTATTATCGTACCCGTCTGCATCATCTGCGGCCTGATCATGCCGGCAAACATGTCCACCGCGCTGCTGCTGGGCGCCAGCTGCATGCTCCTTTGCTTTATCGGGCGGGTCAACATCAAATACCTGCTGGCCATGGCCGGCATCGGCATACTCGGCATCGCGCTGGTAGTGACCATAGTACTGGCTACCGGCGTGGGCGGCGGGCGGGCCGAAACCTGGAAAAACCGTATTGCTCATTTCAAACAGACTGAAAAGACAGACGCGCCCTACCAGGTACAGCAGGCCAAGATCGCCGTTGCCAACGGCGGCACCTTCGGCCGGGGACCGGGCAACAGCGAGCAGCGCAACTTTCTGCCCCACCCCTATTCGGATTTTATCTATGCCATCATCATTGAAGAGTACGGTCTGGCCGGCGGCTTTCTGATGATCGCTTTCTATATGATCTTCCTGTTCCGCAGCATACGCATCTTCAGGCGATGTCCTTACGCCTTCGGGGCTTTCCTGGCGGTAGGGCTGAGCTTTACCCTGGTGATCCAGGCCTTTGCCAACATGGCGGTAAACGTCAACCTTTTCCCGGTAACCGGCGTAACCCTGCCCCTGGTCAGCATGGGCGGCACCTCCATATGGTTTACCAGCCTGGCGATCGGTATTATCCTGAGCGTAAGCCGTAATGTGGAAGAAACAGAGGGACGGCAGATCACAGCAGATAAAACAACAGTAAATACCAGCGATGCCTTTTCCCCGGCGCCTGCGGAAGCAGTAGCCTGAAAAAGTGAGAAAACGGCAACGCGATAGCTATAAAAAAACAGCATCCATACCATGCAACAGGCGTCATCGGCAAAGCGGATCATCATGACCGGGGGAGGAACGGGAGGACATATCTTCCCGGCCATCGCCATCGCGCGCGCGCTGCAACGCCTGTACGCCCAGACGGATATCCTCTTTGTCGGCGCCCTGGGCAAGATGGAGATGGAAAAGATACCCCAGGCCGGCTATCCCATCGAGGGATTGAAAATTGCCGGGATGAACCGGGGCAGCCTGCTGAAAAACCTCCTGCTGCCTTTTAAGCTGATGGACAGCATACAGCAGGCCGGACGCATCCTTAAGCGGTACCAACCGCATGCCGTGGTGGGCGTGGGCGGATACGCCAGCTTCCCGGTGCTGTACAAGGCGCAGCGCAGAGGCATCCCCACCGTTATCCAGGAGCAAAATTCCGAGGCGGGGAAGTCGAACAAGATACTGGGCAAAAAAGCCCGCAGCATCTGCGTGGCCTATGAGGACATGCAGAAGTTCTTTCCCGCAGACCGGATCATCTATACGGGCAATCCCGTGCGCGAAAATATCTCCCGTGCCACCGTGACCCGGGAGGAAGCGCTCCGGCACTGGGGATTGACGCCCGGCAAAAAAACGGTCTTTGCCGTGGGGGGCAGCCAGGGCGCCCGGTCGATCAACCTGGCGCTGGAGCAGGGCCTGATCCATTTCATCCAGCAGGATGTGCAGCTGATCTGGCAGACGGGCGCTCCTTTTATAGAAAGGGCGCGGGAGATCGTAAAGCCTTATGAGCAGCAGGTCAGGGTGATGGAGTTCGTAGAGCACATGGAACATGCCTATGCCGCCGCAGATGTGGTGATCTCAAGAGCCGGCGCCCTCACCATATCGGAGCTGTGCGTGGCGGGCAAGCCGGTGGTGTTTGTTCCCTACCCCTATGCGGCAGAGGATCACCAGACGCGCAACGCCATGGCGTTGGTACGGAAGCAGGCCGCCCTGATGGTGGCCGACCAGGCGGCAGGCGAGCAGCTGGTGCATACCGCCCTCGAGCTGATCCGCCACGACAACAAACGGCAACAACTGATCGATAATATTACTCCGCTGGGTATCTCCAACGCAGACGAACGGATTGCCAGGGAGATATTCAGGTTGCTCTGAACAAGTACGTATTGATTTTATGATTGAGCTGGATAACATAAAAAGCGTTTATTTCATCGGTATCGGCGGCATCGGCATGAGCGCCCTGGCCCGTTATTTCGGGGAACGGGGCGTGAAGGTCAGCGGGTACGACCGTACCCCCACTCCGCTGACCCGGCAGCTGGAAGCCGCCGGCATGGCCATACATTATGAAGATGATCCCGCCCTGGCCGACAAAGCCGCCGGCCTGGTGGTATATACGCCCGCAGTACCCTCCTCCCATCGCGAGCTGGCTTATTACCGCGAACAGGGCTTCCCCGTATGGAAAAGAAGCGATGTGCTGGAAGCCATTACCCGCACCCTGTTCAGCATCACGGTGGCCGGCACGCACGGTAAAACAACCATCTCTTCCTTTATCGCCCACATCCTGCGTCATAGCGGCTATGGCTGCAATGCCTTCCTGGGCGGCATCACGGTCAATTACCACACTAATTTCTGGAGCAACGCGCGTGAAACTGCGGTTATCGAAGCCGATGAGTACGACCGTTCCTTCCTGAAGCTGCATCCCGATATTGCCGTGCTCACCGCCATGGATCCCGATCACCTCGATATCTACGGCACGCCCGAAGCGCTGGAAGAAGCCTTTATCCAGTATACCGCGCAGCTGGGATCCGAAGGTCTGCTGGTATACAAGCACGGTCTGGCCCGGAGCAGGGAGCTGAAGGGGGCAAAGCGCATCAGCTACAGCCTGGAAAACAATGCGGCCGATATCTATGCCGAAAACATACGCCTGGATAACGGGGGATATATCTTCAGCATCTGCCGGAAAGACTGGATGATCGACAACCTGCAGCTGAACATCGGCGGCATGCACAATGTGGAGAATACCGTGGCTGCCGTGGCCGTGGCTCACCATCTCGGCATCGGGAATGAGCAGATACGAGCGGCCGTAGCGGCCTTTAAAGGCGTAAAAAGACGTTTCGAATACATTGTACGGAACGTCCATACCGTTTATATCGACGACTATGCCCATCACCCGGAAGAGCTGCGGGCGCTGATACAAAGCGCGCGCAGCCTGTTCCCGGATAAACAATGCACCGTTGTCTTCCAGCCGCATCTGTATACACGCACCCGCGATCTGGCAGACGGATTTGCAGAAAGCCTCTCGCTGGCCGACGAGGTGATCTTGCTGCCCATCTATCCGGCGCGTGAGCTTCCCATACCCGGCATACAAAGCGAGCTGATCGCAGAAAAGATAAAAGGAGACCGTGCAAAGGTCATGGACAAGGCCGGCTGTCTGAACCTGCTGCAGGAACAGCGGCCGGAGCTGCTGATCACGGCCGGCGCCGGCGACATCGACCAGCTGGTACAACCGATAAAAGACTTTTTAGATAACTGAGTGACATGGCTGCCTTGAAAAAGAAACATATCGGAACCTTCTTCTCCCGCCTGCTCTGGGTGCTGCTGGCCGCAGGCCTGGGAGTGGGTGTAGTAGCCGCCATGCGTATCCGGCACCAGCAGCAATGCAGGGGCCTGCTGATCGATATCGTCAATAACGACGGCGTGCCCGTATTCGTCGAGAAATCCGGTATCCGCAACCTCATTCTTCAGGATAAGAACCTGAACCCCGTCGGAAAGGACCTGGATGATGTGGACATGCGCCGGCTGGAGCGTACGGTAACCGCCAATCCCTGGGTCAATGCCGCTGAGCTCTATACGGACAATGACGGCCAGCTGCATATCCGTATTACCCAGAAACAACCCCTGGCCCGGGTATTTACCCGGAGCGGCAGCAGTTTTTATATCGACCGGGAGGGCGGCTCCGTACCCGTGGTATCCAGGTTTACCGCAAGGGTACCGGTATTTACCAACTACCCTTCCGACAGTATAAAGACCCGTGCAGACAGCCTGCTCTTTGCCCGGGCCACCGCCCTGAGCCGCTTCCTCAGCAGCGACTCTTTCTGGATGGCGCAGGTAGAGCAGATCAACGTAAACGCCTCCGGTGAATTTGAGCTTATCCCCAAAATAGGGAACCAGCTTATCCTCTTCGGCTCCGGTGACCGTATTCCCGAAAAATTCACCAAGCTGATGCTCTTTTACAAAAAAGGACTGGGAACATTGGGGTGGAGGTCTTACGATACGCTGGACATCCGGTATGAGGACGAGGTAGTAGGCTCCCTCAAAGGCTCCACATCGCCGGTGCCCGTGCCGGCAGATGCCGATCTCCGCAACAGCCTGCCCAAAGGGGAAAGAGACAGCGCGGAGGAAGCGCCGCAGCGAAGGATAAAGCCGGCTGAAAAAGCCCCGGTGCTGAAAAATACGGTTTCTGAAAAACGGGAAAGCCGCAGCGTAAAGCGCTCTTCGGAAAAAACGCAGACAAGAAGACCCAAGGCCGTCTATAAAGGACCGGAACGGAATTAAACACCAATGACACAACTAAACAAACATACCATGAGCAAAGAAGCACCCATCATCGTAGGCCTCGATATCGGCACTACAAAGATCGCGGCCATAGCCGGACGCAAGAACGAATTCGGGAAACTGGAGATCCTCGGGTTCGGCCGCGCCAACTCTTATGGGGTACAGCACGGCATGGTGCTGAATATCGATCAGACCATCAAAGCCATCCACTCCGCCCTGGAAAACTGCTATGCCTCCAATCCCAACCTCGTGGTGGAAGAAGTATACGTAGGTATTGCCGGGCATCATATCAAAAGCCTTCAAACCCGCGGCGACATCGTCCGCAACGATACGGAAACCGAGATATCCCAGAAGGAGATCGACCAGCTGATCAACGACCAGTACAAAACCTATATCCCCGCAGGCGACCAGATCATCGATGTGATCCCGCAGGAATATACCGTAGACAGCATCCCCAACATCGCCGACCCTATCGGCATGGCAGGAGTAAAAGTAGGCGCCAATTTCCACATCATCACCGGCGATAAGAACGCCATCCGCAACATCAACCGCAGCGTGGAAAAAGCGGGACTGGTGACCAAGGACCTGGTATTACAGCCATTGGCTTCCGCCGCCGCGGTAATGTGCGATCAGGATCTCGAAGCCGGGGTAGCCATCGTGGACATCGGCGGCGGCACCACCGACCTGGCCGTATTCTATGAGGGCATCCTCAAACATACCGCCGTAATTCCCTACGGCGGGGAAAACATCACCAACGACATCAAAAACGGGCTGGGCGTACTGAAAACGCAGGCTGAGCAGATGAAGGTTCAGTTCGGATCCGCCCTGGCCGACGAAGCCATCACCAACGCCTTCATCACCATACCCGGTCTGCGCGGCCAGCACCCGAAAGAAATATCGGTTAAGAACCTCGCGCACATCATCCAGGCCCGCATGCAGGAGATCCTCGATTTTGTGGTATACCATTTGAAGCAGGTAGGGCTGGACAACAAATTGCTGAATGGCGGCATTATTCTGACCGGCGGCGGCTCGCAGCTGAAGCACCTGATGCAGCTGACCGAATACGTCACCGGCATCAACGCCCGTATCGGCTATCCGAACGAGCATCTCGCCGGCGGCCACCTGGAGGAGCTGATGAAGCCCATGTATGCCACCTGTATAGGGCTCATACTGAAAGGATATAACGATTACGAAAATATCGAGCATCCTGCAGAAGCCGTAGAAATGGCGACAGCGGATCGAAACATGTATACTCCGGATGACGACTACCGGCAGGAAAAAACGGAAAAACGGAAAAAGCAAAAGCCTGAAAAAAGCATAAACGTAGACAGCAGGAAAAAACTGAAGGAATTTCTGGATCGTATGAAGAGCGGTCTTATCAATATGTTTGACGACGGGGACACCCAGTTGAACTGATTCATGATCAGCTAACCCATTTTTAACAAAAAAGACATTCAGTCATGATACATTTTGATCTCCCGAAGGAAAAGTCCTCCATCATCAAGGTCATCGGCATTGGCGGTGGAGGCAGTAATGCGGTGAACCACATGTTCAGCCAGGGTATACAGGGTGTGGATTTTATCATCTGCAACACCGATTCGCAGGCGATCACCAGCAGTCCTGTACCCAACAAAGTACAGCTTGGCCCGCACCTGACCCAGGGGCTCGGTGCAGGGGCCAACCCCCAGATCGGGAAGCAGGCCACCGAAGAGTCGTTTGAGGAAATCAAGCAGATGCTGGAGGTCAACACCAAGATGGCCTTTATCACCGCCGGCATGGGTGGAGGTACCGGTACGGGCGGCGCGCCCATCATCGCCCGCATCTGTAAGGATCTGGGCATTCTTACCGTCGGCATCATCACCACCCCCTTCTCCTATGAAGGCAAGAAAAGAATGCAACAGGCGGACGAAGGCGTGGAGATACTCAAGCAATACGTGGATACCCTGCTGATCATTTCCAATGACAAGCTGCGTCAGCAATTCGGCAACCTGCCCTTTAAAGCGGCTTTTTCCAAAGCAGATAACATCCTGGCTACCGCCGCCAAGTGTATCACCGATGTGATCAATATCCACGGCCTGGTAAACGTGGACTTCGCGGATGTATGCACCGCCATGCGCGACGGGGGAGTCGCTATTCTCGGATCGGCAGCATCGGAAGGGGAGAACCGCGCACAGCAGGCCATCGAAAATGCGCTTGCCTCGCCCCTGCTAAACGACAACAGCATCCGCGGCGCCAAATGGATACTCCTCAACATTACCTCCTCCGAAGGAGAGCACGAGCATACCATCGATGAAATGGATACCATCCAGGCCTATGTGCATCAGCAGGCCGGCGCGGACTGCGACGTCATCCTGGGTATGGGATACGACAATACGCTGGACAACAAGCTGGGCGTTACCATCATCGCCACAGGCTTCGAGCAGAAACCTATCGCACTTCAGAAAAAGGGAGAAGAAGCCCAGCGGGAACAGCCCAAGATCGTCATGGAGCTCGGCAAGGCCAACGAGGAAAAGAAAATGGAGCCGCAGACTTCCCTGCATTTCGAACCTGAGGAGGACCAGATGGCGCCCCGCCTGGTACAGAGCGGCGCTGAAAACAACGAAGCAGGTTCTGCCGGTGCCCGGCAGGAGCCACCCGCCCGCCCGACGATCCAGTTTGAACCCGATCCGGTAAAACCGGAAGGGCAGAAAAGCAGCAATATTTACGCTTCCCGGCCGGCATCCATACATGTGGAGCCCGCCCGCCCGCAGGGACCCGCCGCATCCGGCTATACCCCTGCTCCGGACGCGCAGACTTACCCGCCGGCTGCACCGTCTGCCGCGGAGCCGGAAGAAAGCGCGATGAAGCTGGTGATCCGGGAGGAACAAAGCATTCCCGCTCCGCCGGAAAGCACCGCCCCGCCCGCCGGAGAGATAAGCGCCACGCCCTTATCCGCCGAACCCCGGCAGGAAACACCGGCGCCTGCAGCTCCTGCGCCGGCTCCTGAAGCAGCGCCCTCCGCGGAAACGAACCCGCAGCCGGAAGCCGAAGAAGAAAGCGAAGAGCAGAAGCTCAAGGCCGCCGAAAGGATCGCACGGCTCCGGAACATGAGCTTCAACGTAAAGAATATGGAACAGCCCCACGAGCTGGAGACCGTGCCGGCCTATATCCGGCGGAACGTTTCCCTGGATCAGCAAGCGGGCTCGAGGGATGATACCTATTCCAGCTACTCGGTATCGCAGGAACCCGGCAAAAAGCAGGCTGAAATCAGTACCATCAACACTTTTCTGGATGGGAAAAAACCCGACTGAGAAGGATTGATTGTTTTTTAGTTGTGTCAGGCCCCGCCTCCGGCGGGGTCTCTTTTTGGCTTCCGTTAACAAATATTAACCTAATTTTGACCCTTAAATCTGCACACACACAGAAAGTGAGTCGTCAAAACCTTAACAAAGCTACCCTTGCAGGCCTGATCGTTGCATTGGGTATCGTGTACGGGGATATCGGCACCTCTCCCCTTTATACCTACAGCGCCATTGTCCGTGGAAAGCCCATCGAAGACCTGCTGGTCATCGGCGGCGCTTCCTGTATCATCTGGACCCTGACCCTGCAGACCACGCTCAAATACGTTATCCTGACCCTTCAGGCAGATAACAAAGGAGAAGGAGGCATCTTCTCGCTCTATGCCCTGGTCCGCCGTCATGCCAAATGGGCCGTGCTGTTTGGCATGATCGGAGGCGCTTCCCTGCTGGCCGACGGGCTCATCACCCCTCCCATCACCGTTACCTCGGCCATCGAGGGCCTCAACCTGGGGCCGCATTATACCGTCAGGCTGGTGCTGGTCATTATGGCCGGTATTTTTATGATGCAGCAGTTCGGCACAAAGTCCATCGGTCGTCTTTTCGGCCCTATTATGATGCTCTGGTTTGTGATGATGGCCTTTTTCGGGCTCAGTCACCTTGCGGATAACTGGTCCATTCTCCGGGCCTTTAGCCCGCATTACGCTATTGAGCTGCTGGCCACCTACCCCAAGGGCTTCCTGATCCTCGGGGCCGTATTTCTGTGTACCACCGGTGCCGAGGCATTGTATTCGGATCTTGGTCACTGCGGAAAAAACAATATCCGCGTATCCTGGATATTCGTCAAATGCTGCCTGATCCTCAGCTACCTGGGACAGGGCGCCTGGCTTCTTCAGCACCGCGGAAAGGTATTGCCGGACCAGCTGAACCCTTTCTTTGCTCTCATGCCCTCCTGGTTTGTTCCCGCAGGGATCACCATCGCGACCATGGCTGCCATTATCGCCAGCCAGGCGCTTATCTCCGGCTCCTTTACCCTGGTCAGCGAAGCCATGCGGCTGAACCTGTGGCCCAAGCTGAAGATCAATTATCCTACCGAAGAAAAAGGGCAGCTTTTTATCCCCAGCATCAACCTGATGCTTTTTGTCGGATGCTGCGCCATCGTGCTTTTCTTCCAGGAATCCAAGAACATGGAAGCGGCCTACGGGCTTTCCATCACCATCACCATGCTGATGACCTCCTGTCTGCTGGCTTATTACCTGTATATAAGAAGGGTAAAGCCCGGCTGGCTGGTCCTTTATCTCGTCGTATATCTTTCCATCGAATTTTCTTTTCTTTTCGCCAACCTGGATAAGTTTCCCCACGGCGGATACGTCACCATCCTCCTCGGGGGTCTGCTTTTTCTGACCATGTGGGTATGGTACAAGTCGCGCAAGATCCGGAACCGATATGTGGAATTCGTCCGTATAGACGATTACCTGCCGCTGCTGCAGGAGCTGAGCAACGACACCAGTATTCCCAAGTACTCCACGCACCTCGTGTATATGACCAGCGCCAACGATCCCAAGGAGATCGAGCACAAGGTGATCTATTCCATCTTTAACAAAAAACCCAAGCGGGCCGATATCTACTGGCTGATCCACGTAGACGTGCTGGACGAGCCCTACCGTTGCGATTACGTGGTAAATACCATCATCCCCAATGAAGTGATCCGTGTCGAATTCCGGCTGGGTTTCCGCGTGGAGCAGCGGATCAACCTGATGTTCCGCAAGGTGGTGGAGGATATGGTCAACAACAAGGAGGTCAACATCACCAGCCGTTATGAATCGTTGAGCAAGAACAATGTGGTGGGCGATTTCCGGTTCATCGTCATGGAAAAGTTCCTTTCGCACGACAACGACCTGCCCCTGCAGGAACGGTTTATCATGAAAGCCTATTTCCTGCTGAAAAAGATCGGCCTTTCCGAAGAACGGGGTTTCGGGCTGGACTCCAGCTATGTGACGGTCGAAAAATTCCCGCTTATCGTCGCCCCAGTATCCAACCTGCATCTCCGCAGGGTGGAGGAGTAGACATCACTTCGGACGATGTACACCGGACTGCTCAACCGGCTACGGGTACGTCGGCTTCCCTGTGGGAGATACATCGGCATAACCCCGTGACCCCGCTCTCCGGCCATCTGCCAGCCATAGAAGCTTCCCCATCAGGGTGTCTATCCCGTCTTCAAGAAGCTGCCGGAAGATGCAGGAAATGGATCCGATCGTCTTTATCCGGGGTGTGTAAATATCCACCAAGGCCCTTGCCGTACCTTTCATTCTTGCCTTTTCACCTGTTACAAGGGTAGTTTGAGGCTTCTGATTTACCTCGTTCGCAAAGCTTTTCAACGGTCTCCGGGAACGCTGCGCATTTAACGTCTAAAGTTGATGTGCCCGGAATGAAACCTTACACGTTAGACTTTGAACCTCGGACTTTCACTCGTCTAAAGTTGATCCGCCTGGAAGGGAACCTTAGACAGTGAACTTTAAACCTCAAAAAATGCCCTTCACCCCTTTCACCTTTCACCCCTTACCTCTCACCTTTTACCTTTCACCTTTCACCTTTCCTCCTTTAGGGGAGGGGGCTTACCGTTCCCCCTTCAGGGAGGAGGGAGTAGGCAAAAAACAAACCCCCTTCGCCAGGCGAAGGGGGTTTGCGGTATTGTTCAGCCTTTTAAGGCTTGTTCACTTATTTGCTTCTCCGCAGGTTCGGATGCGGGGGCGGAACGGTGTTCGGACCCTGATCGGCATCGGAAGCAGTGCGCAGGTCAACCGTGTGGTTGTCGCCCGGTACACCGCTGTACTGGAAGATAAAGCGATCGCCGGAGATACCTTCTTTTTCAGTCAGGTGAGTGATCACGGCATTCACGCGATCCCAGGAGAGCTGCTCGCTGGCCTTGGAAGCTTCGGCGTGGCCGGTTACTACTACCTTACAATCGGGGCTCTGACGCATTCTGTTGGCAACATCGGCCAGCAGGGCCTGCTGATCATCGGAGATGGATACAGAACGTCCCTTGAAGGTGATGCTCGGCAGAACACCCAGGTCACAAGCGGCCTTCATGTTCTTGCAGCATTCGGGATCCGGGCACTTGCCGACACCGTCTTCATCAACCGGCTGGCAATAAGTCGGGGTGATGAGCTGTTTGTCTTTGTAGTCGGGTACACCGTCACCATCGGTATCCAGCGGACGACCATGTACATCAACCGGTACACCGGAGGGGGTATTGGGATCCTGGTCGAACTGGTCGGTTACACCGTCACCGTCGGCATCAGGCAGTACGGGCGGCGGAATCTTCATATGACGCGGTTCGTTCAGCTCGTTGTAGGCATAATCCAGGGGGTTCAGCCAGTACAGGGGCTCGGTACGCTTGGAAGCATTACCCAGGTTGAAGTTCAGGCGAACGTTGGAATAAGAGAAGATGTCCTTGCTGGCATCGTACTGACCGGTGTTGAATCCGTCCAGATAATCGTCGAAGGTGAAGGTGAACTTCTGTTCAACAGCGATGTTAAAGCGCTTGGATACGCGGAAGGCTACACCCAGGCCGGCATCAAGACCATGACGCAGCAGCTGGTTGTCCTTCATACGGCCGATGGGAACGCGGTTACCCTGGGAAGGAGCGTTTTCATCGAAGTTCTTGTATAAAGAACCGCGGATGTCTTTGATCTGCTTCCGGATATCGCTCTTCTTAGCTCCAAAGTCCACGCCGCTGTAATCCAGGTCACGTGCATCTACGTCCACGTCGGCAGCCATGATGGTGTAGCCGGCCAGTGCATAGAAGTCAACTTTGGGATTCGGACGGTAGAAGCCGATGTTGTTCAGCGTCGCTACCAGGTCCAGAGACAGGGCATGGGTTGCAGTCTTATAGTTGGCAACAAACTGATCGCCGCCAAACTTGGCCCAGGGATTGCCGCTTACCTTGCTACCGAGATAGCTGGTATAAGGCTTGTAATCCTGTCCGTAATCAAACGAACCGGTATACTCAGCCCTCAGCGAGAACACATGACCCAGTGCCTTGCGCACGGAAATACCGCCACCGAAACCGGGGATGCCGGGCATGTCGCCGATGATGAAATGATAACCACCATGCACGCCCAATTCGATCATATCACGCGGCTTGGCGGGATAGGGGTTTTCATTGTTCAGAAAACTACGCTGCTTTTCAGCTCTGCGGGCGGGGATGTATGCAGTATCCATGTAATCATAACTGCTTCCCTTATACGCAGAAGGCGTAGTCGAGGTGGTGCTGCCGGATGAAGAATCCTGCGCAAACGCCCCAGACGTTACCAACAGGCTGAATAAGCCTGCCAGAAATAGGTACTTTTTGCTTGCCATAATATGTTATTTAAGATAACGGTTTAAAAAATTATTGTTCCAATAATTTTCAGTTAGCAAAGATATAAATTGATAGATGAATATACAAATTTATTTTTCAACGACATCGCCATTGCACATAGGGTTTCCTGTTAGCAGTATTACAAAAATAGTTCCAATTTTTTAAAACAAAAAACACCGCTTTCAAACTTTTAGACGGTCTGGCGGAAAAAGGTAACTTAGTAGCCGATATCTATCAGTCCGGACCTTTATTCCCACATCTGCATGGACGAAGTCAAATTATTGATAAAGAAGGAATTAGAAACATTTGAATCAAAGTTTACCGACGCCGTCAGAAGCCATGTGCCCCTGCTGGACCGGATCATGCACTATATCGTAAAACGCAAGGGCAAGCAGATCCGGCCCATGTTCGTTTTCTTGGCTGCCCGCCTGAACGGCCCTATCGGGGAATCTACTTACCGCGCCGCGGCCCTTGTGGAACTCTTGCATACCGCCACCCTCGTACATGATGATGTGGTAGACGATTCTATGGAACGGCGGGGCTTTTTTTCCATCAACGCCCTGTGGAAAAATAAGATAGCCGTCCTGGTTGGGGACTACCTCTTGTCGAAAGGTTTATTATTATCCCTGGAGAATGATGATTTTCAGATACTTAAGATATTATCCACCGCCATCAAGGAGATGAGCGAAGGCGAGCTCCTGCAGATGGAGAAAGCGCGTACGCTCAACATACGGGAACAGGCCTACTTTGACATCATACGCGGAAAAACGGCGTCCCTGCTGGCCGCTACCTGCGCCGCCGGCGCATGGTCTTCCTCCGGCGACCCCGACATCACCGAAAAAATGCGCAGCTTCGGGGAAAAGGTGGGTATCGCCTTCCAGATAAAAGACGATCTTTTCGATTATGGCAATAATAAGATAGGCAAACCTACGGGCATAGATATACGCGAAAAAAAGCTGACCCTGCCGCTCATCTATACCCTGGCCCATGCCGACAGGTCCGTCCGCCACAAAATGGTGTACATCATAAAAAACCAGAACCAGGACAAGCAGAAGGTAAACGAGGTGATCGAACATGTGGTGCAGGCCGGCGGCATCCGGTATGCCGAGGAAAAGATGCTGCAGTACCGGCAGGAAGCTTTTGACATCCTCCATACCTTCCCCGAAGGTCCTATCCGGGACGGGCTGGAAAAGCTGGTGCGTTTTACCACCGAAAGGAGCTATTAGCGGTATGGCGATGGATAAAAAATGGACCATACAATCCTGCGATGCCGAGCAATGCAGCCGGCTTGGCGATGCCCTGGGCATCCACCCCGTGCTGTGCCGGCTGCTGGCGAACCGGGGCATCGGCACCTTTGAGGACGCCCGCCGTTTTTTCCGGCCTTCTCCCGCCGAGCTGCACGATCCCTGGCTGATGAAAGATATGGACAAGGCGGTCCAGCGGCTTGAAACGGCAGTCTCCCGCGGAGAAAAGATACTGGTATACGGCGATTATGATGTAGACGGCACCACCGCAGTAGCGGTGGTCTATGATTTTTTATTGCCGTTTTGCCCGGCGATAGATTTTTATATCCCCCACCGTTACCGCGAAGGATACGGTCTTTCCGCCGAGGGCATACGGCATGCCGGGGAAAACGGCGTTACCCTGCTGATCTGCCTGGACTGCGGCATCAAGGCCGTGGATAAAATTGCCTTCGCCCGGACCCTGGGCATTGACGTCATCGTTTGCGACCACCATCTGCCGGGGGCCGCGCTTCCCCCTGCCACGGCTATACTCAACCCCAAGCAACCCGGCTGCCCCTACCCCTACAAGGAGCTGAGCGGCTGCGGTATCGGCTTTAAGCTGATACAGGCCTGGGCCGGAAAAAGAAATATCCCGGAGCAACAGGTGCTCCGCTATCTCGACCTGGTGGCCACCAGCATTGCCGCCGATATCGTGCCGCTGACCGGGGAGAACCGCGCGCTGGCTTTTTACGGGTTAAAGCAGGCCAATGAGCAGCCTTCCGCGGGCCTAAAGGCGCTGATCGAGCAAAGCGGGTTAAAAAAGACCCTGCATATCAGCGATCTCGTATTCTCCGTGGCCCCGCGGGTAAATGCCGCCGGCCGTATGGACGACGCCCGGAAGGCGGTGCTGCTCTTCATCGAACAGGAACAGGAACGCGCCAGGGAGTACGCCGCCCAGCTGCACCGGGATAATCTCGAACGAAAGGAAGCGGATGCCGACATTACCCGGGAAGCCCTGGAGCTGCTCTCGGAACAGCCTGTACGCAGCACTACCGTGCTTTTTAAGCCGCACTGGCATAAGGGAGTGGTGGGGATCGTGGCCTCGCGCCTGATGGAAAGCTATTACCGCCCTACCATTGTATTGACACGTTCGGGCGAACAGGTGGCGGGATCGGCCCGCTCGGTCAGCGGGTTCAACATCTGCGAGGCGCTGCATGCCTGCCGCGACCTGCTGGATAATTACGGCGGCCATGCTTACGCCGCGGGGATGACCCTCAAGCCGGAAAACGTAGCTGCTTTCGGACAGCGCTTCGAAAGCGTAGTAGCCGGCAGCATAGATCCGGCCCTGCTGGTGCCCGAAATAAGGATCGATGCGGAAATACAGCTGCAGGATATCACCCCCCGCTTTTATCGTATCCTCAGCCAGTTCGAACCCTTTGGCCCCGACAACAACCGTCCTGTTTTTATGGTACGGAACCTCCGGGACACGGGCTACAGCCGTATCGTAAAGGAGGCGCATCTCCGGCTGGAGGTCCGGGATGAAAGCGGCATCCGGATGAAGGGTATCGGGTTCAATCTCGCCTGTAAATATCCGCTTGTCAGGGATAATGCGGCTTTCGACCTCTGTTTTACCCTGGAGGAAAACGAGTGGAACGGCTATACGACGCTCCAGCTAAACATAACCGATATACGAAGCGCAGAGCCTGCTTAAATTTTGCTTTTGAAGGCGAAAACGATGGATCAGGTTGCTGGGCGAGGCGCCTTTACGCGTGCGTAGCAGGATACTACGTGCACGGAAAGAGCCGAAGTTCCAGCGGCCTGAGACACGTTTGCAGCCCAAAGGGCAAAGTTTAAACAGGCGCTTAGGGCTCCAGGATAATCCGGCTTTTGGATTTTCCTTCCAGCAGCTCCACGCTCCGCTTTACAAAGTCGGTGAGCGCAGTGCCCTTCAGGAGCCCCTGGGACAGCAGCGCCAGATCGGCCAGGTTATGCACCAGCTTACCCTGCTTGTCCTTATCATTTTCCTGTAACACCTGCCGAAAAATAGGATGGTTGGCGTTGACGGTCATGGTGATCTCGTCCGGCATCTCCCCATACCAGCTCATCCCGGGTCCGCCGGCGGCGGCCATATCCTTCATGCGGCGCATCATCTCCCCGCGGGTCACCACGACCGGCTGGGCGTCTGCGCTCAGGCCTTTCAGCTCCACCTTGATATGCGGATCGGGCAGCTGCAGCCCGAAGATTTCTTTCAGGGTATTTTCCTGGCCCTGGGAGAGCACGCTCTCGGATTTTTCCTGCTTGTCGATCAGGTTATCCGTGATATCGGCATCCACGCGGGTAAACTGAACGTCCTCCCATTTCGGCTCCATCTGACTGATAAAGGAGGGATCGATGAGGGTGTCGAGCTTCACCACCTTATACCCTTTTGCCGCCGCATCGCTGATATAGCTGTCCTGCTGCACGGGATCGGTGGTATATAGCACCACCAGCTTTCCGTCCTTATTCTTCTGGAGCGCTTCGGCTTCCTGCCGGTAGGTTTCAAGCGTATGGAAAGGTCCGGTTTTCCCGCCCGGCAGCGCTTCCTGCATGAGATGGAATTTGGACGCCTTTTCAAAGAACTTGTCGTCCGTGATCATGCCGTATTTCACAAACAATGCAATATGCTCCCATTTTTCCTCAAAAGCCTTACGATCGTTCTTAAAGATCTCTTCCAGCTTGTCGGCTACCTTTTTGGTGATGTGGTTGTTGATCTTTTTTACGTTGGGGTCGCCCTGCAGGTAGCTGCGGCTGACGTTCAGCGGGATGTCCGGAGAATCGATCACCCCGTGAAGCAGCATCAGGAACTCGGGCACGATGTCTTTTACCTCATCGGTTACAAAGACCTGGTTGCTGTACAGCTGGATACGGTCTTTCTGGATCTCATAAGAATGCTTGATCTTGGGGAAGTATAAAATGCCCGTCAGGTTAAAGGGGTAGTCCACGTTCAGGTGGATCCAGAACAGCGGCGGCTCGCCAAAGGGATACAGCTCCCGGTAAAAATCCTGGTAATCCTGGGGGGTCAGCTCTGAAGGTTTTTTGATCCAGGCCGGCTGGGTATTGTTGACCGGCTTGTCGTCCGGCTTTGATTCCTTATCCACGAAATAGATCGGCACCGGCAGAAAGCGGCAGAATTTCCCCAGCACGCCCCGGATGCGGGCAGACTCCAGGAATTCCCTGCTTTCCTCATTGATATGCAGGACGATATCCGTTCCCCGCTCCGTCTTGGCGGTTTCTTCCATGACAAATTCGGGGCTGCCGTCGCATTCCCAGCGAACGGCGGGGGCGTCCTGCCAGGATTTTGAAAACAGCTCCACCCTGCTGCTGACCATAAAGGCAGAATAGAAGCCCAGCCCGAAATGCCCGATCATATTGGCCTCATCCTGTCCCTTGTATTGCTTTACAAAGGCTTCGGCGCCCGAAAAGGCTACCTGGTTGATATATTTGTCCACCTCGTCGGCGCTCATCCCTATGCCCCTGTCGGAGATGGTCAGCGTGCCGGCTTCAGTATCCAACCTCACTTCTATCCGGAGATCGCCCAGATCGCCCTTGAATTCCCCTACACCGGCCAGCGTCTTCAGCTTCCGGGTGGCGTCCACGGCATTGCTGATCAGTTCCCGCAGGAAGATCTCGTGGTCCGAATAAAGGAATTTCTTAATAATAGGGAAAATATTCTCGGTCTGTACGCGTATGGCTCCTTTTTGCATAGTAGTTGATTTTCAGATGTTCCGGTCCCTGGGGTTTCAAAGTTTGTGCCATCCGCCCGCCGCTGCCATTCTGACAAGAGGAAAGACAGGCTTCCGGCTCCTGCCCTGCATGGAAGACAGCAGCTGCTCCCGACCGGGCGGTCCGGAAGGGCGACCGGAGCAGAGCCGGACCGCGAGCGTCGCACATCGGCTCCCCCCGGAGGCTCTCCCCTAACCCCGCAGGAGAAGCATCCCGGGAGCGGGAAAGGTTCGCCGGCCGCGACGGGAGGCCGCCGGCAGGAGGAAGGGCCGGCCCGCAACTTATTACCCGGATTTTTAATTTTAAATCCAAAATTTCCCTACCTTTGCAGTCCAAAAAATTTTTTCTTTATTCTAAAACCAAAACAGGGTAAACGACTATGGATTATGAATTGATGGTGATCTTTACCCCTGTGCTTTCTGAGGAAGATTATACCGCGGCTCAGAAAAAATTCGCCGATCTGGTTACCGAAAACGGCGGAACTACCGTGCACAGTAATCCCTGGGGATTAAGATCACTGGCGTATCCCATCCAGAAGAAAACCACGGGTTTGTACTGGGTGCTGGAATATCAGGCGCCAACCGACCTCAATGAAAAGCTGAAGATTCAGCTGAATCGCGATGAAACCGTACTGCGTTACATGATCACCCGTCTGGACAAGTATGCCACGGCATACAATACCCGGAAACGGACTGGTACGGACGCTCAACCCAAACCAGCAGAAGCATAAACTATGGCCAAACAAGAGATCAAATACCTGACCGCCAACCGCATCGAAAAGCGTCAGAAGAAATATTGCCGCTTCAAAAAGCTGGGTATCAAGTACATCGATTACAAAGATGCCGAGTTCCTGAAGAAATTCCTGAACGAGCAGGGTAAGCTGTTGCCCCGCCGCATCACCGGCAATTCGCTGAAATACCAGCGCAAAGTGGCAGAAGCGATAAAAAAGGCCCGCCAGATGGCATTGCTGCCTTATGTTGCCGACCTTTTAAAATAAGCCTCCGGGGCAACAAAAAACACGAACCATGCAAGTTATTCTCATACAAGACGTCGAAAACCTGGGCGGGTCCAATGAGCTGGTGACCGTAAAGAACGGTTACGCCCGTAACTACCTGATCCCGCGGAAGCTGGCGGTGGAAGCCAGCCCTTCCAACCTGAAACAGCTGGAAGAAAAGCAGAAAGTACGCAAGGCGAAGGAAGACAAAATGCTGGCCGAGATCGCCCGCGTAAAGGAAGTGCTGCTGGCTACTCCCCTGAAGATCGGCGCCAAGACCGGCACTACCGGAAAAATATTCGGAAGCGTCACCCCGCTGCAGATCGGACAGGCCATTCGCGAACAGAAAGGCTACGAAATAGACCGGCGCCGCATTCATATCCTGGATGAGGTGAAAGAGCTGGGATCCTACAAGTCCCGGATCGATTTCGGAAACGGCCAGGAAGTGACCCTCGATTTCGAAGTGGTGGCCGAATAAGAAAGCACCACACGGTTATTCCCGTAACTTCTTCAACCCCTGCCGGGCTTTTCACCCAACGGCAGGGGTTGTTTTTTTATTCGTACCGCAAAGCTACGATGGGATCGAGCCGGGAAGCCTTTATGGCAGGATAGATCCCCGAGGCCAGTCCTACGATACTGCAGATCACAATGCCCGTTATGATCATCAGCCAGGGTATGACAAAGCCGGACTTCATCAGCAGGGACACCACATTGCCGACCATAATACCCAGCAGGATGCCCAGCGCCCCGCCCATCAGGCTGATCAGGATGGCTTCGTATACAAACTGACGGCGGATGGTGGCCGCTTTGGCCCCGATGGCCTTGGAAACACCGATCTCCCGGGTGCGTTCCGCTACCGATACCAGCATGATATTCATCAGCCCGATGGCCGAGCCAAACAGGGTGATAAAGCCGATAAACAGCGCCGCCAGCTTTACCTTGCTCAGGCTCCCCATCAGCATTTCCGCCAGGCTGTCGCTTTTGCTGATGTAAAAGTTGTTCTCTTCGTTGAAGTGCAGCTTACGGACCGTCCGGAACAGGCCCGTAGCCTCCCCCTGGGCCGCCTCCATGTTCTGCACCTTGTCCACCATAACGCCGATCTGGAAGGAGGCATAGGGGATATCAAACACTCTTCGTACATTATTTACCGAGGTGATGATAATATTATCCGCATTAAAAAGGTTGCTGCTTCCCTTGGATTTCAGCACGCCGATCACCCGGTAGCGTACCGTTCCCAACCGTACGGTGCCGTTTTCCACCCCTTTCATGTTGTCCCCGAAAAGCTTCTTGGCTACATCCTGCCCGATCACCGCTACATTGCTCCCCGAGCTTACATCCGACTCGTTAAAGTTACGCCCCAGGGTGAGGTCGTACCCGGACAGCTTCAGGTAATTCTCATCGCCGCCCATTACCTGTACGTTGGGGTTGGTCTTTTTTTCGCCGTGAAATACGGTGACGGCGCCGGCAGACCGCACGGATATGCTTGTGATGGCCCCGGGGAAATGATAGCGCTCCTTAAAGGCAAGGGCATCCTGGTAAGTGATGGTATTGTTCCGCCGGGAGGTTTTTACCTTTTTCCGGTCGTTTTTATTTTCCTTGGTGGCTTTTTCATTCCCAAACCGTACGTTCATCTCCCAGTTCCGGATATTGAACCCGTTGGCGCCCATACTGGCAAAATTGCTGTAAATGCTGGAACGGATGCTTTCGATAGCGGTAAAAATGCCTACCAGGGCCATGATGCCGAAAGCAATAATGGCCACCGTAAGGCCGGTACGGAGACGGTTCCCCTTTACGGAGCGGAAAGCCAGGTATAAGACGTCCTTGATGAGCATAGGCAGTAAGCATAAAATTACTGCAAAAAAGATTGCGGACGAAACCGGGCATGATAATACTTTATCACACAGGAAGGAACCCCGCTACAGCCAGTTGAGGATCAGACCGGGAAATACGCCCAGGGCGATCACCAGCAGGGCGGTCAGCAGCAGCATTCCCTTAAAGCCCGGGGTTGCTTCCTGAGCCATAGCGGTCTCCCCTTCGTTGGCCGGTTTGAAATACATGGCCCAGATGACCCGGAAATAATAAAAAGCGCTGATGGCGGCGCAGCATACCGCTAAGATGACCAGCCACAGCAGCCCCCCGCTCTGTACGGCGGCAGACAGCATAAAATACTTGGCCAGGAACCCTGCCGTAGCCGGAATGCCCACGAGAGAAAAAAGGAAAACGGCGGTCAGCAGGGCCAGCAGCGGCTGCTGCCGGGCCAGGCCGTTGTATCCGTCATAGGTATAGTCCTTCAGCTTCAACAATACGGCAAAGCAGCCGATGGTAGCGAGACTGTAGGCGGCGGCATACAGCAGGATACCCTGCCAGGCCAGGTCATTGAAAGCGATGACCGCAAAAAGCATAAAGCCGGCCTGCGCGATGCTGGAATATGCCAGCATCCGCTTCACGCTTTGCTGGAACACGGCCGTCACATTCCCGATCACCAGGGTGGCCGCGGTAATCACCGACAGCACCGTAATCCAATGTGCGGAAACGGGGGCGGCGCTGAAAGAAATGTGGAACAGGCGGATAAAGGCCACGAAACCTGCCGCCTTTACCACCGTGGAGATAAAAGAGGTAAACACGGTGGGCGCTCCGTCATACACATCGGGCGTCCAGAAATGAAAGGGGGCGGCGGATACCTTGAACGCCAGGGCAAAAGCGATGAGGATAACCCCTGTCAGCGACAGGATGTTCCCGTTTTCCGCCAGGTTCAGCTGACGGATATCAAAGCTGCCTGCGGCGCCGTAGATGAAGGCAATCCCCAGCAACAGCACGCCCGTGGAAAAAGACCCCATCAGGAAATATTTCAGGGAGGCTTCGCTGCTTTTCAGGTTGCGCTTATCGCTCCCCGCCAGGATGTACTGAGGAATGGAAATGATCTCTATGGCCAGGAACAACATCAGCAGGTTGCCATACGAGGAGGTCAGAGTTACCCCGCAAAGGATGAAAAAGATGAGCCCGAAATACTCTCCCACATACTCCCCCACTGCCGCAAAGGCTCTTCCCGAAAGCAGGAAATAAACCAGGGTGCATCCCAGGGCTACGGCATTGAACAGGATGCTGAAGCGGTTGACCGACAACATATGGTTATACAGGTCCGTCGCTTCGGTTCCGTAGCAGGCGAAGTCCAGCAGATTCAGCACAAAAGCCACCGCTATACCCGCAACAGCCAGAGAGCTGATAACGGATTTGTTCTTTATAAACAAACCGGACAGCATCATGACAATTCCGAATACCGCCGTAAATACTAATGCGTTCATAGGTTCTTAAATAAAACTTTTTATATCTTCCTGCCTTATCCCCGCAGGGCCCATAACGTTTGCGTGGTATGGCCAACCAGCTCAAGCAACGGTTTCGGATATATGCCCAGAAATAATATCAGGCCGATCACCACGGCAACGGCCAGCCATTCGTGGGTCTTTATATCCTTTATCTTCTCCGTCAGGCTGTTGGCATCCCCGAAGATCACCCGCTGCAGCATCCTCAGGATATAAACGGCGCCGAGTATGATCGCCAGGCCGGCGACCGCCATCATCCATCCGTTATAATGATACAGGCCGCTGAACATCATGAATTCCCCGACAAAGCCGCTGGTGAGGGGAAGGGCTACATTGCCCAGGCAGATGATCATAAAGGCAATGGCTATACGCGGCGCTTTCAGCGCGATACCGCCCATATCCCCGATGGCTTTGGTGCCCAGGCGCTGCTCCAGCATTTCCACCACCACCCAGAGACCGGTGATGATAATGCCGTGGTTAAACATCTGCACCAGCACCCCCTGCATGCCCACCTCCGATCCCGAAAACACGGCAGCGCACATCAGACCCATATGGGCGATGGACGAATAGGCAAAAAGACGTTTCAGATCTGTTTGTACGATGGCAATGCAGGAAGCATATACGATCCCGATCACTGAAAGCAGGATCACCAGGTGCGACCAATGGGCCACGCCTTGCGGCAATACCGGCAATACCCAGCGGATGATGCCGAAAAGCCCCATCTTCACCATGATCGCGGAAAGCACCATCGTAACAGGGGTAGGCGCCTGCTCATAGGTATCCGGCTGCCAGGTATGAAACGGGAATACCGGCATCTTGATGGCAAAAGCGACAAAGAACAGCCAGAACAGCCATTGCTGCTCCCCTGCTCCCAGCTGCAGATGGGTAAAGGCTTCCCAGGAGAAGCTATGGGTACCCGGCGTCTGGAAATAAAGATAGATGATACCTACCAGCATCAGCAGGGAACCAAAAAAGGTATATACGAAAAATTTAAAGGTAACGGCTATACGCCTTGGCCCGCCCCAAATGGAACAGAGAAAATAAACCGGGATCAGCACCAGCTCCCAGCATACATAAAACAGCAGGGCATCATAGGCGGTAAATACCCCCATAAGGCCTGCCTGCGTAAGCAGCATAAGACCGTAAAAATGATGAGGCCTTTCATAATCGTGCCGCAGCGCGGCCAGAAAGATAACGACATAGGTCACCGCGGTCAGCAGCACCAGCATCATACCCATGCCGTCCAGGCCGATGCTGAAGCGGCTGCCCAGCTGCCGGATCCAGGAAACATCCAGTCCCAGGCCGGAAGGATCCTGCCGGAAAGCCACCCCTGCCGTAGCCGCCAGGGCCAGCGTTACCAGAGCGGTCGCCAGGGACCAGATTCTTGCGCCGTTACCCTTCAGTCCGAAGGTGATCAGGCCGCCCAGCAGGGGGATAAGTATCAGTAAAAAAGTCAACATAGCTTACAGTCTGCTCATCATTATTGATCTCACAAAAAGATTCCGACTACCAGTAATATTACCATCCCCACCACCATGGCAAAGATGTAAAAGCCCACCTGTCCGGTCTGTATCATCCGTACCTGCCGGCTTCCCCAGCGAACGCTCCTGCCTACGCCGTTTACCAAACCGTCGATGCCTGCTTTTTCCACGACGCGGTCCAGCATTCCCGAAATGCTTTTCAGGGGCCGCCCCACCGCCGCATCATACAGCTCGTCCACATACCATTTATCCGCCAGCACACGGGCAAAGCCGGAGAACGGCTTCCCGTCGTCTTTATATCTGTTGAACAGCCTCAACGCCCACAGTATCATAATGATCACCAGGGCGGTAGCTATGGCCATCAGCAACAGTTCGGTCCGGTGCGCCGCTTCATGCCGCACTATAAAGGGTTGCGAGGGTGCAAATACAGGCGCCAGGAAGGCAGACAGCCCGTGATGGCCGCCCAGCACTTCCGGGATACCCACCCATCCGCCTGCAATGGCCAGCAGGGCCAGTACGATCAGCGGCAGCGTCATAGCGGGGGGACTTTCATGCAGATGATGCCGCTGCGCTTCGGTGCCCCGGAATGTTCCGTGAAAGGTCATCGCCAGGGCGCGGAACATATAAAAGGCCGTCATCAGCGCGCCGGCCAGCCCCACAACATACAGCAGTGGACTTGCCGCAAAAGCCTGCCCCAGGATCTCATCCTTGGAAAAGAAGCCGGACAGCGGCGGGATGCCCGCAATGGCAAGACAGGCGATCAGGAAGGTGATATAGGTGATCTTCATGGGGCCTCTCAGGCCGCCCATCTTCCGCATATCCTGCTCTCCGCCCATGGCATGGATAACCGAGCCGGCGCCGAGGAACAGCAGGGCCTTGAAAAAGGCATGCGTCATCACATGAAAGACGGCGCCTGTGTAAGCCCCTACGCCAAGACCCAGGAACATATAACCAAGCTGACTTACCGTGGAGTAAGCCAGCACTTTTTTGATATCGTTCTGCTTCAGGGCAATGGAGGCGGCAAACACAGCCGTCAGCACGCCCACCACCGCCACCACCCATTGCGTAGCGGGCGCCAGCGTGTACAACACGTTGCTGCGGGCGATCATATACACCCCGGCCGTTACCATGGTAGCGGCATGGATCAGGGCGGATACCGGGGTAGGACCGGCCATAGCGTCGGGCAGCCAGGTATAAAGCGGTATCTGCGCAGATTTGCCGGCAGCCCCCACAAACAACAGCAACGTAATGCCCGTCAGCACAGTCGCATGCATACCCAGCCCCGCCGCCTTGGGAAACACTTCCGTAAAGGTGAGGGTCCCGAACTGCTGCAGCATCCAGAACAGGGCGATCAGGAAACCAAGGTCCCCGATGCGGTTCATGATAAAGGCCTTGTTGGCCGCCTTGGTAAAGTCTGCGTTTTTAAACCAGAAGCCGATCAACAGGTAAGAGCAGAGCCCTACACCCTCCCAGCCGATGAACATGATCACATAGTTGGCGCCCAGCACCAGCAGCAGCATGGAGAACACAAAAAGGTTGAGGTAGGCAAAATAGCGGGCAAACCCCTCCCCGCTTTCTTCATGCATGTATGCCGTGGAATACAGGTGGATCAGAAAACCCACCCCGGTAATGATCAGCAGGAAAAGGCTGGTCAGCTGGTCCACATAAAAATCAAAGGGAAGATGCAGGGAACCGGCAGAAATAAAATCGAAGAGATGTACCGTCTGAGCAGTGAATCCGTCGGCGCGTACGGCGTTGAAGATACCGCAGGAGATCAGGAAGGAAGCCAGTACCGTCAGGCAGCCGATTATACCCGTAACCCCCTTCGGGAAAACCCGTCTTCCGACGCCATTCAACAGAAAGCCAAGCAGGGGAAAGCAGGGAACCAGCCAAACAAGATTGATCATAATTATAGTGCTATGTTTCTTTTTTTAGTGTTTCAACCGGTTCAGGATATTGATATCCACCGCATGCGTATGGCGGTAAGTCATCACAATAATGGCCAGGCCTACAGACACTTCCGCAGCAGCCACCACCATGATGAAAAAAACGAACAGCTGTGCGGCAGCATCGTGATGCAGCTTCGAAAAAGCCACCAGCAGAAGGTTCACCGCGTTCAGCATCAGCTCTATGCACATAAAGATAATAATGGCATTCCGGCGCATCAGCACGCCCGTCACCCCGATGCAGAACAAAGCCACTGCCAACCAGATGTAATATTGTACCGGCATATAATCTTGTTTATTGCTTTTTCCCGATTACGATGGCGCCGATCATGGCGCTCAGGAATAAAATACTGCTTACTTCAAAGGGAACCACAAAATCGCTGAACAGCGACCGGCCGAGGTTCTGTATCAGACCGATATCCGAATGCCCCTGCAGCACCGCGGTGCTGGCCGATTGCTTCAGCGCCGCCACCAGCACTACCAGCAGCAGCCCCCCCGAAATGGCGCCGGCAAACTTGACCAGGCTGCGCTTCTGGGGTTCTATCTCGGCATTCAGGTTCATCAGCATGATCACAAAAAGAAACAGCACCATGATGGCCCCGGCATAAACAATGATATGCACCACGGCCAGGAACTGCGCGTTCAGCAGAACATAATGCCCGGCGATGGCAAAGAAGGTAACGATCAGCGACAACACGCTGTACACCGGGTTTTTTGCCGCCACCACGCTGATCGCGGAACACAGCGCGATAACGGTCAGAACCCAGAATAAAATCTCCTGTATGCTCATGCTTCGGGTGCTTTTTCGGGGAAGGGGATCAGCAGGTCGTCTTTTCCGTAAATAAATCCCTTACGTTTATAATTGGAGGGGGCAAAGGTTTCGGTGAGGTAGATGGCATCCTTGGGGCAGGCCTCTTCGCAAAAACCGCAAAAGATGCAGCGCAGCATATTGATCTCATATCTGGCGGCATACTTTTCTTCCCGGTACAGATGCTCTTCTCCGGGTTGCCGCTCGGCGGCTTCCATGGTAATGGCCTCCGCGGGACAGGCAACTGCGCACAATCCGCAGGCCGTGCAGCGCTCACGTCCTTCCTCGTCCCGGTTCAGGATGTGCAGGCCGCGGAATACCGGACTGAAGGGACGTTTTTGCTCGGGGTAATTGACGGTAGCCTTCTTTTTAAAGAAGTGTTTTAACGTGATCCCCAGGCCGCGGACAATAGCAGGCAGATACAGCCGCTCCCAAAAGGTCATGGGACGGCGGTTCACTGCTTTCGCCCGGTTTGTCAATGCTTGCATAGCTGACTCCTTTCTATTATTTCCCTTTGCGGGAATTATTTTTACTGTTGCAGATAAAGCACTATTCCTCCCGTGATCAGCAGGTTCACCAGCGCCAGCGGTATCAGCACCTTCCAGCCGAGGTTCATCAGCTGGTCGTAGCGGAACCGGGGTATGGTCCATCTCACCCACATAAAGAAAAACAGGAACAGTACGATTTTTATAAACAAGGCCACGATCCCCAGTATACCCAGCAGGTTGGGAGACACATGCAGGCTGTCCATGCCCGGAAAGCTGTAGCCGCCAAAATAGAGGGTGGCCATCACCGCCGAGCTGATGAACATGTTGATATATTCGGAAAAAAGATAAAAGCCCAGCTTCATGGAGGAGTATTCGGTATGAAAACCGCCCACCAGCTCCGACTCGCATTCCGCCAGGTCAAAAGGGGTACGGTTGCATTCCGCAAAGGCGCATACCAGGAAGATGAGAAAACCAAGGGGTTGATACACCACATACCATACTCCCTGGCGTTGCTGCTCCACGATATCGCGCAGGCTGAGCGATCCGGAAAGCATCAGCAGGGCGATCAGCGAAAGCCCCATGGCCAGCTCATAGGAGATGATCTGGGAGGCCGCCCGTATGGCGCCCAGCAATGAAAACTTATTATTGGAAGCCCAGGCGCCGATCATGATGCCGTAAACGCCGAGACTGACCACGCCAAAGATAAACAGCACGCCTATATTCACATCGGCCACCTGCAGGGGGATGGTATGCCCGGCGATGGTCAGGCTGTCGCCCCAGGGGATGACCGCGCTGGTCATACAGGCGGTGAGCATGGCAATGGAAGGTCCCAGCACAAAGAGAAAGCGGTTGGAGTTGGCAGGGATGATCTCTTCCTTAAAGAACAGCTTTCCCCCGTCGGCCAGGGGCTGCAGGATACCAAAAGGTCCTGCCCGGTTCGGACCACGCCGGTCCTGTATAAAGCCGGCCACTTTTCTTTCGGCATAGGTGGAGTACATCGCTATAAACAGCGATATGCCGAGGATAACGGCGATCAGTATCAGTTTCTCAACCAGCAAAAATGTTTCGATCTGTAACAGCATATGCTTTGGCTATAACCTGGTATTGCGATAAGTCACTTGCTTTCTTCTTCCGGCTTTCCGCCTTTCTCCAGCTGCCGGGGTCCCTGGTTGAACACGTCCGAGCTGGCCGGGCCGGGAATGGCAGACAGCTCAATATCGGGCCGGTTCACCGCGCTGACGCTGTGAATATCCATCAGCAGCTTTGGCTTACGCCCTTTCATCACGCGGGAAACGGTCTCGCGGGGCATCACCGTCTTTTCGTAGTGACCCTGCGAAATCACGCTGTCGCGATTGATGTGCCGCGGCCCCTCGATCACCCAATCCTTTGCCTCTTTTTTATCATAGCGGCATTCATTGCAGATAAACGACTCCACTTCTCCGTACTGGTCTTTGCGCGCCGTAACGCGGAATATCTCGTCGCCGCGCATCCAGAGCACCGTCTTACCGGAACATTTCGGACAATCGCGGTGCGCATCCATAGGCTTCAGGAACCAGACGCGGTTCTTGAACCGGAATGTTTTGTCGGTAAGCGCTCCTACCGGACAGACATCGATGACGTTTCCGCTGAAATCGTTGTCAATTGCCTGGTGGATGTAGGTGCTGATCTCCGAATGATCGCCCCGTCCGAGAATGCCGTGCACCCTTCCGTCTGTCAGCTGCTGGGCAACATATACGCAGCGGTAGCAGAGGATACAGCGGTTCATGTGCAGCTTTACCTTATCCCCGATGTCGATCACCGGGAAGGTACGCCTGCCGAATTCATAGCGGGTAGCATCGGCACCGTGCTCATAGGAAAGGTTCTGCAGATCGCATTCCCCGGCCTGATCGCAGACGGGGCAATCCAGCGGGTGGTTGATCAGCAGGAACTCCACGACTCCCTTACGGGCTTCCAGCACCTTTTCGCTCGTGATGTTTTTTACCACCATGCCGTCCATTACCGTGGTACGGCAGCTGGCCTGCAGCTTGGGCATGGGGCGGGGATCCTTGGCGGAGCCCTGCGCCACTTCCACCAGGCAGGTGCGGCATTTTCCGCCGCTGCCTTCCAGCTTGGAATAATAGCACATGGCGGGGGGAACCACATCGCCGCCGATCATACGCGCGGCCTGCAGCACGGTAGTGCCCGGCGCCACCTCGATGGTGATGTCGTCTATGGTGACTTTAAATTTCTGTTCTTCGCTCATTGCTCAGCTTGTTTTTTCGCCAATGGTTCTGTCCGTCGGCAAAGCCTTTGGCTCCCGACGGCAGGCTGCTCAGGAGGCGGTTACCTCCAGCGGATCGGCATAATGGGCCAGTCCGTAGTTGCGCTGCTGCGCTTCTTCGGGATGCAGGATATGCCATTCAAACTCATCCCGGAAATGGCGGATCGCAGCAGCGACCGGCCATGCAGCGGCATCCCCCAGCGGGCATATGGTGCGGCCGTCGATCTTTTGCTGGATATCCCAGAGCAGATCAATATCGCTCATCTTGCCCTTGCCGTATTCAATGTTGTGCAGCACTTTTTCCATCCATCCCGTTCCTTCCCGGCAGGGGCTGCACTGACCGCAGCTTTCGTGATGATAAAAACGCGCCAGCGTGAGGGTATGGCGGACCACGCACTGGTCTTCGTCAAATACGATAAACCCGCCCGACCCCATGGCCGAGCCGGTGACAAAGCCGCCGTCGCCCAGGCTCTCGTAGGTCATCAGACGCGGTTCTCCCTTTGCGGTCTTCAGCAGGAGGTTGGCCGGCAGGATGGGGACCGAAGAGCCGCCGGGAATACAGGCTTTCAGCTTCTTGCCTCCCGCTATACCTCCGCAGTATTCGTCGGAGAAGATAAACTCCTCTACCGTCAGGTTCATTTCGATCTCATATACCCCCGGCTTGTTGATATTTCCGCAGGCGGAGATCAGCTTGGTACCGGCGGACTTGCCCGTACCGATCTTGGCATATTCCTCCCCGCCGATGTTGATGATGGGCACCACCGCGGCCAGCGTTTCCACATTGTTGACCACCGTGGGACAGTCCCATACGCCCTTTACCGCCGGGAAAGGAGGCTTGATGCGGGGATTCCCCCGTTTGCCTTCCAGTGATTCGATCAGCGCGGTTTCCTCACCGCAGATATAGGCGCCTGCCCCGCGGTGAACATATATTTCAAGATCAAAACCGGTGCCCTGGATATTCTTCCCAAGCCAGCCGTGCTGCCGGGCCTCTCCGATGGCCTGTTCCAGGATATCGGGTATCCAGGCATATTCGCCGCGGATATAGATATAAGTACGGTTCGATCCCAGCGCGTAGCTGGAGATCAACAGCCCCTCGATGAGCAGGTGGGGGATAAACTCCATCAGGTAGCGGTCCTTGAAGGTACCCGGCTCGGATTCATCGGCATTGCAGACCAGGTAGCGGGGCACACCTTCCGGCTTGGCCAGAAAGCTCCACTTCATTCCCGTCGGAAAGCCGGCTCCCCCGCGTCCGCGCAGGCCGCTCTTTTTTACTTCTTCCACCACGTCCCCGGGCGCCAGCTTCAGCGCCTTCTCCGCCGCCGCATAGCCGCCGTGCTGCCGGTAGGTATCGTAATACCGGATGCCTTCGATATGCGCTTTATCCAATAATAATTTTCTGCCCATAAGTCTGCCCTTTACAGGGTTTTAAATGAGTGCCGGCACAGGCGTTTACGGCTGTTGTACCGGAGTACTGAATATCTGCTTCAATACATATTTTCCGGCCAGGGGACCTTCCACTTTCCGACCCGCCTGATCCAGCTGGATCAGGGAAGAATCCGACAAGAGGTATTTCCCGGGCGCGTTTTTTAATCCCTTCAGCACGATCGTATCGCCGGAGCGGGTCCAGCTGCCTTTTTCCGAAAACTCGTTGCTGCCCGGCCCCTTGGAAGCTCTTCCGTAATAGAGGATATGCACTTCATAGGTAGCATCCGGGTACAGGTTTACCGTGGTTTCCACCCCGTCGCAGTCTGCGCAGGGCAGCACCCCGCTGTAGCTGTCAAAATCATCGGCGGCCTCCCCTACTGCTGCGGATATCAGACTATCTGCATCCAGCTTTACCGAATCAGCTGCCGCCTGGTCGCCGCCCGTATCGCTATGGCTGCAGGCCGTCGTCAGCATCACCGGTATTATCCATAAAAAGGCTGTCCGCATCATAGTTTTAATTCAGCACGCCGGCATTTTTCCGGCATTCTTCAATAATCGCATCCACCCGCTCCGGAGTAAGATGCTCCCTGAAATGCTTTCCCAGCTGCATCATGGGGGCATATCCGCAGGCGCCGAGACATTCCACCGTTTTCAGGGTAAATAAACCGTCCGGAGTGGTTTCTCCCACGCCGATGGACAAACGCTTTTTGATATAAGCGATGATATTATCAGAGCCGTTCAGCATACAGGGGCCGGTCTGGCACACTTCAAAGACATATCTGCCCACCGGCTTCAGGTTGAACATGCTGTAGAAGGTAGCTACTTCATAGACCTCTATATTCCGGAGCTGCAGCAGGCCCGCGACATAATCCATCCATTCCACATTGAGCCATCCGTTGTTCTCCTCCTGCGCCAGGTGCAACAGGGGGATGACGGCGCTTTTCTGCCTGCCTTCCGGATAACGGGCAATGATCTCCTTTGCCTTGCTCAGCCTTTCGGGTGAAAATTCCATTTCAGTTTATTCCTATATTGGTTAACGGTGCTCCTGATACCGGCGGCCGGTTATCTGATTTTCTGTTTCCGGTCTTCCGTACACACCCATTCTTACGCGTCCAGCTCTCCCGCAATGAGGTTCAGGCTGCTCATGCAGATGATCGCATCGCTCAGCAATCCGCCCTGGATCAGCTCGGGATACGCCTGGTAATAGATAAAGCAGGGTCTGCGGAAATGCAGCCGGTACGCGCTGCGTCCGCCGTCGCTGATCAGGTAAAAGCCCAGCTCTCCGTTGGCGCCTTCCACCGAATGATATACCTCGCCGGGCGGAGCGTCCACCTCACCCATGATGATCTTGAAATGCCAGATGAGCGCCTCCATCTTCGTATATACGTCGGCTTTAGGCGGCAGATAGTATTCAGGCGCGTCGGCATGGTAAACATCCGCAGGCTCGCTCTCCATTTTCCGGAGGGCCTGCCGTATAATATCCATGCTCTGCCACATCTCTTCGTTTCGTACCAGAAAACGGTCGTAGCTGTCGCCCGTGCTGCCTACCGGTACCTGGAAGTCAAAATCCTGATAAGATGAATACGGACTGGCCACCCGTACGTCGTAATCCACGCCGGCGGCACGCAGGTTAGGACCGGTAAATCCGTAGTTGAGCGCCCGTTCGGCACTGATGGCGCCCACGCCCACGGTGCGGTCGATAAAGATCCGGTTACGGTTGAAGAGGTTTTCAAACTCTTTCAGCACTGCAGGATATTCGTCGAGAAACTTATCCAGCTTCCGGAATACGGTATCGTTAAAGTTACGTTCAAACCCGCCGACCCGGCCGATATTGGTGGTCAGGCGGGAACCGCATATCTCTTCATAGATCTCATAGATCAGCTCCCGGTACTGCATGACGTAGAGAAAACCGGAAAAAGCGCCGGAGTCTACGCCCACTACAGAATTACAGATCAGGTGATCGGCAATGCGCGCCAGCTCCATGATGATCACCCGCATATAGTCCACCCGCTTGGGCGTTTTCACGCCAAGTAGCTTTTCTACCGTAAGATGCCATCCCATATTGTTGATAGGGGATGAACAGTAGTTCAGCCGGTCGGTAAGGGGGGTAACCTGATAAAAGGGCCGGCGTTCGGCAATTTTCTCAAAGGCGCGGTGGATATATCCTACCGTGGATTCCGCGCTCATCACCCGCTCTCCGTCCATTTCCAGGATATTCTGGAATACGCCGTGGGTGGCGGGGTGGGTAGGTCCGAGGTTGAGGGTGCTCGTCTCCTTCTGGAGGGAGTCCTCCTGGAGCCTGATATGCCGTTCTCTGGTCTGTTGTTCCGTCATGGTTCCTGCACTTAATACGCCGGGAAATAAAAATTCCCGCGTTCCGAAAAACAGGGATAAACATCCGTACTATGATCCGGTCCGCTCATCCCCGTCCGAACATTTCATCATCCTTGTCGATCCGGGTCTGGTCCTCCAGGGGATATTCCTTACGCATGGGGAAATAGTCCATCTCGGGAACGTTCAGGATACGCGTGAGGTTGGGATGTCCCGTAAATTCTATTCCGAAAAAGTCATACGTTTCCCTTTCCATCCAGTTGGCGGTGGCGAACAATGCCGTAGCGGTATAGACTTTCGGATCCTGGATATCGGTAAACACCTTCATACGGAGACGGATATTGTCTACCAGGTTATGAAGATGATATACCACCGCCAGCTCCGCGCCTTTCCGGTCCGGATAATGCACGCCGGTCAGGTCGGTGAGGAACTGGAAATTCAGGTCGTCGTACAAAAACTGCAACACCTTCAGGTTGAGCGTCTTCGGAGCTGTAAAGGTGAGCATCTCATAAGGCATTTCAAAATCCGTCAGCTCTGCTCCGAACTTTTCCGTCAGGCGTTGTTGTATGTCGTCATAGGTAAGGGCCATATCCCGGAACCGCCTGCTGCGGCGGTGTGCTGTTTTATAATAATGAGCAATACTTATCTGTGTCTGCAGTCTGCCGTATCAGGCAATGCCGTAACTGTTCAGCAATTCCTTATACCGTTCGGAATGCCTCCTGCGGAGGCTTTCCTGGCCGATCAGCTCCTGCACCTTGATGATGCCATCCAGGATGGCTTCGGGTCTGGGGGGGCAGCCGGGAACATATACATCCACCGGAATGATCTGATCGATGCCCTGCAATACGGAATAAGAGTCAAAAATGCCTCCGCTTGAGGCACAGGCGCCGACGGCCAGTACCCATCGGGGTTCGGCCATCTGCAGATAAACTTCCCGCAGCACGGGCCCCATCTTCTTGGCGATGGTACCCATTACCATCAGCAGGTCGCACTGCCGGGGGGTGAAACCCAGCCGTTCCGCACCAAACCTGGCCAGGTCGTAATGCGCTCCCATGGTGGCCATAAACTCGATGCCGCAGCAGGAAGTGGCAAAAGGCAGCGGCCAGATGGAATTTTTTCGCGCCATGCCGATCACCTTATCAAAAGAAGTGGCAAAAAAACCCTGCCCCGAGTAGCCCTCGGGCATTTCGACCGTTTTTATCTTTGTATTGAACCGAACCGGACGTCCCATGATCACTTAATCAGTTATCGGCCCGCCGTCTGCCGGACCGGATGATAAAACATTGTCATCTGCTGTTGTCCGCTTTTTAACGGCCAGATGGAACCTTGCATATTAACATGTCCTTACGCAATAGCTATTATCATGCTCGGCTTCTACCGATAATAACAAATTACCAGGAGGTATGTTCCCCCGGCGGGGCCATACCGGGCAATTGTTTTTGCCCTCCGTCAGTCCTGCCATTTCAGCACGCCACGCTTCAGGATATAAAAGAACCCGCACAGGAAGAAGCCGATAAACATCAGCATGGCCGTGAATCCCCCCCATCCCAGCGAGCGGAAATTTACCGCATAGGGATAAAAGAAGATAACTTCCACGTCGAACAATACAAACAGGATGGCGGTGAGAAAATACTTGACGGCAACCGGCCGGCGCGCATTTCCGAGCTGCTCGATGCCGCATTCGAAATTTTCCAGCTTATCGGCGGTTTTCCGCTTGGGGCCCAGCAGGTGGGTGGCCGCCATTACGGCGCCCACGAACAAAACGGCTATAATCAGCTGTAATGCAATGGGTAAATAGTTTACCGGCGCATTGGATGCTGTATCCAGCAGGTATAGATGAAAAGACATGACTTTTTAACCTCCTCAAGTCATTTTAGACGCGCAAAAATACGCTAAGTTGTAGAAAATACAAACTAAATGAGGGCTATTTCAGGGCCCGGTAACGACAAATGCCTTCCCGGGGGAAGGCATTTGTCAAAAACGAAATGACTTATAAAAAGGCGGCTTGCGGCCTTATTGTCCGCCTGCGGCGGCTTTCTTCTTGTTATAATCCTGCATTTTCTTCTGGTACTCATCCATCTGTTTCCAGTAATCCGCCAGCGTCTTCGCGCCTTCGCTGTTCGGGTCGACGGACTGCATCTTATTGATATAGGTCATGGCATTATCCCGGTCCTTCTGCTTGGTATAGTAAGCGGCGATGTTGTACAGGATAGACTGGGCTTCAGGGCTCTTGGGATCCACTTCGGCCAGCAGCTTGTCCGCGTACTCGGCGGCCTTCGGATAGTCGCCCTTGTTTACATAATAGGCGCCGAAGTAGGTATATATCTTACGCAGCTGCGAGGTTTTGTCGCTTTTCTGCGCTGCGGTATCCGTCTTGACCTTTTCCAGGTAGGTATTGAAGGCCTCGATCGGCTTGCCCGTATAGGCCGTATCCTGGGCGGCCTGGGACAGCCCCAGATAATAGTAGCCCGAGGTCTGTTCCGGCATTTTCTTTGTCATCTCGCCAAAGGCAGCTTCAGCAGCCGGGTAATCCTGGGCCACATATTTGCTGTAGGCATAGTAGAAGTAGTCAAACGAGCTGGGGGCGCCCTTGTTCACGTCAATGGCTTTCTTATACCAGAGGGCGGCGCCTTTCCAGTTGTTCTTGTTACGCAGTGTTTCGGCCTGCTGGCGGATATAGCTCAGATCGCTGCTGGTATCGCGGTCCACGGCTTTCTGGAGATATTCGTTCCCCTTCTCCTGATCGTTCAGCTTGAAGAGGATGTCGGAATACAGCTGGTAGTCAAAGCCGAGCACCTTGCTGGTATCCTGACGCTGGAAGTAGGTATCCATGCTCTGTTTGGCGGCGGTGGAATCGCCCATCTTAAGCTGGCTGAGGGCCATCAGCTTGTACAGCCGGGTTTTGGTCTCCTCGTTGGTCAGCTTGTCCATCAGACCCTGCGCCTGGGATACAGCGTCGCTGAACTTACCCTGCATAAACTGGATATCCACCAGGTTGATCTGGGAATTCACCTTGTCATCGGTCAGGGCCATGTATTTATTGAGATATTCTTCTGCTTTTTGCGCATCCTCCCGGTTGAGGGTTTGGTAGATCTGGTCCCGGTAGTAGGCAAACAAGGCGTAGAAGCCGGGGCCGTAATTGGCATCCACGGCTACGGATTTTTCCCAGTTCATACGGGCCAGGCTGTCCTGCCGGGCGCGATCCCACAGGTTACCGGTAGCATAATAAGCGCCGGCGTAGTTCTGGTCGGCGGTCACGGCATTTTCATAATTGGTCACCGCCTGTCCGCCACCGCTGGGCGTGTTGGCATATACATCGCCGATGGCGACGTAATCTTCCGGCTTATAGTCATATTTCCGGTTTTTCTTATCGTCCTGGAACTGCTTCAGCAGACCCAGCGCAAACTGTTCGTCCATGGCGGGGTCCTGGGCGGTAGCCTTCAGGATAGCGCGCACTACGTCGAAATCCCGTCCTTTTGTAGCATCAAATGCTTTCTGGAACTGCTGCTTTGCGGCGTCGTACTGCTTGTCGTGAATGGCGATGGCGCCTTCTCCTACCATATTCAGGGCAGAGGAGCCATCTGTCTGCAATCCCTTATCAAAATCCGCTTTTGCGGCCTTGTAGTCCGCCATTCCCATATCGGCCAGGCCCAGGTAATAATAGGTTTCGGCCTGGGGTTTTGAAGAAGCCATTTGCTGCAATTGCTGTTTGGCGGTTGTATACTTCTGGTAGTAAAGATTTTTCTTCGCATCATCCAATGACTGCGCAAAAATCACTTGTGCCATGCATAACAATAAAACAGCTGTCAAGCACATCCTTTTTTTCATCGGTTTCGTTTTTATTCGTTTTTTAATTGGTTTTGTTTAATGTATAGTTGCGTCTCGAAATACAATATTAAGGCGGGCGGGGAACAGGCGGTGCTGACCGATGATCAGCTGCCCCTGATTGCCTCCCAGGAAGTTCGCAAAACCCGTGCCCAATCCGAAATAAGGTTCCCGGAGCACGAAATAAAATGCCCGCGTGAGGGGATAGCTCTTCAGGGCGATATACGCCTGAAATGGCTTGAAATAATACGAAGAGGTAGCCGGGTCGAAGCCGGGATTCTGCCGCTGCACCTGCAGGGTGGAATCACTCATCAGGCCTACCACCCGGATCTTGTTCAGGAAGCTGAGTCCCGTGGAATCATAGGGGTTGGATATCCAGCTTACACCGATCACCCCTACCGCATTTTCATGTCCGGCCACATAGTCCACCACCTCGGCGCAGCCATTGGCTGCCTTGGTATTGGACGGCAGGGGCTTACCCCGGTTGATGGAGTCGATCGCATACCGTACGAGGCTTGAATTCTGATGGTCAAAGACCAGCTCGTATCGGTTGCCGGTCTGCCCGCCCATCAGCGCCCTCACCTCGTCCATCGTCATCGTGGTATCCCGGTTGGCCGGGTTCACAATCAGGGCCACGGCATCCCAGGCCAGTATTTTGGCGGTAATATGCGTTTTGTTGTCCTGGAAATATTTTTTCTCCGTGCTGTTCAGGTCCCGTGTTACGATGACCAGCTTGGCGCTGTCGTTGATCAGGTCTTTGAAACATTCGGCTTCCGGCTTGTAATCCACGATAATATGGGCATCCGGGTGAAGGGTTTCAAATACGCTGATCTCCGAGTCGATCAGCGGCTTATAGGACTCATCTACGCTGATGTGCACCGTTCCGGAAGTCTGCGTGTCCCGTTGCGTGCCCGAATTGGAATGACAACCCAGGGCCAGCAGGGCCAGACATCCAGCAATATATTTTTTTACACCGCTTCTCATAAAAAATAACGCATGCCCTGCGGGCAACGATGATCTTTGCATCAAAATATCTTTTTCCAGCCACGGAACAGCCGGAACAAACCGTAAATCACCAGCAGGGCTCCCAGGCACCACATGATGACGGAGGACAATCCCATATCGAATCCCAGCTTTTTGGCAAACAATACGGCCAGGCCTCCCAGCAGATAGAGCAGCCCCATCACGTAATCAAATAAAGTCCGGAATTTTACGTAGGCTCCTGTTCTCTTGTTTCGCTCGTCAATATTCATGGTATGTCCGTCAGCAAGTATACAAAAAAAATATTTTTAACCCGGAAATTATTATTTGAACTACTGGACAGATGCGGGGAACGCGCTTTTCCATACCCCGGAGCCGGAACTGCCTTTTTTTAACATTTCTTTAGGAAAAATCAGCCTCCCGTCCTTCCACCCCGCTTCCCTTCCTCCGTTTATTCTTTTATTGTCTTGTCACTTGCCTTTCACCTTTTACCTTTCGCCTTTCATCCTCCACCTTCTACCCTTCGCCTCCATTTTCCCTTTAGGAGGTCAGGGGTTTTCAATTATCTTTATCCTTTATTTGCGCCTATGAAAATACTGATGGTCTGCCTGGGGAACATCTGCCGCTCCCCGATGGCGGAAGGCATTCTGCGGGAAAAAGTCCGCATTGCAGGGCTGGACTGGGAGATCGACAGCGCCGGCACCGAAAGTTATCATGTCGGGGAAGCGCCTCATCCGCTGGCCCGGAAGGTAGCCCGACTTCACGGTATCGATATTTCGGGCTTAAGGGCCCGTAGGATGACCAAATCGGACTTCGGATATTTTGATAAGATCTATGCCATGGCCACCGACGTATGTGAGGAGATGCAGGCTATCGGCCGGCAGGAGATGGATATGCAAAAGGTGGACCTGCTGCTGAACCTGCTTTATCCCGGTGAAAACCGTTCCGTACCGGACCCCTGGTATGGCACCGAACCCGATTTCCATTCCGTATATACCTTGCTGGACAGTGCCTGCAGCAAGATGGTGGCTTCGTACGTCCAGGCTGCCGGCAGCTGAATCCCCGACTTGCCTGATCCTGCTGCGGCTAAAACCGGTATTGCAGCCGGCAGGTAAACACGTCATCGGCAAGGTCTTTTCCCAGCCCCGATACCGACGTAGGCTCGTTCAACACCCGGTCGTACCACAAGGTCAGCTTCAGGTGCTCGTTCACATAATAGATATAACCGCCTCCGAAGGTGTCAAAGCGCATATCGGCCTCCCCGGTATAGCCGGATGCCGCTCCCACTTCCCGGCCCTTTACCCGGATATTGGGGTCATACCAGTCGTATTTGAGGCCCAGCTGGTGTTTTTCGCTGCCGAGGTTTTGTAAAAGATAAAAATAGGCACCGTCAAAGCGGCGGATATACAGGGGGCTGTAGCGGCCGGCATCATCTTCCGGGATCACCGGCGGGGTTTCGCTGCTCAGCGCCGTGCCCGTCTGTATCCCCCGGATATACTCCGCCCTGAGCAGGGTAGCGCCGCTGCGGTTAGGGATTTTCAGCTGCAGGTCGGCCCCGTAATAATGCCTCGGGGCGATCCGTCCCGTATTGGAAACGGAGGAATCCTTCCGGAAAACCGGCTTGCCCGGCACCGTCCGGTAAATGACGGGGGTAAACTGTTCCATTCCACCGTACAGCAGGGAAACGCCGCCGGAAAGCATCCACCCGGCGCGGCCAAGGCGCTGCGGCTTTACCCGGATCCGGCCGATAAAGTCTTTGTGGCTGTCAAAGTCTGCCGGCCCCGCCAGCCCCTGCCCGTTGAACAGGCCCGCATCCACCTCCAGGAAGCGCAGCGGCTGACCCGCCCGCCTGGGCTCAAAGGTGATCATGGCCCCCAGGTCTCGTTCTGTTTTCATCAGGATCTGGGACATCCGTCCCCGCTCGGGAGATTCCCGGTCTGAGGAGGAAAGGTTCACCTCATATCCGAAGGGACGGGCAAACATGCCGGTCGTCAGCGAAAACAGGCTCCATCTGTTTTCAAAAAAGCGGCCGAAGAAATCCCGGATGGCCACGCCGCGTTCCGTGCCGTCAAACTGGAAAGCCAGCTGTACCACCGGCATATCATCCCGGTTGTACCGCTCATAATCGATCCGCAGGCGGCCCCGGCGGAGCATGAACCGGTTGTTCACCCGTTCCGGAAAATCCCCGCCGGCATAACCTTTGGCGCCTTTTGACTGGGACCATTGAAACTGGGGCTGAAAATACCCGCTCAGCTGCAGCATGTCCTTGCCCTTGTGCAGGTACAAGGCCCCTTTTCCGGCGCTGCTGGTATCGATCGCATCCATGAGGAACTGCGCCCGGCAAAGGCGGGCAGAGGACAGGCAAAGCAGCAACAGCAAAAGAATCCGGGCGAGGGACATAGGCTTTCGGATAAGGGTCAAAAATAGCGGAAATATCCCTACCATCCGGAGCGGCATGACCTTCCCCGGCGGGCGCGGGCAGGTAAACAAAAATTTGCCCTAATTTTGCCCCCTTTAAGCACCATGAACAAACCGACCATACCCAAAGGCACACGCGACTTCGGACCTGACGTAGTAAGAAAACGGAATCATATCCTCGGCACCATCCGCCGCACCTTTGAGCTGTACGGCTTTCAGCCGCTGGAAACGCCGGCCATGGAAAACCTTTCCACCCTCACCGGCAAATACGGCGAAGAGGGGGATCAGCTCATGTTCAAAATCCTCAACAACGGGGATATTTTTTCTGCCGCCCAGCAGGCCGGGAACAGCAGGGAGCTGGTAAGCAGGGTTAGCGAAAAGGCATTGCGTTACGACCTGACGATCCCTTTTGCCCGCTATGTGGTCATGAACCAGCATGAGCTGGCCTTTCCCTTCAAGCGGTACCAGATACAGCCGGTATGGCGGGCAGACCGGCCCCAGAAAGGACGGTACCGGGAGTTTTACCAGTGCGACGCGGACGTGGTCGGCAGCAGTTCGCTGCTGAATGAGGTGGAGCTGCTCGCTGTCTATGACCAGGTTTTTCACCGCCTCGGCCTCCGGGGCTATACCCTCCGGATCAACAACCGGAAGATACTCAGCGCGCTGGCCGACCGCTGCGGGAAGCCGGAGCAGCTGACCGCCATCACCGTGGCCATCGACAAGCTGGACAAGATCGGAGCAGAGGGGGTAAAAAAGGAACTGGCGGAACGGGGTCTCTCCGGGCAGGAAACCGCCGTGATTGAACGCTTCCTGTCGATACAGGGCAACAATGAAGAGAAGCTGGACCGGCTCCGGGAGCTTTTTGCCGGGCATGAAACCGGACTGAAGGGCATCGAGGAGCTGAGCTATGTGCTGCATGCCGACCTGGCCGCCCGGCATACCGTGCCGGTACTGGACCCTACCCTGGCCCGGGGCCTTAATTATTATACGGGCATCATCATCGAGGCCAATGCTCCCGCCACTGTCAAGATCGGGAGTATCGGCGGGGGCGGGCGTTACGACGATCTTACCGGGCTCTTCGGGCTGACGGGTCTTTCGGGAGTAGGGATCTCCTTCGGGGTAGACCGTATTTACGACGTGCTGGAAGCCCTGCAGCTTTTCCCCGAAGCCGGCGCCGCCTCCACCCGGATACTTTTTCTGCACCTCGGGGACGACAGCATAAAGACAGCTTTCCCGCTGATGGAAGCGCTCCGGGACCGCGATATCCCGGCTGAGATATTCCCCGATCCGCTGAAACTGGACAAACAGCTGAAATATGCCGCCAAGCGGGGTATACCCCATGTGGCGATCATCGGCGAGCAGGAGCTGCAGGAAAACACCGTGAGCCTTAAAAACCTGGAAACGGGGCACCAGGAGAAGATACCGCAGGCACAACTGGCGAACCGCAGCTTCTGAACAAGAAGATTCAGGGATTTCCCTGCCTGTATTTTTCCAGGGCCGACCGCAGCAATCCCTTGAAGCGTTCGATATCCGCATCATACCCGCCGGCGTTCAGCAACACTTTTCCGTTCTGGTCCACGAACACGTAGTTGGGCTGGGCATTGCTGTTGATCAGCATGGCTTCGAAATCGAGGTTCTTGGCGCCCATGTTACCGATCTTTCCCCCATCCAGCTTGGAGATATAGCGCTCTTCTTCCGGCAGCGCGGTCCGGTCGTCCACATAGAGAGAGGCCACCACAAAATCATTTTGCAGCATACGGCGCACTTCGGGGTCGGACAGCACCTCCCGCTCCATCCGCCGGCAGTTGGCACAGCTGTGACCGGTAAAATCGATCATCAGCGGTTTTTTCTCCGCCCTGGCCGCCGTGATGGCTTCATCATAATCGAAAAAGGCTGCTACTCCGGGTATTTCCGAATGCAGGATATCGGTATAGCGTTTCGGCCGGATGCCGGAGGCAGAGGCGGGTGCGGTACCCGATATGCCGCTGGTCTGGATATCGTAAAGATTAAAATCCTGGGTTCTCATCTCGGGGAGCCAGGCGCTGATGCCTTTCAGGGGCGCCCCCCAGAGACCGGGGATCATATACACCGTAAAGGAAAGCGCGGCAATGGCAAAGAACAGGCGGGTTACCGTCAGATAAGGCACGTCGCTGTCGTGCGCCAGCTTCAGCTTACCCAGCAGGTAAAGCCCCAGCAGCCCGAAGATCACGATCCAGAGGCTGAGGTATACCTCCCGGTCCAGCAGCCGCCAGTGATAAGCCAGGTCGGCGCTGGAAAGAAACTTCAGGGCCAGCGCCAGCTCTATAAACCCCATCGATACCTTCACGGTATTCAGCCAGCCGCCGGACTTGGCCAGCCTGTTCAGCAGACCGGGGAAGACGGCAAACAAGGCAAAGGGAACGGCCAGGGCCAGGGAAAAGCCGAAAAAGCCGATGACGGGCCCCAGTATGCCGCCCCGGGCGGTCCATACCAGCAGGTTGCCGATAAAGGGAGCCGTACAGGAAAAAGAGACCACCACCAGGGTGAGGGCCATAAAAAAGATCCCGGTAAAGCTGCCAAGACCGGAACGGGCATTGATCTTATCGGTCCAGGTACCGGGCAGCACGATCTCGAAAGCGCCCAGGAAAGAGATCCCGAAGATCAGGAAAAGCACGAATACAAAGATGTTGAAAACGGCGCTGCTGGACAGCTGGTTCATGGCACGTGGGCCGAAGATGAGCGTTCCCAGGAACCCCAGCAGGGTGAAGATGAGGATGATCGAAGCGGAATAGTAAACAGCATTGCGGATACCCTGTTTCCGGGTCTCGCTGCGCTTGGTAAAAAAGCTGACCGTAACGGGTATCATCGCATAGATGCAGGGCATGATCAGCGCGGCAAAGCCCGCCCCCAGCCCCAGCAGGAAGATGGCCCAAAGGGATATCCGGCTGGCGTCTTCAGGGATCCCCTCCGGACTGGACGCCGTGGTATCCGGAGCGGCCGCTGCCGGAGGCGCGGCCCTGCTTCCGCCGAGTGCGGCGGCGGGTGCAGAAGCCACCGTCAGCTCCCCGCCGGCCATGACAAAGGAAAAGGGAACGGTTTTCGGCGGAAGGCATTCCTTATCGTTACACGCCATGTATTCGAGCGATCCCTTTACCCGGGCATCCGGAGCGGTGACCGTCACACGCTGTACAAAATCAACCTCATTTTCAAAATAGCGGAGCCGGGAGTCGAAAACGGGATCCTGCTTTTCGATCAGCGCTCCTTTCTCCTGTACCGCGCCGTCGCGGCGGATGCCGGAAGTATCCTCGAACCGGAAAGAAGCGGGGATAGGACCTTGTCCCGACTGCTGGGCGTATACATGCCAGCCTTTGTCGATACGGGCGGTCATGTGCAGCTCGTAGGTTTTATCTGCCATTTTATGAGCGCTGAATGTCCATTTTACCGGGGTCAGCAGCTGGGCATGCAGGAAAAAAGGAGCAAGCAGCAAAACCGCGGTGGTCATTATCCTGTTCTTCATGTCGGGTATATAGATTAGGCCTTATACGCTTACAGGCTAACCGGGGTTAGCCTGTAAGCGCGCATGAGAAAAACAAAAAGGCGTTGTTATAGCTTAACCTCGAAATCCACGTCTTTCGGAGGCAGGCATTGCTTGTCGTCGCAGACCATGTACTGCAGGCTTCCTTTTACGATCTGCGTACCGGGTTTTACCTTTACCCGCTGCACGAAGTCGACCGTATCCTCGTAATAGCTCAGCACGGAGGCAAAATTCCGGTCGTAGGTCTTTTTTATCTTCCCGATCTCCTTTACCACGCCCACGCGCTCCATGCCATCGTTCCCCTCGAATTTGAAGGAAGTGGGTATAGGGCCTTCCCCGGCGTCCTGGGCATAGAGGTGCCAGCCGGGCTGCACGGTAGCCTTCATGTGCAGCTCGTATTCGCCGTTACCGGATTTTTTCGCAGAATACATCCATTTTACGGGATTGAGGATCTGGGCTCCGCCGAGAAAAGGGAGCATCATCAATACACTTGCAAACAATAACTTCTTCATAACAGTACGTTTGTTTTGTGAATGGTCCGTTGCAAATATAAGATCAGCGCAGCAGGGTCAGCTCAGGGCGGCAACGGCCTCCGGCTGACGGATCAGCCCCCGGAAGATCAGCCGGCCGTCGGTATTGCCCAGCGCTTCGGCTGTGGCCCGCTCCGGATGCGGCATCATACCAAAAACATTTTTCCCGGCGTTGCAGATACCGGCAATATTGTGCACCGAGCCATTGGGATTGTTTTCGCCCCAGGTGACGTCTCCCTCGGGGCTGCAATAACGGAAGATCACCTGTCCGTCGGATTCCAGCGTTTCCAGTGTAGCGGCGTCGGCATAATACCGTCCTTCTCCGTGGGCCACCGGTATGCGGAGCACCTGCCCCTGCAATCCTGCCGTCAGCGGAGTATCGGTATTTTCGCTGAGGATATAGCTGTTCTTGCAGACAAACTGCCGGTTTTTATTGCGCAGCAGCACGCCCGGTAGCAGGCCGGCCTCGCAGAGTATCTGAAATCCGTTACAAACCCCCAGCACCCGGCCGCCTTTGCCCGCAAAGGCAATGACCGACTGCATCATGGGGCTGAACCGGGCAATGGCGCCGCAGCGCAGATAGTCCCCGTAGGAAAAGCCGCCCGGCAGCACAATACAATCCTCCGTAGTAAACATGCTGATATCCCGGTCCTTGTGCCAGAGGGCAATCACCTCCTGCCCGAGATCGGCCTGCAGGGCATCCACCATATCCTGGTCGCAATTAGATCCCGGAAAAACCAAAACACCGAATTTCATGTAATTACCGATTTTTTATGGTCAAACTTATATCGCAGTTCAAAGTTTCCGGACCAAAGCCTGAAGCCGACTGGCCCGGAACGAAACCCGATACTTTAAACAATCCGCACCGTCTATAGTTCAGGTTAAAGACCGTGCTGCCGGATCCGGATCTCCGGTCTTATCTTCTCATTCCCTGAAAATTCCGCACATCCGGGATGACGCGCCTTTCACCCTTCACCTCCTTCTCCCCCTTTAGGGGTCAGGGGATTTCCGGGGGCAATTTAGCATTTTTTTACAGCATGCCGCCATACTGCAGGGTCAGCACCCCCAGTATGAGGATACCATGAAGGATATTGGCGACGAGCGGCCGGCGGATATTCCAGCACGCATTGGCAAAAAATGCGGAAAGCGGGACCAGGGCGAGCACCCATCCGTGATAGGTAAACGGATGACCGAAAAAGGCGGGCAAGAGCGCCAGAAAGATATACACCAGCAACAATGACCATACTTTCCGGATCTGTATCAGCAGCTTGAAGAAATGCTGCTGCATCCGCAGCAGGCCGTAGAGAAACACCACGAGCATCACCAGGATGGCAGCGGCGGGAAGATAAGCCTTGGCAAGATGGGGATAATCGAGAGAGAACGCGGGGAGCTGCACCGCACCGACCCAGCGGTCTGTCAGGAACAGCCAGGTGCCCAGGAAGTAAAGGGGGGTTAAAATGCCGACCACGGCCATGACCCATTCCACGATCTTGAAGGGACGGTTGATGACCAGGGCCAGCCAGAGCAGCAGCAGGAATATGCAGGCCGGCGTATAAACAAGCATCATCAGCCCGATGAAAAAACCAGCGTTAAAGACCTTGCCTCTCCCGTCCGGCGCCGCATACAGGCTGATCAGCAGGAAAAGCAGCCCTACCATCAGCGTATTGACCAGCAGGGGCGCCGAAAAGTAGTTCCATTCCCGGAAGAAGGAGGAGAACAACAGATAGCACATCGCCGGGAAATAGGTGTTTTTGGGAAACAGGCGGAAATGATTGCTGAGCCGGTTGATACCCAGCGCCTGCAGAAAAAGCAGACCCTGGGCCAGCAGCACCCAGCCGGAACCCTGCCACCGCCCCCGGAGCAGCGAGAGGATCCAGTTGTATAGCATGCCGTCTGATGCCGGATGCACCACCGGTCCCGCCGGGTGAAAAAGAAACCACGACTTCAGGACCAGGGTGTACAACAGCAGCACCAGCAGCGTATAGGGGCTCCCGGAGCGAAACCAGTTGATCACCGTTTAGAAATCAATTTTTGCAAAGGAAATATAATTCCGGTAAATACAGGGAATAACTACTTCCCTTGAGCCGATTTGTTTTCCGTAACGGGGCATCCAATCGTACCCCTTGTCCAGGTTCCGCAGGGTAGGCATGCGGCGAAGCTTCCCCTCCGGTGTGATGGCCACATCGGTCAGCAGCCACGAACGCCGGTACAGCTCATTATAAATAAAGTGCAGCTCGCTGCCGATATTGACCAGCTCGTAGGAAAGCTGTCCGGCATTGTCGTCCGCATACTGATTTTTACGGATAAAATTACTCCATTCCAGCTTCCCCGAACCGTCGTAGGACAGTATGGCCACATTGTCGTAATGATAGCGGGTACCCCGGTCGTTGTCCCAGTAATAGGGGCTGTAGTACCAGGGAGAAAACGGCGAGTAGTAGTAATAGGAAGAATACGGGGAAAAGCCCCAGGGGCCGCCATACAGGTAGTCCCACCGGTTCCACGGCTGGGAGCGCGATGAGGTATAGTAGGCTTCCGCCGTCAGCAGGAAGCCGCCGTCGCTGCGCACCACCAGCTGCTTGATAAAATAATCGTTAAAGGCATTCTTCAGCGAGGACTGCTGCCGGGCATTGGCCTTCAGCTCGTCGGAAAACGGCAGCAGCGAGGCCCGTTCGAAGCTGCCCGCCGCCCAGTTGTAGATACCGGCATACAGCCCTTCCACATTTCCCTTCCGCTGCTGATAGTAAAAGGAGGCCAGGAATACTTTTTTGTTGATATTGTCCAGCTTCAGCTTTACTTCGTCGAGAAACTGTCCCTTGAGGTCCAGCTTGCTCACCAGGAAGCTGTCCGTTTCGGGCGGCTTTACCACGAGGGAAGCGGCATTGATATTCCCCTTGTTGGTGGGACGCACCAGCTTCGAAAAGATAAAGTAGCCGTCGTTACTCAGCATAAAGCTGCTCAGGAAGTTGCGCTTATCCTCCATGGGCAATGTCAGGCGGCTGTTATTGATCAGCTGCAGATCCCCGTCGAGCAGGAAAGTATAGAAAACGTTATCGTATTTTTTGTTCTGGTTGATCTTATAGACCATTATCCGGCTTTTATCGCCGGAGCGGATCACCGAATATATCTTGTTTTTTACCTGGAAGGCGCCCACCACGCTGGAGTCGATCAGCTCGGGCCGGCGCAGGATGCTGCCGTCCGCACCGAGGGTGGCGCCCAGACAATAGACCACATCCCGGCGCTGAAACTGGTAGATCATCTGGAAATGATCGGCATAAGGCACGAAGTCTACCGTAAGCATGTTGCGGGGCAGGAAGTCGAGCGGCACCCGCTGCTCCAGCTTCATATCGTCGTCGTATACCGAAAGGGCATAATCGTTCCGGTTATTTTTGAAGACCAGGATATTCCCGCCCACGCTTCCGATGATTTCAAATTCCGTATTCCGGGCATTGTCCTCACGCTCGGGTTGCGAGTAAGAGATCTGCTGGGCTCCCGCCACCAGCGGCAGCAGACAGGCCAACCCTATTCCGCATAGCAAATAAATCCGTCGCATAGTTTTTAACATTAACATCAAACCTACATGAAATCAACGAACCGGCAAAAAGACCGGCAGCCCCCGCCACCCTCCGCGCTGCAGGAGCGGGACCGGGCGGCGCAAATTTATTATAATAACAGCCGAAACGGCTTTTTAGTATAAAAGGGAAAGGGAATACCCGATAATTTTAACATTCTGTATTCAAAATTCCAGCCGGGCAAAAAGCAGGTTCCCGTTCCGCTCACAGGGGACGATAATGGTCCTGGGACCGGTCTGCCTGCCCAATCCCAGCATCCAGTTGTCGGTGTCGGGTACGATCCGGAGCGGCAGGGCCCCGGAGGGGTGAACCCCGTCGTACCGGTAATCAAAAATCGCGCGCTTCACGTTCCCGAACAACCGTCCGGAGGAATAAATCCTGTTGTATAGCAGATGCAGGGCATCTCCGGTGTTGAGGATCAGGTAAGCGGCAGAAGTGTAATACAGTCCCATATCGGCCGGCCGCTCTGCTATGTCGTATCCATTGAGGCTCCCTGTGGTATCGATCTTCAGCAGGAGCATATTTCCCGACGCAGCGCGCCGGCTGCCGGGGACATGGGCATCTTCGGCAAACAGTATTCCATGACCGCCGCGGTCAAAGATAAGATCGCGGAAACGACACGCTTCGAAATCAATGGATGCCGCATGGCGGCGGCCTTTCTGCTCCCGCCACAGCCTGGTACCCAGGGGACTGAAGCGGTGTATAAGTATACGACGGGTGCGGTAGTTGTACAGACAGGTATACAGCCCGGCAATGAAACGATGTGACTTATTATAAGCCCAGGCTGTCCACCAGAAGCACCCGTCCCGGACGCCGGCCTTCAGCATCATACTCGGGCTGACTGCCCTGCCGTCGAGCGGACAGGGCATCCCATACAGCAAATCCACCTCCGGCGGTTTGTGAAAGAGCATGACGCGGGTGATTCCCCGGTCAAAAACCGCCTGGCTGCCGCGCACAAAAAGCAGGGTGCCGTCGGCCATCAGCAGACTGTTGAGCTGATCCTGCGCAGACTGCCAGGGCAGCACTACAGCGCCGCGGTGCAGCAGCTCGGATGCAGGGCCCAGCAGGAAGGTGCGGATGCGGCAAAAAGGAGAATCCGGGGGTTCCCGTATGCCGAGGATCATCATCCGCTCCTGCCCGGCAGACTTGATGAGGCGGAATCCGCCGATTCCCCGCGCCACCTGCAGACCTTCCCGCAGGGGCATCCGGTCGATTATCGCAGGCCGCCCCCGGAGACGGCCCAGGCTGTCCAGCCTCGCCGTCATACAGCGCAGCTCGTTCCGTTGGCGGTACACACAATACAGGAATATGTGATCGGGATAAGCAATAAATTCCAGCTCGTCGACTTCCTGGGGCAGAAACTTCAGCGGCTGCCGGACCGCTTCCTGCATATCCCCGGTATACCCGATAAGACTGTCCTTCCCGAACCGGCTCTTGTATATGAAGAGGTATTGTCCGCATTTCCCGGCGATCCTGAAATATGTAGTAAAGCTCCCGACGGAAGCGGAATAACTGAGATGCTGCGCCCTCAGGGGCAACGTGCGCGCCAACGGTAAAAGCAGGAAGATGAGATAAAATCCCCGGCGGAGAAGAAATGAACGGATGGAAGAGCGTAAAAAAAGCCGCATGTGGGGGCCCGGTTATAAAAGGAAGGTACCGATTTATTTTTTATTTTTACCCCGAACCATCACAATTTTACCCGATTTATTATGACTAATTCCCAAAAACCTATTGTTACAGGACTTTGCGCATTCGGTATGTCCGGACAGGTATTCCACGCTCCTTTTCTGAACCTGCTGGATGAGTTTGATTTCAGGGCCGTAGTGGAACGTCACGATCCCAAAGCCGCCGAACGGTATCCCGGGGTCCGTTCCTACAAATCGGTAAGCGAAATGCTGAAAGACCCGGAGCTGGAGCTGGTGATCATCAATACCCCGAACGTCACGCATTATGAATACGCCCGGGAGGCATTGCTGGCCGGGAAGCATGTGGTGGTAGAAAAGCCTTTTACCGCTACGGTCAGCCAGGCCCGTGAGCTGATGGATCTTGCACAAAAGCAGCAACGCTCCCTGATCGTTTTTCAGAACCGGCGCTGGGACAGCGATTTTCAGGCCGTAAAACAGGTAGTGGAAAAGCACCTGCTGGGCGATCTCATCGAGGCTGAGTTTCATTATGACCGCTACCAGCCGGGGCTGAGCTATAAAAAGCACAAGGAGATCGCCCAGGCGGGAACCGGTACCCTGCACGATCTGGGACCGCACATCATCGACCAGGCCATTTGCCTGTTTGGCAAACCCGAAAAAGTTTTTGCCCGCATCCAGACCAACCGTCCCGAGGCTTCCGTCAATGATTATTTGAATATCGTGCTGCTCTATCCCAGCCTGACGGTGACGCTGAAATCCAGCCTGCTGGTCCGTGAGCCCATCCCGGCCTTTGTGCTGCATGGCGTGCGCGGATCCTTCCTGAAATCACGGTCAGATATCCAGGAAGTTACCCTCCAGGGAGGAAAGCAGCCTACCCATACGGGCTGGGGAGAAGAGCCTGCCGCAGAGGCCGGTCTGCTCCATATCATGACCGAAGATGGGAAAGAGATCAGGGAAAGATTCCCCTCCCCGGCAGGCTGCTACCAGGAATTCTTCAAAGGCGTATACCGCCACATCCGGAACGGACAACCCTCACCGGTAGCCCTGCAGGATGCATTGCTGAACATGCGCATCATCGATGCGGCTTTAGAGAGCAGCCGGGAACAACAGGTAATAAGCCTTTAGAGATAAAGGAACAGGAGAAAATCTGATGAAAGGGACGCGGGGGTATCGCGGCAATGAGCCGGGATACCTCAGCAGACTTGTTTCGTAGCGTTAATCCATGTAGCGTTTTCCGGTTTAAAATTCATCGTCATCGTCGTCATAGGAGTCGTTAAAGAATCCCAGATCCTTGAATTCGTCGTCAAAATCGAAATCATCGTCATCCCCGCCCGTCTTTTTCCGGCCGCCGCTACCGCCTGCTGATTTGGTACGTGATTTCGGAAGGTCGAATTCCTCGAAATCCGGATCATAGTCGTCCTCCTCTCCTTTTTCCCAATCATCCTGGGGCTCATCCTCGTCTTCGTCCTCATTGTCTTCCTCGCGGGATGTTGTTTTGGAGGAAGGTTTTGCATTTTTTCTGGCCGTTTTGCTGGGGGGTGTTTCTTCTGTTTCTTCCTCTCCTTCCGTTTCTTCCTGGTCCTTGTCCGGACCCTCCGAGGACTGCGCACTCCCTTTCGGCGACTTCGAAGCAGTGGTTTTTTTCACCTGCTTTTCCTTGTCTGATTTTGCTTTCATGATTTTCATTTACCGGATGAAAATAACTGAAAAAAACTATACCGGAACCGTTTGATTATTGTTGATTGTCTTCGCGAAGATGTAGTATAACATATCCTGATTGGCTTCGTAAAGTTTTAACTACTTTTTTAAACAGCCAAATTTTTTTAGCAATTTTTTCAGGGCGGTTTTCTCCTCCTATTGCTCCAGCAGCTGATCACGTCCGGGGCCGTTGGAAACATATTTCACCGGTACTTGCAGATAGCTTTCCAGGAAGCCGATGTAGGATTTCATCGGGGCCGGCAGGGCATCAAAAGCCGTGCATTGCGCCGAAGGGGTATCCTCCCAGCCCTCAAATGTGCGGTATACCGGCTCGACATCCATTCCGCACAGCTGGTAGGGCATCTCGGCGGTTTCCCGCCCGTTTACCCGGTAAGCGGTGCAAGCGCTGATGGCCGGGAAAGCGTCCAGCACATCGGCCTTGGTCATCACCAGCTGCGTGGTACCGTTGACCATGCAGGTATAGCGCAGGGCCACCAGGTCGATCCAGCCGCAGCGGCGGGGCCTGCCCGTGACCGCACCGAACTCGTTCCCCGCTTTGCGGAGGTCTTCCCCGGTCTGGTCGAACAGCTCTGTGGGAAAAGGTCCTCCCCCGACACGGGTGCAATAGGCTTTGGTGACCCCTATCACCTCGCGGATCTGCTGGGGAGCCACCCCCATGCCGGTGCAGACGCCGGCAGAAATGGTATTGGAAGAAGTGACAAACGGATAGGTCCCGAAGTCTACGTCCAGCATGCTACCCTGGGCGCCCTCGGCCATGATCCGCTTGCCGGCACGCAGCTGCTCGTTTACAAAGTATTCGCCGCTGACCGTTTTTATGCCGCGCAGAAAATCCACAGCCTCCAGGAATTCTTTTTCCCAGGCGGAAATATCTTCCGAAAAATCATATCCTGCCAGCAGCTGAATATGCTTCTGCTTCAGCTTTTCGTAAGCCGACCGGAAATCGCCATGGATAATATCCCCCACCCGGAGACCGTTGCGACCGGTTTTATCCATGTAGGCCGGACCGATGCCCTTTAAGGTGGATCCGATCTTATCGGCTCCCTTGGACAGCTCGGAGGCTTTGTCCAGCGCCCGGTGCGTAGGAATGATGAGATGTGTTTTTTCGGAAATGAACAGTCTTTCCCGGAGATCGATGCCCAGGGCTTCCAGCTCCTGGTATTCCTGGCGGATGGCCACCGGGTCCATCACTACCCCGTTCCCGATCAGGTTCAGCGTATGCGGATGAAAGACGCCCGAAGGGATGGTGCGGAGCACCACCTTCCGCCCGTTCACATACAGGGTATGTCCTGCATTGGGACCGCCCTGGAAACGGACGACCACATCATATTTGCCGGCAAAGTAATCCACGATCTTTCCTTTGCCTTCATCGCCCCACTGCAGACCCAGTAATACGTCTATCATCAGGTTTGGTATTTTATCAGTTAGTAAATGCCCGGCAAAAATAACATTTAAAAAGACTTTACGGCAAGTTGGACTCAGTCTTCCACCTCCAGGCGGCTTACCGACTGTATGCCGTTGAGCTTGCGGAGGCGCACAGCCAGCTCTTCCAGCTCTTCCCGATCGTGGACAAATACCTTTACAATGCCTTCGAAAAGGCCCTCTTTTGATTCGATGGTCAGGGCGGAAATATTGACCTTCATTTCCCCGGAAATAACGTTGGTGATCTTGTTGATGACCCCCACGTCGTCCATCCCGATGATCCGCAGGCCGGTCAGGAAGGAGATCTCTTTGTTTTTCGCCCATTTGGTCTTTACCACGCGGTGGCCGTAATGAGAAAGCAACTGGGCGGCATTGGGGCAGTTGGTCCGGTGTATCTTCAGACCCTCGCTGGCCGTGACAAATCCGAATACGTCATCGCCCGGGATCGGCTTACAGCAGTTCGCCAGCTTGTATTCTATCCGGTCCGCATTTTCCCCGAAGATGATCAGCTCGGATTCCTTTTTGGGACTCTTCTTCGAGGGCTCGGGCGACTTCACCTCAGGCTCCGGCGCCTTTTGCGGCTTCGGCGCTTCCAGCCTGTCGCCCAGCAACGTAAATTCCCGGAGCGTTTTCAGATCGATGTTTTTCACCGCGATCTGATAGTACAGGTCTAACGGGGAGGGCTGTTTGAAGTATTGGGTCAGCTCATTGATATTCTGGACATTTACGGCCGCGCCCATGTTGTTCAGCTTCCGCTCCAGCGCCGCCTGTCCGTCCATGGCCACCACCCTTTTTTCTTCTTTCAGCGCGTCCTTGATACGGGATTTGGCCTTGGCGGTGACCACAAAGTTCAGCCAGTCTTCCGAAGGCTTTTGTTTGTTGGAGCTGATGATCTCCACCTGGTCCCCGCTTTTCAGCTTGTGGCTGATGGGCACCAGCTTATAGTTGACCTTGGCGCCGATACATTTCTGGCCGATGGCGCTGTGGATGGCAAAGGCAAAATCCAGGGCGGAGGCGCCGGCGGGAAGTATCTTCAGATCCCCTTTGGGGGTATAGACATAAATTTCCTCGGCGAAGAGATTGAGCTTGAAATCCTGTACGAAATCCAGGGTGCTGGCATCCGAGTTGCCCAGCATATCCCGGATCTGCTTGAACCATTCGTCGAACTTGCTCTCCTGAACGGCGCCTTCCTTATATTTCCAGTGAGCGGCGAGTCCTTTTTCGGCAATTTCATTCATCCGTTCAGAACGGATCTGCACTTCCACCCACCTGCCGCCCGGCCCCATGACGGTGGTATGGAGCGCCTCATAGCCATTGGATTTGGGATTGCTGAGCCAGTCGCGCAGACGCTGCGTGCTGGGCATATAAAAGTCGGTGATCACGGAATAGGCTTTCCAGCAATCGGCCTTTTCCCGCTCGGTCACCGAATGGAGGATGATGCGGATGGCAAACAGGTCGTAAACCTCCTCGAAGGTCACTCCCTTTTTCTTCATCTTGTTCCAGATGGAGTGGATGGATTTGGGCCGCCCGAAAATCTCAAACTCAAATCCTTCCTGCTGCAGCCGTTCCCGGACCGGGCGGATAAACTCATTGATATACCGGGTCCGCTCCCGTTTGGTTTCCCTGAGCTTCTGGGCGATGTCGAAGTAAACTTCCGGCTCCGTATACTTCAGGGCCAGGTCTTCCATTTCGGACTTGATATTGTAGAGCCCCAGACGGTGAGCCAGGGGAGCATAGATAAACACCGTCTCCGAGGCGATCTTCAGCTGCTTCTCGCGGCTCATGCTGTCCAGCGTGCGCATGTTGTGCAGGCGGTCCGCCAGCTTGATGAGGATCACGCGGGGGTCTTCGGCCAGGGTCAGCAGTATCTTTTTGAAGTTCTCTGCCTGCTGGGTACTGGTATTGGAGTCCTCAATGACGTTGGATATCTTGGTCAGCCCGTCGATGATATGCGCGCATTTGCTGCCGAATTCGCGTTCGATCTCCTCGAGGGTTACCTCGGTATCCTCTACCGTATCGTGCAGCAGGGCGCAGATGGCCGAGGTCACTCCCAGCCCGATCTCTTCGATGGTGATCTGGGCTACCGCCAGGGGATGGAGGATATAGGGCTCGCCGGATTTACGCCGCATATCCTTATGCGCATCGGCGGCGATCTCAAAGGCCCGGCGTACTTGTTCCTTGTCGCCTTTCTTAAGCTTGCTCTTCAGCGCCCGCAGCAGGGCGCGGTACTGCCGTACGATCTCCTTCTTTTCCTGTTCTTCGGAAAGCGCATACCGTTCTTTTTTGATCGTTCCTGTAGGCATACTTCAAAATTACATCACATCTTTATAATAACAACAACCAGACCGCCCCTCCGGCTTTCCGGTCCGGGTGTCATTTTGCCGTTTTTCAGGCGTCATATTAAAAAGTCTTATCTTTGAAACATACAAAATTGTATCCGGGTTATGGCTATTCTCGTATCTCCACATGATGAAAAGGAAGAAAAGGTACTGCTTGCTTTTCTGGACAGCTTACAATATCGGTATCAAGAAATGAAAGAGGAGCTAACAGCTCCGCCGGAACTGACTCCTGCCTTAAAGGGCCTGCTGGATAACCGGCTAAAGGCCTATCACACAAAGCAAGATAACGGAAAATCATGGAAGGAATGCAAAAATGAGTTATTGAGGGATGCCTGATCCCTATGCCATTTCCATCCGGACAGCAGCCGAGCTGGATATAAAGGAGGCTGTAGAATGGTATCGCGAAAAAGCACCGCTGCAAGTCGCCCCCCTTATCCAGGCCCTTTCCGAACGATTTGATCTTATTTGCCGGAATCCTTTCCTCTTTCAGATCGATACCGGGACATCAGAATTACTTTCCTGCGACAGTTCCCCTATGGTATTCAGTTATATTATTGAAGAAAAAAGGGTTGTCGTACTGGCTGTGCTTCATACCAAGCGCCTTTTCTAATGACACTACCGGTTTTCGGCAGCCCCCTGGCCTCGCTTTTCCGGAAAAAACGATACCTTTGCCCGCGCTTGACCGGCCCGGCGCCGGCTGGTTCTGCGGATGTGGCGTAACTGGTAGCCGCGCCAGACTTAGGATCTGGTGCCGTAAGGCGTGTGGGTTCGAGTCCCTCCATCCGCACTTAAAATTGAAGGCGCATGCTGTTCTCGAGAAGCGGATGCGGCCCGCGTCTTCCATTCTCCCCAAAATCCCAAACTAAAACAATACTCCTCCCCCGGAAATCGTCCGGCGGATCCTGGGCCCGTCCTCCCCAAAGACGGTCACCGGAATCTGGCACAAAAATCTTAATTTTGCGCTCCTTTTCCGGAAAAACAAAGACCGGAGAGCAGATAAAAATGCGTTGCTGAGGTCGCACCCGCCATCCCGCCTTTTCCGCAAACAAGGGATCACCGACTGTTACCCTGGCACCCGCAACTGACTTCATGTCAGTAAGTAAACTTAGGAACCATTATTGCGCTAAAACTATCACTTTTAAAACTATGGCAACCGTTACCAGAGAAAACATCGGTGTATTAAACGATAAGCTTACCGTGAAGGTGGCCCAGGACGACTACCTGCCCGCTTTTGAGAAAGCACTGAAGCAATACAGCAAAAACGCCAGCCTCCCCGGCTTCCGGAAAGGCATGGTGCCCACAGGCCTGATCAAGAAAATGCACGGTCCGGCTGTTTTTGCCGATGAGGTGGTGAAATCCGTGGAAAAAGAACTGGGCAGCTACCTCCAGGAAGAAAAGCTGGAGATCTTTGCCCAGCCCCTGTCCCTGGGCGCCGATACGGACCGGCTCAATATGAACGAGCCCGGAGAATATGCCTTTGACTTCGAGATCGGCCTGAAGCCGGAATTCGACGTGACGCCTATTAAAGACAAGACCACCCTTACCCGCTACCGCATTACCCCCGATGAGAAAACGGTAGATGAAGAAGTGGAAAGGCTGCAGCTCAAAGGCGGTAAGATGACGGAGCAGGAAAGCGTCAGCAGCGAAGAAGACGCCGTAACGGTACAATTCGAGGAATGCGATGCGGCCGGCACGCCCGTAGAAGGGGGGATACAGAAGGAAAACTCCCTGCTGGTGAAGTATTTCTCGCCCGCTCTCCGCGAACAGCTTACCGGGAAGAAAAAAGACGATCATATTGTCTTTAAGCTTGCAGATGCTTTCGACGAAACGGAACTGAAGAATGTATTGCGTGACCTGGAACTGGATCCGGAAGACGAGGCAGCCGCCCAGAAGCATTTCCGGCTGACCCTGCTCAAAACGGAACACCTGGAAAAGCGGGCGTTGGACGAGGACTTTTTTAAAGAGGTATATCCTACCGACACCCCCGCCACGGAAGCGGATTTCCGGAACAAGGTCGGGGAAGAGATCGCGCGCTATTACGACGAGCAGACCCGTACCCGTCTGCAAAACGATATTTTTGAACTGCTGGTGCACGAAACGCCCATTACCCTTCCCGCGGAGTTTCTGAAAAAATGGCTCCAGAACGGCGAGGGCAAAAACCGCTCCTCCGAAGATGCCGAAAAAGAATATCCCCAGTTTGACCATCAGCTCCGCTGGACGCTGATCTCTGACAAGCTGATCCGGGAAAACGATATCAAGGTATCGGCCGAGGAACTGCGGGAACATGCCAAAAAGCAGGTGCTGGGTTACTTCGGACTGGCCGGCGGAGCCGGTAATACCGAGTGGGTGGATGCCTACCTGGACAAGCTGACCCAGGACGAAAAATACCTGGATCAGACCTACCGGGAACTGCTGACGGGCAAGCTGCTGGACTGGGCGGAAAGCCAGCTGAATATCGAGGAGAAAACGATAACTTTGGAAGAATTCAATCATTTACCGCATAATCATCATCATGAACACTGATCAGGAATTCAGGAAATATGCGATCCGCCACCATGGCATCAACAGCCTGGCGTTTGACCAGTATACCCATCAGTCTGTAAAGGCCCTCACCCCCTATATTATCGAGGAACGTCCGCTGAACGTGGCGTCCATGGATGTTTTTTCCCGCCTGATGATGGATCGCATCATCTTCCTGGGAGAACCCGTCGACGACTATGTCGCCAACATTGTCAACGCCCAGCTGTTATTTCTTGAGTCGACCGACCGGCAGCGGGATATCCAGATGTATATCAACAGTCCGGGCGGCAGCGTATATGCCGGTCTCGGGATGTACGATACGATGCAGATCATCGGTCCCGACGTGGCGACCATATGCACGGGCATGGCCGCCTCGATGGCCGCCATCCTGATGTGCTCGGGCGCCAAGAACAAGCGGACCGCCCTGCGGCATTCCCGGATCATGCTCCACCAGCCCAGCGGCGCTATCGGCGGGCAGGCTTCCGACGTGGAGATCACCGCCAAGGAAATCCTGAGGATCCGCAAGGAGCTGAATGAGATCATCGCCCACCATACCGGTCAGCCCCTGAAAAAGGTGGAGAAAGACAGCGACCGCGATTACTGGCTGCTGGCGGAAGAAGCCAAAGCCTACGGCCTGGTGGATGAGGTGCTCAGCATCAATCCCCGGAAACAGGGAACGGATGAGCAGGCCGGATAATTAAAACATTCCTTCAACCAACCCCGAAAAACAATCATGGCGCGTTATTCAAAAAACATAATCCCGCTCCGGTCGGAAGAAGAAAAACCGAAAGAAGAAAACAATCCCCTGGAAGGCCTGGTCTCTTCACGTGAATTCGATAAAAAGTTCCTGGAAGAGCGGAAGGTATTTCTGTGGGGCGTCGTGGATGACCAATCTGCCAAAGAGGTCGTCAACCGGCTGCTGTATCTGAACAGCAAAGCGCCCGGTAAGGAGATCACCTTTTATATCAACAGCCCGGGGGGCATGGTAACCTCCGGCATGGTGATCTACGATACCATGCGGATGATCGAGTCGCCGGTGTCTACCGTATGTATGGGATTGGCCGCTTCCATGGGCAGCATCCTGCTGTCGGGTGGTGAAAAAGGCCATCGCTTTATCTATCCCAGCGGGGAAGTGATGATCCACCAGCCCAGCCTGGGCGGCTACCTCCAGGGGGTTTCCTCCGACCTGGAGATCCATGCCAAACAGATCCGCAAAACGAAGGAACTGGGCGCCAGGATACTGGCCGAGAACTGCGGACAGAAGATGGAAAAGATACTGCGGGATTTCGAACGCGATTACTGGATGGATGCCAAGGAAGCCATCGGCTACGGCATCGTGGACCAGATCATGGAAAAGATTTAGGGAGGAAAAGGTAAGCAAAATGAAACCGGGCATGACCGTATTTATCGCACAGGAATATGGGAATATGCGAAGTTTATAATGTCAACAGATGAAACAGCAACGTAACGGCATCTACTGCTCCTTTTGCGGAAGGGGCAAAAACGAGGTAAGGCTCCTTATCGAAGGAGAGGAAGGGCACATCTGTGATGACTGTGTGGCACATGCGCAGGATATCATCCTGCAGGAGCTGCCGGACACCGCGAGGGAAGGACAGCCGAAAAAAGCTGCGCAGAAGCCCTTTAACCCCAACGTCCACAAGCCGGTAGAGATAAAAAAATTCCTGGACCAGTATATCATCGGTCAGGATGAAGCCAAAAAGATACTTTCCGTAGCTGTATACAATCACTACAAGCGGCTGCAGCAGAAAATAAAGGACGATGTGGAGATAGAAAAATCCAACATCGTCATGGTCGGCGAAACGGGTACGGGTAAAACCCTGCTGGCCCGCACCATCGCGAGGATGCTGCAGGTACCCTTCACCATCGTGGACGCCACCGTTTTTACCGAATCCGGTTATGTCGGCGAAGATGTGGAGAGCATTCTTTCCCGCCTGCTGCAGGTCTGCGATTACGATGTGGCGGCCGCCGAGCGGGGCATCGTTTATATCGACGAGATCGACAAGGTGGCCCGCAAGCAGGATAATCCTTCCATTACCCGCGATGTCAGCGGGGAAGGCGTGCAGCAGGGTATGCTGAAGCTGCTCGAAGGAGCCGACGTGCTGGTACCGCCGCAGGGCGGCCGCAAGCACCCGGACCAGAAGATGGTAAAGATCAACACCCAGAATATCCTGTTTATCTGCGGCGGAGCTTTCGACGGCATCGACCGGATCATCGCCCGCCGGGTCCAGACCAACACCATCGGGTTTACGGCCAACAAGGCAGAACAGGATTATACCCGTCAGCACCTGCTCCAGTATGTAAATGCGCAGGACCTGCGCACCTTCGGGCTTATCCCCGAGCTGCTGGGCCGCCTGCCGGTAACCACTCACCTGAATCCGCTGGACCAGGTCACGCTGCGCGCTATCCTCACCGAGCCGAAGAATGCCCTCATCAAGCAGTATGAAAAGCTTTTCGAACTGGAAGGCATACAACTTCAGACGGACGGAGCGGTGCTCGACTATATCGTGGAGAAGGCCATGGAGTATAAGCTGGGCGCCCGCGGGCTGAGGTCCATCTGCGAGGCCATCATGACCGACGCCATGTTTGAGCTGCCCTCTTCCGGCGAGAAAACATTCCTGCTTACCCCGGAATATGCCCGGGAAAAGCTGGAACGTTCCGCGCTGAAGCACCTGAAGGTGGCCTGAGCGGCTCATATCCCTTTCCTGCTTTTAAAGAACGGTTTGCCAATACCGTAAATTTTCTTAGATTCGTTTTGCATTGCGCAGCATGACGTTGCGGAATAATTCACCTCTTAAAACGAATAGCTATGCAGGAATTTATCCAGGAACTCCAGCAAAAAGTCGGACTGAACCCCGATCAGGCCAAGCAGGCCGTGGAAACCATCCTTGAGAAGATCAAAGCCAAGGTGCCGGAATCGTTTCATGGCGCCATCGATTCTATCTTCAGCGGGGAAAATGTAGACAACCTCGTACAGAAAGCAGAAGGCTTCCTGGGCGGTGCCGGGGATAAATTATCCGGTATGTTCGGCGGCGGAAAGTAAGCCGGATCCGGTGGTTACTGTTTGAAAATCCTGCGCTATGCAGGATTTTTTTATACCGGACGAAAAAGAGTAAATTTGAATAAAATCCTTTAAAAATGACCCAAACCGAAGCCTTGCGGAGAAAAGTGGCGGAATATATTGCCCAGGCAGATGAAAAGTCATTGCGTATGGTGCAGGCTATATTGGAAATAGAACAAAATCACGATTGGTGGGATGATCTGCCCTCCGCGGTACAAGATACCATTATGGCTGCTGATAAAGAGATAAGTCAGGGAAATGGAATACCCCATGAAGTCATAACGAAGAAATACAAGCAATGGGGGTTAAAATAATCTGGTCACCGCAAGCCGAAGCATCCTTTCTCGCTATAATAGAATATTTATCCCAGCATTGGACAGAAACAGAAGTCCGAAATTTCGTTGAAAAGGTCAATAACTGCCTCTCCTTACTCCGGAAATACCCCCGGCTTTATATTGCAGCCCCCGGAAAATCTCATCAGCACAAAGCTGTTATCATGAAGCAGATATCTCTGTTTTACCGCTACTATCCCCGGAAACAACAGGTTGCGCTCCAATATTTCTGGGACAACAGGAGCAATCCTAAAAAACATCCCCGGAAGTAATACCAGTCCTACTTCAGCACTTCCCGGGCGATCACGATCTTCTGGATCTCCGAGGTACCTTCCCCGATTGTGCAGAGCTTGGCATCGCGATAATATTTCTCTACCGGAAAATCCTTCGTATAGCCGTAACCGCCAAAGATCTGGACCGCATCGGTAGCCACCTTCACCGCCACTTCGGAAGCATAATATTTGGCCATGGCCGCCTCTTTCGTCATCTTTTCGCCGCGCTGTTTTTTTTCCGCCGCATGAAAGGTGAGCAGCTCTGCCGCTCCGATCTCCGTAGCCATGTCCGCCAGCTTGAAGGAGATACCCTGAAAGCTGGCAATCGGCTGGTTGAACTGCTGCCGCTCCTTGGCATAACGCAGCGCCGCCTCATAGGCGCCCTGGGCTATTCCCAGCGACAAGGCCGCTATGGATATCCGCCCTCCGTCCAATACCTTCAGGGATTGGATAAAGCCCTCCCCCTCCTTACCGATGAGGTGGTCTGCAGGAATATGGCAATCGTCAAAGATCATCTCGGCCGTTTCGCTGGCCCGCATCCCCAGCTTGTTTTCCTTTTTTCCTCCACTGAAGCCCGGCGTACCCCGCTCCACGATAAAGGCGCTCATCCCATGGTTATCGCCGGTCCCGCCAGTACGGGCAATCACAACGGCCACTTCCGCGGATATGCCATGGGTGATCCAGCATTTGGTGCCGTTCAGCACCCACTCCCCGCCCTCCCTGCGCGCCACCGTCTTCATATTGGCCGCATCGGAGCCGGTGCCGGGTTCGGTCAGCCCCCAGGCCCCGATCCATTCGCCGGAGGCCAGGCGGGGCAGGTACTTCCGTTGCTGCTCCTCGCTGCCGAACTGAAGGATATGCCCTGTGCACAGTGAGTTGTGCGCCGCCATGCTCAGACCGACTGATCCGCAAAAGCGGGATACCTCCCGGATGGCCGTCACGTACTCCGGGTAACCCAGACCCGACCCGCCATATGTTTCGGGCACCAGGATGCCCATCAGGCCAAGCGAGCCCAGCTGCCGGAACAGGTCGCGGGGAAACAGCTGCTGCTCATCCCATTCCATCACAAAGGGTTGTATGTGCGCTTGTCCGAAGTCACGGATCATCCGGGTGATCTGCAGCTGCAACTCGGTAGGTTGAAAGTCCATCATGTTACTTTTATCAGACGTTTTTGGCATTTAATCCAATCGGTCAGCCTTAAATCCATCGCTGCTCTTACAGGAGCACTGCTGCTCAAAAAACAAAAGCGGTCAGCCGGTTTTAAATCCATGGCTGCTTTTGCAGCCCGCCCACGCCTCAACGGGCAACGATGTACGGGGCAAGTTTACGGTAAATTCGGTCATCCACCAATGCCACCTGCTTCAGGTCTTCCACCGAGTCGAAGCTGCCGTGCTCTTCCCGGAAAGCCTTGATGGTAGCGGCCAGGCGATAGCTGATGTAGGGATGGGATTTCATTTCGTCCACCGTGGCCGTATTGATGTTGATTTTTTTCAAATCAACGGATGAAATATTTAGCTGGTGTTCAATCTTCCGGAACACGCTGTCCGGCAACCCGTACACCTCTGCTACCTGTGAAACCCGGTAAAAGCCGCCCAGCCGTTCCCGGAACCGCAGGATATAAGCGGCGCGGGCGGGACCGATCCCCTGCAGCCGCACCCAGTCGGCACTGTCGGCCGTATTGATATCGAGCGCAAAATCAGCCGGTTTCGGATACCGGTAATGTTGTAAGCCCGTTACCGCTTCCTGCTGCACGCCGCTGACGGCCGGTGGGTTTTCCCGCTTCGGGGCAAAGCGGGCTTCTTCTGCATTTTTCAGTCTTACATAGGGGAGCAGCCGTTTATACATTGCCGGGGACAGCCCGTATATTTTCTGCAGGTCTTCAGGCTTATAAAATCGTCCCCCTGCTTCCCGGTAATGACGGATGGTGCGGGCTACCCGCGGGCTCACGCCCAGCCGCTGCCAACCGGAATCAGCCAGGCTGTTGGGATCAAAGTGAAAAAGCGCTGCTTTGACAGAAGTCCTGTCTTCCCGGCTGAAAACCCGGGCGGTATCGTCGTCCTTTCGTTTTTCAAATTCGGCGATGGCCCTCCGGTAGGCCCTGAAATCGGATGCTGAGCGGGCTGCCGGATGAGGCAGCCAGTAAGGCATAAGCAGCAGCGCCACGATGATCAGGAGCAAAGCAAGGATGCCGCGTTGCTGTCCACGCGTAAAAGAAAAATAGTCCCGAAATGCGTTTTTTCGCATCAGGATCCGGTTTTCAGTATATTAAAAAGACATGAAGCGGATTTCCGCCGCTGTAGCCTTAAGTTACAAAAAATTCCGTGGTTGGAGGCGGAAACTACACTTTCAGTTCCAGCCCGTCGTAGGCGAGATGCTTGCCGGGCGGCAGGGTCTCGTCAATTTCGGCGTGACGTCCCATCTGGTGACTGATATGTGTAAAATAGGTCTCAGGGACGCCCAGCTCATCGGAAAGGGCGATGGCTTCGGAGAGGGCAAAGTGAGAGATATGCGGCTCCTGGCGCAGGGCGTTGAGGACCAGGATACGCGAGCCCCGGATTTTTTCTTTTTCCTCAGCGCCGATATAATTGGCATCGGTGATGTAGGTAAAATCCCCGATCCGGAAACCCAGCACCGGCATCTTATGATGCTTTACCGGCACGGGTAATATTTCCAGTCCGTCTACCTGAAAAGTTTCTTCATCGATCGTATGCAGCCGTATCTCGGGGACGCCCTGATATTTTTCGGCGGCAAAGGCATAGTAGAATTCCCGGCGGATGGCTTCCTGCGAGGCGGCCGACGCATAAATATCCATGGGACGCTGCTGGAAATAGTTAAAGGCCCGGACATCGTCCATGCCCGCAATATGATCTTTATGGGCATGGGTGATCAGAATGGCCTCAAGGTGTTTTACCTGCGCACGGAGCATCTGGTAACGAAAATCAGGCGTGGTATCCACCACGATATGCTGCTCGCCGGCAGACAGCAGTATGCTGCTGCGCAGCCGCTTGTCCCGCGGATCTGCAGAGGTGCAGACCCGGCAGTTGCAGGCGATCATGGGCACGCCCTGAGAGGTTCCTGTTCCGAGAAAAGTAATCTTCAATGTCAGCTGTTGTTGGCGCCAGGGTCGCCGGAGGACGATGGCGCATCCCCGGTGCCGGTCTGCTGCAGGGGCGCTTCTGCAAGCTGTTTCAGTAATTGTTCATATAGCTTGCGGGAGCCTTCCGGCAGGTGGTCGGCGGTGATGGACAGGGCGGGGAGGATATCCGCGAGCACGCCGATCCTTCCCTCGATGCTCAGAAATTTGTTGACCACCACCACCTTCTTATGTTCCAGCAGGCAATAGCCCGAATTGAACGTTCCCTTTTCATACCGGAGGATGTAGCCGCTTTCCTCAAAAATCTTCTCTACCCTGTCCAGCGTATGCTGGTTGTATTTGATCTGCATACGAAATCTGTTTTCCGTCATTTGCTCACCATACGCACCACCGGCACGATCATCTCTTCCAGCGAGATGCCTCCGTGCTGGAAAGTATTCCGGTAGTAGTTGGCGAAATGATTATAGTTGTTCGGGTAGCACAGATACCCGTCGCCTTTTGCAAAGATATAAGATGAATTGACATTGGGGCGGGGAAGACCGGCAGCGGAGGGATCCCGGAAGGCCAGCACGTCATTGGCATCGTAGTTCAGGTTGCGCCCGTGCTTGTACCGCAGGTTGGTGGTGGTCTGCTTGTCCCCGATCACCTTATGGGGCGTCTTTACCCGTACCGAACCGTGATCGGTTGCCACGATCAGCCGTACGTCCTTCCCGGCCAGCTTCTTCAACGCCTGATGCAGGGGAGAATGTTCGAACCAGCTGGCAGCGATGGAGCGGTAAGAGGTTTCGTCGCTGGCGAGCTCTTTGAGCACTTCCATTTCCGTGCGGGCGTGAGACAGCATGTCCACGAAGTTATAGACGATCACGTTGAGCTGGTAGTCCATCATGTTATGAATGCTGTTGACCAGCATCTGCCCGTCCTGGTGGTTGGTGACCTTGGTATAGGAAAAACGCATATCCCCCAGCCGAAGCTGTTTGAGCTGGGCGGCGAGAAACTCCTCCTCATACAGGTTCTTTCCGCCTTCCTCGTCATCGTTTTTCCACTGCTGCGAGAAACGTTTTTCTATATCCACAGGGAGCATGCCGGCAAAGATGGCATTGCGGCTGTACTGGGTGGAGGTCGGCAGTATGCTGTAAAAGGTTTCTTCTTCCAGTACCCGGAAGCTCTCGGAAAAAACAGGCTGGATGGCCTTCCACTGATCGAAGCGCAGGTTGTCGATCAGGATAAAGAAGAGGGGCTTATCGCCCGTAATATGCGGAGCTACCTTAAAGCGGAACAGCGTATGGGACATGATGGGCGATTCCGTGCTGCGGGGATGCACCCAGTCTTCGTAATGACGGGAGATGAATTTGGAAAATTCGGTATTGGCCTCCGATTTCTGCGTGCTCAGCACTTCCTGCATCTCGGGACTGTCGCTTTTCCCCATCTCCATTTCCCAGAAAACAAGCTTTTTGTAGATATCCATCCACTCGTTGTAGTCCGGGTTGGAGCTGAGCGCCATAAAGAGATTGCGAAAATCCTGCTGGTAAGCAGTGGTGGTGCGTTCTGCCACCAGCCTTTTGTTGTCGATGATCTTTTTGAGCGAAAGCAGCACCTGATTCGGATTTACCGGCTTGATCAGGTAATCGGTGATCTGCGAGCCTATGGCGTCTTCCATGACGTCTTCCGCCTCGTTTTTCGTCACCATCACCACCGGCATGTGCTGGTGGAGCGCCTTTATGCCCGCCAGGGTCTCCAGCCCGGTGATACCCGGCATGCTTTCGTCCAGCAGCACCACGTCTACAATATTGTCCTTAAGATATTCCAGGGCGTCGTGTCCGTTGGTCAATGCGGATACCTGATATCCCTTATTTTCCAGGAACAGGATCTGCGATTTCAGCGAATCGATCTCGTCATCCACCCATAAGATATTGGCTATGTTACTCATCTATATATTTCTGGTTTGAGGTTTCTGGTTTGAAGTTTACGTCGTTCACAAAGATTTTGAGCGGTCTCCGTGAACGCTGCGCGTTTCTGGCTTCTCAGTTTGAGGTTTGAAGTTTCTGGTTTAAAGTTTAACGTCTAAAGTTAGTCTGCCTGGAATGAAATCTTGGACTCTAAACTTCGAAAAGCCTTTCGCCCTTCACCTTTCGCCTTTTCCCCCTTGAGGGGGTAGCGTTTTTCAAAGTTACCTTTTTCCCGGCAGCTATCGTAGCTTTGCGGAAGCGGCAGCGCCCGTTTTAACTTTTTTTTATACAACGGTTTCCCTGTGTCTGGCAAAAGGAAAATTATCAATGATCCGGTATACGGCTTTATCACCATAGATCACCCGCTGGTCTACGATGTGATCCAGCACCCCTGGTATCAAAGATTACGCCGGATTCACCAGATGGCCATGGCCCACTTGGTATATCCCGGCGCTACCCATACCCGCATGCACCACTCGCTGGGCGCCTACCACCTGATGTGCCTGGCCCTGCGGGAGCTGAAGAACAAGGGGGCCGATATCTCCCCCGAGGAAGAGGTGGGCGCCTGTATTGCCATCCTGCTGCATGACGTCGGCCACGGCCCCTATTCACACGCGCTGGAAAATACCCTGGTGGAAGACGTCCCGCACGAAACCCTTTCCCGGTATATCATGCAGGTGCTGAACAGCGGGTCCGGGGGAGCGCTGGACCTTGCCCTGCGCATCTTCAACGGGGAATATGAAAAAAGATTTCTCCATCAGCTGGTGTCCAGCCAGCTGGATGTGGACCGGATGGACTACCTGAACCGCGACAGCTTCTATACCGGCGTTCACGAAGGAGTAATCAGCTACGACCGCATTATCAAAATGCTGACGGTACAGCAGGGCGAGCTGATGGTGGAAGAAAAGGGCATCCATTCCATCGAGAAGTTCATCATCGCCCGCCGCCTCATGTACTGGCAGGTATATCTCCACAAAACCGTGCTGAGTGCGGAAAACATGCTGGTCAACATCCTGCGCCGCGCCCGGAGGCTGTCTCTGGAGGGGGAAGCGCTGTTCGGCACTCCGGCACTCCGCTTTTTTATGCAGCAGCGGGTGGACCGGTCCTCCTTCGCCGAACAACCCGGCTGCCTGCAGCAGTTCTGCCTGCTGGACGACTATGATATCCTCTCCGCCATAAAGGTCTGGGCCGGGCACCCGGACCGGGTCCTGTCTGCGCTTTGCAGCGGCCTGATCAACAGGAACCTCTTCCGCGTGGAGCTGAGCCTCGAGCCTTTTTCCGAAGAACGGGTAGCCCGGCTTCGCACGGAACTCAGCAAAACCCTGCAGCTGCCCCCCGAAGAGATGGACTATTTCGTTTTTACCGGAGTGGCGGCCAACCGCACCTACGACATCAGCAACGAAGAAATTAACATTTTTTTTAAAACCGGGCAGGTACGGGATATATCGTCGGTGGACAACGCCCTTATTAATAATACGCTCGCTATACCCATAAAAAAATTCTACATTTGTTACCCCAAAATAGAGGACCGATAATTGCGGTACCTCAAAGGGAAGCGCCGGTTTCCCCGGCGGGCACCCGGAAATGCGGGTCAATTAAACGTATAACATGCAATTCAGCGCACTGCAAATAGCCACCATCGTCAATGGTAAAGTGGAAGGCGACCCCGACGTACGGGTCAGCAATATCGCCAAGATAGAAGAAGCCGGCGAGGGCGCCCTCAGCTTTATCGCCAACCCTAAATACGAGGAACATCTCTACTCCACACAGGCCAGCATCCTGATTATCAATGAAAACCTGCAGGTGGAACGGCCGGTAAAACCTACGCTGATCCGGGTAGCGGATGCCTACAGCGGATTTGCCCTGCTGATGGAGAAATACAATTATATTCTCAGCCGGCAGAAGGGATTGAAAAAAGGCATCCAGCAACCCTCCTATATTTCCACCTCCGCCATTCTGGGCGAGGATGTTTATATCGGCGCCTTCTCCTATATCGGCGAAAACGTCATCATCGGGAACAACGTAAAGATATATCCCGGCACCTATCTCGGAGACAACGTGGTAGTAAACGACGATGCCATATTCTATGCCGGGGTGAAGGTGTACCACGACTGCCTCGTCGGCCACCGGGTGGTGATCCACGCCGGCAGCGTCATCGGCAGCGACGGCTTCGGATTTGCGCCCCAGGCGGACGGGAATTATAAAAAAGTGCCCCAGATCGGCAATGTCATCCTCGAAGATGATGTGGAGATCGGCGCCAACACGACTATCGACCGGGCCACGATGGGCTCTACCATCATCCGGAAGGGGGTAAAGCTGGATAACCTGATCCAGATAGCGCACAATGTGGAGATCGGGGAAAACACCGTCATCGCTGCACAGACGGGCGTTTCAGGCAGCACCAAGATAGGACGCAACTGCGTGGTGGGCGGTCAGGTGGGCATGGTCGGTCATATCCAGATTGCCGACGGCACACGCATCAACGCGCAAAGCGGGATATCCAAATCCGTCAACGAACAGAACGCCGCGCTCAACGGCACTCCCGCCTTTGATTATAAAAGTTCGCTGAAAAGTCAGGCAATTTTTCGAAATTTGCCCGAATTAGACCGCCGGATCAAGGAACTTGAAGCTTTAGTCCGGCAGTTCATGGCTGAAAAAGAACGGCTTTAACCTCGACGCTTATGGGAAATCAGGAAATGTACTATCAGCAGACGCTGAAAGGGCCGGTTACTGTTTCAGGAGTCGGTTTACATACCGGTCATCAGGTCGACATGACCCTGAAACCGGCAACACCGGGCTTCGGCATAAAATTCCAACGCATCGACCTGCCCGATCAGCCGATCGTAAAGGCCGATGTGGATTATGTGGTGGATACCTCCAGGGGTACTACGCTGGAGCACCGCGGCGCCCGCATCAGCACGGTAGAGCACCTGCTGGCCGCCCTGGTCGGCATGGGTATCGACAATGTGCTGATCGAGCTGAACGGGCCCGAGGTGCCGATCATGGACGGCAGCTCCCAGCCTTTTATCACCGCCATTGAAGAAGCCGGAGTACACGAGCAGGACGCCAAAAAGATATATTATTCCATTGACAGCAATATCTACCATTACGACGAAACAAAAAAAGTGGAGATGGTGGCGTTGCCGTCCATGGATTACAAGATCACCACCCTTATCGATTTTAACTCACCGGTGCTGGGCACCCAACATGCCGCGCTGAAGCATATCCGCAGCTTTAAAAAGGAAATAGCGCCCTGTCGCACCTTTTGCTTCTTCCACGAGCTGGAATATCTGCTGGACAACAACCTGATCAAAGGAGGCGATCTGAACAACGCCATCGTGGTGGTGGACCGTGTGGTGAGCGATGAGCAGCTGGAAAGGCTGGCGCGGGCCTTCAAACGGGAAAAGATATCCGTCAAAAGCGAAGGCATCCTGAACAATATCCAGCTTCGCTTCCCCAATGAGCCGGCCCGTCACAAATTACTCGACGTGGTGGGCGACCTGGCGCTGATCGGCTATCCCATCAAGGCGCATATCATTGCCAACCGCCCGGGCCATTCCTCGAATGTGGAATTTGCCCGGAAGATCAAGCAGTATATCAAAAAGAACAGGCATATCCGGAATGTGCCGGTTTACGATCCTAACCAGCCGGCCATTTTTGATATACGTCATATCGAAAAAACGCTACCCCACCGATTCCCTTTCCTGCTGGTGGATAAGATCATCGAACTGTCCGACACTCATGTGGTGGGCATCAAAAACGTGACGTTCAATGAAAACTTCTTCCAGGGGCATTTTCCCGGCAACCCGGTGATGCCCGGCGTGCTTCAGGTGGAAGCGCTGGCCCAGGCCGGCGGCATCCTGGCGCTGAACACTTACCAGGATCCCGAGAATTACGATACTTATTTTCTGAAAATCGATAATTGTAAATTCAAGCACAAAGTACTGCCCGGCGATACCATGATCCTGAAAATGGAATTGCTGAACCCGATCAGACGCGGCATCTGTGAAATGCGTGGCACTGTTTTCGTAGGCAATAAGGTCTGTACGGAGGCCGATCTTGTGGCCCAGCTTGTAAAAAAAGACTACAGATAAAGCGCACATGATCCACCCGCTGACTTATATACATCCCGATGCCCGGCTGGCCCCCAATGTAAAGATCGACCCCTTTAGCGTGATCCATAAAAATGTGGAGATCGGCGAAGGCACCTGGATCGGCTCCAACGTCACGATCATGGAAGGCGCACGCATCGGTAAAAATTGCCGGGTATTTCCAGGAGCCGTGATCTCCGCCATACCCCAGGACCTGAAATTTGCCGGAGAGGAATCCACTGCCGAGATCGGCGACAATACCACTATCCGTGAATTTGTAACCATCAACCGCGGCACGCGCGCCAAAGGCAACACGGTGGTCGGCAAAAACTGCCTGATACAGGCCTATTGCCATATCGCGCACGACTGCGAGGTGGGCGACAACTGTATTTTTTCCAACAACACCACCCTGGCAGGACATATTACGGTCGGCAATTACGTGGTGCTGGCCGGCATGGTAGCCGTACACCAGTTCTGCAAGATCGGCGCCCATGCCTTTGTCACCGGGGGATCGCTGGTCCGCAAGGATATTCCTCCCTATGTAAAAGCGGCCCGGGAGCCGCTTTCCTATGTGGGGGTCAATTCCATCGGATTGAAGCGAAGAGGGTTTTCGCTGGATAAGATCAACCATATCCTCGATATCTACCGTATCCTCTACGTACGCGGCTACAGCATTTCCAAAGCGCTGAACATCATCGAGGCGGACATCCCTGTTTCCGATGAACGCGATGAGATACTTACCTTTATCCGGGAATCGGCCCGCGGCATCATGAAAGGCTATTCCGGCAAGTCGAATGACGATATCGCTTGAAAATATCGGAAAACGCTTTAACTACGAATGGGTATTCCGGCATCTTTCCACCGGCTTCCACGCGGGCAACAGCTATGCCATACTGGGTCCCAACGGATCCGGAAAATCCACGCTGCTGCAGCTGCTGGCCGGCAGTCTTCAGCACAGCGAAGGCAGCATCCGTTATTCCCTGGGCAATAGGCCCCTGCCCCAGGAACAGGTATTCCGGCATCTGGCCCTGGCCACCCCTTACCTCGAGCTGATCGAAGAGCTTACCCTTATGGAGCTGCTGCGGTTCCATGCCCGTTTCAAACCCTTTCTGCCCGGCGTAAGCCTGCCGCAGATCATGAAGGCCGTACAGCTGGAAAAAGCCGCCGATAAGCAGATACGCTATTTCTCCTCCGGGATGAAGCAACGCGCGCGCCTGGCCCAAGCCGTTTTCTCGGATGTGCCCGTCCTCTTCCTGGACGAGCCCTGCTCCAACCTGGATGCAGAGGGCATCGGGCTCTATGGACAGCTGATCCGCGAATACCAACGGGAACGCCTGGTGGTCATTTCCTCCAACGACGAGCAGGAGTACAGCCTGTGCACGCACCGCCTGAGCATTTCTGACTATAAATGAAGTTTCTGGTTTCCGGTTTCTCGTTTGAGGTTTGAGGTTTCCGGTTCAATAGTCTAAGATTCTAAAGTCTAAGGTTCCTTTCCGGGCAGGTCAACTTTAGACTTTAGACGTTAAACTTTAAACTCTTATATGATTGCTTCATCATCAAATCAGCACATCATCAAACCATCAAATCATTATATGGGCAGAAAGGTCTGCGCCCGGCCGGTATGTCTTATCTTTGTTTACAAAGACGCAACCGATGCAAGTATATCCCATCGATACGGAACTGTTCAAGCTGGACGGCGGCGCCATGTTCGGCGTGGTGCCCAAGGTATTGTGGAGCAAGCTTCACCCGGCAGATGAAAACAACCGCTGTACCTGGGCGATGCGCTGTCTGCTGATCGAGGACGGCAACCGGCTCATCCTGGTCGACACCGGCATCGGCGACAAGCAGGATAAAAAATTCCTGTCCCATTACCACCTTCACGGCCCGGATACCCTCGATTCCTCCCTGGCCCGTCACGGATTCCACCGCAATGACATCACGGATGTGTTCCTCACCCATCTGCACTTCGACCATTGCGGAGGCGCCGTGATCCGGAAGGGAGACAAGCTGCTGCCCGCCTTCCCCCACGCCGTTTACTGGAGCAATGCCCGCCACTGGCAATGGGCTACCGAGCCCAATGCGCGGGAGAAGGCCTCTTTCCTGAAGGAAAACATCTTGCCCATCCGCGAAAGCGGACAGCTGCGTTTTCTCGAAATAGACGAGGGTACCGCTTTCACGCCGGATATTTCCGTCCGGTTTGTCAACGGCCATACCGAATCGCAGATGCTGCCCCAGCTCAGACTGGGTGATAAAACGCTGGTTTTTGTCGCCGATCTGCTGCCCTCGGTGCACCACCTTCCCCTTCCTTATGTAATGGCGTACGATATGTTTCCGCTCACCACCCTACGGGAGAAGGAACAGTTTCTGACCGAAGCGGCGGAAAAGGAATACATTTTGTTTTTTGAGCACGATCCGGCAGTGGAATGCTGTACGGTAAAAATGACAGAAAAAGGCGTACGAGTGGCAGAGACCTTCTCTTTGCACGAAATTTGATCAGGGCAGCCTGAACCCGGCCGCTCTCTACCGCTGCGCCGACAAAAAACAAAGCCATGGCTGTTCATCTCACTTCGGATAACAAACTGAAAAAGCTGATCGTGGTCGGGGACCGCGTGCTGATCCGGCCCGCCCCTTCGGACGAACGAAGCTCCGGCGGGCTGTACCTCCCGCCCGGCGTACAGGAAAGGGAAAAAGTACAACAGGGTTATATTATCAAAACGGGACCGGGATATGTCATTCCCCTGCCGGTGGAAGATGAAGAATCCTGGAAGCCCGAGGAGGAAAAGGTCAAGTATGTGCCCCTGCAGGCGCGGGAGGGCGATCTGGCGATCTTCCTGCTGGGCGGCGCCACCGAGGTGATGTACGCCGGAGAGAAGTATTTTATTGTCCCCCAGAGCGCCATCCTGATGCTGGAGCGCGAAGAAGAATTGTAAAAAGCTCAGGAAGAAAACAGCTTCCGGTAAGCCTCTTCGGTAACATATTCCAGGATATCACCGGGCTGACAGTCCAGCACTTTGCATATCTCATCCAGGGTAGAAAAACGAACGGCCCTCGCTTTACCGCTTTTCAGAATAGACAGGTTGGCGAGGGTGATCCCCACCTTTTCGCTCAGCTCTGTCAGCGTCATCTTGCGCCGGGCCAGCATCACATCCAGGTTTACTACGATCGGCATACGCTCAGATGGTTAAGGCTTTTTCTTCCTGCAGCTGCGCCCCTATCCGGAATATCTCCCCGATGACCAGCACCAGCAGCCCCATCAGCAGGAATACAAAATCCCAGTGCAGGGTGAAATGCACGTTCAGTTCCGCAGCAAACCGGGTATTGAGGAAATGGACATAGAACCAGCCAAAGAAAGCGCTGACCACCGAATACAGCAGTAGGGCTATCCCGATCGCCTTTATCCGCCCGGCATTTTGAGAAAGAAAAGGCTTGTCCCGGACAAAGCTGGAGAGGATACGCTTCAGCTGCAAGGTGACGAAAAGAGAGGTGCCGAACACCAGGGCTATTCCCAGCATCGTAAATAACTCCAGCTGCCAGTGATTTTTCCCGTTGAAGCTCAGCTGCCCCTCCGTGGCCTTCAGCGAGACGGCAGATATGCCCTGACTGACCTTTTCGGCTTTTTGAACCGCAGGAGCGGTAAAGGCGACCGGCCAGGTATATTGCCGCTCGCCCTGTAACCAGAGCTGTCCTGTGATGATCAGCAGGAGGACGACAAAAAATGCCGCCTGCGCGTAAAAGCATACCGAGACGATGATCCTCAACACGGAAGAGAGGGAATGCACGCCTAATGATTTCATAGATGACATTTTAACGATAAAAGATGCTTATTTCAAACTGTCAGCTCCTGATCCTCCTGCAGCTGCAGACCTTCCCGGAAGACAGCCGCCACCACCCATACGATCAGCCCATACAATACGTAACCGGAAACCGGGGCCAGGCCATAGGCAAGACGGTGCAACAGCGGCAGTGTACCTGATACCCGCACCACACAGGTTATTATAATTACCAACAGTATAATGCGCACCGCGGCATAACCCAGATAGATCCACCCGACCGATCTGAGACGACGGATATTAACCGCATCAAATATCCTGTCATTTTTGAAGGAAATAAAAATGCGCAGCAAAAGCAGGAGTACAAGGATACCGGAAAGCACCACAGAAAAATCACGAAGGATCTCCCAGATCGAATAGCGGTACCCCCTTATGGCGTCCAGCGCATCCCCGGTGCGGTAGCGCTGAATATCCCCCCACAGCCATTCAATACCAAGTAGCAGTTGCACCACGATAAGGAATAAGGCCAGGAAACAAGCCCAGCGGATAAAACGGTGGCCGAGTAGGAGCATTGTTCGTTGGGTTTCTGATTTGAAGTTTGATATTTGAGATTCAGGGAGTTAAATCGTTAGTTCCGACTCGCGGCGCAGCCGCAGCCCATAGCGGAAAACTCCGGCCAGCGCCAGGATCAGCAAACCGAAAAAGAGCTCTCCCGACAGGTTCAGCAAACCCATCAGAAGACTGGAGCCATACACCAGGGGATAACGCTGCTGTCCCGTAAACCAAGGAGGGACAATCGTAAACACCACATACTCCAGCAGGGCATACCCCAGGTAAACAAAACCGATCCACCGCACTTTCCGGATGATCCCGGGATCAAAAGCCGTCTGTTTCCGCAGCGACCCGAGCAGATCCTGAAGCAGGGACAGGATAACAACCGGCAGCAAAAGGTGAAAAAGACTGTTGGCAGTTTCCCACCGGTTAGACTGCCCGTGCTCAAAAAACGGGGCCCTGCTGTTCGCGGCATGCACAAGCGTGAACACCCTCCACACCAGGTACAAAAGCTGAAAGAACAACCATACACTTACCAGACGGTAAGCCCAGTAGATGATCCGGCGATGGGATGTTTGCTTCATGAACGGTATTTGAAGGACAACCGCCGGGCTCCGTTGGTTCTCCTGTGACAGGGTAAAGATAGTTTGGACTTATCAATTATCAAAATATTTTTATTGTTTATCGATAAATTCATTTTGATTGTTTTCCCCTGTAGCATCAAATCCGGATGGTATTTTTTATATTGCCGTACAAAAAACCTCCCTATGGCTGACCAACAAACCGCCTTTTCCGAGCAGATAAAGAACGGCTACACCTGCAAGGGTTCATTCTTTAAAATCGGCGCTGCTATGCTGAATGATGATGTAGTGCCCGGCTGCGATATCAATCTGCCGCTGAAGACGCTCAACCGGCACGGCCTCATCGCCGGCGCTACCGGTACGGGAAAAACCAAGACGCTTCAGGTCCTGGCCGAAGGCCTCAGCGAAGCCGGCATTCCCGTACTCCTCATGGATATCAAAGGCGACCTCAGCGGGCTGGCCGCCGCGGGTGCCGCCAATGATGCCATCACCACGCGGAGCCGGAAGATCGGGATCGACTATACGCCGCAGGCCTGCCCCGTGGAACTGCTCACCCTCAGCAGCGAAAAAGGCGCCCGCCTGCGCGCCACCGTCAGTGAATTCGGCCCCGTGCTGCTGGCCAAGGTGCTGGGCCTGAACGACACCCAGGAAGGCATAGTGGCGCTTCTTTTTAAATATTGCGACGATCACCGGCTTCCCCTGCTGGACCTCAAGGATTTTACGAAGGTATTGCAATATGCCACAGCCGAAGGGAAAGCCGGGATCGAAAAGGAATACGGCAAGATATCCACGGCATCCACCGGCACCATTCTCCGGAAGGTCATCGAACTGCAGCAGCAGGGAGCCGATATCTTCTTCGGAGAAAAATCTTTTGAAGTAAACGACCTGCTCCGGACAAACACGGGCGGACAAGGTATCGTATCCATACTCCGCGTCACCGATATCCAGGACAAACCCAAGCTTTTCTCCACCTTTATGCTGCAGATGCTGGCCGAGCTGTATGCCACGCTCCCTGAGCAGGGTGACGCCGAGAAGCCGCGCCTGGTCATGTTTATCGACGAGGCGCATCTGGTCTTTAAAGAGGCGGGAGATGCCCTGCTGCAACAGATTGAAACGGTGGTCAAGCTGATCCGGTCCAAGGGAGTAGGCGTATTTTTCTGCACGCAGAACCCTACCGATATTCCTGCGCCTGTGCTCAGCCAGCTGGGGATGAAGATACAACACGCCCTCCGGGCCTTTACCGCAGCCGACCGTAAATCCATCAAGCAGACTGCAGAGAATTATCCGCTCAGCGATTTTTATAAGACCGATGCGCTGATTACCCAGCTGGGCATCGGGGAAGCGCTGGTGACCCTGCTGAATGAAAAAGGCATACCCACTCCCCTGGCGCATGTGATGTTGCGCGCCCCCCGCTCCCGTATGGATGTACTAAGCGTCAGTGAGATCGACGCCTTAGTAAATGCCTCTCTCCTTACTGCCAAGTATAACAACAGCGTGGACGCCCAAAGTGCTTATGAGATCCTCAACGGAAAGTTACAGGAGGCGGCGGGACAGCCGGAAGAAAAACCGGTCCGCAAAAACAGCGGGGATGCCGCTCCCTCAATGCTGGAACAGCTGCTGACCAGCTCCGCCGCGCGCCAGGCCGGGAGAACGGCGGCGTCGGTCATCACCCGCAGTCTGCTGGGCGCCCTGGGTCTCGGTGGCCGGAGCAGACGGAAAAGCCTGTTTTAAGGCCCCCCATCACAACAGCTGCTGCTGGGTGGCGGCCATGATCAGCTCGGCTGCATTCTTTACCTCAAACTTCTGCATGAGGTTGCGGCGGTGCGTATCTACCGTAAGCGGACTGATAAAAAGCGCTTCGGCGATCATCGCGCTCGTCCTGCCTTCTGCCAGCAGCTTTAGTATCTGCCGCTCCCGCTTCGTCAGCTGGGGAACCCCTTTCAGCTCGTTTTTGGTCGGTCGGCTGATGATGTCCTTTACCTCTTTACTAAAGGTGATATTGCCGGAAAGGGCTTCGTGAATACAACCGGTGAGCTCTTCCAGCGAGGCATTCTTGAGGAGGTAGCCGCTGGCGCCGTTCTGAATGGACTGCATGATGATGCTGCGTTCCGAGTGGTTGCTGATCACCAGCACCAGCGTCGAAGGCGAGAGCTTTTTTATTTCCCGGCAGAGCTCCATTCCGTTGATATCGGGCAGCGTAATGTCAAGCAGCACCACATCTGCCTCGTTTGTCCCCAGGAAGGAGCGGATACCGGCGCCGTCCACAAAGCAGCCGGCAATGGCAATATCCTGCTCCCGGACCAGCAACATCTTCAGTCCCTCTATGACAATAGGATGATCATCCACAATGGCTATCCGGATCTTAGGTGGCGGCATCGACATGTAGTTCTATGTTTATGGTGGTACCTTCTCCAGGGGCGGAGATGATCTCCGTTTTTCCTTTCAGGTACTCCACCCGGTTTCTTACACTATCCAGCCCCATTCCCTTCCTGCCCGCCAGCACCCCGGTATCGAAACCCCGGCCGTTGTCTTCCGCGGTAATAAAGAACTCCTGACCGCTCTGGCTGCATTGCAGCACAATATTGGTGGCGCCGGAATGGCGGATGGCATTGGACAATATTTCCTGTACAATACGATAAATATTGATCTGCACGGGCAATGGAATGGAGCCGTTGATATGAAAGGGCTGGAAGTCGATATGCAGCCCGTCCTTCATGTAAAATTCGCACAGGTCCTTTAGCGCCGTTTCCAAACCGAATTTCAGCAGCGTCTCCGGCATCATATTCCGGGCAATGCGCCGCAGCTCGCCCACCGAGCTGTCCAGCTGGCCGATCACCCTATGCAGATGGATATCGTCGGGTTCCGCATGGGCAGACGCCCAACCGGAAAGATTGATCTTTACGCCGGCCAGCATGCCGCCGAGCCCGTCATGCAGGTCGCGGGCCACCCTTTCGCGCTCCCGTTCCTCGCCTTCGAGCATAGCCCGGGTGACCGTCAGCTGCTGTTGCTGCTCCATCTCTTTCAGCTGCTGCTGGTAATTCAGCTCCCTTTGCACAGACAACTTTTTATGGTTACGGAAAAAAAGCAAAGCAAACGCCGCTATGATCAGCAGGATCAGGCAGGCCCCGCCCAGCAGCCAGTTGAACAAACGGTTGTTGCCCGCCGAAAGCGCAGCTTCCGCCTTTTCCACCCGTAAGGTAGCAATCTGCTTCTGATTTTCGGCATTCCGGTATTTGGCTTCCAGCGCATTGATGTCATGGGTAAGCCGGCTTTCATACAGGCTGTCATTTAACCTCTTGCTTTGACCCAGCCAGAAATAGGCGGAATCCAGATCTCCGGTCCCGTGATAGATCTCAGCCAGATCATCATATATTTCCACCCTGTTCTGATCGATGGACATCAGCTCTTTATCTGCGGCAAGCTCATTAACGACCTTCTTTGCCGGCTGAAAGCTATGCAGCGCAAGAAGACTTTTGATCTTATAGAAATCAAGCTCCTGTATCTTATATTTCTTATTATGTCCGCCGGCTTTTGCAATCCCCTGATCAAAGCTGGATACCGCTTTCCGGTACTGTTTCTGCTCATGGTAATACAAGCCTTCTATCAGATAATAACCGGCATATAATTCGGATCCCGGATAGGGTACCAGTATGTCTTTCGCCGCATCCAGCACTTGTTTTGCCTTATCCGGCTTTTTTAAAATAAGATAGTTTTCCCCGGCCCGGTTATAAGCGGCGACAAGACGTGAAGGGGCTTTGTTTTTCAAAATGGCGATGGCTTTATCCAGGTATTCTTCCGCTTTGGCATTTTCATCCACATTCATCAGCGCAGTGGCCAGGCCTACATACTGCGAGCCGACAAGCGTGCTGTCGCCCGCCAGCAATGCCATCGGTATGGCCTTGTTCAGCACCACCGCTATATATCCCCGGTCATCATCCTGCCGCTGTAACATAGCAGCATAGGTGGCCCAGATATTCGAACGGGCCATATAGGCCTCCGGTGTCCTGAACCGGCTCAGCAAAGTATCCGCCTTTTTATAAGCCTGCTGGCTTCTTGACAGGTCGGTTGTATAGTAGAGATAACCTTCCGCGCTATAGGAAAGCGCGGTTATGTAAGGATATCTTCTGCCCAGACGCCTCCCCTCCTCCAGATATCGCCTGGCCTTCCCGGTATCTTCGGGTGCCCAGTAATTGCTTAGCAGAAAACATATCCTTGCCTTGCCGCTGTCGGATACGGCTTGCCCCAGGGCGCGGGTCAGACTGTCCGCATATTTCTGCTGATCCAAAGGCAGCTGCGCTCCGGCCTGCAAAAAAGCCAGCGCAAGGACACAAATCAAGAGCATACATTTCTTCATGGGAATAACCTCACCGGTGATAAGCACCTATTTTATGAAACGGGGCGGCGAACACACCTGTCCGGGGCTTGCGCTGCTCGCCTAAATCCACGAAAGTACCCCTGCTCCACCGGAATAAAAATACCGGAAAACCAGTAGAAAAAAAACCGCATTTTCCGGGATTGTCCTTACCTGCAGCCCGGGATAGTTTTGTGTCCGGAAATATATTTTTTACTGAAAAAGAAATCTATGAGAACAACATTCCTTAAAACCCTTTCCCTGAAAAGCCTTATCGCCTTATGTTGTATCGCGGCCATCGGCCTGCTTGCCTCCTGCAGCAAAGACAAGGACAAGCCCGAAACGCCCGATGGAAAGACGGCCAAGTTCACCGTCACCATACAAGGGGATATCAATCCGGATGATGTCTCTATGAGCTTCGTATTTGTCGGTGTTACCAATAATAACGATAAAACCTTATGGAAACTGAACGGGGCTACCCAGAACAACGAACAGGGTGTCTCGCTGGATGAAAATAATTTTACCGGAAGCACAAAAACTTATGTAATTGAATCCGTAAGATCACTGGATGTAGTTAAGGCCACCATTCAGTGCTTCAACTTCGGTCAACCTTATAAAGTAAGCTTCAAAGCAGAAATCAACGGCAAAGTAATTACTGACGACAAGGATGTTACCGTTCAGGAAGGCAAAGATTATACACATGCTTTCGATTATTAAACACCTGCAATCTGCGCGGATGTCCTACTCATTTTTATCATAAAAAACGACATGATATGAAAAAGCTGATCATTTCCTGTCTGGCTATCGCCCTGTTCGGCATTACTTCTTCAAAGGCGCAGGGATTGCTCGACAAGGTAGACAACGCGCTGAACAAGGTGGACCGCGCCTCCAATACAGCCGAGCGGGCCGGGGGCACCAGCGGCAAGGTCTTCAACCTGCTGAAAAAGAAGAAAGATAAGGCAGGCGAAAAGACAGGATCCCAAACCACGGTTCACATCAGCGGGATCGACTTCCCGACCCTGAAGAAGCTCAACGGGAATATTCAGGCCTGCGAAGGTGTAACGGATACCAAAATGAAATTCAATGCAGCTACCTCCACCATCATCGTAGACCATACCGGCGCTACCGAAGATCTGCTCAAGCTGATGGAACAGACCTCAAAGGACATCTTTACCGAACAGAACCTGGAAGGGCTGGAAGACGGCAATATTTCGATTAATCTCAAAAACAAGTGACGGATAACCGGCGGCGTGCCGGCAGCTTTTGCCCGGCACCCGCTCCTATCCCACATGCAGCCGCCCTTCCTCATCCGGAATGATCCTGCCCTCATCCTGCAGAAACCGCAGGATTTCCTGTATCCGGGCCGCAGGATATTCCGGCAATGACTCCTCCAGCTGTCCGGGCGACAGGGGCCGACGGGAAAGCTGCGCCCGGATGGCCGGCCAGGCCTCTTCAAACCGCGGACTCGGGGCTCCGGCCCGCTGCCTTGCCCGGCAGACATCGCAGATGCCGCAGTCAGGCGCCGTGTGTTCGTCGAAATAAATTACCAGCTGCCGGCTGCGGCAGACGCTGTTGTCCTGTATATAATCGCAGACCGACTGTATCCGGGCCGCATAGCTTTTCTTCTTTTCGAGGATGCGCTTCATATCCAGCTGCAGGTCTGCCGCCGCGGCACGGTCGTACGGGAAAAACAACTGGGGACTGTCCTTACAGGGCTCATAATCCAGCAGTCCATACGCCTGCAACCGCTGCAGCTCGCCTTCGATCTGCGCGGGCCGCCGGCGCAGCAACCGCCCGAGCTGCCGTTCGCTCACCGGTACAGGGTTGTCCAATATACCCTCGTAGGTACGGAGCAATCCTTTTACAAGGGGAGCCAGGGCCGGGTAGTCGCGTTCAAACTGTTGCAGGGAAGCTCTTCCGGCGGTAAAGCATACCCTCGAAGGCAGAAAGATATTTTCGCTGAGCGCCAGAATACCTTCCTGCTCAAGGATCTTCAGCGTATTATAGGCCAGCAGCAGGGGGACGGAAAACCTTCTCGAAAACTCCATCACATCAAAATCAAAATACCGCCCTCCGCCTGTGCCCGCAGGCAGCTGCAGAAAGTTGACCATGGCGGCGTACACCTTCCGGATGACGGCCATGGGAGGATATTTTATCTCGGGACGCCGCTGCAGCTCTGTGATATCGGAAGGCCGGTACAGCAGGATGGCAGCCGAAGGCAGTCCATCGCGGCCGGCGCGGCCCGTCTCCTGATAGTATGCTTCCAGGCTGTCCGGAGCATCATAATGAATAACGGTCCGTACATCGGCCTTGTCCAGTCCCATACCAAAGGCATTGGTACAACACATGATGCGCACCCTGCCCTGCATCCAGTCTTCCTGCTTGCGGGCTCTTTCTTCCGATCCCAGCCCGGCGTGGTAAAACTCCGCCGGCAATCCCGCTTCGCGGAGCCGTCCCGCCACTGCGGCGGTACGCCTGCGGGTGCCGCAAAATACGATAGCGCAACCGGTCTCCGCCTTCAACACGGCCATCGTTTTGTTGATCTTGCTTTCTTCAGCACATACCGAATAAGCAATGTTCTCCCGCACAAAGCTCCGGGCCAGGACGGCGGGAGAGCGAAGAGCGAGCTTTTCACAGATATCCGCCCGTACCATACGTGTAGCCGTTGCTGTTAGCGCCAGGACGGGCGTTTCCGGATGGGCCTTTCTCAACGCGGAAATCTGCAGGTAAGCCGGGCGGAAATCATATCCCCACTGGGAAATGCAGTGGGCCTCATCCACCGTAATCAGGTTTACCGGCAGCTCGGCCACATATCTTTCGAAAAGGGAGGTCTGTATCCGTTCCGGAGAAAGGTATAAAAACTTAAAGGCTCCTTCTGCGGCATTCCGCAGGCTTTTTTCCACTTCCGCATAGGGCATGCCCGAGTGCACGGACAGGGCGGGGACGCCCTGCTTCTTCAGCCGCTCCACCTGGTCTTTCATCAGCGAAATAAGGGGGGTCACCACCAGGCAGATGCCTTCGGTCAGGAGGGCCGGCACCTGGAAGCAAACCGACTTGCCCCCGCCCGTCGGCATCAGCGCCAGCGTATCCTGCCTGTTCAGCACCGACCGTATAATCTCTTCCTGTAAGGGGCGGAAGGCGGTATAGCCCCAGTATTTTTTTAGTATGGTCAGTGGCGCGGACACGGCCTGCAAGATAACAAATCCGCACAGGCTCCCGGGCCGTCCAAAAAGATTATTTTTGCGGACATGGAAATCACTTTTGACCTGGAAGGCCTTCCCGCGGCCGCCCGGGAACTCTGGCAGCAGCATCCCGATGCACGGGTCTTTGCTTTTTACGGTCCTATGGGCGCGGGAAAAACCACCTTTATCAAAGCCCTCTGCCGGATCAAAAACGTGGAAGACGCTACTTCCAGCCCTACCTTTTCCCTGATCAATGAATATGGTTACACCGAGACCGGAGGGGAAGCCCGCCGGCTTTATCACATGGACCTGTACCGGCTCAGGGATGAGGCGGAAGCCATACAGGCCGGCGTGGAGGATTGTCTTTACAGCGGCAGCATCTGCCTGGTGGAATGGCCCGAGCATGCCGCTGCGCTCCTGCCCGACGATACCGTAGCGGTAAGCCTCTCCGTGCTGCCGGACCAGCGGAGGCTATTGCGTACAACCCGTCTTACGGCCGGGAAAACGGGCCGCTGAAAGTTCCCGCCGGCAAATTATCCTGCTTTTCACTATCTTTGGGAAAAGCTGATGAGCGTGCCGATGAAGCCATGGAACCTACTTATCCACCAATGATCACTCCGTCTTTTGCTTATGTGCCGATGGCAGAAAAGCTGGATGTACGGGAAAAACATCCGCGTCTTTTTATTTCCATTCCGCGCGAAACCTCTTTCCAGGAAAACCGGATTGCCCTGACGCCCGAAGCGGTGAGCGTGCTGGTGAGCAACGGACACCGGGTAATGGTAGAGCAGAAAGCCGGCGAAGGATCTCATTTTTACGATACGGATTATTCGGAAGCCGGGGCAGAGATCGCCTATGACAGGAAGGAGCTGTACAAGGCGGACATGATCATCAAATCGGCTCCGGTAAGCGATGAAGAGATCGACCTGCTGCAGCCCGGCCAGATCGTTATCTCCCCCATCCACCTGTCTGTGCTGAAGCCGGCCCAGCTACAGCGGATGATGTCCAAACGTATTACTGCCCTCAGCTTTGAAGGACTGCGGGACGACGCCGGCACTTTCCCGATCGTACGTTCCATGAGCGAGATCGCAGGTTGCGCTGTTATGCTGATCGCCGGACAGTACCTGGGAAATGCCAATAAGGGAAAAGGCGTGCTGCTCGGCGGCATATCGGGCGTTCCCCCGGCCAAGGTGATCATCATTGGCGCCGGAGTGGTCGGAGAGTTCGTAGCCCGCACAGCACAGGCGCTGGGGGCCAACGTAAAGGTATTCGACAACAACCTGTATAAGCTGAAACGTCTTCAGAATAACATAGGCGTACGTCTGTATACCTCTGTCATTGCGCCGAAAGTGCTGGCAGAACAATTGAAAAACGCAGATATCGCGGTCGGAGCGCTCTCTTCCCAGACCGGCCGGACTCCTGTAGTGGTGAGCGAGCAGATGGTCAGCCAGATGAAGGCGGGCTCGGTGATCGTAGATGTCAGCATCGACCGGGGCGGATGTTTCGAAACCTCAGAGGTTACCTCTCACGAACATCCCGTTTTTAAGAAATACGACGTCATCCACTACTGCGTGCCCAATATCCCCTCGGGATTTTCAAGAACGGCATCCCAGGCCATCAGCAATGTGCTGATGCCCCTGATCCTCGACACGGCGCTGGACGGGGGATTCGATAACCTGATCTGGAGAAAACAGGGTGTGCGGCACGGTATTTACCTGTACAAGGGCGCCCTCACCAACTTCTACCTCAGCCAGCGTTTCAAGCTGAAATATACCGATCTGGAGCTGCTGCTGGCTGTAAAAGGATGAGGTTAGACCAGCATACCTTTCCATACCATAATGAGGATCACGATCCCTACCAGGATGCGGTAATAGCCGAACATCCGGAAGCCGTGTTTCTGGAGGTAAGTAATAAAAGTACGGATCGCAATCATAGCCACTACAAAAGCGACGGCATTGCCCACGACCAGCAACAGCAGGTTGTGCCGGTCCGTCAATATCTCCGGCGTAGTCTTCCAGGCCTTTAGCAGCTTATAACCCGTAGCGGCCACCATGGTGGGCACGGCCAGGAAAAAAGAAAATTCCGCGGCAAAGGAGCGGGTCAGCTTTTGCTGCATTCCCCCGATGATGGTGGCTGCGCTGCGGCTCACGCCGGGGATCATGGCAATGCACTGCCAGAAACCGATCCGCAGCGCCTTAAAGATGTCCAGCTGCTGCTCCTCCCTGACGACAGGCTGCTTAAACCAGTTGTCCACAAACAACAGCACAATGCCGCCCAACAGCAGGGTAGCCCCTACAGTTACCGGGCTCTCGAGGAGCTGGTCTATCCGGTCGGCAAACAGATAGCCGACGATCAGCGCCGGTATCACCGCGATGATCAGCTTTATATAGAAGTTAAGCCGGTTCCGGTCAAAAAACCGCCTCCAGTAAAGCACCACCACAGCGAGGATAGCGCCCAGCTGTATCGCTACTTCAAAGAGTTTGGTAAAGTCCTGCCGCTCGATGCCCATCCAGGAGCTACCGATGATCAGATGGCCCGTGGAAGAGATGGGGAGAAATTCCGTAATACCTTCGATAATGGCTAAAATAACCGCCTGTATAATATCCATACCACCTTATTGCTGCTGACTGCCTTCGCCGGGTTCCCCCTGCCTGGGTTTTTTCATGATGGCATAGATTTCGATCAGCAGCCCGAGCACCAGCACGATGGGGGCCAGGGTGATCCTGCGGAAACTGTATACTTCCTTTGCATCAAATTTGGTAGGGTCCGGGCTGCCGCCTCCGACCATCAGCAGGTATCCGATCACCAGCACCGCCAGACCGGCCAGCATGATGATAAAATTTTCCCGGCCAAAAAGAAAGAGAGTACGCTGGGAGGTAGACAGGCTCTTTTGCGAAGCGCTCCCTCCCTTTTTATGGATTCTGTCCGTAGTGTTTGCCATGCTTTTTATTTTAATACAGGTCGTCCAGCTTCAGCCGGAGATATTTCATCACCGAACGGTGCGTGCTGAACAATGAAATACAGATGCCGATCAGAATGAGGCCTGCAAAAAGAAATCCCACCAGCGTATAGTCGCGCATAGCACTGATCTCGGGCAATTCCTTCTGGGCGTAATACATGATGATGCAGATACCGATGATAGCCAGCACGGCGCTGATCAGGCCGTTCACGATGCTGCGCAGGTCGAAAGGCCGGGCTATAAATCCCCGCGTGGCGCCCACCATCTGCATGGTCTTGATCAGGAAGCGGTTGCTGAACATGGCCAGCCGAATGGTATTGTCGATCAATACAATCACCACGATGGACAGGATGATGCTGATACCCAGAATGACGACCCCGATCTTCCGGACATTATCGCTCAGCTTGCTGACCAGGGCGCGCTGATAATAGACCTCCCGGACATTGCTGTTTTCGAGCAAGCGGTCTTCCACCACCTTCAGGCTATCCGGATTCACATATCGTGCATTGGCCTTGAAGTTGATGCTGGCGTACAGGGGGTTCGATTTCAGCAGGGCAATGAAGTCCTCTCCAAAATCCTTTTTAAACCTTTCGGCCGCCATATCCTTGCTTACATATTCGACAGATTTCACAAAAGGGCGCGTAGCCAGCGTATCTTTCAGGGCTTGGGCGGTCTTGTCGTTCACATCATCGCGCAGGATGACCTGTATCTCGATATTTTCCCGGAAATAGGTGCTCAGCTTCTGGGCATGGATCACGATCAGCCCCAGCGTTCCCAGCAGAAAAAGCACCAGCGCCACGCCTATGACTGACATCACATAGGACGGCTTGGACCTTTTTGCAGAAGATTTTCCAACTTGTGCCATGACCGGGTTTGTGAGCGAAAGTATAAAAAATTGACGGTTTGGCTTAATTTTGCCGCTTATAAACGAAATTTTAACTATTTTATTTTACCGGGCCTCGGCCGGCGCCCTGCCTGCTGGGGCCCGGCCAGACGGGAAGGCGCGCTACAGCTGCCGGGATGCCAAAGTGAGTACAATCCACTCACGCCTTTCCGGAAAAACGGGCAGCTACAAAGACCAATCATCAGCTATGGAATACCGCTTCAGAGCAATCGAAAAAAAATGGCAGCAGCAGTGGCGGGAAAAGGGCACCTACCGTGTCAGCAACGATACGGAAAAGCCCAAATGCTATGTACTGGACATGTTCCCTTATCCTTCGGGGGCCGGTCTTCATGTAGGCCATCCCCTGGGATATATCGCTTCGGATATCTATGCCCGTTATAAAAGGTTAAAAGGGTTCCATGTGCTGCATCCCATGGGATACGACGCATTCGGGCTGCCGGCCGAGCTCTATGCCCTCGATACGGGTCAGCACCCGGCGGTGACTACCGAACAAAACATCCGTCGCTACCGGGAGCAGCTGGATAACATCGGCTTCTGCTTCGACTGGAGCCGGGAGGTACGCACCTCCGATCCCTCCTTTTATAAATGGACGCAGTGGATATTCCTGCAGCTTTTCAACAGCTGGTTCAACCGGGAGCGGCAGCAGGCGGAACGCATTCCCGCGCTGGTCAGCCTCTTCGAGCAGGAAGGAAATATCCGGCACGAATGTCCGGGCGATAGCAGTCTGATGTTTTCTGCAGCAGCGTGGCAAGGGTATGACACCCAAAAGCAGCAGGAGATACTCATGCACTACCGGCTCGCGTACTGCGGCTACGGGGAGGTCAACTGGTGCGAGGCGCTGGGTACCGTGCTGGCCAACGACGAGGTGGTGAACGGGGTAAGCGAGCGGGGCGGCTTTCCCGTAGTGAGGAAGCAGCTGCGGCAGTGGTACCTGCGCATCACCGAATATGCAGACCGGCTCCTGGAAGGGCTGACCCGTGTGGACTACAGCGAAGCCATGAAGGACATGCAGGCCAACTGGATCGGCAGGTCCGAAGGCGCCGAGATCCGCTTTGCCCTGGACGTTCCTTCTGCAGCAGGCGCAGCACAGCCGTATCTGGATGTTTACACCACGCGCCCGGACACCCTCTTCGGGGTGGATTTTATGGTGCTGGCTCCCGAACATGATTTGGTGGATACGATCACCACCCGGGAGCAGCGCCCTGATGTGGAGGCCTATGTGAATTATGTAAAAAGCCGCAGCGAGCGGGAACGGCAGGCCGAGAAGCAGATCAGCGGCTGCTTTACGGGCGCCTACGCCCTGCATCCCTTCAGCGGTAAAAAGATACCGGTCTGGATCTCGGAATATGTACTGGCCGGCTACGGCACGGGAGCCATCATGGCGGTGCCCTGCGGGGACGAGCGGGATCACCGCTTTGCGCAGCATTTCGATATCCCGGTTACCAATATCATCGGAGAAGCCTATACCGGCGAAGCCGCGAATCCCAGCAAGGACGCCATCTTGCAAAACAGCGGTTTCCTGGACGGGATGCGCATGCGGGACGCTGCAGCAGCGGTGGTCCGCAGGCTGGAAGATACGGGCCAGGGCCGGCGTAAGGTCAATTATAAAATGCGGGACGCTGCCTTCAGCCGGCAGCGGTACTGGGGAGAGCCTTTCCCCATTACCTGGGATAACGGCGTCGCCGTTCCCCTGGATGAAAACGCTCTGCCCCTGGAACTGCCCCACGTGGAAAAATACCGTCCCGGTCCGGAGGGCGAAGGTCCCCTGGCCAATGTGGAAAGCTGGACCTCACGCCACCTCGAAACCAATACCATGCCCGGCTATGCAGGCAGCAGCTGGTATTTCCTCCGGTATATGGACCCGCACAACGACCAGGCCTTTGCCGCCCGCGCAGCAACGGACTACTGGAACCAGGTGGATGTATATGTCGGCGGCACCGAGCATGCGGTGGGCCACCTGCTCTATTCCCGGCTCTGGACCAAGGTGCTGTACGATCTCGGGTATCTCGGCTTTGATGAGCCTTATAAAAAGCTGATCAACCAGGGCATGATCCAGGGCAGTTCCCGGCTGGTCTACCGCGTGCGGGACAGCAACCGCTTTGTCAGCGCCGGTCTGAAAGACGGATACCTTACCGATCCCCTGCACGTGGATGTGAATCTGGTAGAGGGCATGGAACTCAATATCGAAGCATTCCGCCAATGGCGTCCCGAATACCGCGACGCCTCCTTCATACTGGAAGACGGCAGATACCTGTGCGGCAGCGAGGCGGAAAAGATGAGCAAACGGTATTACAACGTGGTCAACCCCGATGATATCGTGGAAAAATACGGCGCGGATACATTCCGCATGTATGAGATGTTCCTGGGTCCCATAGAGCAGTCCAAGCCCTGGGACAGCAAAGGCATTGAAGGTGTGCATCGCTTCCTGAAAAAGCTGTGGCGGCTTTTCGCGGATGAGCAAAAAGGATGGATCGTAACGGCCGAGCCGCCCTCCGAAGATGCCCTGCGCATATTGCACAAAACGATCCGCAAGGTAGAGGAAGATACGCAGCGCTTTTCTTACAACACGGCCATCAGCCAGCTGATGATCTGTGTAAACGAGCTGACCGCCCTGGATAGTCACAGCCGCGCCGTGCTGGAGCCCCTGCTGGTGCTGCTGACGCCCTATGCCCCGCATATCTGCGAAGAGCTGTGGCAGCAGCTGGGTCATGATACCACGGTACTGGATGCCGCCTATCCCGCAGCGGAGGAAAAATACCTGGCGGAGAGCACGGTAAAATACCCGGTAGCCATCAACGGCAAAACGCGGACCGATATGGTATTCCCGGCGGACGCAGACGCTGCAGCCATCGAATCGGAGGTGCTGCAGCACGAGGTGGTGCGGAAGTGGATGGATGGAAAGGCCCCGAAAAAGGTGATCATCGTAAAAGGGCGTATGATCAACATCGTCGTGTGAGCCCGGCTATCCCGGCTCGTCCCCGGCAGACCCCCGCCCCGTCGCATGACGGTTAAAGGCTTCTTCCATTTTCTGCCGGTCAAACGCCTTTTCATTATTGGCAATAAAGATGGTGGCCACCCCGTTGCCGATGATATTGGTCAGCGCGCGCGATTCGGACATAAAACGGTCTACCCCCAGCAGCACCGCCATGCCTTCCACCGGAATGACCTTGGTGGCGGCAAGCGTGGAAGCCAGCACGATAAAGCCGCTGCCCGTAACCCCTGCCGCCCCCTTGGAGGTAAGCATGAGGATCAGGATGATCGAAAGCTGGTGGCTGATGCTGAGGTGGATATGGAATACCTGGGCCAGGAAGATGGTGCTCATGGCCATATAAATCGTTGTGCCGTCCAGGTTGAAAGAGTAACCGGTAGGCACCACCAATCCCACTACCGGCTTGGCACAGCCCATATGCTCCAGCTTTTCCATGATCTGGGGCAATACCGACTCGGAGGAAGAGGTACCCAATACCAGCAGCAGCTCTTCCCGGATGTATCCGAGAAATTTCCAGAGGCTCACCCGGTAATAACGCAGCAGCAGGTTCAGCACCACGAAAATAAAGATCAGCATTGTGCTGTACACGCTTATCATCAGCTTGCCCATAGGCAGCAGGGCCTCCCAGCCGAACTTACCGATGGTATAAGCCATGCCCCCGAGCGCACCCAGCGGCGCCAGCTTCATGATAAAGCGCAGCATGATAAAAAACACCCCGGACAGCCGTTCAAAAGTCTGGATAAGCCCCTCCTTCCATTTGCCCATTTTGGACAAGGCCACCCCGAAGAGGATGGAAAAGAAAAGTATCTGCAGGATATCCCCTTTGGCAAAAGCCTCGATGAAATTTTCGGGCACGATATGCAAAAAGAAATCTACCCAGTTCATATGGGCAGCCTGATCCGCATATTGCCGGATATCGGGGAGCTGTATACGGTCCGCGGAAATACCCCGTCCCGGCTTGATGAGGTTGGCCAGCACCACGGCGATCAGCAGGGCAAAGGTAGTCACCAGCTCAAAATAAAGGATGGCTTTGCCACCCACACGGCCCACCTTTTTCAGGCTCTCCATCCTGCCGATGCCCAGCACGATGGTCAGGAAAATAATGGGGGCGATCAGCATGCGGATCATGTTGATGAACACATCCCCCGCCGGCTTCAGCTTCACGGCTGCCTGGGGGGCGCAGATCCCGATCGCCACGCCGAGGATGATGGCGCAGATCACCTGAAAGGTGAGGTTGCGTAACAGTCTCAAAAGGCCAGGTTTAGCGCGGTTATTTCAAATTTAAAGGCAGGAATCATGGCAGTAGCACGCTCACCGTTTCCAGACAATTACAGGGCAGCTCCTCTACCCGGTCCGCATCCAGCACCACCGTGTTCTGATCGGCCTGCACCTGCAGCGGCACAGCCCGTACCGTCTGATCGGGGGGAATCTTATCGTACTCGCCAAAGGCGTTTTTCAATTTACGCACGTCTATCATATCCTCATGCGGAATACCGACATAGCGGCTATTTACCTTGTCCCGGTAGATAAGAAACTCACCGGTGGTGGGTATAATGCTGAAAGTAAGCTCCATTTACGGTTATTTTGGAATAAATGTATAAAAAATATAACGATTCCGGCTCCCTGCGGAAATGGCGTCTCCGTTAGAGGCACGATGTTTGTGTCCTTCTCTGTGAACACTTAAAAGAGAACCCCCATGAAAAAGATCTTAAGACCCGGGATTACGATCCTGGTAGCAGCGGCTTTTCTGGCTGCATGCAGCTCTACACGCAACAGCAGCGGCAATGGCAATGCCGACAGCACGATGCAATCCATGCCGCCGGCAGATAACAATATGAACAACCTGCCGCCGTCCAGCACTTCGCCCATGCCGCCGACATCCACGCCTAATCCCGGAGCCAGTCCTTCCACACCCGGCAGCAGCCCGATGAACCCGAGCCCTTCTTCGCCGCCGCCTGCAGGAGGATCCTCGCCGATGGGACCGCAATAACGTCTTTTACCGTACAAGCAAGAAAACGGTAAAATACGAACGTGGAAGAACGCCTGCGGCGTTCTTCCACGTTTTTTCGTTGTACGCTGTTGTACAGCATATACCCGCGCACCAACTACAGCTGTGTGCTCCGCAGCAGCCGTCCGCCCGCATCGCGGAAGCGCTGCATGGCTTTTTTATAATCTTCCTCTTTTAGCGCCTGAGCGGCATCTTCGATGATCACCGTATCAAAGCCCGCAGCCAGACTGTCCAGGGCGGTAAAAAACACACAGATATCGGCGGCCAGACCGGCGAGATATATTTCATGAACCTGCATGCCCTGCAGATAGGCGGCCAGACCGGTGCTGCGGCGATGCCCGTTGTCATAAAATCCGCTATAGCTGTCTATTGCCGGATCCATTCCCTTGCGGAAGACAGCCGCTATATGATGCTGGGAAATTTCCGCGGAAATTTCTGCTCCCTGCGTCTCCTGCACACAATGTGCCGGCCACAAGACCTGTGGTAATCCTTCCAGCTCCACCTGTTCAAAAACCTTTTTGCCCGGATGGTTCCGGGCAAAACTTTTATGATCCGGCGGATGCCAGTCCTGTGTAGCCACTACCAGATCAAACAGGGGCTGCAGCCGGTTCACGACCGGGATAATGCGGTCTCCGCCCGGCACTTCGAGGGCGCCGCCCGGCAGGAAATCATACTGGATATCGATGAGCAGCAACGCTTTCATCCGTTAATAATTATCTTTTTCAATGGTCGGATGACTGCGAAGCTGCATCGAGACCTATTATAAAATCCATTATGAGCGAGATAAACCTCGCACATTAATATACTTCTGTGCGATAAATATTATCATGCTCGTTTTCATGAGGCATAGTCTACTGCAAAATACAAATAAAGCCGGGGCAAGACTACCCCGGCTTTCCGTTAAACCTGCTACTATAAAAATCTTTATTCTAATACCACATAATGCTGGCGGCGGTATTCCCTGCCCCATATCCGGTAAGCCACATACAGGAGGAGGAACACAGGAGGCAGCAGCAGGGTGTATACCACCCATTTTCCGCCAAAGAAATCCCGCATGGGCGTCAGGCGCACCATCATCAGGTACATCACCGGCACCAGCACCAGCGTAAGGAAGGTGGCGAAGATGAGGCCGAAGATCATCGTCCAGCACAGCGGCCCCCAGAAATCGGCGTTGTCGCCGCCGAAAAAGAGGTGCGGGTTGAGTTCCGAGAAGAGCGCTACAAAGTCGATGTTCATGCCTACCGCGAGGGGAATAAGCCCCAGTATGGTAGCCGTGGCCGTCAGGATCACCGGCGTCATCCTCGTTTTGCCCGCTTCCAGCAGCGCCTCCTTCAGCGGCATGCCCTGCGCCAGCATGAGGTCGGTGAATTCCACCAGCAGGATACCGTTACGCACCACGATACCCGCCAGCGCGATCAGCCCGACGCCGGACATTACGATGGAGATGCTCATCTTAAAGAGGGCCACCCCGATCAGCACGCCGATAATGCTGAACACTACTTCGCTGATAATGATCAAAGGTTTGCTGAGGGAGTTGAACAGGGTAACCAGGATCAGGAAGATCAGCCCGATGGCTACCAGCATGGCCGCCTGCAGGAAGGACATGGTTTCCTGCTGATCCTGCTGGTCGCCGCCCATGGTGGCGGAAATGCCGGCCGGGAAATGGTATTGCGCGATCGCATCCTGGATATTCTTTACCACCTCGTTGGCGTTATATCCGCCCAGCACATTGGAGGTAAGACTGATGATCCGCTTCTGGTCTTTCCGTTTGATGCCGCCGTAGGTGCTGGAGTAATGAATATCTGCCAGGGAGGAGATAGGCACCTGCCGTATGGCCCCGTTCATATTCATATCCTGATAGGTGATGACCATATTGCGGATCAGATCCACATTATAGCGCTGATCTTCGCGTACCCGCATGTTGATGGGAAAATCGTCGTCTTCGTTCGGATCCCGGAAACGGCTGATCTCCGTGCCGAAGATGGCGCTGCGCAGGGCAAAGCCGATCTGTCCGGTTGATATCCCCTGCCGGTTGGCAAACTCGCGATTCAGGTCAAACACCAGCTCGGGCTTGTTGTTGTCAAAATCGGAACGCAGCTCCTCGATCCCCCCGATATTCTGCCGTTTGATAAACTGCTGCAGCTTCTGCGAAGTGGCGATGAGGGTGTCCAGGTTGTCGCCGGTGATCTCCACCACGATGGGCTTGCCGACGGGAGGGCCGCCCTGCTCCTTGTCCGCAGCGATCTCGGCCCCGGGAATACCTTTTACGGCTTCTCTGATCTGGTCCAGGTATTTCTGGGTGGAGACCCCATGCCGCTGATTGTACTGCACAAAGGATACGGTGATCTTACCGAGGTTATAGTGCGGACCGAAGTTGTCGTCGCTCATCGGATCGGCGGCGGCAATGGTTACGTTGGAGATCACGGAGGTCACCACCGGGTTCTCCTTTCCTTTGGCATAATCGATACCCAGCACTTTGTTCACCCTTCCTTCCACTTCTTCCAGCACTTCATTGGTATGCGCCTGGTCGGTGCCGATCGGCATCTTCAGGTATACATATACGAAATTGGGGTCCGATTCGGGGAAGAATTCCACCTTGGGGCCGCGCACGGCAAAGAAGATAAACGACAGGACAAACAGCACCAGCATGCCGGTCATCATCCAGCCCGGGCTTTTCAGCACCCTTTTCAGCAGGTTCACATACCGCCGCTGCACACCGGGCCATACACGGGTCTGGAATTTCTCCACCAGCTTTTCCAGCACAAATTTGTTCAGCAGGTACAGCAGCAGCAGGAACACCGTGAAATTGCCCATGCCAAAGCTGCCGAATACATAAAAGATAAGGGCCAGGGCCAGGAGGACTACACAGGTGATCTTCATTCCCTTTGTCCATTTCGATTTCTTCGGCCCTCCATGCTCATGCGGCTTCATAAAGTCCACCGCAAATACCGGGTTAATGATATAGGCCACGACGAGGGAGGCCAGCAGGGTAATGATCAGGGTCAACGGCAGGAAGAACATAAATTTCCCCACGATGCCCTTCCAGAAGAGCAGCGGCACGAAGGGCGCCAGCGTAGTGAGGGTACCCGCCAGCACGGGAAGGAATACTTCGCCGGTGGCTGTTTTTGCCGCCTGCATGATAGGCATCTTGCCGTTGTCAAAGATGCGGTGGGTATTCTCGATCACCACGATGGCGTCGTCCACCACGATACCCAGCGCCAGCAGGAACGAGAAGAGCACGATCATGTTCATCGTAAAGCCGAACGAGGGCATGACCATGAAGGCGATGAACATGGACAGCGGTACGGACAGGCCGACAAATATGGCATTGGTGACGCCCATAAAGAACATCAGGATCAGCGTCACCAGGACGAACCCGATGATGATGGTATTGATCAGGTCGTGCAGGGTGGTGCGCGTGAGATCGGATTGATCGCCCGTGATCACGATATTCAGGTTCTTGGGCAATACCGTGTTTTGCATATCCTGCACCACCTGGCGCACATGATCCGAGGCTTCGATGAGGTTGGTGCCGCTGCGTTTAACGATGTTCAGCGTGATCACCGGCTTTGCACCGAGACGGGCATAGCTTTCCTGCTCCTTGAAGGTATCCTTTACAGCCGCGATATCTTTCAGGTATACCTGCCCGCCCGCCGGGGAGCGGATGATCAGGTTGCCGATCTGCGCCGCATTGGAGAATTCCTGCTTGAGCGTCACATCCCGGCGTTCTCCGTTCATCTTCACGGTTCCGCCGGAGGTGGTGATGTTTTCGGCGGATACGGCGTCCTTTATATTCTGAAAGGATATTTTCGCCGCCGCCATCTTGTTCATATCCAGGTCGATCTGCACTTCCCGGTCCAGCGCGCCGGCGATGTCCACCCGGTTGATCTCCGGAATGGCCTCGATCCGGTCCTGGATATCGTCTGCATAGTCCTTCAGCTTCTTGAGATCATAATCCCCGGATATGTTCACATAGAGAATGGGCAGGTCCGAAAGGTTGACGTCCAGCACATCGGGCGCCTGCGGAAGGTCCTTGGGAAAGGTGGTCGTCGCCCTGGCCTTGTCCACGGCGTCCTTCACCTCCTGCTTGGCCGCGACGATATCCACGTCCGTATTGAATTCCACTTTTACCATGGAAAAATCCTGGAAGGAATTGCTCGTGATCCTTTTCAGGCCCTTCAGGGATTTACATTGCTTTTCGATCTCCTTGGTCACCAGCTTTTCCATGTTCTCCGGAGAGGTACCCGGATACTGGGTGGTCACATAGATGGTGGGGATGGTGATCTCGGGAAACTGCTCCTTGGGCAGCCCGTTATAGACCAGCAGACCCGCCAGCGTGATGATGATGGTGATGATATAGATACTGGTGCGGTTGTTGATCGCCCAGCTCGAGGGTTTAAATTCTTTTGCGATGTCTTGCATGATTCAGGAATTCATGTATAATTATCCATTCACTATTTCCAGCGGGTTGCCCTCGCCGACGGATTCAAAACCGGCGGTGATGACCTGATCTCCCTCCTTGAGTCCGGAGGTGATTTCCGCCTGTCCGTTATAACGCTGGCCTACGGTTATCTTCACTCTTTTGGCTTTGTTCTGGTCTGCCACATAAACATAATCCCCATCCGCCGCATGCTGAATTACGCTGATCGGGATCGTCAGGGCGTCCTTGCTGGTATAGCTGATCACTTTGATGACGGCCAGCATATTGGGATGATACTTGTTGCTGTTGGGCAGGCGGATCTCTATGTTAAAAGCCCGGCTGGACTGATCAATGACCCTTCCGGCATAGGATATCCGGGTATGCAGCGTATCCTGCGTATCGGGGAAGATGATATCTACGGGGCCTCCGTTCTTTACCTTTGAGATATAGGATTCTCCGATTTCTCCTTTTACCTTCAGGTCGCTGGTATTGACTACCCGCATTACCACCATACCCGGCTGGGCTGCGTCCCCGATCTTGGCCGTTACATTATCCACTGTACCGCTTACCGGAGATTTGATCTTGTAGGTACTGAGCTGGGACTGCAATACGGCCACCTGCTTCTGCGCGCTCTCATAGTTGTTTTTTGCCGTCAGCATCTGTACTTCGGTACCAATGTTCTGGTCCCAGAGATTTTTTTGCCGGCCATACAGGTTTTTCGCATAATCCAGCTGGCTCTGCGCCTGTGCGATCTGCTGGCGGACTACCTTGTCATCAATCTGAGCCAATACCTGGCCCTTGCCTACATGCTGTCCGGCCTTTACAAAGATGCCTGTAATCACACCCGGCGCCTCAGGGGTAACACCGGCATTTTCTTCCGCATCCACCCGGCCCTGTACCTGGATATAATTCCTGAACTCCGAGGGGTGTAGCGCCATAACAGAGACGGGAATAGCCTTGACAGTCTGGGAATCTCCCACGGTAGCTTCCAGGGCAGCGATCTGTTTGTTCAGCGCATCACGCTGCGTTTTCAGCTGTTTCAGCTGTTCCTGTTTGTTACCCGGTTTGGACTGGCAGGCAGCCAGCAAGAGCGCCATGCCGCTGATGATAAAAAGGCGTTGCATAGAGATGTATTTGTGGTATTTCGGTTGCATAATGTTTAGAGTTGTCCGACTGCTTTTTGATAATCGATCTTGGAAATAATGGCATCGTAGAGTGCGCTGAAATAGTTGGTCTGCGCCTGTTTCAGATCATTTTCTGCATTGACTACCTCCAGGTTGCTGCCTACGCCGGCCTGGTATTTTTTCTTCGTAGTATTATACACATCTTCAGCCAGCTTCATGTTGCGTTCCTGCGCCTGCAGGGTCAGCAGGTTACTTTCCAGTGTGGAGTGCGTCTGATCCAGCTCCAGATCAATGGATTGTTTCATATTATCCAGCGCCACCTGCGACTTTTCCACATTCAGCCTGGCTTTTTGTATCCGATGATTCTGCTGGAAACCGGAGAAGATGGGAATATGCAGATCGAGCCCTATTACACCGTAACCATACCAGGTATTGTTCAGGTTGAAATAGTCGAAGCGTGTGCTGGCCCGGTTGGTGCCGACGGTCCCCGAAAAGGTGAGGGTGGGCAGCTTGGCCAGCTTATACCGTTTCAGATCGAACTCATTTACCCGCTTCTGGGTCTCCAGCAGGCTGTAATCGATCCGACGGGAATAATCAAAGGGGGCATCGCCAAGCGTTTCCCGCAGTCCGGAAAAATTAAGGGTATCCGAAAGCGTTAGCTGATCTTTCATCGGCATCCCCATCTGGAATTTGAGCAACAACTCCCCTACATGCATCAGATTGGAAAGCTTTGTTTTCTCCGAGCGAAGATTGGTAAGCTGTACGTTTGTACGGTCAATATCCAGCTTCTCTGCAAAGCCGTTCTTGTACATGGCGTCGGTTTCCCGCAGCAGCTGTTCAATACGGCTGATGTTGTCATCCACCAAAACCATCTGCTTACGGTTGATCAATACGTTGTAATAAGCTTTGGAAACCGCCACCCGTGTATCCCGTTCGGTTTGCAGCACAGATTTATGCGCCAGCTCCTCGAGGGTTTTCCGGGCCTGCAAGGCTACCATTACGCTGGGATCGAACAACGTCTGGCTGAGCGTAATGGATCCTACAGCATTGTATTGGATCCCGAATTCGAACGGCACGAGCGTACCCTTGGGCACCGTCGGGTCAAACATAGAAGCGTCGATCAGCTGTTTCTGGATCACCACATTGTCCTGGAAGCTACCGGTAGCGCTGACCTGTGGCAGAGCCTGCCCGGTGACTTCCTTATTTGTTTCCAGTGAAATGGCCTCGTCAATACGGGCGGAGCGCACCTGCGCCTGATGCTGCAACGCATAATCGATACATTGCTGCAAACTCATGGGCTGCGTATCCTGCCCGTATGCCGCCCCGGCGGTCAGCGCCAGGCTGAAGAGGGACAAAAGGGTTTTTGCAATACGGTTCACTTGAAAATAATTTTAATGGTTGACAGACTTTAAGATATGTACGTTCATTTTGCATTCCGGCGGTTATTCATGCTGTCTTTGCCGTCTCGGATGCCGTTTGCTTTTTTAAATATCTCTGGATCAGCTTGTACCCCTTCAGCGTGGACAGCCCGAACAGGAAGTTCAGTCTCAGCTCCTGCTGTACCTGGCTCATCTCATAACGGTCTCCGGGAAAGAACTCGGGGCGGAAGCAGATCATACAGGTTTCCAGCCTTGCCTTGGCCACGATATCCATCCGGATATTATCGCGGTACAGGCCTTCCGTCATCCCTCTTTTGAGGTTTGCATAAATGTTTTTCAGCACAAACCCGTCCATATGCTCCCGGAATACCGCATAGGCCTTAGGATGATACTTCTGCAGGTCCATGATCACCACCGGATTCATATTGCGAAAAAACCCCTCCAGGTACCGCATGGTCTGCAGCAGCTCCTCTATCGCGTCGCCGGCGCTTTGCTGGTATGTCAGGCACAGGTCCTGAATTCCCTGCACGCTGTGCTGCACCACCCGCGTCACCAGCTCGTCCTTGTCTGCAAAATGCAGGTAAAGGGTCTTTTTGGACATCCCCATACGGGCGGCTATCTCATCCATCGTTACAAGCCGCACCCCATACTGACGGAACAGGGTAAACGCGGTTTCGAGGATGCGGGTCACAGCCAATGCCGATTTCTCTGCTTTCTCCATATTTCAAATTCGGGGACAAAACTATGAAAACTTTCAGTACTCCGATAGTTTCCATTAAGAAAATTTATATTATCTCTGCCGTTGCCCCCTTCTTTCCGGCTGTAAAAGTGCATCCCGCCCACACGCTTTTCAAACAGATTCCGGCGAATTGTCGCAAAAGATCGGTGAAAAGGCGGAGGGTGCCGTTAAACGGCCCGCGGAATTTAACCTACTTTTACAGGGCCTAAGCAACATACATTCCTATGAAATCAGGTATGATAGTGCTCCCAAAAACGGGACGACCCTTATAGACGACCCTTATAAAGGACAAAAAACGGACGGATGAAACCGAGCACGATAATACTTGTCATACAGAAACATATTGATATGCGGGGCTCATCCCGTTCATGGTAATAAGTCATAGGTCTCGATGCCCCTTCGGTGTCGCCGGCCCGCCGTAAAGCTATCGCGGGCTGGTCTGACCATTAAAAAATGAATATCAACAGATGAAAAAGCGATTTACTTTTACCCGGCTGCTCCAGCACTTCTTCCAGGGCGTTATCGTACTGGCGCCGATCTTCTTCACCGGCTATGTGATTTATTGGGCGTTCACCTTAGTGGACAGCTTTTTCCAGGTGACCATCCCGCATGTGGGCATCATCCCCGGTCTGGGCGTGCTGCTTGTCATCGTCGGCATAGCAGCGGTGGGGTATCTTTCATCCTCCTTCCTGGTAAAACGTCTCTTCGACCTCTTTGATTACCTGTTGGAACGTACGCCGGTCATCAAGTATATCTATACCTCCATCAAGGATGTATTTGACGCTTTTATCGGGGAAAAGCGCAAGTTCGACCATCCCGTCCTCGTCACCGTCTATGCGGATGATGTGTGGGAAATCGGGTTTATTACCCAACAGGACATGAGCCAGTTCGGGCTGGAAGAAATGATGGCCGTGTATGTGCCCATGTCGTACGCCATCAGCGGCAAGGTTTACCTCCTGCCCCGGCATAAGGTACGTCCGCTGGACAACGTGTCCGCGGCCGATGCCATGAAGTTCGCCGTTTCGGGCGGGGTTACGGCGCTGTACCATGAGCACGGCAGCAGAAGGCATCCTCCGGAGCAGCCTCCTGCCGTATAAAGGAGTAAGCCGGCTGCTTTCCGTATCTTTATCCTGTTATGCATCTCCTCCTCCGGAACCGGGCAGCCGTCCTGCTGCTGTTCCTCCTGCTTCCCTCACTTGCGGAAGGATGGGGCTTTTTTGCGCACAAACGGATCAACAGGCTGGCCGTCTTTACCCTTCCTCCGCAAATGATACAGCTGTATAAGGCAGAGCTGGATTATATCACCGAGCATGCCACCGATCCGGACAAGCTGCGCTATGTATTCCCCGAAGAAGAATTTCATCATTTTATCGACCTGGACCGTTATGGCTCCTACCCTTATCCGGATCTGCCGCGGCGGAGAGACAGCGCCCAGCGCCGGTACGGGGCGGATTCCCTGCTGCACAACGGTACCGTACCCTGGTATGCACAGCGTATCTTCTACCGCCTTACCGACGCCTTCAGGAAAAAAGACAAGGCGCATATCCTGAAATGGTCCGCCTACCTGGGACATTATGTTGCCGATGCCTGCGTTCCCCTGCATGCCCATTCCAATTACAACGGACAGCAAACGGGCCAGGAAGGCATCCATGCCCTCTGGGAAAGCCGGATCCCCGAGCTGCTTGCCGATCGCAGCTTTGATTACTGGACCGGGAAGGCCGTATACATCGGCAATCCGCAGCGGTATATCTGGTCGCTGGTGATGGAAAGCGGCCGAGCAGCCGATACGGTGCTAAAAACAGAAAAAAGCCTGTCTGCCCGTTTTTCCGCCGACCGCCGATACGCCTTTCTCAACCGCGGAGGGGGAATGATGCGTAGCTACTCCCCCGCCTATGTCCGCGCTTACAACCAACGGTTGGAGGGCATGGTGGAGCGCCGCATGCGGAGGGCCATACAGGCGGTGGCTTCCCTCTGGTATACGGCCTGGGTAAATGCCGGTCAGCCCGCCCTGGATACCCTGGCCCCGCGATCCCTGTCACCGGCGGAAGCGGAGCAGCTGAAACTGCTCGGCGAAAAATGGCACCAGGCCACGCCTGCCGGCAGAACCCACGAGTGACTTCCCTGGCCGCCGGAAAAATGCACAGTACCTGCTGATTCTTTTCAAAAGAATCAAAACTGTTCTACCTTTGCGTCGCATTCCAAAGCGAATAAGCCCATAAACACCATGCAAGTACATAATTTCAATGCCGGCCCTTCCATTCTTCCCAATGAAGTGCTGTACCAGGCCAGCAAAGGGATCCTGGATTTCGAAGGATCGGGCATGTCCATCCTCGAAGTGTCGCACCGCGGAAAGGAATTCACCCCGGTGATGGAAGAGGCCCGCGCCCTGGTACGCGAGCTCATGCAGCTGGACGACGACTTCGAGGTGCTGTTTCTCCACGGAGGCGCCAGCACCCAGTTCATGCAGGTGCCCTTCAATCTGCTGAACAGCGGGGAAACGGCCGCCTATACCGATACGGGCGTGTGGGCCGCCAAAGCCATCAAGGAAGCGCGGCTCTTCGGGGAAGTGGACGTTGTTTGCAGCGGCAAGGACGATCAGTACCATCATATCCCGAAAAACTTTTCCGTGCCGCCGCAGGCCCGTTATCTTCATATTACCACCAACAATACCATATACGGTACCCAGTGGGCCAGTATGCCGGATCCCGGCATACCGCTGGTGGCCGACATGAGCAGCGATATCCTGAGCCGGCAGCTCGATTTTAACCGCTTCAGCCTTATCTATGCCGGTGCCCAGAAAAATACCGGAACAGCCGGTGTGGCGCTGGTGATGGTGCGGAAGAGCTTTCTTGGCGAGGCCAGGCGCTCCATTCCCACCATCCTGGATTACCGTGTACACATCCAGAACGGTTCGGTATTCAACACCCCGCCCGTATTTGCCATATATATTGCGATGCTCACCCTGCGCTGGCTGAAAGCACAGGGCGGCGCTGCCGCACTGGAAAAAATAAACGAGCGGAAAGCAAAGCTGCTGTACGACGAGATCGACAACAACCCCCTGTTTCATTGCCCCGTAGCCGTAGAAGACCGGAGCCGGATGAATGTTTGCTTTGTGGCCACGCGGCCGGAGCTGGAAACGCCTTTCCTGGATTTTTGTAAAAAAGAAAATATCGTGGGCATAAAAGGCCACCGGAGCTCGGGAGGCTTCAGGGCATCGTTGTACAATGCGATGCCGGAAGAAAGTGTGCAGGTGCTGGTAGAAGCCATGCGCGAGTTTGCCCGGCAGCACGGCGAAGGCTGAGCCCTGCCGCCGCCGCTCAGGAGCAGCCATTCCCTTATGCCTTTTTAAGAACAAACCTAACCGACGCTTATGGCTATTATCCGCCCCTTCAACGCATTACGCCCGGTAAAAAACCTGGCGGCACAGGTCGCTTCCCGGCCTTACGATGTGCTCAACAGCGCAGAGGCCCGCGCAGAAGCCGCAGATAACCCTTACTCGTTTTATCATATCTCCAAGTCGGAGATCGACCTGCCCGAAGGTTCCGATATCCACGGTTCCGACGTTTATGAAAAAGCCGCCGATAACCTGCGGAAATTCATCGCCGCAGGCACTCTCATCCGGGAGGGAAAGCCCTGTTATTACATCTATAAGCTGGTGATGCCGCTGGGAGAAGCCGGAGAGGAGCATATCCAGACAGGACTCGTAGCGGTGTCGGCTATCAGCGATTATCACAACGGTATTATCAAAAAGCACGAGTTCACCCGTCCTGAGAAAGAGCAGGACCGCATCAACCATATCCGAAGCACCGGCGCGCAGACCGGGAACGTCTTTCTGGCCTATAATGATGTGTATGAGCTCAGCACCCTTACCGAGCAGTGGAAGGCCGCGCATGCGCCCGAATACGATTTCACGGCAGAAGACGGGATCCGGCATACCCTGTGGGTGGTGGACGATACGGAAACCATAGACCATATCACCCGGCTGTTTACCGAAAAGGTACCCTTTACCTATATTGCCGACGGGCATCACCGTGCGGCTTCCGCGGCAAAGGTGCAGGAACAGGACCCCGACCCCGGGGATGAGGCAGCGCAATATTTCCTGACCACCCTGTTTCCTGCAGGCGATCTTACCATACTGGACTACAATCGCCTGGTAAAAGACCTGAACGGTCTTACTCCGCAGGAATTCCTGTCCGGTCTGGAATACAGCTTCGGCGTCACCGATACAGGGCACACCCCGGTGAAGCCGGCCATGCTGCACGAATTCGGGATGTACCTCTCCGGCCGCTGGTACCGCCTGCTGGCTCATGAAGGCACCTATGAAACCGATCCTGTCGGCATCCTCGACGTATCCATCCTGCAAAAAAATGTGCTGGACAAGCTGCTGGGCATCAAAGACCCGCGCACGGATACCCGTATCGATTTCGTCGGGGGCATCCGGGGACTCGGGGAGCTGGTAAAAAGGGTGAACAGCGGTGAAATGCAGGTAGCTTTTGCCCTGCATCCGGTCACCATCCGGCAGCTGTTCGACATCGCCGACAGCGGTCAGGTGATGCCTCCGAAATCTACCTGGTTCGAGCCCAAGCTCCGCGACGGGCTTCTGACCCACCTCATACGGCCGGCATAAAAAACCCGCCAGGGTCACCCCTCTGGCCGGCGTCGTATTCCGACGAAGCACCCGACGGGCCGGCATTCAGCATACGGACAATAACAGACGCGTATATACGACAGCCCCGTTTTGCCTTAGGGCAAAACGGGGCTGTTGATGATAAGAAAGCGGTTATCGCCGGCTTCGCAGCATAGCGCTGCGGCTACTGATTGGTTTCTTCGTGATAGCGCTCTTTCAGCTTGCCGGTCGGCAGGAATATCTGGAAGCCCAGATTGATGGCCAGCCGGTTTACCGTAGTAGCATTTCCAAACCCGATCACCACGTTGTAATCCAGCGCAGCGTCCAGGGCTACGTTAGGCGTAATGAAATAGGAAACACCGGGGCCTACCTTTATGCCCAGGCCGTTGGTGCTGCCCCCGCCCTTGCTGTGGTTTTCCCCCTGGAAACCGACAAAGCCGTCCAGGAAGAAGGCCGCATGCTTGGAGAAATCCAGCTCCTCCGGGGTGGCAAAATAATACCTCGCCCAGGGACCGATGCCATAGGTAAAAGTAGTCGGAGCTCCTTTCGGCGCCTCCAGACCCAGGTTCAGCATGCCGCCCAAAGCCAGGTTGTCATGGATGAAATAGGCGATGCTCGGCGTAATGCTGAAATCAAATTCGTTGCTGTTATTTTGGAAAACACCGCCGATATTAGCCAGCTGCGAGCCGATCATCAAATTACCCTTCTGGGTTTGTGCATGAGTCACGCCGGCCATACCCAGGATGCCGGCACAGATAAGAACAGTAAGGAGCTTTTTCATAAAATATGGTTTTGCTCACAAAGTTAAGGGATTAAACGTAAATAAATATCAAGATATGGGTAAAATAAAGCATCCGGCATCATCCTTGCTGCAGGGGAAGCACTTATTTTTTACTACATTTACAGCTAAATCCAACGAGGGTTATGCGTTTTTACCGCTGGGAAAAAGCCGGCTGCACGGTTTTGTTCACGATGATGATCAGCCTGTCCCTGTCTGCCCAGACAGGAACTTATACCGGGGGAAGCAACGGTGCGGACGAACTGTTTGCCACCGCCCGGAAATTCATCAGCAACGGGGATTATTCCAATGCCATACTGGTGCTGAACAGGGCCATCGAGCAGGACCCGCAGAACCTGGAGTATCGCAAACAGCTGGCCTTTACCTATTTCCTGCGGCGGGACCTGGGCCGTGCCGATCAGCTGATCCGCGAGCTGCTCGGCCGCGACGACGCCGATGTGCAGACCTATCAGATCGCCGGAAATATCTATCAGGCGCAACGCGACAGCAAAAAAGCCGAACGTAATTACAAACGGGGATTACGGAAATTTCCCAACAGCGGGGAGCTGAATAACGAGCTGGGACTGCTTTACTTCAATGAGCAGAACTATACCGATGCGCTGCGCTGCTGGACCAAAGGCATCCGGGTAGCCCCCAGTTACCCGGGCAACTATTACAATGCCGCCCGCACCTATTATTACAGCAAAGACAAGTTCTGGGCCATCATCTACGGAGAGATCTTTATCAACCTGGAACGGATGTCCACCCGGACGGCTGAAATGCGGGGCATCCTCCTGGAATCCTATAAATACCTGTTCAACAATCCCGATGCGCTGAGCGTGGAGCTGCCGCCGCTGCAAAACGCCTCCGGCGACGCTGCTGCCGGCCAGCAACCATCCGGCGAAGCCCTCAGCTTCCGGAAAGCCATCCTGAACACGCTGGCCAAGTCGGCTACGGTGATCACCCGCGGCATTACTCCGGAAACGCTGATCATGCTGAGAACCCGGTTTATCCTCGACTGGACCCGCTTCTACAGCCTTTATTATCCTTATGCCCTGTTTGATTTCCAGCGCCAGCTGCTGAAAGACGGGCTTTTTGAAGCCTATAACCAATGGATATTCGGTCCCGCCGCCAACCAGGCAGCTTACAGAACCTGGACCGGCCTGCACAAGGCCGAATACGACAGGCTGATGAAATACCTGCAGGAGAATTCCCTGCAACCCCGGGCCGGTGAGTTTTACCAGAATGAAAAAATCGATTACGAGGCCGACAACAATACCTGACGGTCGCAAAATGATCGCACCGGAACGATTTTTCGTGACTTTTTTAACCGCAAAACAATTAACTTTGCGGCAGTATAAACAAATGCAACATGGAAGAAACGGCTTATAAACATCCCTCAAAGGGCGTTTTTTTTATTCACCTGGCCATTTATCTCATTGCCATGGCCATTCTCTGGACGCATTACTACGTGTCCAACAAAGCCCTGCATGGGGGGGCCTATCCCTGGGAAGCCTGGTTTACCGGCAGCTGGTTCATCTTTGTGCTGGGCCATTTCTGCAATACTTTTTTTGACAGCAACCGGAATAATTCCGACAAAGGATATGTAAAATACCTGCAGGAAAGGGAAGGCTGATCTCCCGTTCTGCCGAAAACTTAAACTGCTGAAATCTTTTGGACCGAAGTCCCGCCATGGCGGGACTTTTATTATTTTTAGCCCTTATTGTTTCCGGAAAACAATCCTGCACGTATGCACACCACCCCCAGCCGGCTGTTCGACCTTGCGGAAGCGCAAAACCGCCGCTTTCCCCAGACCGTTATGCTGGGAAGTACCTGTGCGGGAAAGCAGACCGGGTATGCCTCCGGCGAGGTGATCCTCATCAGCCGGGAGCTGGCGGCCGGCTTGCTGAAGAGCGGCATCAGCGGGCGGAGGCTGACGCCCGAATCGCAGGATAAGGTGGCCGTGCTTTCCTGGAACTGTCCCGAATGGGTTCTGCTCGACCTGGCCTGCCAGCAGATCGGGGCCATACTGGTGCCCGTGTACCCTAACATCAGCGAGGCAGAGCTCGAGCTGGTGCTGCGCGATGCCGGGGTAAAAATGGCCTTTGCCGGCAATGCGGACTTGTATGAAAAAATCAAAAACCTCCAACCCCGCCTGCCTGCCCTGGAACAGCTCTTCACCCTTTCCGCCGTACCGGGCGCAGCGGCCTGGGATACCCTGCTTTCCGGGATCACGGAGGCAGACCACCGCCGGGTCGGGGAAATCCGTGACAGCATCCGTCCGGACCACCTGGCCACCATTATCTATACCTCCGGCACTACAGGGGAGCCCAAGGGCGTGATGCTGACCCACGGCAATATCGTCAGCAACGTGCTGACCTGTATTCATTACCTTCCTTGCGGTCCCGGCTCCCGTGCGCTCAGCTTTCTGCCGCTGAACCATGTTTTTGAGCGGATGATCACCTACCTGTATATTTACGGCGGCGTATCCGTTTATTATGCCGCGGGAACGGAAAACCTGGCGGAAGACCTTCGCACGGTACGCCCCCACATCTTCACTACGGTACCCCGGCTGCTGGAAAAGGTATACGAAAAGATACTGGCCAAAGGAGAGACCCTGAAGGGCTTGAAAAGAATCCTCTTTTTCCGCGCGCTGGCGATCGGGAAACGCTATGCGCTGCAGCCTCCGCCGGGACTCTCTTACCGCATTCAGCTTTACCTCGCGCGACGGCTGGTCTTCAGCAAATGGAAGGCGGCCCTCGGCGGGACAGTAGAGGTGATCGTTTCCGGCTCGGCCGCCTGTCAGCTCCGGCTGCTGAAGCTCTTCACCGCCGCAGGCATCACGGTGCTGGAAGGCTACGGGCTTACCGAAACGGCTCCTGTTATCAGCGTCAACCGGGCAGAACCCGAAGCGCGTAGATTCGGCACTGTTGGCCCCGTCATCGACGGCGTGGAGGTAAGGATTGCGGAAGACGGGGAAATCTGCTGTAAAGGACCGGGCGTAACGCCGGGGTATTACCGCCGGCCCGATCTCACCGCCGAGGCTATCCGCGACGGATGGCTGTATACCGGCGACGTAGGCAGTTTTACGGAGGGACGTTTCCTGCAGCTTACCGACCGGAAGAAGGCCCTTTTCAAAACCTCCGGCGGCAAATATGTGGCCCCTCAGCCGGTGGAAAACAAGATGATGGAATCGCCCTTTATCGAGCAGATCATGGTAGTGGGAGCCGACCGCAAGTTCACCGCCGCACTGGTGGTGCCGGCCTTCACCCTGCTGGAGGCCTGGTACCGGCAGCAGCGCGACGGCGTCCCGGACGAAGACGGCGGCGATCTCCCCAATGGACACGACGGAGCGGCATATTCCTCAAAGCCGGCGACGGGCGACCATACCGGAGCAGCGCCTTCAGCGGTGGCCGCCACCGCTACGCCCGGGGATATGGCCGCGGCCCTTGAAGACCTGGTACAGCAGCCCGAAGTGCTCCGTCTTTACGAGGAGATCATCGCCCGGTACAACCCGCAGTTCGGGCCGGTAGAGCAGATCAAGAAATTCACCCTGCTTCCACGGCCCTGGTCGGTGGAAAGCGGGGAGCTGACCCCGACCCTGAAGCCAAAGCGGAAGATCATACAGGAGAAGTTTGCCGCTGAGATCGAGGAGATGTATCATTCCGCCAATGTTGCCCGGACAGCCTTTCCAGGCCGTTAACGCTGGCAGGATCGCAGTCACCCGGTAATAGCCCGGATCAACGCAATCTTCCGGCAATAAAAAATGTTTTGTGACCGTCGGCCGGTCTCCGCTTCTTTTCCCCGCAGGAAATAGTATTTTTGCAGCCCGGCGCCGCCTTGCGGCGCTCCCGGCCCCGTAGTTCAATGGATAGAATAGAAGTTTCCTAAACTTTAGATCCAAGTTCGATTCTTGGCGGGGCTACCGAAGTTGCAAAAGAGGCAAAATCCAGCCCTAATTCTGGAATGCCTCTTTTGTTTTTGCGCTAAATAAGCAATATACAAAAACAGGATGTTGATGCGGGAAGTGATGCGACCCATGATCCCTGGATTACATAAGCGATAAGCCGCATGTGATGGATCATCAAAGGGATGAACAAGGGCCGATTGTCGCTTATCTTTATATAATGAATGGAATTATTCGCGTGGTTCGTTTCATGTTTTTCCAGATGATATTTTCAACATACTTGTTATAATAGCTTGAAAACTGTTATCAATTCATTTCCTGACGGCACTTGGCAACAGGCTAAACGGCAGGTTGCCCCTTTTTGTTACCTTTGTGTTCAGCTAAAAGTTTTGGAATTTTATATGCCTTGACCATTGTCAGTAAGACTAAACGCCGACATTACTTTTATCAGACAAGACAAACATAAAACAGAAATATAGAATGACCGAACTACCGAATGAGATTTGAAACTTATATACCAACAGAGCAGCTAAAGCCATTCGTTAAAGCTTACGCTGTTATTGAAAGCCAGGGTGAAATAACGAATAGGGTTTTGCCAGGCACTTCATTCGCTTTGGCATTCCGTATCCGGGGACAAATTTCATATCTTAATGACAATAACAAAACCGTCTTACCAACTGTAGCTTTTTCAGGACTAAAAAAATCCGTCAGACTTATCAATTATGCTCCCCACTCGGCAGCCATTATCGTATTATTCAAAGAAACAGGAGCCTCGGTATTTTTTAAACAACCGCTTCACGAACTGTTTGAGCAGAGTATTTCATTAGACAACTTTTTTTCATCGTTGGAAATTTCTCTGGTAGAAGAACGTTTAGCAGAAAGCGAAAGCCTTGCATCAAAGATTACCGTTGTAGAGGAGTTTTTGTTTTCCAAAATTATTCACCATAATCCTGACAAGCTCGTATCGGAAGCTATTGCAAAAATTTATTCGGCAAAAGGCAATATCAGGATAAAAGAATTAGCGAACGACCTATATATCAGTCAGGACGCTTTTGAAAAACGATTCAGAAAGAGAACGGGAGCAACCCCCAAGCAGTTTTCGTACATCGTCAAAATGAATGCTGTTATCCGTCAAAGTAAAATAGATACTCCCCTTCTTGACGTTGCCTTTGAAAACGGATATTACGACCAGCCGCATTTCAATAAAGACTTCAAAATTTTTACAGGACAAGCGCCAACCGATTTCTTCAAATCTGCCTCTTTCTGGTAAATCAATGATTTTTTACAAGTTTCCAAAACTGCAAATCATCAATTTTGCAGTGTGAAGCATTTAAAATCATTCTTATGCGGCACAAAGCAAGAAAAGGGTTTCCCCTTTTTACAATATTGCTTTTGAGCATAGTTGCATTTTCTCAAAAAAAAGAATTAATTAAAACAGAAAAAATGAAAGAATACATCTTATTAATTCGCCTGCCGATTGGTTATGGACCTACACAAGCACAAGCTGTGAGGACACAATGGACAACACTTACCGACCAATGGAAAGCGGACGGAATTTTTGTAACCAGCTTTATTGCTCCAACCGATGGATATGTGGTAACAGGAAAAGATAGAAATGTTGCAAAGAAATCTATAGTTTCCAACAACACCAAAGTTATCAGCAATATTATCGTCAAAGCAACAGATATTGAACAAGCAACAAAACTGGCACAACAATGTCCAATTCTTAATCAAGGTGGCACGGTAGAAGTCAGAGAAACGCAACCACGACCCGAAACTACCAATAAAGAAATAATCCGCAATCTTTATGAGAATATTTTAAACAACAGGAAAATTGAACTTCTTAACGATGTAATTTCGCCTGATTATGTAGGCATTGGAGGCGTTAAAGGTGTTGCAGGATTTTCAAGTACGGTATTGTCCGTTATTGCCGGGTTTCCCGATATAGAGTGGACGATTGAAGATATGGTTTCCGAAGGCGACAAAATTATAGTACGGTGGCATTGGAATGGAACAAATACTGCTCCATTCAGGGGTATTCCTGCAAGCAATAAAAAGGTAACAGACAATGCAATTGTCATATATCAGCTAAAAGACGGAAAAGTTACCAATGCCTGGCTACAAGGCGACAGATTAGGTGTATTGACACAAATCAGTTTAATCCCGGAAGGCTTAATCCCAGGCTCCCAACTAAAAAAGGAATGACAGACGCCCCTTCTGGAAATTTCGCAACCATTACCAATCCTGATGGAAATACCTGGAGTTTACATATAATAATTCGATACCCACCAATAATTTATTCTGCGATTTAGCCGAATAGGAAGTCCAATAAGCAGACAAACCAAAATGGTGAACCCCGAAATGAAAATTGCGATTACCGGCTGAAAAATAAACAGGCCGAACAAACCGTCAATACCAAGGTCGTTGTCAAGCAGCGCAAAAATCATATAAATACAAAACGTCGCTATGAAAGCCAAAGCGATTTGAAGTCCTAAAGTCAGTATAATTAATAGCCTGGGCATGGGTATTGTGCTAACTATAGCTACGATCGACAATTCAAGAGGCTTCGTAAAAGGATCGCGTCAACCAACTAAAAAAGCATCTTCCATCCGCTGTATCTCATTTCTCGCAATACCCATACCCTCCGCGATCTTCCGCCAATGCTTTACGGCTTTGTCGATCTTATCTATGATAACCTCCCGTTTTTTTTCTCTGATCCGGAATTTCTCAGCCACGTCCCGGGCCAGATCGGGATCGAGGGCGTTGCTGTGCTCCGAAATGTTCAGACTCAGGCCGGCGGATAACGGAACGGGATTGATATCAAAAGCCGGCGACAATTTCCACCCTTTTGATGTTAGCAGAAAGCCGTGATTACGCAGGTGATCATCACTGTTGCTGACATAAATATTAAATACGATCCGCCGCCACAATTCTTCCAGGTCTGCATCCGGCCCGGCTCCATTTCGCATGATAAACTCGGCAAGGTGCAGGTAAGAGGCACCGGACATTGCATCTGCTCCGTCATTATAACCCAGCAATGTCATTGCGGAAGCAAAATGAATTCTGTCTTCCCCGCGGCGATCAAATCGCTTGGTAAGGAAAGTATGATGGTTTTGGGTGAACCGGCGGGCATATCCTTCTGCGATATTCAGCCCCGATCGAACCGCCAGTTCGTTTATTATCATTTCCCATGCTCCCATATCGTGGCTGTCGTTTTTGCTTGGAAATTTAGCTATCCAGAGCTCACCTGCAGGGTCTGCAACACTGGCTTTGGGCCTGGCGCCGCCCAGCGAAGAACCCGGCGACATCAGCAAATTCAACCATTGGGAAAACTGCGGACTGTCTGGCGCATCTTCGTTTTCCAGTTGTAGACTGGCCTCCTCCAAAGTCCGCAAACTCGTCATCGGCGGAGCGGCCGCCCTATCATTGTCGTCAAGAAAAGGGCCACCCTCTGCCAATCTGAACCTCAGTCCTCCCATCCTATAGCGGTCAAATACGCCCAGCAGATAATCGCTTTCCATCAGCGCCCGTGGCTTCCGGGCTTCCTGTCTTGCTGTCAACGCTTCCCGGCGCTCCATCAACACCCTGCCCCAACGATCCGGTGAGGAATCCAGGAACAGTCCGAAATTCGGTTTGTCGTCCCGGCTGTACTGCGGACCCCCATATAATCCAAGATCAGGATCCAATACTAACAACGCCGGCCCTTTATCCAACCATCCTTTACCATAAGAAAAAGAAAAAATCTCTTTGCCCCGAACCTGTTCCGTCTTCAGCATGCCCATAAACATCAAGCTGCCTAAGTCAAGCCAGTCCGCATAAACCCAGATCTGCTTGTTATGTCCCGCCTGCTTTGCCATAGCTTATTTTCTTCCCTCCGAAAGCAACCCTGCATCCTGCAGCTTATGACCCAGCGGGTCATCCGCCGCCACCCGTAACAGGTCCTTTTCCAGGCCAAGCACAAAGAGCACCTGCAGGTAGGCGCTCATGGCTACCCCCGGAGTCCCCTTTTCAATCAACCCCAAGGTAGAACGCGCGATGTCCGCCCGCTCCGCTACCTGTTGCAGGGATAGCCGGCGTCGACGGCGGGCCAGCCGGATATTCTCGCCGAAGGTGCTGAGGATTTTCTCTGCAGAGGGTAATAATATGGTTTTTTTGCTCCTCAATGTCTGATATTTCATACAAAATTAGGGAAAATGAATGAAATATCGGACAAATATTAATAAAGGCCATATCAAGGTGACGAGGATAGACATGGATGATATGCGGGACGTATTACAGCAAAGGGCTGCTCACAGTAATTAGCATAGGCCTCCTATGATTAGAACGGGACGATATTGCAGCAGGCGTCGGAATGGGGGCCGGCTTAACCTTCATACCGGTGAAATGCTGTGATGGTCAGATAATAGCCGTCCGGATCCCGGAGTGAAAATTCCCTTTTTGTGGAATTCGGATTTAGATGGATCTCTTCTTCAACCGGCCAGCCCAGCTTTTCGGCATTCTGCCGTATGGCTTCCATATTTTCGGTGCGGAAGTAAAGGATCAGCCCGTTTCCGGGCGTGATGCGGGGATCGGCCATGGTCGGATGCTCGTGCGCTCCCCATTGATGAAGGCAGATTAAAATCTCATCGTTTTCAGCAACCAGTATATCAAATTCCTTTCCGCCGTGCATGCTTCTGCAATTCAGTAAGGATTGATACCACTTGGAACTGGCTTCGACATCTTTTACTGCTATTATTGGATCTATTTCTGCCATGACATATCTTTCAAGCTTCTTAGATATTTTGCTCCATGTAATCAGTCCACGTAGGTTTCTTTGATAATTAATTTGACTTCATTTATTTCTTTATCACTCAGATTATCCAATACCTTGTGGATTCTGCGTCTATCAATAGTTCTAATCTGGTCCAGGACAATCCATCCAATTTGCTTATGATGATATGTCTTTACCCGGGTAGGATAGGATTTCGAACTACTCGTCATTGGCGCAATAACGATCGTCTGCAAAAAAGCATTCATTTCATTTGGAGAAAGGATAACGCAAGGCCGGGTCTTCCTTATTTCAGCACCTACAGTAGGGTCAAGGTTTACCAAAACAATCTGATATTGTCTTAGCTCCATTCTTCGAGATTTTCATCCTCAAGGATATCATCAACCAGCAACGCATCCTCTCCATTTTCATGCATTCTTTTAAATGCTTTTCCCCATCCTTCCCGCGGAGCTCTTTTTGATTTTAGAATAATATAGCCCTTCTCAAGCACAAGCTCAACTTTATCTGTAATGTTATATCTTTCTAATAAGGCTTTTGTCAGCCTTATGCCCTTTGAATTCCCAATGGGAATGACTGAAAGTTCCATTTCAAAACTTCTTTTGTAATCACAAAGTAATTACATTTTTTGGTATTTGCCAAATAATATCGCAGACGTTCGCCGAATCTTTCAACACCAAACAGTCACCATTTTAAATAATAGCTGACCGTCCCGTAAGGCAATAGGGTCCGGTCGCCCTTCACTTCGGAACCGGGCTTTTCATCAGCCAGGCAGGAATAGATCTCGCGGGGCTCACCCCCCGGCCAGCTCAGCAACGCCTTCTCAGGCTTGTCCGAAACGGAACGCAACCGCAGGATCATGCCCTTGCCGTCGTCGCTTTGCTTTAGCACCGAAATAAACACGCGGGGATTGCCGATCTTCACCCGGGGACCGGCCGCGGGCTTCTCCCCAACCGGAACGGCGAGCAAAGGACGGTTCTGCTCCAGGCCGAAGCGATTGGCTGCAACGGGATCATAAGCGCCGTGCGGCAATATGCCGTAATGAAAATGCATGACGCCACCCTGCTCCAGGGGAAAATTAGTACCCCAGTGGTTGTTGAGCACCCAGGAAAACAGCGGCTGGGTGGCGGTGAGGGTCTTATACCAGTTGCGGTGTCCGTAAGCGCCGCCCAGGAGATGGCTGGCAGTCATGCCACCCAGCTCAATCAGGGGAGCTTCGATGGACGTCCACGTAACGCCGGCGTTCTTGTTGGAAATATCTACCCAGCGCTGAAAGGTGAGCCAGTTGCGATTGCCCCCGGGCAACTGATCGTATTCGGGGATCATGACGCCCCAGGGTATATCCAGACGCGTCGTGCCGCCGGGCACATTGAAGGCAAAGCCAAAATTGATATCCTCTTTTACGCGGGTGCTTATCTTGTCCAGGGAATTGTCGATGTCCACCCAGGGCTGATCCAGCACCAGCTTTACCTCCCTGCGCAGCCAGTTGCAGCCTTCGGCTTCCGACTCCACTACTACGGAGGCCACCAGGGGGCCATTTTCCTTAACCTTCACCGCAACATGGGTCGGAGAATATATCCTGCCCGTGCTGTCCCGGCTCCGGGAATAATAATAGCCGTTTATCCGGTACTCCGATTGCTTGTCTACATATTCCCGGCCGGTTTTCAGGTTCCGTATGCCCGATATATCACCGGTCTGCGGGTCGATCGTTACCGACAGTATGCCGTTGGAAAGCACATTGTTCTTCACCGTGCAGCCTTTGCGCACCGCAGGCTTCCCCTTTTCAACCGTATAGCGCGCCGTGCCCAGCGCCGGCACCTGTTTGGCCAGAAAAACCAGCTCGCCGGTCGAAAGTCTTTGCGAGGGCACGGCTTTACCTTTTTCATCCAATACCCGGTCGCCCCCCGCCGACTGGTCTGCCGAGAGGGTAACCAGGCCGTCCCGGTCCCACGACAGGGTATTCACAACCGCTATTTTATTGCTTCCGGCAACCTCGATGGGCCGGAATGTCTTATCTAAAAGTTGCTCGCCAAGCTTAAATGCATTTTCAAAATAACCGGCTTTGGTCTGCTCGATCTGTTTGGCCAGCGGCGCCTTGGGGTCCTGGTACCCCCAGGTATGCTCGGCGCCCAGCAGACAATCTTTCCAGGCGCTGTCGATCAATCCGCAGGGAGCCGGCTTTTTATCATTCAGCATGGACCATGCGGTCTCCGCCTGTACCAGATTTTCCTTCGCATGCCGGTACAGGCCGATCCGCCGCGCATCCGATCCCAGTCCATCGGTCCAGTATTCGGTATAATCTCCCTTTATCTCCGGGATAATATCCTGATAACGGCGCTCAAAGTCGTCCATAATATGCTGTGCGCCGGCGATGATCAGTTTCGGATAGGCATATTTTTCATTCCATAAGCGAACGGCATCCGGCAGGTCGGCATCGATCAGGGAATTATCGGCGAGTGACCAGGGCATCACGAAGAGGCTGTAGGGCGATCCGGCCGCCTCCAGCTTAGCGGTTTCTTCAAAGATCAGCGGATCGATAAAATTGACCAGCGGACTGTCTGTCCGGATGCGGTCCAACGTGGAGTCATTCCCCTGGATCTTATAAAGACCGATTTTTGATCCCTTTATATTATAACCGAATCCGTAAGGCAACGCCTGCAGGAAAAATATCTTTGATTTTCCGTCGGGGGCTACCCAGTAAAAAGGCTGATGCTCCCACGGCCGTCTGATGGTACCGATGTTGGGGAAACAAAGAAAACCCCGTATTCCATTCTGATATGCAGCCTGCGTTATTCCCCAGGATGCGCCGGCTACGTCCATCTGCACCATCGTTTTTATCGGCACCCCCGTAACGGCCTGGATCTTATTGGACTCATGAAACAACCTGAGCAGCTCCTCATCCGAGCATGCGCTCGTATTCAGGTTGGCATAATCGCCGTCCAGGCATATCCAGCCCTTCTTTACGGCTTCGATGAACCGCTTCCGTTTTTCAGGGGAAGCGCTTTTCAGATACTGCTCCGTTACCCAGCTGGCTTCTGGGTTCCAGACGAATCTTGATCCTTCAGGATAGTGTTGCGTCTTTTGCGCAAGCCCGATAGCCACATCGATATTCCGCATATGCAGCTTCCGGACAAACTCCTGCGTATTCGTATAGCCTATATCCACATGCGAATGCGGGTAGATGTAAACGGTCCACTGACGCTGCGGCGGAACGATTACCGACCTGTACAGGGCCGTCCGGGGCGCAATAACAGCAATGCGTACCTGACAGGGCTTGTCCACTCCTGCGCCTGCGGGTAACAGCACCTCAACCTCCCCAGCTCCTTCCGGCTCGTTGACCGACGTTTCCTCTGTAACGGAATCGCAGGACACGCGGATAGTGGCGGGGCCGTATAGCTTCGACCCCTTAAAGACAAGCGTAACCGCCCGGCCGGCCTTACCGTCGTGGCGGTATTTATAATAAGGCCGGACTTTACATTCAAAAAATGAAGGAGACGGCTGATTTACCGGGAAAGCCGATACGCTGCCGGTCAAAACAACCATCATTGATAAAATAAATACTATCCTGTCGATCATTCAGCTGCATTTTAAGGTACGGCTATCATGCGGGCCTCATTATAATTGTATTGTTTCAGCCCGTAGTTGATTCTCGCGCCAATTCTGAAATACCAGTCTCTTTTTGACGGCAAAGCACCGCCAATGGTCTTCAGCGTAATGGTTTGTCCGAGGATGCTATCGCCTGCCGTACCGCTATATACCACGTGGGCGGAGTAACGGTTATCATAATTGTTGTTGCCGCAGTACTGGGTAGGGCTTACAAAAAGCCACAGATCGGTTATCTCCTGCTGAAAACCCGGATTTTTGGTCCCCCGGGTGATCTTTACCCGGGCGCTGACGGTGCTGTCAGCATTCAGGACGGGATCACCGACCCACTCCACCTCGAGAAAAGGCTCCACCTCAAAATCTACGTTTGTAACGCCGCCTTTTACCTCAACGGTCTTGCTTTTGTCGTCATCTCCCTGTACCATCGGCACAAACGCACCCTCTGCCGACATCTTGTAGGTAGCCGCAAACACCCTTTTGTTGCTATAGGTGCCGTCCTCTTTACAGGCAAGGTAGAGGGGTGTGGGGTTATCGCTCCAGCTGATCTCCAGCAGCTTGATCCGGGTGCCGTTACCGTTATCGCCGGACACTTCGCTTTGCACATTCTTCCCGGTGTTGGCGTCGAGGATATTGCCCGTCAACGTCTCTGTAGGACCGTCATAGTTATCCAATTTTTTACAGGAACCTGCTGCTAAGACAGCCAGGATCAGGGACATATAATATAATCTCCGTTTCATATTCAGTAAGTATTAATAACCTGGATTTTGAACTAAGTTTGCACTCTTGGCAATGGCTGCGTCAGGAATTTTTGCATAATACCATCTCGGATCAAAAGTGTAGCGTGTATTCCTTTCATCAAATCTCGGGTCGAAGAAATACTGACCGGCCTCCGAGGAATAGAAAGGCATCAGCACGCGGTAAATGGTTCCGTTCTGTTCCTTGTCACTGATCCTCCATCTTTTCATATCCCACCAGGTCTTGTTTTCAAAGGCAAGCTCTTTTCTGCGCTCCGTCCAGATATCGTCAATGCCGCTGAGCGCGGTAAGCTCGCTGGCCCCGGCCCGCTTCCTGATCCGGTTGATAATGCTTAAGGCATCCGCCATATAAGGGCCCGACTGTCCTGCGCTGGCCAGCTCATAAGCCGCTTCCGCACGGTTTAGCAACACCTCGGCATAACGCATTTCGATCCAGCTCTGCTCGGAATGATTGTTCTGCATTTCCGAAGCCGGCTTGTTGGGGACCAGATACTTTCTGACCAGGAAACCGGAAATGCAACCGGCCGTGCCGTTATAGTTGGTAAACACCCCGCTGAGACCGGCCGGGTTCATCTTTGTTCCGTCCGGTAAGGTATAGGGCGTCTGCACATCGGAAGCGGACGACAGAAGATCAGCTGTCGGATAAGCATTGGTGGATCCGAAAGGGATAAGCTTGCCGATCCCGCCGGCGGCGCTGCCGGTATAGATCCCGCGGCGGACCTCTATGTTCTGTCCGCTGAATGCGTCCCCCGGGAAAATAACGGTTGCGCGTAAACGCGGTTCGGCATTGGCAAACAAATCCATGGTATTGTTGTACAGGATATATTTACCGTCTGCCCCTACCGTCATGAGGGTACCGTCGGGATTTTTGGGAAGTCCTTCGAACATCTCGACAAAATCGAGCGTAGGACAGGTTTCCGAAGAAACGTTCGGGGATATCTGCCGGGGTACATTGTTGACGTCGTACCAGTGGGCCGCATCGGGATATTTGTATCGCCGTATAAAGATATTCTCCGGGCTCGATGCATCGGTAAAGAGGTTGACAAAGTTGGTATACTGCGCGTCTTTGTCGCCTTCCGCCCAGCTTTTCATGTAAAGGCTGTACTTACCGTCAAGCAGTCCGGCAGCATCATAGCTGGCCTTGAAGTAGCTTACTGCCTTTTCTGCCGGTATGCCGCAAAGACGCGCTGAGCCGGATACCAGACTGACGGAATTGTATTTGGCGATGGAGCCGGCGAAAAGCATAGCCCTCGACTTGAAGGCCGCCGCTGCATAGCGGTTGGCCCGGCCGGCCTGGTTGGTCTCGGGTAAATTGGCATAGGCGCTGTCGAGGTCCCTGGCAATAAAATCATATACGACTTCTTCGGAAGCGCGGGGGATCTTAAGCTCTTCGATATTCTGGGTAATATCGGTAATGCTTTCCCCGGGCCGGGTCAGCACACTGTCTACCAGCGGCACGCCGCCAAAGCGTTTTACCAGGGCGAAATAGGTCATCCCGCGGACAAAGCGGGCCTCGGCAGACCAGTTCTTCACCTGCGCATCGCTGAAATTACCGGCGTAGGAAGGCAGCGTCTCCATAAAGTAATTGCATTCCCGGATCAGCCGGTAGGCATTTCCCCAGAACGCATCGATATTTTCCGTAGCGCTTTGCGGGTCCCGGCTTATGGCCTCTCCGGTCACCGAAGCCGGCGAACCATAGTAATAGGCGTTAAAGCCGTTGTTCGGCGACCATTTGAAATCTTCGATCGGCAGCTCGCTGTATATCCGCGCCATATAGGAGTCGATACCGCTGATATCGGAGAAAATGTCATCATCTCCCACGACATTCATCGGCGGTATGTCCAGGTTCTTCTTGCAGGCCGAGACAAGACCCCAAAAAGCAATCAGTAATAAATATATCTTCGGTTTCATGACTTTGGGTTTTAAAATTTGACATTCACGCCAAACTGGAATATCCTGTCAAGCGGATAGATATAACCGTACTGCTGATCGATCGCCGAGGTGGCAGAAGGATGCTCCGGGTCCATGTATAAAAGGTGGGTGAAAGTGATCAGGTTATATCCGTTCAGGAATACCCTCAGGTTTTTTATCCCCAAACGGGATACATATTTGGGGGGAAGAGTATAACCGATCTCCACGCTCTTCAGACGCAGATAAGCGGCGTTCTGGAGATTTTCAAGCGTGTTGACAAAAGGCACGGTGCCGGTATAGGCAAAATGGCCCGGTATCCATGCGGTGTTGGGATCATACGGATCGGCGGCGGGATCGGCCGGATGATACCGGTCCAGGAATTGTTCCAGTGCGCCGCCGCCTGCCCAGAGGGGGGTATTCAGCTGCTCGAGGTAACTGGCGCTGACCATGCCCGCTCCCTGGAACACCAGGTTTAGATCAAAGCCTTTATAGGCAGCGCCGGCGCTGATACCATACGTGATCAGCGGCAGGCCGGTGGTAGCGATCGGATGGCTGTCGTCCAGACCGATCTGCCCGTCGCCGTTCCAGTCCTCATAACGATAGTCGCCCACGACGGTATTCCGGTTGACATAGATATCGCTGTTCTCTATGGCTTTATAATTCTCGAACTGCCCGTCCGATCCATAGCCCCAATAGATATTATTATACCGGTTGGCGGTGTAGGCGCTGTTCAGCCAGTTCAGGTAGGAGTTACCGGCCTTTGCCTGCACCCGGGTGGTATTCATGGTCCGGGTAAAGCCGAAGGTCCCCCGCAGGTTATAGGTGAACGCCCCGATATGATTGCGATGGGAAACCTCAAAATCAAAACCCTTTGTACGGTCGCCGTTCAGGTTCTCCTGCGGCAAGCCGGCGCCTACCACATCCGGCAGCGTCAGCAGCTGAGTGGCCAGCAAGCCCGACCGGTTGCGGATAAAATAATCGAACGTCACACCGATCAGCCCGTCCCAGGCTTCGAGATCCAGACCGCCATCAAACATCTTTGCAGTGTACCAGGTGATATCCGGGTTGGGTATCCCTTTATTCTGGGAAGCGTTTACAAAGGTGCCGTCGAATACTGCACCTGCGGGAAGTCCTGTCGCCGATCCGGATGCCGGATAGGTATAACCCGTTACAAACTGGTAGGCGGATGCATTATCATCTCCCGTAACGCCATACGATGCCCTTATCTTAAAATTGTCGATAAAGGACAAGACCGAGCTTTTCCAGAAATCTTCTTCAGAAACGCGCCATCCCAGCGAGCCTGCCGGGAAGAGACCCCACTGCTTTTTGGGACCGAACCGGGAGGAGCCGTCGTACCGGAACCGGAAATCCGCCAGGTATTTGGACTTATAATCATAAGTAAACGTTCCTACCACAGCGGCATTGGCGTATTTATATAAGGTATTGGGGGACATGTTGCCCTGCTGGTTAAGGCTGTTACCGGCCAGCAGCTGGTCCACCGGAATAGACAATTCCCGCTGCGCGTAAAAATTATCCGCCAGACGGTCGCTGGCTTCATAGAGCAAGAGTGCGCTTACATTATGAACATCCGAAAAGGTGCGGTTATAGTTGAGCGACAGCTGCGCCAGGTCCGTAGGATATTCATAGTATTCCCTTCTGAGGGTGCCGGGCTTTTGCTGGGGAGAAGGAAGATAGGTATCGGCGCTGGCATTATAGGAATAAAGGTTGAACGCCTTCATGAACTTTTTGCTGGTAGACATGGTAAAGTCATAGCTATACAGTCCTTTTATGCTCAGGCCTTTCACAAAGGGAACTTTATAGTTGAGGCTGGCGGACGATTGCAGCCACTTGCTGTTCAGTATCTGATACCCGCTTATATCTGCATTGGTCAGGGCGAAGGGCGATACCACGGCGGGCACGATGCCCGGATAGGCCGGATTGTCGTTGGCATAAATGGAGGTAGTGGGCGGCACATACCACAAGCTCCGGAACGACCAGTAAGGGGCATTGTAGGGCATGTTCTTCTGATCCATGATCCCGCTCAGGTTCAGCTCAAAGGTCAGGTTCCGGGATATGTCGGTACTGAGGTTGGACCGGAGGCTGTAGCGTTTATAAAAGAGATCGCCGCTCTTCAGGATACCATCCTGACCGGTATACCCGAGGCTGATGTAATAGGTGGTATGCTCGGTGCCGCCGCTGGCGCTCAGGTTATGCTGGGTTTGGGGGGCGGACGACCGGACCACGGCGCCATACCAGTCATCTGCATGCTTGGTGCCGTTGCGGTAAGCTTCCATATCGGCGTCCGTATAGGTAAGCTGGCCGCCGTTCACATTATGCATGCTCTTCTCATTCACCAGGGCCATCCAGTCCAGCACGCCTACCGTTTTCGGAAATCTGATCGGCACCTGCCATCCGTAAGAGCCGGTATAGTCAAGTTCCAGCGCGCCCTTCTTCCCTTTTTTGGTGGTCACCAGGATCACGCCGTTGGCGGCACGCACACCATATACGGCAGCCGAAGCGTCTTTCAGCACAGAGATGCTCTCGATATCGTTCGGGTCTATCCGCATGATATCTGTCCGGGGCACGCCGTCTACCACCAGCAGGGGACTTCCCATGCCGCGGATATCAAAGGAGTTGTTGAAGTCGCCCGGCTCGGCGCTGTTTTGCACTACCCGTAGACCGGGAATCTTGCCGGACAGCGTGTTGAGCACGTTCTCGTTTTTTGTGGTAACGATCTCAGCATTACTTACCGTCGACACCGCGGTGGTCAGCGATCCCTTTTTCTGGGTATTATACCCTACCACGACCACCTCATCCAGCGATGAGGAGCTTGAGGACAGGCTCACATTCAATGGCTCCTCACCGGCGACCGCTATGTGGGTAGGGCTAAAGCCCACCATGCTGAAAACAAGCGTATCCCCTGCTTTTGCGGAGATTGAAAATGCCCCGTCGGCGCCGGCCAGCGTTCCGTTGGTGGTTCCTTTGACCGAGATGCTTACGCCGGGCAAGGCAACGCCTTTGTCGTCGGTTACCGTACCCCGCACGCTAAGCGCCTGCTGGGCAAAAACAGCGGTCGACGTGAAAAGAACCGTCAGAAAAACGAGAGACGACAGCACACTGCTGCATCCGGACCGCCTTTTCGTGCTGTGTTTTTTTGAAAAAATTCTCATAATAAATATTAGTAGGTTATAGACCTATAGGGACGGTTCACAGGGAAGTAAGCAACAAAGCCGGCAGGAACGCAAGGAATACTGCATGGAGCGTTGCCTTTGCAAATCTTAATCGGAGTATATGGGTATACGTTATATCATCAGCGATAACACTTTAAAACCTGTTCCGATCCAACCGGGAGTGTTAAATTCATGTTATAATGTACAAACATACAAATTATTTCCAGCAATCCAAATAATTAAGAAATTTTTACGGGCGCCGGGCCTCCGCTTATCATCATCCCGGAAGGCAGGTTCTTATTAGAATACTATCAAATTGATTATCAATATAGAAATATTTATCGATGGGGTCTGCTCTTCCGGAGCTCTTCGCAAAACAATTTGATTTTTTCCGGGCTGCCTGTTCCTGCAAACCGATACCTGAAATGATTTCTCTTTCAAAAAATGTTATGATGTATATACATTATTTTTCCGTATACTTGCCCTTCCTAAATTCCTAAAAGTCAAGTTTTCATGAAACTACGCCTTTCTTTACTGTGTATACTGCTGTCCTTATCCCTCGTATCTTCCGCGCAGCAACCCGCAGCCGGCAACCGGCCCAACATCATATTTATTATGGCCGACGATCACGGCTACCAGGCCATTAGCGCCTGCGGGTCGAGGTTTATCCGGACGCCGAATATCGACCGTATCGCCAGGGAGGGCGCGCTCATGCAAAACGCCTTTGTGACCAACTCGATATGCAGCCCCAGCCGGGCCGTGATTTTAACAGGAAAATATTCGCATGTCAACGGCATGATGGATAACGGAACTTATTTCGACGGTAAACAGCAGACCCTCCCCAAGATATTCCGGGCAAACGGCTATCAGACGGCCATCGTAGGCAAATGGCATCTTTTCACCACACCAACCGGGTTTGATTACTGGAACATCCTTCCGGACCAGGGACATTATTACAGCCCCCATTTTATCAAGATGGGCAAGGACACCATCTATAAAGGTTATGTAACCGATATCATTACCGATCTGGCCATAAACTGGATCGATCAGCATAAAAACGCACCATTCTTCCTGATGCTGCATCACAAAGCGCCGCACCGCAACGCCATGCCACCGCTCCAATACCTGGATAAATTCAACGACGTAAAGTTTCCCCTCCCTTCCAGCTTTTATGAAGACTATACCGGGAAGCCGGCCCTGCAGCGTCAAAGCATCAGCGTAAAAAACGATCTGGATATACGGTACGACAGCAAGATACCCTGCGATTCCTGCCCCGTTACACAAATAAACAGCTGGGCGCCGGGCGAGTATCAGAAGGAGCTGGCCGGTCTTTCCCTGGAACAAAGGGCCGTATGGGACAGCGCCTATGAAAAGGAATATGAGATCTTTAAAACGTTAAAAACGAAAGATGAGGTAACCCGCTGGCAATACCAGCGCTATCTGGAGGATTATCTGCGCTGTATCATGTCGGTAGACGACAATGTCGGCCGGGTGCTCAAATACCTGGATGAAACGGGGCTGGCCAAAAATACGATCGTGGTATATACTTCCGACCAGGGATTCTACCTGGGTGAGCACGGCCTGTACGACAAGCGGTTCATGTACGAAGAAGCCTTCCGGACGCCCATGATGATCCGCTATCCCCAGGCGGTCAGGCCCGGGAACAGGCTGAAAGAATTTGTGCTGAACCTGGACCTGGCGCCCACCTTACTGGACCTGGCCGGCTTGAAGGTGCCCGCAGATATGCAGGGCGAGTCCATGAAGCCCCTGCTGATGAAGCAGAAGGTAAAGGACTGGAGGGATGAAATATATTACCACTACTATGAAAAATCATTTAACCTTACGGCGCATTATGGTATCCGCACCCGCCGGTATGCCCTGATCCATTTCTACAACCCTGTAGATGCCTGGGAATTGTACGACCTGAAGAAAGATCCGACGGAAGTGAAAAATGTATATAACGACCCGCACTACAAGGACGTGATCGCAACGCTCAAGATCCATTTAAAAGCGCTGCAGGAAAAGTACAGGGATGATATGAAGAAATAAGAGCCCGGCCCGACTACTGCAAGAGGGTCATTCCCTCCTGCTTTCCACGGTATATACAAAGCTGTCTGCCCGGTAATAACCCAGATTGAATTCTATGGGGCGGTCGCCCTGGTCATAGACAAATCTTTTCCTGAAAAGTATAGGATCGCCCGGCGTAACCTCCAGCTTGGCGGCAATATTTTTATCGGCCGTCTTGGCGCTGATCTCTTCCTTTGAAAGGTTGGCAATGACGGAATAATCGTTTTCCAGGATCTCATACAACGGCCGTTTGAAATCCTCGTCCCCCGTCAGCCCCACCCGGGGATGGAAATAAGAAACAAAATAGACAAAAGGGCCCTCAGGCTTGCCCCTCAGCCGCTCCAGCTTCAGCACCTTCTTGGCGGTGCTGATCTCAAAAAAATTGGCCACCTGCTCCTCCGGGCTGACCCAGCTGATGTGCAACTCGAAGTTCCGGATGGGAATGCCGCGGGCCTGCATCTCCTGTGAAAAGCTGAGCCAGTTATTGGACTTCGAACTCACCGAAGTTCCCGCCACCTTGGTGCCAATACCTTTTTTCCTGACGAGCAGTCCTTCATAAACCAGCTTGTTCAGGGCCTGTCTTAAAGTAGTCCGGGAAATGGCCAGCTGTTTGGCCAGGTCCACTTCATTGGGAAGAAATTTTCCGTTTACATACTGCGGGTCCTTGATGATATTGCGTAAGAGCTCTTCCGCCTGTATGTGCAGCGGGACGGGACTTTTATGATTAATCGAAAATTTCATCTGGTGTTTGTTTCGTGTAGACAAGCGTTTATGAACAATTGCATCTCCTGCTTTTAAGATGCCTTGCCGCCCTCCCGTCAGGCAATATGACACCGCCTGTCCGGAGAACAAATTTAAAAGTCATTTTGGGAATCTTCAAAATGTTTGTATGTTTGTACATATAAACATTTTCAGAAAATCATTTCCTTGTGGCTTATGCCGAAGCCGTGCAGCCCGCTTAACCGCTGCCGCCAAAGCCCGCGCCGGAGTGACGACAGCAACGCAGACATAAATGAACCCATATGGATATAAGTGTAAAAAATAAGACCAATCCGATCAAGACGAATTGGCGAGCGGGTAGCCAACCCCTGCTGCCCGTAAGGAGAATTGATGGTAATCCGCAGGGATATGACCTCTACCCTACCCATTCCCTCGGAGCGGGAAAAATCTTTCATGGCTATGCGTCGCTTGCAGCCTGGATCATCCGGCACAAGTTCGTAGCCCTGGACGGATATGCCGGAGTATTCTGGACCGACGTAAAAACAGCGCTGGAAAAGGAATTTGAGAAACAGGGCGTATCCGTATGCTGGGTCGATACGACGGATTATCTCAAATCGCCCGGGATTATCCGGGAAATGGCATCCCCCTACCTGGGAACGCCTCAATCGGTATGGGGCACAAAGACAGACCTCTCTTTAGACCGGTTTTATGATCTTAGAGAACAGATTACCCCCCGCCAGGATCATGACCTCACGCTGGTAATCGGAACCGCGGCCGCGCTGATGGCCGAAAATGCGCATCTGGTCTATCTCGACCTGCCCAAGAGCGAATTGCAGCTTCGCATGCGCGCCGGCTCGATCACCAACCTGGGCGCCGACGCACCGGAAGATGCCGGTGAAATGTACAAGCGCTTTTATTTTGTCGACTGGGTGGTATTGAACGAACACAAAAAACAGATCCTTGATAAAATTGAAGTGATCGCCGATGCGCAATGGAAAGATACGCTGAGCTGGATGGCCGGAGCCGACTTTAAGAACGCCTTGCATCAGCTGGGTAAAACGGCCTTCCGCGTACGCCCCTGGTTCGAACCGGGCGCCTGGGGCGGACAGTGGATCAAGGAACATATCGAAGGGATAAACAAGGAAGAGGTAAATTATGCCTGGTCCTTCGAGCTGATCGTTCCCGAAAACGGGCTGGTCTTTGAAAGCGACGGATACCTGCTCGAAGCTTCTTTCGATTTTCTGATGTTTCGCGAAAAGGACGCTGTGCTGGGCAACCATGCCGGAAGGTTCGGGTACGAATTTCCGGTCCGTTTCGATTTCCTGGATACCTGGGACGGCGGCAACCTCTCCATCCAGTGTCATCCTTCGCTGTCTTACATCCGGGAGAACTTCGGAGAAACCATCACCCAGGATGAAACCTATTATATACTCGATTGCCAGGAAAATGCCGAGGTGTATCTTGGCTTCCAGGACGATATAGATCCCGCATTCTTCAGAAAACAGCTCGAAGACAGCCAGGCGCAGGGAACGGTAGTGGACATACCGCGCTTCGTACAAACTTTTCCCGCGCAAAAACATGATCTTTTTCTTATTCCCAACGGTACCGTGCACAGTGCCGGCAAGGGTAATCTCGTGCTGGAGATCAGCGCCACCCCCTACATCTTTACTTTCAAGATGTATGACTGGCTCCGGCTGGACCTGAACGGAAAACCCCGGGCCATCAATATTGAACATGCCTTTAACAACCTGCAATTCGACCGTAAGGGAAAGACAGTGGCCGACGAACTGATCTCCAGACCCGTATCTTTGAAAAAGGGAACCGACTGGGAGATCATCCATCTGCCTACTCACAAAGCGCACTTTTACGATGTCCACCGCGCGGAGTTTGATACCTCCCTGACCCTGCAGACCGAAGGTTCTTTCCATGTGCTTATGCTCGTCGAAGGCACGGCCGTAGCCGTACAGATCGCCGGCCAGCCGGAAACAATATATCAATATGCAGAGACGTTCGTTATCCCTGCTGCGGCCGCATCATATACCCTCGTCAACCAGGGAACTTCCCGTGCAAAAGTGATAAAAGCATTCCTTAAAGCCTAAAAACAATGATCATGGTTTCGTTCATAAAAAAATCTTTGCTGTTGCTGTCGGCTGTCTGCATGGCGGCCGTGTCGGTAACCGCACAGGAAAAACAACCGGTGGATTATGCCGATCCCCTGCTGGGCACTTCAGAATCACGCTGGATGCTGAATCCCGGAGCTACCCTGCCCTTCGGCATGGTACAGCTCAGTCCCGATAACCAGGGAGGCGTTTGGAAATCAGGCTATGAGTATACCATCAATAACATCGGCGGCTTCAGCCATATCCATTCCTGGACGATGGCCGGCCTCTCTGTGATGCCAACGGTCGGCGTCCTCAACACCCGCCGCGGTCCCGCCGACGGCCCCACCACAGGCTGGACAACAGGCTACCGGTCCAGAATCGCAGCATCGAGCCAGCAGGCAAGCCCCGGCTATTATGCCGTAACCCTCATGAACGGCAATATCCATACGGAGCTGACCAGCACGACGCGGGCAGGCTTTTTCAGGTTTACCTACCCTGAAGAAGAAGACGCGCACATCCTGCTGGACCTGGACATTCCCTTTGAAAATACGGCGGAGATACTGGATGCCAAGTTCACCAAGATAAGCGATACCGAGATCGAAGGTTATTCAAAACAGAAGTGGAGCTGGAATGAATATACCGTTCATTTTGTCGTTCGTTTTGATAAGCCTATCGAAGGCTTCGGAGGATGGGTCGGCGACAGCATTCTAAAAAATGTAAAGGAAATAAAAGGCAAAGGCCGCATGGGAGCCTATGCGAATTTTAAGGCGCACAAAGGCGAGGTGATCCAGATGCAAAGCGCCATTTCACTGGTGAGCATCGATCAGGCCAGGCTCAACCTGGAAACAGAAATGAACCCTTTCAAGTGGAATTTTGATGCGGTACATGAGCATGCCAGGAAGGTATGGAATACCCTTTTGAGTAAAATAACGGTTGAAGGCGGCACGGAAACCAACAAAAAGAAATTTTATACCAACCTCTACCGCTCGTATGTAGCCCGCACGATCTGGAGCGATGTAAACGGCAAATACATCGATGTCAACGAAATAGAAAGACAGACGGATCCGGCTTCCCCGGTCCTGGGGTCAGATGCCTTCTGGAATACGTTCTGGAACCTGAACCAGCTCTGGACCCTGGTCAACCCTGATATCGCCAGCATGTGGGTCCGCTCATTCCTGGAGATCTATAAAACGGGAGGGTGGCTCCCCAAAGGCCCCGCCGGTATCGAATACTCGGGCATCATGGAGGCATCCCACGAAATATCGCTGATGGTAAGCGCTTATCAGAAGGGTATACGTGATTTTGATGTACCCCTGGCATTTAAGGCCATGATCCACCAGCAGACCACGCCGGGCATCCGGACAAAAGAGGGCGGCTTTGCCGGGAATAAATATTATGAATCCTACCTCAAGCTCGGCTATGTGCCCAACGAAGAAGGACAGGTCTCCAATACGCTTGAGTATGCGTATGACGACTGGTGCGTGGCCGAAATGGCAAAAGCGCTGGGTAAAACCCGGGAGTACAAGACATTTATCAGGCGCGCCGGAAACTATAAAAACGTATTTGATCCCTCGGTAAAATATGTGCGGATGAAAAACCGGGACGGCAGCTGGGTAAAAGACTGGACGCCTTACTGCTGCACCAGCTTTAACGGCCCCGGATACCTGGAAGGGAACGCCTGGCAATACAGCTTCTTCAATCCCCACGATGTGCAGGGCATCATCAACCTCATGGGCCAGGACGAATTCAACAACCGGCTGGACGAAGGGTTTAAGAAATCGGCCCGGTACGATTTTAATGCCGAAGGCGATCTCTATGATCTTGTTCCCATCAACCACGGCAACCAGCCCAATATGGAAGCGGCATGGCTGTTCAACTATTCGGGCAAGCCCTGGCTCACCCAGAAATGGACACGCGAGATCATGAACAAATACTACGGCTCCACGCCTTACCACGGATGGCTGGGCGATGAGGACGAGGGCCAGATGGGAGCCTGGTTCGTCATGAGCGCCATGGGATTATTTGAAACCGACGGAGGCGCTTCGGCAAAACCTTTCTACGAGATCGGAAGCCCGATCTTTGACAAGATCACCATACACCTCGATAACAAATATTATTCGGGGAAGACCTTTGTAATAGAGGCCAGGAATACCTCTGATACGAACCGCTATATCCAGTCGGCCATCCTGGACGGGAAGCCGCTGAACAAGCCCTGGTTCTATCATTCCGACCTGGTAGACGGCGGGAAGCTGGTGCTCGAGATGGGACCGGAACCCAACAAAAAATGGGGCAGCGGTCCGCAGGACGCTCCTCCTTCGATGTCCCGCAGAAAATAGCTTTCAGGTTCAGCAGCAAACACTAACCGACGATCATGGATAAAGGGAAAAGAAACATCTATCTTCTGGGCATAACCGTTGTAGCGTCGCTGGGCGGTCTGCTCTTCGGCTTCGACATGGCCGTAATATCCGGCGTGCTGCCCCTGGTGCAGCAGCAGTTTTCATTATCCGCCGTCCAGCAGGGGTGGTTCGTATCTTCGGCGCTGGTGGGCTGCATTACGGGCGTGGCCTTTTCAGGAGAGCTGAGCGACCGGTTCGGACGGAAGAAGCTGCTCATGCTGTCGGCCTCGCTTTTCCTGCTGTCGGCCCTGGGATGCGCCCTGCTGCCCTCTCTGTCCTGGATCATCGCCGCCCGCCTCGTCGGGGGCATCGGCATCGGGATCGCCTCCAACGTGGTACCCCTGTACATATCGGAAATAGCTCCGGCCCGGGTAAGGGGCCGGCTGGTCACCTACTACCAGTTTGCGCTGACCTTCGGCATTCTGGTAGCCTACCTGACCAATGCCGGGCTGCTGAGCTTTTCGCTAAACAAAGATGCCGCCGACAGTCTCTTTAACCGGCTTTTTGTCGGCGAGGTATGGAGAGGCATGTTTGGCATCGGGGTTTTTCCGGCCCTGCTGTTTCTGACCGGGCTGTTTCTGGTTCCCGAAAGTCCGCGCTGGCTGATACAAAAGGGTAGGTTCAATCAGGGAAAGGACATCCTGGCCAAAATAACCGGCGAAGACGACGCCATCCGGGATACCGGGCAGATCCGGCAAAGTCTTACCGAAGAGACGGCCTCGTATCGCACCCTCTTTTCCCCGGCCATGCGCAAGGCCATGCTCCTGGGTATCCTGCTTCCCTTGTTTTCCCAGTTCAGCGGAATAAATGCCATTATTTATTACGGCCCCACCATCCTGAACAACGCAGGCATCTCGCTCAGCAATTCATTGCTCAGCCAGATCATCTTCGGGGTGGCGAACATGCTGTTTACCCTGATCGCCATCTGGAAGGTGGACAGCCTGGGCAGACGCCCCCTGTATCTGATCGGGACGGCAGGCGCCACCGTTATGCTGTTCCTGACCGGCCTGTGCTTTTTTACCGGCGCCACGGCCAGCATCTGGCTGCTGCTGTGCGTGCTCGCCTTCCTCGCCTGCTTCGCATTCTCCATCGGCCCGTTAAAGTTCGTGGTGGCTTCCGAAATATTTCCGAACGCCATCCGGGGCAGGGCCATGGCCGTAAGCATCATGACGATGTGGGTAGCCGATACCATCGTCGGGCAGCTGACACCCATACTTTTAAAAGCATGGGGGACCTACAGCACCTTCTGGTTCTTTGGCTTATTCTGCCTGATCGCCTTTATAACCGTCTTTAAGCTCTTGCCCGAAACAAAAGGCAAATCACTCGAACAGATCGAGCATTACTGGAAGAAAACCAATTGAAACAGCCAGGTTTTCAGACCGTGCAACGCGGACAATATCGCGATGCAGCGAATTAAACCATAACGCATGAATAACCTTTGGGCGATAGGAGCCGATATCGGAGGCTCGCACATCACGGCGGCCCTGGTCGATCTTAAAAAGAAAACAATTGCTCCCGACTCCCTGGTGAGAAATAGGCTCGATTCAAAGGCCGGCGCGGACGACATCATCGGGATCTGGAGCAAAACCATCTCGGAAGCGGGAAGAGGATTGCCGGTCAGCAATATCGGCATCGCCATACCGGGACCTTTTGATTACGAAAACGGGATTTCTCTTATTAAAGACCAGAATAAGTACGAATCGCTGTACGGGCTGGATGTGAAAACGCTGCTGGCCCAAAGACTGAACGGGTCTTCCGGGGATATCTGTCTGCGGAACGACGCCGCCTGCTTTTTACTGGGAGAAACCTTCAGCGGATCAGGCCGGGGATATGAGCAGGCGATAGGCATCACGTTGGGTACCGGTCTCGGTACCTCGAAGTTCCGGGACGGACAGGCCTGCGACGCAGGTCTTTGGAAGGCCCCTTTTAAGGATAGCATGGCAGAAGATTACTTATCGACCCGCTGGTTTGTAAAAAGATTTTTCGAATTAACCGGCCGGGAGGTAAGCGGGGTCAGGGAATTGTCCGGACAGGCCGGACGAGACCCCAACGTAAAAGCGGTCTTTGATGAGTTCGGGAAAAATCTCGCATTGTTTGTAAAGCATTTCATCAGGAAGGAGACCCCGCAGGTGGTCATCATGGGTGGAAATATCATGCAGGCCTATGCATTTTTTGAGTCCATATTGAAAGAAGACATAAGCCGGGAATTCCCCGGGGTAGCGATCCGGAAAGCCGCCTTCGGAGAAGAGGCTGCCTTAATCGGAGCCGCCAGCTGCCGGTACCGGGAACTGTCAGGCGACAAGACTTCCGGATAAACTGATCCGACAGGCAAACCCTCCTCAGACCGATAAATGATAACAGATGAAAAGGAAATCTTCAAACAAAAAGCTATGCATACTGGGCCTGATGATCGCCATGGCCGGCATCTGTCATCCCGGAGCAAGGGCGCAAGGTTCCGCAAACCTGACACAGTTCGTTGATCCCAATATCGGGACAGCGCATTGCCGCTGGTTTTTCTATACCCCCGGCGCCGTGCCCTTCGGGATGGCCAAGCCTGCCCCCGCTACCAACGGACACTATGGTAATGCCGGCGGCTGGGAGGCGGTAGGCTACGACTTCAGACATACCTCCATAGAAGGATTTCCAAACTTCCACGAATTTCAGATAGGCGGCATCGTCTTTGCCCCGCTGACCGGAAAGCTGCAGACCGTTCCCGGTACCCTGGAGGATCCGGATTCCGGGTACCGCTCCCGCTTTGATCATAAAGACGAAACGGCTACTACCGGATACTACTCGGTCTGGCTAAAGGATTACCGGATAAAGGCCGAGCTTACCGCTACGAAGCGGGTGGCCTTTCACCGTTATACCTTTCCGGAAGGAAAAGATTCCTATATCCTTTTTGATATCGGCAACCGTCAGGGCGAAAGCGGTCCGGTGAAGGATGCGAAGGTGTACATCACCCCGGAAGGTAGCGTGGAAGGCTTTGTCACCACCCTGCCGGTATATGTCCAGAAGTACCAGCCTGGCGCCGAGGTAACGATGTATTTCTCCGCCGTGCTCGATAAAAAGCCGGTCTCGTATGGCGTTTTCAGGGGAAAAGAAATTACCGCCGGGAAAAGTGAGATATCCGGAAAGGGTGCAGGGCTTTACCTGAAATTTGCTACCCGGGAAAACGAGCCGGTTACCCTAAAAGCAGGACTCTCCTATACTTCTGTCGAAAACGCGCGGCTGAATCTTCAGACAGAAGCGTCCGGACTGAGCTTCGACCAGGCCAAAACGCGCGCGATGTCTACCTGGAATGATTATCTGGGACGGATCAGGGTGGAAACGCCGGTGCGGGAAAACAAGGTAAAATTCTATACCGGATTGTATCATGCGTTACTGGGGCGGGGGCTGGCCAGCGATGTCAACGGCGCTTATCCGAAACACGACGGCACTGTCGGCCAGATCCCGCTGGACAGGAACAACCGTCCCCTGTACAACCATTATAACACCGATGCCGTATGGGGCGCTTACTGGAACCTGACACAGCTGTGGGCTTTGGCATACCCGGAATATTATTCCGACTTTATAAAAAGCCAGCTCCTGGTATTTAAGGATGCCGGCTGGCTGGGCGATGGCATCGCCAACAGCCGGTATGTATCGGGCGTCGGGACGAATTTCGTGAGCCTGATCATGGCGGGCGCTTACATGGCGGGCATCCGGGACTTTGACGTCAACCTGGCCTATCAGGCGGCTTTAAAAAATGAGACAGGTTGGAAAGACCGGCCCCGGGGCGCCGGAAAGCTTGACGTAGACCGATTTCTGAAATACGGCTTTGTGAATCATATCGATCAGAGCGACGAATGGGTGGAGACCTGGAAGTTCTCCGCCTCGCACACCCTTGAATATTCCTTTAGCGCGTATGCCGTGGGCCAGTGGGCGAAGCTCCTGGGAAAAGAGCAGGATTACAAGCAACTGATGCGCTTATCCCGGGGCTGGGAACATCTTTTTGATACAAGCCTCAGGCTGATCCGGCCCAAATACGCCAACGGGAAATTCATCGATAACTTTAAACCCGAGGAGCCCTGGCGGGGATTCCAGGAGGGCAATGCGCTTCAATATACTTTTTTTGTTCCCCACGATCCCCAAACCCTGATAGACAAGATCGGGAAGGACAGCTTTAACATCCGGCTGAACCATATTTTTGAAACTTCCCGGAAAAACAGCTTCGGGGGTGGAACAAAAATAGATGCTTTCTCGGGTCTTGCCGGTCTTTATAACCACGGCAACCAGCCCTGTCTGCATATCTCCTGGCTGTTTAATTTTTCAGGGAAGCCCTCGCTTTCCCAGAAATGGGTAAGGGCCATCTGCGACGAATTTTACGGAACCGAAGGCATACACGGTTACGGGTATGGACAAGATGAGGACCAGGGTCAGCTCGGCGCCTGGTATGTGATATCCAGCATGGGCTTATTCGACGTCAAAGGACTCACCGATATCCATCCCACTATGGGATTGGGCAGCCCGTTGTTTGACAAGATCACGATCCGCCTGAACCGGCATTATTATCCCGGCCGGCAATTTGTTATCGAAACAAAAAACAGCAGCAAGGAAAACATCTATGTCCAGTCTTTTGACCTGAACGGAAAACGCCTGCACAAACCATTCATCCCGTTTGAAGCGATAAAGAAGGGAGGAAAGCTGATCCTGGAGATGGGGGATCAGCCGAAAGACGATTACTGAGGCCGGCTATACCGCCCACAGCTCCTTGCTGTATTTGTTGCGGTACTCTACCGGGGACAGGCCCGTGATCTTTTTAAAGATGCTGCGGAATGCCTTAGTATCGGAATAGCCTACATCGTACATCAGCTCGTTGATGGTTTTTCCGCCGGCCTCGAGGTTTTTCTTGGCCGCCTCCATCTTTACCCGTTGTATATATTCCACGACCGTATTGGAAGTAGCTTTTTTAAAGCGACGCTCAAAATTCCTTCGCCCCAACGCCAGCATATCCGTCAGCTGCTCTACGCTGATCTTGTCCCGGTAATTCTTTTCGATAAACTCCTGGGCTCTTTTCACCGGCTCGTCCTCATGATCTTTCTGCCCCTGAAAAATGATAAAGGGCGACTGGCTGGAGCGTTCTATATCGATCTGAAAGACCTTGGAGCAATAAACGGCGGCCTCCCGCCCGGCATACTTTTCAATGATGTACAGGATAAGGTTGGCCGAAGAAAAGGCGCCCCCGCTGGAGTAAATGCCGTGTTCATCGGTGATGATCTTGTCGGTGACCAGATCCACCTCCGGGAACATGGCCCGGAAGGCCTCGGCAGCCTGCCAATGCGTGGAACAGCTTTTCCCGTTTAACAGCCCCGTCGAAGCCAGCAGGAAAGAGCCCACGCACATGCTGGCCATTTCCGCACCGGCTTTGTATTGCCGCACTATCCAGGGAATGAACGCCTGGTTCTGCTTCAGACTCCGGCGTATATCATCGCTAAAGGCCGGCACGATGATCAGGTCGGTGCTCCTGATCTCCTGTACCAGCACATCGGGCCGCACCGTATACATGCCGTTGCCGAGCCGGACGGTCTTTGAAAGCCCGGCCAGCTGAACGGTAAACAGCGGAGCTTTTCCGGCATTTTCCAAAAAGCGGTTTACTTCCAGAAAACCATTCCTTGAGTTTTCTATGCTCCCCAGGTGGCTTCCGGCCGCTACGAGGATCGAAACGTGTTTCTGTTGCATTTGCTGTTCTTTTTTTAGTCCTGTAAAACCGGCGCTCACCGCTCCATCCTATTCCACCCTGCCGGCCCCGATGCATAAACAAAGCTATGCAAAGATTTTGTCGCAATCAACCCCGCATATTGCCGTATTTGCACCCCTCGTCACAAAAGGAAGGGACCTACATTTGTATCGTAACAAACAACCCACAGATGAGAAAGCTCATTACCTTTAACATGATGTCCCTCGACGGCTTCTTTGAAGGCCCCGGAGGCGAACTGGACTGGCATCATGTGGACGGAGAGTTTAACGAATTTGCTCTTGAACAGATAGGGACGGCCGACACGCTTTTATTCGGAAGAAAGACCTATGAGCTCATGGCCGGCTACTGGCCCACTCCGGAAGCCGCCACCGACGATCCGGCTGTGGCTTCGATCATGAACAGCTATCCTAAAATCGTTTTTTCGGAAACGCTGGACAAAGCAGACTGGAACAATACCCGGCTGGTGAAGGAGCCGGTCGCGGAAGCGGTAACCCGGCTGAAGCAGCAGCCCGGAAAAGATATGCTCCTGTTGGGGAGCGCCTTCCTTTCGTCGACCCTTATGCAGCACCGCCTGATCGATGAATTTCGGGTGATGATCAATCCCGTCGTCCTGGGAAAAGGAAATCCTTTATTCCTGCCGGCACAGGATAAGCTTGAGCTGCAGCTTTTAAAAGTAAAGGTGTTCAATTCCGGAAATGTGCTGCTTTTCTATCAACCGGTCCGGAAGTAGATCTTGTTGCAACCTTAACTCGACATACCATGGAAAACAAAAAGGCGCCCGCCCGGAATGTGGATGAATATATAGCAGATTCTCCCGAGAGCGTCCGGCCATTGCTGGAGCAGCTCCGCACGACCATAAAAAAGGCCGCTCCCGGTGCCGAGGAGAAGATCAGCTACGCCATACCTGCGTTTATCCTCCATGGCCATCCCGTCGCTTATTTTGCCGCCTTTAAAAAGCACATCGGATTTTACCCCGCGCCGAGACAGCATCCCCTGTTTGAAAAGACGCTGGCCGCCTACAAAGGCGGGAAAGGGACCGTACAGTTCCCGCTGGACAGCCCCCTGCCGCTGGACCTGATTCGCAAAATGGTAAAGTACAGGGCAGAGCAAGCCCGGGCGAGGAAGGTCTGAAAACAAAAACATGAATGCCAAAATATAACCGCTAACCTTAAAACACAATGTATGGAAACAACAAACACAAAAAAGGGAAGCCGCATTACGGGATGGATACTCAGCATCCTGGCCATCCTTTTCCTGCTCTTTGACGGTGTCGGTAAACTCGCAAAGCCGGAAGCCGTTATCAAAGGGACCACTGAACTCGGCTACCCCGAAACCGTCATCACGGGGCTCGGCGTAGTATTGCTCATCAGCACGGTGCTGTATGCCCTTCCCCGCGTTTCCTTCCTGGGAGCCGTGTTGCTCACCGGCTATCTGGGTGGGGCTGTGGCCACCCATGTACGGGTAGGCAACCCGCTTTTCTCGCACATCCTCTTCCCCGTTTATCTGGGCTTGCTCATCTGGATAGGATTGTATCTGCGAAACAGTCATTTAAGACAACTGGTCACACATAAACCCGCCTGATATGAAAAAGATAATGACCTGCCTCTGGTTTCCCCACCAGGCCGAAGAAGCGGCAACCTTTTATACCGCTCTTTTCAAAAATTCAAAAATTACGGATATCCTCCGTAATACCGGGGACGTCCCGGACAGTCCGGAAGGTGTTGTAGTTGCAGTAGGCTTCAGCCTGGAAGGCGAGCAGTTCATGACCCTGAACGGACGTACGGAATCCGGATTTAACCCCGCTATTTCCTTTATCGTCAACTGCCGGACGGACGGTGAGATAACAGCGCTCTGGGATAAGCTTTCCGCCGGCGGCCAGGTACTGATGCCGCTGGATAAGTATCCCTTCAGCGACAAATATGGATGGGTGCAGGATAAATACGGACTCTCCTGGCAGCTGATGCTGAGCGAAGCCGAGCCCCAGCAAAAAATAATGCCCTCCCTGATGTTCACGGGCAAAGCAGCCGGAAAGGCGGAAGAAGCCATCAATTTCTACAGCGCTCAATTTGAAGAGGCAAGGGTGGTCAGTATCTTCCGTTACGGAGCAGACCGGCAGCCGGACAGGGAAGGAACCGTTATGTTCGCTGATTTTATCCTGGCCGGCCAATGGTTTGCCGCCATGGACAGCGCACATGAGCACAAGGCGGCATTCAATGACTCCATCTCTTTTGTCGTAAACTGCGACACCCAGGAAGAGGTGGACGCTTACTGGAAAAAGCTGACCGAAGGTGGACAGGAAGTGGCCTGCGGATGGCTGACCGACCGGTTCGGGATATCCTGGCAGATAACGCCGAGGATGCTGTTCAAAATGCTGCAGAGCAAGGATAAGGAAAAGGCAAAAAGAACCATGCAGGCCATGATGAAAATGATAAAGCTGGATATCGCCCAACTGGAACAGGCTTAGCACAAAGCAGCCGGATCAAAATGAAAAGCATGCGCTCGCATAAGGTGGAAGTATTCAGGACCAACGTCGGAGGAATGCCCGAGGCCCAAAAGCTGCTGGCGCTGCTGCTCCGGCATTTCCCGGATACCAAGATAAATTTCGACCTCGAGGATTGCGACAGGATACTGCGGGTGGAGGGAAAGGATTTTGCACCGGAAAAGGTGATGCGGCTGCTGCAGGAACACGGATTCAGCTGCAGCGTCCTGCCGTAGGATACGTCCGGGAGGGAGGGCACCGGCATACCCCCGAAAGATTTATTTTTGTCGCATGGAAAATGTCGGCATCATCATCATGCTGCTGTTCGGGATCGCCTTTCTGGGGGTACTCAGCAACAAATACAGGTTTCCCTTCCCGGTAATCCTGGTGCTCTCCGGTCTGCTCATCAGCCTGATACCGGGCCTGCCCTCCATCAACCTCAACCCGGATATCGTATTCATCATCTTCCTGCCGCCCCTCTTATACGGAGCGGCCTGGAATACAAACTGGCTCAGCTTCAAAAGCGCCATACGGCCGATCTCCTTTGCCGCCATAGGCCTGGTACTGCTGACGACAGGGCTTGTGGGCATCATCGCCCACGCGCTCATCCCCGGACTGGGCTGGCCCTTATCGTTCCTGCTCGGCGCCATTGTATCCCCGCCCGATGCGGTAGCCGCCACCTCAGTCACCAAGGGACTGGGGCTGAGTCCCAGGATCATTACCATACTCGAAGGGGAGAGCCTGGTCAATGATGCCAGCGGTCTGATCGCGTACAAATATGCCTTAACGGCCGTCATGGCGGGCAACTTCGTGCTGTGGCAGGCCGGGCTTAATTTTCTGCTGGTGGTAGCCGCCGGCATCGGCATCGGTCTGGCCATCGGGTATGTGATGTACCTCGTGCACAAGAAGTTCATCTGCGACCCGATCATCGAGGTAACGCTGACCTTCCTCACGCCCTTTACCTCCTATCTCATTGCCGAGCATTTCCACTTTTCCGGTGTGCTGGCCGTGGTCACCACGGGTCTTTATCTTTCCTTCCGCTCCAGCGAAATATTCAGCCACCAAAGCCGGATCATGACCTATTCGGTCTGGGAGGTGGTCATCTTTATCCTGAACAGCCTTATCTTCATCCTGATCGGCCTGCAGCTGCGCGGCGTTGTCCGGGGCATCAGCGCTTATTCCCCCGGCGCCCTGGCCCGGTACGCCATTGTCATCAGCGCGGTGGTCATCCTGATACGGTTTGTCTGGATCATCCCGGCGGCCCTGCTGCCGCAATATTTTAACCGCCGTGTTCCCGAAAAGGACAAGCTCGACGCCCGCAATATGGTCGTGTTCGGATGGGCCGGGATGCGGGGCGTCGTTTCGCTGGCCGCGGCCCTTGCCCTGCCACCCACCCTGCTGAACGGCGCTGCTTTTCCCAACCGGGACCTGGTCATCTTCCTGACTTTTTGCGTGATCCTCTCCACGCTGGTTCTGCTGGGCTTTACCCTGCCCTGGGTAGTACGGCGGCTGAAGATCATGCCTTATTCCATTGCAGTGGAAGAATACGAGATACGCAACTTCATCGTCAGCCACACCATCACCCATATTGAAGAAACCCTTTCTCTGCTCCCGGATGCCCTGCTTCACAATATCAAAAGCAAGTACGAGGTGAAATACAACCGGCTGCAAAAGTCCGATCTGCCGGCCAATTACTTCGGGCAGGGCAAAACGCTGGAGGGAAAGATCTTCAACGAATTCTCCAAGCTGCAGATCGACCTGATCAATGTGGAAAGGGAAAATCTCCAAAAGCTGCACCGCTCCGGACAGGCCGGCGAAGAAATCACCCGGAAGATCGAACGGGAGCTGGACCTCGAAGAAACCCGGCTGCAAATGGAGATGTACATGGGCTGAAAAAAGTTATATTTTTTCTTATATTGGCTCTCAGAAACCTTTAACCTTTCGCCTTTTGCCGTTAACCATTTGCTAACGATATTCCATCCTTATGAAGAAAAACGCTTATTCCCCTTCCCGCAGGAAGTTCCTGGGCAACGCGGCTGCAGCCGCCATCACCCCACCCTTTATCCTCCGCTCGCTCGGCAGCTTCGGCCCCGGCGCACAGCCCGGTAAAAGGCTTCGCCATGCCAGCATCGGGGTGGGCGGCATGGGGGCTCACGACCTGCAAAACTTCAAGTCCCATCCCCAGGTGGACATCGTCGCCATCTGCGATGTGGATGCAGGTCATCTGAAAAGCGCCGCTGCCGTAGTTCCCGGGGCACGTACCTACAGGGACTGGCGGGAGCTGCTGGAAAAGGAAAAAGATAACATCGATTCCGTGAACGTAACCGTTCCGGACCACAACCACTTTATCATTGCCAGTCATGCCATCGCCGCCGGCAAGCATGTGTACTGCCAGAAGCCGCTGTGCCACGACGTGGCCGAGGTGCGTGCACTTACCCGGGCTGCGGTGCGTGCAGGGGTCGTCACCCAGCTGGGCACACAGGTGGCGGCTACGGTGGGCGACCGTACCGGAGTACAATGGCTCAGAGAAGGTATCGTGGGCAAGATCAAACATGCTTACCTCTGCTCCAACCGCCCGGGCGCAGTGGAAGCCTACCGGCTGGTGGGACCGCGGCCGGCAAAAGGTGAGACGCCGCCTGCAGAGCTGAACTGGGAGATATGGACGGGCACTGCGCCCATGCGGCCCTATGCCCCGGGCATCTATCATCCTACCAAATGGAGGGCCTGGCAGGACTTCGGCACCGGCTGGTCCGGCGATATCGGCTGTCATATATTCGATCCCGTATGGAAAGGCCTGGAGCTGAAGACGCCTCTTTCGGTGACCGCCGAGGTACAGCAGTCCTGGCGTGATTCCCCGGCGCGCCGGGGAGATACCTGGCCGCAGAGCAACCATATTACCTGGAAGTTTCCCCCCAGCGAACGCACCGATCCCGGGGGGCTGACCGTGGAATGGTTCGACGGGGAATTTTATCCGCCGGAGGAAATCCGCGCCTTATATTCGGTTGAAAAATATCCCGCCGAGTCGTCTATCCTGATCGGGTCGGAAGGCGCCCTGCTGATCCCCCATCAGGGAACGCCGGTGCTGCTGCCCGAATCGAAATTCAAAGATCACAAAAGACCGGACATGCAGGATCAGAACCATTATCACAACTTTGTAAACGCCTGCCTGGGCGGCCCGGGTACCGAGTCATTTTTCGCACGCTCCGGTCCCATGACGGAAACGGTGCTGCTGGGCACCGTAGCCATCCGCGTTCCCGACACCCTGCTGGAATGGGATGCCGAGCATCTGAAGTTTCCCAACCACCCGGAAGCGGAAAAATATCTCCGGCGCAGCTACCGGCATGGCTGGGATGATATAAAGGTATAGAGACCGCATAACCCGATAATTTGATTATCTTACTTTCCCTATTGAGCTAACGATTATGGATAACTTTTCGAACAGCCGGCGCCATTTTCTGAAAGGAGCGACGGCCACTGTGGCCCTTTCCGCCCTGAGCGGCAGCGCCCTTGGATTTCTGCGGCCCGCAAAAGAATACCGCGTGGCCCTGATCGGCACCGGATGGTACGGCAAAAGCGACCTCTTTCGCCTGATCCAGGTCGCCCCGGTCAAGGTGGTCGCCCTCTGCGATGCGGATCAGCATCAGCTGGATAAGGCCGCGAAGATGGTCAGCCAGCGGCAGCAATCGCATGAAACGCCCAAGCTTTACCGGGATTACCGGAAGCTGCTGGCGGAAAACAAGCTGGACATCGTGCTGATCGGAACGCCCGATCACTGGCATGCCCTGCAGGCCATAGCCGCCATGAAAGCCGGCGCCCACGTATACGTGCAGAAGCCGATCAGCGTCGATGTAACGGAAGGAGAAGCCATGGTGGCCGCCGCGCGCAAATACAACCGCGTAGTGCAGGTGGGCACCCAGCGCAAAAGCACGCCCCATCTCATCGATGCCAAGGAAACCATCGTGGATAAGGGTCTGCTGGGCAAGGTATCCCATGTGGAAATGTGCTGTTATTATCATATGCGCGCCAACGGCAACCCGCCGGTACAGCCCGTACCCGACTTCTTCGATTACGAAATGTGGACGGGGCCGGCGCCCCTGCGCCCCTATGACGGCATTCCGCATGTCCGCTGGTGGCGCACTTTTATGGAATACGGCAACGGGCTGCTGGGCGATATGTGCATCCACATGTTCGATACCGTACGCTGGATGCTGCAGCTCGGATGGCCCAAGCGGATCAGCTCCACAGGAGGCATCTATGTCCAGAAGGAAGGCAAGTCCAATATCACCGATACCCAGTCTGCGCTGTTTGAATACGACGAGCTCAACTGCATCTGGCAGCACCGTACCTGGGGCACACCGGCCGATCCGGATTACCCCTGGTCCTTCAAGCTGTATGGTGAAAAAGGAACCCTCGAAGCCAGCACCATGCGGTATGATTTTATCCCCGAAGGCAAAGGAGAGAAAATCCATAAGGACGTCGTATATGAGAAAGAAAAATACCCGGAAGACCTTACCGAGCCGGATATCGAGTTAAATGCCGCACCCGCCACCCGGCAGCACATGCGCAACTTCCTCCAGGCTATCGAACGCGGAGGACGTCCCGTGGCAGATATCGAGCAAGGACATATCTCCACCGCCAGCTGCATCATGGCCAACCTGTCCATGAAAACGGGACGGCCTATCGTATATGATCCGGAAAAACGTGAGATCGTCGGCGATCCCGAAGCAAATGCCCTGCTACGGCGCAGCTACCGCGGCCCCTGGGAACATCCCGACCGGGCCACCGTCTGAGTCGCCGGATAGCAGACCGCAGGCTGTCCCTTCGGACAGCCAATGCCGGATGGAGACCGGGTTACGCAGGTCCTGGCGACTATTATTCCGCGCCGCTGTTATCAGGCTCCTTCATCTTCGCCGGGAAACGCGGTTTGGGGGTTGCTGCCGAGCAATGCCCGGGACTCCGCCTCGGGCAGCTCCTGCACGGTCTTCAGCTTCCTTTCGATAGCGCGGGATCTTACGCCGGCCTGCTCGATGACGTTGCTGGCCTCCTGCAGCTTCTTCTGCGTTTTTTCAAGGATGCCGCCAAAGTTTCCGAATTCCGTCTTTACCGCGCCCAGCAGCTGCCATACTTCTCCGGAACGCTTTTCTATGGCCAGCGTCCGGAAGCCCATCTGGAGGCTGTTCAGCAGGGCCGACAAGGTAGTGGGCCCCGTAATGACCACACGGTATTCCCGCTGTATCGTCTCAAACAAAGCCGGCGTACGGAGCACCTCCGCATACAGGCTTTCAAAAGGCAGAAAAAGAATGGCAAAGTCCGTGGTGTTGGGCGGATCAAGATATTTACCGGCAATATCCGCGGCACATTTCTTTATTCCCTTTACAAAATTCTTCCGCCCCTCCTCGATCAGCGCAGGATTACCCTGGTCGTAAGCTTCCTGCAAAAGCTCAAAATCTTCCCGTGGAAATTTGGAGTCTACCGGCAGCCATACCCCCTTTTCGCCGTCCTTCCTGCCGGGCAGCTTCACCGCAAACTCCACCAGGGCGTTTGAGTTTTCTTTGGTCTTTACGTTGCGCGCATACTGCTCGCGGGTAAGCAGCTGATCCAGCAGCGTCTCCAGCTGATATTCGCCAAGGATACCCCGTGTCTTTACATTGGATAATACCCTTTTCAGGTCCCCCACGCCGGTGGCCAGCTGCTGCATGTCTCCCAGCCCCTTATGCACCGCCTCCAGGCGTTCGCTCACCAGCTTAAAGGATTCGCTGAGCCGGCTTTCGAGGGTCTTTTGCAGCTTCTCATCCACGGTTGCCCGCATTTCATCCAGCTTTTTTTCATTGCCGGCCTGCAGCTCGGCCATCTTCCGCTCCAGGGTTTCGCGCATCCGGCCCACACGATCTTCAAATGAAGTAAGCAGGGCCGACAGCTCCTGTCGCGATGCGCGCATGGCTTCGCCGGTTTCAGCCCGGTTGGTCACCAGCTCTCCCTTTACGGCAGATTCCATCCGGAACAGCTCCGCAGAGAGGTTCTCCACCTTGTATTTTATCCCGGTCAGGTGATCGCCCTTGCCGGCTGCCGCCCGGTAAGCAAAGAAAGCCGTCACCCCCAGCAACGCCAGTATGACCAAAAGCAATATAATCAGTAATGGTTCCATAGAAACTTCCTGCAATTTTAATCAAAAACGCCCAAACCGCCATAAACAGGGAACCGCCACAGGAAGAGGGCAAGACGCGTGCCCGGAAACCGGCTGCCGGAAGCTTTTTGGAACAGTTTTGGCGCTTTCTTCAGCGTTAATCCTTCTATCCCTATAAATCACTTACTATGGCCAGACAGGACAAGCATCCGGAAAAACCGGAAAAGCAGCAGAAAGAAAAGAAAAAGGAAGAGGAAGATTTCCCGGGATATCCCCCTTATCCTCCCGAGGAGGATATCCTCACGCCCCGGCATGCCGGCCGGAAGGTAAAGGTAGACGACTCGGAGGAAGCGCCTTCCGAAAAAGTTCCCGAGCTGAGTCAAAGCAAGGAGGACAATACGGAAGAAATGCCCGATGTTCCGGGCGCCGACCTGGATGATGCGGATGAGTCGATCGGCGAGGAAGACGAAGAAAACAACTATTACAGCCTCGGGGGAGACCGGCATGAGGACCTGGAAGACGACCGTAACGACTAAGTGACATGCCAGCAACGGCCGGTCGCTGAAAGACCGCCGCACAGCGGAAAAAAGACGGCACAACGGCGGGGCCGGGCCTCCCCGTTGTGCCGTTGTGTAATTATGCCGCGCTGTGAACGCCTTCCTGTATTTCTTCCAGCATCTTTTTGTTGAATGCCTCCAGATCCCGGGGCGAACGGCTCGTCACCAGCCCCTGGTCGGTCACCACCTCCTTGTCTATCCATTGTACGCCGGCATTGATCAGATCGGTCTTGATGGAATAAAAGGAGGTCATGGTGCGGCCCTGCAGCAAACCGGTTTCGATCAGCAGCTGGGGACCATGACAGATGGCGGCCACCGGCTTTCCGGTTTCGAGAAAGGCTTTTGCAAAAGCCACACAATGTTCGTTCAGCCGCATCTTATCCGGATTGATCACGCCCCCGGGTACCACGAGCGCATCGTAGTCGTCCGGCCGGGCCTGATCCACCTGTACATCTACCGGTAGCTCGATGGTCCAGTTGCCGCCTTTCCAGCCACGGACTTTCTCCGGCTGCGGAGAAACGATATGCACCGTAGCGCCTGCCGCCTCAAGGGCCTGCTTGGGGCTGGTGAGCTCCTGTTCTTCAAATCCGTTTTCGGTAAGGATCGCCACTTTCTTTTCTGACATGTTGTTCATAACCATGGGTTTTTCGGGGTGATAGATACTGCCTCTCACTCCAAATACCAAACCAGGCCATTAAGGCAGGGCGTAATGCGCGACGTCAGGCGGACAGGTGCTTTCAGGATGTGGAAAAGGCCGGACGGTTGTAGAGAAAATTGCCCTCAGCGGCTGGTGTCGCGGGTGGAAAAATTATAGCCAAAGGTCACAAAAAAGAGATTTGCTTTCAGGTCTTTGTAAGGATAAAACTGGGACCCGTGGACGGTCTGGGAGAAGTCGCGGTTGAAAAAAGGCTGGGGATAATACTGGAATTTGAGGCTGAAGTCCCGGATCTCGAAGCCGGCAAACAGGGAGGGCATCAGCAGCGGGGTCCGCGGACTGAACCATTCATTGAACTTGCCCGTCTTGTGTCCGTCGATAAAGGTTTTCTCCTTATAGTTCAGGGCCAGCTCATATTGTCCGCCCAGGAAAAAGAAGGTTTGCTGATCCAGGTCGCCCAGCTTCAGTCCAAGGGGAACGCCGAGGGTGTAGACTCTTCTTTTCAACCGGATGGAATCCTGCCTTGTGATCAGGCCGATGTTTTTCAGATTGAGACCGGAAAAAACCCCCACATGGCTGTTAAAGTCGTAATGAGTGGCCACTCCGATATTGAAAAAAAGCGAAAAGCGCATGTCCGAAGGCACCTTTCCCGCATTGTTCTTTACCTGTGAAAAAGAAGCGATGGGACCGTCGGCGCCGCCGGTCCAGTAAACCCGCTGCTGCGGCTTCAGCTTAAAGGCATGCGTATAGTTCTGCAGATAACCGGGTAAGGTACCCTGGGCCCGAACCGATAACGAGGTAAGGGTAAGGGTCAGACCCAGACCGCAGAGCAGGGCGACTGTCTTCATCCGGAAAAGTTTAGTATTCATAGCCCATACTACGAATTAACGGCATAAAAAGTTACCGATACGTTAAATTTTCCCCGCCCGGCATCCCGCCTATAAAAGAGGAAGCGTATGGTATTTTATTTTTATTAGCTTTATAGCCGGAATTTTTATCAGGCATTAAAATCATCATCATGTTCATGACTCACAGAAAAAAATGGTTAGCCGGATTAGCCATTGTCGGCATTATGTCCTTCGCCTCTCTTTCTTTCCGGGATGCCGCGCCTCCCAAACCGCACAAGCCCCAGAACCTGAAAGTGCTTCCCAAAGATATCGATCACATGGCGCTCATCAAGATCATGCACGATTTCTGTGACGCCCTTGATTTTAAATGCGGCGATTGTCATGCCAAATCTACCACCAAGCCGGGCGATCTTGACTTTGCATCCGATGCCAACCCCCATAAAGACGTGGCCCGCAATATGATGCGCATGGTTAAGAAGATCAATGGCAAGCACTTCAAGGTAAAAGGCAGCTTTGCCGAGAACTTCGTCAATAACAAGTATGAAGTGACCTGCTACAGCTGCCACCACGGTAGTGAACATCCGGCCAAGGAAGCTCCTGCCGTGAAAAAATAGCTATTCCGTACGCGATATATCCGCCGCCGCTGGATTTACCCATTGAGATGGCCGACCATTTCCGCCGGATTCACCCACTCGTCGAACTGCTCGGGAGTCAGGTAGCCCAGGGATACCGCCATCTCTTTGAGGGTTTTCCCTTCTTTGTGCGCCTTTTGCGCGATCTCTGCCGCCTTGTAATAACCGATCCGGGTGTTCAGCGCTGTTACCAGCATCAGGGAATTATTCAGGTTGTGACGGATATTGGCTTCGATGGGTTCAATACCCGTCGCGCATTTGTCGTTGAAGGATACGCAGGCTTCCCCGATCAGCCGGGCGGAATGTAAAAAATTGTAGATCATCACCGGCTTGAACACGTTCAGCTCAAAATGTCCCGTTGCGCCACCGATGTTGATGGCCACATCGTTGCCCATTACCTGAGCCGCCACCATGGTCAGCGCTTCGCACTGGGTGGGGTTGACCTTTCCGGGCATGATGGAGGAGCCGGGCTCGTTGTCGGGGATATGGATCTCTCCGATGCCGCAGCGGGGACCGGAAGAGAGCATCCGGATATCATTAGCAATCTTCATCAGGCTGACCGCCACCGTTTTCAACGCCCCGTGGCTTTCTACAATAGCGTCATGCGCCGCCAGCGACTCAAATTTATTTTCTGCAGTGACAAAAGGCAACCCGGTCAGCTCGGCGATCCTTGCAGCGACTGCCGCGGCATAGCCGGGCGGGGTGTTGATACCCGTCCCTACGGCGGTACCCCCCAGCGCCAGCTCGCTCAGATGCGCCAGCGTATGCTTTATGGCCTTCAGGCCGTGATCCAGCTGGGACACATAGCCGCTGATCTCCTGCCCCAGGGTCAGCGGGGTGGCATCCATAAAATGGGTGCGGCCGATCTTCACTACCTGCATATAGGCTTTTGACTTCTCGGCAAGCGTATCCCGCAGCTTTTTGATGCCCGGTAACGTCACTTCAACGAGTATTTTATAGGCCGCAATGTGCATGGCCGTCGGAAAGGTGTCGTTGGAAGACTGTGATTTGTTGACATCGTCATTGGGGTGCAGCAGCTTTTGCTTGTCGCTGAGCTTTCCGCCGTTCAGGACATGCGCGCGGTAGGCGACCACTTCGTTGACGTTCATGTTGCTCTGGGTTCCCGAGCCCGTCTGCCATACCACCAGCGGGAACTGATCGTCCAGCTTGCCTTCGAGGATCTCATCGCATACCCGCGCGATGAGATTTGCTTTTTCTTCAGGCAATACGCCTGCAGCCATATTCGTGAGCGCAGCCCCTTTTTTGAGATAGGCGAAGGCCCGGATGATCTCCAGCGGCATCTTATTGGTGTCCCGGGCAATCTTAAAATTCTCCACCGAGCGTTCGGTCTGCGCGCCCCAGTATACATCTGCCGGTACTTTTACCTCTCCCAGCGTGTCTTTTTCAATGCGGTATTCCATGTATGTTTGATGTTTGAAGTTTCTGATTTCCGGTTTGAGGTTTCTGAGTCTAAGATTCTAAAGTTTAACGTCCAAAGTTGATTTGCCTGGAATGAAACCTCAGACTTTAGACCTTGAACTTAAACTTTAAAAAGTGCTTTTGATAATAAATTCATCATCAAAGGCGAAGCCTTCACTAAGACCACTAAAAAATCATAATGCATGAAGTAAATTACCAAATCATTAACGCCTTTCGCCTTTTACCTTTCACCTCCATCGAACTTCGGCTTTCTTTTTTCCAGGAAAGCGCGGGTACCCTCCTGCATCTCCGGGGTGCCGAAGCAGGCCCCGAACGCCGCGATCTCCCTGTCGAATCCACCGGCATCGCCCAATGAGGCCGCATTGACCAGCCCGATGATACGGCCGAGGGCCGGGGGCGCATTATCCCGTATCTTCTCCAGCAGGCGAAGACTTGCGTCCAGCAGCTGCCCGGGCGGGTAAATATGGTTCACCAGGCCCCATCTTTCCGCGGTAGCGGCGTCGATCATTCCGCCGCTCATCATCATCTCCATGGCCCTCCCCTTGCCCGCCAGTCGGGTAAGCCGCTGGGTACCGCCATAGCCGGGTATCAGCCCCAGGCCGGCTTCCGGCTGCCCGAACCGGGCGGTTTCCGCAGCGGTCCGGAAATGGCAGGCCATAGCCAGCTCGCAACCGCCGCCCAGGGCATATCCGTTTACCGCCGCCACGACGGGCTTGGGACAGTTTTCAATTTTATCAAAAACATCCTGCTGCACGCTCCGGGCCAGCGCGGTAGCCGCCTCCACGTCCAGGGAAGCCAGCTCCGCGATATCCGCTCCTGCAGCAAAAGCCTTCTCCCCCGCCCCGGTGATCAGTACCGCCCGGATGTCCGGACGGCGGTATACCTCCTCCATCACCCGGCCGAGCCCGGCGATCAGCTGCCGGTTCAGCGCATTCAGTTTTTCAGGACGGTTGAGGGTGATGGTATAAATGCCTTCCCTCAGACCGGTCAGCAGGAGTTCCTGGGGCATGACGGTGGTTTTGAAATGCGGTTGCAAGTTAGCGCATATTGACGGGACTTTCGCCCTGCGGGGTAAGTCGGCTGAAAATCCGCGGCGGAAAGGTAACGGTCGTAAGGACGGCCATGAAGGGGCAGCCGGCGGAAGGCGGGCGCAAAAGCCTCCCGCAGGATATCATATTCTGCGGCTTTCGGCAACACAAAGACTTATAAAGCTCGGGAGACCCGGCCCATCGCCGGGGCGGAGCGTTCCGCCGCGGGGCCTAATACGACAACATCCGGCCGGATCCCACGCCGGCAGCGGGGCGAATGTTCCGCCCTCAGGCGCTCAGCGAAGGCAGGGCTTCAGCTTCAGGCTGGGACGCCGGTAAGACTTTTTTATCTCCCAGGGGCAGCACCGTCCTGCCATAGGTTTCGTTGAGGATAAGCGCCATGCTGCCGTAGCAGGCGGAGAGACCGCAGACAATACCTTCATATCCGGCAAAGGCTTTGAGCGAAGCGTTTTCCGTAAATTCACTTCCGGCGAGCAGGAAAAACAGGATGGTAAGGGTAAAGAAAACCACCTGCAGCATGCGGTTCAGCTTCAGGGTACCGAAAAACATAAACAGGGTAAACACTCCCCATAGCAGGAGGTACCAGCCCAGCGAGGCGGCATCCGCCTTAAAAGCGCCGCCCCAGGAGGTAGCGGGGAGGGTGAAAATGCAGACCAGAGACAGCCAGAACATGCCGTAGGCGGTAAATGCCGTCGCCCCAAAGCTGTTCCCTTTCTTCCATTCCTGGACGCCGGCCAGCACCTGTGCCAGACCGCCTACAAAGATACCCATGGCCAGGATCATGGCATTGACGCCAAAATATCCGGCATTGGCGAGATTGAGCAAAACGGTGGTCATCCCGAATCCCAGCAGCCCCAGCGGGGCGGGATTGGCGGTGGTATCCTTGAGGACAGTTACAGACGGAGTCGGCATCATAGCAGATTTTTAACCTAAATATTAAAAACTTTACGCAATAATGCAACCCTGCCTTCGAAAAAAGTTAAATAAACAGAAAAAGCTTCCCCCTGTACCCCCGGCGACAGCCGGATTTTCCACAGACAGCCCGAAGGCCTGCCGCGTCCGGCAAAGGTTCAGTAACGGCTGATCTGGGATTTCAGCATCTTGCGGGCAAAATGGATCCGGCTTTTGATGGTACCCAGGGGCTCATGCAGCATGTCGGCGATCTCATGGTACTTATACCCGTCCAGGTACATCTGGAAAGGATGCCTGAATATCTCCGGCAGGTTATGGATGGCCTGGTAGAGATCCTTCACGCGCAACGCAGACTCGGTATGGTTTACCGTCCCGGCCTGCTGGTAATCCAGGAGAAAGTCGTTCGCAGAATTGTCAAAGATGGTCTTTTGCTTTACCTTCCTCCGGTAATTGTTGATGAAGATATTGCGCATGATCGTATAGAGCCATGCTTTTATGTTGGTACCTACATTGTATTTATCCTGATTGGAAATGGCGCGGAACATCGTTTCCTGATAGAGGTCCTTGGCCGCCTCGCTGTCCTTGGTGAGTGTGATCGCGAAGGGCCTCAGAAAATCCGCATTGCGGACCAGCAGATTGTTAAATTCAAGGGTAGACATATTGTTTAACTTTTTCTATAGTAAAGTTAAACACCAATTTTGGAACGAACAAATTATTTTGCTTAAGGTTTTGTTAAATGTACATAATAGTCAATCCTTTCTGCGGGGACGGCATTAGGGCTTATCATTTCAGGGGCAAAGGCTTTCGGCAAAGGCGTTTATCTCGGCGGCCGATCGGCTGATCTGGATATTGGGGAAGCGCCCGGCTTTGACATGGTGACGGCTGACCAGCGGGCCGCACAGCATGATCTTTTTTCCTTTAAAGCGGGCATTCAGCTGGCGCAGGAACTCTTCGAAACGCCCGGCGGGCAACGTGGAGGTCAGGTGCAGACAAAGATAATCCGCCGGTCTTTTTACCAGGAACGCGTTTACATCGCCCAGGGGGATATTGGCGCCCAGGTAAAGCACATTATGGCCCTGTCTTTTCAGGAGATAGCAGAGGTACAGCAGGCCCAGCTCGTGAAACTCCCCTTCGGGAAGAAAAAGCAGGGCGGTGGCGGTCTCAGGGCCGGCACAGCAGGAGCCGGCTTTCTCGATGCCGGCAATCAGCTTTTGGCGGACGATATTGGTGACCAGCCTGTCCTGGGCGGCATTGATATGATCGGTGCTCCACAATACGTCCATCCGCTGCAGGAAGGGAAAGATCACTTCGGTAAGACAGTCCTGCAGCCCGTTTTTCCGGATATCGGCTTCCAGGGTTTTTTCGAACTGCTCCGCCTGCAGATCCAGCATCAATTGCATCAGCCGGGTAATGCGGCATTCGCAACGGGCGTCCGAACGAAAGAGGGAAAGGATGCTGGCATGAAGGTCGGCCTCATCCATACGGTGGATATCGGATATGCGGTACCCGTTTCTGTTCAGCAGGGCGATGTTCAGCAGGCGCTTCAGCTCGGCGCAGTCATAGCTGCGGATGTTGGTATGGCTGCGCTGCGGCTTTAACAACCCGTAGCGCTGCTCCCACATCCTGATGGTATGCGCCTTGATCCCCGAAAGGCATTCCAGCTCCCTGATGGTATAAGTGTCGTTCATTTCCGCACGCAAACTTATTATTTTTACAACTGATTTGTCCGGTTGGTTCAAAAAGACGGGTTTGCCCGTTCCCGCTTCCCGCCTGCCGGCTTCCGCAATTGTTTTATCTTAGCGGCTTTAAGCAGTAATTATGCAAAAAACAGCGTTAATCACCGGCATCACCGGGCAGGACGGGGCCTATCTGGCCGAACTGCTCCTTGGCAAAGGTTACCTGGTGCACGGCATCAAGCGCAGAAGCTCGCTGATCAATACGGACCGCATCGATCATCTGTACCAGGACCCGCATGTTCAGCATCCGCATTTTGTGCTGCATTACGGTGACCTGACGGATTCCACCAATCTGATCCGCATTGTGCAGGAAACGCAGCCCGACGAGATTTATAACCTGGCCGCCCAAAGCCATGTAAAGGTGAGCTTCGAGACCCCGGAATACACCGCCAATGCCGACGGCCTGGGCACCCTGCGGCTGCTGGAAGCCATCCGGCTGCTGGGGCTGTCTGAAAAAACGCGGTTCTACCAGGCGGCTACCTCCGAGCTGTACGGGCTGGTGCAGGAAACCCCTCAAAAGGAAAGCACACCCTTTTACCCCCGCTCCCCCTATGCCGTAGCCAAGCTCTACGCCTACTGGATCACGGTCAATTACCGGGAGGCTTACGACCTGTTTGCCGTCAACGGCATCCTGTTCAACCACGAAAGTCCGGTGCGGGGCGAGACCTTTGTCACCCGCAAGATCACGCGGGCGGTCGCACAGATCGCCCTGGGCACAGACCAAAAGCTCTATCTCGGCAACCTGGACGCCCGGCGCGACTGGGGGCATGCCAGGGATTATGTGGAAGCGATGTGGCTGATGTTGCAGCAGGACCGGGCCGAAGATTTTGTGATCGCCACGGGAGAAACCCATTCGGTACGTGATTTTGTAAAGATGGCTTTTGCCGAAGCGGGTATCGCCCTCGAATTCCGCGGAAAGGGCCTGGAGGAAAAAGGGTATGTTACCGGCTGCTCCCATCCCGGATACCAGCTGCCGGAGGGCCAGGAAGTGGTTTGCGTGGACCCGCGTTACTTCCGTCCTACCGAAGTGGATCTCCTCATCGGCGATGCCTCAAAGGCAAAGCAAAAGCTGGGCTGGACGCCGAAGTATGACCTGAAGGCGCTCGTCCGGGAAATGGTACAGGCCGATCTGGCCGGCGGAGGGCGGTCGACCCCTTCCGCGGAAGGATGAAAATAAAGGTGAAAGGAAAAAGGTGAAAGGTGAAAGGCATTTTAAGTAAGGTTCAAGGCCTAAGGTTTTATGCCAGACAGATCAACTTTAGACCTTAGACTCCGGAACCAAAAACCTCAAACTTTAGACCTTGAACCTCAAATGCGAAGCATTGGCAACGGAGTCGATTCATTTTTAAATAGTGCTGCCGAACCGCGTTTCACGGGACTGCTAAAAACTTTACGAACGACGTAAACTGAGAAATCAGAAATTGGAAACCATCGACTGATGAACAAAAACGATAAGATCTATATCGCAGGCCACCGCGGCATGGTGGGCAGCGCTATCCTCCGGAGATTGCAGGAAGAAGGGTTTACTGATTTTGTGCTGCGGAGCTCGGCCGAGCTGGACCTGCGCAACCAGGCGGCCGTAGCAGACTTTTTCGCCGCCGAAAAACCGGACTATGTTTTCCTGGCCGCTGCCAGGGTGGGCGGCATCATGGCCAACAATACCTACCGGGCAGAATTCCTGTACGACAACCTGCAGATCCAGAACAACGTGATCCACCATGCCTGGAAAAACGGGGTAAAAAAGCTGCTCTTCCTGGGCTCTTCCTGCATCTATCCGAAGCTGGCCCCACAGCCTTTACGGGAAGACTATCTGTTGACCGGCCTCCTGGAACCGACCAATGAACCTTATGCCATCGCCAAAATCGCCGGCATCAAAATGTGCGATGCCTACCGCAGCCAGTACGGGTGCAATTTTATTTCGGTGATGCCCACCAACCTCTACGGTCCCAACGACAATTACGACCTGCAAAATTCGCATGTGCTGCCGGCGCTGATCCGGAAATTCCGGGAGGCCGTTGCGGAGAACCAGCCTTCCGTTACCGTCTGGGGAACGGGAACGCCTAAACGCGAATTTCTGCATGCGGATGATATGGCGGACGCCTGTGTTTACCTGATGCAGCATTACGACGAACCGGGCCTGGTCAATATCGGTACCGGGGAAGATATCAGCATTGCCGGGCTCGCGGAGCTGATTGCCGCTGTGGCCGGCTATAAAGGGAAGATCGAATTCGATCACAGCAAGCCCGACGGCACCCCCCGCAAGCTGCTGGATGTCGGCAAGCTGCATCAGCTGGGCTGGAAACACCGCATCGGGCTGCAGGAAGGGATCAGGGCGGTGTATCAGGAGGCGAAGGATGAAGGGTGAAAGGCATTTTGATTTGACAATGTGCCGATTTGATGATGAACAATCAGCACATCATCAAATTTTCAAATCATCAAATCAACTTCAAACCAGAAACTATTGACTAAATGCCCTTCGCCTCTAACCTTTTACCTTTAACCCTATAAAATATGCATTACGTTTCTGCGGAAGGGCTGAATAAATCATACGGCGTACAATCGCTGTTCTCCGGAATATCTTTTCATATTGAAGAAGGCGATAAGATAGCGCTGATCGCGCGCAATGGCGCGGGTAAATCCACCCTGCTGAAGATACTGGCGGGGCGGGATACCCCCGATGAAGGCACGGTATGGGTCCACAAGGATGTGACCGTAGCCTTCCTCGATCAGGAAACCCGCCTGCAGGATCAGAAGTCGGTGATCGGGAACATCTTTGATCACGATCATCCGGTGCTGAATGCCATCCGCGAATACGAAGCGCTGCTGGATGGTCCTGCGCCGGGCGAACAGCAGATGGCGGCCGCCATTGCCCGCATGGACGAGCTCGGCGCCTGGCAGTTTGAAGCCCGCGTAAAACAGATATTGGGAAAGCTGCAGATCCGACAGCTGCAGCAACCCGCCGGCACCCTTTCCGGCGGACAGCGAAAACGCGTGGCCCTGGCCCGCACCCTGATCGACGCCGGCTTCGAGCACCGCCATACGCTGCTGATCCTGGACGAGCCCACCAACCACCTCGATGTGGAAATGATCGAATGGCTGGAACAGTATCTGAAGCAGGAAAAAGTGACCCTCTTCCTGGTGACGCACGACCGGTACTTCCTGGATCATGTGTGCAACGAGATCTGGGAGCTGGACGATGAGCGGCTATATACTTACCGGGGGGACTACGAACATTTCCTCGAAAAGAAGTCGGCCCGGGAAGAAGCTGAGAAAGCCTCCACCGACAAGGCCCGCAACCTCCTCCGAAAAGAGCTGGACTGGATGCTGCGCCAGCCCAAAGCCCGCAGTACCAAGGCCAGGGCGCGTATCGACGCCTTTCACGACCTGAAGGAAAAAGCCACCGTAAAAACCACGGAAGGCAACGTTTCCCTGCAGGTGAAGATGAGCAGGCTCGGCGGTAAAATCCTCGAGCTGAAAAAAGTCTATAAATCCTATGGCGACAAAATCATCCTGAAAGGATTTGACTATACCTTTAAGAAGGGAGAGCGGATCGGCATTATCGGGAAGAACGGCGCCGGCAAATCTACTTTTCTGGACATCCTGATGGGAAACGAGCCGGCCGACTCGGGGAAGGTGAATACAGGCGACACCGTTATATTCGGATATTATAACCAGCAGGGGCTGGAAGTAAAAGAAGACAAGCGGGTGATCGAGTTTGTAAAGGCCATTGCCGAGCACTTCCCCCTGGCGGACGGCACCAAGGTGAGCGCCGCCCGCTTCCTGGAGCTCTTCCTGTTCCCTCCCGAAAAGCAATATACCTATATCTCAAAACTCAGCGGCGGCGAAAAACGGCGTCTGCACCTGCTCAGCATCCTGTTCCGAAATCCCAACTTCCTCATCCTCGACGAACCTACCAATGATCTCGATATCCAGACGCTGAACGTGCTGGAAGATTTCCTCCAGGATTTTCCCGGCTGTGTGGTCATCGTATCGCACGACCGGTATTTTATGGACCGGCTCATCGACCATCTTTTTGCGTTCGAGGGCGAGGGCAGCATACGGGATTTCCCCGGCAACTATTCGCAGTACCGGGAAGCCGAAAGTCATAAGCAGAAAGCCGCAGCAGCAGCCCCCTCCGGCGGAGCGCCGGCCGCTGACCGGACCGCGGCAGCGTCCGGGCCGCAAAAGAAAAAGCTGGCCTATCACGAAAAGCGGGAGCTGGAACAGCTGGAGCAGGAGATGCCCCAGCTGGAGCAGGAGAAGAAATCGCTGGAAGAAAAGATCGGCGAAGGCAGCCTGTCGTTCGAGGCGCTGCATGAGGCTGCCAGCAGGATCGGGACCATCACGGCGCTGCTCGATGAAAAAGAGCTGCGCTGGCTGGAGCTGGACGAGCGGCGGTAACTCTTTCCCGGAAATTTCTCCAACTATTGTTATCTTGTTGGGTATATAGCCCCGTATTATGAACCTGAACCGGCCCGGACGGTTTCTTTCGCTCGACGTGTTCCGCGGCATGACCATTGCCATGATGATCCTGGTAAACAACCCGGGCAGCTGGCGTTATGTCTTTGCACCGCTGGATCATGCCAAATGGTTCGGCTGCACGCCCACCGATCTCGTATTCCCCTTTTTTCTTTTTGCCGTGGGTAACGCCATGAGCTTCTCGATGAAGAAGTACGAAGCGCTGGGGCAGGCGGCCGTTTTGTGGAAGATATTCAGACGGACGGCGCTCATCTTCCTTATCTCCTATGCCATTCACTTTTACCCTTTCTTCCGCTATGATGCCGTTACGCATAGCTGGTCGCACAAGTTCCACCTGGACCATATCCGCATCATGGGCGTGCTGCAACGGATCGCATTGGCCTATTGCGCTGCCGCCCTGCTCATTCATTACCTGGGGCTGCGCCGGGCACTGCTGATCGGCATCCTGATCCTGCCGGCTTACTGGGGACTGCTGATGTGGCTGGGCGATCCGGGTGCGCAGCTGACGCTCGAAGGCAACGCCGTGCTGAAGCTCGACCGCTTCCTCTTTGGCCCGGATCACCTGTATCATGGAGAAGGCGTCCCCTTTGACCCCGAAGGAGTACTGAGTACCCTCCCCGCCGTATCGTCGGTCATCTTCGGATACCGGGCGGGCGTCTTTATACAGCAGAAAGGGAAGAGCTACGAATGTGTCGCCGGTCTTTTCCTGGCCGGGACGCTGATGCTGGCGCTGGCGCTCTGCTGGAATCCCCTCTTTCCCATTGCCAAAAAACTGTGGACAAGCAGCTTTGTGCTTTATACCACCGGTCTGGCCCTCTATGTCATTGCCGTGCTGATCTGGCTGCTGGAGATCAGGGCCTGGAATCCGGGCAACTGGTCCCGCTTCTTTACGGTATTCGGAAAAAATCCGCTCTTTATCTATATCTTAGCAGACGTGGTGGTGCTCTCCTATTTTGCCATCCCCATGACACCCGGCCGGAATATGTACGGGTGGCTTTATACCGTAGTGTTTCAACCCTTGTTCGGGAACTGGATGGGCTCGCTCGCCTTTGCCGTTTTCCACGTACTGCTCTTCTGGCTGGTAGGCTTGTGGCTTGACCGGAAAAAGATCTATATCCGGGTCTAACCCGCTTCATGCCCGTATCGTTGTCAACAACCTGTTATGCATACATCTCCATCCACCCGTTTTCAGTCGCTCGATGTGTTCCGCGGCATGACCATCTGTCTGATGATCATTGTAAACACGCCGGGCAGCGGCGCATCGGCCTACGCCCCGCTTCACCATGCCCATTGGTTCGGCTTTACACCGACCGATCTGGTGTTCCCTTCATTTCTTTTTGCCGTCGGGAATGCGCTTAGCTTTTCCATAAAAAAATACCAGGCCATGGGAAATGCAGCGGTGCTGAAAAAGATATTCAAACGCACGGTCATCATCTTCCTGCTGGGCTATCTCATGTACTGGTTTCCCTTTTTTCACATCACCTCCGAGGGACACTGGGCGCTCAACCCCATCAGTCAGACCCGCATCATGGGGGTATTGCAACGCATTGCGCTGGCCTACTGTTTCGGCGCGCTGATCGTGCTGTACTGCTCCCGGCGAACGGCCGTCATCCTTTCCGTGATCTTTCTTTTCGGCTACTGGGCCCTGCTGATGATCTTCGGCGAGCCCGGAGCCCAGCTCAGCATGACCGGCAATGCCGTACTGCGGCTGGACCGTTTTCTGTTTGGCAACGATCATCTCTATCACGGCGAAGGCATTCCCTTTGACCCCGAAGGGGTGCTGAGCACCATACCTTCCATCGTAAATGTGATCGCCGGATATCTGGCGGGCATATTCATCCAACAAAAGGGAAAAAACTTCGAATGCGTCTTCAAGCTCATGATGGCCGGCACGCTGCTCGTTTTTGCGGCGCTCTTCTGGAACCAGTTTTTCCCCATCGGCAAAAAAATATGGACCAGCCCCTTTGTATTGTATACGGTAGGGATCGATCTGCTGGTGCTGCCGCTGCTCATTTATTTTATTGAGATCCGGTCGTGGAAGCGGGGCGTTTACTTTTTCACCGTCGTCGGCAAAAACCCGCTCTCCGTTTATCTGCTTTCGGAGCTGCTGGTCGTGGTGCTGTATATGATCCCGGTGGGCGGGGATCCGTTGTTTCGCTGGATAAACGGGCACATCTACCAGGTAATCGTCCCCGGGGCTTTTGGCTCCCTGCTGTTCGCTGTTTCCTACATGCTGATCTGCTGGCTCGTAGGATACTGGATGGACCGGAAAAAGGTATATATCCGCATCTGAGAGGTCCGGAAGCACTCATAACGGTTATCCCTGTTATGTTAGCGTCCTGTTATTTTTCCGGGACGTTACGGTCTATTTTTGGCCCGCGTAGGGGTAAGCTGCCGGATTGTTGTCATATTTTAGTATTTTGAGCACCTACCTTAAAACTAAACTTGACACATGCTGCTACTCTCGCTGTTTGACGGCAAAAAAATCCCTTTGGATAATCTTGAGCACATCGAGCGAAATGCTCCGGATATTATAGTATGGGCGGCACCTGCCATGTTTTTTTTCGCCGCACTGGAATTTATCATTTCCTGGAAGCAGGATCACAAATATTACGAGAAGAAAGAAACCTTCGGATCCATTATGGTAGGCCTGGGCAACGTCGTGGTAAGCGCCCTGCTGAAAGCCACCCTGTTATACGGCGCCGTCTGCGTATACAATCTTATTCCCTGGCGGATGACGCTCAACTGGTGGACTTTCCTGCCCTGCTACATCATCTTTGATTTTTGCAGCTACTGGGCCCACCGCATCTCTCATGCCCAGCGTTTCTGGTGGGCTACGCATATCGCCCACCACTCGGGCGAGCATTATAACCTGACGGTTTCTTTCCGGCTCAGCTGGGTGCAGGACCTCAAGATCATTTTCTTCTTACCCGTGGCATTTTTGGGTTTCCATCCCATCATCATCTTTGTGGTGAACCAGATCGCAATCCTGTTCCAGTTCTGGGTCCATACCGAATACATCCGGAAAATGCCCCGTTTTATCGAGTATATCTTTGCCACACCTTCCAACCACCGTGTGCATCACGGCTCCCAGGAGAAGTATATCGACAAAAATTTCGGCGCTACCTTCATCTTCTGGGATCGCCTGTTCGGTACTTATCAGCCTGAAGAGGAACAGGTGATCTACGGCATCACCTCGCCGTTGCCCAAGGAAAAAAAGGCCAATCCCCTATATCTGAATTTCCATGAATACCTGGACATCTGGAAAGATGTAAAAAAGGCAAAGGGATTCCGTAAAAAATGTCATTTTATTTTTGGAAGTCCCGCCGGCATCGCCATGCGGAAAAAAGAAGCCGCAGCGGCCCGCTGAGGAGCATGCTTTACCGCTTTGCTCAGTGCAGGCTTGTTTTCTGCGCAATCAGGTTCCCCAGCTGACAGGCCGTACGGGCCAGGTTTTCCCGGGTATGCCGTATGGCCTGGTCCAGCGGTTCCGGGGCGTGACCAATGGGAAAGAAAGCATCAAAGTGCCGCTGCCATACCCCCGGCGGAGCCAGGGGAACCGCTCCCGCCAGGGCAATGACCGGCAACCCTGCCGCATGACAGCGATCCGCCACCCCCAGCGGGGCCTTCCCGCTGAGTGTTTGCGTATCGAGGCTGCCTTCCCCGGTAATGACCAGATCGGCCTGTCGCAGAGCGGCGGCAAAGGCGGTATGTTCAAGAAAATAGTCGATGCCATTCACCAGCCTTGCTCCCAGCAGACCATTCAGCCCTGCCGCCGTACCGCCGGCCGCACCGCCAAAGGGCATAGCCGAGACATCTCTGCCGGAGCAGGAGCGGATGACACGGCTGTAGCGCTTCAGCGCTTTTTCGAGCAGCACGATATCTCCGGACTCCGCTCCCTTCTGAGGACCGAATACTTTCACACAGTTGCCCCGCCCCAGCAAGGGAGTAGTGACGTCGCACAGCACGACAAGCTCCACCTTCTCCAGCCGCCTGTCCAGCTTTTCGAGGTCGATTTGGGCCAGCTGCAGCAATCCCTCCGGTAATTGCCGGATCATTTTACCGGCGCGGTCCCTGAACTTTCCGCCCAGCGCGCGAATGATACCGGCGCCACCGTCGATGGTGGCGCTGCCGCCCACCCCGATCAGGATGCGGCGGGCGCCCCGGTCCAGCGCAGCTTTGATCAGCCGGCCGGTACCCCGGGTATCGGATTGCAGCGGCCGGAGCCGGGCCGCACCCAGCCGGGAAAGACCCGACGCCGCCGAGAGGGCGACCACCGCCGTCTTTTCTCCGGGCATCCAGCCGAAGGAAGCGGTAACGGGATGCCCCTGGGCGTTGACGCTGCGGACGGTCTGCAGCTCACCCCCCTTATGAAAAAGCAGGGCTTCCATCGTGCCGTCTCCCCCGTCAGCCACGGGGAAAACGGTTATCTTCCCCGTAAGACGGCTTTGCATCAGTCCCTTGCGGATGGCCAGAGCGGCCTCTGCTGCGCTGAGGCTGTGCTTGAACGCATTGGTGGCAATGAGGATATGCATGGATATAAACTAAATTCGGAGCGCACTTCCCCCGAGAGGGATCCGGCGGCAGCGATCATGAATACAAACGCTTCGGTCAGGGTGCGGAAACCGTATAAGCTGCCACGGTGTTGCCCGTAAAAGTAGGAATGACCAGCAGCTGCTGCTCCGGCAGAAAAAAGAGATCGGCGGTATTTTTATGTTCTGCCTGCAGGTCCAGTATCTGGTTCGCCGTGCCGTCTGCTTTTACATAATACACCAGGCCCTTCCACTGGGAAACGATCAGATCGCTGTCGTTGACCCGCGTAATGCCGTCTCCGTTTTTTACCGCGTCGGAAAACAGGCTTGTCTTTTTGGTGGAAAAGTCATACCGGCTGATGCCGGCGGCGGTGAGCATCCACAGGCTGCCCTTCTCGGCCAGCAACCCGTTGGCGCCCTTTACTTCGTCGCCCCCGAGAAACACTTCAGCCTTCCCGTCCCGGTACCGGTATATCTTACCCTGGCGGGTATCGGACACATATACATTTCCTTCATCATCCACAGCGATATCGTTGAGAAAGGTGGCGCCCGGCAGCGTCAGCTTCTTTTTGATCTTGCCGCTTTTTTTGTCCAGGATCACCAGCTGGGACAGATCGGCGGCATACACCTCGTCCTTATACATACCCAGACCCTTGGGCGCATCCAGCCCGTCGGCCCAGTGCAGCTGCTTTACGGTGCCGTCCGGACTTACTTTCGAAATAAAACCGTTCCCGTCCCTGGCGCTGCCGTCGCCGTTGATATCGGACACGTAGAAGATGCCTTCACCCGCGTCCCAGAGCACCGATTCGGGCGCGCGGACCACCGTATCGGTCTCCCATTTTTTTTCCGGGGACGATGCAGGGGCTGCGGCAGTGACAGCGGCAGAATCGCTTTCTGACCCGGCGGACCCGGAAGAAGGGGCGGAATTGCAGGCGGTAAGACAGGCGCCCCACAGCAGGGTGGCAGACAGACAAAGGGTGGCAGGATGGCTCATGACGGTATGATTTGCTTTCCCTAAAATTACAAAAAAAGTGCATTCAGAAAAGGCTCAGCTGGGGACGGGGACGGCGAAACTGGGTGGTATCCAGCCGGATCTTTTCCTGGTTCAGCCCCAGCCGCCGGGTATGGATGCGAAACTGCTGGGCAATCATCCCGGCTACCAGCCCCTCCCCTTTCATCCGTTTCCCCCAGCGGCTGTCGTTGACCTGCCCGTTATGACAGCTCTCGATAAGATGCCATACCTTGTCGGCACGGTCCGGAAAGTTCTTGAACAGCCAGTCCCGGAAGATCTCACCCACCGCGCCGTTGCAGCGTACGATGGTATAGCCCGCCATGCGTGCGCCATTGTCCCGCGCAGCTTGTAGTATCTTCGGCATTTCCTGGTCGTTGATGCCGGGGATCATCGGCGCGCTCATCACCCCGGTAGGAACGCCTGCCTCGCTGAGCTCCTTCAGGACCCGCAGCCGCTGCTTATAGGTAGCGGTGCGCGGCTCCATCACCTGGCGGAGCTTTTCATCCATCGCCGTAATGGATACAAATACGAAGGCGAGGTTATGCCGCGCCAGCTCCGCCAGGATATCCCGGTCCCGCAGCACCAAAGCGTTTTTGGTGATCATCCCCACCGGCTGCCGGTACTCGAGCGCCACCTGCAGCAGCTGCCGGGTGATCTTCAGCTTCCGCTCCACGGGCTGGTAGCAGTCGGTATTCCCGGACAGGGAAATGGGTACCGGTTTCCAGTTCTTGTTCTCCAGGAAGCGGCGAAGCAGGGCGGGCGCGTTTTTTTTGACGACGATCTTGTGCTCAAAATCCATCCCCGCGCTGAAGCCCCAGTATTCATGCGCGTTGCGGGCATAACAGTAAATGCAGCCATGCTCGCAGCCCTGGTAGGGATTCAGGGAATACCACATGCCGATATCGGGACTGTCCACCTTGTTCACAATGCTGCGGGCATGCCCTTCTATGTATTCGGTACGCTCGTCCGGCTGCCACCATTCGTCAATGCCTTCGGCATGCTCCTGCACATATTCACCCTTGAGGTACTTGTTGGCCGGGTTGACCTGGGCGCCCCGGCCATGATAATAATGATCTTCTTCCGTCGGCTTCATGATTACTAATTTTTTTAGTAAAAATACTAAAATTATTAGCATTTGCCATGGTGTCTTAATCTTTATTTTGCCGTACCTTGCCGCAAACTCGAAGGCCATGATCACCCTGCGAAATGAAAAGCTGCAGGTCCGCATCCACCCCAAAGGCGCCGAACTGCAAAGTCTGTTCGGCACCGGCACCCAGACGGAATACCTCTGGAAAGGCGACCCTGCATACTGGGGAAAGCATTCGCCGGTACTTTTCCCGGTAATCGGGGCGCTCCGGAACGACCGCTACCGGTATAACGGCAGGGAATACACGCTTCCCCGGCACGGATTTGCGCGCGATCTCCTTTTTACCCCTGAGGAAACGGCGGGCCACATGGCCAACTTTGTCCTGCACAGCTCTGCCGAAACGCGGCAGGTCTATCCGTTTGATTTTATTCTCCGGATCCGATACCACCTGGCCGGCATGAAGCTGCAGGTCACCTACGAGGTCTGCAACCCGGATGCCGACGCCCCGTTGTATTTTTCGGTGGGCGGGCACCCCGCCTTTGCCCTGCCGCTGGAAGAAGGTCTCCGGTACGAGGACTATCACCTGGAGTTCGAGCATCCCGAAACCGCCGGAAGATGGCGGCTACGGAAGGACGGCCTCATTACGGGAGAAGTTCATCCCCTGCTGGAAGACGCGGCAAGGCTGCCGCTGCAAAAATCCCTTTTCTACGAGGATGCCATCGTGCTGAAAGGGCTGCGGTCCCGCAGGGTAAGCCTGCTGTCTGCAAAAGAAAAAAGGGGCGTGCAGCTGGATTTCGGAGGATTCCCCTATCTCGGGATATGGGCCGCCCGGGATGCGCCTTTCATCTGCCTGGAGCCCTGGTGCGGTCTTGCCGATACGGCGGGACATAACGGGGAGCTTACGGAAAAAGAAGGCATCATCCGGCTCAGTCCCCGCGCAAAATGGGAAAAAAGCTGGAGCGTCACCTGTTTTTAAAATGTTTTTTACCATACGCCTAAAGAGAAACCATTACGATGAAATTACCCAACATCCCCGGATGCTTTGCCGCCCTCTGTATGCTCACCGCTTCGATGACCGCCGTTGCCCAGCGCCCTGCCGTGGTGGCGCTGGATAATTACCATAATCACGAGATCAACAAAAAGACCGGGCAGCCTTTTCATTATACCTGGGAAGATACCCTGGCCAGCGGATACTCCCGCTGGGGCGGCATTTTCAGGCAAAAGCAGGCTACGCTGGCCTCCCTTACTGCCAGCCCCGATCAGCACAACCTGCGGCCTTTCGATATATTGATCATCGTGGACCCGGATACCCGGGCGGAAACTGCCGATCCGCACTACATCACTCCTGCAGAAGCAGACGCCATTGAAAAATGGGTGCGCCGGGGCGGTGTGCTGGTGCTCCTCTCCAACGATTCCATCAACTGTGAATTCACCCATTTCAATATACTGGCCACCCGCTTCGGCATGCATTTCAACCCGGTGAGCCTGCTCCATGTTACCGGCAGCCACTGGGAGATGGGAGCCCTTACGGAATTCCCCGACCATCCCGTTTTCCAGGGAGTTCATAAGATCTATATGAAGGAAACCTCTTCCCTCTCCCTTTCGGGTGCTGCCCGGCCGGTACTCACCTACCAGGGCCATACCCTGGCGGCGGAAAACCATGCAGGCAAAGGGCTTGTTTTTGCGATCTGCGATCCCTGGATATACAACGAATATATCGATCACGACCACCTGACAGCGGATTTTGAGAACCGGAAAGCGGCAGAAAACCTCAGCGGCTACCTGCTCAGCCAGGTGCACCGGAAATAAGCGGCATGTTCGGCGCCGCACAGGAGATGTCCGGGCAAAAGACGTCTCTCATACCTACGTCTGGTGATTATATTCACTAAAAGTGTATATAATCGGAGATGATGCTCATCAAATGACATGAGCGGATACCGTTTTTACGGTAAATGCTTACAGGGAATTGCGGCGGATCAGGATAAAGGGATTTTTGATCTGCTCCTGCCGCTTTTCCAGGATAAGACGGGCGGCGGTTTTCCCCATGTGTTCGTGGTCGGTGGAGATGACGGTGATCCCTTCCAGCAGGATCTCTTTCAGCGGGGTCTCATTATAGGAGATGATGCCGATATCCCGGCCCACCTCCCATTTTCGGATATGGCTCAGCTTGATCAGGTTGACGAGGTCCGTTTCTTCGATCACCACATACACATCGCCTGCCTTTACCGCCGTATCCGCATCCATCCCTTCCAGCACCGAATAGGCAAAGTCGTTCATCCGGCAGAAATATTCGAACCCCTTCCGGATTTCGGAAGGATAGGGTACCAGGTTGGGATTGACATATACAAGGCGCTCGTATTTACGGAGCTGACCGATAGCCTCGTTGAGCGCCGCATAGATATCTTTTTCAAAATCCTGGTAAACCGACGCTACTTCCTTGTCCCAAAGCTCCGGCAGCTTTTTGTCGAGCAGCAGCAGCTGCGGGGCGGGAATCCGGCGAAGCAGCGCGATCACCTCTTCCTGCCGCTCATAAAAATGCGGCATGACCACATAATAGTCGTAAGCGCCGATATTATTGTCCAACAGCTGCTGAAATACCTGTACGTTGGAATGATGGATATGCAGGTCTACCTTGGCCATGCCACCCAGGGTGTGCACGAACGCATTATATATCTGCCTTTTATAGTTGCTGATCTTGTTAAATACCAGCAGTACCCGGAGCGGCGCGTACACGTCCACTCGGTTGATAAAATAGCCTTTGCCCTTTACCGAAGTAATGATGCCGCGCCGGCGCAGCTCCTTATAGGCTTTCTCCACCGTATCCCGCGCCAGCAGGTGCCGTTCGCTGAGCTCATTGATGGAGGGCAGCTGCTGCCCGCGCTGCAACTCACCGTCCCGGATGGCTTCGATGATGGAGTCCACCACGCACAGGTATTTCGGCGTATCGGGAATAAACTTTATGGCGAAGGAAGTATGCATGAAATATGGTATCTGCATGAATGGCTGCAAAGCGGCCAAAATACAAAAAAAGCCGGAGAGCAGGAAAGTACAGGATGCCGGAATTATCATCCTGTAGTATGTTTATCCCTTGTAAAACCATTATTATTCTGTAACCGACATTGTTCCTGTCGTCATGCCCGGAGAAAAAACACCGATCATTGCTGCCCCGGCGCTTTTTTTCCTTCAGGCCTGCCGGCAGCAGTATACCTGTCCGGAACCCGTCCCGGTCTCCGGAAGGCCCTCCGGCCGTATATGGAACAAGTTACAAAACCTTATTTTGCACCTGGAAATATTAAATCCTGATTATCATCATTTCAAACAATAAGATCATATGGCATTAACCTCAAAAGATTTCAAATATGTCAGCTATTTATGGGATGACGCCAAAGCGGCATCACTGCAGGGAGACGAAGTAGCGCTGCTGCTCTACCGCTCCAACCTGCTGGGTGCAGACCTGCGGCTGACCAATTACGGCGGCGGCAATACCAGCTGTAAAACAACGGAAAAAGACCCCTTAACGGGAACGGACGTACGTGTAATGTATATAAAGGGTTCCGGCGGCGACCTGGGCACCCTCAAAAGAAACGGGCTGGCCGGGCTGTACCTGGACCGCCTCCATGCGCTTAAAAAGATATACCGCGGCCTCGAGCATGAAGATGAGATGGTAGCCCTGTTCAATCATTGCATTTATGATCTGGACTCCAAGGCCCCTTCCATCGATACTCCGCTGCATGCCTTCCTGCCTTTTAATCATGTGGACCACCTGCATCCGGATGCAGCCATTGCCATCGCCGCCAGCAAAGACGGCAAGCAGATCAATGAAGCGCTTTTTGAAGGACAGATCGGCTGGGTAGACTGGCAGCGACCCGGATTCGACCTGGGACTGAAGCTGCAGGCCTGCCTCGAGGAAAGCCCGGGAATAAAGGGTATCCTGCTGGGAGGACACGGCCTCTTCACCTGGGGAGATACCGCCTATGAAAGCTATGTGAACACCCTTGAGGTGATCGAAAAATATTCGGCCTATCTCCACGAAAATTTCGGCAAGAAAAAACCCGTTTTCGGAGGGGTAAAAATGCAGTCCCTCGCGCCGGAAAAAAGAAAGGAGCAGGCGGCGGCGCTGGCCCCCGTACTGCGCGGCTTCTGCTCTTCCTATACCCGTATGGTCGGTCATTTTACCGATGACGAGCGGGTGCTGGAGTTCATCAACAGCAAAGAGGTGGCGCGGCTGGCGAAGATGGGTACCAGCTGCCCGGATCACTTCCTCCGTACCAAGATATGCCCCCTGGTGCTGGACCTTTCCCCCGACGCAGCGCTGAACGACAGCCAGGCGTTGAAAGAAAAGCTGCAGCCCGCCTTTGACGGATACCGGGAGTACTACCGGCAGTATTACGAAGATCATAAACATCCCAACAGCCCCGGCATGCGCGACCCCAACCCCGTGATCATCCTCTACCCGGGGGTGGGTATGTTCGCTTTTGCCAAGAACAAGCAAACCGCGAGGGTAGCCGCTGAATTCTATACCAACGCCATCAATGTCATGAAGGGGGCGGAAGCGGTTTCCGAGTATGTATCCCTTCCCCTGCAGGAAGCATTTGATATTGAGTACTGGCTCCTGGAAGAGGCCAAGCTGCAGCGGATGCCCAAGCCCAAGCCCCTCAGCGGTAAGGTAGCCCTGGTAACGGGCAGCGGCGGCGGCATCGGAAAAGCCGTCGCGGAAAAGCTGGCCGGCGAAGGCGCCTGCGTGGTGGTGACCGATATCAATGACGAAAGACTTAAGGAGACGGCGGAAGAGTTCACAAAGGCTTTTAGCCGCGACGGATTCATCACCGCACACCTCGACGTTACACGCGGCGACACCATTGAATCCTGTCTGAAGGAGGCCATCCTGGCCTTCGGGGGAGTAGACATTATCGTTAACAATGCCGGCCTCTCCATTTCAAAGACGCTGGAAAACACCACCCTCAAGGACTGGGACCTGCTGCAGGACGTATTGGTAAAAGGTCAGTTTCTCGTATCACGTGCAGCCGTTACCGTTATCAAGAAGCAGGGACTGGACGGGGACATCGTAAACATCGTCAGCAAGAACGCCCTGGTCAGCGGCCCGAACAACGTAGGCTACGGGGCCGCCAAGGCCGCCCAGCTGCACATGAGCCGGCTGATGGCCGCCGAGCTGGGCGGAGATCATATCCGGGTGAATGTCGTTAACCCGGATGCCGTGATCCAGGGCAGCAATATCTGGGCCGGAGGCTGGGCCGAAGGACGCGCCAAGGCGTACGGCATCAGCGTGGAAGAGCTGCCGGCATACTATGCCAAGCGGACCCTGCTGCACGAAACCATCCTGCCGGAAGACATTGCCAATGCCGTGTTTGTCTTTACCGGTGGGCTGCTTTCCAAGAGCACGGGCAACGTGCTGAATGTAGATGGCGGGGTAGCCGCCGCATTCGTACGGTAAAAGTTTAACGTTTAAGGTCTAAAGTCTAAGGTTCTATCCCAGGCAGATTAACTTTAGACCTTAAACTTTATAGACCACCGGAAACCAGAAATTGGAAACCGGAAAGGCGAAGCCTTCATTGAGACCGCTAAAAGATATTAAGCCCGAAATAAACGCGAAGCCTTCACGGAGACCGCTAAAAGTCTTTGTGAACGATGTAAACTTTTCAAACAACATTACATGCAAATCACAAAGGAACAGCTTCAGCAGCACAATGAGCCGCAGCTGAAAAAACATCAGGCACAATGGACCGCGCTGCGGCAGCAGCTTGAAGAAAGGGGCGTGGATGTAGCCAGTACCTTGCAGCAACTGCGGCAGTTCCAGGTAGCCATTCCCAGCTGGGCGCTGGGCACCGGGGGCACCCGCTTCGGCCGCTTCCCCATCGGAGGCGCACCGCTCAACCTCGAAGAAAAGATGATGGATATCGGTATGCTGCATGCGCTCAACCGCTCCAGCGGCGCCATTTCGCTGCACATTCCCTGGGATATCCCGGATAACGCTGCGCATATCCGCGCCCTGGCGACGGAGCTGGACCTCCGGTTTGATGCCGTGAATTCCAATACCTTTCAGGACCAGCCGGACCAGCAGCGCTCCTACCGCTTTGGCTCCCTCTGCCATACCGACAAGGAGGTGCGGCGGCAAGCCGTGGAGCACAACCTGGAAGTGGTCCGTTACGGCGCCGAGCTGGGCACCAACGTATTGTCCGTATGGCTGTCCGACGGGAGCAACTTCCCGGGGCAGTACCACATGCAGGGCGCCCTGCAGCGTACCCTCGAGTCGCTGCAAAGCATTTATGCCGGCATGCCCGACGATTTCCTGCTCTTCCTGGAATACAAGCCTTTTGAACCGGCGTTCTACGCAACGGTGATCCCGGACTGGGGCACCTCCTTTCTGCTGGTGAACAAGCTGGGCGACCGCGCACGGACCCTGGTAGACCTGGGCCATCACCTGCCCAATACCAACATTGAGCAGATCGTGTCCACCCTGCTGGCCGAAGACCGGCTGGCCGGTTTTCACTTCAACGATTCCAAGTTTGCCGACGACGATCTCACCACCGGCAGCATCAAGCCCTACCAGCTCTTCCTTATTTTCTACGAGCTGGTGGACGGCATGCGCCGGAAACAGCGTCCTATGCAGGACCTCGGCTGGATGATCGATGCCAGTCACAATATCAAAGATCCGCTGGAAGACCTCCTGCAATCCGTAGATGCCATCCTGCTGGCCTATGCCCAGGCCCTGATCGTGGATACGCCTGGACTGCAGCAGGCCCAGGAGGAAAACGACCCCGTCCTGGCCCAGGAAGCGCTGCAGGATGCCTTCCGCACCGACCTGCGTCCCCTGCTGGCCGAAGCCCGCCTGCAGGACGGCGCTGCGCTGAGCCCGATCCATTGCTACCGGGAGCTGCAGGTCCGGAAAAATTTAATTGCCGCCCGCGGGGAAAAAACCATCGCTACCGGATTGTGATACGGACGTGTTAAAACAGAAAATGTATGACGGGACAACCAGTGATCGCCGTTTATGATATCGGGCGCACCCATAAAAAGTTCTTGCTTTTCGACCGGCAGTACGGCGTGGTAACAGAATCCAGCACAAAAATTCCCGACATTGCGGATGAAGACGGGTATCCTTGTGAAGACCTGGCAGCGATCCGGGAATGGATGCAGACCGTACTCCGGGAAGCGCTGCAGGATACCAGGTACGATATCCGCAGCATCAGCTTCTCGGCCCACGGCGCCTCGCTGGTACATGTAGGCGCCCAGGGCCAGCCCGTAACGCCCCTGTATGATTACATGAAACCGCTGGACCCGCAGCTCAGGGACAACTTCTACGCGCTGTTCAACGGCCGGGAAACCTTCTCTTCCGAAACCGGATCGCCTGTCCTCAACATGCTGAACAGCGGCATCCAGCTTTACTGGCTGAAGCATACCCGGCCGGAACAGTTTGAAAAGATCCGGCACAGCCTGCACCTGCCCCAGTATGGCAATTTTCTGCTCAGCGGGCGGGCGCATGCCGATATCACCAGCATCGGCTGCCATACCGGCTTATGGGATTTCAGTCATCACCGGTATCACAGCTGGGTGCGGGATCAGCAGGTAGACGACCGGCTACCTGCGCCGGAGGCGCCCACCGTTACGGACAACGTACGCTTCGGAGACAAAACCATACCGGTAGGGATCGGGCTGCACGACAGCTCCGCCGCCCTGCTGCCTTTTGTCTATACCGCACAGGAACCTTTCATCCTGCTTTCCTCCGGCACCTGGAATATTTCCCTCCATCCCTTCTTTAAGGGCCGCCTTACCGCTGACGACTATACGAAGGATTGTCTGTATTACCTGCTGGATAAAGATCAGCCGGTGGCCGCATCCCGTGTATTCCTGGGCAGCGAATACGATCACCAGGTAAAGAAGCTGGAGGCTTTCTTTCAAAAGACAAAAGGCGCCTATAAGGAGGTGCAGCCGGACGCCGCGGCACTGGAGCAGGCGCTGGCGCTGCAGGGACCCGGCACGGCCTTTTATCCCGAAACGATGGGCGGCACCGGCCCCTTCCCGGAGCTGCAGGGACCTGCGCCGGACCTCGGCAGGATGGGCAGCTTTGAAACGGCTTATCATAAGCTGATGCTCGACCTTACCTGGCTGCAAAAGATATCGCTGAAGCTGCTGTCCGACAAATCGCCGGTCAACCGTTTGTATCTCAGCGGAGGCTTTCTGCAAAGCGAGCTGTTCATGGAGCTGCTTTGCAGCTTCCTGCCCGGCTGGCAGCTCTTCATTGCCGAAAACAAAAGGGCTTCCGCGCTCGGAGCGGCGCTGGCGGTACACAAGAGCTGGCAGGACGGTCCCCTGCCGGAAGATGTAACGCCCCTGGTAGCGTTTGCACCGCGGCTCCGGGCAGACCTGTCATCCTACCGGCCTTTCTGACCATCACGGCAACAGTCTTTTTTCCGTATTCAAAACGAACCATAAGCACGCAATAAATCCTTCCTCATATGCAAGTCATCATCGGCGTCATTTACCACTTTATCGGCGGCTTTGCTTCCGGCAGCTTTTACATGCCTTTCAAAAAGGTAAAAAAATGGGCCTGGGAAAGCTACTGGATCATCGGGGGATTGTTTTCCTGGCTGATCGTGCCGCCGCTGGCCGCCTGGCTGACGATCCCGGGCTTTGCGGACATCATCAGCGCCACGCCGTCGAGCGTGCTGGGATGGACCTACCTGATGGGGATACTCTGGGGCATCGGAGGACTCACCTACGGACTCGGGGTGCGCTACCTGGGCATGTCCCTGGGCAATACGGTCATCCTCGGGCTTACCTCCGTCTGCGGGGCCCTGCTGCCCTCCATTTATTACAACCTTTCCCCCCATCCGGGCAAGATCACCTTTACGGATATGCTGGGCTCTACCTGGGGCCGCTTTGTGCTCGCCGGCGTGCTGGTATGCCTGATCGGCATCATCATCTGCGGACGGGCCGGGATACTAAAGGAAAAGGACAATCCCGTGAAGGATGCCGGGGAGAAGGAATTCAGCATCGGGAAAGGCCTGATCGTAGCCGTCATATCGGGATTGCTGAGCGCCTGCTTCAACTACGGCATCGAAGCCGGCACGCCTATGGCCGAGATGGCGGTGAGCCGGGGCATCAACCCCCTTTTCCAGAACAACGTCATCTATGTGGTGCTGCTCTGGGGCGGGCTGAGCACCAACCTTATCTGGTGTATTATCCTGAATGCGCGGAACAAAACCTTTGGCGATTATACGGACAAAGAGGCGCCGCTCCTGAAAAACTATATTTTTTCAGCGCTGGCCGGTACTACCTGGTTCCTACAGTTTTTCTTTTACGGGATGGGCGAAAGCAAGCTGGGCAACGGCGCCAGCTCCTGGATCCTGCATATGGCCTTCATTATCCTGGTGGCCAACGTCTGGGGACTGGTGCTGAAGGAATGGACCGGCGTCAATAAAAAGACCCGCACCACCATTACCCTGGGCATACTGACCATCCTTGTTTCGATCCTCCTGGTCGGATACGGCAACAAGCTGGCGGCAGGGTAATCTCTGCCAGCTCAATATCTTTTCCGGCGGTCCTGCCTCAGGCAGGGCCGCTTTTTTTCTCCCACAGCCCCCTACCGTCCGCTTTACCGAAATTTTCTTCCGCTTCACCGATGTCTCCTTGCCGCCAGACCAGCAAAGGGGATAGATTTGCCCGGCAAAGACAACCGATACGGCACGACTTATAACGGCCTCAACCCTACGAAGTCTTCCTCAGAAATGCCGTGTCGTGCATAAAAGAATATGATGAACGGACAAAAAACAGCCGGCCGCCGGGTACCGGTACTGATTGTCGGGGGCGGCATCACCGGCCTGAGCGCCTCCCTCTTTTTATTACAACAGGGCATCCGCCCCCTGCTTGTGGAAAAACACTGCAGCACTTCGATTCATCCGCGCGCCAGAGGCTTTGACGTCCGGACCATGGAGCTGTTCCGCGAGCTGAAGCTGGATAGCGCCATCCGGGAGGCCGGGAAAGCCCTCTCCGGCGCCTGGGGTATCCATACGGGCAGCACGCTCTTCACCGTATTGAAAGACCTCCCCCGCCGGGAAGGACCGGCTCCCGAGCATCCGCTGCAGCTTCCGGGCATGGAAGAGCTGGCGGCACTGAGCCCTGTGAGCGGCGCCCGCTGCACCCAGGACCTGGCCGAACCGGTATTGCTGGCAGCCGCACTGGATCGCGGCGGGGAATTACTGTTCGGGATGGAAATGGTCCGCTTCTGCCAGGACCACAACGGCGTAGATGTGCTGCTGCGCCACCGGCAGACCGGAGCAGAAGAAGATATCCGCGCCGACTATATGATTGCAGCTGACGGAGCCGGCAGCCCGGTACGGCATGCCCTGGGAGCCGTCACCAGCGGCAGCGGCCCGTTAAGCCAGCTGCTTAATATCTATTTCGAGGCGGACCTGGGCGACTTTGTCCGGGGACGTGAATTCAGCATGCTCCGCTGTGACGAACCCGGACGCACCGGTCTGCTGACCTCCATCAACAACAGTAATCGATGGGTTTTTCATTTGTATTATGATCCCGCTGCGGGTGAAAGTCCGGCAGACTTTCCCGAAGAACGCATTCTCGGCATACTGCAGCAACTGATCGGGTTGCCCGGCCTGCCCATACGTATCCTCAGCGTGCTGCCCTGGCAGCCGACCGTAACGGTGGCCGACGCAATGCAGCACGGAAGAATTTTTCTGGCCGGAGACGCCGCGCATGTCATGACCCCTTACGGCGGAAAAGGTGCTGCTACCGGCATACAGGATGTGCATAACCTTGCCTGGAAGCTGGCGGCCGTGCTGCGTGGACAGGCAGATTCCGCCTTGTTGCAGACCTACAGTGCAGAACGGCAGCCGGTAGGTCTTGCCAATGCCTTGCAATCCGGCCGGCTGGCGGGGCCCAGGGGATTGCCGGCAGCAGAAGCTTTTCCGGGAAAAAGCTTCTGGAACAGCGGCCAAAAAACACCCGAGCAGCTAAAAACGCTACTTAAAAAGCTGGCCGGCATAGAACGGTATGCATACTGCTCTGCCGCTATCCTGGATGAGGAAAAGCAGGAAGACAACAGCGATACCGGTATCTTACGACCCGGAGAAAGAGCTCCGCATGTCTGGGTGGAATATTTTGGCGAACGTATTTCCATCCTTGATGTCTTCGGAAAGGATTTTGTGCTGCTCAGCAGCGATATCGATGCCTGGAAACCGGCGGTAGCCCAGCAGAAAACCCGGAATAACCTTCCGATCCGCGCCTACGATATAGGTCCCGGCAAAACGCTCAACGACCCGGCAGATCAGTGGCGCTGCCAAACCGGTATGGAAGCCGGAGAAGCGCTGCTGGTACGGCCCGATGGCTTCATCGCCTGGAAGGGTCCGGACCTGGGAGATCATGCGGCACAATTATCCGCTGCCCTGGAGCAGATCGCACGGGCTGCCCCTGCCGCATAACCGTCCTCATCTCTTCTCCCCATAGAGCCCCTTTCACCCTTACAGCCGGTCCAACCGGCAGGGGGTCATTTCCATAAATATCCTTCCGCGTTTCAGGAAGATTCCGTAATTTGTAGGTTATACACGTTAAAGGCGGCGCTTGCCCCTGTAAACTCTTTCTCCTGCAAAACCAGAATCGATATGCGGAATTTTATCTTACCCTGTATGATAACCCTGATCATCGGCATACACAGCCGCGCAGGGTACGGTCAGATCCAGAATACCCTTACACCGGAGGACAAGGCTGCCGGATGGCAGCTGCTTTTTAATGGCAGGGACCTCCGGGGCTGGCATTCCTACCTCGAGAACAAACCCGGAAAATCGTGGCAGGTCCAAAACGGCGCCATTGCGCTGAACAAAGATGCGCAAAGCACTTACCGAGATTATGCGGACCTGGTAACCGATGAAGCATTTGAAAATTTTGACCTGAAGGTGGAATGGAAGATGGAACCCTGCGCCAACAGCGGACTGATGTTTTTTGTGCATGAAGATCCGCAGTACAAGGAAACTTATGAAACGGGACCGGAAATGCAGATCGCCGATCTTGCCTGCAGTCCGGACAGCCGCATCTTAAAATGCAGGGCAGGCGACCTGTATGACCTGATCCCTGCCGATACCGAATGGGTAACGCCCGGCGGCAAATGGAACCAATACGAAGTAAAGGCCGACCGGGGACATCTGCAGCTTTTCCAGAACGGACACAAGATCATCGATACCCATCTCTGGGATGACAAGTGGCGGGAGCTGATAGCGCACAGCAAATTCGCAGAGATGCCCGGTTTCAGCGCTTTTCATAAGGGTCACATTTCCTTCCAGGGAACGGAAAACGGGAAACTGTGGTTCCGCAACATCAAGATCCGCAAACTGTAACCATACAAACATCCGGTCATGACAATAAAAAAAGACAGCCCCATCAGCAGGGGACGCTTCATCCGCGATACGGCGCTGGCTACTGCAGGGTTCTATATCGTGCCGCGGCATGTACTGGGCGGCCGCGGCTTTACGGCCCCCAGCGACAAGCTCTATATCGCCGCGGTAGGCTGCGGCGGCGAAGCCGAAAACGATATCCATCATTATGCCAATGCTCCCAAAAAGAATGCGGTAATGGCTTTTCTCTGCGATGTGGACGACCGCATGGCGGCGCCAAGGCGAAAGGAATTTCCCAAGGCCGGATTTTATCACGACTGGCGGGAGATGTTTGAAAAAGAAAGCAGTCATTTTGATGCCGTTTCCGTAGCCATTCCGGATCATAACCATGCCATCGTGGGACTGAACGCCATGCAGCTGAACAAGCATCTTTATCTTCAGAAACCGCTGACCCACGACATCTACGAAGCCCGCATCCTTACGGAGGCGGCAAAAAAATACAAGGTAGTGACCCAGATGGGCGACCAGGGCGCTTCCTGCGACGGCATGCGCATCCTGAAAGAATGGTTTGAGGCGGATCTTATCGGCGATATAGAAAAAGTGTATAACTGGACCAACCGGCCGGTCTGGCCCCAGGGCATTCCCTGGCCCGACAGGCATCCCGCCGTACCGAAGGAGCTCAACTGGGATCTCTGGCTGGGCACCGCCGAGCAAACGGACTATATCGACAACCTGGTGCCGTTCAACTGGCGCGGTTGGTGGCGTTTCGGCACCGGCGCATTGGGCGACATGGCCTGTCATATTATCGGCCCTTCCTTCAAGCTGTTCGATCTGGGCTATCCCACGGAAGTAACCTGCAGCGCCACTACCCTTTACTCAGGCATTTTTAAGGAGGCAGACTATCCCGAAAGCATTCCCCCTTCCAGCCGGCTCCGCTATAAATTCAAATTAAAGAACGGCCGCGATCTGCTGCTCTACTGGATGGACGGAGGCTTTGTCCCCGACCGGCCGGATGAGCTGGACCCGGATGTAAATGAGAACGAGGCCCTGGCGGATACCCCCGAGGAGCATGATTTTGAAGGCGGCTCCCTGTTTATCGGCACAAAAGGGAAGATATCCTGCGGATGGGGCGGCAATCATCCCCGGCTGCTGCCGCTTTCACGGAACCGGGATGTCCATATCCCTCAGAAATATCCCCGCGTGGAAGGCGGCATGGACGGGCATTGGTGGCAATGGGTGGATGCCTGTATCGCCGGCTACGGCAATATGGAAGTGGATTCTCCTTTTGTGGGATATGCCGGCCCCCTCACCGAAACGGTATTGATGGGGAATCTCCTGATCCGCAGCTTTAACCTGCGGCAGAAAGTAAAAAAGAAAGATCCGGTATACGGTACGCTGGAGGAATACGATACGCCCGGCCGCTATATTACTTATAAATGGGATGGCGAAAACATGCGGATCACCAACTTCGAAGCCGCCAATCAGTTTGTGAAAAGAACTTACCGGAAAGGGTGGGATGAATTGAAACTATAAGGCAGGTTTACCATACGGCTTTCATGAAACGAAACTATTATATCGTCGGGCTCATCCTGCTCATCTTTTTTGTCATCTCCTTCCTGACCAACATCATCGGTCCGCTGATACCCGATATCATCAGGGAGTTCAAACTGAGCCTTACCCTGGTAGCGGTACTGCCTTTTTCCTTTTTTATCGCCTACGGGGTAATGTCCATCCCTTCGGGTATGCTGGCGGAAAAATACCGGGAAAAGAAGATCATGATGGCCGGCTTTGCCGTGGCTTTCCTGGGGGCCCTGCTGCTGGCATTTTTTCCCAATTACCTGACCGCGGTGCTGTCCCTTTTCCTCATCGGCTGCGGCATGGCGATGCTGCAGGTGGTGATCAACCCGCTGCTCCGGATAGCCGGAGGCGAGGAACACTATGCTTTTAACTCGGTGCTGGCCCAGCTGGTCTTCGGCCTCGCTTCCTTTGTCAGTCCGCTGACCTACTCCTACCTGGTGCTCAGGCTAAAGCACTCCGGCAGCCGCGCTTCACTGCCGGCGGCGCTGGTACCTGAGCAACATCCCTGGATATCCCTGTACTGGCTTTTTGCGCTTACCTCTCTCCTGATGATCCTCATCATCGCGGGCTCAAAATTCCCCCGGGTGGAGCGAAGCAGCGCGGAAAAGGCGGGACCCTGGCAAACGCATATCCGGCTGCTTAAAAACCCGGTGGTCATCCTGTTCTTCATCGGCATCTTTTGCTATGTCGGTACGGAGCAGGGCGTGGCCAACTGGATATCCCAGTTTTTGTCCGTCTACCACGGATATGATCCGCAGACAACGGGCGCCAAAGCGGTGGCTTATTTCTGGGGGCTGATGACGGCCGGAGGTGTAGCGGGACTGCTACTGCTGAAAATAATGGACAGCCGCCACGTGCTGATCATCTTTACCTGTCTTGCCCTGATATGCCTCAGCATAGCCCTGTTCGGACCGGCCCGCCAGTCGCTTGCAGCTTTTTCGCTCATGGGCTTTTTTGCTGCGGTGATGTATCCCGTTATCTTTTCGCTGGCCCTGAATTCCCTGCAGGAACATCACGGATCTTTTTCGGGCATACTGGTAACGGGGATCACCGGCGGAGCGCTGGTGCCCCTGATCATCGGTTGGCTGGGTGACCTGCTCGGGCTTCGCTGGGGAATGCTTTTTTTATACCTTACCCTGGGATATATCCTCAGTGTGGGCTGGTGGGCAAGGCCGGTGATCACCAATAAAAAAATACGGCTTATCCGGAAAAAGATGCCGGAGAAGCCGGTCTCAGGAACATGACACAGGACTACATTGTCGGCATCGACATGGGCGGTACCCATATCCGCGGAGCCCGGGTGAACAAAACCGTCGTACAGGATATTACACGGCGCCGGGTCAGCAGCAGGGGAACGGAAGAAGAGGTTATGCAGGAGCTGTTCGCGCTCGCCGACCGGCTGGTGAGCGGCGCTGTAAAAGCCATTGGTATCGGCGTGCCGAGCGTGGTAGATGTGGAAAGGGGTATCGTCTATGATGTGCAGAACATCCCTTCCTGGAAGGAGGTGCCGTTGAAGCAACGGATGGAAGAACGCTATGGCGTGCCGGTATGGGTAAACAACGATGCCAATTGCTTTGCGCTCGGGGAACATTACTTCGGGGCGGGTAAAGATCATCCTTCCCTGATCGGATTAACGATCGGGACCGGGCTGGGCGCAGGCATCATCATCCGCAACAAGCTTTATGCAGGCAGCAACTGCGGAGCCGGGGAATTCGGCATGGTAGAATACCTGGATAAATATTATGAATACTATGCCTGCGGTCAGTTTTTCCAAAATGTTTACCGGACAGACGGGGAAACGGTCTTTAAAAGAGCGGCGGCGGGCGATCCGGAAGCGATCGCCATGTATGCGGAGATGGGCGCTCATCTGGGCAACGCCATCAAAACGATACTGTACACTTTTGACCCGGACCTTATTGTCGTGGGCGGATCCGTGAGCCGGGCCTGGCCCTATTTTTCCGGGAAGATGTGGGAACGCGTCCATACTCTCGTTTATCCCCGTTCTGCGGGACAACTGCAGATCAGGGTATCCGCACTGGAGAACAGCGGCATACTCGGCGCCGCCGCCTTGTATTATGACGCTGCCGGCTAAACGACAAAATCTTGCTTATGGAGATACAGGTTTTTGATTCCTATGCTTCCCTGTCGGAAAAGGCGGCGGACGAGGTGATACAGGCCCTGCAGTTACGGGAGCGTCCCCTGTTTTGCGTAGCCTCCGGCGATACCCCCAAAGGATTGTACCGCATCCTTGCGGAGCGCTGCCGCCGGGGCCAGGCGGACATCTCCGGCTGGTATTTTCTGGGACTGGATGAATGGTTAGGGCTGGGTGGGGACGACCCCGGCAGCTGCCGGTATATGCTGGAAGAGGACCTGATCCGTCCCCTGGGGGTACAGCCCGGGCAATGTTGCTTTTTTGACGGCAGGACAAAAGACCCGGAAGCAGAATGCAGCCGCGTAGAAGCTTTTATCCGGCAACACGGACCCATTGACCTGGCCGTGCTCGGGCTGGGCATGAACGGCCATATCGGTTTGAATGAACCCGGCACCCCAGCCTCCTTACGCTCCCATGTATCGGTTATCGATCCGGTAACGGCGCAGGTAGGTCAGAAATATTTTGTCCGCCCGCAATCCCTGACGCAGGGCATTACGCTGGGCATGGCCACATTGATGGAAGCCGCCCGGTTGTTGCTGCTCATAAACGGTGAAAAAAAGTCCGCTGTCCTGCAGCAGGCGCTCGAGGGGGAAATCACCCCGGCCCTGCCGGCGTCTCTGCTGCGCCGCCATCCGCATTATACCGTTTATACGGATGCCGGAGCCGCCGGCATGCTGCATCGCGCTTTTTAATTATATCCCGGGTTTTGCTTTAGCTTCGGATTGGCCGATATCTGGGGCGCCGGTATGGCAAAGATGTTAAGATGACGGTCGGAAGGATCGGCTTTTTTGCCCGGCACCCTGGTTGCGCCATAATACGGTTTTCCGCCGGCCACCTCGTACCGGATGAGGTCGTTTCTCCTCCAGCCCTCCCAGGCCAGCTCCCGCCCACGTTCGGCCAGTATGTTGTCCAGCGTCAGATCGGCCATTTTCCAATCATGGGAATTATCCCCGCTGTATGCGCGTTCCCGGATCTGGTTCACGAGGTCCAGCGCACCGCTCAGGTCCGTGCCCAGGCGCAGTGCGCACTCCGCCCTCATCAGCATGATATCGGACAGCCGAAAAAGTACCATATCGTTGCTCTGCTGTCCTGCCGTTCCCGATTCCGGGAAATACTTGATGTTGCGTACGCCCGCAAGCCGGAATGCCCCGCTCGGATTGGACAGCACGTCGACGTCGGGGGTGAACTTAAGCGGCAGCTGGGTTTGGAGATCGCTCAGCGCCGTAATACCCGGATCAGAGGTACCAACCAGAATATTCTGATAAGGCGGATAAGGATAGGGTGCACTGTACTGCTGCCCTACGAGGTACTGGCCGGTACGCTGGTCCTTAAAAGTGCGGTAGGTATTTGCACCGGTAGCGCTGTAGACGGAAGTCGTATCAAAAGAATAGTAAAAGGCGGCGGCGGTACAAAAGCCGTTATAGGGGCTGCCGCTCAGGCCGAAGTTGACGTTGTTCTGATAATGCAAGGTGTTCATCTCCCAACCGTTCCCGCTTATATTTATCCGGTCAAACGGCACTACAAAAATGTTTTCGGTAGATTTTTCATTATCCGTAGAGAAATTATCAAAATAATCCGCCATCAGGGTGTAGCCGGCAGACTCGATAATGGAATCGCACATGGCCATACAATCCGCCCAGCGCGCCTTTCCCGTATACACCTGGGCGTTCAGGTACAGCTTACCCAACAGCGCAAAGGCCATCCATTTGGTAACGCGGCCGTAGGTGCTGCCGCTCACATCCACAGGAAGCAGGTCCAGGTTATCTTTCAGCTCTTTTTCTATGAAGTCAAATACATCCGCTCTGGGGACGTTGGTTACGGAGTTCGGGTCTGTATTAAAGCTGGTCACCAGGGGCACATTGCCAAACAGGTCCATGGCCAGGAAATAATAATAGGCCCGCAGCGTTTTTAACTCCGCATCGATGCCCGCCAGATTCTCCGGCGGCTCGGGAAGACTGTCCACCTGGGACAGCGCAAAGTTGATCTTACCGATGCCGTTGTAAATATCGTTCCAGGCATTGTTCAGCTGGCCGCTTTGGGCCGTCCAGGTATGCAGCCAGAGCTGCTGCCATTCACCCCCGTCGTACCAGTCGCTTCCCCGGGTGGGTACAATGCATTCATCCGAGCTCACTTCGCTGATGTTAAAGACGCTGCCGTCGGGAATAGCCGTCAGCGCCTGGTAAGCGGGAGCTATTCCCGCCGCAATCTCTTCCGGCGTCTGCCAGAAATTACCGTTGGGGACCACACTGTATACATGCTGGTCGAGCCTGGTACAGGAAGGGAATGCCAAAGCCGCAAAAGACAGCATGACGATGGTTTTATAAAAAAGCTGTGATTTCATAGTAAAGAAATTAAATGGATAAACGGATAACATAAAAACGGGTACCGGTTATTTGAACGAGACATTCACCCCAAAGGAAAACGATCGTGTTTTGGGATAATAGCCATCGCTCCCGTAATTGGCATCGATATAAGCCTGATTTGTTACATCGGTATGGTTCAGGTCGTCTCCGGTGATCCTGATCTCCGGGTCCAGACCTTTATAGGGGGTGATCACAAAAAGATTGTTTGCGGAAACATACAGCTGCAGGCTCTGCAAGGCGGATATGTGGCTAAAGGTATAAGACAGGGTGATATTATCCATGCGCAGATAGGAGGCTTTTTCCAGCCACAGGTCGGAGGCTACCTGGGCGTCCTTGATGCCGTTGGTCAGGGCCTCCCCGATAACGTTGTTACCGGGAAGCCGGTTGATGTTGCTGATCAGCATGCGGGTATCATCAAATATCTTCTGACCGCTCACGCCCCTCAGGAAAAAGTTCAGCCCCCATTGATCATACGTAAGGGTGCTGCCGAACCCGTAATTAAACTTTGCAGCCGGGTCGGTATAACGGTACATGCTCTGGTCAAGATCACCCTGGGTCACCTGTCCGCCTTTTCCGTCATCAAACAGCTGGTTGCCGTCGTCATCCACGCCTACGAAATGCGGCAGGAAGAATACATAGGGGGAATAGCCGACTTTCAGATAGGTGATGGGGTTGTCGCTCAGTCCGCGTCCTGCAGCGGTGCCGCCCGGGATGTCATCCGTGGTCAGCTCGTTGCCGGCATAGGTACCGGACAGGTTGTCCACCGTGGTTTTTATAAAGGTAATCTGCCCGTTGGCCGACCAGGTGAAATGCTGCCCCTTGACGATATCACCGTTCAGGGCTATTTCGATGCCCTTGTTGGTCAGATCGCCCACATTGGCCAGGATGGTATTGACATAATAAGGCGGAACCGGCACGGTATAATCATACAGCAGGTTTTTGGTCTTATCGTGAAACACGTTGATGTCCCCGCCAAGCCGGTTATTGAACAGGGAAAAATCAAGGCCCACGTTCATGCCGTGCTTTTCTTCCCATTTCAGATCTTCGTTGGGATTCTGGGAAGGGGCATAGGCCAGGGGATAGCGTTGGTTGGCCTGATCATAATAGCGGCCTACGCTGCCCAGCAGCTGCTGGGAGCGGTAGGCGTCAATCGCATCCTGGTTACCGGTAACCCCGTACCCAGCCTTGATCTTAAGATCGCTGACCCAGGAAACATTTTCCATAAAGCTTTCCCCGCTGATGCGCCATGCGGCAGAGACGGAAGGGAAGTTACCCCAGCGGTTATGGCTGCCGAACTTGGAGGAGCCGTCTCGCCGGAAGCTGGCTTCGATATAGTATTTTTCATTGTAGTTATAGGTGACCCTCCCCAGGAAGGAGGCCAGCTCATACTCTTCCTTGTAGGAGTTGATCTCGTTATAAGCCGGATTGCCGTTCTCCAGGGAATTGTTCTGGTTTATCTCCGCGAGGAACTGCTGCCCCGAGGCCTTGAAATTATCGTATATAAAGTCGTTGTATTCATGCACCAGGGTGGCGGCAAAGTTGCTTTTGCCCCAGGTCTGATTGTAATTGATATGCAGGTTTCCCTTTTTGGAATTCCGGTCCTCCGTATATTGGTTACCGTTATTGAAGTTGTTTTCAATAGGGTAAGAAGGCTGGAAGAAGCCGGTCTGGTTGTTAAAATAGCTCAGCGAGCCGGTAGCTCCGATCTTCAGGGACGGGATAAGGTCATAGTCGATGGTGCCGGTCATGATGGTGAGCCGTTCTTTTCCCGTATTCAGCTGACGCATCTGGTGCTCCACGGCATTGGCCTGTTCAAAATCCTGGAAGGCAAAGTAGCTGCCGTCTTTGTTGTAAACGGGATAAACAGGGGGTGTGCTGGCGATGTAGGTAAAGATATTGTAATCCGCATATTTCCGGTTGGTCTGGGTGCTGATAATGCCGATCTGGATATTCAGTCTATCGTCCAGCGCTTTCTGGTTGGCGCTGAAGTTCAGCCCCACCGCATTCCTGCCCGTATTGATGATAGCGCCTTCCTGGTTGATATAGTTCACCGAGCCGTGGTAGGTAAAGTGTTCGGTGCCCCCGGAGACCGACAGGGTATGGTTGTTGGTAAACGCCGTTTGCTCAATAGCCTTCTGCCAGTCCACATCCGCATCATGATCATAGGTTTCTATCGTGCTTTCCGGAGTGCCGATAGAACGCGCTGCATCCTTCCATGCGGCGGCATCAAGCATGTCCCAGTGCTTGGCCACCCGGTCGATACCGATATAGCCGGAATAGGTCACCACGGGGTTGCCGGCCATGCCTTTTTTGGTATTGATGATGATCACGCCGTTGGCCCCGCGCGATCCGTAGATGGCGGTTGCCGATGCATCTTTCAGCACATCGTAGGACGCAATATCCCCGGGAGGGATGTTGGCTACCTGGGCGGGATCGTCCAGCGGCACCCCGTCCACCACCACGAGCGGGGTCTGCCCTCCGGTCAGGGAAGCCTGGCCCCGCAGCCGGATGATGGGACTGGCATTGGGGTCTCCGCCCGGAGCGGTAATGGTCAGACCCGCCACCTTGCCCTGTATCTGCTGTACCGGATTGGTGACAATGCCTTTGTTGAAATCCTTTGTTGAAATGCTGGTGATCGCTGCGCTCACATCACGCGCTTTCTGCGTGCCATATCCGACCACCACCAGCTGCTGGAGCTGCGAGGTGGAAGAAGACAGGCTGACATTCAGCACGCTTTTACCGTTTACCGGCACCTCTTTGGTGCGGTATCCCACATAAGAAAATACCAGCACGGCATTTGCCGGCGCTGGCAGGCTGTACTTTCCTGCAGCATCCGTACCCGTGCCGGTGGTGCTGCCTTTGATATGAACGGTTACCCCGGATAACGGAGCAGCCCCCAGCGAATCGGTCACCACGCCGGTGACGGTGACCTGCTGGGCGGCGGCGGGAGATAAGGAAAGTAAAAGGCAGGAAGATAACAGGCAGCAAAGCCTGTATGGCAGATTTTTCATCAGAGCGGAGTAGATTTTGGTTATAGATTTTGGTTTGGACCGGATACTTTATTTTATGTATCCAATACACAAATTAAACATAAAGCCGGAAAAAATCTAAACTTTTTTATCTACCCTTCTTTCAGGCGCAGAACGGCCAGTGCCGCGAGGATCATAAAGACGCCGGCCAGCACGAGGGCATAGATCACCTGTCCGTGATAGACATACCGGACAATGATCCCTTCGAGCAGACCGTTCACCAGCTGGGGGAAGGTGATAAAGAAATTGAAGATGCCCATGTACACACCCATCTTATGGGGCGGGATGGTATTGGCCAGCATGGCATAGGGCATGGAGAGAATGCTGCCCCACGCGAGCCCGACGCCCGCCATGGGCAGGATCAGCAGCAGCGGGTCGCGGATAAAGTAAATGGAGATCAGCGCGATGCCCCCGGCCGTTAAAGAGAGGGCATGGGCGGCGCTGCGGCCGGCAGCGCGCGCAATCGCCGGCAGACATAAGGCATACAGGGCAGAAACACCGTTATAGATACCGAAAAGGATACCCACCCAGTTGGCAGCATCCGCATAGCTTTCCGAAGCGGTATCGCCGGGAAGCGTACCGTAGACACGGACGGCAATCGCCGGGGTCGCAAACACCCAGAGGGAAAACAGGGCAAACCATGAGAAGAACTGTACCAAACCCAGCTGCCGCATTTTGGGGGGCATGTGCAGAAAATCCTGCCAGATGGCTCCTATACCCCCGGCAGACGGCTTTGCCGGAACGGCATACCGGCCCGGGGGATATTCCCGGGTAGTGACCACGGTCCAGAGGATGCTGACGGCCAGCACCAGGGCACCGGTATAAAAAGACCAGACCACATTCTGCGGCACCTTGCCCGGGGCGGCGGTCTTGGACAGCCCCAGGTACTCGCCCAGCACGTAAGGCAAGCAGGATCCGGCTACTGCGCCGGCGCCGATCAGGAAGGTCTGCACGGAAAATCCCCGGCTTCGTTGTTCATCCGGTAGCTTGTCGGCGACCAGCGAGCGGAATGGCTCCATCGCCACATTGATGGAGGCATCCATGATCATCAGCATGCCGGCGCCGACCAGCACAGGCGGCAGCAGGACGGTCAGCACGTCCGCATGCGGCAGCAGCACCAGCGCCAGCGCCGTCAGCAACGCACCACCCAGGAAGTAAGGGCTGCGGCGTCCCAGCCGGCACCAGGTACGGTCGCTGTAATGGCCGATCAGCGGCTGCACCAGCATCCCCGCCAGCGGCGCGGCCAGCCAGAACAGCCCCAGGTGCTCCACACCCGCGCCAAAGGTCTGGAGCATGCGGGAGGCATTTCCGTTCTGCAGGGCGAATCCGAACTGTATGCCCAGGAAACCGGCGCTCATGTTCCAGATGCTGCGGCCGGAGAGCCTGGGTATTGAGGTGTTGTCGCGCATAAAAAGATGGTATTTTAAAAATAAGATTTATATCCTATTCCGGCGCAGGATGGGATGAGCGGCAAGCCGGGAGTCCTCAGGCTTGTTATTTATTGTCGTACTACGAATAGAAAGGCTATTTTTATATCAAAAAACACCTATGCTGAAAGCAGCTTATGAAGCGCTCCCGCATACGGAGGATGGCGCCCTGCTGGTCCGTCGCTTCAGCGCGGATGGTTTCCGCGCGCCTTATCATTTTCACCCGGAGCTGGAGCTCACCTTTATCGTGAACGGAAGGGGCAAGCGGTATGTGGGACACAGCATGGAGGACTACGACAGGGGCGATCTCGTGCTGCTGGGGGCCAACCTGCCGCATTGCTGGAAAACCACACCGGCGGAAAGCAATGCCGAAGCCGGAGCGCTGGTGATACAGTTTGCCGCCGACTTCGCGGGTGCGGACTTTTTCTCAAAAGCTACCGCAGCGCCGGTCCGAGAGCTGCTGCAAAAAAGCAGCGGCGGCATCCGGTTCGGAGGCAGAGCCCGCAGCGTCGTTGCGGTGCGGATGAAGCGGCTGGCCGGGGAAAACAGCCCTTTCCGGCAGCTGATCGGCTTGCTGGACATCCTCGATATCCTGGCAGGGTCCGGAGAATATACCCTGCTGAATCCCGGAGAGCGGCCCACGGAACAATCCCCCGCCGACCGGAAAAGGATCGGCGCGGTGATGGCCTACCTGGTGGAAAATTTCCGGCAGCCGGTGAGCCTGGGACAGGCCGCCGCCATCGCGGGGATGACCCCCTCGGCCTTCTGCAAATATTTCAAAAGGGCCACGCGCAGGACATTCGTGGAAACGGTCACGGCCTACCGGCTGAACTATGCCGCACAGCAGCTGGCTGGTACCGACAAGCCGGTATCCGCTATCTGTTACGAAAGCGGTTTCGGGGACGTATCCCATTTCAACAGGATGTTCCGGCAACGCTGGCAGTGCAGCCCGCTGCATTACCGGAAAGCGTTCGGCGGGGAAGAAACCCCGTAAGCCCTTCCATCAAATCACCTGTCTTTACTTCTGTTATCCTACATTTGCAGTCTGATCAAGTCAAGCACATGAGCGAAGAAAAATCCCTGAACTTTATCGAGGAAATCATTGAAGCGGACCTGCGCGACGGTAAATACAAAAGCATCCTGACCCGTTTTCCGCCGGAGCCCAACGGATACCTGCATATCGGACATGCCAAGTCGATCTGCCTGAACTTCGGCCTCGCACACAAATACGGCGGCAAGACCAACCTCCGCTTCGACGATACCAACCCCGTCACCGAAGAAACCGAATACGTGGAGGCCATCAAAACAGACATCCGCTGGCTCGGGTTCGAATGGGAAAAAGAATGCTATACCTCCGACTATTTTGAAACCCTCTACGAATATGCCATCCGTCTGATCCGTAAAGGACTTGCCTTTGTAGACGATGCCTCGGCAGCCGAGATAGCCGAGCAGAAAGGCACTCCCACCAAGCCCGGTGTCGAAAGTCCGCGGCGCGGCCGCAGTGTGGCAGAAAACCTGGATCTCTTCGAGCGCATGCGCAAAGGCGAGTTCAAAGACGGGGAGAAGGTGCTGCGGGCCAAAATAGACATGGCCTCTTCCAATATGCACCTGCGCGACCCGGTGCTGTACCGTATCAAACACGCCAGCCATCACCGCACGGGCGATGCCTGGTGCATTTACCCCATGTATGATTTTGCACACGGACAGAGCGACAGCATCGAAGGGGTGACGCATTCCATCTGCACACTGGAATTCGCCACCCACCGGCCGCTGTACGACTGGCTGATCGAAAAGCTGGAAATATTCCCCTCCCGCCAGTACGAATTTGCCCGGGGCAACCTCAGCTATACAGTGATGAGCAAACGCATGCTGCTCCAGCTGGTACGTGAAAAATACGTATCCGGCTGGGACGATCCCCGTATGCCCACCGTCAGCGCGCTCCGCCGCCGGGGCTATACGCCTTCCAGCATCCGCAGCTTCTGGGATAAGGTCGGCATCCAGAAACGGGATAACCTCATCGATGTGGGTCTGCTGGAATTCTGCATCCGTGAAGAGCTCAACCGGACGGCCAACCGCGTAATGGCCGTGCTCGAGCCGGTAAAGCTTGTCCTTACCAATTACCCGGAGGGACAGGAAGAATGGCTGGAATCGGAAAACAATCCCGAGGACCCGGAGGCCGGTTCGCGCAAGCTGCCTTTCGGCCGTACCCTGTGGATAGAGCGCGAGGACTTCATGGAAAATCCCGCCAAAAAATTCTTCCGCCTGGGACCGGGCCTCGCCGTACGTTTAAAAAGCGCCTATATCATCCGCTGCGATGATTTCAAGAAAGATGCGGAGGGAAATATCACGGAGATATACTGTACGTACTATCCCGAAAGCAGAAGCGGGCAGGACAACAGCGGTTTCAAGGTAAAGGGCACCATCCACTGGGTAAGCGCGGCGCATGCCTGTACCGCGGAAGTGAGGCTGTACGACCGGTTGTTCAGCACCGAAGACCCTGCCGCCACCGAAGATTTCAAAGCCTGTCTGAACCCCGATTCGCTGCAGGTGATCCCGGAGGCCGTTATAGAGCCGGCCCTGGCCGAAGCACAGCCGGGCGACCGTTTCCAGTTTATGCGGAAAGGATACTTCTGTGCGGACCGCGATTCCGCTCCGGGCAAGCCGGTGTTCAACCGTACCGTTACGCTGAAGGATACCTGGAGTAAACAAGGTGAAAGGTTAAAGGCGAAGGGTTAAAGGCGCCTTTTACCTTTTGCCTTTAATCCTTCACCTCACCCCCTTCAGGGGGCTGGGGGGCCCACCACGATCACGATCTCGCCCTTGACGCTGCCTTTTTCCCGGAAATAATCGTGTACCTCCTGCAGGGTACCGCGGCGGTTCTCTTCGAACAGCTTGGTCAGCTCCCGGCTGACACAGCAGGGACGGTCTGCGCCCAGCCAGGTGATCAGCTCGGCCAGGGTCTTCAGCAACCGCAGGGGAGATTCGTACAGCACGAGGGTACGGGATTCCTCCGCCAGCTGTTTCAGCAGGGTCTGGCGGCCTTTCTTAAGGGGCAGAAAGCCTTCAAAGACAAACCGGTTCATCGGGATACCGCTGTTGACCAGCGCCGGTACAAAAGCCGTGGCGCCGGGCAGGCAGGTCACCTGTATATCTGCGCGAACGGCGGCCCGCACCAGCAGAAAGCCGGGATCGGACACGCCCGGCGTACCCGCATCGGTCAGCAGCGCCATGGTCTTGCCCGCCTTCAGCTGCTCCACCAGTCCATCCACGATACGGTGCTCATTGTGCTGATGATAGGCGGTCAGGGGCTGCCCGATGCCGTAGTGGCGAAGCAGCACGGCGGAAGTACGGGTATCTTCGGCAAGGATGAGGTCTGCCGTCCGTAACACCTCCACCGCCCGGTAGGTAATATCCCCCAGGTTACCGATAGGAGAAGGAACGAGATACAGCATTCTTTATTCCACGATGTGCACTTCAAAATATTCCATCACGGGATTGGCCAGCAGCTTCCGGCAGGCATCCTCTGCCTGCTGCAGCGCAGCTTCCCTGTCGGCCGCTTCCAGCTGCAGGGTAATGTGCTTGCCGATGCGGACATCCGTGATCTGCCCCAGGCCCAGGCGCGTCAGCCCGCCCATAACGGCCTTTCCCTGCGGGTCCAGCAACTCTTTCAGGGGCATGATATCAATTTGTGCGGTAAAGGTCATACGGTGAATTTGCAGCAAAGATAAGACAACGCTTCCAGGCTCGCCAACCTCCTTTCCGGAACGGCAGCCTATTCGGGGCCGGGAGAAAAGAAATGCTTCCCCAGCGACAGCGCCACGTACAGCGCAAAGGCAAAGGGCACAGCCGCCCATTTCAGCAGCGGTATCGCCAGCAGCGTCAGCAGCAGGAAGAGGTATCGCAGCCTGTTTTCCTTCCAGGACAGCCGCTTCAGCTTCAGGCTGAAAAAAGGCAGATTGCAGACCATCAGGAAACAGAGCAGGGCGATCAGCGCATACAGCACCCAGACACGCTGCAGCCAGGGCGCCAGGCCAGCGCTGTTGTACAGCAGGATCAGCGGAAAGGAGGCCACCAGCAGGCCCACCGCCGGCGTGGGGACGCCGATAAAGTGTTGCGTCTGCCGCTCGTCGAGGTTGAACCTGGCCAGCCGGTAGGCGGCAAAACAGGGCAGCAGCAGCGCTACCGCCACGTTGACCAGGCTCACTTCCATGGCGCCGGGCTGCATCATGTATGCGCTGCGCAGCAGCTGGTACAGGATCATGCCGGGGGCTACGCCAAAAGTCACCACATCGGCCAGCGAATCCAGCTCCCGGCCCATGGGCGACTGCACCTTCAGCAGGCGGGCGGCCAGCCCGTCAAAGAAATCAAATACCGCCGCTATCCCGATCAGCACAACGGCCTGGCAGATCGGCGGAGGCACGGTGATCATATAGTCCTCTCCGTTATAGCTTGCGATAAAGCCGGGAGACTGCAGGATAAAGACCAGCGCCAGCGCCCCGCAAAAAAGATTGGCCAGCGTCAGGATATTGGGAAGTTGCTTCATGGCTCAGGAAGATCGTTGCATCAGCCGCTCGATATCGCCGGCTTCGATAGGGATGTTTTTCATCAGGTCGACGTTGCCGCCTTTTTTGACCCATACATTGTTTTCGATGCGGATACCCAGCTGCTCTTCTTCGATATAAATGCCGGGCTCCACCGTGAGAACGGCGCCGTCGGGAATGGGGTACGAAAAGGAAGGCCCCAGGTCATGCACATCCACGCCCAGGTAGTGCGAAATGCCGTGATAGAGGTATTTCCGGTAAGCCGGCGCTGCAGGGTCCTGGTTTTTGATATCCGCTTTATCCAGCAGCCCGATCTTTACAAAGGTCTTCTCCGCCTCCTTCCCTACTTCGGCATGATAAGCGGCGATGGTCAGCCCCGGTTTCAGCAGCTTCCTGGCATAGTTGTGCAGATGCAGACAGGCGTTGTATACCTCTTTTTGCCGTTTGGTAAACCTGCCGTTCACCGGCACGCTGCGGGTGAGGTCCGCACAGTAGCCGCCGTACTCGGCGCCAAAATCCATCAGGATGACTTCCCCGCTTTTGCATTCCTGGTTGTTGTACACGTAGTGCAGGGTCCGCGCCCGGTCGCCGCTGGCGATGATGGAAGCGTAAGCTTCTCCCGTGGCCCGCTGCCGGAGAAACTGGTGCAGGATCTCCGCATGGATCTCGTGTTCCCATACGCCGGGCCGGATAAACCGCAGGAGATGCCGGAACGTATCTTCCGTGATATCCATGGCCTGCTGCATCACGGCGATCTCGTATTTTGTCTTTACCGAGCGGAGGGTTTTCAGGATGGGCGCGGCCCGGTGGTACCGGTGCAGGGGGAAGCGCTCCCGCAGCTGCGCCGCATAGCGGTAATCGCGCGTGGGCGGCGTATCGGCCTTCCGGTCGTTCTCATTGGTATTCAGATAAATCTCCTCCACCTCGTGCACCCAGCGTTGCAGAAGGCCCTCCAGCTCGTCCAGCCATACCACCGTCTGTATCCCGGAGATCGTCGTGCCTTCGGCGGCGGTAAGCCGGTGGCCGTCCCATTTCTCCTTCAGGGGATCGGGACGCCTGAGCACCAGCACCTCCCGGTAACGGGGATCGGGATTGCCGGGATAAAAGACCAGCTGGGTATCTTCCTGGTCGATACCCGAAAGCCAGTAGAGATCCGCGTTCTGCTTGAACTTATAGAGGGCGTCACCGTTGCTGGTAACCTCGTCGTTGGAATTGAATACCGCCAGCGCATGCGGCAGCATCTGTCGCACAAAACGTTTCCGGTTCTCGATAAACAGGCGGGGATCAAGGGGCAGGTATTTCATCTGTTAATATTTATTTTAAAAGCTGCTTCCGTCGCAAGCTTTGAGCAGCCGCAATACGTTAGTGTTTAATCATCAAGCTACCCTAAAGGCGGCCGGCTATCCAGAAATTCATCAATTGTATAAACCGGCAAGGATGCGATGGCCGCTTTTTTGAGCAGCTTATCGCCGCTGATAAAGCAGTTGAGCTGATGATGCAGCGCTGTATAATATTGTAATGCATCTTCGATATCGGTCATGCGGGAGTGCAGCGCGGCAAGCGCCGTTTCGTGCGGAGCATCTATTACACGTACGTCTGACAGCAATTCCAATAAGATATCTTTGGCCTTAGCCGCTCCATAGGCTTTGGTAAGCCAGTAACCCGCTATATGCAGAATGGCGGGGGTAATGGAGGCGCTTACTTCCTGATGAATCACCAGCTTAAAAAGCTCCCGGGCACGGGTATAATTATCCCGTTTCAGGGTAAAATCCAGCAGGACGTTCGCATCAATAAATATTTTAAAAACCATATTTCTCCTTCTGGCTTTCGTAAAATGCTGCTTGCCGGCTGCTTTCAGCAATCACTTCGGGATCGGGCTCCAGCTTATCCACCATATCCACGATAGTCTTTCGCCTGGGAGATGCATGGACGATCGCTTCCAGATAATCTCCGACCAGGCTGGATAAGCTCACCCGCTTCTTCATGGCATATACTTTTGCCCTTTCCAGGAGGCTTTCCTCAATCGTAATGTTCAACCTTGCTTTCATACATTAAATATTTCATTTTTTTGTGGTTGGCCTCGCTTCCCTGAACAAATATACGCATATTTTCTCAAAATGCGCACACCAAACTATTGACGTTCTTTACAAATGTGGTTTCCTTTCGACCATCCCGTAACGGGCTTTTGCCCATATGCCCAGATTTTGCAATTTTAACCAAAAATTTCTTTTTAAATTAAATTTTATCAAAAAACAATCTTTTAAACAAGATGTAAATTTGATATTTTCCAAAAAACGATATCTTTGCCCTGATCCAAACAACTCGGTATGCAGGCAACTTTATCTCCATCCCCCCTTTCGCTGGATTACCTGGGACTATACCCCGGCGACGATACACAGGTATATACACAGACGCTGCCGGAGGAATTAATAACGCAGACGCTTATACGGGAAGAAGGACAGCTGAGCAGCTCGGGCGCCCTCGTTATCCATACGGGGAAATTTACCGGCCGTTCGCCCCGCGACCGCTTTATCGTAAAAGACGCAGACACCGCAGAGACTGTCGACTGGAACGAGATCAACCGGCCTTTTGATGCCCGGCGGTTCGACGGGCTGCAGCAGCAGGTCTGCGCCTATCTCAGCCGGCAGGATCTTTGGGTGCGGGACAGCTATGTATGCGCCGATCCCCGCTACCGGCTGCAGCTGCGCGTGGTTACGGAGCAACCTTCGGGAAGCCTTTTTTGCTACAATATGTTCGGACGCCCCGGCGCCCCTGAAGCGAAAATGTTTACGCCGGACTGGACGGTGCTGCACGCGCCCGGCTTCCGGGCCGATCCCGCAGCGGACGGCACGGCGGACGCCAACTTTGTCATTCTCAACTTTGGCAAACGGGTCATCCTCATCGGGGGCACCGCCTATACCGGAGAGATCAAAAAAAGCATTTTCTCCGTACTGAACTACCTGTTGCCGGCGAAGGGCGTGCTGAGCATGCATTGCTCGGCCAATCGCGGCAGACAGGGGGATACCGCTCTTTTCTTCGGATTGAGCGGCACGGGCAAAACCACCCTGAGCACCGATCCGCACCGGCAGCTGATCGGGGACGACGAGCACGGCTGGTCGGATGAAGGGGTGTTCAATTTCGAAGGCGGCTGTTATGCCAAATGTATTGACCTGAACATCGAAAAAGAGCCGCAGATATTCCGGGCCATCCGGCATGGAGCGCTGCTGGAGAACGTGCGGTTCTTCCCGGGAAGCCGCGAAGTGGATTATGCCGACCGGGCCATCACCGAAAATACGCGGGTCAGCTATCCGCTGTATCATATTGAGGATGCCGCCAAGCCCCCGTCGGGGTCGCATCCCCGTCATATCTTTTTCCTGGCCTGCGATGCCTATGGTGTGCTGCCGCCCATAGCACGGCTGGATGAAGGTCAGGCCATGTACCAGTTCCTTTCCGGCTATACGGCCAAAGTAGCCGGCACCGAAACGGGTGTCACCGAGCCCAGCGCCACCTTCAGCGCCTGCTTCGGCGCTCCGTTTCTACCGCTGCACCCTGCCCGGTACGCCGCCCTGCTGGGCGAGCGTATCCGGCGACACCGGGTACAATGCTGGCTGGTCAATACGGGCTGGACCGGCGGAGGTTACGGCAGCGGTACCCGTATTCCCCTATCGTATACGCGGGCTATGATCACCGCCGCGCTGGAAGGACGGCTGGATACCATGTCCTATACCCGGCATCCGGTATTCGGAACCGCTATGCCCACCGTCTGCCCCGGCGTACCCGCAGCCCTGCTCGATCCGCGCAATACCTGGAAAAATCCGTCCTCTTACGACAAACAGGCCGGTCGGCTGGCCGGCCTGTTTATAAACAATTTTAAAAAATACGAGGGACATGCCGGCTCCCGCATACGGAACGGCGCCCCCCATCTCTTTTTTTGATTAGCGCATACGGCGGGGTTGTCGAGCCCTGCCTTTTTTTATCGCTTCGCCGTTTAGTGTTCCGCCGCTTATCTTCCCCGCGCCCTGTCATCGCCTGCCGCCGCAGCGCCTGTATTCCGCAACTGTTTGCACATTCCCTGAATTAGCGTAGGTTTGCGCCATGCAACTCTTAGACGGTAAGATCGTTTCCGCGGCTATCAAAGAAGCGATCAGACAAGAAGCCGAAATCCTGCGGCTTCAGGGAAAAAAGACGCCCCACCTGGCCGCTATCCTCGTGGGCAATGACGGCGCCAGCGAAACGTATGTGGCCGCCAAGGTAAAAGACTGTGCCGAGGTCGGGTTCGACTCTACGCTGCTGCGCTTCGACGCCGCCATCTCCCAGAAGAACCTGCTGGACCAGATTGCCCTGCTGAACGACAACCCGGCGATAGACGGCATCCTGGTGCAGCTGCCGCTGCCCCGGCATATCGAAGAAGAGGCCGTCATCAACAGCATCGCCCCCGAGAAGGATGTGGACGGCTTTCATCCCGTCAGCCTCGGCAGGATGGTCAACAACTTGCCGACCTTTATCCCGGCTACCCCCTATGGCATTATGCTGATGCTGGAACATTACCAGGTGCCCACCCGGGGCAAGCACGCCGTGGTGATCGGCCGCAGCCATATCGTGGGCACCCCCATGAGCATCTTGCTGAGCCGGAATACCCCTTACGGCAACTGTACCGTCACCCTCTGCCACTCCCATACGCATAACCTGAAGGAGCTGTGCCTGCAGGCCGATATCATCGTAGCGGCGCTGGGCAAAGCGGAGTTTGTCACGGCAGATATGGTAAAGTCCGGGGCCGTGGTCATCGATGTGGGCATTACCCGGGTAGCAGACGACAGCAAAAAATCGGGGTTCCGGCTGGTCGGGGATGTAAAGTTCGATGAAGTGGCGCCCCGCTGCAGCTTTATCACACCGGTGCCCGGCGGGGTAGGTCCCATGACGCGGGCCGCCTTGCTGAAGAACACCTTCCATGCGGCCATAGCCCGTCTGGAAGCCGGGCGCTGAGGAAGACGCAGCCGGTTCTGCTCATTTTTCCTTATCTTAGTAATCCCGTCTGATTTTCTATCTGTGAAAAAAACCGAATACTATGAAACGTTTCCTATCCGGTTCCCGCCTGCTATGGCTGCTGGGGATCTGCTTAACCGTCTCGGTATTTCTTGCTTCCTGCCACGACGACGATGATCATGTAAGACCAAAGGTAGCGGGATTAATGGCCTTCAACCTGGCGCCGGACAAGCCCGTTGTCGGGGTTGCCTTATCGGGCAACGAGCTGAACCCGCTCCCCTACATGAGCTATACCGGCGGCTACCTGGCCGTCTTCCCCGGGAAAAGATATACCGAATCCTACGATGCCGCCACAGGAGAATCGCTGGCGGTGGATACCCCTACTTATCAGCCCGACAAATACTATTCGCTGTTTGTGACCGGCATGGGCGATGCCTTTTATAACATTGTGGTCGAAGACGGGCTGGACAGCCTGTCCGGACAGGCCGGAAAATCCTATATCCGCTACATCAACGCCATTCCCGGCTCGGGCAGTCCTGCCGTTACGGTCAGCAACGGGAAGGGAGAGCTGATCTCCGATCATCCCGCCTTTAACACCGTCTCGGATTTTACCGCCATCGATACCGGCGCCATCACCATCGATGTAAATGACGGAGGGGACATCCATACCAGCCGGACCATCGCGGTGGAAGAAAGAAAAGTCTATACCCTGCTGCTGACCGGCCATCCCGCCGGAACGGGCAACGACAGCGTGCAGATCAGGTATATACCGAACGCTATGCTGACACTCGATTCAACGGCCGATAACGCCCCCAAAGCAGCGGAATAGCGGGCGGCAAGCGATCCTTTCTTACCTTTGCAGCATGGATATTTTCCCGGACATAACCCCGGCGGAGCGGACCGCCGCACCCGGCGCTTTTCTTCCGCTGATGGAGGCCTTCTATACGCTGCAGGGCGAAGGTTTTTACCAGGGCAGCGCCGCTTATTTTATCCGCCTGGGCGGCTGTGATGTGGGCTGTGTATGGTGTGATGTAAAAGAAAGCTGGGATGCTGATAAGCATCCACAGGTGTCCGTAAGCGATATGGCGGCGGAAGCGGCCGCTCATCCCGGACGCCTGGCTGTCGTCACCGGCGGGGAGCCGCTCCTGCATCCCCTTGGCGACCTTTGCGAGGCCCTGCACCGGCGGGGTTTTCGCATCCATATCGAAACATCCGGCACCGCCCCCTTCAGCGGAGATTGGGATTGGGTATGTCTTTCACCGAAAAAATTCAAGGCCCCGCTCCCCGAGGCCTATGGCCATGCGCAGGAGCTGAAAGTAGTCGTTTATCACCGGACCGATCTGGCCTGGGCCGAGGAACATGCAGCCCGGGTAAGTCCTTCCTGCAGGCTGTATCTGCAGCCGGAATGGAGCCGGCGGGAACAGATGCTGCCGCTGATCATCGAATACATCAAGGCAAACCCGCAGTGGGAGCTCTCCCTCCAGCTTCATAAGTATATCAACGTACCCTGACGCCTTAAGCGTTAACGGCCGCGGAATCGTCAATGGTCTCCGGTAACCAGGGATCCCTGCGGGATCCGACCAGCGCATGGGCGAAGGGCAGAAATGCCTTTAGATAGCTGTCGACCTGGGCAACAAAGCTCTCCTGTATTACCTGACCGGCTTCGTCAAACAGGTCCTGCACCTGGGATACGAGCAGCTTCTGGGGCTGCGGATAAGCCTGTATGGATAACACCAGGCTCTGGAGGTGATGGGAAGCGTTAATACCGCCCAGCCTGCCGCCGGATACGGTGGTCACACCGATGGGCTTACCGCTCATCTGCCGGCCAAAATAATCTACCACATTCTTCAGCACGCCCGAATAGCTGCCGTTGTATTCCGGGCTCAGCAGGATATAGGCATCGGCTGCCTTGATCTTTTCACCCAGGAAAAGCAGGAGCTCGGAAGGACTGGGATGCATGCCATAACGTTCGTCCATCAGGGGAAGGGCATGCTCTGCCGGGTCAATGACCTCCGCCTCCACGCCCCTGAACTGCGAAAGACGCTGCTGCAAATAGGCCGCTACATGATGAGACCGGCGGCCGATACGGATACTGCCCAGGATAATTGCGATTTTCATCGGTTTACTGTTTTTGTTTTGAAGTGTTGACCCCGGCATGCCTATACCCCTTGCGAAATATGATCATGCCGGGCTGCTGATAAATATCCAAACGATTATTGTCTATACAACATTTGAGGTAAAAAAATTTATTTTCTCATCTTCTCGAGCAGCGCATTTAGCTGGGCCGCTTCCTTCGCGCTGATACGGGTACACATGCCTTCGTGCATCTGCCGTATGGCGCCGTCAATGCCACCGAGCAGCTCCAAACCCTTTTGCGTGATCCGGATATCCACCTTCCGGCGGTTTTCCGGACAGGCGTCCCGTGTGACCAGTCCTTTCAGCCGCAACTTTTCCACCAGCCGCGTGGAGTTACTCATCCGGTCCAGCATCCGCTCCTGTATCTCACAAAGATTGGTGCCGCTTCCGGCCCCCCTCAGGATACGCAGCACGTTCAGCTGCTGATGAGACAGGCCAAAAGGCTTGAGCAGCCGGTTGGTCTGCGCGTTCAGCCAGTTGCCGGTATACATCACGTTCAGCGACGCCTTTTGCTGCTCGCTTTCAAATGCTTTCTGCCGTATGGCTGTTTCCAGTTTCATACTACTACAACAGTTGTATGCACAACAAAGGTAGCCGGTTTTCCATATCCGGCAAAAAAAATTGGGAAGGCGGTAAATTGTCCTAATTTTAAGCGGCTGCAACCTCCTCCGCTTGTTCCTAACACTGACGGTACATGAAAGCACATATCGACAGGAAAATCACCGCTTCCCTCAGACGGTATGGATGGGCGCTACTGCTGCTGATGTATACGAATCTGCATGCCCAGTACAACCCCGCAGGCGTGCCCAAAAAAGCCAAAGCCTATTATGATAAGGCGCAGCAATACCTGGATTATTCCGCCGGCGGTACGGAAGCCGTCCGCTGGCTGGAGCAGGCGGTTGCCGTCGATCCCGGCTACCTGGAAGCCTATGCAAAGCTGGGCTCCATTTACAATATGCAGCATGACTATGCCAGAGCCCTGCCTTTTTTTGAAAAAGCCTTCCGGCTGGATTCCGCTTTCTTCCGGTCCGGCTGGATCATGTACGCCAAAGCGGCTGCCGGCACGGGGAATTTCGGGCTGGCCCTGCGCCTGACAAAAGCTTATCTGAATACAAATCCCTCCGGGCGGGACCGGGAAACGGCGGAACAATGGCTGAGCCATTTTACGTTTGCACAGCAATATACCGGCAAAAACATCCCCTTTTCCCCGATCAATCTGGGGGACAGCATCAATACGGGGGATGCGGAATATTTTCCTACGCTGACCATCGACCAGCGTACCCTGGTCTTCACCCGCAACCTGCAGGGACATAACGAAGATTTCTTCTTCAGCCATCTCCGGCCGGACAGCAGCTGGAGCAAGGCGCTGAGCATCGGCACGCCGGTCAACACTACTTTCAACGAGGGGGCGCAGACCATTTCGCAGGACGGAAGGCTGCTGCTTTACACCCTTTGCAATACCCCCGGCGGATATGGCAGCTGCGATATCTTTTATACCGTCCGCACCGCTACGGGATGGACCACGCCCCGGAACATCGGCGCTCCGGTCAATACCGAATACTGGGATACGCAACCCTGTCTTTCGCCGGACAACCGCGATCTCTACTTTGTGAGCAACCGCCCCGGCGGATACGGCGGCAGCGATATCTATGTCAGCCACCTTCGCCCCGGCGGCACCTGGAGCAAGCCCGAAAACCTGGGTCCGGGTATCAACACCTCCGGCAATGAAAGCAGTCCTTTTATCCATGCGGACAACCAAACGCTCTTTTTTGCCTCCGGCGAACTGCCCGGCATGGGAGATATGGACCTCTTTTTTGCCCGCAAGAACCCGGACGGCTCCTGGGGGAAGCCGGAAAACCTGGGCTATCCCATCAACACCATCGATCACGAAGGCAGCCTTTTTGTGGCGGCCGACGGCAAAACGGCCTACCTGGCCTCGGACCGGGCCGACAGCCGGGGACAGCTGGATATCTATCGCTTTGAGCTGTATCCGGAAGCCCGTCCGGTAAAGACCCTTTTTGTAAAAGGCTTTGTGTATGACAAGCAAACCCGGGAGCGACTGCCCTCTGTGGTGGACCTGGTGGACCTGGACTCCGGGAAAACGATCTCCCGGGTACCCACCGACCGGCAGGGCAACTACCTGATGACCCTTCCCGTCGGAAAAAACTACGGCTTCAATGTCGGCCGTCCCGGTTATCTTTTTTATTCCGACAACTTTCCCCTGAAGAACCAGGTGCCCGATACCTCCTATCAGATCAACATCGGGCTGGATACCATCCGGGTAAATGCCGGCATGATCCTGAAAAATATCTTTTTTGATACCAACAAGTACGATCTGAAACCCGAATCCCGCACGGAGCTGGATCGCCTGGTGCAGCTGCTGCAGCAAAATCCCAGCCTGCGGATACAGATCAGCGGGCATACCGATAACATCGGCAACGACGAGGACAACCTGCTGCTTTCCCAGCACCGCGCGCAGTCGGTAGTAGATTACCTGACGGGGCACGGTATCGCCGCGGGACGTCTGGAAGCCAAAGGCTTCGGGGAAACGAAGCCCATCGCCGGCAACGACACCGAGGCCGGCCGCGCCCGAAACCGCCGCACAGAATTTCTGATCACCGGCCAATAAGCCGGGCTGCCTTCGCCGGGCTGATTCCGCGGCTTTTCGATTTTCGGTAACTTCATTCTCCAACCCATCCGCTATGACAGACGAAGAACTACGCTACCGGCTGGCGCTGACCCTGGTCCCCAATATCGGGGACGTGCTGGCCAGAAGCCTGCTGGAGCATTTTCCCACAGCGCGCGATATCTTTGAGGCGCCCGAAAAGCTGCTGAGCGCGGCGCCGGGCATCGGCCCCTCCCGGGCCAAAAACATCCGGCAGTTCCATGACTTCGAACGGGTGGAAGAAGAAATGTCCTTTCTCCGGCGCTACCGTATCCACCCCCTGTTTTACACCGATGCCGCTTACCCCGAAAAGCTCAGGAACTGTTACGACAGCCCGGTGATGCTGTACTACAGGGGAAATACAGACCTGAACCACGCGCCCGTTGTCGGTATCGTGGGCACCCGGTACTGCACGGCCTACGGTAAGGCCGTTTGCGAGAAGCTGGTCCGGGAGCTGGCGGCTGTTGGGGTAGTTGTCGTCAGCGGATTGGCTTACGGTATCGATATCGCAGCCCACAAGGCGGCGCTGGAAGCGGGCCTGCCCACGATAGCCGTATTGGCGCACGGGCTGGACCGGATCTATCCCCCGGCACACCAGGCCGTGGCCCGGCAGATGCCGGAACAGGGCGGGCTGCTGACGGATTTCATGAGCGGCACCCTGCCGGATAAACGGAATTTTCCCCGGCGAAACCGGATCGTTGCCGGCATGGCCGACGCCACCATTGTGGTGGAAACGGGGCTGCGCGGCGGTTCAATGATCACGGCCGAGCTGGCCAACAGCTATAACCGGGATGTTTTTGCCTTTCCCGGCCGCGTCGGCGATGCCCGCTCCGCCGGTTGTCATTATCTGATCCGCAAAAACAAGGCGGCGCTGATCACGGGTGCGGCCGATCTGCTGGAGCTGATGGGATGGGAAGTGCCGGAAACAGCCGGGCAACCGGAAGAACGACCCCGGGATACCGGGGATGACGAAAAATTCGGGGAAGACGAAAAAAAGATGCTGGCTTTGCTGCAGCGGCAGCCGGTGCTGCATATCGACGAAATATCCCGGGAGAGCGGCCTCTCCCCTGCGCGCATTGCCACGGCAATGCTCAACCTCGAAATACGGGATATCGTACAGGCGCTGCCGGGGAAACTGTATTCGCTTGTTTCCGGTTTCTGATGTCCCGTTGCCAATGCTGCGCCTTTCTGGTCTGAAGTTTCTTATTTCCGGTTTCGGCCTCTAATCATTAAAATGCCCTTTTACCTTTTACCCTTCACCTTTCACCCCAGGAGAGTATGCCCATTTTACATACACCGCTCCCCAGGTGAAGCCGCCGCCGAAGGCGGCCAGCACGATGTTGTCTCCCCTCTTCAGCTGCTTTTCCCAGTCCCGGAGACAAAGCGGGATAGTGGCTGCCGTGGTATTGCCGTAGCGCTGGATATTGAGCATCACCTTTTCTGGGGGCAGGCCCATACGGTCGGCCGTAGCATCGATGATCCGTTTATTGGCCTGGTGCGGTACCAGCCAGGCGACGTCGTCCGCCGTCAGTCCGTTGCGCTGCATCAGCTCATAGGACACATCGGCCATCCGGGTCACGGCAAAGCGAAAGACCGCCTTGCCTTCCTGGTATACAAAATGCTCATGGTTGGCTACTGTTTCGGCCGAGGCCGGGCGTGCGGAACCGCCGGCTTTCATATGCAGGAATTCGCATCCCGAGCCGTCGCTCCGGAGCACGCTGTCTACCACGCCGAAGCCTTCCGTATCCGGCTCGAGCAGCACCGCTCCGGCACCGTCCCCGAAGATGATACAGGTGGCCCGGTCCGTATAATCCACGATCGCGCTCATCTTGTCTGCTCCCACTACCACCACTTTTTTGTGCATGCCCGCCTCGATAAATTTCGCCCCCGTAGTAAGCGCATAGATGAAGCCCGAGCAGGCAGCCTGCAGATCAAAGCCCCAGGCATTCACGGCCCCCACCTTGTCGCAGATGATATTGGCCGTAGCCGGGAATACCATGTCAGGCGTAGTGGTGGCGCAGATCAACAGGTCTATCTCATCGGCGCCGATCCCTCTTTTCTGCAGCAATTCATTTACCGCTTTAACCGCCATCACAGAAGTACCCTGGTTTTCTCCCTTCAGTATCCGTCGCTCTTCGATACCGGTACGCGTGCGTATCCATTCGTCGTTGGTATCCACCATATTTTCCAGTTCCTTGTTTGTCAATACGTAGTCCGGCAGATTGCCGCCGACAGCTGTAATGGCTGCAGTAAGCTTGTTCATGAATGTATACCTCGCTTTTTTGTCAGGGCGTAAAATTACGCCAATACGCGTAATCAATTGATTTTTCTTTGTGAAGGCCGGGGTTTTCCCTGTCAGACAGCCACATCCCGGAATTTATACAAGCCGTAAAATAATTTACCCAGAATATGCGTATAATATGCTGAATTTGACTCTTTTTCTCGTTACTTTGCGGGACTTTAACCGAACCGGCAGCATCCATGATCGCATACATTGAAGGCAGGCTATCCTATAAATCGCCCGCGGTGGTGTATTTGGAGAATAACGGGGTCGGATATGAAATACTGATCAGCCTGCATACCTATACGCAGCTGCAGCATCTGGAACGTTGCCGGCTATTGACTTTTTTGCATATAAAAGAAGATGCACACACCTTATATGGCTTTTTTGAAGAATCCGAAAGACAGGTTTTCCTGCAACTATTATCCGTATCCGGGGTAGGTGCATCCACGGCCAGGATGATACTTTCATCCATGCAGCCTGAAGAAATACAAGCAGCGATCCTACAAGAAAATGAAGGGGTACTCGAGCGGGTCAAAGGCATTGGGGCCAAAACGGCAAAACGCATCATCCTTGAGCTGAGGGATAAGGTGCTGAAGCAAAAAGAAATCCCCCATATGCCGGCCTCCGCACGCAGTACGTTACAGGCGGACGCCCTCCAGGCTTTGCTGGCGCTGGGCATTGCCCGCAGCGCCGCCGAATCGGCGGTTCAGAAAGCAATGAAGGCATCCCCTGGTATGCAGCAAGTGGAAGAACTGATCAAGCTTTCACTTAAAAGCATGTAGTTCGTTTAACTTGTAAAAACCAAGATTCACGTTGGCGCGAAAGTTCCATTTCGGTACCCTGGCGATAACAGGCATAGTGCCCCTTTTCCTGTTGAGCGCCAGAGCTCCCGGTTTCAGGTCTACTGTGCAAGACGCCCATCCTCACGCATACCTTCGCCCCGGCAAAACCGGCCCGGGCGGAAGACAGACTTCTATTGCCCCGCTGCTCCCGCAGCCCCTTTCCGCCGCAGTCCCCGACACCACCCCCGCCCTGTCCTTTACCGATACCCTGCATTTCCCGATATACGACCGGCGGGGAGACCCCGAGGGTACGCCCACGCCCTCCAGCATCGACCTGCAGGATCCCCCCGTGATCAAACGAACCGTCGAATACGACCCCGTTACCCGGCAGTACCGCCTGGAAGAGAAGATAGGCGACCGCTATTACCGCAAGCCCGGGGAGCTGGATTATCAAAAGTTCCTGCAGCGACAGGGCGAAAAAGACGAACAGGACTACTGGATGCAGCGGGCCGGTACCATGAGCCGGCTCAATCGCGATAACGGCGGACCGGCGCTCTACCGCGGCCCCCTGCTTTTTAACCGTACCTTCGGCGGCACCGGCGTGGACATCCGCCCCCAGGGCAACCTGAACCTCACCTTCGGCTATGAAGGCTCCAATACCGGCAACCTCATCCTGCCCGAAAACAACCGGCGGCAGGGAGGCTTCAACTTCGACATGGACATCAATATGAACGTGGTGGGCCAGATCGGCAGCAAGCTGAAGCTGACCAGCAGCTACAACACCCAGTCCACCTTCGATTTTGAAAAACAGATCCGCCTGGAATATACCGGCGACGACGATGAGATCATCAAAAAGATCGAGGCCGGCAACGTCAGCTTCCCGCTCCACAGCCAGCTGGTAACCGGCATACAGTCGCTCTTTGGCATAAAGGCCCAGCTGCAGTTCGGCCGGCTCGGCGTAACCACCGTTTTCTCCAACCAGCGCTCCCAGAAGCAAAACCTGATGATGGAAGGCGGCTCCCAGGTCAGCAACTTCTCCATCATGGCCGATCAGTATGAAGAAAACCGGCACTTCCTGCTGGCCCAATACTTCCACGACCATTATAACGAAACGATGGCCAACCTGCCGGTAGTGAGCTCGCAGGTACACATCACCCGGATGGAAGTGTGGGTGACCAACAAAACCGGCGCCACCATCAACGCCCGCGATGTAGTGGGGCTCATGGACCTGGGTGAAACAAAGCCTTACAACGGCAATATCCATCCGCTGACCAGCAATCCCCTGCCGGAGAACGGCGCAAACGACGAATACCAGCGCCTCGCCTCGGATCCTTCCGCCCGCAATACCGGCACGGTGATCAGCCGGCTGCAGGCCATAGGGCTCCAGCCCGTTCAGGATTTTGAAAAGACGTTTGCGCGAAAACTGGACTCCACCGAATATACCTACAACGATCAGGTAGGATTTCTTTCATTGCGCCAGCAGCTGCAACCGGACGAAGTGCTGGGGGTGGCTTTCCAGTACACCTATAACGGACGCGTATTCCAGGTAGGCGAGTTTTCCCAGGACATACCGCCCGACTCCGCACGCGCGCAACCCCAGGTGATCTTCCTGAAGCTCCTCAAAGCTACTTCCGCCCGCACCCGCCTCCCCATATGGCAGCTGATGATGAAAAACATCTATGCCACCGGCGCCTTCCAGGTGAGCCGGGAAGATTTCCGGATGGATATCTTTTACCAGGACCCGGGCAGCGGGGATAAACGTTACCTCCCGGACGCACAGGGGCCCTATGAAGGCAGGCCGCTCCTGTCCATTCTCAACCTCGACCGGCTGAACAGCAACAACGACCCCCAGCCGGACGGGGTATTCGACTTTGTCGACGGGTTTACCATCAACACGCAGGACGGACATATCATCTTCCCGGTCCTCCAGCCCTTCGGCAAGGACCTGGCCAAGGCCTTCGACGGCAACAGCCAGCTGATGCAGAAGTACCTGTTCCAGGTGCTGTACGATTCCACCAAGACCATTGCGCAGCAGTTTCCGCAGTTCAACCGCTATGTCATGCGGGGGACCTACAAGGGCTCATCCTCCTCCGAGATCTCGCTGGGCGGGCTGAACATCCCGCCGGGATCGGTAACCGTTACGGCGGGTGGCCAGCAGCTGCTGGAAAATGTGGATTACGTGATCGATTATTCGGTGGGTCAGCTCAGGATCATCAACCCCGGCGTGCTCAATTCCGGACTGCCCGTGAACGTACAGTTTGAAAGCAATGCGGCCTTTGGACAGCAAACGCGGAATTACTTCGGGGCCCGTCTCGATTATTATGTCAACGACAAGCTCACCATCGGCTCCTCGGTGATCCGGATGACCGAGCGGCCCTATTTCTCTACGGTAAACTACGGCGAAGATCCCATCAGCAATACCATCGGCGGGTTCGATATGAACTACCGATCAGAGCTGCCCGGCCTCAACCGCTGGCTGGACAAGCTGCCAAACTACAAGTCCAGCACCGCCTCCACCATCAATGCTACCGGCGAGGTAGCCCGCCTTTTCCCCGGCCATTCCAAGCTGATCGGGAAAGGCGATGACGGCAGCGTGCTCATCGACGATTTCGAAGGCGCCCGCAACTCCTACGATCTCAAGACGCCCTACTACAACTGGGTGCTGGCCTCCACCCCGCAGGGGGCCACGGGCACCGAAGGACAGGAGCTGTTTCCCGAAGCCACGCTCACCGACTCGCTCGAATATGGCATGAACCGGGGCAACCTGGCCTGGTATACCATCGAGCAATCTCTCGTCGACGGCAGCAATGCGCCTGATTATATCCGGAACGATAAGCAGATGCGCTTGGGACACTATGTCCGCACCATCAATCCGCAGGAGCTGTTTCCCGACAAACGCGACCTGGATTTCGGACAGATATATCTCTCCACCTTTGACCTGGCCTATTACCCCAACGAACGGGGCCCTTATAACTTCAGCAGCAGCACGTCGGATGTGGATGCCAACGGCCGCCTGCTTCATCCCGAGAAAAGATGGGGCGGTATCATGCGGGCCATCGACAACACCGATTTCGAGACCTCCAATGTGCAGTACATCGAGTTCTGGGTCATGGACCCCTTCCTGGACAACCCCACCAGCTCCGGCGGCGACCTCTATATCAACCTCGGCAACATTTCCGAAGATATCCTGCGCGACGGCCGTAAATTCTTTGAGAACGGCCTTCCGAAACCTGCGGAAACCAACAAGGTGGACACTTCCATATGGGGCCGCACACCGCGGTTCCAGCAGCAGATCACCAATGCCTTCGATAACGACCCCGCCGCCAGGGCTTACCAGGACGTGGGGTACGATGGCCTGGACAACAACGAGGAAACAAAATACCGGCAACAGTACCTGCTGGAGCTGATGCAGCACTTCGGCCCCAACTCCAAGATCTACCAGGACGCGCTGACCGATCCCGACAACGATGATTTCCATTTTTACCGCGGCGCCGATTACGACCAGCAGAAGCTGAGCGTGCTGGAGCGTTACAAGCGTTTCAACAATTCCGAGAACAATGCGCCCGTCGCCAGCGGAAAAGACCGGTATCCAGCCGCTTACTCCAACCGGCCCGAAACCGAAGACATCAACAACGACAATACCCTGAACGAGACGGAAGAATATTTCCAGTACCGCATAGAGATGAAACCGGGTATGAACGTAGGCGACAACTTTATCGTAGATAAGGTCACCATCCCTGCCAACGACAAGAACGGCCCCCTCAGTGCGGAGACCTGGTACCAGTTCCGCGTTCCCATACAATCTTACAACAAAAAGGTCGGCGATATCCCCGACTTCAAGTCCATCCGCTTTATGCGGATGTTCCTGACCGGCTTCCGGGACAGCGCCATCCTGCGTTTTGCCAAGCTGGACCTGGTGCGCAACCAGTGGCGGCAGTACAACTACAAGCTGAATACGCCGCCCGGCCAGCCACCCATACCGGTGGACGACGACAATACCGGCACCACCTTTAACATCTCTGCGGTAAACCTGGAAGAGAACTCCGGACGCGTGCCCATACCCTATCAGATCCCGCCGGGAGTAAAACGCCAGCAGCAGCTGAGCGCCAACAACGTGAACCAGTACCTGAACGAGCAGTCCATGACCCTGAAGGTCTGCGAGCTGCAGGACGGGGACGCCAGGGGCGTTTTCAAACCCCTCGCCATGGACCTCCGCCAGTTCCGCCGCATGAAAATGTATATCCATGCCGAAGAGGTTACCGGACAGGGAGCGCTCCGGGATGGCGACCTCGCCGCCATCATCCGGCTGGGAAGCGATTTTAACGATAACTATTACGAATACCGTATCCCCCTGCGGGTTACCAGTCCGCAAGGCCCCTTCAATACCGCCACCATCTGGCCGGACTCCAACCAGCTGAACATCGACCTGACCATGCTGCCCCGCATCAAACAGCAGCGCAACCAGGAGAACGTTTCCCCGCTGAGTCCCTATACGGTACAGGACAACCTGGGCAACTACATCACCGTGGTCGGCAATCCCAACCTGGGAGATGTGCGGAATGCCCTTATCGGTATCCTCAACCCCAAGAAGACCGATCCCAACAGCCCCGACGACGGCCTTCCCAAATGTGCCGAAATATGGGTGGATGAGATGCGGGTATCCGATATGGATGAAAAAGGCGGCTACGCCGCCGTAGGCAGGGTGGACATGCAGCTTTCCGATCTGGGTACGGTATCCGTATCGGGGGCCATGCATACCCAGGGATTCGGCAGCGTGGATCAGCGGATCAACGAGCGTTTCCGCGACAATTACACCCAATACGACATGGCGGCCAACCTCGAGCTGGGCAAGCTGCTGCCCAACAAGCTGGGGCTGTCCATACCCGTATATGCCGGCTATTCCCAGACCATCAGCAACCCGGAATATGATCCCTATGACCTGGACATCAAGCTGAAGGATAAGCTGCGGCTCGCCCGCAGCCAGCACGCAAGGGATTCCATCCGCGAGCAGGCGCAGGATTTTGTGGCCATAAAAAGCTTCAACATCACCAACATGCGCAAGCTGCCCGGCGCCGGTAAAAAGAACAGCCACCTCTGGGATATCGAAAACTTCGACCTCAGCTACTCCTTCACCCAGACGATGGAGCACAATCCGCTGATCGAAAGGGATATGCTCACCAATCACCGGCTGGGTATCGGTTATAACTATGCCGGACAGAGCCGCTTTATCACACCCTTCCGCAACCTGCTGGGCGGTAAATCAAAATATCTCGACCTGATCCGGGACTTCAACTTCAACTATGTTCCCTCGATCATCAGCCTGCGCGGCGAGATCAACCGGCAGTTCGGCGCCACCCGGGTGCGTAACATCGGCGGGGGACCGTATAAGATTCCCGAGACCTACGATAAGTATTTCACATTTGACAGGTACTATACCCTCAAGTGGGATCTCACCCGTTCGCTGACGCTGGACTTCACGGCCCTCAACAACTCGCGCATCGACGAGCCTTACGGCCGCCTTAATACGCCGTCCAAACGAGACACGGTCTTTAACAACCTGCTCAACCTGGGCAGGACCACCATGTACCACCATACGGCCAACCTCACCTATACCCTGCCGCTGAAGAAATTTCCATTGCTGGACTGGACCAATGTCCGCTTCGGCTATGCCACCGATTACAGCTGGACGGCCGCTTCGCGCCTGGCGCTTTACCTGGGGAACGCCATCGAGAACAGCCACCAGACCCAGGTCAATGCCGATCTGAACTTCACAGCGCTGTATAACAAGTCCAGGTTCCTGCGTGAAATTGCCGCCCCGGCGCGGCCCGCTCCGCAAAAAACCGGCAGCAATGCCAAAGACAAAAACAGCAGCGACGGTATATCGCCGGTGCTGCGCGCGCTGATCCGGCCCCTGCTGTCACTGAAACGCGTTACGATCAATTACAGCGAAAACGCCGCCACCCGCCTGCCGGGATATGTGGACAGCACTTCCGTGCTGGGACAGAACTGGGGCAGCATGGCCCCCGGGATGAAGTTCCTGTTCGGCTGGCAGCCGAACGACGCCTGGCTGGACGATATCGGCCGGAAGGGATGGATCACGCACGACAGCCTGTTCAACCTGCAGTATCAGCAGCAGTATACCAAGCGGCTCGATGCCCAGGCCTCCCTCGAGCCCTTTGGCGGCCTGCGGATCGACCTGAGCCTGACCCAGTCTTTTTCCAAGACCCACTCGGAGCTGTTCAAGGATACCACGGGCAGCGCAGGACTGGCCCATTTGAATCCGTATGATATGGGCGGGTTCCAGATCTCCTATATTTCCATTAAATCCCTGTTCGGTAAAGAAAAGATGCTGGGCGACATCCCGAAGACCTTCCTCGACTTTGAAAACTACCGGAAGGTCATCTCCAAACGGCTGGGCACGGAGAACCCCTATACCAACGGACAGAAAAACCCCAAGGACCCGGATTATTACAAAGGATACGGACGGTATGCGCAGGATGTGCTCATCCCTGCTTTCCTGGCGGCCTACACCGGCCGGGATCCGGATAAGATCGGTCTGCTGAAGAACGGCGGGGGCAGCGTACGCTCCAATCCCTTCAGCGCCTACAAGCCGCTGCCCAACTGGCGGATCACTTACAACGGCCTGAGCCGGCTGCCTTTCTTCAGCAACTTTGTCACCAACATGACCCTGTCTCATGCCTATACCTCTTTGCTGAGCATGAACAGCTATAACTCCTCGCTGATGTATGCAGATCCGCTGCGTTATGGCTACCCGGGCTTTATCGATCCGAATTCACTCTCGGGGGATTATATCCCCTACTTCCTGGTGCCCAATATCACGGTTACCGAACAGTTTGCGCCGCTGCTCGGGATCGAGGCTACCTTTACCAACAACCTGAACGTGCGTTTCGCCTACAGCAAGAGCCGTACGCTGAGCCTTAGCCTGATCGACTTCCAGCTGGCGGAGATGCGGTCCAGCGAAATCACGGTAGGCGGCGGCTTCCGCGTCCGCAACCTGAGCCTGCCGTTTAACCTGGGCAATGGTAAAAAGAAACTCAACAACGACCTGAATTTCCGGATCGACCTCAGCTTCCGGGACGACAAAACAGTAAACAACCGGCTGGATGCCGATCTGATCATTCCTACCAGCGGGCAGCAGACCATCGGCATCTCGCCCTCCATCGACTATGTGGTGAACGACCGGCTGAACCTGCATTTCTTCTATGACCGGCGGCAGACCATTCCGGCCATCTCATCTTACTTCCCGCAGTCCAATACCCAGGCAGGCGTTACCCTGCGTTTTGTGATGGCGCGATAAGGGTGAAGGGTAAAAGGCGAAAGGCGTTTAAATTTGGTAATTTGATGATGTGCTGATTTATTTCGTGCACAATGATCTTTAGTGGTCTCAATGAACGCTCCGCGTTTGATGATTACTTAATCATCAATAAAAGCATTTTGTACACGAAATATCAAATCTCCAAATTATCAAATCATCAAATCAACTTGTGGAAATAATGCGCATCCGCCTGCGCCGTGGAGGTCACCACCAGGTCGTTGATGCAGACATGCGGGGGCAGGCCGGCGCAAAAGAAAACGATCTCCGCGACATCCTTTCCTTCCAGCGGCACAAAGCCCTTATATACTGCTTCCGCTTTTTGCGCATCGCCTTTGAAACGGACCAGCGAGAATTCCGTTTCCACCGCCCCGGGATGTATGGCGGTTACCTTAATACCATAAGGCAGCAGATCTATACGCATGGCTTTGGACAGCGCATCCACGGCATGTTTGGTGGCACAGTATACGTTACCGTTAGGATAAACCCCTTTGCCGGCGGTGGACCCGATATTGAACACATGTCCTTTCTTTCCGGCCTGCATCCAGGGAAGCACCTGCCGGGAAACGTATAGCAACCCCTTGAGATTGGTATCGATCATAACCTCCCAATCGTCGATATCCCCTTCGGAGACAGAGGCCAGTCCCGCAGCCAGCCCTGCATTATTGATGAGCACGGCAATCTTCTTCCAGGCTGCCGGTAATCCTTCCAGCGCGGCATGCACCGCCTCCCGGTCGCGCACATCGAAACAGAGGGTATGTATCTGTATATCGCCGGCCTGTTCCAGCTCCTGCTTCAGCGCAAGCAGACGCTCCTCTCTTCTTCCCGTAAGGATCAGGTCATATCCGCCGGCGGCAAACTGCTGCGCACAGGCTTTTCCGATACCCGAGGTGGCCCCGGTGATCATAGCGATCGGTCTAACTGTCGTCATGGTTTTTCGGTTTCGTATCCAGTAAATGGCAAAGTGCGGCAAAAGTGCGGATGATACCGGCGGTTACCGGCAGGGGCAATTCCAGCATGCCCATATGCGCTACCGCTTCAAAGATATGTATGGAAGCAGTGGGCGGCAGGGATACCTGCCGGAGAAGATCTTTCAGGGGAGCGGCTTTATCCTCTTTCCCCAGGATGAACAATACGGGCACTTTGCTCCCGCGCAAAGCCGCAGTGGCGTCCGGCCGTTCCATCATGGCGCGGTAATAAGCTTCCATCGAGGCTACCGCCATTTCCTCACGGCTACGGATCAACGCGGTAAGCTGGTTTCGTTGTGTATCCCTGAACCGGCCGGCAAACATATCCGGTATCATCTGACGGAGAAAGGCAGCCCCGCCATAGTCATGCATCAGCTGTATGGACTTCAGCCTTCCGTTTTTTTTCTCTTCCGTATCCGGAAAGGCAGTGGAATGGAACAGGCCCCAGCCCCGCAGCAGCTGCGGGTACTGCGCTGCAAAGCGCAGGGTGATGTACCCGCCCATGGAATGCCCGATCATAATGCAGGAAGTGATCTGTTCCTGTTGCAACATGGCATAGACGGCTTCGGACATCGTAGCGATACCGAGGGGGTGGGTCAGCGGAGAGGCGCCGCTGCCGGGAAGATCGGGTACCAGCAACCTGAAATGCGGCTTCAAGACATCCATATGCGCTTCCCAGATGCTGCCGTCCATGGGAAACCCATGGATCAGCACCAGCGGAAACCCGCTGCCTGCATCCCGGTAGGACATGCCGCCGGACGAGGCGGGCAATGCTTTTGTGGCCAAATAGGGCATGATTCGTTTATAAGGTTAAAGGTAAAGGGTTAAAGGGGAAAGGCGCTTAATAATTTGATGATATGCCGATTTGGTGATGTGCTGATTATTTCATTATCAAATCATCAAATTTCCAAAGGCGAAGCCTTCACTGAGACCACTAAGAAATCATAATGCGCGAAGTAAATCATCAAATCAACCCGAAACCTCAAACCGGAAACCGGAAACGTTTGTAGATCCGAAAAGCGCGTACCGCCAGCACCAGGATCACGGGAAACATTTCCGGCGGCAGCGCCTGGGGCAGAAACAGCCAGCCGGCCAGCACGAGCAGGGCCAGCGCAAAGGTCAGCAGGGCATACCGCTTCACCCATAAGGCATTCCGCTGGGTAAAGAAGCTGAACGGGAGGTGAAGGGGAATGGCCCAAAGCAGGTTCCAGTTCTGCGAGCAGGCCTGGTGATCGGTGCCATACCACATGAACAACATCAGACAGCCCAGCAATCCCGTCAGGAAAAAAAGACAGCGGTCTATCCAGGGCTGTATGCTTTTGTATCGCTGTCCGGGACCTACACTGAAGAGCAGCAGCAACACCCCCAGCGCGATGAACCACCACAACGGCATTTCCCAGAAGGGGGGCGCCGGCCGTGCGGTCTGCAACGGGGTGTACAGCACGCGTTTCTCCCGCACCAGCAGCTGCCCGTTTACCGAAGTGCTGTCCAGCGCTTTCATCAGATAATCGGGCAGGAACATGGACTGCCAGCTGTTTACCATCACATCCGCGGGCCGGCCCAGCAGAAGATTCATGCCCAGCCTGGACCAGGCATGCCGGTCCATATAGGGATTAAAAAGCAAACGAAAGGTGCTGCCCTGGGGTATCAGCTGATCCGGCATCTGCCAGCTGTTGCCCAGTATGCCGGCAAAAACATCCCGGGGCCGCGTAGAGCAGTTGTCATAGAAAAAATCATATTTGTAGGAACGGTTCTCGGGCCGGGCGTTGTTGCGCAAAAACGCAAAGATGGATTCACGGTCCACACAGCTCAGGTTCAGCACCTGCTCGGTTACGCTGCGTTCCTCTTCCCGGTAAGCCGCCATAAAATCGGAAAAGCGGTCGGCCGAAAGGTAGTAGAGCAGCTTGCCCCGGATAAATTTCTGATAAAAATGAGGGTCGGAAAAATCGAAAGTTCCGTAATTGAATACCACATCCATGCCGGTAGCAGGATCCGTCGCACGGATACCGGTATGTCCGAAGATGGAGTACAGATCGTCCCCGACACCGATGGTGAGCAGGCTGATCCGGAGTGTACAGGAATCCGGCGCGGGAGCAGGCTGCGTCCGGCCCTGCCGGGGAAGCAGCGATAAAGATGTAACGACAAGCAGGAACAGTAACCTGTTTTTCATAACCGATATAAACCCTAAAGTACAGGTTATCCGGGAGAAGCAGGCCGGTTTTTTTACCGGCTGTAATTCGGGGCTTCCTTGGTGATCACGATATCGTGGGGATGGTTCTCCTGTACGGTAGCAGCCGTTATCTTGATCAGCTGCGCCTGCTGAAGCGCCCGGATATCCTTGGCGCCGCAATAGCCCATACCGGCGCGCAACCCTCCGACAAACATCTGCACCACCTCATTCAGCGACCCCTTGTAGGGTACCCGTCCCACGATGCCCTCGGGCACCAGCTTTTTGATATCGGCTTCCACATCCTGGAAATAACGGTCCCGGCTGCCTTCCGACATGGCCTCGATAGAGCCCATACCGCGGTAGGATTTGAATTTGCGGCCTTCGTAGATAATGGTTTCTCCGGGGCTTTCTTCCACGCCGGCAAAAACAGACCCGGCCATGATGCACGAAGCGCCGGCAGCCAGCGCCTTCACCATATCGCCGGTATAGCGGATGCCGCCGTCGGCAATAACGGGAACCCCCGTACGCTTAATGGCGTTAAAGGCTTCCATGATGGCCGTCAGCTGGGGCATGCCCGCGCCGGTGACTACCCGGGTGGTACAGATGGAGCCCGGCCCCACCCCTACCTTCACCGCGTCGGCGCCCGCATCTACCAAAGCCTTGGCCCCGGCACCGGTGGCCACATTCCCGGCAATCACAGGCAGATCGGGAAACTGTTGCTTGATCTTTTTCAGCGTGGCGATCACGCCGGCGGAATGACCATGGGCGCTGTCCAGCCCCACCACATCCACGCCCACGTTCACAAGGGCCTCCACGCGCTCCAGCATATCGGCGGTGATACCGATGGCAGCGCCGGCCAGCAGCCGCCCGTAGCGGTCTTTCACCGCCAGGGGGAAGCTCTTCAGCTGCAGGATATCGCGGTAGGTGATCAGGCCGATCAGCTTGCCCTGCCGGTTTACCACGGGCAGCTTCTCGATCTTGTATTGCTGAAGTATCTTCTCCGCCTTTTTCAGGTCTGTTCCTTCCGGGGCGGTAATCAGCTTTTCGCGGGTCATCACCTCGCTGACAGGGCGACGGTTGTTTTTTTCGAAACGGAGGTCGCGGTTGGTCAGTATGCCGACCAGCTTGCCGCTGCCGTTAATGATCGGAATGCCCCCGATCTTGTTTTCCTTCATGAGCTTCAGCGCCTGCCCGATGGTAGCGGTTTCGGGGAGCGTCAGCGGGTCGAGGATCATGCCGCTTTCCGAACGTTTTACCTTCCGGACCTGCTCGGCCTGCTTCTCGATGCTCATGTTCTTGTGCAGGATGCCGATGCCGCCCTCCCGGGCCAGAGCAATGGCCATGCCCGCCTCGGTCACCGTATCCATGGCGGCGGAAACCATGGGTATGTTCAGCCCGATATCCCGCGTAAGCCGGGTGGAAATGTTCACTTCCCGCGGCAATACCTCGGAATAGGCCGGCACCAGCAGCACATCGTCAAATGTTAATCCTTCTCCGAAAAATTTAGACTTTGAGGGGGGCATAAGCAATTATTAAGGTATAAAACCGAGCATGATAATCCCGCCTCCACAGAGGCGCGTTTTTAATATGCGAGGTTCCATCTGACCATTAAAAAACAAATATTAACAGATGAAATAATTGCACGCAAATTTACGTCAAAAAAAGCATCCGGCAACCGTCGTCGCAAATCCTGCCCGGAAAGACAGGCCGGCCACGCCGCCCGGCCGGAACAACTCCGGGCTGCGGCAAGGCGACAGACGGCAGAATCCCGGCCGTTATGTACTTTTACGCTGGTAAACCCGGCCGCATCCGGAAAAATAAAACCAGTACTATGGACGACCAACAGCACGGCTTTGGTTCCGCCTGCATACACGGCGGACACAGCGCGGATCCGCGCTATGCGCATCTGACGCCGATCTACGCCACTTCCACCTATCTGTTTGACACCGCTCAGCAAGGCATGGACCGCTTTACCGGCAAGGAAGAAGGATACATCTATGCCCGCTTCGGGCACCCCAATGCCACCGAGGCGGAGCAAAAGATCGCCCTGCTCGAGACCCTGGGACTCAGCGGACCGGACGGACAGCCCCTGCAGGCCGCCGCCCTGCTGCACGGCTCCGGCATGGCCGCCCTGAACACCCTGTTTCTGGCCCATCTCAAGGCGGGAGACAAAATTCTGACCCACCATTCGCTGTACGGCGGCACCGACGAGGTGTTCCGAAAGATCCTTCCCGGGCTCGGCATCGAGGTCCTCTTCGCGGATCCCGAAGCGCCGCAGTCCGCTGCCGCCCTGCTGGAGCAGGATCCCGCTATCCGCCTGATCTACCTGGAGACGCCCACCAACCCCACGCTTCGCTGTGTGGACCTGCAGACCTGGATCGGTCTGGGCCGGCAGTACGGACGGCTTACCGCGGTAGACAATACTTTTGCCACCCCTTACCTGCAGCAACCTTTCCGCTACGGCGCCGATTTTGTCTTTCACTCCACCACCAAATACCTGAACGGACACGGCACCGCCACCGGCGGCATCCTGATCGGCAGGGACCGCGATCATATGGCGCAGGTGGTCACCAAGACCTACCGCCTGCTCGGCGGCGGCGGCAGTCCTTTCGACGCCTGGCTGCTCAGCCTCGGCATCAAAACCCTCGAGCTCCGTATGGAGCGGCACTGCAGCAACGCGATGGCGGTAGCCCGCTTTCTGGAGCAGCAACCCGAGGTCGGCCGGGTACACTATCCGGGGCTGGCCGCACACCCGGACTACCAGTTGGCGCAGCAGCAGATGAAAATGCCGGGGGCCATGATGAGCTTTGAGCTGAAAGGAGGCCTGGAAGCCGGTAAAAAGTTTATCGACAGCCTGCGGCTCTGCGTGCGCGCCGTTTCGCTGGGCACCTGCGATACCCTCGTCAGCCATCCCGCCTCCATGACCCATTACGGCGTGGCCAAAGCAGAGCGGGAAGCGGCGGGCATCACGGACGGACTTATCAGGCTCAGCGCAGGCATCGAGAATGTGGAAGATATCATCAGCGACCTGGAACAGGCGCTTTATCAGGCGAAAGGTGAAAGGTGAAAGGCGAGAGGCGAAGCCTTCACTGAGACAGATAAAAAGACATGGTGCACGAAGTAAATTATTGAATCAACTTTGGAATCTCAAACCTCAAAACAGAAATCCTCCATGACCATACGGATCCGCAGGGCAAAGGCAACAGACTGCGCCCGCCTGCTTGAGCTGGTAAGGGAGCTGGCGGAATACGAAAGGGCGCCCGCCGAGGTGACCGTCTCCCTCGAACATTTTACCGAAAGCGGCTTCGGCTCCGCCCCCGTATGGTGGGCCTTTGTAGCCGAAGATACCGCGCCGGAGGCGGGGGAAAGCCCGCGGGTGGTAGCGTTTGCCTTATATTATATCCGTTTCTCCACCTGGAAAGGGCAGCGGATGTTCCTGGAAGACATCCTGGTCACGCAGGACATGAGAGGAAAAGGCATCGGCAAGATGCTGTTTGACCGGCTCATCGAAGAAGCAAATGAACGCGGTTTCAAGGGTATGACCTGGCAGGTGCTCGAATGGAACGAACCGGCCATTCGTTTTTATAAAAAATATCAGGCAAGCTTTGATCCCGAATGGATCAACTGCAGCGTGGATCTTTAGCAAAGACAGCGCTAATCGGCGAGAGCCGGCAGGTCAGCTGACGCCGTCTGTCTCCGCTTCCCGGCTGATCTTGGCGATCAGCCCCTGCAGCACCTTGCCGGGACCGAACTCGGTAAAGCGGGTAGCCCCGTCGGCCACCATGGCCTGAACCGACTGGGTCCAGCGCACGGCTCCGGTCAGCTGGTTAACCAGGTTCTGCCGGATAGTATCGGCATCATCCACGGCCGTGGCGCTCACATTCTGATATATGGGGCAGGAAGGTTGATGAAAGGTCGTATTTTCAATAGCCTGCTGCAGCTGCAGCCTGGCCGGCTCCATCAGCGGCGAATGAAAAGCGCCGCCGACCGGCAGGGGAAGTACCCGCTTGGCGCCGGCAGCCTTCAGCCGTTCTCCGGCGAGCTCAACGCCGCGTTGTGTTCCGGAAATCACTACCTGTCCGGGACAGTTGTAGTTAGCCGGCACCACCACCTCGCTGCTTTCGCGCGCCGCTTCGGCGCAGAGCTCCTCCACCCTTGCATCCTCGAGCCCCAGCACGGCAGCCATCGTGGAAGGGTGACGTTCGCAGGCCTGCTGCATGGCATTGGAACGGATCACCACCAGCTTCAGCGCATCCTCGAAGTCCAGCACCCCGTTCGCCACCAGCGCCGAAAATTCGCCCAGGGAATGACCGGCCACCATATCGGGTTTCCCTCCGTGACAGAGGAAGGCGATGGTAGCATGCAGAAATACCGCAGGTTGGGTAACATTCGTTTGCTTCAGCGCTTCCGCTGTGCCCGTGAACATGGTATCGGAAATGGAAAACCCGAGTATATGATCGGCCTTCCCGAACAGGTCACGGGCCCGGGCATCGGCATCATAAAGCGATTTTCCCATACCGGGAAACTGGGAGCCCTGCCCCGGAAAAACAAAGGCATGTTTCATCTGTCAAGTAATTGATTTTTATTTCGGTTCATAATGACTTTAAAAGGTCTCAATGAACACTTCGTGTTTCAAGGGTTAGATCCGCCGGCCATTGCCTTGCAGCGGACAGGTGCATCTGCATTATACCGTCATGATCTCCTTCTCCTTGGTGCCGCAATGTTTGTCGATCAGCGTACTGTGGCTATCGGTCAGCTGCTGGATCTCGCTTTCCGCATCTTTGGCCGAATCCTCGCTGAGCCCTTCCTTTTGCAGCTTTTTGACCATCTCGATGGCGTCCCGTCGGATGTTGCGGATGGATACCTTGGATTGCTCCCCGGCGCCATGTACCTTCTTCACCAGCTCCTTGCGGCGTTCCTCCGTAAGCGGGGGCAGGAAAAGCCGGATATATTGCCCGTCGTTCTGCGGGTTGATACCGATGTTGGCGGCGATGATCGCGCGTTCTATGGGTTGCAGCAGCGGCTTCTCCCAGGGTTGGATGGAGAGGGTGCGCGCATCTACTACGTTGATATTGGCTACCTGCGCAAGCGGTACCTGCGAGCCGTAATACTCCACGGTAATGCCATCCACCATCTGGGGATTGGCTTTACCGGCACGGACCTTGGTCAGCTCCGTTTCCAGGTGGCTGATCGCCTTTTGCATATTTTCGCGGGTATCGGACAGGATGAGCTCCAGTTCGTCTTGCATAGCGGGTAAGGTTGGTTGTTGAATCTGCAAACGTACAAAAAGCCGCCGATATTACCATTTTGACGGCTCGCCATTTTGATGTAGGTTTGGGCGCCAAAATAAAGTGTTTATGCCAACCTTACAGGATATTGCCAGCCAGGTACGCCGGGACATCGTCAGAATGGTACATGAGGTGCAAAGCGGCCACCCCGGCGGTTCTCTGGGGTGTGCGGACTTTCTTACCGCCCTCTATTTTAAAGTGATGAAACATAATCCTTCCTTCCAGATGGACGGAAAGGATGAGGATATCTTTGTACTCTCCAACGGCCATATATCGCCGGTATTCTACAGCGTGCTCGCACGCTCCGGCTATTTCCCCCCCGAGGAGATGCATACCTTCCGCAAGATCAATTCCCGGCTGCAGGGCCATCCCGCCACTGCCGAGCATCTGCCGGGCGTACGTATTGCCACCGGATCCCTGGGTCAGGGTATGAGCGTGGCCATCGGCGCGGCCCTCGCCAAAAAGCTCAACAAGGACCCCCGTTTTGTTTTTTCGCTGCATGGCGACGGAGAGCTGGACGAAGGACAGGCCTGGGAAGCCATTATGTTTGCCGGGCATCATAAGGTAGATAACCTGATCTCCACTATCGACTGGAACGGACAGCAGATCGACGGCCCCACCCGCGAGGTCATGGATCACCGCGACCTGGGCGCCAAGTTCGAGCAGTTCGGATGGAAGGTGCTGCACCTTGATAACGGCAACGACGTCGACGCCGTCGTGCGGAGCCTGGAAGCTGCCAAAGAGTATGCCGGGAAAGGACAGCCCATTGCGATCATGATGAACACGATCATGGGCAAGGGCGTGGACTTTATGGAAGGGGATTTCCACTGGCACGGCATAGCGCCCAATGACGAGCAGCTGGCCAAGGCCCTGGAGCAGCTCCCGGAAACCATGGGCGACTACTAAAGCGCTGCTTTAATTCAGCCGCACTTCCTGCCGGGAAGCCCGCAGCGCGGGGTACCAGGAAGCCAGCAAAGCAATCACGAGGATCGTTACGGAAACGAGGATAAAGTCGCTCCCCTGCATGCTCACGGGATAGGCCTGTACCACAAAGCTGTCGCCCGGAATGCGGATCAGTCCGAAATGCTGCTGCAGCAGACAGAGCGCCAGGGCAATAAAGATGCCGATGGCCGCCCCCACCAGGGCAATCAGCATTCCCTCGGCAAGGAATATACGCCGCACCCCGCTGTTTCGCATACCCATCGCCTTCAGGATGGTGATGTCTTTTTCCTTTTCGATGACCAGCATTGACAATGAGCCGATCATGTTAAAGGCGGCAATGATCAGGATAAAGGAAAGGATGGCATAGACGGCCCATTTCTCCACCTCCATCACATTATAGAGGGAGCGGTTCTGCTCATACCGCGTCTGCACCTGGTAACGGCTGCCGAGCAGCTGCTGTACCCGTTGCTTTACGGCATCCATATCCTCCGGTATTTTCAGGGAAATCTCCAGCGCGGATACTTCGCCGGGCTTTAAATCGAGCAGGCTGCGCAGATAATCGAGGTTGGTAATCACATAATGATCGTCGAAATCCTGCTGAATGGCGAAGGCGCCTACCGGATAAATCTGGCCGCGCTTCAGCGCCTGCTCCGGTGAAAGAAACTGACGGACATGCCGGTCCGGCATATAGATGGCCAGCGGAATGAAGCTCCGCTTTACATCGATCCCCAGGGCGGCCTCCACCCCTACGCCCACCACGGCAGTGGGCGCGTCTGTCCGGCCCGTGTTGTATTCCCCGCGGACGATGCGCTGCGCGATGCCCGAAACGTCGCGGTAATTGCGCTGCACTCCTTTGAGCACGGCAATGACCTCCCCGCCGTTGTTGTACTGCAGCACCGCCTTTTCTTCCAGCACCTCAGCGATATCCTTTATACCGGGAACGGCATGCAGCTGCCTGAGCGTATCGGGCGGCACCAGGATGGTCTTTCCCTCGACAGGACTGACCTTCAGGGCGGGATAAAAAGAGGAATAAAGGGATTTTACCAGGTCTTCAAAACCGTTGAAGACGCTGAGCACAATGATCAGCGCCGCCGCCCCCACCGCAATGGCAATCATGCTGACCCAGGAAATGATATTGATGGCCTGGGTGGACTTTTTTGCGATAAAATACCGGGATGCAAACTGCAGGATCAAAGGTCGGCGGTTTTAAAACGGGATCAGGAACGCCCGGCCTCGCCGGATTCATCTCGGGAAGCATCGGAATCATGGATCTGCTTGAACAGCGCTTCCATCTTAAAAACATGGTCCAGGGTATCGTCCAGGAAAAACTGCAGCTCCGGTATACGGCGGACCTGGTTTTTTATGTGGGCGGCCAGCACCTTTTTGATCTCCCGGCCGCGTTCCTTTATCCTTTCCAGCATGGCGGCGGTATCCGCAATGTTAAACAGGCTGAGGTATACCCTGGCTTCCAGCAGGTCCGGCGTCATCCGGACCGCAGACACGGAGATCATGCCTCCGTCCACCACATTCAGTCCCTCCCGGCGGAGGATATCGCTCAGCTCCTGCTGGATCAGCTTACCGACCTGTTTCTGCCTTTTACCTTCTTCCATAAGACTGTCGTTGATTATTGTCGTAAATTTACGCCCTTTATACGGATTCCCCGTCAAAGGCCGGAATTCCGGCAAAAAGGATACCATGAAGAGTTTATTCCCGGTGTTCCGCTACCTCAGGCGTCATACCCGTGCCATACTGCTTTACTTCGTCTTCAACCTGCTTTCCATCCTGTTCTCCCTCGTATCGCTGGCCATGCTCATCCCCTTTCTGCAACTGATCTTCGGAGAAACGGACCTCGTCTATACCCGGCCGGCGTTCGTGCTGAACGCAAGCGCCCTGCTGGACACGTTCAACTATTACCTGTCCGGCATCATCATCCGCCAGGGCAGGATACAGGCGCTGGGCTTTGTCTGCATCACGGTGGTGATCGCCATTCTGCTTAAAAATCTTTTTCTTTACCTGGCTTCCTATATCAACTCCCCCATTCGCAACGCGGTCATCAACGACATGCGGACCGACCTGTTCAATAAGGTCGTCCGCCTGCCGATCGGCTATTTCTCCGAAGAACGCAAGGGGGATATCCTCAGCAGGATGACCAACGATCTGCAGGAGGTGGAAGTATCGATCATCAGCTTTTTGGAAACGGCTTTCCGCGAACCTTTCAACATCATTATTTTTCTGATCGCCCTGGTAACGCTCAGCCCCCAGCTGACCCTCTTTCTGCTGGTGCTGCTCCCGGCTACCGGCCTGATCATCGGCCGGGTCAGCAAGTCGCTGAAGCGGCATTCCACGGCCGGACAGGAAAAGCTGGGCAGCATTCTTTCGCTGATCGATGAAACGGTGGGCGGCATGCGCATCGTAAAAGCCTTTAATGCAGAAAGACAGCAGCGTCTCAAGTTCACGCATGAAAACAATGAACTTTTCCGGATCAAGAACCGGATCAACCGGCGGCGCGACCTGGCCTCGCCCATGTCCGAATTCCTCGGCATCGTGGTGCTGTGCATCGTGCTGTATTTCGGAGGACGCCTGGCGCTGGGCGATCCGCCGCTGATGAGCGCGGCCAGCTTCATCGGCTATATCGCGATCTTCACCCAGATCATCAATCCGCTGAAGACCTTTTCCACCGCCTCCTACAATATCCAGAAAGGGAAAGCCAGCGCGGAAAGGATACAGAAGATCCTCGACGCGCCGGAGCAGATCGTGGAAAAGCCGGATGCAAAAGCGCTGCGCCGCTTTACCTCCGCGATTGAGTTCAGGGATGTCAGCTTTGCCTATTCCACCCAGGATGCCGGAATAAAACCGGTACTGAAGCACATCAACCTGCGCGTGGAGAAAGGAAAGATGATCGCCCTGGTCGGTTCCTCGGGTGCGGGCAAGTCCACCCTGGCCGATCTTATCCCCCGCTTTCACGATGTCAGCGGCGGAGCGTTGCTGCTGGACGACACCGACATCCGGGATTACCGGATCGAGGACCTGCGGCGGCTGATGGGTATTGTGACCCAGGAGCCCATCCTGTTCAACGATACCATCTTCAACAACATTGCGCTGGGGGCCGGCGGCGTCACTGAGGAGCAGGTAGTGGCCGCGGCGAAGGTGGCCAACGCCCACGAATTCATTATCCGGAAGGAACAGGGTTATCACACCAATATCGGCGATCGCGGCGTAAAGCTCAGCGGGGGGGAACGCCAGCGGCTGACCATTGCGCGGGCGGTTTTAAAGAACCCGCCCATCCTTATCCTTGATGAGGCTACTTCTTCCCTCGACACCGAAAGCGAACGGATGGTCCAGGAGGCCATCAACAACCTCATGCAAAACCGCACCAGCATCGTCATCGCGCACCGGCTTTCCACCATCCAGCATGCGGATGAGATCATCGTGCTCAGCCAGGGAGAAATCGTGGAACGGGGCCGGCACCAGGAGCTGGTCAATGCCGGCGGCTTCTACAAACGGCTCGTGGATATGCAGCAGTTTACCGATTGATCCGGCAAGGCGGCCGTCAGTCTTGTTTGCCGGGAACTGCCGGGGGATTGAACACATTACAGACATGCAGTGAATCATTCCTGAACTGATAAGGACCTTCATATCCGGTATCTCCCAGAAAATGGCTGATAAGCGCAATGGAAAGCGGATAAAACCAGGAGCCCAGCATGATGTGCGTACGGGCAGGGTCCTCATCCCTCAACTCGGCGAAGGCCTTTTTTTCACCTTCTTTCCATATCCAGTGCGGACGCGGAACCCAATCTGCGGGCACACTGTCTCTCCGATGCAGCAACCATCCGCCATGCTCCGTATCTTCATGCATCAGGGCATGCGCGAGATATTTCCTGGCGGCCAGCTGCAGGTCCTCTCGGCGATAGTCTGTAAGCGCGGCAAGATTCGCCATCATATAGGCGCCGTCGAAATCGGGACAGTCCGATCCGCCCGGCCAGAAGGAGCCGTCGCTCAGCTGGCAGGCCAGGGTGGAATCAACATTCCGTTCAAGCGAGCGCAGCGTCCAGCCCTGGGCAAAATAGATCGGCGTAATATGAATGGTTCCGAATAACGCGTTGGACAGGTCTGCGCCGTACTGTGTACCCCAGAAACCCGTTTTTTCATCCAACAGCTCTTCCAGCGCCGGGAACATGCCCTGCTCCAGCACCCGGTCAACCTCGGTTGCCCCGAACCAGTCCCGCATGGCCATCAGCACGGTAGCCGCTGCCAGTACCTGGTTGCCGGCCGCCCAGGGATTGCTCCAGTCGTAATGCTTCACCCAGCGGTACAGCCTGCCGGCATCCAGCAGGGGCATGGCAAACTGTAACTCCTGTGCCGCAGGGTATCCCAGTATGCGAAGGGCCCAGATGTTTCCCCGGGTATAATGCCATACCGGCTCAAGCTCTTCCAAACTACGGACGCGCCGCACGTCATCCGCCTTTCCGGAAAAATACCCCTGTTGGGTCTGCCGCTGCCGGAACAGCTCCGCCCATTGACGCCGCGTTGTCTCCGGAAGCAGGGATAACTCACCAAACAGATCGAGGATGTGCGCGGCATGATAAGATCCGTAAAAGCTTTCGTCCTCGCCGGCTTCTTTCCGGTAAATGCCCGGCTTATCTCCTATTTTCATCGCCTCCACGAAGCGCAGCGTGGTCTGCTTGATCTGGTCGTAACCGGGGGTTCCCGTTATATGCATAGTCGGTTTATTTTTTTAGATATAAAGCTGATTTATCAGCGATCACTACCGGATAGTCAGGGACCGGTATACCTGTAAAGCGATATTGCCGGCCGCTTCTTTTCCAGTGATCTGCCGGTATCCGATATACCTTGCCGGAGATCAGGTCCACTAAAACAGGACGGGTGAATTTGCCGGTCACGGTTACCGATACGGCAACGGGAATAAACGCTTCCGACGGACGGGCTGCATGATTCCAAAGGGTGATCAGCGAGGCATGCGAGGACCGGCGTCGGTAGTGAAAGACAGATATATCCGGACCTTCGGCAGTGATCCCGGCCCCGGGCACCAATTCCAGCCGGTCATCAAACAGGCTCATGACATGTTGAACCGCGTAATAGGAGAGCTTGGGTCTGTCGATCGTCTTATCCGGATTGGTCTTCAACAGTCCTTTGGTGTTCAGACCGAGCAGATGATCCCCGGGCCCGTAGCGAACATCGCTGATCGTAAATACGTTGGTGGCAATGCCCCTTCCGTGATCGCCCAGCATGCGGCGCAAATCCCATTTTGCCTGGCTCAGCTCCGTCCAGTCAAATTGCGTAAGCGCCCCTACCGTGCCTTTGGCAGGTGTGGAAGGAGCTCCGTTCTCACCCTGCATGAATTTAATACGGGGATTGTACTTCCAGACAAATTTGCGCATCTGCTCTATCTTCGGATAAGAATCGTCGGGATTCGGGGCATACCCGTGGTAGGTCAGCACATCGATCAGGTCAAGCGCGTTTTTTTCCCGGAGGCGTTCCATAAAGGGGCCCAGAAACCGGAGCGCCGGCACACCGGCCATGCCCAGAGCCCAAAGGCGGGCTTCCGGCTGTACGGACCGGATCATCCGGGCGGTACGGATATAAAAATCCGCGAATTCATCGCCCTGATTCTTGGCATTCAGATCCGGTTCGTTCCAGATCTCCCATTCGGCAACCTGGTTTTTATAACGGCTGACGATCGCTTTCACCCAGTTGTCCCAGGCCCGTAGTCCTTCCGGCGACGTAGGTATGCGTCCGGCCAGCTTGGCCTCCCCCCCGCCTTCGTAAATAGGGTTACCGTAGGAAAGCTCGACCCAGGGCCGCACCCCGCGCGCAAAAGCGTCTGGTATGATGGAATCCAGCCAGGAAAAATCATAGCGCCCTTTTACCTTCTCGCACTTTGCCCATCCTCCCTGCAGGCGGATCCGTTTGGCCCCCAGGGGACCCAGGTATGGCTTGTACGAATGATAATCGGCATAATCCCGGTCCAGCGTTTCACCGCCAATGGACCAGTCGGACGAAGCGATCTCCCGGGCAGACCGGCTCCGAAGCCTCCCGTCCAGGGGCCAGTCGGCCAGAACAGGTAAGGTATCGGAAATGACAGTAGAGGCAGGAGCCGTGACCGGACCTGATAAAGCAAATATGGCCTTTACCATAAAGACCGAAAAGACCAGGACAGAAAAAGCGTTGCGCATATTTTTCATATTTTAAGATGATTCAACCCGTTTTATAACGCCTGCTTAAACAGGGGCATCCAGTTATCTATGGGTATGTTTCTCCCGCCGATATCCAAATAGATGCCCCTCCCCTGGCTATCACGCAGGTTGCCCCTCGCCCCGTTGAGCGGACCCGTGCCGGTGCCGTTATTGCCATACCAGAGCACAGATCCCGGCGGAAGTTTTTTCCCTGCAATAATTTTTACCGAGCTCGCTCCCGTTAACATCACCTTACGGATACTTATTTCCTTCCCGTTATCATCGAATAGTCTAAAACCGAAGTTGCCGGGGTTGGTTACGGTTACGGTATCCCATACCAGCGGGGGTACCGGAACGTGAAAGGTCAGCCGTACCGTCCGGCCGGAGCGAACCGCGTTCTTCACAAATACCGGCCGCCAGTTGCCCCCGTCCGCCAGCATCCGCTTGCAGGCCACGGCGTAACAGGCGCCGTTCCATTTGCTGCCGGCATTGGTAAAGTGCACGTGGTCCCCCGAATAAGGCAGCTGGTAAGTGGTGTTGGACATCGTGATAAAGGAATCCTCACGGGCCAGCTCATATTGCGCATTGGCAATTGTGGGATTTCCCGCCGCTTTCCGTACGTTGTGCGATACGGTTTGATAAAGCACCAGCCAGACATTATTTTTCTGGTGCGTAACTGACTTTATAAACCGGTCGGCCTTACTACGGAACGCACGCAAACGCGCCTTATAGATTTCCGGGGATGTTTTCAGATCAATATCACGCTCTCCCTGATTCCAGAGAATGAAGGGAACATTATACGGCTTTCCCCTTGCCGTGGCCAGCGCATATCCAGCGCGGACGTCCCGCTTAAAGCGCTCCCAGTAAGGCCCCTCATCGGTAAGCGCTTCCGCCGACATGGATCCCTGCGCCGGGGAAGACAACAGCAACGAAAAATCGGGCCGGTCAAACCTCCGGGTCCGGGCATCAAAAGACAAATGATTTTCCCGGATCAGCAGCGACAGGAAGGTTTCTGAAAATCCTGACGCAGGGGTTTCCCCCAAAAGGGTGCCCGTATAGGCTGATCTTACTTCCTTTTCAACCAGCGGCACCAGGCTATCATAAAAATGCACCGAATCACCGTCATATCCGGATCGCACCCCGCCGGAAAACATCAGCGTATTGTACTTCTGCTCCTTCGTGATCACCGGTATGGAAGTGGTTCCCAACATCAGGCTCTGCCCGTACATGATGATATGATAAATACCGTCCCGGATCAGCAGGGCGCTGTCTCCCGGCTTCCCAATCGCCGGCTCCCGGAAAGCCAGGCTACGTCCCCGTACTGCTGTTGCCATTATCAGGAAGAAAAAGGCGCATACCGTTAGTCCGGGTTTAAACATCTTTTGATCGTCCAGCATTTTCATCAGTTGATCCTGCATTAACGGATAAGAAATCCCTCGTCCGCAATAAGTACGGGCGCATCATAAACCGGTATATTGCTCAACGTATATACGCCCCCGTCTTTCCGGATATTCGCGGAAGGGATCCTGTATATCGCGCCACTCAGCATATCGACATATAACGGCTTTTTAAGCTTCGCCGCACCCAGCTTTATCGTTACCTTATGCGCCGAAGTAGAAGACGAAGGGATCTGGCCGTCCAACCATACGGCAAACGCCGGCGCTCCGTTTTTCAGCCTGCGGAAGCAGACGGCCTCCGCAGTGCCTGCCCCATCCATCTCGGGTTGAAAATCGCTGACAGGCCGGACCGTGCTGTCAAAAACCGCAGTTACATGCTGCATGGCATAATAAGAAGGCTTGGCATAAGCGATGCTCTTATCCGGATTTGTCTTCAACAGTCCTTTGGTATTGTTCTTTCCGCCGTTATAACTATTCATATCCGAGATCTGAAAAATGCTGGTTACCGCAATATCATCTGCATGCTTCATTTCATCGAACATCCTCCGGAGAATCCATTTGGCCTGGGATGTTTCTGTCCAGTCCAGGTTAGAGAGGGCTCCCGAGCTATAAGCAGAAGGTGTGGAAGGACAACCCGTTTCTCCCTGCCAGAATACGATCGTTTTTGAGAATTCATCGACTACCGCTTTTAACCGTTTGAATTCACCGGACGCATTTTCCGGTCTTGAAGGATAAATATGAAAGGAGATAATGTCTGCCAGGGGCAGTTTGTTCCGGACGGAAAGAAAGGACAGAAATGTCCGGGTAAATTCCAAGCTCTTCGCTGAAATCCCTCCGAGCGCCAGCGCAATGATACCGGCGCCGGGCTGCTCCCTGCGGATCACCGATGCCGTGCGTATAAAGAAAGCGGCATAGGCTTCAGCGGTATACTTGCCGCTCAGGTTGGGCTCATTCCATATTTCCCATTCATTTACCTTGTGCTTATAGCGGCTGACCATCGCGCTTACCCAGCGGTCCCAGGCCGCCAGAGCCAGGGGGGTAATCGGAATTCCTCCCCCGATGCGAGCGTCTCCTCCGCCTTCGTAAATCGGATTACCGTAGGACGTTTCAATCCACGGTTTTACACCCTGGCTTACTGCGTTGTTCACGACGCTGTCCAGCCAGGCCCAGTCATAGACGCCCTTGTTCTTTTCCGTTTTTGCCCAGCCGGCCTGCAGCCGGATCCGTTTAGCACCCAGGGGCCCCAGGTATTCCCGGTATGACTTGTAATCTGCGTAATCACGGTCCAGCGTCTCACCGCCGACAGACCATCTGGAGGAAAGAATGTCCCGGGCTGCCCGGGTTTTTATATGCCCGGTCTTCCGCCACGATGCAGGTAGCATATCGTCCGGCCCTGCAGGGGAGGAAACATGACCTGTTTTATTTTGCTGCGACCATGCTCCGGGGATATCCATAAGCATGCCGATCAGGAAGCAGACAAAGAAAGAAAGTTTCATCTTCAGGTATTTAAATCATAATTAAAATTCACCATTGGGGATTCTGGCTGAGATGGATGTCCAATCCCAGCTCTTTGGTCGGCAGGGGCCAGAGGTAATCCTTGTCCGGATCAAATTTCCTTTTCGCGGCATCCTGGGCGATGACAAAACCTTCCGGCGTCAGCTTCGGATTCGTGACATCCACGTATTCGTCAGGAAAGAATTTGGTACCCAACACAGCTTGGGGAAGCACGGTCTCGGCGGTCTTCCACCGGATGAGGTCCCAGTACCGGTGATCGCCCTCCAGGGCCAGCTCCACCCGGCGCTCCCTGCGGATTTCCTCCCGCATAGACAAGCTATGTTCCGCCACGAATGCATTGGTCAGCGGGGGCATGCCCACACGGTGCCGGATCAGATTGACAGACCGGTTCAGATCATCGTCTGATATCTGTCCGTTCAACTCGTATTTAGCTTCGGCAAACATTAATAATACTTCTGCATACCGCATAATGATATTGTCGACGTAACTCTGGTTGATCGTCCAGTCGACGGAGATAAAGTACTTCCTGGACTTGTAACCGGTAAGCGTATTCTGAAAACTGGGTACGTAGAGACTGTTGATAAACCAGTGTCTTTTGTTAAAGACCGTCATATCCATTCTCGGATCGCGGTTTTCATACTGGGAGAGGGTATTGGTTTGCGGCTTTTCCCAGGGCGATTTGCCGGCGGGGAGACCGTCCTTATACAGGTAAGCATCCATCAGCGACTTTGTGGGCGTCACAGAACCGCCCCAGATGCTCCGCACGTAATTGTGAGAAGCAATGCTGTTGTTCATGTTTTCCCCGTATAGACGTACCAGTATGTTTTCCTTGTTGGCCGGCCCTTCTCCCGCGTTCTGAAACAGATAAAAATAGCTGCTATCGGGAAGAGGGGCATAGGTAAACAATGCATATTCGCCGGAGTTTATGATCTGCTCGCTCGCTTCCAGGGCGATATTGAGATGACGCGATGCGTCTCCCTGCTGGTGAAACTTATTCCAGGTCCCCTCGAAAAGTCCCGCGCTGGCTTTCAGGAAAAGAGCAGCTCCCCGCGTTGCACGGCCATACTCTGCCTGAGGAAGCTTGGAAGCGACAGGCAAATGGGCGATGGCAAAATCCAGGTCGGCATAGATGGAATCCATCACTGTTTCTCTCGCCGTACGGTAGGCCTCGGTAAGGGTATCATTTACATCAAAAGTACGGAGGATCAGCGGCACATCGCCGTATCGTTTAACAAGCTCCATATAGGCAAAAGCCCGGAAAAACCGCGCTTCTCCGCGGTAGCGGTCTACCTGCTCCGGATCATCCGAAACCCGGGAGGATTTCTCTAGCACATTGTTGCATTTCCGGATAAGGGAATATTTATCGGACCAGTCTCCCGAAGTTACCGGTACCAGCCTGGATCCGTCGCTGATGGTATTCGGTGCCGTGCCAAATCCGTCGTCGGACCATACGGCGGCATCATTGCTTTGGATCGCCGGTAAAACGACATAAAAGCTGTTACAGGCATCCCGGAGATCGCTGCTGGTCTTCCAGAACGCCGCATCAGACAAGGTAGTTTCGGGGATTTTATTCAGCTGTTTGGTACAGGCGGCAAAGATCAATCCTGCAGCTGCCAGAAGCAGACAGCAGGCTTTCTTGTTATTGCGTATCATGAGCATCCGGTTTTTATTTTAAAAGACGATATTAAGCCCCAGACTGAATGTCCGGAAGTAGGGATATTGATAGGCGGAATTATTGGGCACCTCGGGGTCCAATACATTGAGCGGAAGCTTATCGGCTTCCCAAAGATCCTGACCGGAGAAATAAATACGGACCTTGCTGATCTTTATACGCTGGGTCAGCGAGGAAGGCAGCGTGTAGCCAACCTGCAGATTCTTAAGACGTACATAAGCCGCATTCATGACCCAGTGGGAAGAAGCTGCTGTATTCTGCGTACCTTGATAATACAGCCTCGGAAGAAGGGCGTCCGGATTTTCGGGCGTCCAGTAATCCGTCTGGAAATCCATCGGATGGCGCCAACGTTCTACAAAAGGCATAAGAAACTTGGGATCGGGAAATATATTCCGCTTGCCTACGCCCTGGAAAAATGCAGAGAAGTCGATCCCCTTCCAACCCAAGCCCATATTCAGCCCAAAGGTATACCGGGCTGCGGGGCTTCCCAGATTAACCAGATCTCCATGATCATCCGTTCTGCCCAGCCCGCCGTTGATCTTGTTATCACCGTTCATATCCCGGTATTTTAGATCGCCTGGGCCGTTGACATTGTTATAAACCGGGCTTTTGGCCACATCTTCCTCGCTCTTATAATAGCCGTCGGCAATGTATCCGAAAAAAGTATTGTAGGGCAGCCCCTCGATAATCCCGTTCAACCCGGCGGTAACGGCATTTCTCCCGTTGTAGCTGAGTATCTTGTTCTGGTTGTCGGATAGGTTGAAGTTGACCCAGTAGCTCAGGCTCTTTCCGGCGACATCCCGCCATTCAACGGAGGCTTCCCAGCCCCATGTTTTCATGTCAGCGATATTATAAGTGGAAGTTGTTATGCCGATAATGGAAGATACCTGCAGTGGGGCCAGCATGTCTTTATTGCGCTTGATGAAGTAATCCCCCGAAATGTTCAGCCGTTGATCCAGCAGGGACATGTCCAGACCGACGTTGCTGCTTTCGATGGTTTCCCACGTCTTTTCCGGAGAAGCCAGCACACCCTGGTAGAATGATTTGTTGCGCTGGTTATTAAACGGGTAAACCGTTCCAGAATTGATCAGGGCGATATAATCATAATCCCCGATCACGCCTTCCGAGTTGCCCACCTGGCCCCAGGAGGCCCGTATCTTGAATGCATCAAAAAACGGCAGCGCATTTTGAAACCAGCGTTCGTTATTCAGGCGCCAGCCCACGGATACAGAGGGAAAGGCCTGCCAGCGATTCACCGGCGCCAGCTTGGAGCTGCCATCATATCGCAGATTGGCCTCCAGGAGAAACCGTTCGTCGTAATTATAATTCAACCTTCCGAAGAAGGACAGCAGCGCCCAGGTAGATATGCCGTCGCTATTAGCAGCCAGGGTGGGATCACCGAGATTCAGGGAAAAGAGATCATTGGAGGATAACCCTTTCGCACCGGCCAAGGTGTAATCAAAACGGTAATCTTCAAACGAGTAACCGCCCAGGGCGTGTAGGCTGTGCTTGCTGCCCAGATGGGTATCATAATCGGCCAGGAACTGGAGATTGTTTCTCAGCGTAACGCCCCGCCGTTTGCTCAGCGCATTGGGATTGGTTTTTTGATAGCCGTAATCACTTATGCCGCTGACATTCCAATAGGGGATCGTCCGTTTGATGATATCTTCCTGCGTTACAGCTATGCCGGGCGCATATATCGCCCGTAGGGTAAGGCCTTTTACCAGCTCGCTTGCCTTCAGGGAGACAACTGCGTTGAAGTTATCGGAGCGGCTGTCGTCCTTACCTCCGTCTTTTAATATGGAATAGGTGTTGGCAGGCAGTCCGAGGTAGGAAGCAGCATATTTCTTGTTATCGCTGCCGGGAAGATAGATAGGTTCCATAGACCCACGCGTAAGGATCAGATATAACAATCCGCCGTAGCCTTCCGAAGCATAAGGGGGAGCAAGGGTATTCTCCTGGGAATAGGTGATACGGGTATCCAAGTTCAGCTTCCCGGAAAGCTGCCGGTTGTAGTTCAGCCTGGCATTCAGACGGTCTGTTTTGTCAGGTCCGATCTTATAGATACCGTGCTGGTCAAAGTAACCCAGGGAAATGAAGTATTTATCCTTGTCCGATCCGCCTTCCAATGAAAGGTTATGGTTCTGGGTGGCGCTGTAATTGTGTAGCACGGGACTCAGCTGATCAAAGTCATAATAATACTGGTATACGCTGGGATTGGCCGGATCTACCACATAATTGACGTCAGGATCTTTCATCCAGTCGATCTGCTGCTGACTCCAGTTGTCGCTTTGGCCGGCATTCCGGCGGCCTTCATTGTCCATTTCTGCATCTACCCAGGAATGGATCCTGCCGGGCAGATTAATGTATTTCTGCATGCCCCACATACCGTTATAAGAGACCCTCAGCTGCCCGGGCTTTCCGCTTTTGGTGGTAATGAGAATCACGCCATTGGCTGCACGTGCACCATAGATAGCTGCGGCCGCTGCGTCTTTCAATACACTGACGGCGGCAATATCGTCCGGATTCAGCATGGCAATATGCGCAGCGCTTGCCGGTGCACCGTCGATCAGCACGAACGGTTCGCTACCGTTTACCGAAGACCGGCCCCGCACCTGTATGGCATAGCCCTCATCGCCCGGCTTGCCTGTGCTGCGTGTGATGACCATGCCGGAAGCAGTGCCCTGCAGGGCCGCCAGCGCATTGGTTACCGGACGGTTTTCCAGCACCTTGCCATCCACCTGGGATATGGCGCCGGTAAGATTCACCTTCTTTTGCGTACCGTATCCCACCACTACCACCTCATCCAGACCTGCATCGCTTTTTTGAAGGTAGATGTCCAGCGGCTTTGTATCCTGCAGCTGTTTTTCCTGAGCGGTAAAGCCGACCGCGGTAAACACAAGGATGGCATGGGGCGGTACCTGCCGCAGGCTAAACCTTCCGTTGACATCGGTGGTGGTACCTAAGGAAGTATTCTTCATACGAACCGTTACGCCGACAATCGGCTCATGGTCTTCTGCTGATTGGACAGTTCCCGAAATGTCCGTTCCCTGCTGTGCAACGGCCGCAAGGGGCATCAGCAACGTCAGGAGTGCCATCCACAGCATGTGACGGAAACCAAAGGGATGGAGTGCGTTTCTTTTCATGATTTGAAACCTTTAAAACTGGTTAAATGATACAGGCTCCGGACGGGTTGATCTGTCCGGAAGAGGATGTTACGGGATCCGCGGTTACCGGCGAACCGGTATCATAAGTAATGTTCATGTCATGGCAGCTGGGTTTAAGAATTTAATGTACCGGTTAGCTGTTGCAATCGATTAAATATTTCATGCCTTCCGGATGGCGGTCGATCTGCTCAAATACTTCCTGCACCTGATCAATACCCGCGACGCCGGATATGAGGGCCGGCAAGGGCACAAGACCATCGGCGGCCAGCGATAGCGCGGCTTCAAAATCCTCCGGTTCATAGACCCTCGCTCCCCTCATTTCAATTTCTTTCCAGAAAAAGCTGAAGAGATCCACTTCGCGTGCAGCGGCATGGATGGCGACCATAACGATCCGGCCCCGTATGTTCGGCAGGCGGGTCATCTCTTTCACGCCGGCGGCCGATCCGGATACCTCGAATACCACGTCTGCCATAGCGCCTGCTGAAAAATCCTCCACGGCGGCGGCAAGATCACGCTGCATGGGGTTGACCCCGGAGATCCCCAGTTCTGCCGCCAGCTTCAGTCGGTGTTCGTTTACTTCGGCCAGCAATACTTTCCCGCCCTTTGCACGGATCACCAGCGCAATCAGCATCCCGATAGGCCCTCCGCCGATCACCACAGCATGTTCTCCGGCTTCCACACGACCGATACGGACGTCGTGACAAGCCACTGCCAGCGGTTCTATGAGCGCGCCGTGCTGCAGGGAAACACCGGAAGGAAGATGATGGAGCGTGTCCGCCGGTACGGTCCAGTAATGCTGCATTCCACCCGGCGTGTCGATGCCCATAAACCGAAGATGCTTTCCGATATGCGTATATCCTTTATCGGACGGCACGGGAGGTCCCGGCTTCAACGGACGGACCACGACCTTATCACCGGGATGCATACCGGTTACGCCTTCTCCCGCCGCGATCACTTCGGCCGATACTTCATGTCCGATCACCTGCGGAATATTTACCCGCCGATCCATCTCGCCATGATAGATATGCACATCTGTGCCGCAGATGCCGCAATAAGCTACCTTCAGGCTCACCTCTCCCCTGCCCGGCGGGATCATTCTGCTTTCGCCGGTACAAAAAGTTTTATTCCCCTTGTAAATGGCTGCTTTCATGTCGTTGTCCTCTTTGAGTGATAAAGTGAGTATCGCGTTCAAGCAATTGCAGCAGGTTGCCTTCGGGATCGTAGAGATTACGTACCCTTCCGCCGCCTATAGCCGGCATTATTTCACCGCCCCAGCTGACCTGCTGCTCGTCCAGCCGTTCAATCGCCTGCTCCATGCTGGCCACACGTATCGCCAGATGCGACCAACCCGGGGTCCATATGGTCCGCCGGGGCCGGTCGGTATGATCTTCCGGCATGATCTCAAGCAGCGTATGGTCAGGAGCCTCCAGTATCCACACGGGTTTTTCATGCCGGTATAATTTTGTATATCCCAGTACGGAGCAATACCAGTTCGCCAGTTTCTCCACATCGTTGGCGGCGATGGCGGGATGATCTATTCCTAAAAAGAGCTGTGGGTTAAGAGACATAATGCATATCGATTTTTTCGGCGGACAGGTTGAAGTGCAGACGCTCGTCAGGGCTTTCAAGGGTAAGACCTGAATGACCGGGATCATCAACCGTTACCTGCCATTTTTCATTCCTGTTTTCAATACGGTAACCGTACTCCCTTTCACTGACCTTCCATCCGGACAGTGCCTTCGCTTCATCTGCGATCAGGATATGGAGACGGCGAACAGAAAGCCGGGGAGCCGCATCTGTAAAACGATAGATCAGGGCAGACCCCGACGCGCCTTCTCCCAGCTGGTTGGGCTCGGGATGATAGGCATCGTGCAGATGAGCGTATACCGGTCCGCTTCCGGCAGCCGCTCCGCAATGCAGCAGCCGCAGTCCGGCATGGCGGCGGATCAGGGTTATACTATGGGAGTCCGTCGTCACCACAGCGCGGTTATCCCGGTTATTCATGACCCAGTTCCAGATCGTCCTGACTGGCACAGTCGCTTCTATATCATCCAGGATCAGCGTGAGATGCGTGCCTGCCTGTATCCAGTAACGGGTAAATTTTTTCAGCGGAGCGCCATAGGCCTTTCCGGCCTCCGAGGCCACCAGCGATACCTCGCCCCGCCGCTGACAGTGGAGCAGACGTCCGCCGCGGTCCACAGGAGGGCCAACTTTGCCATCCGTTATCCGTCGCCTGGGCAGGACGTTCGCCTGCTCCAGCAAGGAAGCTTTGGTAAGGTCTTCCTGTAAGCCGAGCTCATCCGCTGCGATCAGGAACGTACAGGTATTGTGCGTCCGGGAGGCACTTTCCAGACCGTGGATAATATTGCGATAGCAGCTATGGCCCGGATCTGCAAGCATCCGTTCCTTGTTAAACACCAGCATAAAGCTGTTCAAGTCCCCCTGCAGGTGTCCGGGCGCATATACGCCGTCGTTATTGCCGGCTTGCACGGCCACAATGGAACGCCCTTCCCATTGATCTCGGACCAGCACGTTGCCGTTGGAAAAAGCGGCCGTCAGGGGCAGCCCGGCTTCCGGGGGAGACATGGGAATCGAAGCATGGGTCAGCAGCGGCAACGCCAGGAATCCCCAATCGTTCCGCATGCCGAAAGTAGCCAGGTCATGCGGTCCCTGTTGCGGACAGGGGGCATAGTACGTATCAAAGAGCCATCTGGCCAGCCCCGACATGCGCCTGTCCGCCGGCGCATAGCGTACGGCAACATGCAGCAGCATGTCACCCGAGGGCCTGAAAAGAGCCGCTGAATCATTGAAGTTCACGGCACGCGGTCTTGGTTCGTTCCCCCAGCCGGAGAGCGGCTTCCGGTACAGCATGCTTTGCGCTACCCATGCCATTCCTCCTGCATAGCAGCCGATATCCAGCTTTTCGGCCTGGGCGGGATATTGTCTTACCAGGGATTCGTAGGCCAGCATCATGGCGTTGGCGAGATAGTTGCCATATTGCAATGATTCCCCGTAAGAGCCATCCGGCTGAAAAGCCTGCGCGAGCATCCTGAGCTCCTTTACGAAGCGGCTGATCTTTTGCTCATCTTCCAGTACGGCTGCCGTAACCACCATCCCCGAGATCATTATGCCCCGCCAGTTTCCCACGTGATTATGTCTGGCCAGCCATGCTTCACAGAGGTGCGCTCCTTTGTCACACAAGGCTGCTTTGAGCGTTTCCTGTTCCACGGTGGTAAAAAGGCGCAAACAGAGATCCATTACCGCTGCCATTCCCCAGCAGAGATGCGCCGTTTCAAGATGTCCCTGAAAGGGTTGTCTATGATCCCTGAAAGCGGGACCTATCCAATCCTCCAACGGTTTACGGGCGATCTCCAGCGCAATATTCCGCAGCCATGTTCCCAGACCGTCATCGGGAGCAATAGCATACAACAGCGCAGCATCCGATAAATATTCTGCCGCTACGTACCACCAGGCAGCGCGGTCCGAAGGAGATATCAGGCTATCCGTCTGCATTCTTTCCCGGACACGCAGGGCCAGCGCCTTCCGGAAGGCGCAGATGTGCCTATCCTTTGCGTTAAGGATACCGTTGCTTTCCTGTATGGTTAAGAATTTGTGCATCATTAAAAATAACCGCCGTTCTTTACCACCTCTGTGGGCTTCATGCCGCTCCGCACCATAGCCTTGATATCTTCCTCTTTATACAGGATCTTTTCGGCGGCCAGCAGCACATCGTAGGCGATATCGCGGGGAATACAGATCACGCCGTCAATGTCCCCGAATATCCAATCGCCGGGATGAACGATCACTTCTCCGATAAGTACCGGCTTCTGGTAATAGTACATCCGGAAACGGCCAAACATGCCTGTGTTGACTCGGTACTTGTAGAATACTGGAAATTGCTGCGCCATGATGGAACGGGTATCGCGTATGCCGTTGACCACGGCCCCGCGGCAACCGGCGCGGATAGCAGCCATCGTCATCACTTCTCCCCACTGGGAGGTGACCACATCCCCGGTACAGTCCCAGACCACTACAGTATCTTCATGGAGGGCCTCCAGCATTTCGGCACGCATTTCAAACTCTCCTTCGGTGGTAATATCCGGAGCGCCTTTGATGGTAAATGCCATACCGGCAAGTTTGGCGTCTTCAGCCAGGGGCCTGTAATCCGAAGGAAGGCTGGCGGCATGCATTTTATAAGTGAACCGGAGCACGTCGTTCACCGCACCGGTGTACAACCGCTGGTATCTTTCCCGCATTTCCGATACAGGCACAGGATATAAGGTTTGCATATGTGGGTTACTGTTATATTGTTTATATTATCATTAACTGTAAAGCTGAAAGACATTCGGTTTTACCCTGTTGAAGGGTTACAGATCATCCCGCCAGGTATTGCATATTATCAAAATTGATCTCCCGGACGATCATATAATCGGGCTGGTCCAGCACGAAGAGAATGACCCGGGCCACATCATCGACTTTCAGGAATTTCTGCCGGGGCACCTGACGGTTTCCCCAGTAATCGCTGTCTACCGGACCGGGATTTATTTCCGTGACCTTAATCCCCTGTTTCAGGACCTGGTCTGCCATGCCGCTCATCAGGCCGCGGGCGCCGAACTTGGAGGCGCAATAAAGCGGAGCAGTAGGATTGCTGCGCTGCCCGGCCATGGAAACGATAGTGATCACATGACCTTTCTGCTTTGGCTTCATGATCTTCAGAGCCTCCCGGCTACAGAGGAAAACGCCCCGCATATTGGTGTCGGTCATTTTTTCATAAGTTTCCAGGTTTGTCTCCGCCAGGTCTGGGGTAGGTATTCCAACACCTGCATTATTGATCAGTATATCCACTGTTCCGAATGTCTGGATGCATTGCCGGAAAGCGGCCGTCACCTCCTGCTCGTTGGCCACATTGCCGCGGAATGAAAACGCAGCAGGGTGGTCGGGAAGGCTGCCGGAGCGGCTCATGCTAAATACTTTCGCCCCGTCTTTCAGCAGCAGGCCGGCCGTGGCGCCACCGATGCCGGCAGCGCCGCCTGTGATGAATACTACTTTGTCTTTAAGTCTGCTCATGGTTGATGTTTTATAGGGTAAGCATCATTCGCCTCCGGAAGCAAGATCTCCCGGGACAGGTTTGTTGTCTTTTTCGGAATGGCCGCTGTGCGGCGGCTATGGTATTGCAAAAAGCCGGACAGCAGCAGGCAGGCTACGCCGGCGCTGATGGCCATCAGGCCGGTCGCTTCCCCGGCGGAAGGAATCCCCATGCCGGCAAATAACAAACCCGTTGCCGCCAGGGCAAGGGCGTAGAGGCGGTTCACAGACCGCCGGAACACAGGGTCTATAACGGGCTTTTCCGATGCGGTGAGCGGAACAGAAAGTCGCCGAAAAAATGAGATTACGCGGGTATTATAAGCGGCATCTTTATTTTTTACCAATCCCGACAGCAGGAAAACGGAAACGCATACCCCAATTTCAATCAAGGTGGCGGCTTCCCAAGCTATTCTGCTGTTCATGTTCAGCAGGAGGCCGGTCAGGATGCCGGATACCACAGTAGCGAAGGCGCCCCAGGGTTTCGGCTTTCTCAGCACGATACCCAGTACGAGGGGTATCGTCATCGGTATGGCAAACAGACCTGTAAAAAGCTTATTGGCTTCAAACGCGCCTCCGAATCCACCGACAAACAAGGCGCCTACGGTGATTACTGCGCCGAGTAACAAGGTCATCATGCGCCCCACCCACAGCATTTCCCGATCTCCGGCATTTTTGCTGAACAGCCGCTGGTAAATATCCCGGCTGAGCACGCTGGCCGTCACATTGTATTCTCCGCTGACCACCGACATCGTTGCTGCAAACATGGCGGCTACCATCAAACCCATAATGCCGGGGGGCAACAGCTTCATGGAAATACTTACATAAGCCATCTCCGGATTTTCGAGATGAGGCAGTATGGCTCTGGCAGCAACAGAGGGAAAAAGAAATATGACCGGAAATATGAAAAAGAAAACGGCGGTGAGCAGGGCCTGCTTCTGGCTGGCCTTTTCATCCCGAACGCTGTAAAAACGTTGGATAAACGTCCAGTTGCCGCTATATTTAATGAGGATCATAATATAATAAGCCAGCAGAAACCAGGGAGTGCCTTTGGGACCGTTGAACCAATGGAAATGGTCCGGCACAGTCTGTATCAGGCTCTGCAGTCCTCCGGTCGCCTTCAGACAAAGCGGAACGAGCATACAGGTGGCAACAATGAGAATAACGAACTGCACAACATCGGTAATCACTACGGCCCAGAGGCCGCCTGCGATCGTATACAAAGCGACGATAATTCCGCAGATGATAATGGAGGTTTCCAGACTGATGCCTGCCGCAGCCTTCAGGAATAGTCCAAGGGCGTACAACCGCACCATGTTATCCAGCAGCTTAAAGAGCACGCCGGCCCACGAAAAAAGCTGCCGCACCGGCATGTTGAACCGGGTTTCCATGTATTCCACCGGGGTCATCACGCCTGCGCGTCGCCAGCGTTTGGCAAAGAACGCCACGCCAGCCAGTGCCGGCAATACGGTGCTCCAGATCACGGTCAGGGCAATAATGCCGTCTTTATAGGCAATTCCTGCATAAGCGACAAAAATGAAGGTGCTGAACTTCGTCATAAAATTGCTGATGGCTCCGGATATCCAGGGGATGGCATTACCACCTTTAAAGTAATCGCCCGTTGTCTTTACAAATTTTCCCAGGAATATGCCGATGCCCGCCATGAGCGTCATGTATATGACGATAGCCGTATAATCGAGTGACTGAAGCGCTTTCATTTATCCGGATTGAGCTGCGTACAAAAACAGGAGCCAACGGAACTTTCAGCAGAAAGTATTTCCGGATGATATACAGGAAGCGGAATTCCGCCATGTTCGACGGCAAGCGATACAGCAGAGCAGACGATATGCCGCATCACAAAGACAGGAAAAAGAGGATGGATCATAAATTCAATATTATTGAATATAATTTCAATATAGTAAAGTTATGAATTTTCATTTTTAATTTCCAAATAAATCTTGTAGGGAAAGGATAAAAAATTTTCATTTCAATAATATTGAAATATTTTTGGTCTTTTCACCTCTTACTGTATAATATGATACAAGCGGTAGTGCGGGCACTGGATATTCTGGAGTTCGTGGCACAACATGATAAAAAGCCGGTCCGGTTAAGCAAGATTGCCGCCCAGATAGGAACTTCACAGTCCACTTGCGCCAATCTTGTCAAAACGCTTATCCAGAAAAAATATCTTGAGCAGATAGACCGGAATACGGGATATATTTTGGGAGATCAGGCCTATCAGCTTGCCGGCAATCTGTCTTACGACCAGCACCTCATCCAAGCGTCCAAACCAATCATGGAGGAGCTTACCCGGCAGCTAAATGAGACTTGTTTGCTGGGGATCATACGGAACAACCGACGACATGTGCTTTACTCGGTATACAGCGATCAGGAATTACAGGTCAGGATCCGTACAGACCTCGACCTTTATTCTACCGCTACGGGTAGATTGCTGATGGCCTTTCTGCCGGAAAAGGAATTGGCAAGCCTGGTTACCGCCGTCGGATTGCCGGCCTCCCAGGTATGGCAGGGGATAAAGACCAAAAACGAGCTGTACCGGGCTTTACAAAAAATTCGCGATGAAAAAATGTCCCATACCCTTTCGAAGAAGCATGTAGTTGGCGTAGCGGTGCCGATCTACCTGCACAAACAGGTCATCGCCAGCCTGAGCATATTCCTGCCCGAAAGCCGGTTTATCGCCTCCCATCAGGAAAAAATATCACGTCTTATCCGGCAGGCGGCCAGGAAAATCTCGGGGAGACTGGAACAGGAGGAAAACTGACTATTTGTTCATCTGCTGCTTGGCTTCGATGCTCAGCGTGGCATGGGGAACAGCGCGGAGACGGGCTTTCTCGATCAGCTTGCCGGTAACGCGGCAAATGCCATATGTTTTGTTTTCGATACGCATCAGGGCTTTCTCGAGATGGTCGATGAACTGGATCTGGCGGCTGGCCATCTGGTTCAGCTGCTCGCGTTCCAGCGTGCCGCTGCCGTCTTCCATGCTCATGTATTTATTTTCGGTATCGTCCGTACCGGCTTCATCCTTACGGGTAATCAGTCCCTGCAGATAGGCCAGTTCCTTACGGGCGGTTTCCAGTTTCTGCTGAATGATCGTTCTGAATTCCTGCAATTCATTGTCGCTATATCTTTTCACAGGTCCTTGTTTTTCTGCGGGCTGATCTAATATAGAGGGCTCCGGCTTGTAGACAAATGTTGATTTCTTGCTTCCGTTCCTTCGTTCTGAGATCCGTTTTGTTCCCTCGGAAACGACAGGGCTAACGGTCTGGGATTGCTTTCCGGCCTTCTCTTTGACCGGCTTGGTATTTACCCCCTTTTGCGGGTGCGTCTTTTGCTTTTCAGCGGGTTTGGGTTTTATCACAGTCTTCTTTTCTACGGCTTTCTTCTTCTCAGCGACCTTTTTTTCTATCGTTTTCCGGGCAGGTTTCACCGCTGTTTTCGGCTTTGCGGCAACCGTCGACGGGCGGACCGGCTTCCGGGATTTAGCTTCCACGGAAGCTTTTTTCTTTACCGCAGCCGGTTTGGCGGCCGTTTTCTTGGTTTTCGACGCATTTGCTTTCGAAGGGACGGCGGCTTTCTTTACCGTTTTGCGGGGATCACTTTTGGGCATGGCTTTTTTCTTGGCAGCAGTCTTGGGTGCAGCTGTTTTCTGCGCTGCCTTTTTTACCGTCTTCACAGCAGCTTTCTTCACCACCTTTTTTGCCGCTTTCTGAGGAACCGTTTTGGTCGCCTTCTTTACAGCCTTTCCAGCAACTTTTTTTGGGGTTGCCATAGGTCTAGCTTTTTTTGTGAACTAATACATTGATTTTACTGTCATTAATCGTTATCTCAGTTCCATCCGGTAATTCGGGTACTATTTCCAGGCTGTCTGCCAAAATTTCCGTGCAAATATAATTATTAAAATTAATTATTGCATGTCTCAAAGTTTCTGGCGCTGTCAGTTTTACCGCTATCCGGTCTGTCAGCTCAAACCCCTGCTCCTTCCGCATTTTCTGGATACGATTCACCAGCTCCCGGGCATGCCCCTCCTCCTCCAGCTCGGGGGTGAGGGTAATATCCAAGGCTACGGTCAGCGGCCCCTTGGCAGCCACCGTCCAGCCCGGAATGTCCTCCGAGAGGATCTCGACCTCGTCGAGCGACAGCTGCAACGATTCCCGCTCCAGCTGCAGGGTATGGTACCCCTGGCGCTCCAGCAGGGCAATATCGTCCTGGGTAAACCCGGCAATAGCCTGGGCCGCCGCTTTCATGCGGGGTCCAAGCCGGTTGCCCAGCGCTTTATAGTTCGGCTTTATCTTTTTCCGGATAAATCCCGTGTCCGTAAGATACGCTATCTCTTTTACGTTGACCTCGCTTTTTATCAGGGCTTCCACTTGCTCAAGCTGGGACCGCATGGCCGGGTCCTGCAAAGGGATCAATACCTTCTGTAACGGCTGACGTACCTTAATGTTCACTTTTTTCCGCAACGAAAGCACCAGCGAGGATATATCCTGCGCCAGCTGCATCCTTTCCTCCAGGGGAGCGTCTATCGCGGAAGCGTCGGCCTTGGGAAAATCGTTCAGATGAACCGAACTCACGGGCTGACGGCCGGTAACGCCGTTGAGCCGGGTAAACAGCCAGTCGGCAAAAAAGGGCGACACGGGGGCCATCAGCCCGGACAGGGTCTCCAGGCATTCGTATAGCGTCTGGTAAGCGCTGATCTTATCGGCCGCATATTCCCCTTTCCAGAACCGGCGGCGGCACAGGCGTACATACCAGTTGCTGAGCTGCTCATCCACAAAGTCCTGGATCAGGCGTCCTGCCCGGGTGGGCTCATAATCGTCCAGGCTTTCCGTGACCGATCTTACCAGGGTATTGAGCAGCGATATGATCCAGCGGTCGATCTCGGGCCGCTCTGCGGGGGGGATATAATCTTCCCGGAAGCCAAAGCCGTCCAGATTGGCATACAGGGCAAAGAAGTTGTACGTATTATATAAGGTGCTGAAAAGCTTGCGCTGGGCCTCCTGGATACCGCCCAGATCGAACTTCAGATTGTCCCAGGGAGAGGCGTTGGTGATGAGGTACCAGCGCGTGGCATCGGCACCGAACCGGCGGATGGTCTCGAAGGGATCCACTACGTTGCCCACGCGTTTGCTCATCTTGTTCCCGAACTTATCCAGCACCAGGCCGTTGGAGACCACCGTGCGGTAAGCCAGGCCCGGGTATTTTTCTTCGGTGACCGGCACGCCGTCTTTCTCCAGCTCGGCCCGGATCTCTTCCTTCAGCAGGGCGCTGATGGCATGTAGCGTGTAGAACCAGCCCCGGGTCTGATCCACGCCTTCGCAGATAAAGTCGGCCGGATAGTTCCGGGCAAAGGTTTCCCGGTTTTCAAACGGAAAATGCCACTGGGCAAAGGGCATGGCCCCGCTGTCGAACCATACGTCCACCAGGTCGGGTTCCCGCCGCATGGGCAGGCCTTTGTCGCTCACCAGGATGAGATCGTCCACATAAGGCTTGTGCAGGTCCAGCTCTTCCGGCTTCAGCTCGGCGCTGCCAGCAGGCATTATCCCGGCCTTTACCGATTTTTCCAGCTCGGCTTTCAGCTCCGCCACGGAGCCGATGCATTTCATCTCGCTGTGGTCGTCCGTAGCCCATACGGGCAGGGGGGTACCCCAGAAGCGGCTGCGGCTCAGGTTCCAGTCCACCATGTTTTCCAGCCAGTTACCAAAGCGTCCTTCCCCGGTCGCCTTCGGCTTCCAGCGGATGGTTTTGTTGAGCGCCACCATGCGATCCTTCATCGCCGTGGTACGGATGAACCAGGCATCCAGGGGATAGTAAAGGACCGGCTTATCGGTACGCCAGCAATGGGGGTAGCTGTGCTCGTATTTTTCTACCCGGAAGGCGCGGCCTTCCTTTTTCAGCTTTACGGCGATATCCACGTCCACCTCGACATAGTTCGCCTCGTCGCGGTAATTTTTTACATAGCGGTGGCTGAACTCGCCCAGCCCTTCCACGAAGCGGCCCTGCCGGTCTACCAGCGTCAGGATACCGATATCGTACTTCTTGCCGATGCGGTTGTCATCCGCGCCAAAGGCGGGGGCGGTGTGCACGATGCCGGTCCCGTCCTCGGTGGTCACAAAATCCCCGAGCAGCACCCGGAACGGGTCTCCCCCGGCCTTCTCCGCGGTGTTGGCCGGGTAAGGCATCAGCTGCTCGTAACGCATGCCCTCCAGGGCCTGTCCTTTGAACTCAGCCAGCGTCTGCCAGGGAATGATCTTATCGCCGGCCTGGTATTTTTCAAAATCCGCCCCTTCTCCCTCCGGACGGAAATATTTTCCCAGCAGGGGTTTGGCCAGTATCACATGCACCGGCGCATGGGTATAGGGGTTAAAGGTTTTTACCAGCACATAATCGATATGCGGGCCCACGGTAAGTCCGAGGTTGGACGGGAGCGTCCAGGGGGTGGTGGTCCAGGCCAGGAAGAAAAGGGGCGCGGCGGCTTCCGGCTGCACGCCGGCATGTTCGCCCGCCACCCGGAAAAGAAAAGCGCTCCTTTCATCGGCCACGGTCTTGAACATGGCCACGACAGTGGTATCTTTTACATCGCGGTAGGTGCCGGGCTGGTTCAGCTCGTGGGAGCTGAGTCCCGTGCCGGCAGCCGGCGAATAGGGCTGTATGCTGACGTCCTTGTACAGCAGTCCTTTTTCAAAAAGCTTTTTGAGGAGCCACCAGAGCGTTTCGATATAGTCGTTGGTAAAGGTGATATAGGGATGTTCCAGGTCCACCCAGTAACCCATCATCCGGGTAAGCTCGTCCCATTTGTCTTTGTACCGGAGCACTTCCCGGCGACAGGTGGCATTGTATTCCGCTACCGATATCTTTTTGCCGATGTCTTCCTTGGTGATGCCGAGCATGGCTTCCACACCCAATTCCACGGGCAGGCCGTGGGTATCCCAGCCCCCCTTGCGTTTTACCTGGAAGCCCCGCATGGTCTTATAGCGGCAGACGAGGTCTTTCAGGGTCCGGGAAATGACGTGGTGGATACCGGGCATGCCGTTGGCTGAAGGAGGCCCTTCGTAAAACACAAAACAGGGCGCGCCTTCGCGCTGCGATACGCTTTTCCCGAATGTGCCCGCTGCATCCCACTGTTCCAGCATTTCCCGCTCTATCGCCGGCAGGTCCAGCTGGGTATATTCCCGGTATTTTTCCGACATAAGTATGCTTTGAAAATGGGGGCAAAGTTACGAAAATCGTCCGTGAAGGCCGCGTGTCAATTCTGGTTTGATTTTTGCAATTTCCAGCAAAGCAACCCGCTGAAAGGTACCCGGGAGGCCGGATAAGCCGGTTGCACAGGCCTCAAATACAAAAGCCATGAAAAAAGCTGTTCTGATGTTGTTCATGCTGGCGGCCGTCACGGTCGCTTTCGGGCAAAAAAAAGCGCGGGAGACCGCGCCGGCGCCGGTCCGGAATGCGCTGAAGGAAAATTTTGCCAACGCTTCGGACCTGCAGTGGCATCGGGCCGCCGACAATTGGGTAGCTGTTTTCAAAACGGAGGAAGGTCCCGCCCAGGCAGAATTTACCCCGGAAGGCACCTGGGTGGCCACGCGTATCGAGCTGGCGCCTACCCAGCTCCCCGACACGCTGATGCATAACCTGCAGCTGCAATACCCGGATGCCACGGTGAAGACGGTTACGCACATCACCCGTGCGGATATCGCAGGGTATTATAAGATCGACGTGGACCGGAACGGCATGGCGGCCACCCTGTTGGGAAACGAGCAGGGGACGCTCACCGAATAAGCAATGCCCTATTCTATATTATGACCCCTTTGAAATCAGAAAAAGCCGTCCTGCATCAGTAGGACGGCTTTTTTATTTTCCGGTGCTCCGGGTAAAGCCGGGGATGCCGCACACCCGTCCTAACGGGACTTGCCTTTCCGGCCTGAAGGGGGACGGTTTTCGAGCAAACGGATGATCTTTTCCTTATCCTCAAGCGCCGCCTTCAGGTCGGCAATCCGCTCCCGCAGCTCCAGGAGCAACGTGTCCTGCAGGGTGAGGTAAAGGTTTTCCGCTTCGCTTGTGCCGGTCCCCCCGGAATATCCGTTTCCTTCCCGGATCATCTTTCCTTTCCCCGTCAGGAGCCAGTCCCTGCTGAGCTCCGGGAAATGCAGGACGATGCGGTCGGCAATGCGATCGCCGATCTTGCCGCCGCCTTTCCTGTTGTTCCGGAAGTAACCGTTGGAAAGGCCGCCCAGGCGTTCAAACCTGCCGGGGGTAAGCTCCTTATACTTTCTGAACTCATCAAGCCGGTCTATGGGACGTAAAGACATGGGTTTTTTTCAGGGAAGAGGAAAAAATTTTTATTTTCTAAGAAAAATAAATACCTTGTGGACGAATTCCCGGAAACAAGATTACGAATGTAAGCATTTCCGGGAAAACAGCCCAGGTTTCTCTTTTGATCTGTCTTCCACGCCAAGGACCTTCTCAACACGCTTACCGGCAGATCTTCGTTCCTACACTGTCTGCGGGTCCCCTTTATTATCGTATATTTTTCTCCTGGCTGAACGCTGCACAGGCCCCGGCTTTCGCTGCTGCCTGTGCCTGTTTGTTCATCTATTTTTTCATCCATAAAATCCGTTATTATGTCACGTTTATCCATGCATATGCAGGATGCCTGCCTGCACCGCCTGTCGCTCAAGGAAATTGTCGAGCCTTATGCGGGCATCGTTGCTTTTTTCGAATGCTGGGGTCTGCCCGAGGGCCGGAAAACGCTGTCTTTTGTGCTCAGGGCGGCCACCCGCGACAAGAAAACCTATATCGAGGATCACGGGGATCTGCTGTTCTTCTATGAAAATATGGAGAAGCTGGTAGAATCGGCCTTCCTGGTACACCGTCTTTTTAAGGAGTCGGCGTATGGCCAGACCTTTGCCGCGGTACTGGAAGACGCGCCCCGGGAGCTGTTCGACGAGCCGGATCCCGCGCTTTACTGCGGCGGGCTCGGCGCCGGCCAGCGCTGGGATTATTTTCCGCGAAGCCTCAGCAGAAGGGAGTTTCTCGATCCCTACCAGGTTTTGGAAGATTTCTTCGATTTCCGGACGCTGCCCGAATGGCGGGAGGTGCTTCTCGAGCTGCTGTCCCATGCCTTTTCCAATGCGCACGCCATCGAATCTCCGGTACTCCGGGATATCATGGACATGCAGCGATACCTTCATAAGCTTTTGGAGGCCGCACACCTCATCTATGTACGGGAAGTTTTTGAAATAGAGGGTCAGCAGATCGTCAAGTACCGACCCGATGTACCGCCGCTGAACATTCCGGCGCTGCAGCCGGACGATGAGGACGCGGACATGGACGGGGCTCCCGATACCGGGGAGGACGATATTTACCGGGAAAACGAGGATATCGATACGGAAGCATAAGCCCGGCGAATGATTACCTTTATGGTTTCTACTCAAAGTATCCGGGATGATGCGTTATATAGGGCGATTCCTGCCGGCAGTCTGCCTTCTTCTGGCGGGCTTTACCGTGCAGGGCCAGCAAAAAGAGGAAATCAAGGCCCGCACTTTTCTCCGCCTGCTCAACGGGGAGCGCTTCGCACAGGCTTCGGCCATGACCAGCGCGGCTTTCCGGCAGCAGGCGGACACTGCGGCGCTGAAAAAGGCCTGGGAGGGTCTCGAAACCCATTTCGGCGCTTATGAGCGGCTTGGCTCCAGCTCGGTGCTCCGCCGGGATTCCCTGACGGCGGTGCTGATCAATACCCTTTTTAAAAAGAACAGGGTGGAAATACAAGTGGCGTTCGACCGGTCCGGCAAGGTGGTGGGCTTTCACACCCTCAAGGTGGCGTCCCGGGAGACGGTGCAGGCGGAGAGCGACAGTGCGGGCGGCTTCCGGCAGGTGCCGGACAGCCTGGTCTTTAGTGACGGCACCCTGAAAGGCACGCTCATGCTGCCCAAAGACAGCATGCCTGTGCCGGTGGCCCTGATCATTGCCGGATCGGGCCCCACGGACCGGAACGGCAATAATGAAAACGGTCTCCATACGGACACCTATAAGCTGCTCGCTGAAGGGCTTGCCGCAAAGGGAGTGGCTACGCTGCGGTATGACAAACGGTATGTGGGTCAAAGCAGTCATTTTGACCTGCAGGTCCCGCCGCGTTTCGAGGCTTATGTAACCGATGCAATCGCCTGGATACAACAGCTCGGGAAGGATCCGCGGTTTTCAAAAGTGATCCTTATCGGCCACAGCGAAGGAGCCCTGATCGGGACGATTGCCGCGCAGGAGCCGGGAGTTGCGGCCTTTATTTCCATTGCGGGCGCGGGGAGGCCGCTGGATGATATCCTCCGCACCCAGCTGGAGCAGGCGAAGGTGCTGCAGCCGGATTTCCCCCTTGAGGATGCCGGCAGGATACTGGATAGTCTGAAACAGGGGAGAGCCGTCCGGGATGTGCCCGTAGCGCTGCAGGATCTTTTTGCGCCGGGGGTGCAGCCCTTCCTGATATCCGACTTCCGTTATGATCCCGCGGTGCAGTTAAAGCGTGTAGCCGTCCCCGTATTGCTCATCAACGGCACCCACGATATCCAGGTTCCGGCCAGCGAGGCGCAGCTGCTGTCGCAGGCGGATCCGCAGGCTACCCTGCGGCTGATCGAAGGAATGAACCACGTGCTGAAGGACGCGCCGGCAGACCGGGCGCAAAACATCGCCACCTACGGACGGGCGGACCTGCCGCTCTCCGCGGGGCTGCTACCGTCCATTACGGCCTTTTTGCAACAGCATCATATCCTCCCATAAAAAAAACCGTTCTGCCTTTTGCAGAACGGTCCTTTTGGTTTTTGATATCTTCATGGGCGGGCGGAATTTCAGGTATCATCAGGATTTGAGGAGATGCCCATGCTTTCAGGTAGCACAAAGAAACTTCCTTTTTTCATCCCCGGGCACGCCGATCCGGAAAATCAATGATCAGATGCGGAAAAAGGGCGCCGCCCCTCAGCATACTTTCGTCGGGATCGCGCCGGGATTTACCCGTGGCGATGTCCGCCGCCGATCGGGAAGGTGCCTCCCAGGTTGAGGATCATCTCGTAGGTACCGAAGGCCTGCCGGGCTTTCCCCTCGTAAATCTTCAGCCCCCAGTAATTGGTATAGACCAGCTTGTTGCAGTATTCCAGGTAAACGTGGCGGAAGAAGGTCAGGCGCAGCGCCGCTTCCGTACCGATATCGAGACCGCCGAACTGGAATCCCCTGTCGTTGTTTTTGTCATAGATGGTATTCTGCACGTGGGGATACATAAAACCCACCCCGCCCTTCAGCAGCAGCGCCGCATTCAGGTTTTTGTAATTCACATACGGAAGCTGGAGCCGGCGTACCAGGTTGAACAGAAAGAAATTGGCGCCGTTGTTCAGCTGATATTGAAGAATATCGGGCGTGTTCACCACGTACTCGTTCACCGGCTTATGATTCATCGTCCCGCTGACGTGCAGCAGCTGACGGGGGGCCACCACATACTTGGTATGGTCAAAGTTGAGCTCCACCGCCCAGTTCTTTTTAAAGAAATAACCGATCCGGTAGTTGTATTGCGGAATGGTAAGCGCCTCCTGGAAAAAATGTCCGTTCCAGCCGGGCTTGTCCACGGCAATGGTATTCTTAAAGACGTAATGGTTGCCCAGGGAGGGCTGGCTGATATGAATGTTACTGTGCGTATACCATTCCTTATTGTATCCCCAGGAGAAGTAAAATGCCCCTTTGTCTCCCAGGTTCTGCTGCGCCTTCAGCTCATGTCCTGTCAGCAACAGGGCGGAGACCGCGATGAGGGTCCGGCAAATCCTTTTTTTCATCTGTTGATATCTGATTCTTTAATGGTTTAATGTTTCTTCCTTGCTTTTGCAGACAACCTGGTCAAAGGGATACACTTTCGCGCGGAGCGACCGGAGCAGGATGGAAATAACGGTGCATTTCCCCCCTTCCCCAAAAATGCGGCAAAGTTAACGGAAAGCCGGGAATATATATCGCCGTTTTACCGGCCCGGAAGGACGGCTGCCGGGGCCGGCGCACGGCGCGCGGTTACCGGGCACCCGGCGGGCAATGATCGAGCAGGTAACGGGTAAGCAGGTTATAAAGATGCCGCGTGGTGCCCGCGCCTTCGCGGATACCATGGGTACGGTTTGGGTATTCCATCATATCGAAAGGTTTTCCGGCCTTTACCAGCGCATTGATCAATGCTTCCTGGTTCTGGTAATGCACATTGTCATCCCCGCTGCCGTGAATGATCAGCAGGTTACCCTTCAGCCCTTCCACATGGTTGACGGAAGATCCTTTTTTATAATAGGGAAGATCTTCCGGCAGCAATCCCATATAGCGCTCTTCATATATATTGTCGTAATACAGCAGGTTGGATACCCCGGCTACCGCCATGCCCGTTTTGTAGATATCCGGATACTGGAACATCAGGTTCTGGGTGGAAGATCCGCCGCCGCTCCAGCCCCATACTGCGATCCGGCTGCTGTCCACCCAGGGCCATTTGAGGATTTCCCGGGCCGCCATGGCCTGGTCCCGTACGTTGAGGACGCCGATTTGCTTAAAGACTGCGCGCCGCCACCGCCGGCCCTTGGGTACGGGAGTCCCGCGGCCGTCCACCGAGATGATGACATAGTCCCGGTCTGCCAACTGCTGGTACCAGGGGTTGGGCGCAAATTTATCCACTACCGTCGCGCTGGCGGGCTCTCCATAGACAAAAAACAGTACGGGATATTTTTTGGTGGAGTCAAAATCCGCCGGTTTGATCATCCAGCCATCCATCGTGACGCCATCCGCCGTGGTGACCCGGAAAAAGGATTGCGGATTACGCATAAACTCCTGCTTCTGCTCGTCCGTCAGCTCAAAAGAGGGCGGCTCAAACAGGGATTTCCCGTCTTTCATCCGCACAAACTCGTCGGAAGGCATAATATCATGACTGGAAAAGCTGTGTACGGCATACTGCCCGTCCGGCGACATGTTGTATTCGTGCGTACCTTTCCGGGCATCGGGGGAAACCGCTGCCGGCTTCCCTTTTCCGTTCAGCTTACTGCGGTAGAGGTATTGCTGGGTGGCGTTTTCGGGAGAGGCATAATAATAAAGCCATCCGTTCTGACGGTCGATACCCGGCAGGTCTATCACATCATAGTTTCCGGGGGTGATCAGCCGCTCGTGCTTCCCGTCGCGGTCCATCCGGTACACATGCTTCCATCCGTCTTTTTCAGTGGTCCAGAGCAGCTCCTTCCCGTCGTTGATCCAGTCCCAGCCGGGACGGTCGTATTGCCAGATATAATTCAGTTCGATCCAGGCGGAATCGCTTTCCTCATAGATGGTCCTGGCCGCGCCGGTACGGGCATTCACCAGCATCAGCCGGCAGGTATCCTGCTTCCGGTTCAGCTGCTGCACCATCAGCTCATCCGCATTGCCGGCCCAGTCCATACGCGGCAGGTAGTGCTGCACCGGATCGCCCGGGATGTCCATCCAGCGGGTCCGGGCGGTGGCGACGTCCACCACGCCGATCTTCGCGGGAGAGGGGTCGTAGCCCACTTTGGGATATTGCACCGGTATGGTGTAGGAATAGACCGAATCCGTGGTATTCAGCATCAGGTAGTCGCGGATATGCGAAGCGTCGATATGCCAGTAAGCGATGGATTTGCTGTCCGGGCTCCAGCGGAAGCCGTCGCGGCAGAACAGTTCCTCTTCGTAGGCCCAGTCGAAAGTACCGTTGATGATCTTGTCGGTGCCATCGGTGGTAAGCTGCCGCCGGGTACCTGATCCAAGGTCTTCCACATACAGGTTATGCCCGGATACGTAAGCAGCCTGCCGGCCGTCGGGCGAGACCTTGGCAAACTGCAGCGAGGACGCCGGCAGCCCTTTTCCCAGCTGCATCAGCTTCCGGGCCCGGGTATCATACAGCCAGAAATCGCCCCGGGTCCGGCCCCGCCAGACCCTTTTGGAATTGTTAAAGATCAGCAGCTTTCCCTGCTCAGGATACCAGGTATAGGATTCAGCGGCGATAGGGTCCGCGATACCTGCGGGCTTCAGCGACGCGGAGGATACCAGCACCTGCCGGGCAAGATCTTTTTCGGGATCATACTGCGCGATCTCATATCCTCCTGCAGCCAGCTTTTCCAGGCGGGTAAACAGGTGGCCTGTCTTTTCCCACTGCACATCGTCCAGGCTGCCCAGGTCCGGCACGGCATCCCATTGCAGGCTTTTATAAGACCAGGCATGATGCAGCGGCTGCGCATGAGCGGAAAAAACCAGTACGGCCAGTGCTGCTATCAGTACGGGAATACTACGAAAACAACGTCTTGACATGAAACGGATGATTTTACGGATGCAACAGAACAGACGGGCGCTACCCCGCCGGCAAAAATGGGGAAAGTAACGAAATTTATGTCAACCGGCGAAAACAGGCCCACCGGGTTTAGCGCAGTAATAATTCACAGGGTTTCAGCCCGGTATGCTTTTTAAACGCCGTGCTGAAATGAGAAATACAGGAATATCCCATCATCATCGCCACCTCCGAAACCGACAGTCCCCTGTCGTACAACAGCTGACGGGCTCTTTCCATACGTTCTTTCTGAAAATAATCGTAAATGGTAGTGCCGTACATGGCCTTGAATCCCTTTTTCAGATAGCATTCGTTCATGGCCACCTTCCGGGCCAGCTCACGGATGGTAACGGGCGCGTCGAGATGCTCCAGGAGGATATCCCGGGCCTGCACGATCTTGTCCCGGTCCTCTACCTGGGTCAGAAAGCGGCAGCCGTACTTTTCATCCGGATCGTTCCGGATAAACTGGTCGGAGCTGTACAGCAGCAGCTCCAGCGCCTTGCTTTGCAGAAAAATGTTCTGCAGCATACCGTCGTACCCGTGGTGGACCATGCCCTCGAGGGCTATCTTGGTTTTGGTACAGGGCTGGATGGTCTTTACAAAGGAGCGGTTGCCGTTTTTTTCAAAGATATCCGGCATATGAGTGGCCTGAAGGGTATCCAGCAGCGAGGGGTGCAGGGTGATGCTGATCACATCCAGCACGGCCTGTTTGTCTGACGGGGTTCCCCCCTCTGCCGCTGCTTTTGCACAGGCGGTATTTTTACAGGCGGGGTTGTTGCAGTAGCGGTTGCCGACCATGCAATAACGGAGCTGTACCCGTTGGGACTTTTTGCCGCTGGCAGGCTGGTAATACACCACGCCCACGTCTTCCACCGGCAGCATTTCGGGGTAAGCATAGCGGTGCAGCCGGAAGTCGAAGCCTGCCTTCACCTTCACCGAACGCTCTTCCACCAGCTTTACCTGGTCTGATAAAGCCGGCTGCTGTATGGCAAGCGATAAAATATCCTCCGGTTGCTCTTTCATTTTCAGTTCTTTTTGCACGGTGTCCGTAACGGGCCGGTAAAGCGCTGTCCGCTCCCAAAGGGTAACGGCCGGGCAAAAATACGAAGAATGTGCCAATAGTTCCGGTTTGAGGGTTCCGGTTTCTCGTTTATCTGCCGGGAACGACCCTCCCTCCCTGCCTGGATGAACAATGGCCGGGAAAGGGGATCAACCGTGCAGAAAAAACCACTGAATTTGTTGAAAAATAGGGGCAAATTTCTTATTTTTGCATGTTATACATCATTTTCCATCAAAAAGAAATTTCCACTGCAAATATGAGTGAAGAAACGACCACGTCGCCGGCGACAGCAGCCCTCTCCAACGGATATAATGCGGACAGTATACAGGTACTGGAAGGACTGGAAGCGGTACGGAAGCGTCCCGCCATGTATATCGGCGACATCAGCTCAAAAGGTTTGCACCATCTGGTTTACGAGGTGGTAGATAATTCCATCGACGAAGCCCTGGCCGGCTATTGCAAAAACATCGAGGTTACCATCGAAGAGGACAATTCCATTACGGTCAGCGACGACGGACGCGGCATCCCGACGGGTATGAATACCAAGGAAAACCGTTCCGCGCTTGAGATCGTGATGACGGTGCTGCATGCCGGCGGCAAGTTTGACAAAAATACCTATAAAGTATCCGGCGGCCTGCACGGGGTAGGGGTAAGCTGCGTAAATGCCCTGTCAACCGCTTTGCACGTAACCGTGTACCGCGAGGGCAAGATATTCGAACAGGAGTACCGTACCGGCATTCCCCAGTATGCTGTCCGGGAGATCGGCATCAGCGATAAAACCGGGACGACCACCCACTTCCTGCCGGACAATACCATCTTCCGGGAAGTGGTCTACAACCGGGAAATACTGGCTTCCCGCCTGCGGGAGCTGTCTTTCCTGAACCGCCGTATCCGCATCACCCTTACGGACATGCGGGAAAAAGACGAACAGGGCGCTCCGCTGACGGAGACTTTTTACTCCGAAGGCGGCATCGTGGAATTCGTGGCGCTGCAGGACAAGACCGGGCGCAGGGCGCCCCTGCTGCCCTCCCCCATCTCCATCGAAGCGGTGGATAGCGGCACCAATGTGACCGTGGAAGTGGCCCTTCAATACAACGATTCCTTCAGCGAGAACATCTTCTCCTACGTCAACAACATCAATACGATCGAGGGCGGAACCCATGTGGCCGGCTTCCGCCGGGCCATCACCCGGGTATTCAAAGCCTACGGCGACCGGAACAAGCTTTTTGAAAAGGTGAAGGTGGAGGTCAGCGGGGACGATTTCCGGGAGGGCCTCAGCGCCATTATCTCCGTAAAGGTACCCGAGCCCCAGTTTGAAGGACAGACCAAGACCAAGCTGGGCAACTCCGAAGTGATGGGTGTGGTGGACAGCTCGGTGGGCGGTGTATTGGAAGCCTATCTCGAAGAACACCCGAAGGAGGCCAAGACCATCATCAGCAAGGTCATCCTGGCGGCCCAGGCGCGGCATGCCGCCCGCAAGGCCCGGGAGCTGGTGCAGCGCAAAAGCGTGCTGACCGGCAGCGGGCTCCCCGGCAAGCTGGCCGACTGCTCCGATACCGACCCCGAGCAATGCGAGCTGTTCCTGGTGGAAGGGGACTCCGCAGGCGGCACGGCCAAACAGGGACGGGACCGCCGTTTTCAGGCCATCCTGCCGCTGCGCGGCAAGATCCTGAACGTGGAGAAGGCCATGGAGCACAAGATCTACGAAAACGAAGAGATCAAGAATATCTTTACCGCCCTGGGCGTCACCATCGGCACACCCGAAGACGACAAGGCGCTGAACCTGGCCAAGCTCCGCTACCACAAGCTGATCATCATGACGGATGCCGACGTGGACGGTTCTCATATTGCCACCCTGATCCTCACCTTTGTTTTCCGCTATATGAAAGCGCTGGTAGAGCAGGGTTATGTATACCTGGCCCAGCCGCCCCTGTACCTGGTCAAGAAAGGCAAGGAGCAGGAATACGCCTGGACGGAAGAGCAGCGCAAGGCGGCCATACGCCAGATCGCCGGGAATGGAAAAGAAGAAAATGTAACCGTACAGCGTTATAAAGGTCTCGGTGAAATGAATGCCGAACAGCTCTGGGAAACCACCATGAACCCCGGCACCCGTATTCTCAAGCAGGTAACCATCGAAAGCGCTGCCGAGGCCGACCGCATCTTCTCCATGCTCATGGGCGACGAGGTACCGCCCCGGCGCCAGTTTATCGAAACGCACGCCAAGTACGCCAATATCGATGCCTGACGGCGATCATAGCTCGCCGCGGGATTTGACTTCCAGATAACGGTTCACCGTGCTGACCGTCACCTGTTCGGGAGCGGTCAGCAACGCGAGGATACCGTATTGGCGCAGCTCTTTCAGGATGCGCTGCTTTTCGTGGGCAAACTGTTCGGCAATGGTCTGCGTATAGACGGCTTCAAGATCGCGGGCGGGCGCTTCCCTGATCTTCCGCAATTCCGTATTCTCAAAAATAACCACCAGCAGCAGGTGATGCCGCGCTATCCGGCGCAGGTAAGGCAGCTGCCGCTGCAGGGCAGTCAGCGTTTCAAAGTTGGTAAACAACACCAGGAGGCTCCGGTGGGTCACCCTTGCGCGCAGCAGCTGATACAGCTTTTCATAATCACTTTCCAGGTACCGGGTCTTCTGGTTATACAGCAGCTCGAGGATAGCCGACATCTGCACGGCCCTGGCATCGGCTTTGAGAAAAGTGCCCGGTGCTTCCGAAAAGGTGATCAGCCCGGCCTTGTCCTGTTTCAGCAAAGCCACATTACTGAGCACCAGCGCCGCATTGATGGCATAATCCAGCAGGCTCATGCCGTTGAAAGGCATCTTCATTACCCGTCCCTTGTCGATGATGCAATAGATCTGCTGGCTTTTTTCCTCGGTATAATGGTTGACCATCAGCCCGCCCCGGCGGGCCGTAGCTTTCCAGTTGACGGTCCGCATATCATCGCCCTGCACATACTCCTTGATATGCTCAAACTCGGGGCTGTGCCCTACCCTGCGGAGCCGCCGGATGCCGGCTTCGCTCAGGCGGTTGGCCAGCGCCAGCAGCTGGTAGCGGCGCATCTGCAGAAAACCGGGATATACCGGCACGGTCAGGGGAGTTTCAAAACGGTAGCGCCGTTCTATCCAGCCCAGCCGGGAACGTGCATATACGTTTATCTTCCCGAATTCGTAAGCGCCGCGGCGGACCGGACGCAATCCGTACCGGATATGCTGCTCGCGTCCCGGGAGCACGGAAAGTGTGAATTCGGTATCCCGTTTCCGGAACTGGAAGGGCACCTCGTCGATAACGGTGAGGCGCACACGAAAACGGTACCGGCTTTTCACGTAGATGAGAATATCGTTTTCATCGCCGTTGCTGAGCCGTTCGGGAGCGATCCGCCGGGCAAATATGCTGCCGCCCCTGCCAAACAGCAGGAGGTAATCCATCGCGGTCAGCAGGAAGAAAAGCCCCAGCAGCAAAAACGGCAGGTCTCCCGGCCAGCGCAGGAAAAAACGCAGCACAAAACACACGGCCACTACAGCCCCGGCCGCATAAAAGACCGGCGTAAAGTAGAGGGGGGCGATATATTTTTTAAATGGCATCTGCTACCGCGGCACTTCCGTTTTTTTCAGGAGTTGTACAATGATCTCATCGGCCGTCACGCCTTCCATCTCCTTTTCGGGCGTCACCGCCACACGATGCCGCAGCACGGAAGGCGCCGTATCCACGATATCTTCGGGCGTCACAAAATCGCGGTCCCGGATAGCGGCAAAGGCCTTCGAAGCCTGCAGCAGCGCCAGGGATGCCCGCGGCGAAGCCCCCAGTGAAAGCTCGCGGCTGTGCCGGGTTTCGTACACAATGCGGGCAATATAAGCGATCAGCGGTTGTTCGATATGCAGCTTATGGATGCTGCTGCGCAGCGCCAGGATATCGGCGGCCTGCAATACGCGGGACACCTGTTCGAACGGTATCCTCAGGCCATCGCCCCTTGCCTGGAACTGCTCCAGCATCCGCACCTCATCTTCCAGCGCGGGGTAGTCCACGGCTATCTTAAAAAGGAAACGGTCCAGCTGCGCTTCGGGCAGGCGGTAGGTCCCCTCATGCTCCACCGGGTTCTGCGTGGCCAGGACGAGGAAGGGAGCCGCCATGGGGTAGGTACGGTTATCCATCGTCACCTGCCGCTCTTCCATGACCTCAAACAGCGCCGCCTGCGTCTTTGCCGGCGCCCGGTTGATTTCATCGATCAGCACGATATTGCTGAAAACAGGGCCGGGCTTAAACTGAAATTCGCCATGCTGCGGGTTAAAAACAGCTGTGCCCAGCACATCGCTGGGCATAAGGTCCGGAGTGAACTGGATGCGTGAAAACCGGATGTCCAGCGTCTGCGCAAGCAGCTTGGCGGCAAGCGTTTTGGCCACGCCGGGCACTCCTTCTATCAGGACATGCCCGTCCGCCAGCACGGCGGCGATCAGCAGCTCGATCATCGCTTCCTGTCCGACGATCACCCTGGCCATTTCCCGCTTTATCTCCTGCACGGCTGCGCTCAGCCGGCTCAGATCCGTCCGGGTAACAGATGGCTGCGATTCTTCCATAATCGTTATTTTACTTTTTTATAAAAATCAGTGAGGCGCCGGTTCAGGTCCAGCAATACGGCGTCGGACACCTGCTCCGCCAGCCTGACCTGCGCTATCCGCCCGAGCAGCTGCCGGATCCCGTCTTCACTCAAACCGGAACGCCGCGCCAGCTCCGGAGCCAGCGTTTCCGCCGGCAACGCCGGGGAAAGGTAAAAAGCGGTGCGGAGAAAATCATCAAAATACCCGATCTTTTTGCGCGCGATGCCGCGGTTATCGCCGTGGTTAAAATACACATTTCCGATGGTGCGCACAAAGTCCAGCGAAGTATTCTTCGGCGGCTCCCATACCGGTATGATGCGCTGTCTTCTCTTGGTCTCAAACAGCAGGAAAACGACCAGCAGCATTAGGGCCACCCGGAAAGCCCATTTCAGCCAGGGATCCGTCAGGAAAAACCGGAGCGGGTTCTGCGATCCGGTGGTCCCTCCCTGCTTGTAATATTCGTCCCAGTAAACCTTGCCTATGTCTGCGGGGAGACAGGAAAGCGCATCGGTCACATAACGGTTGTTCTGCCGGAACAGAAAAAAATAATTGCTGAAACATATCGGCGCTGCATGTATGAAAAAGGCGCCCTGCCCAAAAGGTATTTTTACAAAATTGGCCGCTCCGTTATGATTTTCTCCCAGCACCAGCGTACGGGAAGTATCCAACTCCGAGAAATAACCGTCGATACGGCTGCGGACAAAGGTATAGCTGCTGTCCCGCTTCAGGACGGGATGGGTAAAGTTGATCTTTACGGAATCCTGCTTCGGCAAAACCGCCAGGTTCCTTTTGAAATGCAGGCTGTCCGCCAGCCCGCCGTAGCCGGTGAAGGCGGCCAGGAATACATAATTGCCCTGCGCCACATAGCGGAGCAGCTCTTTTTCATCGGTAGCGGTAAGGGAAAGCTCCGGATCGATCAGGAGGTAGGCCGTATGCCGGTCGGTGGAGTTGTTCACTACGTTGTATACGGGCACCCGCTGCAAGACCACCCGGGCATCCGGGAAAATCGTCTTCAGGTTGTCATAAACCAGAAAGCTGCCATAGGGTATCTTGTCCTTCGCAGAAAGCGTCACCCGCCAATCGACCGGCACGGGCTTATAATACTGGGCCGCTATGTAAAGCAGCAGCAGGAGAACAAAAACGACGATATAGTTGCGGTAGCCTTTCATTTATCTCCGCCGGCTTCTGCTTCCGGGCGGTCCACCATAGTCCGGAACTGCTCGAAACGGTTACGTATATCTTCAAACTGACGGGGCGCTACGGGCATCTCTCCGTACCAGGCGTACTCATAGCTGCGGGTCAGCTCCCCGAACAGCGGCGCTGCCGTTGTGCCGGACAGCTCCTGCAGGTAATGCCGGTTGGTTTTGCCGGGCTGCCAGCGGATCATCGCCCGGTCGTTCAGCTGTTTCAGACACTGCAGGTAAAGCAGCCGTACGGCCAGCCGGTACTGCTTCTGCGCTATGGCAGCGGCCAGCGCAGCCTCAAAACCGGGGGCGTTGATGTCCTCCTCTCCTACGACATAAGGCAGCGCTTCCTCCCGGTTCTTCTTGCCCAGCAGGAGGATGGCATTCATCCCCAGCACACGAAAAAGAAAATAGCCCAGCACCCCGATGCACAGCCCCCAGAGCAATATGCGCAGGAGAAGACCTCCCCCGCTCCTGCCGAACAGGTCAAAATAGCGCTCCCAGAGCCAGTCCCAGAGCCGGCTCCAGAGTGAGGCATATGCGCTGCGGTCCTGCCGGTCGTACCGGAACTCGCGTTGCTGCCGGTATTTTTGCAGCTGCGCGGGACTTACCTGCCGCCGCTCCACCCGCGAGGAATCGTACCGCAGCGCATGCTGCCGGCCGTTAACCGCCGGAGACAGGCAAAGCAGATACAAGAAAGGCAACCAGCGCATGGACCCGTTTTTAAGCTTAATATTCTCCCGCATTTTCATAGAAAGGTGGCGGTATATCTTTCCCGATCTCGTCTATCTGTTTTAACAGCCCTGTACCGTCGCTGCGTTCCGCCAGGTTATAGTATTGCAATACCACGGCAACATAAAACACCATATAAAACAGATAGGCAAAAATGGTCAGCACGGACGATATCATACTGATGGTGGTCGAAACATTCTTGACCGTCAGGTAAGACAATATTCCGACGACTGCCGATACCGATACGGAGATCACCATGCTGCTGAAGCTGTAGATCAGATAGGCTACGGCGTAGATGCCAAGGGTAGACCAGAACTGATACCGCACAAGACTGAAGCAGCGATTGAAAACGCGGGAAAAAGTGCCGCCTTCCATCATGATCACCGGTACCAGCGGGGTGAAAACCACCCAGAAATATATGCCGGGAGCCAGACAGAAGAGGGTGCCGATCAAGGTCAGCACGAGCTTGGGAATACTGAACAACGCCGCTTTAAAAATGTACCGCCGGGTGAGCAACCAGACTTCACTGATATCGGGATGAACCCCGCTTTTCTGTTCATAAAGCAGCATATAGGCCGAAATGACGGTCTCCATCAGTACCCAAAGCAGGAAGAACATCAACAACATCACGAAATACAGCGGGGTGAACAGGGAGAGGACATTCCTGCTGTACGCCGGCGTACCCACCTGACCCAGTATCTTAAAAAGCGAGAGCTGACCGTAGCTGTAATAACCGCGCAGAATAGCCTCAGCCAGCATCACGGGCCCGCAGATCAGCAGAAAGATTTTCAGCAGGTTCGGAAAGCCGAGCTTGATAAACTGGAAGGTATCGTTAAAGCAATCTCCGAAAGCCCTTATTTTCCGGAGCTCAATTTTTTGTTCATCCATACCATAAAATTTTGGTCTCCGCCCGGGGAGTCCCGGGCTTTGTTTTTTTCCATTCGTTTGTGCAGCTGCCGCGGATAGCCGATGAAATACCAGCCCATAAATGCCAGCGAAGCCGCCAGGATAAAGAGGTTCAGCATCAGGGGCATCGTCTGGTAATAACGGGTGACAAAGCTTTCAAGAAAGGCCGCCAGCAGGATAACGGGGACCATCCCCATAATGACCTTAAGGCCGTCCTTTGCGGCGGAGCCGAGGGCTACCTTCCGGCTGTAGGTTTTCGGAAAAAGGATGGCCCGGGCCATGATAAGACCTGCACAGGCTTCCACCACCAGCCCCGATATCTCCAGCGTGCCGTGTATAAATACGGCAAGCAGGGCATCGGCGCCCAATCCCTTTGTAAAGAAAAAACCGACGAAGGCGCCCAGCATAATGGAGTTTCGCATCAGGAAGATCACGGTAAAAACGCCGGCCGTGATACCACAGACATAGATCACAAAAGCCACAAAAATGTTATTGAGGGCAATCTTCAGAAACATGCCTGCCGGAGCCGTTTGCGCATATACACCAAAAGGATCGCCCTTCTCGATATTTTCGAGAGTCATGTTTACATACCCGTCGCCCAGTATGGCACGGATAAACTGGTGATCGTACAGGGCAGACAGCACCCCGATAAACACGAATACGGCAAAGATGATGAAGGTATACAGGAGGAGACGCTGATGACGGTAGAACATCCAGGGCAGCTCATACCGCCAGAAAGAAAAAAAGCGGCCTCCCCTTTCTTTGCGGTTCCGGTATATATGCTGATGAAAACGCGCGGCCAGCCCGTTCAGATAGCGGGTGGTATTGCTGGCGGGGTAAAAGGTCCTGGCATAGGACAGATCATCGGTGAGCTCGATAAAGCCTTCCGCCAGCCGGTCAGGGTCAGGTTTCCCGCCCAGCTCGGATTCGTATTGTTTCCACTTGCCGGCATTTTTCTTTAAAAAGTAGGCTTCTCGCATAAAGGGTGCACTGCCGGACACCCGGCAGTGTCTGCAATTTATTAAAAAAGTCCTTACGATTTTGTCCCGGGTTTGTTATCATTGTGAACTATAACCTATGAATACCGTCAGCATACCCACAGCCCAGCACATCGCGCTGGATTATGATATCGCCAGCGTGGGAGAGCGTCTTGCAGGGAGCCTTATCGACTTCGCGATCAAAGGAGCTTATATCATCATGGTCATTCTGCTGTGGTCGATATTGTTCGGTAACAGCGTATGGGGGCTCCTGTTTTTAATACCCGCGCTGTTTTACGACCTGTGCATGGAACAGCTTTTTAACGGGCAGTCGCTGGGCAAGCGCATCATGAAAATACGGGTGATCAGTCTCGACGGAACGCAGCCCACCTTTGGCCAGTACCTGCTCCGCTGGATTTTCAGGCTGGTAGACTTCGGGCTGATGAACGGGGTGGTAGCGCTGGTTTGTGTGGCCGCTACCGACAAACGGCAGCGCGTGGGGGATATGGTAGCCCATACCACGGTCATCAAAACGGAGCCGCGCACGCTGCTGCAGCATACGCTCTATATGCCGACGGCCGACGACTACCAGGCGCTTTATCCGGAGGTGACCCGGCTTTCCGACCGGGACATACAGCTCATCAAATCCCTGCTTGTCCAGGCCAGCAAGACCGATAACCCCGCCATTCTTTATCAGACGGCCGAGAAGGTCAAGACGATACTGCAACTCAGGAGCAGCCTGGAGCCCGAGGCCTTTCTGCAGCAGGTACTCTCCGATTACAACCACCTCACCAGCCGGGAACAGGACTGACAGCTGCTCAGGCGGCAAGCCAGGAAAAAGGAACAAAGGGAAGGTTCCTGGCCACCCAGAAAACCAACACTGCCGCCAATACCAGCTTTGTAAACCAGGGACGGTACAGAAAGCGGATGACCCGCCGCTCCCGGCGAAACAGATTGCCGGCCTGCACCGCCGCGGCATACAGGATCAGCGGCAGCGCCATCACCATCATGAGGTTATAGCCGAGCGCATCCAGGATATGGCCATGCAGCAGCTGGTACAGGGCACGCTGGGAACCGCAGCCGGGGCAGTCCAATCCGGTCAGCCGGTGAAAGGGACAGGCCGGAAAAAGCGCGCTGTGTGCGGGGTCGTATAAAAAATAGACCAGCAGCAACGGAAGCGCCGCTAACCCGATCAACACACTTATCCTTGCAGAAAGGTTACGAGCTTGCATGCTCCCTTTTGTTTAGGGCATGCCGAAACTGCCGGAATTCCGACGGAAAATGGCTACGCCGACCACAAACTGCAAGATCACCGAAATGACGATCAGGGCCAGACCGACAAAGAAACCGATCTTGGTCCACTTTCCGGCTTCCTTCGAGAGACGGAGCGCTTCATCATAATTTCCTACGGCGAGGGCGCTGTTTACCTTCGAGGCATTGATGATGCCGACAATGCCAAAGGGAAGGCAGCAGAAGATGGTCACGAGGATGGATTCTACCAGCCAGTTCTTGGGTGGCACGACCGGCTGTCCACCGTTGCCCGGTTGGGGTACAGGTTGTTGTTCCATATGGATTAAAAGCTGTTTAACGTAAAAATAGGCTTTTTTGCGGCAAATACCTTCCGCGGCGGAAAAAGGGACAATCCGGCGGTTTTTTTGCCAGGATGGCCGCAATATTTTTTCCGCTCAAAGCCCTGCCGGGCCGTTTATCCGCCGGAAACGGCATACACCCATTTTATAGCATTTTGTTAAGTTAATATGGTACAGATATTGATTTTATATCCCCGTAAACAAGTTTTCTAACCCTTAAAAACGGTATCATGAAAACGATCTTTAGATTATCCGCAATATACCTGGTGGCGCTCATGCTCACAAGCTGCGCCGCCTCGAGGATCTCGGCGCAGCCGGTCGTAGGTGCGTCCATTTCCTATCAGACCTTTTATGATAATTTGAGTCCTTACGGCAATTGGATCAACTACCCTTCCTATGGATATGCCTGGGTACCCCGGGTGTCCAGCGGTTTTCAGCCTTATGCTACCAACGGTCACTGGATATACACCGATTACGGATGGACCTGGGTATCCGACTATTCCTGGGGCTGGGCGCCTTTCCATTACGGCCGCTGGCTATACGACAACAGCTATGGCTGGGTATGGCTTCCGGGCAGCGAATGGGGACCGGCCTGGGTAGCCTGGAGACAGACGCCCGATTATTATGGCTGGGCGCCGCTGGGTCCCGGCATGAGCATCTCCGTGGGCATCAACATCCCCGCGGTACGATGGATATTTGCGCCGCGACGGTATATCTCCAGCCGCTATCTGCCGAGGTATTACGTCAGGCGGCAGCAGAATATTACCATCATCAATAACTCCACGATCATCAACAACAGGGTCGTGTACAACAAAAATGTATATGCAGGCGGACCTCCGCACCGCGATGTGGAACGGGCTACCGGAGCCCCGGTAAGAAGGGTGAGGGTGACCAATACCTCCCGCCCCACTACCGGCAGGGTCAGCAATGACCAGCTGCACATCTTCCGGCCTGCGGTAAACAGCTCCAGCAGGAGCTCGGCAGCTCCCAAACGGGTGATACCCGCTAAAAGCGGCGCTGCGCCGGCCCATGGTAACAGCAACGCACCCGCCCGCAGGGTAACGCCTCCTTCGGGGAATCACGCACCGGCCAGAACCGTAGCGCCCGGCCGCAGCCCGGCGGAACGGAATACCGCCCCGGCACGGGGTGAAGCGCCTGCCAGGAGAACCGTACCGTCGCAGAACCGGGAACATGCCCCTGCGGCTCCGCAGCACGCTCCGGCAGCTCCGCAGCGTAAATCAGCTGCTCCCCAGGCCAGGCCCGCCCCGTCCAGGACCGTTCCGCACAGCAGCCCCGCACCCGAAAGAGCGGCCCCGGCCCGGCAGACGTCCGTACACCGCGCAGCTCCGGCGTCCCGCGTGTCTGCCTCCAGCCGTCCGCAGCGTCGCGTGGCTCCCTCACGGTCGAGCCGTCCTGCACCTCATGTGGCACGCAGCACGGTACAACGCAGCACGCCCCGGAAAAGCAGCTCCAGCGCACACAGCGCACCGAGCCGCCGCGTCGTCCAACGGTAATACACAGTTCCTTTTATATAAGTCCATGTTTTGCAAATCCTGTCCCGCCTCCGGCGGGACGGGATTTTTTGTGCAGGCGTATAGCCACGGTCATTCTTACACCAGGCATTATTCTATCCTTTCATCCGGAGGAAGAACTGCTCCAGGTCTTTCATGCTGCCGATATGGTCGAGAACAAGCATAAAGTTGGTCCCTACCTGACGCAGACGGGCATTGTTGACCTCTTGCTGGATAAATTGCAGAATATGATTAAAAAGAGGAGATTCGAAATAAGGGGAATCGGGATTATTGATGAAATAGCAGCGGGCTTTTTCATTTTTGAGGATGATCTTCTCAAAGCCCAGCGCAATGCCGAGACGGCGGCAGCGAATGGTGGTAAAGAGGTCCTCCACGGGAGCAGGCAGCGGACCGAAGCGGTCTTCCAGCCCCATGGCGAAAGCCTGCAGATCGGCTTCTTCCGATAAGTTGTCCAGCTGCTGATAAAGGCTCAGCCGTTCGGTGATGTTCTCCACATAGCTGTCCGGGATAAGGATCTCCAGATCGGTGTCAATGGTACAATCACCGACATACTCCTCCTTTTCGGCCAGCTGTTCCCTGAACAGCTCCCGGAACTCGGTTTGCTTGAGCTCGCGTACGGCTTCATCCAGTATCTTATGATACATCTCAAAACCGATCTCTGCCATAAAGCCGCTCTGCTCGCCGCCCAGCAGGTTGCCGGCGCCGCGTATATCCAGGTCGCGCATGGCGATCTGGAAGCCGCTGCCCAGCTCACTGTGCTGCTCGAGGGTCTGGAGGCGCTTGCGGCTGTCCGAAGGCAAAGTGCTCATGGGAGGCGCCAGCAGGTAACAGAAGGCCTGCTTATTGCTGCGGCCCACCCGTCCGCGCAGCTGGTGCAGATCGCTCAGCCCGAAATGATGCGCATTGTTGACGATGATGGTATTGGCATTGGGAATGTCCACCCCGCTCTCCACGATGTTGGTGCAGACCAGCACATCATAACGGCGATTGATAAAATCCAGCAATACGGATTCCAATTGATGCCCTTCCATCTTCCCATGCGCATGCGCCACGGAAAGGTCGGGACAGAGGCCCTGTATAATCCCCGCCATCTCCCGGATGTTCTGCACGCGGTTGTGGATGAAGAAGACCTGACCGCCCCGCTCGGTCTCAAAATAGATGGTATCGCGGATCAGATCCTCGTCAAATACATGCACCTCGGTCTGTATCGGCTGCCGGTTCGGCGGAGGGGTGTTCATGATGGAAAGATCGCGCGCGCCCATCAGGGAAAACTGGAGGGTACGGGGTATAGGCGTTGCCGTTAGCGTCAGCGTGTCCACGTTCACCTTCAGCTGTTTGAGCTTCTCTTTGGCCGTGACACCAAATTTCTGCTCCTCATCCACGATCAGGATGCCCAGGTCTTTGAACTTTACCGCCTTGCCCAGCAGGGCATGGGTGCCGATGATGATATCCGTTTTCCCTTCCTGTACCCGCTGCAGCGTTTCTTTTTTTTCCTTCGCCGACTTAAAGCGGTTCAGGTAGTCCACGGTACAGGGAAAATCCTTGAGCCGTTCCGAAAAGGTCTGATAATGCTGAAAGGCCAGGATGGTGGTAGGCACCAGAATGGCGGCCTGCCTGCTATCGGCGACGCTTTTGAAAGCGGCGCGGATGGCGACTTCCGTCTTCCCGAAACCCACATCGCCGCAGACCAGTCTGTCCATGGGAGCGGCAGATTCCATATCCCGCTTTACATCCGCGGTAGCCTTGCTCTGATCGGGGGTATCCTCAAACAAAAAGGAGGCTTCGAGCTCCGTTTGCAGGTAGGTATCGGGCGAATGCGCAAATCCCTGCTGCGCCTTCCGGGCGGCATACAGCCGGATAAGGTCTTTGGCGATATCCTTTACCTGGCGTTTCGTTTTATCCTTCAGCCGGTCCCAGGCATCGCTGCCCAGCTTGTTGAGCTTGGGAACAGCTCCCTCCTTGCCGGTATACTTGCTGATCTTGTGCAGGGAGTTGATATTCACATACAGGATGTCCTGGTCTTTGTACAGGATGCGCACGGCTTCCTGCAGCCGGCCCCCGGTTTCTATCTTCTGCAGGCCGCTGTATACGCCCACACCGTGGTCGATGTGGGTAACGTAATCGCCGGGCTGCAGCTCCCGCAGCGTTTTCAGGGTGAGCGCCTTGTTCTTGTTGTACGCCTGCTTGACCCGGTATTTGTGATAGCGTTGAAAGATCTGGTGATCGGTATAGCAGGCCTGCTTGCGGTCGTGATCGATAAAGCCCTCGCTGATGGCCAGCGGGATGGGGTAGAAGGAAACCGCCGCCTGCAGGTCCTCAAAGACAGCGTTGAGACGTTCCAGCTGCTTCGGATTTTCTGCAAAAAGAAACAGCTGATAACCCGCCTTTATTTTCTGCTGCAGGTCCGCGATGAGCAGCTCGAACTGCCGGTTGAACACGGGCTGAGGCGCGGTATGAAAGTCGATGACCGCCTGATCCGCCCCGCTGCCCGCGGGCAAAAAAGGCAGCATGGGATGGTCTTCCGAAAGAAAAATGCAGGTCTGCCGCAAGATGCGCTGCTGTATCTCCCCTGCGGTTTCAAAGTCGTCTGCCGAGAGGGCGATAAACGTTTCCGAAGCCGGGGTGCTTACCTTGCCGCCGGCGCGGATAAAGGCGGCGGCCCGTTCTTCCATCTGTCCCCATACCCCGGTCACATAACCGGGGTCCTTTATCCACCAGATGGTGTTCGATGGCAGAAAGGCAGGAAGAGATATTTTTTCGGCAGCAACCATCCCGGTCTCGAGGTTCGGAATAAGGGTTACCTGCAGGAGCTTGCGTTCGCTGAGCTGGGATTCCGGATCAAACAGGCGGAGGGAATCTATTTCATCGCCAAACAGCTCGATGCGGTAGGGCTTTTCATTTCCGAAGGAATAGATATCGAGGATGCCGCCGCGCAGCGCCACCTGTCCCGGCTCATATACAAAATCCGTCCGTTCGAAGCCCAGACCCGTCAGCTGTGCCAACAGGGCTTCGGGGGAAAGCGTATCGCCCACCTTCAGCTGGATCATGCTGCCGGACAACGCAGCCGGGGGCACCACCTTTTCAAATACCGCCTCGGGATAGGTGACCAGTATCTTCCGGTGCGTCTCCCGGCCCGAAAACTTCATCAGCGCCTCGGTACGCAGCATCACATGGCTGCTGTTCTGCTCTTCAAAGAAACCCGTTTTCTTAAATGAATCGGGGAAATAGCAGATATCCAGGATGTTCAGCAGGTTCTCGAGATCATTGTGAAAATAAGCGGCCTCTTCCCGGTCATTCAACAAAAAGACATGGTTCAGATCGCTCTGCTCCCAAAGCGCGGAAGCGATGAAAGCCGGAGCGGAGGCGGTCAGGCCGGAAAGCCGGATGATGCGGGGTGCAGGCATGGCTATCCCTTCCGCCAGTTGTTTCAGGCGGTTATCCGTACGGTAACCATTCAACAACGCCTGCAAGTTCATGAAGCGCCGCAAAGTTACGATAATTGGAACGGCCGGCAAAAAAGCGGCAGGGGAACCTCATGCCATTCCCGGCAAATACCGGAGGGGACGGGCTCATCAACGCCGGGAAGCGCCAAAGGCGAACTGCAACGTTACCCCCACCATTCTGGGATCGCCCAGCACGGCGGCATACTGTCCCGCATTGCCCGCCGCGGGCAGCAGCTGTTCAAAATAATCCTTGTCCAGCAGGTTCCGGCCCCAGAGGAAAAAGGTCAACCCCGCCAGCGTCCGGAAGCCGGCCCGTGCATTCAGCAAGGCGTAGCCATCTATATTCAGGTATTGGGAAGGCGAAGGACTTGAAGAAAACGAGGAACGCAGATAAGTATCCGCGGCCAGGAAGAATTTACCCGGCAAGCCGATAAATTTTACCGGCAGGCTGAGCTCTCCGCCTAATGAGCCGGTCCATCTGGAAATCCCGGGCAGCCTGCCCCCCGAGATATCCTTAAAAGCAGATTCGCCGCCGGTTTCTTCCAGGGGTACCGGCGCGTTCTTGAATGAAACATATTTACCGTCGGTATAAGCGGCGCTGCCATAAAACAGCAGATTTTGCCGGATGGATACGCTTCCCTCCAGTTCTGCGCCGCGTACCCGTACTTTTTCCGCATTGGCAAGATAGCCCCGGTTCACTCCCACTTCAGCGGTTTGAACCTGGGTCTGAAAATCATCGATGCCGGTATTGTAGAAGGTCAGGTTCAGTATGGCGTCTTTGCCCGGGGTCGTTTTTATGCCGAACTCAACATGCCGGACATACTCCGGCTTGACCTGTGCAAGCTCAAGCAACGGCTTTCCGTCGCTGGTCGGCAGCCCCCCGAGATTCAGGCCCACCGGCTTGTAGCTCGTCGCATAGGTAACATAGGCATTGATCCGGCCGGTGGCCTTGTAATTGACGGTCAGCTGGCCCGAAAGATTGGTGTTGTCCGTATTGGCATCAAAGGCCTGATCGCTGTACACGACTTTTTTCAAGGCAATCAGCTCCGGGTCGTCGGTATCCAGTCCGCCATAGGTTTCCCGGCTGAAATGCTCCTTTTTCTTATCGTAATTGAACCTCAGCCCGGGCAACAGATGAAGGCGATCGGTAATTTTCCAGTCCAGCTGGCCAAATACGGCGCCGCTGAACGAACGGAGCGCGGAGTAGGTATGAATCCCGTAACCGTCGAAAAGACCCGGCGTTTGCCATAATTCGCTGGTCGAATTCTGGGAAAAGCGCCATTGTGCCGAACCGGATTCTTCCGTTTGAAAAGGGTCTGTCTTGAGATCCTGACCGAGCACAAAGATCCCTGCCACGCCGCTTAAACGGGTGGAGAAATCACCGGCATACCTTACTTCTTCGGACCATTGCTGATGCTTCGACGGCGCCTGGGACAAGGTTAAAACCGGGAGGGCGGTAAAATCCCGGTCGTTGGAAGGGCTCCAGTGCCAGTAGCGCCATGCCGTGGTGGAGGTCAAGGTCCCCCGGCCCAGCTGCAGGTCCACGTTGAGCGAAACGCCGCCCAGGTCGTTGTTCGACTTCCAGGGCGTATCATGATCGATGAGCCGGTCAAAGGGATTAAGACTGGGCAGCTTATAGTGCAGGTCAGCGATGATCTGGTCAAACTGGCGATAATCCGGGCGCTGCGTTTTCACGACTCCGGCAATGACCTGGGCATATCCGTTAGGACGTTGACCCGAAGCGTCCGCCGACAGGGTGATCCGGGTCTTGTCGGAAGGCGTGAACAATAACTGCGCCCTGGCGCCCAGGTTATTCAGATCGTTCGCATGCTGCTGAGTGGCTATATTGAACAACGTGCCGTTGCGCCGGGTTCCGGTGAAGGATATCCGGCCGGCCAGCTTCTTCGCGAGGGGGCCTGTTATCGAAGCTTTGGCCTGGATATATCCATGGTTTCCATAGCTGGCTTCAAAATTCCCCCCGGGTGTAAAGTCGGGTTTACGGGTAATGATGTTAAATGCGCCTGCGGTCGTGTTCTTGCCAAACAAGGTTCCTTGCGGGCCGCGGAGCACCTCGATCCGCTCCACGTCGATGAAATCAAGGGTGGTCGCGGCGGGACGCGCATAATACACGCCGTCCACATAAAAACCGACACCCGGATCAATGCCATCATTTGTCAACCCGAACGTCGACCCCAGACCGCGGATATTCAGCGTGGTATTGCGGGGATTGGAAGAATAAAGCTGCACAGCGGGAACCAGTTCTTTGAGATAGTTCACGTTGAATGAGCCCGTTTCCGCGATGCGGGCTCCGCCGATAACGGCTATCGGAATCGGAACGTCCTGTCCGTTTTCGCTGCGGCGTCTGGCGGTGACCGCCACTGCTGTCAATACACGGGCATCCTCATCCAGTATTATCCTCAGCTGTTTACCGGGCGGCTTGTTCACACGCACTTCTTTTGTTTTATATCCCACCGACCGTACCGACAGCAGAAAGGGCGGCTCCCCCGCGACCGTTATCCGGAACCCGCCGCTGTCGTCCGCAATGGCAAAGGTGTTTGTCCTGGTTATCCCCACCGTTGCGCCGGAAACCGGCGCTCCTTTGGCATCCGCTATTATGCCCTGCACGACGGTCTGCTGAGCCGATGCCTTCCCCGCCAGCAACAGGATGGCAGCAATTATAAACAATTTTATTTTCATAGTTGCTCTATAATTTAAATAGGAAAATATGAATGATTTTTACGTTTTTTTATTGAAGCTATCTGCTTTATGGGTGTATTCGCAGCAAAGCGTTTGTCCGTTACCGTGATACTTAACTTCAGGCAAAGCTGTTATGAGTGTAGCATCTTAACTTCGGTCAAAGCTGTTATGAGGCAGGTCGGCTTTCATGCTGATGCGCAGACGGACGGGTCGGTGAAGTATCCGGCCCAGCCGGCCTACCTTACCTGCCGAAAACCGGAAAACAGGAAGCGATCCCGCCTTTCCCGGCGGAATAGGTATATATTATTTGTATGTCCGGAAGATAAAAATGCATCGCAATGCAATAATACATAAAGTCTATAATTTCAGTAGACTTTATATTCACATTTATTTTATAATAACAGATAATTGACTATTTAAGAGGGAGATACGATTCAATCAACAAACAGGAAGAACTTATTTTATCTCGTCCCACCTTGCGGAAGTATAGAAACGGTCCAATTGCACTCCCTTCCACTCCCCTTCAACTTTCAGGATCTTACCCGTCTGCCGCTCTTTAAATGTTGCGATATAACCCGTGGATATTTTTCGCCGAACAACGTATATCGCTATGGTAGCTTTTGTATGGGGAGCCACATCAAATGCGCTATGGTAATCAGAAGTGGCAGCCGGTAACGCTTCTTCCCTGCTTTCGAGATAGCTCCATTTGTCATCGCCGGTATATATCTTGTCCCCGCTAATGGAAACAGGAACGCCGATCTTCACGGAGTCACCGGTTTGTAAAGTGAAAGGAAATTTTTCACTATTGAGAAATTTCGAAGTTTCATACTGCTGAGGAACAGCAATATCCGCAGACACGGTACCTGACGTATTATTAGAGACGATCCTTGAGGGTTGTAACAGCACCGAATCTGTCGTCACACCATCTCCTTCATGGAGAAAATATGCAATGCTCTGAAATTCGTACTGCTCAGCCGGTGGCGGTTCCGGACGGGGTTCGTCCTTCTTTGAGCAGGAACAAAAGAGGAAAACGCAAAAGGCAACAGAAAGTATTTTTACCATAATATATGCAGTAAGCGGGCGTCTTGCAAAGTTATCCAAATAACGGCATGTGCCTAACCGCTCATCACAATTGCCGGATGTCTTGCCTGGTCTTTATTGCAGTACCAGCGGGAATACACCGTAAAACTTGCTTACCCCCGTTTTTCTGCTTATCTTTTCAGTGCGAACTATTTTAAGACCCATGACAGCACCCTGGCGAACCGGCGTTTTTACAGAAATCATCCAGGAAACACCCAATACCCGGCGTTTCCGGATACGGATCCCCGAACTGGAAAGCTTCGACTTTCTACCGGGGCAGTTTGTTACGCTGGACCTTCCCATCCACGAAAGACCGGCGCGGCGCTGGCGCAGCTATTCCATTGCCTCGGCACCCGACGGCACCAACGAAATAGAGCTGGTGATCGTACTACTGGAAGGCGGAGCCGGCACCACCTACCTTTTTAACGAGGTGCAACCCGGCACCGAGGTGACCCTGCGGGGGCCGCTGGGCGTCTTTACGCTGCCCGAGGCGATAGAGGGCGATCTCTTTTTTATCTGTACCGGTACCGGCATCGCACCTTTCCGCTCTATGCTCACTTACATGCGGAACCACGGCATCACGCGAAATCAGAACATGTATCTCCTGCTGGGTACTCGTACGCAGCAAGACCTGCTGTACCACCGGGAAATGCAGCAGCTGGAGGCGGCATTAGAGCGCTTCCGGTACATCCCGACCCTCTCCCGGGAACAATGGGAAGGACATTCCGGCTATGTACATACGTTGTATGAAACGATCCTGGAAGACAAGGGACCGGCACATTTTTTCCTCTGCGGCTGGAAGGAGATGATCAACGAGGCCAAACGCCGTATACAGGCGATGGGGTACGACCGCAAGGCCATCCATCAGGAGCTTTACGGGTAGTTACCTCTACTCTCCCCTTTAGAGGTCAGGGTGCTCACCTTATCGCGTCCTGCACCAGCTGCGAGATCATGCTTATCGGCAGCCGGTCCTGCTGCAGACTGTCCCGGTAGCGTATGGTGACGGTCTGGTCTTCCCGCGTCTGGTGGTCGATGGTGACGCAAAAAGGTGTGCCGATAGCGTCCTGCCGGCGGTAGCGTTTCCCGATGCTGTCCTTCTCCTCGTAGATGCAATGAAACTGTTGCTTACACTCGTCCATCAGCGTCCGGGCAATTTCGGGCAGACCATCCTTTTTTACCAGGGGCAGGACGGCCAGCTTCACCGGCGACAGTCGCGGAGGCAGCTTCAGCAGGGTACGCGTGTCCTTTTTGGCTGGATCTGCGGTGGCGACCTCCTCCTCGGCATAGGCTTCGCTCAGCACCATCATAAAGGTACGGTCCAGTCCTACGGAAGTTTCCACCACATAGGGGATATAATTTTTGTTGATCTCGGGATCGAAATACTGTATTTTTTTTCCGGAAAATTCCTGGTGCCGGCGAAGGTCATAGTCGGTGCGGGAATGGATGCCTTCCACTTCCTTAAAGCCGATGGGGAAGTTGTATTCGATGTCCACCGCGGCATTGGCATAGTGGGCCAGCTTGGCATGATCGTGAAACTGCAGTTTGTCTTCCGGAATACCCAGGCTCCGGTGCCATTGCATCCGGGTCTCCTTCCAGTGCGCATACCAGTCCAGCTCGGTGCCGGGACGGACAAAAAACTGCATCTCCATTTGCTCGAACTCCCGCATCCGGAAGATAAACTGACGGGCCACGATCTCATTCCGGAAAGCCTTGCCCGTCTGGGCAATCCCAAAGGGGATCTTCATCCGGCCGGTTTTCTGCACATTCAGGAAGTTGACAAAGATGCCCTGCGCGGTTTCGGGCCGCAGGTATATCTCCCCGGCCTCACCGGCCACGCTCCCCAGCTGGGTGGAGAACATGAGGTTGAATTGCCGTACGTCGGTCCAGTTGGCCGTTCCGCTCAGCGGACAAACGATCCCTTCTTCGAGGATCAGCGTTTTCAGGCCGGGCAGATCGTCGGCGGACAGCAGCTGCTCCATTTTTCCGATCAGCAGGCGCGCCGCATCGGCTTTACCCTCTTCTTCCAGCTTATCGGCCCGGGCTTCCAGCAGGTGATCCACCCGGTAGCGCTTTTTGCTGTCCTTATTGTCAATCATCGGGTCGCTGAAGTTGTCCACATGGCCCGAAGCCTTCCAGGTGGTCGGATGCATAAAGATAGCCGCATCTATACCGACGATGTTCTCCTGCAGCTGGGTCATGCTCTTCCACCAGTAATCACGGATATTTTTTTTGAGCTGTGCGCCGTATTGTCCGTAGTCGTACACCGCACCGAGCCCATCGTAGATCTCGCTGGAGGGAAAAACAAAGCCGTATTCCTTGGAATGGGCAATAATTGCCTGTAGCTTATGCTGATCGTTTGCCATAACGGGAGCAAAGATAAAAGGTTAAAAGGGAAGAGCCGGTGTTTTTCCGGGGCAAACGGCTATTTTTACAACAACTTATTTTTTGAATCTTCCTGTTATCGATTTACTTACAAAAGGTCACAGATGAAAAAAAGGCAATCATTCCGATTGTGGATCCTCCTGATAATGTTGTCCGCACCGGCATCCTTCTGCCGGGGACAGGACGCGAAACCGCCCCGGGCGGTTACGGTAACCGGCGCCGTACAGCATCCGCTAAAGCTCAGCGCAGCGGATCTTTCCGGCATGAAAAGAACCGAAGTACGGGCTGCCGGCAAGGATGGGAAAACACATGCTTTTTCGGGCGTCGCCCTGTCGGATATCCTGGAAAAGGCGGGCGTTGCCATGGGCCCGGCCCTCCGCGGAAAGAACATGGCCAGCTATCTCCTGGTCAAAGCCGCGGATGGTTACCGGGTAATCTTCGCCTTACCCGAGCTGGATGCGGCTTTTACCGACCGCAGGATCATCCTGGCGGACCGGGAGGACGGGCAGGCGCTGCCGGCCGGCAAAGGCCCTTTCCGGGTGATCGTTCCCGGTGAAAAAAAGCCGGCCCGCTGGATATGGGATGTAACCGCCCTGGTAGTGGGAAAGGCCGGGGAATAAGCGGCGGGGAGGACCGCTCCCGGGACCGTACAACAATGGCGTGTGCAGGATAAAGCCACCCTCAGTGCAGCTTCTTATTCTGGCGGTGCCGCTCCGCATCCCGCCGGTCCTTTTTTACAAAGTTAGCTTCCAGGGCTGCGGTAAGATCGACTCCGCACTGGTTGGCCAGACAGATCAACACCCACAGCACGTCGGACAGCTCATCGGACAGCTCTTTTTTCAGATCGCTTTCCTTAAAGGATTGCTCCCCGTACTGCCGTGCCATGATCCGGGCCACCTCCCCCACCTCTTCGGTAAGGATGGCCATATTGGTCAGCTCACTGAAATAACGTACACCCGTAGTCGTTATCCATTGGTCTACCCGCTGCTGCGCTTCCTGTATGGTCATGACTATTCCCTGTTTTTTGTGTCGATAAGTATGGTCACCGGGCCGTCGTTTAATAACTCTACTTTCATATCGGCGCCGAACGTGCCCGCGCCGACAGGCTTCCCCAGATCGGCTTCCAGCTGCCGGATCATCTGTTCGTACAGCGGCACGGCTACGGCCGGCCCTGCCGCCCGCATATAAGACGGGCGGTTCCCCTTTTTGGTAAGGGCATGTAGCGTAAACTGGCTGATGAGCAGGATATCCCCGCCGGTATCTTTCAGGCTGAAGTTCATGACGCCCTGCCCGTCATTGAAGATACGCAGGTTCACGATCTTACCGCTCAGCCAGCTTACATCCGCCACGGTATCGGCTTCTTCTATGCCAAGCAGCACCAGCAGTCCGGGCCCGATACGGGATTTGATGGTTCCGTCAATGGTAACGCCCGCATGGGTGACGCGCTGGATGACCGCTCTCATGATGCCGCCGGCTGTTTGAAAAAAGGTAAGGTACAAATTTAGCCTTATTTTTGTACCCGGGCGAAACCCCTTCGGCGTTGCATCATGTTAATAGACCTTTCATCCGAGATCGTTTTTCAAACGGCCCGAAGCGGCGGCAAGGGAGGGCAGCATGTCAACAAGGTGGAGACCATGGTGGAGGGATATCTCGATCTGGAACGGTCCCGGCTGCTTACTCCCGCCCAGCAGCAACGGGTCCGCGAAAAGCTCTCCGGCCGCATCTCCAAGGAAGGCCTGCTGCGGGTAACCGCGCAGCGCGCACGTACCCAGGGTGCAAACAGAAAGGAGGTTGTCCGTAAGATGAATGCCCTGGTAGCGCGGGCCCTTGTCGTCCCCAAAAAAAGAATCCGCACAAAGCCCACGGCCGGGTCTGTGGAAAAGAGGCTGCAGGAAAAAAGAATCCGTTCGGAAAGAAAACAGCAGCGACGAAAAGAAGACTGAACACGGCTATATGAAATCGAGATAGCTGTGCCGGCCGCCCAGGATGTTGCGGTCATCTGCATCCAGCCACTTCCGCATGAGGGTGGCATATACGTTCTTAAAATCCACCTTATACCGGAGATCGCCCTCGTCAAGGTCATGAAGATCGGGGACTTCGTTCAGCACGCCTTTCTTCTTCAGCCCACCGGATACCAGGAACATACAGTTGGCCGTGCCGTGGTCGGTACCGCCGCTGGCATTTTGCCCGACCCGACGCCCGAATTCCGAGAAGGTCATCACCGCAACATCGTTAAACCGGTTGTTCTTCTTTAGCTCCGAGGTAAACACCTGCAGCGTATCGCCCAGCTGGGTAAACAGCCGTTGCTGCTGCGGGTGCTGATTGACATGCGTATCAAAGCTGCCCAGGGAGATGTAATATACCCGCGTATCGATACCGGACAGGATCATCTCCGCGATGGTCTTCATCCCTTTTCCGAAAGCCGTGTCGGGATAAGGCGCTTTGGATTTGTAGATCTTGGATTCCTTATAGATATAAGCGGCGGAGCTCATGGTTTCCGTCATGGTCTTATACAGGTAATCCACGTTGCCGTGCCCGTCGCCGGCCCCGTCGCGGTGCTGCGCGGCCATAGCGCCGAACATGCGGTCATGGGCGCTGGCGTACAGCCGGTTGGGATCGGGGACCGTCAGTCCCCGCAGACGTGTGCCTTTCAGCGCCAGGCTGAGGGTATCATCCATCTCAAGCGCCTGGGTGGGATGGGCGCAGCCATTGCACTGGGCATCCAGGTAGCGGCCGATCCAGCCGGTGGTGATGATGTCCTTCGAATCGCTGGCCGTCTGCCAGATGTCCATCGACCGGAAATGGGAACGGTCCGGATTGGGATACCCCACGCTGTTCAACACTCCCAGCGCACCGTCGTCGTACAGGGCCTTCAGCCCTTTTAACGCGGGATGCAGACCCAGCTCGTCATCCAGTCCCAGGGCGCTTTCCCGTCGTATCCCCAGCGCGGGCCGCAGCTTGTAATAGATATCGTTGCGGTAGGGAATCACGGTATTCAGACCGTCGTTGCCCCCGGACAGCTGCACCACCACCAGCACCTTGTTTTCCGGCGGCAGCGCATTGCGCTCAAATGCCTTCAGAAATTTGGGCATCATCGTGGATACGGAGGCCAGCGATCCCAGCTGTAAAAAACGGCGGCGGTTAATGATCAGCATAACGAAAGTTTTTACTTCCTAACACAATTGATATTCGGGCAGGCTCATGACGGCCACACTCATGGCTTTGATGGCCTCTTCACGGCCCGCAGAAGCATAGGGCTTCAGCAGCGCGCTGCTTCCGGCCGGCGGCGTACCGGCCAGCAGGACACGGCTGACGGCAGCGGGCAGCTCCCCGGAAGGAGTTTGCTGAAACTTCTTCATATATGCGTCCCAGTGAGGGTCTGCATCTATCCGTCTCGCATAGTTGCGTACAAAGCGGTCGTTCTCCGCATACCGCCTGCGCTGCGCCGGCGGACGGCCCGGCCCGTCCATCATCATCTCGTCCGGCATGTCTTTGGGCTGCATATCCAGCGTTTCATCGTAATAAACGATCTGCGGGAGGCGCATCCGGAACATCAGGGTGGAGCTGTCTATCCAGCTGCGCCCGCCCGGCCATCCGGCCACGTTCGGGGGATAGAAAAGCACCTGCCCCAGCAGGCGCTGTACCAGCAGCTGGGTATCCGCCCGGGCAAAGGTCACCGGAATGCTGCGCCGCATGCCTACCAGCAGCTCCACGGGCGACTTGATCCTGTTCCCCGTGTTGACAGGGTCATAAAACCAGTCCGACTCAAAGATATGCCGCATCAGCGCCCGGATATCATAATTGCTCTGGTAAAAGCGCCCGGCCAGGTCTTTTATTTTTGCTTCATCGGGCGTTTCATTGACAAAGTACCGGTAAAGCTTATCCGTGATATGATAGGCGGTGGCCCGCTGCTCCAGGAGCATCTTCAGGATATCGTCGCCGTCAAAATTCCCGGTCTTCCCCAGGAATGTCTTTACGCCATTGTCATGCACGGAGCGGCGAAACCGGAAGTTACCGTCTCCGTCGTAGGCCCAGCCGGTAAAGGCGCGGGCGCCTTCCTTTACATCGTCTTCGGTATAATTTCCGCGACCCATGGTGAAAAGCTCCATCACCTCGCGGGCAAAGTTTTCGTTGGGATGCTGTTTCCGGTTCTGCTGGTTGTTCAGGAACTGCAGCATCGCCGCGCTTTTTGAAACGGCGGTCAGCAGCGTCCCGAAGTCGCCCAGCGCATGCTGCCGTATCACGTTGAGCAGGCGCCCGTTATGTACTGCATTGCCGACACGGCAGGCAAAATGGCCATGCCAGAAAAGGCTCATCTTCTCCTGCAGGGGGCTGGAGGTGGCAACCATGGTATCCAGCCAGGCGAGGTTCAGGTGGCGTATTCCCTGCTGCTGCTGTTTACGGAGGGCGCGCTTTTCTTCGGGAGATGCCGGTTTTGCCCTCGCCGTTCCCGGCAGGGACAGGGCCGCTATCTCCGGCGCCGTAATTGCCGCTATCTCAGGAGACGGCTGCAGCATTTTTCTGATCAGCGGCTTCAGACGCACCGGTTGCCCCGGCGTTGCCATAGCGGCAACCCCGTCGAAGCCGGCACGCCAGCAAAGATGTCTGGCCTTCGCCTGTTCATCCATAGCAGGCATATTGCTTTTTGTACTGAGACGGGAAAAGGGCGGAAAAGTTTAACGGTCCGGCACCCAGAGACTCATGAGGATGAGGTCTTCATAACGGTCGCCCGGCTGCAGCGCGGCTTTCTCCAGCCGCCCGTGTTCGGTAAATCCGAATTTTTTATAGATACGGATCGCCTTTTCATTGTGCGCCATTACGTTCAGATGGAGACAGCGGATGAGGGGATGCCGCTCTACCCATTGCAGCATGGTGTTGATCATCCGCCGGCCGATGCCCATGTTCCAGTAGTCGCGCAGGATAACGATGCCCAGCTCCCCCACATGCCGTTGCTTGAACCATTTGCTTTGTGTAATGGTAAGCGAGCCGGCGATGCCGCCGCCTACGTCGGCCACCAGGAACAAATGATTGGCGCTTTGCCGGTAACCGTCGACAAATGCTTCTTCCTGCTCCAGGGTCAGCTGCTCCGCCTCCCGGGGATCCGTCATCAGAAAAGGCGTTTCCGTTACGGCCAGGCGAAACATCTGCAGCAACGCCGCGGCGTCTTCTCTCTTTGCCGCTCGTATACGCAGTTTCTGACCATTGGCAAGCAGATATTCCATGGGCTTACATTTACTACAAATGCCGGCACACTATCTCAGGGTAACCTTTATTCCTGTTTTCCTTCGGCGCCTTTTACATTCATAAAAGGCTTGAGGATATCGATGGGGATCGGGAATATGGTAGTGGAGTTGTTCTCCGTGGCAATTTCCCGCAGCGTCTGCAAATAGCGCAGGGTAAGCGCGCTGGGCTGGTCACTGAGGATGCCGGCCGCATCCGCCAGCCGCTGCGAAGCCTGGAACTCGCCTTCGGCGGCGATCACCTTGGAACGGCGCTCCCGCTCGGCTTCCGCCTGACGGGCCATGGCACGCTGCATTTCCTGCGGAAGGTCGATCTGCTTCACCTCTACGTTGGAAACCTTGATGCCCCAGGGATCTGTATGCGAATCAATGATCTGCTGCAGCTTGTGGTTGATCTTCTCCCGCTGCGAAAGCAGGTCGTCCAGCTCGGACTGCCCGAGCACGCTGCGCAGGGTGGTCTGTGAGATCTGCGACGTGGCAAACAGATAATTCTCCACATCCACTACCGCTTTCTGCGGGGCGATCACCCGGAAATAGACCACCGCATTCACCTTCACCGACACGTTATCCTGGGTGATGATGTCCTGCGGCGGCACGTCGAGCACCACGGTCCGCAGGCTGACCTTGACCATCTTGTCGATAATGGGGATCAGCAGGATCAGACCCGGGCCCCTTACACCGCCGGAGACCAGACGCCCCAGCCGGAATATCACGCCGCGTTCGTACTCGCGTAAGATGCGGATGGAGTTGAGCAGGATGATAAGGACAACCAGGACGATGACAAATCCCAAAAAACTAGATGCGTTCATGAGGTGGTTTTTTATCGTTATTAAGAGGTTCTACATACAGCCTGAGCCGTTTTATTGCCGTTACCCGGATGTCTTCGTCTTTTCCGATCGGGCCGGCAACGGATTCGGCCTGCCAAAGCTCGCCGTGAACCCGCACCATGCCCCGCGGATCGAGCGGCTCAAGCGCTTCGCCGGCTTCGCCCACAAGCCCTTCGACGCCGGTGACCGGCCGGCGGTGCGGCCCCCACAATCCTATGACAACGATAAGTATAAGCAGGATCGTTAAAATGACCGCGGCGGTGAAGATAACGTTGCCGGATATATCTCCCGGGCCGCCGTCATCCGTCTTTACAGCGACCACCACGTCTGTCGCCATTTGCGCGGAAAGCGGCAAAGGCAGTAAAAAGCAGGATAACAGACAGGCGGCAGGTAGCTTCATCCGGACGGGCAAATTTCAGTTTCCCCGTAAGATAAGCAATTCCCCGGGGAGCAGCAATTTTTATCCCCGTTTTATCCCCGGCTCTCTCATGCATACGGGGCAGGCAAAGGCCAAAGGTGAGGGGCATTTTGAAGTTAAACCTCAAACCAGAAACAACGATCAGCTGATCCGGTCCGCGCCAAAGTAAGGATGCAGCGCTTCCGGCAACAGGATGCCTTCGGGCGACTGGTTGTTCTCCAGCAGGCAGGCCACGATACGGGGCAGCGCCAGCGCGCTGCCGTTCAGGGAATGCAGCAGCTGCGACCGTCCTTCCGCATCCTTATATCGTATCTTCATCCGGTTGGTCTGGAAGGTCTCGAAGTTGGATACCGAGCTCACCTCCAGCCAGCGCTTCTGCGCCGCGCTGTAGATCTCAAAATCGTAGGTCATGGCCGAGGTGAAGCTCATGTCGCCCCCGCAAAGCCGCAGGATACGGTAGGGCAGCTGCAGGGTCTGCACCAGCCCTTCCACATGGGCAACCATCTGCTCCAGCACGGCATAGGATTGTGCGGGGTGGACCAGCTGCACCACCTCCACCTTGTCGAACTGGTGTACCCGGTTCAGTCCTCTTACGTCCTTGCCGTAAGAGCCGGCTTCGCGGCGGAAGCAGGGCGTATAGCCCGTCATGCGGACCGGCAGCTCGGACTCCTTCAGGATCTCGTCCCGGTAAATATTGGTCAGCGGCACCTCGGCCGTCGGGATCAGGTAAAGCCCGTCTTCCTGCACAAAATACATCTGCCCTTCCTTGTCCGGGAGCTGCCCGGTGCCGTAAGCCGTTGCCTCGTTGACCAGCAGCGGAGGCTGATACTCCGTATAGCCGTTGGCGATATTGTAGTCCAGGAAATAGCTGATCAGCGCCCGCTGCAGCTTCGCCCCCCGGTTTTTATATACCGGGAAGCCGCTGCCCGTGATCTTGTTGCCCGTCTCCAGGCTCATCAGGTCGTATTGCTGCGCCAGCTCCCAATGCGGTAACGCGCCGGGGCCGGTCTCCGGTATCGTTCCGCCTTCGCGGACCACTACATTGTCTTCGGGAGAGCGGCCGGGCGGCACTTCCGGCGCAGGGAGGTTGGGCAGCTTCAGCAATAGTTCCTGCTGCTGCTGCTCCGCCCGGGCCAGCTCCGCTTCCAGCGGCTGCAGCTGCGCTTTGAGATCGGCCACCGCTTTTTTGCTGGCTTCCGCTTCGACCTTGCGGCCTTCGCGCATGAGGGCGCCGATAGCGCGGGAAGCCGTGTTCACCTCCGCCAGGAGGTTGTCCTGTGCGGTTTTCAGCTTCCGCCGCTGCTCATCGAGCTGCACTATCTTTTCCACCAGCTCCGGCTCCTTAAAGTGCTTTACCGCGAGACGCTCAAGTACCCATTCTTTCTTTTCCCTGATCAGGTGTATGGCCAGCATAGTCGTACCGAATTTTTGCAAAGATAGGCGTCCCCCGCACAAAATCCCGCCCGGCGGCGCAGGCTATCCGTATTTTCGATAGTTTTATCCCAAAAAATGGACGCCAAGCTCATTACTACCGCCAACGAACTGGCCGGATACCGCATCACCGGCTACCTCGGCCTCGTAAGAGGCATTACGGTCCGCTCGCGCAGCATTTTCGGCAATATTGCCGGAGGATTCCAGACCCTGGTAGGCGGGAAAATCTCGATCTACCAGGAGCTTTGTGAAAAGACCCGGCAGGAGGCGCTGGATCACCTGGTGACGCACGCCATACAAATGGGCGCCAATGCGGTTATCGCCATGCGTTACGACGCCAACGAAATCATGAGCGGCGTAACCGAAGTGCTGGCTTATGGCACCGCGGTGACCGTGGAAAAGCTGTGATCAGATCAGGTATTTCCCCACGATCGGCACCCTTCTTCCCACGCCGAAAGCTTTTGAGGATACCCGGATGATGGGACAGAACTGGTTTCGCTTGTATTCGTTGGCGTTGACCAGCCTGAGGATACGCGCTACCAGCGCCTCGTCAAAGCCCTGCGCGATGATCTCGGCCGGCCCCTGTCGCCGCTCGATGTACTGGTACAGCAGGCTGTCCATGACGGCATAGTCCGGCAGGCTGTCGCTGTCTTTCTGCCCGGGGCGCAGCTCCGCCGAGGGGGCCTTGACCAGGATGTGCTCGGGGATGATCTCCCTTTCCCGGTTGATATACCGTGCCAGTGCGTACACCTGCATCTTATAAACGTCGCCCAGCACGCTGATGCCGCCGGCCATATCCCCGTAGAGGGTGCCGTAGCCGGTGGAGAGCTCGCTCTTGTTGGAGGTGTTGAGCAGGATATAGCCGAATTTGTTGGCCAGCGACATCAGGATATTCCCCCGTATGCGGGCCTGCATATTTTCTTCCGCCACATCGAAGGGCCGTCCCTCAAAAAAGGGTTCCAGGGTATGCAGGAAGGCCTGGTAGGCTTCCTCGATGGAAATGATATCATGGGGATTGCCCAGTGTGCGGGACAGCTGTACGGCGTCGGATACGGAATGTTCCGATGAAAAAGGGGATGGCATCAGTATGGCCCGTACATTGTCCTTCCCCAGCGCTTCACAGGCCAGGGCCAGCACCACGGCACTGTCTATGCCTCCCGAGGAACCGAGGATGGCACGGCTGAAGTTCATTTTCCGGAAATAGTCGCGCAGCCCCATGACAAGCGCATCATGGATACGGGCGATATTGCGCTCAGGGTCAAAGCTGAGCGTTGCAGGACGGAGGATGAAAGGAGCGGCCCCCGCCGGATCCGGCGCTGCGCCGGCGGCTTGTCTTTCGCCCTGAAGGTCTTCCCATTCGACATCTGCCAGGGCAGGCGCAAAGAGCGGAAGCTCCCTGACGACATTGCCCTGTGCATCAAAAACGAGCGATCCCCCGTCAAACACCAGCTCGGTCTGCGCCCCCACCGCATTACAGTAAAAGAGCGGCAGCCCGTATTTCAGCACGTTGGCGCGGACGATGGCTTTGCGCTGTATGTCGTGATCATAGTCGAACGGCGAAGCCGAGAGGTTGATGATCATATCGGGCTGTTGCCCGATCAGCCGGTCCATCGGGCATATCCTGTAAAGCGGATCGTCGCCGAGGTTCCAGATATCCTCGCAGATGGTAACGGCCAAACGCTTTCCTTTGAACGGGATCACCTTCCACTCGTACGCCGGCTCGAAATACCGGTCCTCGTCAAAGATGTCATAGGTGGGCAGCAGCGTTTTGTGCACGACCTGCTTCACTTCTTTTTCGTAAAGGAACCAGGCGGCGTTAAACAGGTCTTTCCCCTCCGGCTTTGGATTGCGCGCCGGCGCCCCTACCAGCACGGCAATACCGGCGGTATGTTCCCGGATCTGATCGATCGCCGCTTCACAGCGGCGGATAAAATCTTCGAACTCCAGGAAATCCCGGGGAGGATACCCGCAGACGCACAGTTCCGAAAAAACCACCAGGTCGGCGCCCCGGGCTTCCGCCTCGCGTATCCCGTCGATGATCTGCCGGGTGTTGGCTTCGAAGTTGCCGATATGATAATTTTGCTGGGCTAAGACGATCTTCACGTGAAAGGTGTTTTATGATTTAATGGTATTTTTACCCGCATACTCCGGGTCACAAAGTTATTTATCCCCGGGCAGAATAATTTTACAAACCGTATCGCCAAAAAGTTATGAAGATAAAACGGCATTCCGCCTTCCGGTGGCTGCTGCTTGCGGTGATTTCCGGAGCGGCGGCTTGTCATTCCCCTTCCGCGCCGGATGTGAGCCATATTCCCATGGAGGTAAAGATCAGGCGTTTTGACCGCGATTTCCTCGCCATCGATACGAACCGGGTAGCGGAAGGGCTGGCCGGACTGCAGCAAAGATATCCCCTGTTTCTCCCGATTTACCTGGAGAACATCCTCAACTACGGACCTTACCCGGATACCAGCGGCCGGCTGACGCAGAACGTAAGGGGTCTGCTAACGGCGGCGGACATCCGGGCGCTGCAGGATACGGTCAACGCCCATTTTTCCGACCTGCATGCCCTGCAGCACCAGCTGGAGTCCGGCTTCCGGTATATCCGTTATTATTTTCCCCGCTTCCGGGCGCCGGAGGTGATCACCTTTATCTCGGGGCTGAATAACTACGGGGCCATCACGGCGGATTCCCTGCTCGGTATCGGGCTGGACATGTTCCTGGGAAAAGATTTCCGGCCCTACACACAGCTGGCCGACCCCTACCCGGCTTATATGCTTACCCAGTTTGAGCCGGTCTTTATCGCGGCAGACTGTTTCAAGGTCATCGGGCAGCAGATGTTCCCGCCTGCCGGCGACCGGGCTACGCTGCTGGACCGGATGATCAGCGCGGGAAAGCTGCTTTATTTCCTGGAGAAGGTGATGCCCGGCGATCCGGCGACGGTCAGGACGGGTTATTCGGCTCAGCAGCTGGACTGGTGCCGGAAAAACGAGCAGCAGCTCTGGCAGTTTTTTGTACAGCACGATCTTTTATACCGGCGGGATTTCCAGACCAGCTCCCGGTACATGGACCCCGGCCCGGGTCCGCAGGATATGCCTACGGGCGCTCCCGGCGGCGTGGGAGCCTGGGTGGGATGGCAGATCGTGCGCCGGTACATGGCCCTGCATCCCGACATGGCGCTGTCCCAGCTGATGCAGATGAACGATGCCGCAAAGCTGCTCGGCGGGGCAAAATACCGGCCAAGATGATAAGCCTCGCCCGGTCCGTATATCGAGTGAAGCGGAAAAGGGACGGGCGATCTCAATCATAGGATCTATGGAAGTAAAAATAACCCCGCTGGGCAACCGGGATCTGGATAAGTTTATGCAGCTCATCCGGATTTTTGAAGTTGTTTTCGATCTGAAAAATGCTCAGGACCCAACACCGGAATATTTGGACCGGCTGCTCCATAAAGAAAACTTTATGGTTTTTGTGGCGCTCGTTGACGAAGAAGTAGCCGGAGGCCTGACAGCCTATGTTCTTGAACAGTATCATTCCCCGAAGCCGCTGGCCTACATCTATGATCTTGCCGTAACAAAGACTTTTCAGCGGCAAGGGATCGGCAGTCTGCTCATGGACAAATTCAGGGAGCATTGTACCGCACTGGGATTTGAGGAGATCTTTGTACAGGCGGATCAGGCGGACAGGGAGGCAGTGGCTTTCTATCGTTCTACCCAACCTGCGGGGGAGCAGCCCGCTCGTCATTTTTATTATACGCTGGAGCAGTGAAACGCCTTGCATTAGGCGCGCCGCATAAAGAAGCGGGCAAAGATATACAGGGCGATGCTGAAGCCGATGAGATACCAGGCGGCCGGATGTTCCCGCATTTTCAGGACGGTGCCCCCGATCAGGATCAGAAAGGCCACCAGCAGCAGGATATTACGTAGGCGGGGGTTATTCATAACAACGGAAAGGGAAACCTAATTGAGCTTGAAGGGTACGATCATCTGGAATTCGGGGATGGCTACCTCAAAGAGTTTTTTATTGTTCTGGTTTTCCATCAGGTAGGTTCCGTACATCTTGCCGATCTCCGTACGAAGATTGGAACCGGAAACGTACTGGTAGTTCTCACCCGGCGCCAGCAGCGGCTGTACGCCTACCACCCCCTCGCCTTCCACCTCGCGGTGCGCGCCGTTGGAATCCACGATATGCCAGTGGCGGCGGAGCAGCTTTATGGGGAAGGTATTGTTGTTTTCAATGGTGATGCGGTAAGCAAACATGAACTCACTTCCCACCGGGTTGGAATAATCCGGCTGGTAGAACGTTTCCACGCTGATCGTAATACCTGATGTGATCTGTTTGACCATGACTTTTGTAAAAATAAGCAATTTTCGTTCCCATCCTCTTTTTTTTGGATAAATGGGCAAAAACTGCTCCTGCCGTAGCCTTCAGCCTTCAGGAGGGACCGGGCAGGTAATCCGCATTTATCTTCACATCCACCACCTCGGCGATGTTCCGGATCACCAGGCGGGGAATCTTGATGTTATAATCCGCCAGGCGTACCTGAAACGCCGATACGGCGCGGATACGGTCTGACATGACGGTGAGGGTGCCGTCTGCGGTACAGTCGCGGGTAACCCCGTGGATCGTCAGCTGGCCCTTCACCGATACGGTATAGGTACCCGCGCGGGTCAGGCTGTCGCTCCCCTGCAGCTGTCCTTTAAATTCTGCAAAAGGATATTTTTCCGTCTCCAGATAGTCGCTGTTGAAATGCTCCTGCATCAGGCTCCGCTTAAACTGAAAGGTATTGACGGGGATCTTGAAATACAGCTCACGCGTCTGTATATCCAGCGTGGAAATTCCCTTGTCGGTCCTGGCGTCGATGTCTTCCAGGGGCGCCGAGGAGAAAAATGAGACAACGGCATTATCACAGGTAAACCGCTGCTGGGCGCGGGCTCCGGCCAGGATGGCCAGCAGCGGCAACATCAGAAAAAATCCCTTCTTCATCGCTTTTTATTTCCCTTCCCATACTTCCAGCACCTGGGCAGTATGATTTTTGGTGTCCGGCTTGTTGATCACCTTGTCGATGACGCCGTTTTCATTGATAAGGAAGGTGGTGCGGTGGGTGCCCATATAGGTCTTCCCCATAAACTTCTTTTCCCCGAAAACGCCGTAAGCTCCCACGACTTTTTTGTCGGGGTCGGCCACCAGCGTAAAGGGCAGGTCGAATTTTTCTTCAAACTTCTTGTGGCTGGCTTCAGGGTCTGTGCTTACCCCCACTACGGCATATCCCTTTTTCTGCAGCAGGCTGTAGTTGTCGCGCAGGTTGCAGGCCTGGGCGGTGCAGCCCGGCGTATTGTCTTTCGGATAGAAATACAGGACCAGCTTCTTTCCCTTGAAATCCGCAAGCGACACGGTTTTTCCGTTCTGATCCTTGGCCTTGAAATCCGGTGCCTTATCGCCTTCCTTGAGTGCTGTCATCGCTTTTTTATCTTTTAAAAGTAAGTAAATAAGTAGCTGTATTGTTTGCTTCATCGGTCACGGTTAGCTCCAGCCGGTGACTGCCCCGGGGACAATGTTCATCAAATGTATAATAAATTGTACTGCCATCCTGCGCAAACATCAGCCAGCGGCCGTCCAGCATGGCCCGGTAGCTTTTGATGCCGCTCAGGCCGTCCCGGATGCGGAAGGCCATACGGGTGGCATTGGCCAGGCTGATGCCGGAGTGAAGTCCCACCGGCGTGATGACCGGCGGCGTGGTATCCGCCTGTACGGCAAAGTTCCCGAAATCCCGGAAGGAGGCTTCCAGCCATGCCCCGGACCAGGAGGCCGCCCGGACTTCGTGGCGCCCGCTGCGGGGTTCTGTCCGTACGATGACCATTTTGCTCCGCAGGGACGGGGGGACGGGTTTGTCCGGCCGCAGCCGCAGGGTAAAGGATGTATACAGGGGCACATCCGGGTTGTGCAGGCAATAAATGTCCGAATAGTAACCCGTTGCCGGGGCCGGCAGGGTTTTATACCGGAAGCAGATATCGTCATAGAGGGCTGTTTCGTCCAGGTAAAATTCCACGTGGTTGTTTTCAAAGATATTTTTTATCCCCGGCGTCATCCTGTTGGCGCAGGGTGATTTTTGTTCCGGTTTGGCCGCCGGGTCCTGCTGTATGTTGAAAGAGACCGTGCTGGTATTTCCTCCGGCGTCCTTGACGGCGATTTTTATGGCATGGACCGCCCCGTCGGAGAGGTCAACCGTACCGTCGCCTTCAAAATTATGATAGATCGGCAGCCGGTTGCCGGGCAGGGAAAACAGCAGCTCATAGTAGGGCCCGCCGCTGTGGTGCGTTTTATAATCCGTGTGGGCGTCTACATAGCGGGTTTCCTCGTAGCCCACATCGTCCAGCTGGAAGCCCACTGAGGGCCGGTCGTCGTCATACACAACGGCGCGGTATACGCCGTAGGTGTTGGTGGTGCCGTTCTCGTGGTCGATGGTGCTGATGCCAAAGCCTGCCCGGGCTGCCTTTACCCGTATGGTGCCGAGGGAAGGACGGTAAAGGCCGCCGCTTTTTTTCAGCGAATAGACCTGCGGTGTTTGTTCATAGAGGCTCTTATCCCTATCATAAACGGCTATACGGTAAACCGAAGGAGGGATATTATCCCGTACCTCGAAACCAAACAATAGTCCGTTCAGCGGATGCTGGTCAACGGTTTTCCGGATCTCGAAATGCAGGTGCGGCGCTACGGAGGAGCCGGTGGACCCGCTCCAGGCAATGAACTGCCCTTTCTTCACAGGAAAAAGGCCCGGCATCAGGTCCAGGTCCACGGCCCAGCGCTCCTGCCGGTATTGCTGCTTCTTAACGTATTGTTCCAGCGCCGGATTAAAGCGGTGCAGGTGCCCGTATAGCGTCGTATACCCGTTGGGGTGAGAGATGTAGATAACATTGCCGAATCCCGTAGACGAAACGCCCACGCGGGAGATGTAGCCGTCGGCAGCGGCATGTACCCGCATGCCGATATGACCGTTGGTCTTGATGTCCAGCCCGGAGTGAAAATGGCCGGGACGGAGCTCGCCAACGTTGCCGGCAAGCAGCATCGGAATATCCAGGGGATTGCGGAAATAGTTTTGGGGATAATGGGGTTCGGGAAATTGCTGGGCCTTCGAAAGGCCGGGAAGGAGCAGCAGCGCCAGCATAATTCTTCTGATCATGCTGCAAAAGTAAGGGATATGGGCAGAATGGCTATCTTAGCGGCCTAACGCAAGCGGACATGTCCATTGAAGTAAGCCATCTCTGCAAGTCGTACGGTACGCAGCGGGCCGTGGATGATATCTCCTTTTCTGTGGGCCGGGGCGAGATCGTCGGGTTCCTGGGTCCCAACGGAGCGGGGAAATCCACGACGATGCGGATGCTTACAGGGTATCTGCCCCCCGCCTCGGGGACGGCCCGGGTCTGCGGTCTGGATGTCACTGCCCGTCCGCTGGAAGTACGTCGCCGTACGGGCTACCTGCCGGAATCCAATCCGCTGTATGCCGACATGTACATCAGGGAATACCTGGATTTTGTGGCCGCCGTGTACCGCATACCGCGACGCCGGCGCCGGGAGCGTATTGCCGAGATGATCCGTCTTACCGGCCTGACCCGAGAGCAGCACAAGAAGATCGGGATGCTTTCCAAGGGCTACCGGCAACGGGTAGGGCTGGCCCAGGCGCTGATCCACGATCCGGAAGTGCTGATTCTCGACGAGCCCGGCTCGGGGCTGGATCCCAATCAGATCGTGGAGATCCGGCAGCTGATCCGGCAGCTGGGTCAGGAAAAAACGGTAATCCTTTCCACCCATATCCTGCAGGAGGTGGAAGCCCTCTGCACCCGCGTGGTGATCATCCATGAGGGCAGGCTGGTGGCCGATAACCGGCTGGAGCAGCTCCGGTCGCAGGCCGGGCAGCAGATGCAGGTGCTGGTGGAGTTTGCGGGAGCGGCTTCCCGGGAACAGCTGGAGGCCCTGCCGGGCGTATCGGCGGCCCTGCCGCTGGAAGGCGGCCGCTGGCAGCTTTCTGGTCCCGATCCGGAGCCGATCCGCAAAAACCTGCTGCAGTTTGCTTTGCAAAACAACCTGAACATCGTTTCTTTGCAGAGCCAAAGCAGCAGCCTGGAAGAAGTATTCCGGAAGCTGACCACCCCCTGACCCCCTAAAGGGGGGAGGTGAAAGGATAAAGGTGAAGGGTGAAAGGCATTTTTAATTTGATGATGTGCTGATTAGTTTATCATCAAGTTACCAAATCATCAAATTACCAAATCAAACCAGAAATATCAAATCGACATCATGAGTATCATTACTGAAATCCATGCCCGCCAGATCCTGGACAGCCGGGGCAACCCCACCGTAGAGGTGGAAGTGATCACAGAGAACGGACTGGAAGGCCGGGCGGCCGTACCTTCGGGAGCATCGACCGGTGTTCATGAGGCGGTGGAGCTGCGCGACGGAGATAAAAACGTATATATGGGCAAAGGGGTGCTGAACGCCGTTGCCAATGTCAACGGTCCCATCAGCGAAGAGCTGGTAGGCTGGGAGGTAACCGACCAGGCCGGCATCGACAACCTGCTGATCACCCTGGACGGCACGGATAACAAAAGCAAGCTGGGCGCCAATGCCATGCTGGCCGTGAGCATGGCGGCTGCCAAAGCTGCCGCCCAGGAGTGCGAGCTGCCCCTGTACCGCTATGTCGGCGGCACCAACGCCAAAACGCTTCCCGTACCCCTTATGAATATCCTCAACGGCGGCGCTCATGCGGACAACAAGATCGATTTCCAGGAATTCATGATCGTGCCTTTCGGCGCCGGCAGCTTCTCCGAAGCCCTGCGCTGGGGTGTGGAAGTCTTCCACCACCTGAAAGCCGTACTGAAAAAGAAGGGATATTCCACCAACGTAGGCGACGAAGGCGGTTTTGCACCCGATATCCAAAGCAATGAGGAAGCCATCGAAACGGTCCTCAAGGCCATCGAAGCCGCGGGTTATAAGCCCGGGGAGCAGATCGGCATCGCCCTGGACCCCGCCGTCAGCGAGCTCTACCTCACCGACGAAAAGGTCTACCATTTTCACAAATCCGACGGACGCAAGCTGAGCAGCGAAGAAATGGTGGCCTACTGGGCAGGCTGGGCTTCCAAATATCCTATTCTTTCCATCGAGGACGGCATGGCAGAGGACGACTGGGACGGCTGGAAAATGCTCACCGACGCCATCGGCGCAAAGACCCAGCTGGTCGGGGACGACCTGTTCGTCACCAACGTAAAACGCCTGCAGCAGGGTATAGACCGGGGCATTGCCAACAGCATACTCATCAAGGTAAACCAGATCGGAACCGTCACGGAAACCATCAATGCCGTACAGCTGGCACAGACCCATGCCTATACCAGCATCATGAGCCACCGCTCCGGCGAAACGGAAGATACCACCATCGCCGACCTGGCTGTGGCGCTGAACTGCGGACAGATCAAGACGGGCTCAGCCTCCCGCACCGACCGCATCGCCAAGTACAACCAGCTGCTGCGCATTGAGGAACAGCTGGCCGAGACGGCGGTTTTTCCGGATAATATCTTTAAATTTGGAGTATAAACCGGGCCCCGGTGTCCCGCCCGGGGCGGGACACCGGGGATCATATCCTACCGACCATGCGCAAGTTCGCCCGCCTGCTGAGGAACAAATACATCATCGCTACGGTGGCTTTTGCCGTGTGGATGATCTTTTTTGACCGCAACGATCTCATCACCCAGGTCCGCTACCGGGCCCAGCTTTACGAACTGCAGCAGAAAAAGGACTATCTCCTGAACGAAATCAGCCAGACGGAAAAAGAGCGGCAGGAACTGCTTTCCAGCCCCGAAAAACAGGAAAAGTTTGCACGGGAAAAATACTTTATGAAAAAAGACGGCGAGGACCTTTTTGTCATTACGGCCGCCCCCCAGGAGGAGGATAAAAAATAAGCCTCCCCAAAAAAATTTCCCCCGGAGACAATAGAATTTTGTAACATGGCGTTTAATAGCTACACACGTTATTATTCACAGTTACAATTCTGTTATGCATGAATACCTTTACACACCCGGAGCGCCCCTCCACCCTTGCTCCATCGGATGAGTTCTGCCCGTCCCGCCCCGGATGGGAAGAAACAACCCTGCAACCATTTGACATGAAAGAGGAAGAAACCCCGTCTGTCCGGCAGATGCTGGACCGGCTGAAATTTTCGCCCCGTACCGCTACCCTGCTGGCGATACTCGAATATGCGCGCAAGGCGGAAAAGGCCATATGACCAAACAGCAACGGTACCAGTTCGTTCTGGACTATTTCGAAAAGCACAATCCCGGCGCCGAAACGGAGTTGATCTATCACAACCCTTATCAGCTGCTGGTGGCGGTGATCCTTTCCGCGCAGTGTACGGACAAGCGGGTGAACATGACCACGCCGGCGATTTTTGAAAAATATCCCGACATAAAATCCCTGAGCCACGCCGCTTTTGACGAGCTCTTTCCCCTGATCAAGAGCATCAGCTATCCCAACAACAAGGCAAAGCACCTCATCGGCATGGCCCGTATGGTGATGGAAGATTTCGACGGGGAGATACCGGATACCGTGCCCGAGCTGATAAAGCTGCCGGGAGTGGGCCGCAAGACCGCGAATGTGGTGACCTCGGTCGTCTACCACCAGCCCAACATGGCGGTGGATACCCACGTTTTCCGGGTAGCGGCCCGGGTGGGGCTGACCCAGAACGCCAAAACGCCCCTGCAGGCGGAGCAGCAGCTTGTCCGGCATATCCCCAAAGAAAAGATTTACCGCGCCCACCACTGGCTGATCCTCCATGGCCGCTATATCTGTGTGGCCCGGAATCCCAAATGCGACCAGTGCGGCATCCGGAAAGCCTGCAAGTACTATGCGCACCTCACCGGATAGGACCTCCGGCAGGATGCCTTACCAGCGGTCTGTGGCCGCCGCCGCCATATCGTGCCGGTAACGCTCCGAAAGCAGGCCTTTCAGCAGGCTCCCCGGCTGTAAGGAGGGATAGATTTCCTCGAAGGTCCGTACATCGTTCATAAAGACACGCCGGTAAAGATGCGACCGCGTGAGCTGACGCAGGTCGGACAAGCCGGCAGCCGCCGTAAGCTCCACCGCGCTTTCCACCGTATCCCGGTGATAATTGGCCACCCGCTGCTTTTTATCGCTTACCACCAGGCCGCTGGCCCGGAGCTTGTCCTGCGTAGCCACGCCGGTGGGACATTTATTGGTATTGCAAAGCAGGGATTGTATACAGCCCAGGGCTATCATCATTGCCCGGGCGCTGTTGCAAGCATCGGCGCCCAGCGCCAGGGCGCGGACGATATGAAAACCCGTCAGGATCTTTCCCGAGGTGATCAGCTTCAGCTTGTCGCGTACGCCCATCCCCACCAGCACGTCCTGCGCAAAGGCAAGGCCGTCCATAAACGGCATGCCCACCGAATTGGAAAACTCCGGCGGCGCCGCCCCGGTGCCGCCTTCGCCGCCATCGATGGTGATAAAGTCCGGGTAAATATCGGTTTCCAGCATGGCCTTACAGATGGCGATAAATTCGCTGCGGCGGCCGATACACAGCTTAAACCCGACGGGCAGGCCATTGCTCAGCTCCCGCAGCTGCCCGACAAACTTCATCAGCCCCAGGGGCGTGCTGAAGGCGGTATGATAAGGGGGCGAAAAGATGGTAGTGCCGGCCCGGACATGACGGATAGCCGCTATCTCGGCGGTATTCTTCTCCGCCGGCAGGATACCGCCGTGGCCGGGCTTGGCGCCCTGGGAAAGCTTCAGCTCCACCATTTTTACCTGCGGATGGTCCCGGCATTTTTTCCGGAACAGCTCCGGCAAAAAATTGCCGTTATCATCGCGGCAACCGAAATAGCCGGTGCCGATCTGCCAGACGATATCGCCGCCCTGGGCAAGATGATAGGGGCTGAGTCCGCCCTCCCCCGTATTGTGCGCAAAATTCCCGATCCTGGCCCCGCCATTCAGCGCTTCGATGGCATTGGAGCTGAGCGAGCCAAAGCTCATGGCCGAGACGTTGAGGACGCTGGCAGCATAAGGATGGGCACAGTCCCCGCCCCCGATGAGGATACGCGGATCCTTGTTCATCTTCTCAAACGGTACCGGCTGTACGGAATGACCCATCCACTCATACCCTTCCTGGTACACGTTGAACTGTGTGCCGAAGGGCTGCGTGTCCAGCTGCCGCTTGGCCCGCTGGTATATGGTGGAGCGATCTACCCGGTTCACCGGCCGCCCGTCGATATCGCTTTCTATAAAGTACTGGTAGATCTTCGGACGGAGGTCCTCCATCAGGTAGCGCAACCGTCCCACAAGCGGGTAGTTACGCATGATGGCATGCTTGACCTGGATCATGTCCACAATACCCAGCAGGATTAGCGGACCGAAAAGAATCCAGAGCCAGGCGATCCAGGGGTAATAGGCTGCGCCGGCTAACAATCCGGCCATGACGATAAGACTTCCGAGAATAAATTTTTTTCGCATCGTTAAAATTACTTAAAAACAGGCAGGCCACCCGGTAACGAATTGTTAAAACCCCTGCTCCGCTCATCACATACTGCAAATTAAATGTATAGAAAATGCGTGGGAATCATTACCTTGACCTCACTTTTACCGGGCGTAAAAACGCAGAGCCATTTCGTAAATAAACTGTTATGTCGTCAAAAATCCGATTCCAGCTTTCCACCATGATGTTTCTTGAATTTTTTGTGTGGGGAGCCTGGTTTGTGACCATGGGAACCTATCTGCTGCAACCCTCCGGAGCGGGAGGTCTTGGGGTAAAAGGGATTCAGGTCGGAGAGGCCTACCTTTCCCAGTCTCTCGGGGCCGTTATCGCTCCTTTCATCGTCGGGCTTATCGCCGACCGCTTCTTTTCCGCACAACGGATCCTGGGCGTGCTGCACCTGGTCGGCGCCGTACTGCTGTGGGGCGCCTCCGTCGCTGCATCTTTTACCGGCTTCTACCTGCTGATCCTCGTCTACATGATCCTGTTCATGCCCACGCTGGCGCTTACCAATTCCATCGCCCTGCGGCAGATGACGGACCCGAAAAAAGAGTTTCCCTTCATCCGTGTGCTGGGTACGGTAGGCTGGATCGTGGCCGGGCTGATCATCGGTTTTCTGCACTGGGAAGGCAGCCACCAGCTGAACCTGACCTTTAAGATGGCCGCCGTTGCCTCTCTGGTGCTGGGCTTTCAGAGCTTTACCCTGCCGGACACGCTGCCGCTGAAGAAAAACGTGAAGGTGTCGGTCAGCGAGCTGCTGGGGCTGGATGCGATCAAGCTGCTGAAGAACCGGGACTACCTGGTGTTTTTTATAGCCTCCATGGCCATCTGTATCCCTACGGCCTTCTATTACAACTTCACCAATCCTTTCCTGAACGAGGTAGGCATGACCGCAGCGGCAGCCAAACAAACCATCGGTCAGTTCCTGGAAGTGGTGTTTATGCTACTGATGCCCTTCTTCTTTAAAAAGCTGGGAGTAAAAAAGATGCTGGGGCTGGGTATGCTGGCCTGGGCGATCCGTTATATTTGTTTTGCCTACGGATATGAAAGCAGCGGATTGTTCTGGCTGCTGTTCGTCGGCATAGCCATCCACGGCGTTTGTTACGACTATTTCTTTGTGACCGGTCAGATCTACACGGATAACAAAGCCGGGCAGGCCTTCCAGAGCGCAGCCCAGGGGCTGATCACGCTCGGCACCTACGGAGTGGGCATGCTCATCGGCTATGTGATCTCCGGTCCCATCGTGGATCACTGGCAGCTGGCCGACGGTTCGCACGACTGGAAGACCATCTGGCTCATTCCCGCCGGCATCGCCGCCGTAGTCCTGGTATTTTTCATGGCCGCTTTCCGGGAAAAGAAAACGGACAGCGCCCTGCCCGAAAGTATATAATTGTTTTTTTCATCAACCCCATGATACTATGAGAAAGATTGCGATGCTCGGATCCGGCTTCATAGGCCGCTTTTACGCCGATTCTATACAGGCGCACCGCAGCAAGGACAAGATCGTAAGCGTGTATTCCCGCCGGGAACAAAGCGCGCGGAAATTTGCGGAAGACTACGACGTTCCGCACTGGACCACCGAGATGGAAGCGGCGGTAAACCATCCGGATGTGGATATGGTCTGTATCGCGCTGCCCAACAACCTGCACGAGGCGGCCGTGATGGCCTGTGTGAAAGCCAAAAAAGCGGTGATCACCACCAAACCCCTGGGCCGGAATGCCGAGGAGGCCAAACGGATGCTGGAAGCCGTGGAAAAGGCAGGCATCTTTAACGGGTACCTCGAGGACCTGTGCTATACCCCCAAGTTCCTGAAAACGTTGGAAAGCGTGCAGGGCGGCGCCCTGGGCCGTATTCTCTGGGCCAAGAGCCGCGAAACGCATCCCGGCCCGCACAGCGAATGGTTCTGGGACCTGGAGCAGGCCGGCGGCGGCTGTATCCTCGATCTGGGCTGTCACTGCGTGGAGATCTCCCGGAACTATATCGGCAAGGATATCAAACCCATCGAAGTGATGTGCTGGGCGGAAACCCAGGTAAAGCCCATTCCTGCAGAAGACCACGCGATCGCGCTTGTAAAATATGAAAACGGCGCCATCGGCCAGTTCGAGGTGAGCTGGACCTTCAGGGGCGGGCTCGACCTGCGCGACGAGGTCATGGGTACGGAAGGGACCGTGTGGGTCAACAACTTCCTGCGTACGGGTCTGGAGATGTTCACCAGCGGCAAAGGCGCGCATTATGTGGCGGAGAAAGCGGAAAGCAATACCGGTTGGCTTTTCCCCGTGGGCGATGAGCTGGCCGACCTGGGCTACAACCATATGTTCACCGATATGTTCAACGCCTGCGACGAAGGGCGGGAACCGCGGGAAACCTTCTACGACGGCTATGTGGTCAACGCCGTGCTGGACGCTGCGTACCGTTCGGCAAAAAGCCGGCAATGGGAGCCTGTGAAGCTGGAAATATGGCGTGGCCGGGAAGGGGTGCAGCAGGAAAGCACCCTGACCGATTACGACGACCAGTATTATCTGATCAAAGAAGAAGTCATCCACGACGGCCGCACCAAGGTGATCCTGAAAGACAAACAGTCCGGGAAGGTGATCGAAAAGGTAACGGCATAGCCGGCGCCAAACCGGACATCATGCCCCACGGCATATCATGAAGATCCGCTGCAGCTCCTGGCCGCAGCGGATCTTTTTTATAAAACGGTATGGCCGGTACATGCCGGGAAACCGGCCTCGTCAGGATACACGCTCAGCCTTCAGCTCCACGGTCAGCGGCCGCGGCTGCCCTGTTACCGGATCGGGGGTGACCAGGCTGCGCAGCGGGTGGGCAAAGCGGATGCCTTCGGCGGCAAACTCCCGGAAAAGCGCCAGGTTAATGGCCTGCTGTATATCCATATACACGTTATAGTCGCTCGTGAGCACATAATACACCACCTCAAACTTCAGGGAGAACTCGGTATAGCTGGCAAAATGGGCCCGGTCAAACTGTACCCGTTCCTGGCTTTCTATGATGCGCCGGATGCGGGCGGGGATTTGCTCCAGCTTGTCCGCCGGCGTTAGATAGCTGATGTCCAGCTGGAAAACGATCCGGCGCCGCTCCATGCGTTTATAATTATGGATCCAGGAATCGGTAAGCAGCTTGTTGGAATAGATAAGCTCCTCTCCCCAGAGGCTGCGGATGCGGGTGGTCTTTACCCCTATATGCTCAATGCTGCCCAGCTTGTCCTCCACGATGATGAAGTCCCCGATCTCGAAGGGGCGGTCAAAGAAGATCACAAAATAGGCAAAGAGGTCGCCCAGTATGGTCTGGGCCGCCAGGGCAATGGCAATACCCCCGATGCCCAAACCGGTCAGCACCGTGGTAACGTCGAACCCAAGGTTATCGAACAGGAAGATAATTCCCACACTCCATAGGATCACGTTGATGATGATGAGCATGCCCCGCAGCTCCTTGCGCCGCTCCCCGCCTTTCTTTTCTTTGCTCAGATAGCTGTTCAGCCCGTACTCCAGCGCGGACACCACCAGCCGTATGCCAAAGAAGGTCAGTACAACGACGATGGCTATACGTAGTACATTCTCAACTGTAGCGCTCAGGTTCAGCGTGCGGATGCCGCCATATATCACGGCAAGATAAAGCGCGGGCAGCACGGCCTTCTCCATCAGCTTTAGTATGAAATCGTCCAGTGTGGAACTGGTATTCCTGGCCCATCGCCGTACGCGGCCCAGCACTATGGACCGGAGCAGCTTTACAGCCACCAGTCCGATGATAATGATCAGTAAGGCAACAAGATAGTCGCGCAGGGAATTGTTCCAGTAAAGCGTGTCGCTCCAATGCGTCATCGTCGTCCGTTTTTCGGTTAAAAAAAAGCTCCGCCCGCCACCTGCAGCGGTCGTTTTAAAGCCGTATTGGGAGACTTATCGCCGTCGGAGAAATACAAAGACGGCATGCATACAATAAGAATGCAGCAAAGGTACAAAAAAGCAGCGGTCCGGAAAAACGGAGGGCCGGCTACAGCATCTCGCGGATGCGCATCACCAGCTCCTGCCGGGTGATGGGCACGCCCATGATCTTATGATATCCCTGCGCATCCACCAGGAACTGATCGCGGATGATGCGGATGAGCTGACCATTATTGATCTCGGGGATCAGCACCTGATCATAATTATGCAGGAGCTCTCCAAGATTCCTGGGGAAAGGACGCAGGTGCCGCAGATGAGCATGCGCCACGCTGTGACCTTCGGCAAGCAATTCCTGTACTGCGCTTTTAATGGCGCCGTAGGTGGAACCCCAGCCCAGCACCAGTATCTTGCCCTTTTCAGGACCATTATCCAGGGTCTGCAGGGGGATATGATCGGCGATCTTATCGATCTTTTCCTGCCGGATCCGGACCATCAGCTGATGGTTTTCCGGGTCATAGCTTACGTTTCCGGTGATGTTCTGCTTTTCGAGACCGCCGATCCGGTGCTCCAGACCGGGCGTGCCGGGCACTGCCCAGGGGCGTACCTGCTGCTCGTTACGCAGGTAGGGCAGGAACTGCTCCTCTCCTTCGTCCAGGGCGGTCTTGAATTTCACGGTTATCGGCGTAAGGTCGGCGCTCTTGGGGAAACGCCAGGGCTCTGCCCCATTGGCGATGTAGCCGTCACTCAGCAGGATCACTGGGGTCATATGCTGTACGGCAATGCGGAAAGCCTCATAGGCCGCTGCAAAGCAGTCCGAAGGCGTGGAGGCGGCAATCACCGGCATCGGGCATTCCCCGTTGCGGCCATAATAGGCCTGCAGCAGATCAGATTGTTCGGTTTTGGTGGGCAGGCCCGTAGAAGGACCGCCCCGCTGGATATCGATGATCAGCAGCGGGATTTCAAGCATAACGGCCAGGCCCATGGCTTCCGTTTTGAGCGCCATCCCGGGACCCGAGGTGGTGGTAATGCCCATATGTCCTCCGTAGGAGGCGCCGATCGCCGAGGTGATGCCGGCGATCTCGTCTTCCGCCTGGAAAGTGCGCACCCCGAAATTCTTATGCCGGCTGAGCTCATGCAGGATGTCCGAGGCCGGGGTAATGGGATAGGTACCCAGGAAAATGGGCAGCCCGGCGCGGCTGGAAGCGGCAATGAGCCCCAGGGCCAGCGCTGCATTTCCCGTAATGCTCCGGTAGGTACCAGGCTGCATACGCGCCTTTTCCACGCGGTAGCGGGTGGTGAAGGTTTCGGTAGTATCTCCGAAATGATAGCCGGCATGCAGCACCTTGAGGTTGCTTTCGAGTATCTCGGGCTTTTTACCGAACTTATCCTTCAGAAAACGGATGGTGTTCTCCATGTTCCGGTTATACATCCAGTACAGGAAACCCAGCACGAACATATTCTTGGCCCGGTCCTTATCCTTCACCCCCATCTGGATATCCTTCAGCGCCTCGCGGGTCATCTTGGTGATATCCATCTTGTATACGGTATACCCCTGGAGCGTATCGTCCTCCAGGGGGTTTTCCCCGTCGGGGTAGTTGGCCAGACGCAGGTTCTTTGCATCAAAGCCATCGCTGTTGGCAATGATGATCCCGCTTTTTTTGAGGGATTTCAGGTTGGCCTTGAGGGCTGCGGCATTCATCGCCACCAGCACATCGCACTGGTCGCCCGGCGTATAGATGCGCTCACTGGAAAAATGAAGCTGGAAGCCGCTTACCCCGGGAAGCGTGCCCTGGGGAGCTCTTATTTCTGCGGGGAAGTCCGGGAAGGTAGAAAGGTCGTTTCCCAGCAGTGCGGTATTGTTGGTAAACTGGGTGCCGGTGAGCTGCATCCCGTCGCCGCTGTCACCGGCAAATTTGATCACTACATCCGCTAATTGGTTTATAGTGGTTTCTGGCATTTCTTTATTAGTTGACTTATCCTATCGTTTGAAAGTGCAAAATTACTTAATCTTCACCTGAATGTATAAGGCTCCGGCAGGAGTTTTACAGATAATCTACAATCGGTCGCGGGCCGGAGTGAAAAAATTCGTAAAAAATACCCTATTTTTGAATATCCGCTAAATGCTTTAACCTATGCCTTTGTTCCGATCCGCCAATCCCACGCTCCGGGAAGACGTCTTTCAACCCTCGCTCCATGTGGAGGGAGAGGGCAAGATGACCATCCGGGGCACCCTGGCCAAAACGGCTTTCCTGCTGCTTATGGTGCTGTGCTCCGCTGTTTATTCCTGGAGCCTCTGGAGCCGGGGGATGAACGTAACGCCCTACATGTACGGCGGCATTCTGGGCGGTTTTGTCGTGGCCATCGTCATTGTATTCAAAAAGAACTGGTCCGGCTACCTGGCGCCCGCCTATTGCCTCTTCGAAGGCCTGTTCCTGGGCGCCGTTTCCGCGATGTTCAACCATTATTTTGCCGAAAAAGCGCCTTTTATCGTCATACAGGCGGTAGGGCTTACCTTCGGCACCGCCATCGCCATGTTGCTGCTGTACGGCTCCCGCATTATCCGCCCCACGCAGAAGTTCAAGCTGATCGTTTTTTCCGCAACCCTGGGCATCGGCGTCTTTTATTTTATTTCGATCCTGCTCCGGTTTTTTGGAATAGATATTGCCTTTATCCATGAGGGCAGCCCCCTGGGCATCGTCTTTTCGCTGATCGTCGTCGCTATTGCCGCGCTGAACCTGGTGATGGACTTCGAGCTCATCGAGAAGGGAAGCCGGGAAGGCGCTCCCCAGTATATGGAATGGTATGCCGCTTTTGGCCTGATGGTGACGCTGATCTGGCTGTATATCGAGATCCTGCGGCTGCTGGCCAAGCTGTACAGCCGGCGGTAATGCCGCCCGCGCCGCTGCAAAAAACCCGTCCCATGAAAACACTACTTTATCTGCTGCTGATCCCTGCCGCCGTCTGGGCTACAGGATGTCAGCCGGCCGGACAATCATCCGACACCACCACCGACACCCGCCGTATAGATTCCACGGGAGCGGAGGCCATGACCGGCGATGCCGAGCAGCTCCAGGGGGAATACCGCTATCTCACCGTTTTTAAAAGTGAAGGCGACGGCCCTGCCAACGCCGACTCCATGCAGCTGAACCTCAACCTGAAAGGTAATACGGCGACCGGTACCTACCAATGGGTGCTGCCCGGCAAGGACGGCAAACGCGGCACCATCACCGGCGTGCTTTCCGGCCATACCGTTTCCGGGCAATATCATTATCAGCAGGAAGGCGGTTCCTATAGCGATTCCATCCGCATACAGCTGGAAGGGGACCGGGCCATGGTCACCCAGTTCTCGGGCGACGGCTACCAGCTCAAAGATACCCTGACCGCTGCCAGTACATCATCATTCTGATTTGATGATTTACTTCGCGCATTATGATTTCTCAGTAGTCTCAGTGAAGGCTTTGCCTTTGGAAATTTGATGATTTGATGATCCAATAATCGGCACATCATCAAATCAGCACATTATCAAATTGACATTCATTTCACCCATTAAGCGATTATACCCTAAATTCGGGGTCAGAATCATTGCCGCCGATGTCCAATCCGCATATACATCCAGACGAAACGCAGCTGACCGCCGCCGAAAAGGCTTTTGAGAACAACATCCGCCCCCGGGAGATCGCCGAGTTTGCCGGACAGGAAGGGCTGGTGGAAAACCTGCGCGTCTTTATCCGGGCTGCCGCCATGCGGGGCGAAGCCCTGGACCATGTCCTCTTCCACGGCCCGCCCGGGCTGGGGAAAACAACACTCTCCCGCATCGTATCCCATGAGCTGGGGGTCAATATCCGGGAAACCTCCGGGCCGGTGATCGAAAAACCCGGCGACCTGGCCGGATTACTGACCAGCCTTGAAGAACGGGATGTGCTTTTTATCGACGAGATCCATCGGCTCAGCACGGTGGTGGAAGAATATCTCTATGCGGCCATGGAAGATTTCAAGATCGATATCATGATCGACTCGGGACCCAATGCCCGCTCCATACAACTGAACCTGCAGCCGTTCACCCTCATCGGGGCCACTACCCGGTCAGGATTGCTGACCGCTCCCCTGCTCTCGCGTTTTGGCATCAAATCGCGGCTCGAATATTATACTGCCGATACGCTGCAGCATATCGTGGAACGCTCCGCTCAGCTGCTCCAGACCGCCATCAGCCCGGAGGCGGCGAAGGAGATCGCCGGCCGCAGCCGCGGCACGCCGCGCATCGCTAACGGATTGCTGCGCCGGATGCGGGATTTCGCCCAGGTAATGGGCAACGGCAAGGTGGACATAGCGATCGCCCGTATGGGTCTGAAGGCGCTCAATGTGGACGAATACGGCCTGGACGATATGGATAACCGCATCCTCTCGGCCATCATCGACAAGTTCAAAGGGGGGCCGGTGGGTATCAACACCATCGCCACAGCGGTGGGAGAAGAGCCGGGCACCCTCGAGGAGGTCTATGAACCTTTCCTGATCCAGGAAGGTTTTATCAAGCGTACGCCCCGGGGACGGGAAGCCACAGACAAGGCCTACCGGCATCTCGGCCGGGTGCCGCCGCAATGGGGCGGCTCCCAGGAGCTGTTTACGAAATAAACTTCAATATCTTCTCCTGATCCGCTTTAAGCTCCTCCGGAGAAAGTTCCAGCTTGGGACGGCTGAAATTGATATCGTTCATCGTATTCAGCGGCAGCAGGTGCAGATGTGCATGCGGCACTTCCAGCCCGATAACGCTGAGGCCTACACGTTTACAGGGAAATGCTTTCTCGATGGCGGCGGCAACCGGCTTGGCAAACAACAGAATGCTGCCCAGCAGATCGTCTTCCATCTCCATAAACTTATCGATCTCGTTTTTGGGGATCACGAGCGTATGACCGCGCACCAGGGGAGAGATATCGAGAAAAGCAAAAAAGCGCTTATCCTCTGCAATCTTATAGGAAGGAATTTCTCCGCGGACGATCTTTGAAAAAATAGTCATGGTTGTGACGTTGTTTTTTCAAAAGTAATCCATTTCAGGGCAAAAGAAAAACCCGTCCCGCGTCGGACGGGACAGGTTTTCTGAAAAACTGCAGCCCTGTTTATACCGTGATCTGCTCCACCCGGAACTGGAGCAGGCCGGTAGGCGCTTTTACGTCGGCGACGTCCCCCACCTTCTTGCCCAGCAGCTCCTTACCGATCGGCGAAGCCACCGATATCTTACCGGCTTTCAGGTCCGCTTCATTTTCGGAGACGAGCTGATAGGTCACGGCCTTCTTCGTCTTCAGGTTGGTGATGGTCACTGTAGACAGGACAGAAACCTTGGAAGTATCTATATCTTTGGTATCGAGTATCCTGGCGGTGGCCACGGCTCCTTCCAGCTGCGCTATCTTTGCCTCGTGGATCCCCTGCGCTTCCTTGGCCGCATCGTACTCTGCATTTTCACGCAGGTCTCCCTTCTCGCGGGCTTCGGCAATGGCTTTGGCAATTTCTGCCCGGCCCCTGGTACGGAGGTCGTTCAATTCCGCCTTCATCTGCTCCAGGGTATCTTTGGTCACATAAGTTACTCCCGACATAAACGGTGATTTTGTTTTGTTAATGACAAAAAAATCACTCCTGCCCTTACAATAAAAACAAAGGCAGGAGAGTGAAAAAAAGCAACGCCTCTTGCGGAAGCGTTGCAGCAAATACAAATATAGCCAATTTTCCGGAATAAAAAAGCACCGGCCGGAACCGGCGGAGGCTACAGGATGCCCAGTTTCTTCAACACCACATGCGCCATCTTAAAGGAGGCTTCGTGGCTGTAGCCGGCAATATGCGGGGTCAGCACCACGTTATCTGCACGCAGCAGGTATTCGAACTGCTCCCGCTCCTCGACGGACATCTTTTCAAGCTTTTCATTTTCCAGCACATCCAGACAGGCGCCGGCCACCTTCTCGGATTTGAGGTTGGCGATAAGGTCCTTGGTATTGACGATGGCCCCGCGGGAGGTATTGATCACATATACCGGCCCTTCAAAAGACTGCAGGAAGGTATCGTTGACCATGTACTTGGTTTCCGCCGTCAGCGGCACATGCACGCTGACCACGTCGGCCTGCTCGAAAATCGTGTTCAGCGTTACCTCCTGCAGATATTCGTCCCCGAAGTCCTTTTTATACTTATCATAAGCCAGCACGGTACATTCCATGCCCCTCAGCTTATGGGCAAAGGCCGCTCCGGTATGCCCGTAGCCGATGATGCCTACCGTCTTTTCCTTCAGCTCGAGACCACGGTTTTTTTCCCGTTCCCAGATCCCTTCGCGCAGCTGCAGGTTGCCCCGCAGGATGTTATTGAACAGACAGAGGAGCATGCCCAACGCCTGCTCGCCCACAGCGTCGCAGTTGCCTTCGGGGCTGCTCACACAGCGGATACCTTTGTGCGCAGCATAATCCACATCGATCATTTCCATCCCCGAACCCAGACGGCCGATCCACTGCAGATTGATCGCATTGTCGAGCAACGCCTTGTCCACCCGGATCCGGGTGGTGACGATCAGCCCTTCGCAGCTGTGGACGACCTGGAACACCTCTTCATAGGTAATGGCGGGGCGGTACAATACCTGATACCCTTTTTCGGTAAGCGTGTCAATCAGATAAGGATGCACTTTAGCGGTGATCAATACTTTTCTCAGATGCTCTGTCATATCATACGTTTTGATAAATCAACAAATTCCCGGACGCTTAGTTGCTCCGCCCGTTTGGACAGCACCGGCTCCTCCAGTACCGTCTTTTCGAAGAACGGCTTCAGCGGGTTGCGCAGCATCTTGCGCCGTTGCCCGAAGGCCGCCTTTACCAGGCGGAAAAAACGCTTTTCATCGGTGATCATATAGGGGTTGCCGAGATAATGCAGCCGGATTACGGCCGACATGACCTTCGGCGGCGGCTCAAACGCCTTGGGCTCTACCTCAAAGAGGTATTCCACCCTGTAAAAAGCCTGCAATAATACGCTTAAAATACCATAATCCTTACCTCCCGGGCCGGCGGCGATACGGCGGGCCACTTCCCGTTGGAACATCCCTACCATACAAGGCACCCGCGTCTTCCATTCCAGGATGCGAAACAGGATCTGCGAAGAGATGTTGTACGGGAAATTGCCGATGACCGAGAACAGACCGTCAAACGGCGGAACGGTTTCCAGGATATCCCCAAGGATCAGCTTTCCCTCCAGCGCGGGATAATGCTGCCGCAGGTAAGCTATTTTTTCAGCATCCACCTCCACCGCCCGGTAGTCGACGCCGGGTATCTCCGCCAGGTAACGGCTGATGGCTCCCGCTCCCGGGCCGATCTCAAGCAGCTGCATGCCCGGCGATACGGGAAGGGCCTGTACGATCTGCTTGCATATCGCCTCATCCCGCAAAAAATGCTGTCCCAGTGATTTTTTTAGCGTATACATCTCCGGCGGCGCAAAAATACCACTAATAATAGAACCCCGGTCAATTTACCGCCCGGCAAAAGATAAAGTCAGCTTTTTTATGTAGGTTTGGCCTCGACAAAAGTGTTGAACATGACAGCAGCAGCGTCTTCTCCCGGGCCGGTTATCGGTATCAGTATCGGGGATATCAACGGCATAGGGCCGGAGATCGTGATCAGGACCTTCAGTGACAACCGGATACTGAACTATTGCACCCCGGTGATCTTCGCCTCCAACAAAACCATCAACTTTTACCGCAAGCTCCTGGATGATAACAGCTTCAACTATCAGAGTCTGAAGGATTTCCAGCGTCTCCGCCCCGGCCAGGTCAACATTTTCAACTGCTGGGAGGAGGAGGTGGTGATCACTCCGGGGCAGCTGAACGACACGGGGGGGAAATATGCCGCCCGCTCGCTGGCCGTAGCGGTGCAATGCCTGAAAGACGGTCAGATAGAAGGGCTGGTCACCGCCCCCATCCATAAGAAAAACATCCAGGGCAACGATTTTCATTTTACCGGTCATACCCCTTATCTGCAGCAGTCCTTCGGGGCCAGGGAGGTGGTCATGCTAATGGTGGCCGAAAACATGCGGGTGGCGTTGGTCACCGAGCATGTGCCGGTGGCAGAGGTGTCCCGCCACATCACCCAGGAGAGCATACTCAGCAAGCTGGCCGTTCTGCAGGACAGCCTGGTCCGCGATTTTGGCATCGGACAGCCGAGGATTGCGCTGCTGGGGCTGAACCCCCATGCAGGCGACGAGGGGCTGGTGGGAACCGAGGAGCAGCAGGTGATCCTGCCGGCGATCGGTCAGGCCAAAAACCAGGGTATCCTGTGCTTTGGCCCCTACAGCGCCGACGCTTTCTTTGCCCGGGAAACCTACCGTCATTTCGATGCAGTACTGGCCATGTACCACGATCAGGGCCTCATTCCTTTTAAATCACTGGCGGTGGGGGAAGGGGTCAACTATTCCGCCGGGCTGCCTTTCGTCCGGACCTCTCCCGACCATGGTACGGCGTTTGACATCGCCGGCAAAAACGTGGCAGACGCCGCTTCGTTCCGGGAAGCCGTCTTCACCTGCGCCGAAATCCTTCGGCGGCGCCATGATTTTTCGGAATATACCCGTAATCCCCTGAAGAAAAGAGCGCTGGCCGAGGAAGGATAAACCCCCTGACCCCCTAAAGGGGGAAAGAGAGGGGAAAGGTAAAAGGAGAAAGGTGAAGGGCATTTAATAAGATTTGATGATTTGATAATTGCCGGATCATCAGAGGAAAAGACATTCTAAAGTCTAAGGTTCCATTCCAGGCAGATCAACTTTAGACGTTAAACTTTAGACCTTAGACTACTGAACTGGAAACCTGGAATCCCCCTTAAAACAAAAACGGAATAAACCGGCGGGTAGCGGCTTTGTAGACAACATAGCGTTCCCCGAACTGCTGCTGCAGCATCTTTTCTTCCACCGGCACCCGCAGATACAGGATCACAAAAAAGAGCGTTACCGGCAGCAGCCCCGCAAACAAGTTGGCCGAAAGGGGCAGAAAGCTGGCGTAAAAGAAAAAGAAAGCGGTATACATCGGATGCCGCACATAACGGAAGGGCCCCGCTGTAATAAGATCATGCTCCTCCCGGATCTCCACCGAAGGCGACCAGTTGCTGTGCAGCGAACGGTGCGTCCACCAGAGCAGCAGCAGGCTGATGACGGCGACCACCCAGCCCGCCAGGCGGTAAGCGGCAGACAGGTAAAAGCCGGCAAAGTCCAGCCAGTCCGTAAAAACGAGCAGCAAGGGCGGCAGCACCATAGAGAGACCCAGCAGCACCTGCAGCAGCAGCTGCGCCTGCGGGAGGCTGCGGGCGATCACCTTCTGATGCCCCGGCACATAATATTTCTTCTTGAAATACATCCGCAGCCAAAGAAAAATCCCGACGATCAGCAGCAGACTTATTTCATAAAATTGTTCACGGACGGGCATAAGATGGCTTTTTCTCAAACAGGGGTTCAAGGTAGGAAAAAGGTTCCCGCTGCAGCGGCCATTTTGTTCATTGCCTCCGGCATTTTGCTATCCGCAGGCGGTAAACCAAAACAGCCCCGCCGTTTTCGAAACGGCGGGGCTGTTGTATGTTGTCGGCGGACCGCTTATTTATAAGTGGCGACGAGCTCTTTGGTAAGATCGGTCATCTTCTGAAGACCGTCTTCGGGCAGCTTGCCGGCCTTGAAGGCGGCGAGCACCTCGGGCAGACGGGCTTCCATCTCGCGGTGGAAATGCTCTTCGAATTCCTTCACCTTGTCTACCGGTACTTCCCGGAGCAAGCCCTGCGTACCCAGGTAAATGATCGCTACCTGGTTTTCTACCTTATAGGGAGAAAACTGCGGTTGTTTCAGTATCTCCACATTACGGGCGCCTTTGTCCAGCACCAGCTTGGTAGCGGCGTCGAGGTCGCCCCCGAACTTGGAGAAAGCCTCCATTTCGCGGTAAAGCGCCTGGTCCAGCTTGAGGGTACCGGCCACCTTCTTCATGGATTTGATCTGGGCATTACCCCCCACACGGCTTACGGAGATACCTACGTTGATGGCCGGACGGATACCGGCGTTGAACAGGTTGGACTCCAGGAATATCTGACCGTCGGTGATGGAAATAACGTTGGTGGGGATGTAGGCGGATACGTCGCCGGCCTGCGTTTCGATGATCGGCAGCGCGGTCAGGGAGCCGCCTCCCTTTACCAGGTGCTTGATGGATTCGGGCAGGTCGTTCATCTCACGGGCAATCTCGTCTTTGCTCACTACCTTGGCGGCACGCTCCAGCAGACGGGAGTGCAGGTAAAACACGTCTCCCGGATAAGCTTCGCGGCCCGGCGGACGGCGGAGCAGCAGGGATACTTCGCGGTAAGCCACCGCCTGTTTGGAAAGATCGTCATAGATGATCAGGGCAGGGCGGCCGGTATCCCGGAAGAATTCCCCGATAGCGGCGCCCGCAAAAGGAGCATAAAACTGCTGGGGAGCAGGGTCGGAAGCGGAGGCGGCCACGATGGTGGTATAGGCCATGGCGCCGTTTTCTTCCAGCGTCTTCATTACCTGGGCTACGGTGGAGGCCTTCTGTCCGCAGGCGACATAAATACAGTAAACCGGCTGGCCGGCTTCGTAAAACTCCCGCTGATTGATGATCGTATCGATGGCGATGGCCGTCTTCCCGGTTTGCCGGTCGCCGATGATGAGCTCGCGCTGTCCGCGGCCAACGGGGATCATGGCATCGATGGCCTTGATACCCGTTTGCAGGGGCTCCTTTACCGGCTCGCGATAGATCACGCCGGGGGCTTTACGTTCGAGCGGCATCTCAAAGAGCTCTCCTTCCACAGGACCTTTTCCATCGATCGGTTCGCCCAGGGTATTGATCACACGGCCTACCAGGCCCTCGCCTACTTTTATGGATGCGATCTGACCGGTACGGCGCACTTTGCCGCCTTCACGGATACCGGCGGCCTCTCCCATCAGTACTACCCCCACATTATCTTCTTCCAGGTTCAGCGCAATGGCTTTTGTACCGTTTTCAAATTCCACCAGCTCTCCCGAACGGACATTGTTCAGTCCGTATACACGGGCAATGCCGTCCCCCACCTGGAGAACAGTACCTACTTCCTCCAGCTCGGCTCCGATATCGAAGTTGCTGAGCTGCTGGCGCAGTATCGCGGATATTTCATCGGGTTTTATTTCCACCATGATCTTATTGCTTATTGTTTTAAAATAAAACTTTTATTGGTTTCTGGTTTCCAGTTTCTGATTTGAAATGATTGCGTCATCATCAAATCTCCATATCAGCACATCATCAAATTAAAATGCCCTTCACCTTTTGCCTTTAACCCTTTACCTCCCCCTTTAGGGGGCCGGGAGTAGGGGGTTAGAGAGTCCGCCTTTCACCTATCTTATATTCCTTACGTACACGTTTTTGTCAAACTGCTGCCGGATATCTTTCAGGTCGCGGAGGATACTGGCGTCAAAGAGGGTATTCTCCATTTCCAGCACAAACCCGCCGATCAGCGAATCGTCCACCTCGGCTTCCAGGTCTACCTTATCCAGCGGTGTTTCGGCGCGGATATGTTTGACGATATCCGCCTTCAGACTGTCGTCCACCGCCACGGCCGTCGTGATCTTTATCTTGCGGATATGCTGAATCTGCTGGTACTGCCGGATCACCGCACCGGCAATTTCGGGCAAAAACAGCTCCCGTCCTTTCTGCATCAGCAGCTCGCTGAACTTGGCGCTCAGCAGGGTCAGCCTGTCCCCGAAGATGGCCCTGAAAATCTTTTCCTTTTTATCGGCCTTTATGATAGGACTTCTCAGCAGCGCTGTGAAGTCGGGATTGCTTTTGCAGACAGCCTGCAGCAGCTGCATATCCCAGTATACCGCCTCCAGCTGATTGGTCTCGATGGCCATATCGATGAGGGACTTTGCGTACCGGGATGCTAAACGGGGATTCTGCATGATTCTGGATTCGACAAAATGCGGACGACGTGGTTAATTCAATTCTATATCCTTGGTCAGCTCGCGGATATACTGCTGCTGGGCAGACTGATCAGACAGTTCCCTGCGCAGTACCTTCTCCGCCACTTCGATCACCAGATGACCGACCTGGTTTTTTACTTCGGTGAGCGCCGCCATCTTTTGGTTGTTGATGGCCCCCTGGGCATCTTCGATGATCCGGCGGGCTTCGGCCTTGGCCTGTTCCCTGGCCTCTCCCACTATCTGATCTTTCATTTCCTTGGCTTCCTTGAGGATGCGGCTTCTTTCAGCCTTGGCCTCTGCCAGGACATGCTCATGCTCGGCTTTCAGATGGGACATTTCGGCTTTGATCTTTTCGGCCGAAGCGATGGAGTCGGCAATACCTTTCTCCCGGTCGTCAAGCGTTTTCAGAATCGGCTTCCAGGCAAACTTCTTCAGGATGAGAAAAGTCAGCAGGAAGATGACGACGGTCCAGAACAGTAAGCCAAAATCAGGACTAAGCAGATCCATATGGATAATTTATTACTGTGTTATCGTAAACAGTGGCCGGAGGCCGGTTAAAATCATACTTCACAAAGATAATTACTGCATTCGCGGCCCTGTGCGTTGAATGCAGTAATCATACGGTTAAGCCTATACGAACAGCGCCAGGATAGCAACTACCACGGCGAAGAGGGCTACCCCTTCCACCAGCGCCGCCATCACGATCATGTTGGAGCGGATTTCTCCAACTACTTCAGGCTGACGGGCAATTGCGCTCATGGCATCCTTACCGATCTGACCGATACCGATACCGGCACCGATAGCAGCCAGCCCTGCACCTACTCCGGCGCCCAGCTTGGCCAGACCGTCCGCGGCCAAAAACAAAATGCTCAACAGTGTCATAAAATATACTTTTTATAGATAAACGAAAACGTTTACAACGGGAAATTTTACAGGATCACCTCTTCTTCATCGTGATGCCCGCCCTCAAAGGCCTGCGCAATAAACAAAGCCGACAGGTTGGTAAAGATAAACGCCTGGATAAACCCTACCAGCAGTTCCACCAGATACATGAATATGGTAAAGGCTATCGACACAAACGAAAAGCTCCACCCCGCCACCGCGGCCAGCCCGCCAAAGATAAAGATCAGCGAAATGATGCTCAGGATGATCATGTGCCCGGCCAGCATGTTGGCAAACAAACGGATCATCAGGGCAAACGGCTTGGTAAAGATACCCAGTATCTCCACCGGGATCAGGATCGGCTTTACCCACAGGGGTACGCCGGGAGGCCAGATGATATGCTGCCAGTAATGCTTGTTGGTGCTGGTCAGGATAAACACGAAGGTGACGGCGGCCAGCACGCCGGTAAAGGCCAGATTGCCCGCCACGTTGGCCGATCCGGGGATCAGACTTACCAGCGCATTGATCCAGATAAAGAAGAAAACCGTGAGCAGGTAGGGCAGGTATTTACCCGTTTTCTTTCCCAGGTAAGGCCGGGCTACGCTGTCGCGGATAAAGATCACAAAAGGCTCCACTGCATTCTGAAAACCGGAAGGGGCCTTGCCCGGGTTCTTCTCATATTTTCCGGCCATGCCGCGGAAAATAAAGAACAGCAGCAACGCGGCCAGGATCATCTGCATCACGTTCCGGGTCAGCGACAGGTCATACACCGCCTTATCCATATTGGGCGAGCCGTCTTCGTTTACGGCGATCACCTTGCCTGCAAAAAACTTATTGGGGTCCAGTCCATGCGCATGGATATATTCGCCGGTCATCAGCTGAAAGCCCTTGTAGACCTCTTCTCCATGATGAAACCGCGCGGAGGAAAATACCGACCATCCCTGGTTCGGCACATACAGGATCACCGGCAGCGACAGGCTTACCGGATGACCTTTCCAGGTAAAAAAATGCCATTCATGCGCGTCCTTGATATGCTGCAGGATCACTTCATTGGCATCGAAGCCTTTTTCCGTCTTTTCTTCCTGCACCCCGGCTTCACCGGCTGCTTCCTGCGCAAAGGAAAAACGCCCGGCTGCCAACAGGCAAACCAGGGTAAGAACTACTGTGAACGTGTATTTGAATTGCTTGAAAACCATGCGGGATTTGTCAAATTTGCCGCAAAGATAGTCGTTTTTACTCCAAAACAATAGTTACATTAGGAAAATATTTTAATTAATATTTAATATACTGCTTAACAGCATACTAAATAAGTATTATTCCGCGGTTGCGCCGGAAAACTGCATGTGGTGGAGACGGTAATAAAAGCCCTGCCGGCGAAGCAGTTCGGCATGGGTGCCGGTTTCCTTTACCTCGCCTTTATCCAGCACCAGGATCTGGTCGGCTTTGCTGATGGTAGACAGCCGGTGGGCGATCACGATAGCGGTACGGCCGGACACCAGTTTTTCGGTGGCCTCCCGGATCAGCAGCTCCGACCCCGTATCTACCGAGGAGGTGGCTTCGTCCAGCACCAGGATGGTCGGATCATAGAGGAGAGCCCGGACGAACGAGATCAGCTGCCGCTGTCCCAGGGAGAGGGTGCTGCCCCGCTCCATGACATTATAATCATAATTGCCGGGCAGCTGCATAATAAAATCGTGCAGCCCGATCATACGGGCCGCCTCCTCTACCTGCTTTCTCGAAACACCCGGGTTGCGCAGGGTGATATTTTCCAGGATGGAGCCCGAGAAAAGAAAGACATCCTGCAGCACGATCCCCATTTTGCTGCGCAGGGCGTGCAGCTCATACTGCCGCAGGTCGACCCCGTCGATAAGAATACGGCCCCGCTGTATTTCGTAAAGCCGGTTCAGGATGCTGATAATGGTCGTTTTGCCGGAACCGGTATGCCCGACGATGGCCAGCGTATCCCCCGGCCGGATCCGGAAGGAGATGTCCCGGAGCACGTCGTGGCCGCTGCGGTAGGCAAACCAGACATGGTCGAAAACCACCCCGCCCTGTATCCGGGCGGCCGTGTGGGTTCCCTCATTGTTGATATAGTCGTCGCTGTCCAGCACCCGGAACACCCGCTCCCCGGCCACCATACCCATCTGCAGGGTGTTGAACTTGTCCGCCAAAGTACGCAGGGGCCGGAAGACCAGGTTGATGTACATCACAAAGCTGATGATCACCCCGAAAGAGCCGTGGTAATCCAGCACCCGGGCGGCGCCGTACCATACCAGCAACCCGAGGGAGACCGCCGAGATGATCTCCACCACCGGGAAAAATACGGAATAGGCAAAGATGGCATCGATATTGGCCTTGCGGTGCCGCCGGTTGATGGCGCTGAACCTGTCATATTCCTTGTCCTCCGCCGCAAACGCCTGCACCACGAACATGCCCGTGATATGCTCCTGCACAAAGGCATTCAGGTCGGCGATGGCATTGCGTACCCGGAAGAAGGACTTGTTGACGCTTTCCTTAAAGATATAGGTGGCAAAGATCAGCACCGGGAAGATGCTGAGGCTGACGAGCGTCAGCCGCCAGTCGGTCACAAACATCACGGCCAGTATGGAAGCGATCATCAGCAAATCGGAGATGATGGAGATCAGCCCTTCCGAAAAAATATCGTTGATCGCTTCTATATCGTTGATGGTACGGGTGGTAAGGGTACCGATAGGCGTGCGGTCAAAGTAGGCGAGATTCAGTCCGATGATCTTGTTAAAGACCGTCATGCGCAGGTCCTTCACCACGGTCTGTCCCAGCCAGCTGGTAAGATAGCTGAAGGTAAAGCGGAAGGCGGTTTCCAGCAGCAGCAGCCCGATCTGGATCAGGGTGATGTTGACGACCATCTGCAGCAGCTTGCCGGTGATATACCGGTCTACCGTCACCTGGATAAGATAGGGGCGCAGGGGCGCGAAGACGGCCAGCACCACGGTCAGCGCCACAGCGGTCCAGAGCTGCCAGCGGTAAGGGGTAGCAAAGGAAAATACCCGCCGTAGCAGGCGGGTATCAAACACTTTTTTGGGAACGGGAACTTCCACAGGTAAGGGCCTTTGTTGTTTAGAACAACACAAAGATACTAATAATGACCTTACTCCTGGTCCCGCCCTCCCGCGGCCTCTTCTGCCGTATCCACCGGCACGTCTTCTTTCATGAGCTTCTTATAGGCTTTGATAAAGATGGCGCCGAGGTTCTTGTGCGGAGGGATATAGTCCTGGAAAAGCTCATAATAGCTGGGGCTGCTCTTGAACTGCGCGCCCAGCTTATTCCACATGTCGATCCAGTCCAGGTTCTTTCCGCTGCGGATCACATCCTCGATGGTCCGGATGATCGGTTCGTTGACATGCATGGAGCCGGTTTGCTTGGAGGAAATGATCTGTGCATCCGGGGCCACGTTGAGCACGCCCGCCAGACTGTTGTACCCGCCGCAGGAGCCCAGGATCACCAGCTTGGCCGTACTCTGCAGCTGCGCAATGGTGGCGTTGACATGATAGCTGTGGCCGCGGTGGATGTATACGGTGGGGTGGATGTTCTTTGCTTCGAGATAATTGCGCAGCTCCGTCATGCCTTTCTCATCTTCGTCGGCGTCTGATTGCGGCTTCTTCGCAAAGATGGTGGTGGGCTTGCCTTTTACCGAGGCGAGCGTGGTCCAGTACTTGCTGTTGGTGATCTTCCAGTTACCGTTCCGGAAGCTGGTCAGGAAGCTGTTATAGGATTCAAAACCGTCTTTGTCCCCGTAAAAGAACACCTGCTGGTATACGCGTCCTTCTGTTTCCAGGTTGGCAAAGGGAATATAATCGATGGGGGGCAGGTTCAGCTTCGAAGCCATGGCATTGGACCATTCCTTATCCTTGCCGGAGCTTTCCCGTGTGTTGAACAGGCTGGACAGCAGGCCATAGATCACCTTTCCGCGCTCGTTCCCTTCGGACATCATCTGCCGGTAGTTCTGTGCGACTTCCTGCTGCAGGTACCGCAGCAGGCTGGAGTCTTTGATGCTGCCAAAAGCATCCGCCACATCCACGGCATCTTCCAGCCCTTCGCTGTACTGCAGGTCACTGACGAATTTCTGCATGAGCAGGTTCGCATTCTGCTGGTCCATGGATCTCAGGAAGGGATCCAGGGTATTATAGGCTGCCGCCATGGTCAGGAACTTCCGGAAACGGTCGAAGATCACGGACATCAGGAACTCGTCACCTTTCGGGGGTTTCATCCGCTCCATCATCCGTTTGAACAGGCCGACATAGCTGGAGGTATACAGCTCTTCCTGCCCGTTGATCAGCACGTAATAGATTTCCTGCGGCGTAAACTTATCTACCGAGCCGAACCGGACGCGGTCGGGACTTTCGTGCAGGTCGTTGACCAGGCGGATATATTTCAGGGCACGGGTTTTTATATTGTACTGCATGGCCTTCATCCCGATGGGATGGGCGCCTTCGAGCTGGCGTTTGTCCATGTCGATCTTGGTCTTCACCACCAGCTTGTAGAAGGCATCGTCATCGGCAGCCACTTTCTGCAGCTCGGCAATGGTATAGGTGCCGTTGGCGATGTATTCCACAAAGGAAAGCAGACGTATGGCGTAGTTGGATTGGCCTATCTTCACGATGGCCTTCACCAGGGGATCGTTGTTCCCGCGGACCTTCGAGCCGAGCGGGGTACTGGAGGTTGCATAGTTGTATACCTGCTCGGGATACAGGTGAGCCACCTTCGCAATCAGGGTATCGGTGTATGGTTCGTTGACAAAATCCGCATAGATGGTCCGCAGCTTGGGCAGCACCTCGTTCGGATGCAGATCCGCATATTTGCGGAACAGGATATACCGCGCCACCCGGTAGCCGTAGTTCTGGTTAAACACCTGCACGTTGATCTCACCCACATCGTAGGAGACCTGCTCCACATACGGGGCGATGCTCTTCCCGCTGCGGTCCGCCGCCATCATGCTCCGGAAGTTCTCCACCAGCTCGGGGGCCAGCGCAGCGTCTATCATGCCGAAGCGGCGCTCATAATTGTACACCCGCAGCATGTTGTACAGCCCGCTCAGGTAAATCACCTGTTTCCGGAACTCGAGATCAGAGCCCTCTATTTCGGTGCGCATCTCGTTGACCTGGCGGATCAGGGCATCCGTTACCTGCAGATTAACGGTTTTATCATCCGATACGTTCACTTCTCCCTTTACTTTCCCGTTCAGCTGCAGGGCGGCTTCCTGCTGTTTGCCGATGAGGTCGTGCCAGTACTGCAGGCGTATGGGAACGGCTACGCCGCTCGTATCCTGCCATATGGACGCCCGCAGGGGCAGGGTCGCCGTGAGGGAAAAAAATAATACCACAAAGGATAACTGCTTCATCTGTACCGGTTTTTCTGCTCTTTGATGCAAATTTATTACCAATTTACGGGCTTCCCGAATTTCTGAAACGAAAAACAGCTGAAAATGCGGCGTTTCACGGGAAAATCACCCCGGAAAACCCGCCGGCCGGGGATTTAACAATTTCGTAATGTTATTTTTCAAGGCCGTTTTACAGGGGAATGTTAATTTTGGGTGTTCTTTTTAACATCATCTTATGCCAATGGCCCAGGAAGGAGGGAAAATTCTGATCGTGGATGATGAGGCGGATATTCTGGAGATCATCAGTTACAACCTGCAGATCTCGGGGTATGAAACCGCTACTGCCAGGGACGGGGAAGAAGCCTTGGAAAAGGCAAAGCGTTTTAATCCCGACCTGATCATCCTCGATATCATGATGCCCAACAAAAACGGCATGGACGCCTGCCGGGAGCTGCGCCGCCTGCCGGCGTTCCAGGAAACGCTGATCCTGTTCCTGACCGCACTGGGGGATGAAAAATCGGAAGTAGAGGGTCTTAATATCGGAGCCGACGATTACATCACGAAGCCCATCAAGCCGCGTTTGCTGGTGAGCCGTGTCAATGCCCTGTTTCGCAGGCTGAACAAGGAAGAAGAAAAAGTCATCCGTATCGGCGACCTGGTCATCGACCGCGATAAATTCAATGTCAGCTACAAGGACAGGGATATTGCCCTGGCCAAAAAAGAGTTTGAGCTGCTGGAGCTGCTGGCCTCCAAACCCGGAAGGGTATTCCTCCGCAACGAAATCCTCAGCCAGGTCTGGGGCACCGAGGTCATCGTGGGCAACCGCACCATCGATGTGCATGTCCGCAAGATCCGGCAAAAGATCGGCGCCGACCTCCTGACCACGGTAAAAGGGGTGGGATATAAATTCGACCTGATGATGTAAGGGCGGTCCCTCCTTTGGCGGTTCCCCCGATTTATCATAGGTTTACAGAATGTATATACCGCGGACATGATCAGCAGCAAAAATACCTCTCCCCAGAAGATCGCTTTTTATACCGCCCTGCTGCTGGCCCTGCTGCTGGCCCTGTGCAGCCTTTTGCTCAAAGCATCGTGGACAGGGTTCCTGAGCGCTTTCGCCGTCTCTTTTCTGCTTTCCTATATTTTCTTTCTGAACAGCCTGCGGAAATTTATTTACCGCAAGATCAAGCTCATCTACAAGTTTATTCACCAGACGAAGGCCACCCGGCAGGAAGAGTTTTTCAACAAAAATGTGCTGCCGCAAAAGAGCATCGAGGAAGTCAGCAAAGATGTGGAAAAATGGGCCATCCAGAAGCGGGAGGAGATCGCCAGCCTGCAGCGTAATGAAAAATTCCGGAAAGAATTCCTGCTGAACCTGGCCCATGAGCTGAAAACCCCCGTGTTCGCCATCCAGGGTTATATCCATACCCTGCTGGACGGCGCGCTCGAAGATCCCGAAGTAAACAAGACCTTTCTCCGGAACGCCACCAAAAATATCGACCGGCTTTGCCGGCTGATCGACGACCTGGATGAAATATCCCGCCTCGAAAGCGGGGAAAACCAGCTGGACCCTGAAGTATTTGTCATACAGGACCTCGTCAGGGATGTTTTCGATACGCTTTCGCTAAAAGCAAAAAACAGGGGAGTGCGTTTCTCCATCAAGAAAGGCTGCGAAGCTCCGCCCCTTCCGGTATATGCGGATAAGGAAAAGATACGCCAGGTGCTCATCAACCTGCTGGACAATTCCATCAAGTACGGAAAGCACGAAGGGCATACCATGGCCAGCTTTTACAATACAGACGGACAACGCATCCTCGTGGAGCTTTCCGACAACGGCATCGGCATCCCCGAAGAACACCTGCCCCGGGTATTTGAACGTTTTTACCGAACGGATAAGGCCCGCAGCCGCGAAGCCGGCGGTACCGGTCTGGGGCTGGCTATCGTAAAGCACATCATCGAAGCACACGGACAAACCATCAACGTCCGCAGCAAACCGGATATCGGCTCCACCTTCGGATTCACCCTCAAGGTCGGCCGGGAATAGACGCCTTTTGCGCCGCCCCGGCTCCGGCGGAAATATGCCCTCATTCACCAATGCTGCTGACAATGCTCTGACAGAATAAGATCCGCAAGCAGGGCATTCAGCTCCTGTCCGTTTTTTCCCAGCTTGTGCTGCAACCGCTCCATAAGCTGCTCTTCTTCACCCCGGATCAGCAATACATCCTCGTCGGTAAGCTGTATGTACCGCTGCCGGAGCGCCCATTTCAGCTCCCTCCATTTTCGGTTTAATATTCTGGCATCCATGACATCTCTCCTTTTATATTTCCGTCTGTCTCCGCGACGACGCCTGTAGCGGCGTTATTTCGCAGGATAAAGGGTTAATACATTACTAAAAAACCAATATCTGTGCCAGAAATAGATTGCTGCCTTTTTCGGTAGCGGCAGACGCCTGTAAAGATGCGCCGGACGCGGAAAAAAGGGAGGCCGGAAAGCCATGGGAAGAAAGGGCTGCTACAAGCTTGCGGAACAGTTCGGCCCGCCGGCCGGGTCCTTTATAGCAGGAAGAAGCCTTAAATGCAAATGCCCCCTGAAGAGGGGGCATTGCTGCACTAAACGTATATATGTGTGAAGGATAAATGCGCGGTAAAGTAATACGCTTTATTCCTACTGCTGGGTAGCGGCCGGGTATTCGGTATGCTGCGGGTCCCAGTTGATCCATTTTTCAGCGGTCCAGGGATCGGCAGGGTCTACGGCGCCGACATAATTTACCTTGTCGAAGAACGCATCGTTGAAACTTCCGTCAAACATGGCGGCTTTATCCGTCTTCAGCTTAAAGTCGGTGTTGGAGGCTTTGTAATCGCTCACCGAGGGTACGTTTACAAACACATCGGATTGTTTGGAAACCGTATCGTTCTTGTTTGCGGCCTTCAGGATAAGGTCGCAGATATCCGTAGCGCTTAAGATGGAGCCGTCTTTGTTGTCGGCATCAAACATCACAGGGCCGATCGGCGTGCTGCCGTTGCCGCGCTGATCCGTTATCGGGCTGATACCGCTGGCCTGCAGAATAGAGTTTTTGATGGAAGAGGTGCCGTCCTGCAGCTTCTTCTGGGCGGTTTCGCTTTCCACGTCGATGGCGACGGGCATGCCGCTGTAAACGGAGTTGGCTACCTCAAAGGTGGCGCCTCTTCTCCAGCGTGCACCGGAATAGAAGTTGTCCCCATCACCGGTTGCATTGCCCGGTCCTGCCAGCGTAAAGTTGGAGATCATCGGATGGGTAAAGGGCGTAGCCGTATTGGCGCCGTTCAGGTTATCCACTTCCATACCGTTGGAAAGACTTACCACGTCGGATTTCGTGGGATCCAGCAGGGCCAGCAGGAACTGCATCTTGCCGCGGAAGCCGCTGTCCATGTCAAAGTTATCATCCAGGGTGCCGAAGGCTACCAGGTTCTTTACATTCACGGTACCGCCGAACCATTCATAGGCATCGTCCCCGGAATAACTTACCTGCACGTGGTCTACAGTAGTTCCGCTGCCGACCCCGTAAAAGGTAACGCCGTTGATTTCGCTGTCCTTGGTAGAAGCGAGGGCGATCCCCCCGAATTCCACACGCACATATTCGAGCGTTCCGGAATTATCGTCATCCTTGAAATTGTTATTATCGTCGCCGTAAACCAGGTCTACGCTCTGGTCGGCGCCTTCCACGCCTTCCGGCTTACGCTTGGTGAGGTCGCGGTTGGTGGAGGCCTTACCCAGGAATACGATACCGCCCCAGTCGCCGCTCTTGCGCTGGCCTACCGGCTTTTCAGAAGTAAATACAATGGGATTGTCTGCAGTGCCCTTGGCCACCAGCTTGGAACCACGGGTGATGAACAGGGTGCCGCCCTTGGTGGGAGATTCCTGTCCGCCCAGGATAACGGTACCGGGTTCAATGGTGAGGGTGGCGCCGTCAACCACATACACATAAGTGCGCATCACATATACCGTATCGGCAGACAGGGTGCGGTCATGATCAATTTTTCCGACGAGGAGGGCCACTTTCGCGGAGTCCTGCCCGTTGCCGGTGGAATCGCCGCCTTCGTTACAACCCTCGCAGACCGGGTCATTATCCTTGTTACAGGCCGAAAAAACGGTCAGCACACCCGTACAGACCATGAGGTAAATCAATACTTTCTTCATAAAAAGACGTTTTTACGCTTTAAAATTCAGGATTGGTTTTAAACAAACTGTTAATGCAAGATGATCTTAATGTTACGGGCCGGGCTTTGGCTTATTTTATCGTATAGTTCAGGGAAAGCGAGATATCGGTGCCCAGCCTGTATTTATAATAAGTATAATCGCCGCGCTGATAGCTTTTTTTGTCGTTCTTGTTCTGATACAGGAGATAGTTGGCATTCAGCAGATTCGAAAAGCCAAGCTTTACTTCCCCGTTCTGATGAAAGACCTTCTTTCTCAGCTGCACATCCAGCTGGTTGCGCGGGGCTTCAAAAATATCCAGCTTGTTACTGCTGTCGTCGCCTACGGTATTGATCCTTTCGCCGGTGCGGTTATACAGTATGGTAGCTGAAAAAGTATTCCCTGGATCCCCGATCTGCAGGCCAATATTCACCAGGTAGGGCGACTGTCCGGGCAGGGGGCGCGTATCGCCGTTGACATTCCGCTGGTTGCTGCTGTTGGGGTTTTTTATACGGGAGTAGATGTACGATCCGTTCAGGGAGAGAAAGGAGTTCTTACCCCAGTCGCCCAGCACAAAAGCCAGGTCTTTTCTGAGCTCTACCTCAGCTCCATAGGACACCGCATCGTTCAGGTTGATATAGGTACGGTCATTGTTATCCTGGCTGGCCCATGATTCCGAGATAGGATCCTTAAACTTTTTATAAAACAGGGCGGCATTCACCGTTTCTCCTGCTCTGGGATACCACTCATAGCGCAGGTCGATATTGGTGATCCGGGTCTGTCTGAGCCGGGGATTGCCGAATACCGAAGCGGAATTGAGGAAATCGTAAAAGCTGTAGGAAGCTATCTCACGAAGCTCAGGACGCGCCACCGTATTGGAATAGGAGGCCCGCAGGTTTGTCTTCTTGTTCAGCGCATAGATCAGGTTCACGGAGGGCAGCAGGCTGTTGTAGGTAGTATCTGTGGTACGGATACCTGTTTTTTCAGAGACGGGGGCCAGCTCCTGATGGTACGATTCAAAACGGAATCCCCAGATCAGCTTCAGCTTCTTTCCCAGCTCGTTCTGCAGCATGGCAAAGCCGCTCTTCAGGAACGAATTCGCCTCGTATTTGTTTTCGGGGGAACTGTCGTCCCGGAGATACAGTCCTTCACTGCCCAGGTTTTCCGGAGCAAACAACAGATAAGGAGGCAGGGTCAGCTGATCAAAGGGAAAGCTGCTGCTTCTGTGGTAGGACAGCGGGCGGTAGTTGGCCTTGCGGTCGCGGTACTGGGTGAGTCCCCCGATCTTCAGCTCCTGGCTCAGGGCGTCTATCTTAAAGGGAAAGGATACGGCTACCTGTCCGTTATAGATGTTGTCATTTACATTGGAGAAAGAACGCGAGCTGCCGCCGTTTACCGGCTGGTCCACGATAGCATGGTCATTGGTATAATTGACAATGCGGGAATCGGGTTCAAGACGCTCCAGTCCGGAGTAATTGAGGCTCCAGTTGATACGGATATCGTTTCCGCCCACGGCATGCAGCCCTTCCAGGGTTCCTGAATACAGGGAACGTTCGGTGAGGTTGTGAAAATTGGCATAGGTCACATAATGAAAAGGCGGCTGGGGATCGGTAGCGCGGTGACGGATGATGGTCTGATCGTTGTATACCCGGTTATAGAGGTTCTTGAATGAGATGGTGGACCGACCGTTGCTGTAGGCAATATTGGCCAGCGCTCCGAAAGAGGACTGGAAAGTTCCCGTCGTGTCCAAAAGGTGGTAATTAAAGGATTTTGTATCGATGTTGTAGTCGCTTCTTTCCGCGAGCTGGTTGGTCTCGCTGTAATTATCCGTAACCGACAGGATAAAGCCCAGCTTGCGGTTGCTGTTGGTTTTTCCATAAAAGGTCTTCCCCATGGTAAACTGGAAGTTACCGGCGGGCAGGCCTTTCCGGGGATTGATCTGCCAGGTGTTCTCAAAGGACCGGTTCATCCGGTCCTGCGCAGCGCCGCTCAGTCCGTTGAAGGCCTTCTGATCAGCGGGAACGCCGTCCGGCAGGCGATGGGACCCATCGTCAAATCCCACGAAATTCCGGGCTGTGCGTTTACCGGAGAGCACATCTTTAAAGGTGGAGATGGTATTATAGGAGGTCCCCAGGGTAAAGCTGAAAAACTGCTGCTCAGGGAAGTCCTTTGTATGGATCTGGATCAGACCGCCGGCAAAATCTCCCGGTTTGTCGGGCAGGGCGGTTTTGTTGATCACCACATTATCGATAAGGCCGGAAGGAATGATATCAAAAGAAAACGCTTTCCGGTCGGGTTCGGAGCTGGGCAGCAACACGTTGTTGAGCGTGGCATTGTTATAACGATCGTTCAGCCCGCGGACCACCACAAATTTATTATCCTGGATGCTGGCGCCGCTTACCCGTTTTAATACCTGTCCGATATTCTTGTCCGGAGACCTGGAAATCTGATCGGCAGAGATGCCGCTGGAAACGCTCATGCTGTTCTTCTGGTTGACCAGCAGCGAGGTCACCGATTCCTGCCGGTAGGAAGAGGTGATCACTACTTCCTTTAAAGACTCGGAAGACGGTTCATCCATCACTACATCCAGCGTGGTCACCGCCCCGTCCTTCACCATTACATCGGAAATGGATTTTGTAGCATAACCTATATACTTCACCGTTACCGTATGACTGCCGGCCGAGATGCCGCTGATAACATAGCCGCCCTGGACGTCGGTAATAGCGCCGCTGGCGCTGCCGTCCACCAGGACGGTAACACCGATCAGGGGATTACCGGTAGGCTTATCCGTAATCTTGCCGCCAATCTTGCCCGTTCCCTGGGCAAGGACGGCGCTATAAAGAAATAAGGAGGGTAAAAAAAGGCATGCCCATCGGCATTTTAGCGTGATTTTTTCCTTCACAGGATAACGTTTTAATACAGGGCAAAAGTAGAGGGGGTATGTTACGGTTTTGTTACCTTAATGTTAACAGATCATGATTTCGTGCACGGCAAGACAGGCCGCCGAGGGGCAGCCGCAACAGGGGAAAACGGCTCAGGCCCGGCATTCCCTGCCGGGAGAAGATGTATTACCGGCGGTCAGCTGATACAGCTTCAGGCTCTTATTGCTAAAAGGAGATTCACGCTGGTTGCTCAGCTCCAGGCTGATATTAAACCGGTCCTCTATCATCATCTCAAATTCGCGCACGCTCATGGTTTCGTCGATGGGGTACTCCGTCATCTCATCTCCTTCGAACCCGGTATCCCGCAAGGTCTCCCAGGCATAGGCCAGCTGGCTGGTATGGTATACCACCACGTTGCAATGCAGCAACTGCCTCACCTGCATCTGTAGCAAAGACACCGTCATTAAAGGATGCAACTTCAGTATCCGCATGATCTAACCGGTTTGAATAAACGACAGAATAAGTTATTACCGATTTGTATACAAAAAAACATTATCCGGATTAAGATATCCTTATCAGGAAGTAAATAAATTGTTATGATTAGCAGGGAGTTCGGACATTACTTCCCTACGGATGGCAGGGGGAACGGCAGGGGAAAGATCTCTGCGGAGAGGGGTTCATCCTCGTCCTCGACCACCGCCGGGGCCTGCTCTTCCGCCGGGTGGCGGTACAGTTCCCACTGCCCGTTATGATATTCCAGCGCGGTAAGGCTCTCCACCCAGTCGCCTGAGTTGAGATACAGCACCGTATGCTCTCCGGAAGATATCTCTTTTATACAGGGCTGATGGATATGCCCGCAGCAGACGACATCAAAGTGTTTATCTGCGGCGATCTCGGCTACCGTATTCTCAAAATCGGAGATAAACTGCACCGCTTTTTTTACCCCTGCCTTTACCTTTTTGGAAAAAGACATCTTTTCTTTTCCCAGCCTTTCGAGCAGCACGTTGACCCACCGGTTCAGGATGATCAGCAGGTCATAGCCTTTGCCCCCCAGCTTCGCCAGCCAGCGGGAATGCTGCATCGTGAGATCGAATACATCGCCGTGAAAAAACCAGTGCGTCTTTCCGTTCAGCGTAAGCAGCAGCTTATTGTCCACCGTAAGATTACCCAGCGAGAAGCCGGCGTATTTGCGCAGGGCCTCATCGTGATTGCCGGTGAGGTAATATACCTGCGTGCCGTTGCCGGCCAGCTTCAGGATCTTCCGGACAACACGGGTATGGGATTTGGGGAAATAGCGTTTGCTGAACTGCCAGATGTCGATGATATCGCCGTTAAGGATCAGGATACGGGGCCGGATACCCGAAAGATAGCGGCAGAGCTCTTTGGCATGGCAGCCGTAGATGCCGAGATGTATGTCAGAAATCACCACCAGCTCTACTTCCCTGGGTTGTGTATCCATATATGCGTTTCTGCCCTGCAAGGACCATTCTTTATATTATTTCTATATTACCTCAATGTTAACTTATTATTAAATATCCCGAAAAGTACTTACTTTCATAAGGTCAATTCTATTTTTGCGGCAGCTTTTAAACCCGACGCATGAACTTCAATTCTGTTATAAAAATCTTCCTCCCCAAGGACCGGGTCTTTTATCAGCTCTTTGAGCAGGTTACCGATGTGCTGGTGCAGATGGGCCTGCTGCTGCAGGAGGCGGTGGATGCCACCGCCGGCGACAAGCGCAGCGAGCTTTTTAAGCAGATCGAGCACCTTGAACATGTCAATGACGACCTCACCCACAAGATATTTGTAGAGCTGGGGCAGAATTTTATCACCCCCTTCGACCGGGAGGATATCCATTATCTGGCCTCCACGCTGGACGATGTGGCCGACTTTATCCACGGCGCCGCCAAGCGGCTGCAGCTGTACAAGATCACCCAGCCGCATTACAGCATTTCCAAGCTGGCGGGGCTGATCTGCGAGGCGGTGGCGGAGCTGAAAAAGGGAGTGCACGAGCTGCGCAACATGAAGAACCTGCGCAACATCACCGATGCCTGCGTAAGGATCAACAGCCTGGAGAACCATGCCGACGATGTTTACGACAGCGCCGTGGCCGACCTTTTTGAAAACGAAAGGGACGCCGTGACGGTGATCAAGAAAAGAGAAATCCTGCAGTCGCTGGAAACCGCTACCGACAAATGCGAAGACGCGGCCAACGTACTGGAATCCATTATTATCAAATATGCATAAGCCGGTTAACCGGCCGCATCAAGGCGGCACGGCGGGCTAACGGTCCAATATTTCACCATGACCTTACTGATCATCGTTATCGTACTGACGCTTTTTTTCGATCTGATCAACGGATTTCATGATGCAGCCAACTCTATTGCCACCGTGGTGTCCACCAAGGTGCTTTCGCCTGCGGCGGCCGTGATCTGGGCCGCTATCTTCAACTATGTAGCTATCCATTTCTTCCCGTTGCATGTAGCGCAGGAGGTGGCGAAGGGCATTGTCCATCAGGACGCGGTGACGCTCACCGTCATCCTGGCCGGCATACTGGCCGCCATCTGCTGGAACCTGTTCACCTGGTGGTTCGGCATACCTTCCAGCTCTTCGCATACCCTCATCGGCGGCTTTGCCGGGGCGGCCATCGCCAAGGCCGGCTTCAGCTCCATCGTTATCGGCGGTATCGCAAAGATATCCGCCTTTATCGTACTTGCCCCGCTGATCGGTATGATCATCGCGCTGGTCCTTTCGGTGATCATCACCAATATCTGCCGGCGGGCGGTGCCTTCAAGGGTGGACAAATACTTCCGCCGGCTGCAGCTGGTATCCTCCGCGGCTATCAGCCTCGCCCACGGCGCAAACGATGCGCAGAAGTCCATGGGCATCATCTATATCGCCCTCATTGCCGCGCAGATGATATCCGCTACGGCGCCCATCCCCGAATGGGTGATGTATGCCTGCCAGTTCGCCATGGCCTTCGGTACCATGATCGGCGGATGGAGAATCGTAAAAACGATGGGCCAGAAGATCACCAAGCTGACGCCTTTCGAAGGTTTTTCCGCCGAAACCGCCGGGGCGATCACCCTGTCCCTGACCTCTTTCCTCGGCATTCCCGTCAGCACCACCCATACCACCACCGGCGCCATCATGGGCGTCGGCGCCATCAAACGGCTGTCTGCCGTGCGCTGGGGCGTGACCATCAACCTGCTGTGGGCCTGGGTGCTGACCATCCCCGTGAGCGCGCTGCTGGCCGCCGGGCTGTACGCCCTCATTAACCTTTTTGTGAAATAAGAGAAAGCGGTTTCCCGTTTGAGGTTTCTGGTTTCCCGTTTGAGGTTTCGGAGTCTAAAGTTGATCTGCCTGAAGGGAAACCTTAGACGTTAGGCTTGAACCTTAAACCTAAAAATGCCTTTCACCCTTCACCTTTAACCTTTCGCCTTTAACCTTTAACCCTTCTCCTCTATTTCCCGCCTGAGGCGGGGGCCGGGGGCGCTCGGGGTTGGCAATCCAAATTATCCCCCTATTTTTGTACCTTCAAAAAAAGCAAATGAGGGGAATCATCCTGGCCGGAGGCTCCGGAACCCGTTTACACCCGATCACCTATGCCATCAGCAAGCAGATCATGCCCGTGTATGATAAGCCGATGATCTATTATCCCCTGTCCGTCCTCATGATGGCCGGGATCCGGGAGATCCTCATCATCTCTACCCCCCAGGACCTGCCGCTGTTTCAACGGCTGCTGGGGACCGGCGAGGATTACGGGCTGGCGCTTTCCTATGCCGAACAGGCCGTCCCCAACGGGCTGGCGCAGGCCTTTGTGATCGGCGCCTCTTTTATCGGCGGGGAAAAGGTGGCCCTCGTACTGGGCGATAATATCTTTTACGGCACCGGGCTGGAAGAGCAGCTGCAGAACAATGTGGACCCCGACGGGGGTATCGTATATGCCTATCACGTCTCCGACCCCGAACGGTACGGCGTGGTGGAATTCGATGAAAACCGGAAAGCCGTCTCCATCGAGGAAAAACCGGCAAAGCCCAAGTCGAACTACGCTGTACCCGGTCTCTACTTTTATGACAACGAGGTGATCGACATTGCCCGCAGCCTGCAGCCCAGCGCACGCGGTGAGTATGAGATCACCGACATCAACAAAGCCTACCTCCGCCGCGGCAAGCTCAGGGTTTCCATCATGGACCGGGGCACTGCCTGGCTGGATACCGGCACCTTTGATTCCCTGATGCAGGCCGCCAATTTCGTGCAGGTCATCGAGCAGCGTCAGGGCATCCGCATCGCCTGCATCGAAGAGATCGCCTACCGGAAGGGATTTATAAGTAAAGCACAACTGATAAAAATAGCGGAACCCCTGCTGAAAAGCGGGTACGGTCGGTACCTGACGGACATTGCAGGACGGCCCGTAACCTGAACCGCCAGGGCAAAGCCAGCCCGGAAGACCATCAATCTTAATCATGAATGATCAACTCATCAACTATGCGTAAAGTACTCGTTACCGGTGGCTGCGGATATATCGGCGCGCACACCATTGTAGATCTTATCGATCACGGCTTTGAAGTGATATCGGTGGACAACAACTCGAGATCCACAACGGCCCTGCTGGACGGCATCGAAAGGATCACGGGCCATAAGATAAAAAATTACAAGGTAGACCTGTGCAACTTTGACGATACGGGCGCCGTCTTCCAGGAAAACCGCGATATGGTCGGCATCATTCATTTTGCCGCCTACAAGACCGTCCCCGAATCCGTGGCGCGGCCCCTGCTGTATTTTCACAACAACCTGGAATCGCTGATCAATGTGCTGCGCTGTGTGAGGGACTATAAAATACCCAACTTTGTTTTTTCCTCCTCCTGCTCGGTATACGGCAACACCGTAGCCCTGCCCGTTGCGGAAGATACCCCGCTGGGAGAGGCGCAGTCGCCCTACGCCCGGACCAAACAAATGGGAGAGCAGATCATCTTCGACTATGCCAGGGCCTATTCCGGGAATAACGTGCTGCTCCGGTACTTCAACCCCGTCGGCGCCCATCCCTCCATCGAGATCGGGGAGCTGCCCCTCGGGAAGCCGGACAACCTGGTGCCGGTGATCACCCAGACCGCCGCAGGGAAGCTGCCGGAGATGAAGGTATGGGGCGATGACTATAACACGCGCGACGGCTCCGGCATACGGGATTATATACACGTCATGGACATTGCCAATGCGCATACCCGGGCCCTCCAGTATCTCATCGAAGGAAAAAATGCCTCCAACTACGAGATCTTTAACCTGGGTATCGGCAAAGGAGTATCTGTACTGGAGGCCATCCGGGCCTTTGAGAAGGTCTCCGGGGAAAAGCTCAACTACACCATGGGACCCCGCCGCCCCGGCGATGTGGAGGCCATATACGCCGACAATACCCGGGCACGGCAGCTGCTGGGCTGGGAGCCGCGCTACAACATCGAGGACATGATGCGTACCGCCTGGCAATGGGAGTTGCACCTGAAAGAAAACAATTCGCTATCTTAGCGCGCTACCGAATAAACCAAGCTCAATCAAACGCAATTATGTTAAAAGACATCCAGGTACTTAACGAAAAAGAAACACGCGGCGGTTTCGGCGAAGGCATTTATGAATTAGGAAAGAAAAATAAAGATGTGGTGGTACTCACCGCCGATCTGGCCGGATCGCTGAAGCTCGCTCCTTTTATCAAAGATTTTCCCGATCGTTTTTTCCAGTGCGGCATCGCCGAAGCCAACATGATGGGTATCGCCGCCGGTCTTACCATAGGGGGCAAAATACCTTATACCACTACATTTGCCAATTTTTCCACCGGCCGCGTCTACGATCAGATACGGCAGTCCGTTGCCTACTCCGGTAAGAATGTGAAGATATGCGCCTCTCATGCCGGGCTTACCCTGGGTGAGGACGGGGCCACCCACCAGATACTGGAAGATATCGGCCTGATGAAGATGCTGCCGGGCATGGCTGTTGTAGTGCCCTGCGACTTCAACCAGACCAAGGCGGCCACCATCGCCATTGCCGATTACGACGGACCGGTGTATCTGCGTTTCGGAAGGCCCAAATGGCCCAACTTCACGCCGGAGAACCAGCCGTTCGAGCTGGGCAAGGCCCAGGTACTGAGCGAGGGCACCGACATTACCCTTTTTGCCTGCGGCCATCTTGTATGGAAAGCCGTGGAAGCAGGCCGTATCCTCGAAGAAAAAGGCTACAGCGTGGAGCTGATCAACATACATACCATCAAGCCGCTGGACGAAGCCGCCGTACGCCGCTCCATCGAGAAGACGGGCTGCGCGGTGACCTGCGAGGAGCACAACATCATCGGGGGGCTGGGCGATGCCATTGCCCAGGTAGCCGCCCGCTACCGGCCTATTCCCATCGAGTATATCGGCACCCGGGACACCTTTGGCGAAAGCGGGAAGCCGGCAGAGCTGCTGAAGAAATACGGCCTGGATACCCCCAATATCGTGGAAGCCGCCGAAAAAGCGATGCAGCGCAAAAAAGGCTAAGGACTTCCGGGCCGCTTTCCGTTTCACCGGTAGACTGTATCTATGTTCGACGAAGATAAACTGCTGCTGGAGCAATTTCACCGGCCGGAGACACGGGAAGCGGCCTTTACGGCCATCATCCGTAAATACCAGGAACGGCTCTACTGGCATATCCGGCGGATGGTCATCAGTCACGAGGATACCGACGATCTGCTCCAGAACGTGTTTATAAAAGCATGGACGCACCTGTCCGGTTTCCGCGGCAACGCCGCCCTTTATACCTGGCTGTACCGCATCGCCACCAACGAGTGCCTGACCTTCCTGGAGCAGCAGAAAAAACGAAGCACCCTCTCCCTGTCCGATACCACGGGCGGTTTATCCGAAAAGCTGAAGGCTGAGCGGGATTTTGACCCCGGCAGGCTGGAATGGAGGCTGCAGCAAGCCATTCTGCAGCTGCCGGAAAAGCAGCGGCTGGTATTTAACCTCCGGTACTACGACGAAATGCCTTACGAAGAGATGAGCCGCATCCTGGAGACCTCCGAAGGCGCGTTAAAGGCATCCTATCACCATGCTGTAAAAAAAGTATCCGCCTTTATAAAAGCAGCGCTATGAACCGCCGGACGTTAAACTTTTTTCGCCGGGCGGGGTCCAACACCCAATGAACCAAGCCAAGACCATAGCTGAGGAGTGGCATTTGCTGACCGGCGGGGAAGACATCTCTTTCCCGGGGCAGCAGCTTCCTTTTTCCGTTCCGGCAGGCTATTTTGAAAAATTTCCGGAAAAAGCGGACCGGCGGGCCGGCGCAAGCTCCGGGAGCGCGGCCGGCGGAGCAGCCGGAGAATCCGGGGACGGTCTTCCCGTCGGCAATGTGTATGCGGACCCGGGGGCTGCTTACTTTGCGGGCCTGCCGGCGCAGATACGGGAACGGCTGCCTGCAAGCGGCCGCATAGCATCCATGCCCCGGCGGCGGCGCTGGCCACAATGGGCTGCGGCAGCCGTGCTGGCCGGTGCAATGGGATATGCCGTACAGCAATGGCATGCCCGCACCGCTCCCGGGCTGAGCGAACAGCTGACGTCGGTATCCAGCCAGGCTATAGAATCCTTCCTGGAAGACCATCCGGAAATGCTGGACGAGCAGACCCTTTATAACAACCTTGACGAAAACAGCCTCTCTCCCGCCGCCTTTACCGGGGAGACGGGCGCGCTGCCTGCTTCCGGACAGGAAGATACCCCTGCCGCCTTACCCTAATACAGCTGCCATGACCCGATTTTTGCTGATCGCCTGCGGAATACTGATAACGAGCGTCTCAAACACATTCGGCCAGTCCGGCACGCAGCATCCCGGGAACAATCACGCCCGGCAGGAAAAGGTGGAAAAACTAAAGATCGCCTACCTGACCCGCCGGCTCGATCTTTCCAGCGAGCAGGCCCGGGCATTCTGGCCCGTGTACAACGCCTATCAGAAAGCCTACCGGCAGCTTACCGCCGCGCAGCGGCGGGCCCGCCTTGCGCAGGGGTCTCCCCAGGAGGCAACGGCGGCGCAGGCCCGGCAGCAGCTGGAAGCCGATTTCGACTACCAGCAAAAAGTGCTGGACCTCCGGAAAAAATACAACCGCGAATTTCTGAAAATACTGCCTCCGCAAAAAGTAGTGATCCTGTACCGCGCGGAAAGAGATTTTTATAACCGGCTCCTGAAAGAGCTGCGGCAAAGGGGCGAGCAGAAAAAGTAACCCTGCCGCTCAGCGCAGCACCACCTGCCTGTCCGCATCGAGCCGTACCAGGATAAAGATCAACAGCGTAAAGGTCAGCAGCGAGGAGCCTCCGTAGCTGATGAGGGGCAGGGTGATCCCGATCACCGGCGCCAGCCCCACCGTCATCCCGATGTTGATGGCCACATGGAAGAAAACGATACAGGCCACCCCGTAAGCATAAATGCGGCTGAAAGCCGATCGCTGCCGCTCGGCTATTTGTACGATACGCAGCAACAGACCCAGGTAAATAAGCAGCAGTATGATGCTCCCGGTAAAGCCGAAATCTTCTCCTATGGTACAGAAGATGAAATCGGTCCGCTGCTCGGGCACAAAGTCGAAGCGCGTCTGCGTACCCTTCAGATAACCCTTGCCGGTCAATCCGCCTGACCCGATGGCGATCTTGGACTGCAGCACGTTGTATCCGGCTACCCGGCTGGCTTCCTTGCCGAGGATAACGTTGATCCGCGATACCTGGTAGGGCTGGAGGATATGCTTAAACGTGTAGGGCACCACAAACATCACAAAGAGGGCGCAGAAGCCCCATATGAGAATGATCAGGGCCAGCCGGGCACGGTTTCGCTTGATCTCCCGCCGGGTAAACCAGATGACCAGTCCTGCGATCACGGTGAAGATGATAAAAAGGATGTTTTTATCCACCAGCAGGGCCGACAGCACCAGCACCAGCAGGGAAAAGGCGATCACCAGCAGCACCCCCGGCAGCCCCTCCCGGTACATCACCAGAAAAAGACAGCAGTATACCAGCGCCAGCCCCGTTTCGTTCTGCAGGACAGTGATGACCGCCGGCGCCAGCACGATCGCGGAAGCGATCACACGGGAGCGCAGCTTTGAAAAATCCACCTCGGTATCCGAAAGATACTTGGCCAGGGCCAGCAGGGTGCAGAGCTTGGTAAACTCCGCCGGCTGAAACCGGATGCTGCCCAGCACCAGCCAGGAATGGGATCCCTTGACATCCGTACCCATGCCCAGCACCAACAGCAGGAGGAGGAGGCCAAAGACGTAGAGCAGATTGGCCATGGCCGTGTAAAACTTGCTGTCCAGCAACAGGGCGATGACGGCCAGCACGGCAGACACGCCCGCCCATTTGAGCTGCATGGCAAAGCTGCTGCCCGAATGGGTCAGCGCATACCAGATGGTCTCCCCCTCGCGGTGCTCCACGGCATAGATAGAGAGCAGGCCGATGATCACAAGGGCCATGTACAGATAGATCATCAGCCAGTCGAACCCCTTGGTGAGCGTAGTATCTTTTATGTCGTTCATGGCTTCCAGTTAACGGCTACCTCGCGGGCCTTCTCCCTGCGCTCCTTTTTTACGATGCGGATACTGTCTTTTGCCTTCATCTGCTTCATTTCATCCAGCAGGTACTGGGGCAGGATGGTGGTATTTTTCATCCGCTTCATCAGTTCCGTACGCGGACCGGAGGGAATGGAATCTTTCAGATACTGCTCCATCATCAGGCTGGCGATAGGAGCGGCGTAGGTGGCGCCGTAACCGGCATTTTCCACCACCACCGCGATGGCAATGCGGGGATGATCCTTCGGGGCGAATGCGGCAAACAGCGAATGGTCTTTTCCGTGCGGGTTCTGTGCGGTACCCGTTTTACCGCAAACGGAAATGCCTTCTATCTGGGCGATCCGGCCCGTTCCCTGCTTTACCACGTCTTCCATGCCGTTGACCACCACCTGGTACATCTCGTCCGGGATATGCGTTACCGTATGCTTTATATGAAAAGGGCTCAGGAGGGAAGAGTCGTTGTCCACACTCACCACAAAGTGCGGCGTATAATAGTATCCGTGATTGCCGATGATGCACATGGCATTAGCGATCTGCAGCGGCGTTTCCAGTACTTCTCCCTGTCCGATGGCGCAGGAGATGATGGAGCAGGAGCTCCAGTGCCCTTTCCCGAAAAGGCGGTTATAGGTACCCGTATCCGGGATATTGCCCGTGCCTTCATGGGGAAGGTCGATGCCCAGGCGCTGCCCCAGCCCGAAGGCATTCATATATTTCTTCCAGCTCTGCAGCCCGGCCACCACGTTGTGCCGCTGGTCAATGATCTTCCGGTAAATATCCGCGAAATAAGAGTTGCAGGACCAGGCGATGGCCGTACGGAGATCTCGGGAATGGCCGGCCCAGTGCTCCGTGCAATGCATGACGCGGCCGCAGCCATAATAAGCGCCGGTACAGGAGATGCCGAATGCCGGGGTGATCACGCCGAGGTCGAGCGCCGCCAGCGCATCCAGCGGCTTAAAGGTGGAGCCGGGGGGATAGGCAGCCTGTATGGCGCGGTTGAACAGGGGCTTGGCGGGGTCGCGCAGCAGCTTGATATAATTGTTCCCTTTTTCGGCGCCCTTCAGCGCGTTTGGGTCAAACTCGGGACTGCTCACCATGGTGAGCACACCGCCGGTTTGAGGATCGATCGCAATGATGCTGCCGATCTTGCCGTGCAGCAGCTCCTCACCCAGCTGCTGCAGCTTGATGTCCAGCGCCAGGTGCAGATTTTTACCGGCTATGGCCGCCGTATCGTAGGTGCCGTTCTCATAAGAGCCAACGATACGGTTACGGACGTCGCGCACCACGTAATTCACGCCGCGCTGTCCCATCAGGATGGGTTCATAGGTCTGCTCCAGACCGGTTATCCCGATGAAGTCACCCGCCTGGTACAGGCTGTTTCGTTTGATCACGTTGGAATCAACCTCGCCGATAAATCCGAAAATATGGGCGCCGACGCCAAAGGGATAGTTCCGCACCGGTCTCTCCACCAGGTCGAATCCCGGAAACTGGTAGATATTTTCCTGCAGCCTGCCAAATACGTCCTGCGGCAACAGGGGGGCAAATACGGAAGGGCGCACCGGTCCGTTCCGCACCATGGCGCGATGCAGGCGTGTCCGGAAGGTAGGGATGTCGATGTTCAGCAGGCTGCAGAAGTATGCCGTATCCAGGGATTTCACCTCGGAAGGGGTGACCATCAGGTCGTAGAGAGCGTCGTTATTGACCACGGCGCGACCTTTACGGTCGTAGATGATCCCGCGGGTGGGATATACCGTTTTGCGCTGGATAGCCTGGGCGGTGGCCAGCAGACGGTATTTCTTTTCCATGATCTGCAGGTAGAACAGCCGCAGGCCCAGAATACAGATCACCGCAATAAACAATGCCCTGATCACATTCTTCCTCGACTGGTTATATACCGGCATGGATACGAATTAATTTTCGGGTACAAACCTACATACAATTTGCCAGTTGGCCGTCCTCATTTCCCCGGACGGACCGCAAACAACATTTCGAAAACCAGGATGAGGCCGAGCGACACCGCCGCAGACAGCAGCGTCTTCAGCACGAAGTACAGGGGATTGGAAAAGCCATATACCTCCAGCGCAAAATAGGCGATATGATGCACCAGCACCAGGATGGTGGCATAGACCGTAAAGGGTACCCAGCCCATGGTGGTGACGGAAGGATCTTTCTGCGTAAGGTCAAATCCGCCCTGGGGAGCGAGCAGGTTGATGATAAAAGGCCGGAGGAACGCGATCAGCACACAGGCCGCCGCATGCATGCCCGGCGTGTTCATAAACATGTCGAGCGTAAGCCCCATGAGCAAACCGCAGAGCAACAATGCGGCGCGCGGCATGCTGAAAGGCAGCAGCAGCACGAACAGCAGGTAAAGATAGGGATTGACAAATTCGTGGATCAACACTTTATTCAGCACAAAAACCTGCAGCAGCAACAGCAGCACAAAGCGGATTATATTTTTCATCAGGCTACTCATGGGGCACGGACGCTTCCAGCTTTTTTTGTTCCTCGCTCATCAGGTTACGGATCACCGATACGTATTGCAACCGGTAAAAATCGGTGGCAAAACGGATACGGATAGTATGAAAATTACTCGACTTCTGTTCGGTGAACCCTTCCACATACCCGATCAGCAGCCCTTCCGGGAAAATGGTGGAATAGCCGCTGGTCACCACCGAATCGTTCTTGTACACCTTTACATTGCGCGGGATATCCGTGAGCGTGCCGTAGCGCGGGTTCCGGCCGTTCCAGCGTACGGACCCGAAATTACCGGTACGGGTCAGCCTGGCGCTGATCCGGCTGTCTTTGTTCAGCAGGGAGATGGCTACCGCATAATGATCGCTCACACTGCGGACGATACCGGCCACGCCCGTGGCGCTGATGACGGCCATGTTGGGCGTCACCCCTTCCTCGGATCCCCGCTCTATGGTGATGTAGTTGACCAGCGTGTTGACGGAGTTGTTCACCACACGGGCCGGCATGTACAGGTACTTGCGGCGGCCGGCGGTGTCGGATATTTCCTTTACCTGGTCCGCCAGCGTATCGGCAGTACGGAAATCCCGCAGCAGCTGGTTGCGCAGGCGGTCATTTTCCACCGCGAGACTGTCGTTGATGGCTTTCAGGTGGAAATAATACTGGATAGCGTTATATTTTTTGTAGAGGCCGGCGGTAACCCGGTTGGCAGAGTTCAGCACGGTAGCGCGCTGATAATTGTTGTTCCTGAACACCAGCACGAGGCAGAATATCTCAATCACCAGAAACAGGAAGAAGTTGAAATACCGCCTTATGAATATGATCAGGTTTCTCACAACAAGAAATTTTGAAATAAAATCCAAAACCGGGGCCGGCTGCGAACCGGCAGGTCCCGGAGGACCGGGTTCCGGATTTTACCTTTCCTACTGCATCAGGAAGGGGTATTTGCCGATATGCTTCAGGGATATGCCGGTGCCCCGCACCACTGCCCTCAGCGGATCATCCGCCACATGTACCGGCAGCTTTATCTTCTGGGACAGCCGTTTATCCAGTCCGCGCAGGAGCGCTCCCCCGCCCGTGAGATACAGCCCCCGCCGGTAAATATCCGCGGCCAGCTCGGGAGGCGTGGTCTCCAGCGCTTTCAGGATCGCTTCTTCTATTTTGAAAATAGATTTATCCAGGGCTTCTGCTATTTCCTGGTAAGATACCATGATTTGCTTGGGAATACCGGTCACGAGGTCGCGCCCGTTCACCGGAATATCGTCCGGCGGCGTATCCAGCTCCTTCAGGGCCGATCCGATCTGTATCTTGATCTGCTCCGCGGTGCGTTCTCCGATCAGCAGGCTGTGATAGCGGCGCAGGGCCTCCATGATATCGGCGGTAAACTCATCGCCGGCGATGCGGATGGACTGGTCGCATACGATGCCCGCCAGCGCGATGACTGAAATACCGGTAGTACCACCGCCTATATCTATGATCATATTACCTACCGGCTCTTCCACATCGATGCCGATACCGAGGGCCGCGGCCATCGGCTCGTGGATAAGATATACTTCCTTGGCGCCGGCCTGCTCGGCCGAATCGCGCACGGCGCGCTTTTCCACTTCCGTAATGCTGGAAGGGATACAGATCACCATCTTCCAGCTGGGAGAAAACAACGGCTTTCTGGGATATACCATCTTGATCATCTCGCGCAACATGCTTTCCGCCGCATTGAAATCCGCGATCACACCATCGCGCAGGGGACGGATGGTGCGGAGATACTCATGCGTTTTCTCGTGCATCATCATGGCCTTCTTCCCTACGGCGATAATCTTACCGTTCGCCCGCTCAATGGCCACGATAGAGGGCTCATCCACCACTACTTCGTCGTTGTGTATAATCAGGGTATTCGCAGTGCCGAGGTCTATGGCAATTTCTTGCGTCAGGAAGTTGAACAATCCCATTTAATAGCTTTGTGTGCGGTTTAAGTAATCTTTTGCAAAAATGACCTTTTTTAACGAAAAAGTAGCCGTTTTATGATGAGGGCGATCAATTTTATAGAAACTCCCATCCTATGTCGCTGCGAAAATATTTTTTGTCAAAACAGATCTGCGCTGCACAGGCATTGGACCGTTCCAGCGCCGTCTTCAGATCGCCGGCCAGCGAAGTAATGGCCAGTACCCGGCCCCCGTTTGTGACGACGGTATCGCCCTCGGCCCGCGTACCCGCATGGAACACCCGGCTGTCCCTTACCTGATCCAGACCGGTAATGGTCTTTCCCTTATCATAGCCGCCGGGATATCCTCCGGATACCAGCATGACCGTGGCGGCTGTACGTTTCTCAAAAGACACCGGCACTTCCGAAAGACGGCCCGTTTTAACCGCCGACAAAAGGGCAAGCAGATCGGCCTCCAGCCGGGGCATCACCACCTCGGTTTCCGGATCGCCCATACGGCAATTGTATTCGATCACAAAGGGCTCTTCCCCTACCTTGATCAAACCGAAAAATATAAATCCTTTATAATCAATATTTTCCGCGGCAAGCCCCGCTATGGTGGGACGGATGATACGATTTTCCACCCGCTCCATAAAAGCCGCGTCGGCAAAAGGCACCGGGGATACGGCTCCCATGCCGCCTGTATTGGGCCCGGTATCTCCGGCGCCGATCCGTTTATAGTCTTTGGCTTCCGGCAGCAGCACATAAGAGCGACCGTCGGTCAGCACAAACACGGAAAGCTCTATCCCCGAAAGAAAGGCTTCGACCACCACTTTTTTGCCTGCCTCGCCAAAGCGGGCCTCCTGCAGCATCTGTCCGAATACCTCAAGGGCGGCCTCGTGCGTGTCGCAGATCACGACGCCTTTGCCGGCGGCCAGGCCGTCGGCCTTCAGGACCACGGGCAGCGCATGCTCCCGCAGGTACTGCTTTCCCGCTTCGTAGTCTTCCGCGGTAAACTCCCGGTAGGCGGCTGTGGGAATGCCGTGACGCTCCATAAAGGCTTTTGCAAAAGCCTTGCTGCCTTCGAGACGGGCGCCCTCCCGGGAGGGGCCGATCACCTGGATGGCGCGCAGCGCTTCCCTTTCCCCGAAATAATCGTAGATGCCTGCCACGAGGGGTTCTTCGGAACCGGGGATGAGCAGCTGTATATCGTGCTCCAGACAGAAGGCCGCCAGCCGTTCAAAATCGTGAACCGCTATGGGGACATTGGTGCCGCACCCTGCTGTGCCGGCGTTTCCAGGCGCAATATATAATGCTCCGCAATCCGGGCTTTGCCGCAGCTTCCAGGCCAATGCATGTTCCCGCCCGCCGCTTCCAAGTAATAAGATATTCATCTTTTTCTCCGTGGTTTATCCGATTCAGGTGCTGCAAATGTAATACAGTCGTCCTTCAATCACGGGGTTTTTTAAGGAGAATTACGTTACCTTCCGCCCCTGAAACAGTGCCGTTTTTTTATTCCTCAAGTTCTTGAACGCATAAACCACTTGTATGGAACAAACTTTAACGCCAAAAAAAGGGCATCCCAAGGCCCTTTATGTCTGTTTTTTTACCGAAATGTGGGAAAGGTTCGGCTATTACCTGATGGTCGGCATTTTCCTGTTATACCTCATCGATCCCGTAAGCCAGGGAGGAAAAGGCTTTGATACCCGGAAGGCCGCCGATCTTGTCGGCTCCTATATTGCACTGGTTTATCTGACTCCTTTTATAGGAGGACTGCTGGCCGACCGCATCCTCGGTTACCGCCGGGCCATTATCCTGGGAGGAATATTGCTGGCGGCAGGTTATTACGGGCTGGCCATACCCGGGGATACCGCCATGTACATTTCCCTGCTCTCCATTATTATCGGCAACGGATTTTTCAAGCCCAACATCAGCACCCTCCTCGGGAACATCTATAACCGGGAGGACCTGAAGCCCAAAAAAGACGTCGCCTACAACATCTTTTATATGGGCGTAAATACCGGCGCCTTTGTCTGCAATTTCGTGGCCGCCTATATGCGTAATCATTATGGGTGGGGATACGCCTTTGCCGCTGCCGGGGTGGGCATGACCATCGGTCTGATCTGGTTCATCGGCAGCATGAAGCATGTCAAGGAAGGGGATGTCATCAAACCGAAAGAAAAAGGAGACATGTCGCTGGGCGCGATTTTCGGCGGCGTGTTCCTCCCGGCTATCCTGACCGCCACGCTGGGCTGGTTTATGAAGGATATCCTCGGGCATACGCTTTTCGGCACGCCCTCCAACGACGCCTTTATGTTCGCCTGCGTGCCCATCGTTATCTTTTATGTAAGCCTGTACATACGGTCCTCCCGGGAAGACAAACGCGGCCTGGGCGCTCTGTTTGCCTTTTTCCTGGTATCGATCGTTTTCTGGGTGATCTACAACCAGAACAGCACCGGCCTGACCATCTGGGCCGACCAGTACACCTCCCGGGAGATATCTCCGGCTGCCGAGAACGTGCTGCAGCCCTTTGGCATGCTGCAGCCGGTGACCACCCAGCCGCATACGGTCACCCGCGTCGATGCGTATTTCCGGGCCGCCACCGACAGCAGCGGCGAGACCCTCCTGACGCAGGGGCCGGATCCTTATTTCCAGAACCTGCCGCAGGACCAGTGGCCGGGAGACGGGCAGCTGAAGCTGATCTCCACCGAGATATTCCAGTCGGTCAATCCCTTTTTCATCGTCTTTTTTACCCCTTTGCTGGTGGCCCTCTTCTCCTGGCTGGCGCGGCGAAAAAAGGAACCTTCCACGCCGGTGAAGGTAGGGCTGGGCATTCTGGTGGCGGGACTTTCTTCCCTGCTCATGGTGATCGCCGTGCTCTCCACAGATATTTATCACGACAAGTCAAGCATGATCTGGCTGATCTCCACCTATGCGCTGTTCACCATCGGGGAGCTGCTGGTGAGCCCTATCGGGCTGTCCATGGTGTCCAAGCTCTCACCCGGGCGGATTACCGCCCTGATGATGGGCGCCTGGTTCCTGGTCAATTCCATTGCCGGTAAGCTGGCCGGCCTGATGGCCACCTTCTGGGACAGCTTTATTGATAAGGAAAACTATTTCCTGATCCTGGTGATCTCCGCCGCCGTGGCCGCTACCATCATGTTCATGATGAGCAAATGGCTGGGCCGGGTGATCCGGGAAAAAACGGGATCGGATTAGGTCTCTTTACCTTTAACCTTTCACCTCATGTCTGAACCCAAACCTGACTTCAAGCCTTACATCTCCCCGCGGGATTTCATCCCCGAGTTTACCCCCCGCGCCATTTTGCTGGGGGCCGTGTTCGGCATCGTCTTCGGCGCCGCCTCCTGCTATCTCGGGCTCAAGGTAGGCCTGACCGTCAGCGCCTCCATTCCCATAGCCGTGCTGGCCATATCGGTGTTCAAGAAGCTGGGGAAGGCCACCATACTCGAATCCAATATCGTGCAGACCATCGGCTCTGCGGGGGAATCGGTGGCTTCCGGCGTGGTATTTACGATCCCCGCGCTGCTGTTCCTGTCCGGCGGCGAGGCGTATTTCCGGTACTTCCAGATCTTCGTGCTGGCCCTGGCCGGGGGCGTGCTGGGTGTGCTGTTCATGATCCCGCTGCGCCGTTCGCTGATCGTCAAGGAACACGGCAAGCTGCCCTATCCCGAGGGCACGGCCTGCGCGGACGTGCTGATCGCAGGCGAAAAAGGAGGTAACCTTGCCAAAAGGGTATACTACGGACTGGGCATCGCCTTTTTGTATAAACTGCTGATGTCTGTGCTGGGCTTCTGGAAAGATGTACCGGCCTATGTGTTCAGCCGGCGGTCCGCCCTGCCCAACGGTACGGTAAACGGCGAGATCACTCCCGAGCTGCTGGGCGTGGGGTATATCATCGGACCCCGCATCGCGGGCATCATGGTCGCCGGCGGAGTGCTGTCCGCCCTGGTGCTGACCCCGCTGATCACCCTGCTGGGCGACAGCCTTACTCAACCTTTTCTGCCTGAAAAAACAAAGCTCATCTCGCAGATGTCGCCCGATGAGATATGGAGCCAGTACATCCGCTATATCGGGGCCGGAGCCGTAACCTTCGGGGGCATCGTCACCCTGGTCAAAACGTTGCCGACCATCGTCAGCGCCTTCCGCGATTCGCTCCGGGACTTCCGGGAACGCCGCCGCGAAACCGAGGAAGAAGCCCATCGCACGGAAAAGGATATCCCGATGATCTGGGTGCTGCTGGGCAGCCTGGCGCTGATCATCTTTATGACGGTCATCCCCTCTATCCCCACCAACCTGCTCTCGGCCGTGATGATCGTGCTGTTCGGGTTCTTTTTTGTAACGGTGTCCTCCCGTATCGTCGGGCTGATTGGCTCCTCCTCCAACCCGGTTTCGGGGATGACCATCGCCACGCTGATGGCCACCGCGCTGATCTTTGTCGGCATCGGCTGGACCGGCGATGCCTACCAGCCCATCGCCCTGGTGATCGGGTCCATCGTCTGTATCGCCGCCGCCAATGCGGGGGCTACGTCGCAGGACCTGAAGACCGGTTATATCGTTGGGGCGACACCGTTAAAGCAACAGCTGGGAATGATCATCGGTGTGGCGGTATCCGTGCTGGCGGTAGGCTTTACCCTGCTGCTGCTCAACCGCACCCTCGGCATCGGCCCCGTCACCGCTGCACATCCCAACCCGCTGCCGGCGCCCCAGGCCACCCTGATGGCGACCGTCATAAAAGGATTGCTGAGCCATGATCTGCCCTGGGGGCTGGTGATCACCGGTATGGGCATCGCAGCCGTCATGGAGCTGTGCGGGGTAAATTCACTGGCTTTTGCCGTAGGCGCTTATCTGCCGCTCTCCACCACCGCTCCCATCTTTGCCGGCGGTGTTGTAAAATGGCTGGTAGACCGTAAAAGGAAAAACAAGACCGAAGAATCCGAAGCCGGACCGGGCGCCCTCTTCAGCTCGGGGCTGATCGCGGGCGGGGCGCTTACCGGCATCCTCATTGCGCTCATGATCGGCACCAACATCGGGACAGGACCCGACGGATCGCCCCGCAGCCTGATATCGGTGTTTCATACCGGCATAGCGGAAAAAATGGGCGTCTGGGGAGATATTTTAGGAGTAGCGGCATTCCTGCTGCTCTGCCGGATATTGTACCGCTTTGCCACACCCCCCAACCCCCTGAAGGGGGAGGTGAAAGGTGAAGGATAAAGGGTATTTTGAGGTTTAAAGTTCACTGACAAACATGAAAGGCGACCTTAGAAAAATGACGTCAAAAAATTTGTGCAATGGAGCGTTAAACGGAAAATAGGACCGGCTATGACCGGATGCCGAGCAATGGAGCAGCTCAGAGAAATACAAAAGCGAATCAGGACATTATTTTCCGTAGCGGAGTGAAACAAATTTTAGTCATTTTTCGCCAGTCTTGATTTTTCTTTGGTTCTTTCTTTGCATCAAGGCAAAGAAAGAACAGAACCAGAAACGCGCAGCGTTCATCGAGACCAATTAAAATCATTGTGCACGAGATAAACTACAAATACTTCCTGATCTCCTTCTCCCAGATGTCGTACCCGGCGCTGACCATGTGCAGGTTGTCCGGCAGGAATACGGGCAGGGCCTCTCCGTTGCCATCCAGCATGGGATGGTACACGTCGATAAAGACGGCATTGCAGGGATGCTTCGCGGCAAAGGCCTTGATCATTTCATTGGCTTCCCGGAAGGTCTTCCACAGCTTTTTCCGGCTGGGACTGGGTTTAATGGAGATATAATAGATCTTGGTTTCGGGCAGCGCCGTATGAACACGATTAAAAAAAGTAACGAAATCGGCATACACCTTAGCCGCCGTCTTTCCGCCGGCAATATCGTTATCGCCTTCGTATACAAAGATCTTGGAAGGCCGGTAAGGCAGTACGATATCGTCGGTGTAATGCAGCAGATCGCTCAGCTGTGATCCTCCGAACCCTCGCTGGATCACGTCATAATCGGCAAAACGCGTCTTCAGGTCGCTCCACTTCTTAATAGAAGAGCTGCCGGTAAAAAGGATGGCTCCCTTGTGCGGCATGCCGGCCCGGTCCGCCGCCTTGAATTCATTGATTTCTTTCTGGAAGGGCCAGGACTGCTGCGCCTGCGCCCAAACGGTCATACCCGTGAAAAATAGGATCAGTAGGACTTTTCTCATACGCTGTTGCTTCATTTAATGACGTTAGCGGCTTCCCGTTAGACAGGCATGAGAACCCTGCTTCGCGGACCGCACGAAGGTAATGTACAAATCTTTTCCGTCAAAGGCTTCAGGCGCTTCCCTTTCTTTTGCCGCCGGCAAGCAGCACCACTATCCCGGCGACCACAATAACGCCTCCTGCATAAGCAGGCCAGCCCACGTGCTTGTTTTCCTTCTTGTCGATCTGGATCGGACCGGCATCCACTACTTTCTTTTTGGTCTGGAAGTTGATCCCGCCGGTAAAGATCAGCATCGCTATGCCGATAAGGATCAGTATAATGCCCGTTACACGCATAAGCCATGGTTTTAAGATAAAAAGAAACAGTAGAATTCTTCAAAAGATACTCCAATCCGTCGCATTTTCCAAATAAACAGCGACGACATGCACCGGCGCAGCAGCAGGCCGCCGAAAGCCATCCGCGGATATCGCCGCCCGGCTCCCGCAATCCTTATAACTCCAAAAAGACCCATGCCCGGGATTGTTCTTACTTTTGCAAAAATTTTCTCTTGAGTTCCATCAGACGACTGGCAAATCAGACTTTATGGTACGGGGGCAGCTATGTGGCCGCCCGCTTCCTGAATGTATTTTTAAAGTTCTTCCTCACCCATATCATCGCCATCGACAACTACGGCGTGGTGACCAAGGTATACGTCTACTCTACCTTCCTGAACGTATTGTTCACCTATGGCATGGAAACCACCTACTTTCGCTTTATACAACATAAGGAAGGCCGGAACGCCGTATATGCCACCTCGTTCTTTTCCGTATTCGGCACCACCATCCTGCTGAGCACGGCCATGGCGGTCTGCGCGGCTCCCATCTCCGATATCTGGAATATTCCCGGGCATCCCGAATGGGTGGTATGGTTTGCCGGGATACTGGGCTTTGACGCCCTCTGCGCTATTCCCTTTGCAAGGCTCCGGCAGCAGGGACGGCCGGTCAAATATGCCTTTATCCGCTTCCTGAACATCCTGATGCAGGTACTGCTCATCTTTTATTTCCTGGTGATCGGCCCCTGGGCAGGCGCAAGAGGTCATCGCCTGCCAGGCTATGACCCGGCCGTCGGTGTCGGCTATGTGTTTATTGCCAACCTGATCGCCAGCGCGGTAACGCTGCTGCTGCTATACAAGGAACTGCGCGGACTGCGGGCGGTCTTCGATCTGAAGCTGTGGAAGCAGATGATGCGCTATACCTGGCCGCTGATGATCGTCGGTTTCGGAGGTATGATCAATGAAGTGATGGACCGCGCATTGCTGGACAATCTGCTGCCCTACTCCAGGGACAGGGTGGAGACCATCCAGGCCATCTATTACTCCGGATATCTCTTTGCCCTGCTGATCAACGTCTTCATCCAGGTCTTCAAGATGGGGGCCGAGCCTTTTTTCTTCAACGAAGCGGGACGGGAGAATGCGCAGGCTACTTATGCCCGCATCATGAAGTTCTATGTGATCGGCAGCTGCTGGATGTTCCTCGGCATCGTGCTGTTCCGCGATCTGTGGAAAGCGCTTAACCTGGTGGACATCCGTCATTCTCCCGAATATGCCGGCGGCTTCGACGTGATCCCGCAGCTGGCCATGTCGTATGTATGTCTCGGCATCTATTACAACCTGGCCATCTGGTACAAGCTCACCAACAAAACCCTGTACGGCGCTTATATGACGCTGGCCGGCGTGGTGGTGACGCTGGTATTGAACATCTGGTGGATCCCCCGGTTCAGCTATGTGGGCTCCGCCTGGGCCAGCTTTCTTTGCTATTTTATTATGATGGTGATCTCCTTCGTGTGGGGACAGCGGCATTACCCGGTGCCTTACGAATGGAAAAAGCTGGGCGGGTATATGCTGCTTGCCGTAGTCGTGCTGCTGCTGCATGAGGGATTGCAGCGGCTGACGGGGCAGACCGGCCTCCGCGTCCTGGCCGGGGTACTTCTGCTTGGGGCGTACATGCTCTTTACCCTGCTGCGGGAACGGCGGGAGTTCAGCCGCCTGCCGGTCGTGGGTCGGTGGCTGGGCCGCTGAAGCCCTTCCACCGCTTACCCCTACCCCCTTACAAAGGGGTTGTGCCGTTTTTCATGCCCGATGGTGGTGGCGGGCCCGTGACCGGGATATACGGTAACGGCGTCATCGAGCACATACAGCCTGGTCTCTATAGAACGGACGAGGGTATCGTAGTCGCCCCCCGGCAGGTCGGCGCGGCCGACGCTCTCCCGGAACAGCACGTCGCCCCCGATCAGGAACTGCTGGGCCGGGCAGTAAAAGCAAAGGCTGCCCGGGGAATGCCCCGGCGCCAGGATCACCTCCAGCTCATCTTCCCCGAAAAGAATCGCTTTCCCTTCTTCAAGGAACGCCTCCGGCTCCGGCGAGGGCGCAAAGGGAGTCCCGTACAGGTTCCCGGCCTCGGGCGACCGTTCCAGCACGGGCAGCTCCAGCCGGTGCAGCCGGGGACGGAGCCCCCACTCCTGGCTCACCAGATAATTTCCGAAAATATGGTCCAGGTGGGCATGGGTATTGAGCAGCAGCCGGGGTTGCAGCCCCCGGGTGGTGATAAACCCCACCAGTTCGTTCCGTTCATTTTCAAAATAACAGCCCGGGTCTATAATGATACACTCCTTTTTTTCGTTAAGGAGCAGGTAAGTATTTTCCTGAAAGGGGTTGAAAAGAAAGCTGTGGATCGTCAACATTTTTAGTAAGCTTATTTTCGCTACTTTTATTACCGTAAAAATAGTCCATTATCAACAGATTCCGTATGAATCGCATGTTACGTAAGTTGTTATTGAGCGGGTGTATCCTCGGGCTGGCCTCCATGGCCTACGGACAAACCAACACAGTGGAATTCGGACAAAACAGGCTGCAATACAAAAATTTCAAATGGCGCTACCTGCAAACCGGCAACTTCAATACCTACTTTAACCAAAACGGACTGGAACTGGGCAAATACGTGGCCCAGGCGGCGGAAGCGGAACTGAACGATATTGAAAAGACCATGGACTACGGGCTGCGCCGCCGGATCAACATCGTGGTTTACAACAGCTTCGGCGAAATGAAGCAGTCCAATATCGGGATAGGGCTGGACTGGCAGAACACCGGCGGCACCACCAAGCTGGTCAACAACAAAATGATCGTCTATTTCGACGGGGACCATGCCGCGCTGCGCCGCCAGATCCGGGAAGGCATTGCGCGGGTGATTTTTGAAAATATGCTGATGGGCGACAATTTCGGGGAGTTTGCCGGGAATACCATGCTGCTCAACCTGCCTATCTGGTATACCGACGGCTATATCGCCTATATTGCGGAGAACTGGAATACCGAGCTGGACGGCGATCTCAAGGAAGCGCTTTACAGCGGCCGTTACCGCACCTTTAACCAGCTGGCGCTCGAAAAGCCAACCCTGGCCGGCCACGCCTTCTGGTATTATGTGGAAAACAAATACGGGAAAGACGCCACCTCCTACCTCCTCTACATCTCCCGCATGGAGCGCAGCCTTAAAAAGGCCAGCACCCAGGTGCTGCACCAGAAGTTCAAGAACGCCCTGCAGGACTTTATGACCTACAACTACCGGCGCTACCAGGATGACAATCGCCACCGCCGCCAGATTACCCGCGGCAGGCCGGTCACCACCCGCCCCACCGATGAGCGGCATGATTATTACCGCTTCCACCCCAATCCGCGGAACCGCGATTATGCCATGGTGGAGTTTAAAAAGGGAAAATACAGCGTGCTGCTGTACCAGGGCGCCTATAAGCCCAAAGTACTGCTCACCAGCGGGGTACGTCAGCTGCAGTCGCAGGTAAACCCGGATTATCCGCAGATTGCCTGGGATACCAAAGGAGGACGTCTTGCCGTCATCTACGAAGAACGCGGGAAACTCAAGCTGATGATCTATGATCTCATCAGCAGAACCCGCACCCACCAGGACCTGCCCGCTGATTTCCAGTCCATCAACAGCTTCCAGTACCTGCTGGATCATAACACCCTGCTGCTGTCGGCGGTAAAGAACGGCCATTCCGATATCTATACCTACAACATCAGCACCTTCCAGACCACCCCCATCACGCAGGATGTGTATGACGATCTGGACCCTTCCTTTGTGGCCTTCCCCGGGAAAAGCGGGGTGATCTTTTCCTCCAACCGTCCCTCGGCCTATGCCAAAGACGCCGACACCGTACTTCCGCACGATCATTATAATGTATTTCTGATAGACAACTGGAACAAGACCCAGGACAAGCAGATCAGCCGGCTTACGGAAATGCAGCATGGCGACGCCCGCATGCCTACGCAATACAACGATACTTATTTCACTTTTGTCAGCGACGACAACGGTATCCGTAACCGTTATGCCGGCTTTTTCAGGGCTACCCAGGACGGGCTGGACTCGCTTTATTTTGTGGGAACGGATATCTACCACAACCCCGAGCCGACGGAGCTGGACTCCGCCCTTCAGGCATACGGCAGCACCCAGCCGGATTCCGTAAAGGTGATCGCCATCACGCAGGACTCCACTTATGTATTCCCCATTACCAACTATATCCACGGTATCGTAGAGTCCAACATCGCGGGCGACCAGATGCAGGTTTCCGAGACCATCCGGCAGGGGGATTTCAAGCGGGTATACCGCCTGAGGACCGACACCATCGCCCTGCGCCGCCGCAACGTGAGCACGCCGCTGACCACCTACCGGCGCTATTCGCTGCATAAGGACAGCATTGCCCGCGGCCTGCCCATGTATTATGAGCATCCGGATACCACGCAGCCCGAACAGGGTAACTATTTCCAGAGCGAGTTTGGCTATGAGCCGCCGGACAGCAACATCATCATCAAGGAAAACGAAACGCTCACCCAGTCCCATAAAAACATACTGAAATCAGCCCGCCTGCTGCCGTACCACCTGAAGTTCTCTTCGGATTACCTCGTGGCCCAGCTGGACAACTCCGTGCTGATCAATCGCTACCAGCCTTTCATGGGCGGCGGAGGCCCGATCTATCTGCAACAGCCCTTCAACGGTATGATACAGGTAGGGGTAAGCGACCTTTTTGAAAACATCAAGTTCTTCGGCGGGTTCCGCGTCCCCTCCAACCTCAACGGAAGCGAATACTTCTTTGGCTATGAGAACCTGACGCACCTGGTAGACTGGAAAGCGGTCTATTACCGCAAGGTGGACCGGTTGTCGTATTCCGACGGCAGCGGTAACCCTACCCTGAACGAAGGCAAGCTGAAGACCAACCTCTACCAGATCACCGCCCGTTATCCCTTTGACCCGGTGCGGAGCGTGCGGCTGACCCTGGGATACCGTACCGACCAGAACGTATTCCTGGCCAAGGATCCGACATCCCTGCCCAAGGGGCCGCTTGATTATACCCAGACGTATGGCCTGCTGCGGCTGGAATACGTCTACGACAATACCACTAACCCGGCCATGAACATCTGGAACGGTCTTCGTTACAAGGTGTACGGGGAGCTGTTCCCCGAGCTGAAGGGTCCTAAAAAATCCTTTACGTTCAATGCCGGCGCCGACGCCCGCTACTACCTGCCCATCTATAAGAACTTCATCTGGGCCACTCGCGTGGCGGCAGACTTCTCCTGGGGCGACCGGCGGCTGCTGTATTACCTGGGTGGAGTGGACAACTGGCTTTTTCCGAAGTATGATGCCACGGTACCGGTGAACCACGCAGGCGACAATCCCCCCTATTACGCCTACCAGACACTGGCGGAAAACCTTCGCGGCTATCCGCAGAACGTCAAGAACGGCACCAATGTGCTGCTCCTCAATACGGAGCTGCGGTTGCCGGTGTTCGCCACCTTTATCGAACAGCCCATCAATTCCAATTTTATCCGCAACTTCCAGCTGACCGCCTTTGCCGACATCGGCACCGCCTGGAACGAAAAGCTGTCCTTTAAAAACGAGGGCTATTCCAGCTATCCCAATGTCCCGACCGACCCCACAGTGATCCTCCAGATCAAAAACAATTTCCTGGGGCCTTTTGCCGGAGGATACGGATTCGGAGCCCGCACGGCGCTGGGCGGCTATTTCCTGCGGCTGGACGCGGCGTGGCCCATGACCGGGCTCTTCGAAGGGAAGCCGATGTGGTACCTGGCCCTGGGCGTGGATTTCTAAGGAAGGCTATCCCGGCCCGCGTAGACCGCTAAATCAGCCTGGGTATAAAGATCAGCAGACCGATGACGGCGGCTGTGGCGGCCGCCACCAGCACGGCGCCGGCCGCCAGGTCCTTGATATATTTCACCCGTTCATCCCGGACCGGGGACAGCAGGTCCATCATCTTCTCGATACAGGTATTGAACACTTCGGCGCAGAGCACGAGGCCGATGGAAAATGCAATGCCTGTCCATTCTCCTTTTGTCAAACGAAAGACCAGCCCTGCCAGCACCACCAGGACCGCCGCCAGCAGGTGGATCCAGGCATTGTGCTCGGTACGGAAAAACCGCAGCAGCCCGCTGAAGGCATACCGGAAGCTGCAGAGCCGGCTGCGGAGCGAAAATTTTTCTTTGCTTTCCATCCCCTAAAATTAGTTATTGTCGCTTGTTTCCGCCCTGCAGGCCATACCAGTCTATTTTCCGGGAATAATACATCAACAGGGTCAGTATGGAAAACAACCCTACACTGCCGGCCAGGAGGGAGAAATCCTCCAGCTGCACCAGCGTAAAAATAAAGCCGTACAGCAGCGCCAGGATACCGGATACCAGCAGGGTAAACCGCCGGCTCCGGAAGACCCACCAGCTGTACAGCGCGATCAGCCCTACGACGGCCACTGCCGCAATACCATAGGCCCAGGAAAAGCGGAGATATTCGGAAATCGAAAGCAGCAGGGTATAAAAGACGCACAGCGCCAGGCCGATCAGCAGGTATTGGAACGGATGGACGCGGCCGCCGCCCCGTGTAGCTTCTAGCAGGAAAAAGACGATAAAGGTGAGCGCAATAAAGAGGATGGCATATTTCACGCAGCGCATGGTTTGCTGATAGGCATCCACCGGCAACATCAGGTTCACCCCGAAGGCCGCATCCTGCAACTTGTACGAAGCGTCCGTCCAGTGCTGCGGAAAATTACGGTTCAGGTGAAAGACCTTCCATTCGGCCTCAAAGCCCTGCGGCGTTACCCGGCGTTTATCGGGAAGGAAGCTGCCGTCAAAGCTCGGGGTGGGCCACGGCGAACGCAGGCTGAGGGTAGTGGTCGCCCCCAGCGGCACAAAGAAGAGCTGTCCGGAGCCTTTCACCTTTAAACGGATATCGAAAGCAAAGGAATTCTTGTCCTGACCGCTGCCCACTACCGACACAGGAACGCTGATACCGCTCTTCAGCGATGTATTTTCAGGAAGCCCGGGCCGGAAAAGCAAGGAAGTATCTGCCCAGCGCAGCATCACCTGGTCCTCCAGCCCGCGCACATCGTCCAGCCCCAGCATCAGGAATGCCTCATCGGTCAGCAGGTCTTCCCGCGCGATCTTCATGCCTTCCGGCTGCAGGTCGTCAAACCGGCCGCTGATATGCAGATCCGAACGGTACAGGATCACTTCGTAGATCCCGCGGTATCTTTTTTCCGGGATGATCTTACCGTCGATATGCAGCTGGTCGGGTAAGAAATAAGCCAGCTCCCGGACGAGCTCGCGCTGTCCTTTTTCGTCATAAACATGTTTCAGGTAAGGTATCACCAGTACAGGAGCGCTGACCGTCTGCCCGGAAGCCCATTTGTTGCTGACTTCCTTGACCGCCTCCTGCCTGCGGGCCTCGCGCTCCCGTACCAGGGAGCTGATAAAGGCGGTGGGAATGAGCAACAGCAGGGCCAGGATGCCGATCGTGCAGATTTTGATGACGAGGCGGTTCCGCTCCCAGAAAGAAACAAGTGAATTTTCCATATTTTAAATTTTAAAAGTGCTTTGCAATACAAAGTATAATGACAAAAAAATTACCGCAACCCGCTGATCATCTGCTCCAGCGCCTCAAGATGCTGCTTAAATGCTTTTTCCCCCGCCCGCGTAACCGAATAGGTGGTATTGGTCTTTCTCCCGACAAACCCCTTCCATACCTTGATAAAGCCGTTTTCCTCCAGCGTCACGAGGTGGGAAGCCAGATTGCCGTCGGTAACGTCCAGCAGCTGCTTCAGATCGTTAAAGCTGACCGCTTCGTTGACCATCAAAACGCTCATGATCCCCAGCCGGATACGGCTTTCAAATAATTTATTCAGTTGTGCGATCGGATTTTTCATACCATCAGGTCGGGATGATGCGGCTCATCCCTTATATTTCTTCCACATGATCAGGCCATAGACTATATGCAACAACCCAAAACCGAAGGCGCAAAAATACAGGGTATAGGACTCAAAAAACAAGCAGACCAGCCCCAGCAGAATTTCAAGCAGCCCCAGGTAACGGATATCCGTCAACGTGTACTTCCCGGCATTGACCAGGGCAAGACCGTAAAATACCAAACAGCCGGCCCCGATAAAATGGTACTCGTGCCGGTAAAGCATGCCCAGCAGGAAGATACCGCCGGCAATCAAAGGAATAAAAAGATTGACCAGCAATCTGCGCGAGCCGGCGTTCCAAACCGGCAGATGACGGCGACGGGTATGCAGCCAGGTAAAGACAATAACCGAGACCAGCGCACAGAAAAAGGTCAGCCCCGCCACCAGAAACAACTGGCGGATCAGCTGCGTCTGGAGCAGCAGTCCGTCCAGTCCTTGTCCGCCGGCAGAGAGGCTCCCCTGATACCGCAGGAGCACTTGCTGCCCCCAGGCAGCCCCGGCCAGCCCACAAATGCCGGCCGCCACACCGCTCCACCCGCTCAGCGAGAGAAAGCGGGAAGAGCGCTCCATGATCCGCTTTATGTCTGAAAGGGTTTCCAGGGATTGTTTTTCATCCATATAAAGTACTTTGCACAACAAAGTAAGAGTAAATCCGGATATCTGTCAAATTTATTTTTTGTACGGGCCAGAAGGTTCCCCACGGGCGCTGCTTTACCGGCGCTCCCCGACGGCGGCCCGGCTGTCTTCCCAAAGACAAAATTGCCGTACTTTGCGGGGGGAAATTTATGAGAAACTACCGGCTTCTTATCCTTGGGGCCTGCATGGGCATACTGACCTGCAACCTGGCCGAGGCACAGCAGAAAGTGGTTCATGGTGTAGTGCGGGATGCACATACCGGAGAGCCGCTGCCCTTCTCTACCCTGCAGTTCAACGGGAGCAGCACCGGTACCACCAGCGACGAGAACGGCAGCTACACCTTTACCCTGCCGGCGCTTCCCGCAGACAGCCTCACCGCCAGGACCCTGGGCTACACTTTACAAAGCACCGCGCTTGATCAAACCGCAGATACCCAAACGATAGACTTTTCCCTGTTCCGGCAGGAATATGCCCTGAAGGAATTTGTGATCCATTCGGGCAGCGACCCCGCGCTGACGCTCCTGAAGCTCATCATCAGACACAAGCCGCTCAACGACCCCGACCTGCTGGACAACTATACCTACAAGCTCTACAACAAGCTGGAGCTGGACATCAACCGCCTCAACCGGGAAAAGCTGCGTCACTCGAAGCTGTTCAGGCCATTTGCCTTTATCCTGGATAACATGGACAGCAGCGCCGAAGAAAAACCCTTCCTGCCGGTATTCCTGACCGAAACGCTTTCGGATTATTTCTACCGGCGCCAGCCCAAGAAAACCAAGGAACTTATCCTGGCCAGCCGTACCTCCGGCATCAAAAACAAAAGCATCACCCAGTTTCTCGGCACCACCTACCAGAATGTAAACGTGTATGAAAATTTTATTCCCGTATTCGATAAAAAATATGTGAGCCCCATCAGCAATGCCGGCGCCGCCTATTACAACTATCATATCGCCGATACGCAGTACATCGACAACAGGCGGTTTTTCCAGGTCAGCTTTTCCCCGAAAAGAAAAGGGGAAAGCGCCTTCTTCGGGGATTTCTGGGTGCACGACACCACCTATGCCATCCTGCAGGTATCCATGCAGGTCAGCAAAACGGCCAACATCAACTTTGTGGGCCGGGTCAGCCTGGTCCAGGAATTTCAGCAGCTCGCAGGCGGGCGCTGGTTTCCCCGGAAGGATATGTTCGTAGCCGATTTCAAACCCATCGGCGACAAACGGCCGGGACTCATCGGCCGGAAGACCGCTACCTATGATCAGGTGGAGATCAATAACGATTCGGCGGTGAATGCCGTCCTGGAAGCCAAAGCTTACCGGGACAACAACATCTACGTGCTTCCCGGGGCTGCGGCCAAAACCGATACCTTCTGGCAGACCCACCGCCAGGATACGCTCAACCGCCGGGAAAAAGGGATATATACCATGGTGGACAGCCTGCAGCATATGCCCCTGTTCAACAAATATTCCAACATCATCCAGTTTGTCGCCACCGGTACCAAAAAGTTCGGCCCGCTTGAGATCGGCCCTTACTATTACTGGTTCAGCATGAACGACCTGGAGAAGTACCGGGTCCGCTTTGACCTCGGCACTACCCGGGAGCTGCTCAAATCGGTTTACCTGAACGGCTACCTCGCTTATGGCTTCGGAGACCGGCAGTTCAAAGGCAAGATCGCGGGTCTCTGGCTGCTGGAACGGCATCCGCGCTCCTACCTGTACGGTTCTTATACGCACGACCTGGACAACGGCGTGCAGTACCAGGACCAGATATCAACCGATAATATTTTTACCCTGGCCATCCGCAAGCCGGACATCCCCCAGAAGTTCGTGATGATAGACGAAAAACGGTTTGAGTTTTACAAGGAAGGGTTCAGCGGTTTTTCCCAGCACCTCAGCGTGGTGAACAAGCAGTTCCAGCCTTATGCACCCCTCCCGGACGCCTCCTTTTTCGGACAGGGCAAGCAGAGCGATCCGCTGCATGACATGCAGATACAGCTGAGCCTCCGTTATGCGTGGCGGGAGAAATTCCTGGAAGGCTCGTATTACCGGGTGAGCCTGGGCAGCCTCTACCCCATCGTGCAGCTGGACCTGGCCGCGGGGCTGAAAGGGGTGCTGAACGGTCAATACAACTACCGGAAAATAGGGCTCAGCATTTCGGACCAGATGCCCATCCCTCCCCTGGGCAGCCTGTACTACAACTTCTTCGGCGGGAAGATATACGGCACCTTGCCCTATCTTTTCCTGGAGATACACCCCGGTAACGAGCTCTACTATTACGACAAGTATGCCTTCAACATGATGAACCGCTACGAGTTCCTCAGCGACCACTATGCCGGCTTCAACCTGGAGCACGAGATCGGGGGCGGTATCTTTAACTATCTGCCGGGAATCCGGAAGCTGAAGCTCCGCCAGTTCTGGACCGCCAAGGGCGTTATCGGCGGGCTTTCTGCCGCCAACCGGGAGCTGAACATCACCCATACCGGCTACCCGTTCCGGACCCTGGAGAACCATCCTTACCTGGAGCTCGGCACCGGCGTGGAAAATATCCTCCACTTTATCCGGATAGACTGCGTATGGCGGGTAGCGCCGCGGCCGCAGCCCGGCGAGCCCCTGCAAAAAAGGTTCGGGGTATTCGGCAGCTTCCGCCTGCAATTCTGAGCCGGCGTCGTCTTCCGGCGACAGCTATCCCTGCGCCGCTTCATCCGCCGCCCGGAGGATCACCGCACAGGCTTCCCGGATCTGCTGCTCCGTGATGATCAGCGGCGGTACAATACGCAGGCACTGCGGAGCAAAAAGAAACCAGTCTGTCAGCACCCCCTGCGCTATACAGCTGCCGATCACCTGCCGGTTTATTTCCGCCGAATCAAATTCCACGGCCAGCATCAGCCCGCGGGAGCGGACCGCCTTTATCGCCGGATGCGCCAGCAGGCTCCGGAACAATTGTTCCTTTCCGGCGATCTGCGCTATCCATCCCTCCCGGAGAAGGGCTTCCAAAGCAGCGGCGCCGGCGGCACAGCAAACGGGGTGCCCCCCGAAGGTAGTGATATGCCCCAGTACCGGCTGCGCCGAAAGCGATTGCATGATTTCACGGCCGGCGATAAAAGCGCCCAGCGGCATGCCGCCGCCCAAGGCCTTCCCCAGCAGCAGCACGTCCGGCACGATCCCATACTGCTCAAAAGCCCAGAGCGTGCCGTTGCGGCCGAAGCCGCACTGGATCTCGTCAAGGATCAGCAGCGTGCCCGTTTCGCTGCAGCGCCGGCGTAAAGCGTGTAGCCATTCCCGTTGCGGCGCGATCACGCCGGCTTCGGCCTGTATGGTTTCCGCAAATACACAGGCCGTTTGTCCGGTGATCCGCTCCAGGGCGGCAGGATCATTGTACCGCTCATGAGAGATGCCCGGCAACAAAGGACGGTAAGCATTGCGCCAGTACTCGTCGCCCAGGATGCTCAGCGCGCCCTGGGTAGAGCCGTGATAGCTGTCCCTGAAAGCTACGATCTCCCGTCGGCCGGTATAACGCTTGGCCAGCTTCATCGCCCCTTCTACCGCCTCGGCGCCCGAGTTGGTAAAATACATGCAGTTCAGCGAAGCCGGCAGCTGCTCCGTGAGCAGCCGGGCATATTTCACCTGGGGAGACTGTACAAACTCGCCGTACACCATCAGGTGCAGGTACCGGCCGGCCTGGTCCCGTATGGCCTCCGTTATGCCGGGATGACCGTGACCCAGGTTACAGACGCTGATGCCGCCGATCAGATCGAGATACTGCTTATCCTCCGCATCGTAGAGGTACATGCCCTCCGCGCGGACGATCTCCAGCCCCATCGGCGCATCGGAGGTCTGGGCTACATGCTGCATAAAAAGCTGACGGTTGGTCATCTTCGGGATCGTTGATATATTTATACAAAAATAGGCGCTCTGCAGCCGGCGGCCAAGATTCGCAGCCGGCGTCTGCCAAATTGAACATTTTATCCGGCCTAACCATCCGGGTATTATCTTGCATCCTATAATATCCGTCACCCCAAAACCGTTTTAGCCGTATGCCTGTAATATTACCAGTAGAAGGAAAATATCCCGGATTCGGATCCGGTTGCTTTATCGCCCCGAATGCCACGATCGTGGGGGATGTACTGATGGGCGACGAGAGCAGCGTCTGGTTCAATGCCGTGGTCCGGGGGGATGTGAACAGCATCCGCATCGGTAACCGCGTGAATATCCAGGACGGAGCAATCGTCCACTGCACCTATCAGCGGACAAAAACGATAATCGGAAATAATGTCTCCGTCGGCCATAACGCCATCGTGCACGGCTGCACAGTGGATGATAATGTACTTATCGGCATGGGGGCCATCGTGATGGACGGGGCCCATATCGGCAGCAACTCCATCATTGCGGCGGGCGCCGTGGTGACCGAAGGAACGATGGTGCCGCCAGGCTGTATTTTTGCCGGGGTACCGGCAAAAAAGCTGAAGGATATCCCCGGAGACATGGTGAGCGATGAGATCAACCGTATCGCAGAGAATTATGTGAAATATGCAGGATGGTTCAAAAAAGAAAACGGCCCGCGCACCGGGGAGCAATGAATTGCTGCCCTTAAGCGGGAGGAGGATAAAGGGCGGAGGACTGAAACCGCTGCTGCTGGCCCTGGTCTTGCCGCTGGCGGGGTGGCAGCTCTGCGGCTGTGCACCCAAGATTTACAAACCGCCGCCCCTCGGCGCCGAGCACAAATTCGACGAAGGCGTGCTGCGGCCGGAAAAGAAGCCGCGGCAGCTGTTCGACAAGAAGATGAACAAATACCTGCAGGAACGGGGTATGATGCAAAAGCGGGTGCCGGCCCGGGGCGCTGACTCCTCCTGGAGAGCTCCTGCTCCCGCTACCACTCCGGCGTCTCCAGCGAATCCAGTATCGTCAGATAGCTCTCGTACCGCTCCGCGCTGACTGCCCCCTTTTCCACGGCATCCCTGACGGCGCAACCCGGCTCGTCGATATGCAGGCAATTGTTGAACCGGCATTTTCCGATATAAGGCTGCATCTCGAGGAAGTAATGTGAAAGCTCGGCTTTTTCCATATCCACAACCCCCAGCTCACGGATGCCCGGGGTATCGATGATCGCTCCGCCCCCCGGTTCCGGAAGGGGGAACATCTCGGCAAAGGTAGTGGTGTGCATGCCTTTTCCGGACCAGCCGCTTACCGACTGTGTTCTGAGCTGCGATCCCGGTATCAGCAGGTTGATCAGGGTGGACTTGCCCACCCCGGAATGACCGGAAAAAAGGGTAATCTTACCCGACAGCAGCTCCCTCAGGGGATCGACCCCCTCCCCGCTGACGGCAGCCGTCCCCAGCACCGTATAGCCGATAGCCTCATACAGCGCTTTCCAGAAGGCATACCGCTCCTCCTCCTGCCGCCGGTGCAGATCGCTTTTGTTAAAAACCAGGATCGCGGGGATATGATAAGCCGCCGCCGTTACCAGGAAACGGTCGATAAAGCCCTGCGAGGTACGGGGGGTGCGCAGGCTGGCCACCAGCAAGGCCTGGTCCAGGTTGGCGGCGATCACATGCCGGCTGGGACGGTGGGGCGATGACCGTACCATATAATTCTTCCGGGGCATGATGCGGGTGATCATCGCCGTATGCCGGGCGGCATCCTCCGGCTCCAGCTCCACGACGTCCCCCACAGCCACAGGATTGGTGGAGGTGATGGCCTCGTCGGCCCTGAACTTGCCCCGGATACGACACTGCCATACCGTGCCCGCATCGGCACGGGCGGTATACCAGCTTCCGGTTGACTTACAGATAACGGCTTCCAAATACGCGGGTTTGACCGCTGTAAAATTAGTGGGTTTTGGGATAACGTGTTTACCGCGTACACATCTCGCACTTTAAAGCGGTCTTCTTCCCCGGAGAAAGAATATTTTTTTATTTTTAACCTATTATATCCCCGCTAACCTGCCCGGCTGTATGAAAAAAATACTGTTTGCCCTCGCCACCCTGCTCCTGCTGACACAGCAGCTTCCCGCCCAGCACTACGAACCCAACTGGGCCTCCCTGAACAAAAGAGGCATCCCCGCCTGGTTTCACAAAGCCAAGTTCGGCATCTTTATCCACTGGGGCGTCTATTCGGTGCCGGCCTTTGCCCCCGTGATCCCCAACAGCGGCTACAGCTATGCCGAGTGGTACTGGAACCGGCTGGAGAGCAAGGATATGAAGGGGGATACCGCGGTAAAAAACTTCCATGCCCGGAACTACGGCCGGGATTTCCCCTATCGCAACTTTGAAAAATCCTTCCGGGCCGAGCTGTTCAACCCGGCACAATGGGCAGAGATATTCCGGGAGTCCGGCGCCCGCTATGTGGTGCTCACCTCCAAGCACCACGAAGGATATTGCCTGTGGAACAGCCCCTGGGCAGACCGCTCCTGGGGACGGCCCTGGAATGCGGTAACCGGAACGCCGCACCGCGACCTGCTCGGCGATCTTACCCAGGCCGTAAAGGACGCCGGCCTGCGGATGGGCTATTACTATTCGCTGTACGAATGGTTCAACCCCCTCTGGAAAACCGACAAGCAACGCTATATCCGCGAAGTGATGACGCCCGAGTTCAAGGACCTCGTTACCCGCTATAAACCCTCCATTATCTTTTCGGACGGCGAATGGGAGCTCCCGGATACGGCCTGGCACAGCCCGGAACTGCTGGCCTGGCTTTTTAACGAATCCCCCGTGGCCAAAGAGGTGGTGGTAAACGACCGCTGGGGCAGCAATACCCGCGGGAAAAATACCGGCAGCACTTACTCCACTTCCGAATACGGCAGCGGCATGGGGCCGGATGTGACCTGGGAAGAAAGCCAGGGCATCGGTTTGTCCTACGGCTATAACCGGATGGAAGCGCTGAAAGATTACAAAAGCAGCCGACAGCTTATCCTGATCCTCGCCGATATCGTGTCGCGGGGCGGCAACCTGCTGCTCGATATCGGACCGACCGCCGATGGACGTATCCCCGTGATCATGCAGCAGCGCCTGCTGGATATCGGCAGCTGGCTGAAGACCAACGGGGAAGCCATCTATGCCACCACCCCCTGGAAGGCAACCCGGCAATGGAGCGCGGGTAAAAGACCGGAAGTCAAAAAGGCCAGCTATATGGCCGCCTATGATATCAGCAAGCTGGTCGTGCCGCGGGACGACCAGGCCCATATCGAAATGTTTTTTACCCGGAAGGGAAACGACCTGTATTGCATCCTTCCGAACTATATGCCTGTAGTAAGCATCCGGAATTTCAGTCCGCCGGCCTCGGCAACGGTCAGCCTGGCGGGAAGCAGCCGGAAGATCAGCTGGAAACAAAACGGGGAAAACTGTGAGATCGATCTCTCCGGTATCCGTCCGGGCGATATTTCTCTGCCCTTTGTGATCAGGGTGGAGAACGGACTTCCGGAAGGTAAAAGGTAAAGGGTTAAAGGCAAAAGGCCCTTCACCTTTGACCTTTCTCCTTTTACCTCTTTTTCACGGCAGGCTCCGGAACACCGTATAACGCAGCACGATCTCGAGCAGCAGCAGGCAGAGGGCGGCCAGGGCAAAGGGATAAAACAGCTCTGCATAGCGCTTGTAGGAGGATATCTCCACCTTTGTTTTTTCCATATCGTCGATGCGCTGATAGATATTTTGCAGCGAATTGTTGTTGGTAGCCCGGAAATACTGCCCGCCTGTGCCCTGGGCGATCTTTTGCAAAAGCGCCTCGTCGATCTGTACATCCATGTTCTGCATCTGTACGCCTCCTCCCGGCAAAGGTACCGGGTAAGGCGCCACGCCGCGCGTGCCCACACCGATGGTATACACGCGTATCTTATAGGACTTGGCAATTTCGAGGGCGGTGAGCGGATCCACCAGGCCCGTATTGTTAACCCCGTCGGTAAGCAGGATGATCACCTTACTCTTGGCCTGGCTGTTCCGGAGCCGGTCCACGCTGGTGCCCAGTCCCATACCGATGGCGGTGCCGTCCTGCAGCATGCCGCTGTTGACTTTTTTGATCTGGTTTTCCAGCACGGCATGATCGGTGGTAATGGGACATTGCGTAAAGCTTTCCCCGGCGAAGATCACCAGCCCGATACGATCCGAAAGACGATGTCTCACAAAATCCAGGGCCACCTTTTTGGCCGCCTCGATGCGGTTGGGATGAAAGTCCTGGGCCAGCATGCTGCCGCTGACGTCGATCGCCAGTACGATGTCGATGCCTTCGCTGTTGATGGTTTCCGACACGTTGGAGCGTTGCGGTCTGGCCAGCGCCACCACCAGCAGGAGGTAAGCCAGGAGCCGCAGCACGAACAGCAGGGGCCGGAAACGGACCTTCCAGGAGACCGGCAGGTCCTTCAGTCCTTCGAGCGAAGAAACCCGCAGCGTAGCCTGCGCTCCTTTCCGCCGGCGGAGATACCACCAGATCATGACGGGTACCAGCAGCAACAGCAGAAAGAAAAGCGGGTAGGCAAATTCGATATGGCTGAGATCAAACACGTTCATCATTTTTCCTCCTCCTCTTTCGGCTTTGTCCATTCCAGCAGCTGATAGGCGCTCTTCATGCAGCGTTCATGTTCTTCCTGCATCGGCTGCAGCTTGGCAAATTTAGCCAGGTCTGCCGTCTGGAGGATATACTGCAGGGTCTCCCGCCGCTGGCTGAGCTGGGTTACCTTCTTTATCTGCTGCAGCACCTCGTCGGTGGTCAGCTCCATCGCCGGAATGCGGAACTGCCGCTCCATATAAATACGGAGGATATCGGTAAGCCGGATATAATACGTTTTTACCTCGCCGGCCTGCCATAGCTTTTCCGCCTCCAGCTCATGCAGCGCCTTCAGGGCCGTTTCATACGGCGGCGGAGGGGGGGCCGCAGGGCGCTCCTGCAAAGGCTTTTTACGGCCGCGGTAACGCCGCCAGACAAAAAAGGCAATAAGCAACGCGAGGAGGATGGCGGGTATATACCAGAAGTCGATAAGATTTACGGGCACCCGGCGGACATCCTTGATCGGGCGGAAAGGCTGGGTGGTGTCGACAGGCACGGTGTTGACCATTACCTGCAGCGGGGAGGTATGCAGCGTATCCGGCGGCGTGCTCCCTCCGGCGGCCTTCCATCCGAAGGACAGCGCAGGCACCTGCCAGCGGCCGGAATCAAAACCCGTCAGCACGATGGCCTGCCGGTAAGTTTGCTGAGCGCCATTGGTGAGCGTATCGATCTTTCCCCGGTCCACCACCATAAGATGGTTGAAGGTATCCGGCACCGTTGCCCAGGAAAACCCGCCCCGGGAAGCGTCTGCCTGTCCCTCCAGCAGCAGGCGGAACTGCTGTCCGATCAGGATATGCGAGGAGTCGATCCTGGCCGATACCTTTGGCTGCTGTGCGCAGGCGAAAGTAGCCGGGAACAGAAAGGATATAAAGAATAATAATGCAGTGATTCGGTTTCGCTTCATACTGAAAAAATCAACCCCGGTTAAATCCGCTTACTGAAAAAAGCCTGCAGGGCTTTTACATAGTCCTCGTCGGTACGGATGCTGAGCAGCTCCGCCCCGCTTTTGATGAATGCCTCGCGGCAATACCGCGCATGCTCCTGGAATTGCCGGGTATAAAACTCCTGCACTTTCCGGTCGGAAGCATCCACCCAGCGCAGCTGCTTTGTTTCCGCATCCTGCATCCGGATCAGCCCGGCGGGCGGCAGCTCTTTATCATGCCGGTCATATACATGCACCCCCACCATATCGTGCTTCCTGGCGGCAATGGTAAGCGCCTCCTGGTAATGCGGGGCCGCCAGGAAATCGGAAACGAGAAAAACGATGCTGCGTTTCTTGGCGGCGTTGTTAAAAAAGCGAAGCGTGTCCCGGATATTGGTGCCGTTTTTCTTCGGCTCCAGGGAAAGCAGCTCCCGGATGATGAGCAGGATATGCGATTTGCCTTTCTTGGGCGGGATATACTTCTCCACCCCTTCGCTGAAAAAGATCACGCCTACCTTATCGTTATTATTGATCGCGGAAAAGGCCAGTACGGCACAGAGCTCGGTGATCAGGTCCTTTTTGCGCTGCTTTACGGTGCCGAAGGCGGCGCTTTCGCTGACATCCACCAGCAGCATCACGGTCAGCTCGCGCTCTTCCTCAAATACCTTTATAAAGGGATGGTGAAAGCGGGCGGTCACGTTCCAGTCGATGGCGCGCACGTCGTCCCCGAACTGGTATTCCCGCACCTCGCTGAAATTCATACCGCGCCCCTTAAACGCCGTGTGGTATTCCCCGGAAAAGATATGATTGGAGAGCCCACGGGTCTTGATTTCTATCTTGCGGACCTTTTTTAATAACTCGGATGTATCCATTCAGCTGATTGTTGTCGGCAGATATGCCGGAAGAGCGCATCAGGGCACTTCCACCACGTTTAATATCTCGCTCAGTATTTTCTCGGTCGTTACGTTCTCGGCTTCGGCCTCGTAGGTCAGCCCGATGCGGTGCCGCATCACGTCGAAGCAGATGCTGCGTATATCTTCGGGGATGATATACCCGCGGCGCTTCATAAAGGCGTAGGCCTTTGCCGCCAGCGCCAGGTTAATGCTGGCGCGGGGCGATGCCCCATAGGCGATCAGCGGCTTCAGCCTGGGCAGCTTGTAATCCCCCGGCGTACGGGTGGCAAATACGATATCCAGGATATACTGCTCTATCTTTTCATCCATATACACTTCGCGCACCAGCTGGCGGGCTTTCAGGATGTCCCCGGGATGCACCACGGGGGCGATGGGCTGGATGCCCTGCGGCTGCAGGTTCTGCCGGATGATAAGCCGTTCCTCCTCTTTGTTGGGATACCCGATCACTACCTTCAGCATAAAACGGTCTACCTGCGCTTCCGGCAGCTGGTAGGTCCCTTCCTGCTCGATGGGGTTCTGCGTGGCCAGCACCAGAAAAGGCTCTTCCAGCTGAAAGGTGTTCTCCCCGATGGTGACCTGCTTTTCCTGCATGGCCTCCAGCAGCGCGCTCTGCACTTTGGCGGGGGCGCGGTTGATCTCATCCGCCAGTATGAAGTTGGCAAAGATGGGACCCTTCCGCACCATAAAGGCATTCTGCTGCTGATTGTAGATCATGGTGCCGACCACGTCGGCCGGCAGCAGATCGGGGGTGAACTGGATGCGGCTGAACTTGGCATGGATGGCCGCGGAAAGGGATTTGATGGATAAGGTCTTCGCCAGCCCCGGCACTCCTTCCAGCAGGATATGGCCCTGACCCAGCAATCCGATCATCAGCCGCTCTACCATATATTTCTGACCCACGATGGCCTTTCCCATCTCCAGATTCAGCAGGTCTACGAAGGCGCTGGCCTCGTGGATTTTTTCATTTAATGCTTTAATGTCGTACGACGTACTTTCCATGTGCGCTTGTTTGTTCCTGAATGTCGTTAAGAGATACTAAAATAACAATTAAGTTTGCAAAATAGCGATGTAAGCAGGTTCCGGCTGTTAAAACAATGTTAAATGGCTGATTTTGTGCAATAAACGAACAACTGATGGAGCAATATGCAGAGCGGTGGCAGGCGCTTAAGGACGCCCTGAAAAAACGTTTTGGAAAAATCCCTCATATGGAGGCGCTGCTGTTTCTGATCGGGGTCCAGGAGGTGGGGCAATCCACCGCCGCCGGTTTCAGCAAGGAAGAGAAGCAGGACCTGATACACGTGGCCGTATGTACGCTGCTGATGAACCGGGGGTATTACCGGCTGGCCCGCAAGGATGCGGAGGGTTGGCCGCATTTCGAACCGACCGAACGCCTGCCCGCCATGACGCTGACCGAGCAGGCGCGGATGCTGCGGGAAGAGGCCATTCTTTATTTTGAAAAACAAGGTCTGATATGAAAGCGTCTTTGCTGTTTGCCCTGCTGCTGGCGACCACCCTGGCCACTGCCCAGCACCGCAGGGTAAAGATCATCACGCCTTACGGCACGATGCTGGTGGAGCTGAGCGACAAAACGCCGCAGCACCGGAATAATTTTCTCCGGCTGGTAAAAAAGCATTTTTATGACGGCCTGCTGTTCCACCGGGTGATCAAAGACTTTATGATACAGGGCGGCGATCCTGACTCCCGCAAGGCCGCGGCCGGCGCCCCGCTGGGCGACGGCGACGTCGGTCATACGGTGCCCGCCGAGTTCAGGCCGGAGCTGTTTCACCGGAAGGGCGCGCTGGCAGCGGCCCGGGAAGGAGACGACGTCAACCCGCAAAAGGCCTCGTCGGGCTGCCAGTTCTACCTGGTGCAGGGCCGGACCTATACCGATGCGGAAATGGATCAGATCGCGCAGCGCTTCGGGCATGATATCCCTCCGGACCACCGGGCGGTTTACAAGACCACGGGCGGTACGCCTTTTCTGGACATGAACTATACCGTTTTCGGACAGGTGCTGAAAGGCATGGAAGTGATCGATAAGATCGCAGCGCTGCCGACCGACGACCGCGACCGGCCCCTGAAGGATGTGCCGATGAAGATCCGCCGGGTACATAAATTTTTATTCTTCTGATAGCATCAAAACCTTTATTTTCGCATTAAAAGCCTGTACCCATGAACTTCCCGGCAACCCTCAGATATACCAAAGACCACGAATGGATCCGTCTGGAGGGCGATACCGCCACCATTGGCATCACGGAATTTGCACAGCGTGAGCTCGGCGATATCGTATACGTGGAAATCGAGACGGTGGGCAAAACCCTGGATGCCGCCGTAGTATTCGGGACGGTAGAGGCGGTAAAGACCGTATCGGATCTTTATCTGCCCGTTGCGGGCACCCTTACTGAAAAAAATCCGCAGGTGGAAAGCACGCCGGAGCTGGTGAATCAGGATCCCTACGGCGAAGGCTGGCTGGTGCGAATGACCGTGAAGAATACCGCGGATATAGATACCCTCCTCGATGCGGCCGCTTATGAAAAGCTGGTGAGCGCATAACTTTATGAAGTCCAAAAATCCCTTTCTTCTTTTTATACCCGCGCTGGTATGGACCCTTATTGTGCTGACGGCAACCCTCATGCCGGGCCGGGATGTGCCCCATGTTTCCATCTTCGACCGCTTTCCCCATTTTGACAAGCTGGTGCACGGCACGCTTTTTTTCGGGTTTGTCTTTTTATGGGGCTGGGCCTTCCGGCAGGCCCGGGGCATGCACCATCTCTTCCGCCTGCTGCTGTTTGTTACGCTGGCCGGCATAGCGCTGGGTATCGGTATCGAATACCTGCAGGAATATGTGGTAAAACGTGATTTTGAATTCCTCGATATGGTAGCAGACGCCACCGGGGCCGTGATCGGCCTGCTCCTGCTGCTGCTTTTCCCTCAAAAAAAGAAGGTCAGGGGTTGAAATCCCCGGGCTGCAGCCCGCTGTTGAACTTCACCTCCTGCACCCGTATGTCGATCTTTTGCCCGCCCGCATCAACGATGGTTTCGTAGGGAATCTTTATACCTTCCACCTCCCGGTAATCGCGCAGGTCGGCGGTCTGTACCATCTCTCCCTGGGGTGTTTTGCGGGGAGGGCTCGTTTCCCGCAGCTTGAGGCCGGTGGAGGTGTCGTAATAAGCGGAATGTTTTTCACCGGAAGGGTCGGTAATTTCCAGCGCATACACCGCTTTGCCGTCCACCGTTTCTATCCCTTTGAGCCGGAGATCATATTTGCCGTTGCCGTAGGTCAGTTCGGGAAAGGGCTGCGCCCGTGCTTTCAGCCCGGCCTTCGTCTTGTCGTCAACAGGCAGCGGCTGACCCATCTGCCACATGCCGGCGCTGTCTCCGTTTACTATGGTCTGCGATACGCTGTGGCCGGCCATGCTCATGTTCATAAAAAAATGATCCGGCAGCAGGTACTTCTGCTCCATTTTTAAAGTCTGCCCCATTACCTCGGCGCCGGACATAATATGGACATCTTTTATACCGCTCAGCTTTTCTTCCCCACCGACGGCCTCCAGGTATTTTTTGATAACGGCGCTGGCCGTCATGCCCGCCGGCGCCTGCTTTTTCAGCGGCGGGGCTACCTTGTTGCCTTCTCCGTCGTAATACTGTACCGGTCCGAAGGCCGCCAGCTTACCGGCAAATTCCGAGGCATTTCCCACCATGACAAGATGAATGCGGTCCGGCGTCACAAAGCGGCGCGCCGCGGCCTGCACAGCTGCGGGGGTAACGGCCGCGATGCTTTTCAGATAATCCCGGTAATAATCCGCCGGCATATCATACATGGCCACATCGATGGCAAACTGGGCGATGCGGGCGGGGCTCTCCAGTGAAAGGGCAAAGTTACCCGACACGGTGTTTTTGACGCTGTCCAGCAAAGCCGGGCTGACCGTTTTGTCCCGGATGCGGTTCAGCTCATACATAAAACGGGCCAGCGAGCTATCGGTAACGGCCGTACGCACATCTCCACTGGCAGAGAAGGCGCCGATGACGGGATCGACGGAAAGTGAGGAATAGGCCCCGTAGGTATAGCCGTATTTCTCCCGGAGGTCCTGGAACAGCCAGCCGCTGCTGCCCCCGCCCAGCACGGCGTTCATGAGCGCAGCGGGAAAATTCACCGCCTCGCCGGGCTTCAGCATCACGGGGTTGATGATCTCTATATTGGTCTGGACGGAGGCCGGACGGTCTACCAGGGCGATCAGGGCCTTGCCGGGCTTCTGCGGCAGCGGGTAGGTATGACGGGGCACGCTGCCGCGCTTCCAGCTGCTGAAATAACGCCTTACCAGGGCTTCCGCACTGTCCCGGGTAATATCGCCCACCAGGGCCATGTAGGCCACGTTGGGCTTCCAGTAAGTCTCATAATATCCGCGTATGTCCGGTACCGTTATCTTCTTAACCGTCGCTTCCGTTTCCACTTCCCCGTAGGGATGATCCGCGCCGTAGGTGACTACTGCGGCAACATTGGACAGCATGCTCTCGGGGTCGTCTTTGGCGGAAGCCAGTCCGGAGAGGGTCTGCCGCCTTATCTTTTCCAGTTCTCCGGCGGGGAAGGAGGGATGCAGCACCACATCGGCCATCAGGGCAAAGATCTGCTCAAAATTTTTCTGCAGCCCGGAGCAGCTGGCGCTGCGGGAGCCGGTCCTTACCTGGCCGCCCAGGAAGTCGATGGCCTCGTCGAGCTCGGCCTTGCTGCGGGTGGTCGTACCGCGGCGCATCAGCGAGCCGGCCATCGATACATAACCCACCTTGTCTTTTTCCAGTACGGGATCGAGCTTCAGCACCAGGGAAGCGGTTACGGTGGGCAGCTTATGATTTTCCACCACAAATACCTTCAGGCCGTTGGCGAGGGTAAAGCTGTCCGGCGTACCGATATTTACGGCGGGGGCGGGATCCGGCAGCGGGGCATGGGAACGGTCCGGCTGCTGGGCCTGCAGGGCGGCGGCGATCAGCAAAACAGGAAAAAAGAGAACCGGAAATTTCTTTATCATGATAACGGGATTTGAGCATTTATCAAAAGCGGGAGAGGGCGGGTCGCGGCCGGCCCTTCTCCGGGAACAGATCAGGAGGCCTTGCTGCCGGAGCCGGACTGCATGGCCTTGGGCAGGTAGTACAGCACTACGCGGTTGTCCGGCGTAAGGTATTTACGGGCGACTCGGCGAAGATCTTCCCGGGTAACACGGCGGTAGCGATCCAGCTCGGTATTGATGAGGTTGGCGTCGCCGAAATACACTTCGTAGTCGGCCAGCTTCTCGGCAATGCCGAGCATCCGGGCATTGCCGGAGATAAAATCGGTCTCGATCTGGTTCATCACCTTCAGGAATTCGTGTTCCGGCACGGTATCCTGCTTTACCAAAGCTACCTGGGCATCGATGGCCTGCTGCAGCGTATCCGGGTCCACACCCACGTTGACCACCCCGAGGTTCAGAAACAGCCCGGCGTCTTCGAGCGAAAGCGGCACCACCTCGATACCGGCTGCCAGCTGCTGCTGATCTTTTACCACGCGCTGCAGGCGGGCGGAAGGACCGCCGGCCAACAGCTGCGCCAGTACATTAAAGGCGTAATAATCCGGGGTACCCTGGCGGGGAACGCGGTAGGCCTCGATAACGGCGGGAAGCTGGATGTTGTCGTACACCGTATCCCTGATCTCATGTCCCAGCGGCTGAACCTGCACCTGAGGACGACGTATGGGCTTGTCCGAAGCCGGTATGGAACCAAAATATGCGGCGACCAGCTCGCGTGTACGGGCGGTATCGATATCGCCGGCTATGCTGAGCACGGCATTGCCGGGCACATAATAAGTATGGTAAAACTCGATGAAGTCGCCCAGCACCGCTTTGTTGAGATCTTCCATGCTCCCGATGGGTACCCACTGGTAAGGCGTGCCTTTAAAGGCGCGCTTGCAGACCTCTTGCAGGAGGGTACCGTAAGGGCGGTTGTCCACCCGCATGCGCTTTTCTTCCTTGACGACTTCCCGCTGGGTGTTTACCCCTACCGTATCGATCTTCCCGTGGAGCATGCGTTCGCTTTCGAGCCAGAGGGCCAGCTTCAGCTGGTTAGAGGGCATGTTCTCATAATAAAAGGTGCGGTCCTGGCTGGTATTGGCATTGAGCTGACCGCCGGCGTTGCTGACATATTTCATGAATTCCCCGCGCCGGATATAGGTCGACCCCTCAAACATGAGATGCTCAAAAAAATGGGCAAAGCCGGTTTGTCCGGGTTTTTCGTTTTTGGATCCGACATGGTACAGCACCGTCACCGCTACCACCGGGGCAGTGGTATCGCGGTGGAGAATTACTTTCAGGCCGTTGGGCAGCCGGTAACGGATAAAGTCAATATTCCGCTGCTGGGCTTTTCCCGGAAGCCAGCACAGGAGACCGAGGAAGAGCGCGCCAAAGATTTTCTGCATGCGTTCATGAATTAGGATGGTCAGACAATTAGGGATGAAAATGCGGATCGAAAGTAAGGATTTCTCAAAAATGGCCCGCGAGCCCGGAAAAAGCGCCGGGAGATTTTTAAAATATTAATAATTGTGTAATATGAATTATTGATCCAAAATAATCAATTTTAGATCGATAGTCTTTAAAATTACAAAAACAGCTTCAAAATTCACATTTTATTAAGTTATTGATTCTCAATTAATATTTCGTCATTCAATCTTTATAAAATACAAATTATAATTATTTTAATGTTTATTTTCGTAATTCAGGATTGAATTACATACTTTTACCCTTGATCCTAAAAAATCAATAAAAATGGAACGTTTTTTAGATTTAATCTAAATAAATGTCATTTATATGAATGATATAAAGTTTAGTCTTACTTTTGTGAAGTAATTATAAATTATAATAACATGAAAAAAATAACGCTTTCTGAAATCGCACCCTTCCTCCTGCTGGGTATCATATGCCTCATCGGCATTTTTGTTCCGGTATTGCCGCCGATAGCCGATACCGGGAAATTCGATTCGGGAGACGTGGCCTGGATCATCGTGGCTTCCACCCTGGTATTTCTGATGACCCCGGGGCTGGCCTTTTTCTATGGCGGCATGGTAAACCGGAAAAACATCATCTCCACCATGCTGCAGAGCTTTGTCGCCACCGGCCTGATCAGCATATTATGGGTAGTGGTGGGCTTCAGCCTCGCCTTCGGGGATTCCCTGCACGGCATTATCGGCAATCCGGTCTCCTTCTTTTTCTTCAAAGGGGTCTGGAACGGAACGCCCTGGGCCGGAGCGCCGACCATACCGCTGCTGCTCTTTGCCCTGTTCCAGATGAAATTTGCCATCATCACGCCGGCCCTGGTCGTGGGCGCGGTAGCGGAACGCATCCGCTTCAAGGCCTATGTGCTGTTCATGGTGCTCTTCAGCCTGCTGATCTACGCACCCATCGCGCACTGGACCTGGCATCCGGACGGCATCCTGGCTCAGCTGGGCGTACTGGACTTCGCCGGTGGCACCGTAGTACATATTTCCGCAGGCTGCGCAGCCCTGGCCGGGGCCATGGTGCTCAAACGCCGCATCGCCCATGTGGAAAAACAGGAAAATACCCCTGCCAATATTCCTTTCGTCCTGCTGGGAACCGCCCTGCTCTGGTTTGGCTGGTTCGGCTTTAACGCCGGCTCGGCGCTGGCCGCCAACGCGCTGGCCGTCTCTGCCTTTGCCACCACCAACACCGCCACCGCCGCTGCAGGCCTGGGCTGGATATTCTTTGATAACATCCGCGGCCGCAAACCTTCCGCCATCGGTTTCTGTGTGGGCGCCGTAGTGGGCATGGTCGCCATTACCCCGGCCGCCGGCTTCGTGGGCATCCCCCAAAGCGCAGCCATCGGTCTTGTTGCAGCCATTGTTTCCAACATGGTTGTACACTGGAAATCGAAATCTTCCCTGGACGATACCCTGGACGTATTTCCCTGCCATGGCGTAGGAGGGATGGTAGGGATGCTTTGCACCGGCCTGTTTGCTACCACCGCCGTAAATGGCGCGGGAGCCAACGGATGGCTGTACGGCAATTTCAGCCTGTTCCTGCACCAGCTGCTGGGTATGCTGATCGTGGTATCCTACAGCTTTATCATGGGATGGCTCATCTTCAAGTTCATCAACTTCGTATATCCGATACGGGTATCCGCCAAGGAAGAAAAACTGGGTCTGGACATCAGCCAGCATGACGAGCAGTACGGGGACACCTCCCGTATTACGCTGCACAGCGATCCGGTATCTTCCGTGGAAATGGAGATGGCCTGATCCCAGAGACGAGACGCACCGAATACATCGTTTTTGAGCGCGCGGAGAAGAGCTTCACCCGTTTATTGGTCCTTTAAAACCGTGTATTTATGAAAAATTTACTCAGCGTGCTTTTCGGTGTCTTTATTTGTTGTTCAGCGGCTCATGCCCAGGACAGCACAAAGGAACAATCACCGCCCTTGCTTTCGGGTTATGCTGACGTCTATTACAAGTATAATTTCAACAAAAATGAAACCGACAATAAAACCAGCTTCACCAATTCCCACAATTCCTTCGAGCTGGGCATGATCTCCCTGAAGGTCCAGCATGCCTTCGGAAAGGTGAGCGTGTATGGCGACCTGGGTTTTGGAAAAAGAGCGGACGAGTTTTCCTATACCGATGAAAAAACGTCGCTGGCCATCAAGCAGCTCTATGTCAGCTACGCGCCGGCAGACTGGGTGACCCTGGCGCTGGGAAGCTTCGCCACGCATGTCGGCTACGAGCTGGTGGATGCGGACCTCAACCGGAACTACAGCATGTCTTACATGTTCTCCTACGGGCCGTTTTCGCACACGGGACTGAAAGCCACTTTCAAGGCGGGGGATCACAGCTTTATGGTCGGCGTCTTCAACCCCACCGACTATAAATACGCGCCGCCGGACAGCAAGAAATACATCGGAGCACAGTGGGCCTTCACCCCTTCGGAAAGCGGCTTCAGCTCCTACCTGAACTATATCGGCGGGGAGGACACCTCCGGATTACGGAACGACCAGCTGGACGTAGTGCTCAATTATACGGTCAGCGACCATTTCAGCCTGGGTTATAACGGCACTTACAGCCATTATAAATTCGAAGACAATAAAACCGCATGGTGGGGATCGGCGCTCTATCTGAACGGCGATTTCACCGAACATTTCGGTCTGACGCTGCGCGGGGAATATTTTTCGGACAAAGACGGCGTAAAAGTATTCACCGATGCGGCAGCTTTCCCCGACGGCGGCAGCGTGCTCAGCTTCACGCTCTCGGGTAATTGCAAGATAGGGGGCCACCTCCGGCTGGTTCCGGAAATACGGCTGGACCAGGCTTCGGAAACCCTGTTCAACAAGGGCAACGGCAGCCCCACCCAAAGCTCGCCCTCGGCCCTGTTCGCCGCTATCTACAGCTTCTGATCTCTTACCTAACCCTGTTTTGAAAGCGCGGCTGCCCGGCCGTGCTTTTTTTGCTATGCCTCCCGCTGAACAAAACCGGTCGCTTACCTGTTCCAAAAGAGTCAGCAAAAAAATAGCTATGTCAGCAAAAGTTGTTTACATCACAGGGGGCAGCAAGGGCATCGGTAAAGGCATTGCCGCCCGTCTTTTGGAAGAAGGTTACCGCGTAGCCATCAGCAGCCGAAACCTGGAGGCCGCCCGGGAAGCGGCGGCAGCATTGGGCGGGGAAGCGGCCGGCGTGCTGGCGCTGGAGTCCGATGTGCGACAGGAGCAGGACGAGCAGCAGGCCGTGCAGCGTATCCTCCAGAAGTGGGGGCGGCTGGATGTGCTCGTCGCCAATGCCGGGGTAGGCATCTTCGCCCCGATCGGGGAGCTGGATGCCGGCGCCTGGCGGCAGACGATAGATACCAATCTTACCGGTGTGTTCAACAGCGTAAAAGCGGCACTGCAGGCCATTCGCGAGTCCAAAGGGTATATCATCACCATAGCCAGCCTGGCCGGCACCAATTTCTTTGCCGGCGGCACCGCCTACAACGCCAGCAAGTTCGGGCTGGTCGGCTTCACCCAGGCCCTGATGCTGGACCTCAGGCAGGAGGATGTAAAGGTCACGACCATCATGCCCGGATCGGTGGCCAGTCATTTTCATGATCACACCCCTTCCGAAGCCGACTTCTGGAAGATACAGCCGGAGGACATCGGCCAGCTGGTGCACGACCTGCTGCAGATGCATCCCCGGGCCCTGCCCAGCAAGGTGGAGATACGCCCCACAAAGCCGCCGTCGAAATAAATTTTCCGCGCTACAGGGGCAGCTCCAGTTGCGGGAGCAGCCCCTCGTGCTGCAGCAGCCATTTCTTCCGCCACAGCCCGCCGCTATAGCCGGTAAGGCTGCCGTCGCTCCCGATCACCCGGTGACAGGGCACGATCACGGGCAGCGGGTTCTGCCCGTTGGCCCGGGCCGCGGCGCGTATCGCCTTTTCGTCGCCCAGCCGCTGCGAAAGCGCAAGATAGCTGATCGTTTTGCCAAAAGGTATCTTCAGCAGCTCCGTCCAGACGCTGCGCTGGAAATCCGTTCCCTGCATTTCCAGGGGAAGGTCAAAGCTTTTCAGCCGCCCTTCAAAATAGGCCTCCAGCTGCCGCAAAGCCTCCCGGGTCACGGCATTGGGCCGATCGTCCTCTTCCCGCGCCTTCATAAAGTACGCCAGCATCAGGCCGGTATCGGAGGCCCCCAGCTTTATCCAGCCGACAGGACTTTGGTAGAAGAAGTAATACGGTGTATGCAGAAGGGTCATGATCCAAAAATACGGGTTTCTCCCGCAAACCCATTGCGCAGCCCCGAAACAAAAAAAGCAGGGCTTCCGGAGAAACCCTGCTTTTATGCTAAAAAGTAGCTTCCTTACCAATGCAGGTTCTGATGCAGGTCGGGATTCAGCTGCAGCTCCTGCGTAGGAATGGGGTACAGGTAATCCCGGTCTTCCCGGAAGCTCTTTGTGATGTCGCCGTTAATGATCACCCTGCCGCCGCTTGCCCCATGCTCCAGCGAGATATCGCTTCCCAATTTCAGGTATTGCACGCCGGGCTGGCCGGCCGGCTTATCCCCGGTGTAGATCACAAGGTCGGTCTTGCCATCGCCGTCGAGGTCGAAAGAGCCCGGTCCCGGAAAGTAGGTACCGTAAAATTGCTCGGCGAGGAGATGCCCTTCTTTCCAGCGCATCAGGTCGTTCCAGCGGAAATTTTCCATGACCAGCTCTATTCTTCTTTCCCGCCGGATCTCCAGGATCACACCCTTATTGTTTCCATCCAGGTGCTTATACTGCCCGGCCAGATAAGGATCGGGATGCGCGTTAGCCGCTGCCATGTCCAGGCCGGGCATGCCAACGCGACTTTTCAAAAGATTTATCGACCGGTCAATATCCGCCTGGGTAAGCACGCCCATTTCCGCTCTGGCCTCCGCAAAATTGAGCAGCGCTTCCGCATAACGAAAGATCGGTATGGGGGTCACCGAGCCGGATATTTTATCATGCGTGGCATCCAGCACATATTTGATCAGCTGGTAGCCGGTGGCGGTAGCGGCATAGTCGGGTGCCAGCTTCACCGTGCTGTTGATCCGCATATAACCCGGGGTACGGATGGTGCCGGCCAGGCGCGGATCTCGGTTCTCCATCTCCCGGTAAAACTGTATGGTGTCATAACCCATCCTGTCGGTGAAGCGGGAGCCGTCCTTCATCAGATAGCTGTTGACCAGCTTTTTCTCCAGTCCCGGTTTTCCATAGGAAGGCGATACGGTATAATAGTTTACATCGTGATATACCTGCAGATCCGCATTGAAGGTTCGGGCAAGGATCATTTCAGTGGCAATGGGCGTTTCGGCGGTAAAAAGCTCCCAATAAGCTTTGTCGGGCGTGCTGGTATAGAGCTTATAGGGACCGTAGCTCATCAGGGTATCTGCAGCATCGGCAGACTGCCGCAGCAGCCCGGCAGCACCCGTGCTGTCCTTTACGAAGTCGTCCCCGAAATGGTATTTCCTAAAAGTGCCTTCGAAAAGGCATATCCTGGACTTCAGGGCCAGGGCCGTCCATCTGGTGACCTGTTCGGTGGAGGCTGCGGATGGTAAATGGGCAACGGCGTAATCGAGGTCCGCCACCACCGAGTCGATGATAAGGCTCCTCGGGTCGCGGGGCTTCTGCAACAGTGCTGAGTCGTTCGATGCTATGGAAGCGGAATACCAGGGCACATCTCCGTAACGGGCTACCATATTGAAATAAAAATAGGCACGAAAAAACCGGGCAACGCCGACATAAGGAGCCGTGATATTGTCCGGAAGCCCACCGAGCTGATAATTCTGCAGGAAGAAATTGATGTTCCGCAGCGCGCTCCAGCTACGGGCATCGCTCGAGCTCCAGCCGGCATCGGTAACGGGTACGATCCGGTCGCCCGTCATCTCGCTGCTGAGCGTGTTCACCACGATATTATCCCATCGCTCGTTATAGATATCGCCGGCCGCCGGCAACAGGTCATAAAACGAATTCGTATACAGCTTCAGCTGGTTCTCACTGTTAAAGCTGCTGCCCGGGGACAGCTGGGAAAGCGGTTCCCGGTCCAGGAAGTTCTTGCTGCAGGAGGCCAGCAGCGCCGCGACCAGCGGAAGTACAACAATAAAGGATTTTATATTTTTCATTTTTTCTCGCTTTTGGTGAACCTTAGAAAGTAATATCCAGCCCAAAGGAATAGTTCTTCATAAAGGGGTAGTTCCGGGCGTTGTTATCGCCTCTGCTCCCGTTGGGATCGGCGGATACCTGTTCCGGATCCACGTATTTGGAATGCAGTCCCGTCGCGGTAAACAGGTTCTCCCCGCTGAAGTAGACGTGTACCCGGTCGATCTTCCAGCGCTGGATAAGCGACAGCGGCAGGCTATACCCCACACTGAGGTTCTTCAGACGGATATAGGCGATGTTCTGGATATAACGGGTATTGGCCACCTGGAGTTCCGTATTGCCGTTGAGGGCCACATATCCCCTTAGCTTCGGAAAATAGGCGTTAGGGTTATCCGGGCTCCAGATGTCCTTCTGGATATCTTTGGGAATAAATGAATAATAAGGCCGCCCGTAAGGTCCCCAGAAGAAATAGGTCTCGTTGCCCGGGTACCAGTCCTGATGCCCAACCCCCTGGAAGAACACGGAGAGATCAAAGCCGTTCCAGCTGGCGCTGGCGGTGATACCGAAGTTATAACGGGGCAGGCTGTTGCCGATGATCTTCATATCGCCGTGATCTGCAAGGGTGTTCTGCCCGTTGTTGATGATGCTGTCTCCGCTCAGGTCCACGAACTTCATATCCCCGGCCTGCAGCTTCTTGCCGTCGCCGGGCGATTGCACTCTTTCCTTGTTGACAAAGTCCTGATTGACGACCTCTCCGTAGGCCTGTGCTTCCTCATCGGTCTTGAAATACCCGTCCACCGTATAGCCCCAGATATCGCCGATCCTTTCTCCTACATAATGATTGTTCAGCTGCTTCAGCGGGTTGTCAAAGCGGGTGATATGGGACTTGAAATCGGAGAGCACAAAACCGATGCTATAGGAAAAGGGCTTGTCGCTTACCGTTCGCTCGTCGTTCCATTGCACCGAAAGTTCCCAGCCCTTGCTGTCCAGATCGCCGGCGTTCTGCTTGGGAGAAGCGGCCCCGAAAACGGCAGGCAGCGTTTTTCCGGCAATGAGCATATCCAACGTCTTCCGGTCGTACCAGTCGAAGGTCACGTTGAGCCTGTTTTTCATAAAGCCCAGGTCAATACCGATGTTGGCGGAGGTGGTCCGCTCCCAGGTCAGCTCGGGAGACACGGGACTGCCTACCCTGAGGTACTGGGTCTTACTATCGCCGGTGAGCCAGCTGGACAGACCGGTGCTCATAACGGGAATATAGGGGTAGTTGCTGTTCCTGAGGTTGGCGCTGAGCGATTGGTTCCCCAGGGAGCCGTAAGAGCCGCGCAGCTTCAGCTCGGAGACTGCGCGCTTCAGGGGTGCGAAGAACGGCTCTTCGCTGATGCGCCAGCCCGCCGATACGGAAGGAAAAAAGCCAAAGCGGCTTCCTTCCGGGAAATGGGAGCTGCCGTCGTAGCGGCCGTTGAGCTCAAGCAGGTATTTGTCGGCATAGCTGTAATTGATCCGGCCAAAAAAGCCCAGCAAGGCCCATTCCACGGAATTGCTGCCTACCTGCTGGTCGCTGGTGCCCAGGTCCAGCGCGTTAAGGTCCTCGGAAAGCAGGTTATTGGCCCTTCCGTTAACGGTGTGGTATTTTTTCAGCTCCTGGTTGTAGCCACCCAGTATCTTCAGCGCATGCTTACCCAGGTCTTTGGTATAGGTAGCATACGCATTGACGACGTGATATTGGTCCTGGCTGGAGGATTCCGAATACCAGTCGTCCCCGATATAGTCGGTCTGGCCCGGGTAGATGGACCACGGCGACTTTGTGCTGCGGTGAAAATTGGAATAAGGGTTCAGGTCATAGCTGTAGCTGCCTACTATGCTGAGCTCCGGGGTAGGCTGTAAGGTCAGGCTCACCGTATTGGTAAGATCGAACTCCTGTTCCTGTGATTTGGCCTTCCCGTACTGCAGCTGCACATTGCGGCCGTCGGCGATGCCATAATTGTTCAGCTGGCTCCTGTAGGTAAAGGTACCGTCCGGGTTCACCGGAACATAAGAGGGCAGGGCATGAACGCCGAGATAGATGAAAGCAGTATTGGGACCGCCGTTGGAACCGTCGCCGGGATAATTATAGGTATTGGCGGCAAATTGCAGGTTGTTGCTAAGGGTCAGCCAGGGTGTGATATGTGCGTTGATCTTTGCACGGAGGTTATAGGCCGTGTATTTATCACGGTTCATCTGCATCATGCCAAGCTGCTGGTAATAACGGCCGGACACCAGGAAGTCTATCTTCTCGGACCCGCCGGTAAACTGCAGGGAATGGCTCATGGATGGCAGGGTTTCGCGGAAAAAGTAATGCCACCAGTCCGTATTGCCGTACCATACATACTGGTCGCGGCCGCCCCGGTTCTGCACCACCACGGAGGGCAGCGAATGATCCGTCTGCCGCTTTTCCAGCTCGGCATAGTCCTCGTCGGTATAGCCGGTATAGCTGTTACCGGTGCTGATCCTGAAGGCCTCGTCAATCAGCTTGGCCGTCGCATAGCCATCGGTCATAAAATCATGCGGGGTGGTCGGTGTACCAAAGGAGAAATTATTGCTGTAAGAGACCTTCAACTTACCCTGCTGCCCCTGTTTGGTCGTTACCAGGATCACACCGTATGCCGCACGGGCGCCGTAGATAGCCGCCGAAGAAGCGTCTTTGAGCACGGAGATAGACGCCACATCCAGAGGGTTGATCAGATTGATGTCGCCCGGTACGCCGTCGATGAGCACCAGCGGCGAGCCGCTGTTGACCGAGGTATATCCCCGGATGTTGATCTTTCCCTGGCTGCCCGGACGGCCGTCATTGAAATTAACGCTCAGGTTGGGCACCAGCCCTTGGAGGGCCTGGGTGATATTGGCGACGGGACGGTTCTCCAGCATCTTGGAATCGATCTGGGCTACGGCCCCCGTAAGGTTGGCCTTTTTCTGCGTACCGTACCCGACGACCACTACCTGGTTAAGCGAGGTGGAAGAAGCTGCCAGCACAACCGTAATGCTTTTCTGGCCCGCCACCGCTACTTCCTGGGCCTCGTAGCCGATATAGGTAATCCGGAGTATTGCATCGTCCGGGACCTCCAGGGTAAAATTACCCTGTGCGTCCGTAGAGGTGCCCAGGCTGGTCCCCTTTACATTCACGGATACCCCGACCAGCGGAGCGCCGCTTGCCTTATCTATCACGCGGCCGGAGATCTGCTGTACCGCAGCATTTGTCCCGTCGGGCATAATCACGACGAGATTATCTCCCAGCATGCGGTATCGCTGGTTGACGGACGCCAGGAGGGTATCCAGTACCCGTGGAAGGGGAGCGTTGCTCACTTCCACATTTACCTTCAGGCCGGTGGGGAGCTTCCGGTCGCTGAAAATAAACCGGTAATCCGTCTGCTGTTCGATCATATGCAGTACCTTTTTCAAGCCTGCATTTTTCAGATTAAGCGTAACCCTTTCCTGCGAATAGCCGGTGGCGGCCGACGCCTGGAAACAACCCCATAGCAGCAGAAAGACGGATAATTTCATAATGAGCAAGCACTTGAGAAGGGGCCGCGAAGGACAGCCCACGCTTGGAGGATCGAATTTTTTCATAGTTTTGATCAATGCGGGTGATACAATGGGAATGCCGCGCCGTACCAAGGAGAGCATTCCTGTTGACCTGTCGGGCGGGAGTGCGTCAACACTTCCCGCCCTCTTGTTGTAAACCTCCTTCAGGAAGTATCCATAAAATGTTTTATTGGGTTTAAAAGATCGTGATATCGTTACCTTTTATACGGTAATGAAAAGACTCGGTCATCTGAAGGGCTTCCAACGCCTGCTCAACGGTTTCACGGGTAAAAATACCGGAGAACCGGTAGTATCGCGGAGCCTCCCGTTTGAAACGGATATGAACGTCATACCAGCGCTCCAGCTGAACGGCCAGCACTTCAAAGCTTTCATCACGGAATACCAGCTTATTTTCCACCCAGGCATTTTCCGCCACAGCGGAACTGTCCTCACCGGGGAGATACAACGGCTCGCCGATGCTTACCCTGGGCAGCTGGTGCCAGTCCGGCGAGGCAGCTTTTTCTTTTTCCTTATGCATCAGGGCAAGGCTGTCTGTAGCCCGCTGGTTACGCCATACCAGCTTTTCATTGGGCTTCATCCGGATTTTTTTTGAAGGATTGCTCCGAAGGCTGACCTCTATGGCCCCCTTCAGCAGCGTAGTTTCGTAAGTAGGGTCTCCGGGATATGATTTTACGTCGAAAGCGGTACCCAGCACCTTGATGTCAAGATCATTGGCGTGAATCACAAAAGGATGTGCAGCCGCCTTTTTCACTTCAAAAAAAGCCTCGCCGCTGAGGTATACTTCCCGCGTATGCTTCCCGAATCTTTCCGGATAGCGCAGCCTGCTGTCCACATTGAGCCAGATCCCCGTACCGTCTTCCAGCACAATATGCCGCTTTTCTTTTCTGGGGGTGGAGAGCGTAATCCATTTTACGGTCTCGCTGTCCCGGGAAAAGGGTTTGTACCGGTAAAGCAATGCTCCCGCCAGGATCAGCAAAAGCAGGACAGCGGCGGCCAAAAACGCCTGCCTGCGAAACCGGGGCCGGCGTTTACCGCGGGCCGGCTCATGGCTCAGACGTTCCTGTACCAAACGGTAAGCCGCGGACGGATCTACGCCGCCCATTCCATCAGGGCGGTGTTGCCAGAACCGCCGCAACAGCTCAAATTTTTCCCGCGCTGCCGTCGAAGCCTGCAACTCCTCATTCAGCTCTTCCTGCTCTTCCCGGGTAATGTTTCCGGAAAGGCAGCGGGTCACGAGGCTTACAAACCTTTTATTGTGCATATTGACGGTTATATCAATAAGGACAACAAAAAAGCCCGGAACACGGACAAGGGGGAAAAAATTTTTGAAAGGCCTAAAAGAGGCTGCCGAATAACAGCAGCATGCTCCGCAGCTCATTATTGCGGAATCTCCGGGGGGCGGAGGAAGGAGAATTATCCAGCACATCCTGCAGCTTGCTCATGGCCCGGAGCAGCTGGGTCTCCACCGTACGCGGAGAGATACTCAGGATCTCAGCCACTTCCTTATGCCGGAATCCCTCTTCCCGGACAAGTTTAAAAACCGCTTTACATTGCGGGGGAAGCGCCTCCACGGCTTTGTCCAGTCTGAAAAGCAGCTCTTTCCATTCCATGGCGCATGCCGGGTCATGGGAATCGGTCAAGCGGTGGCAAAAATTTTCCGGATCGGCGACGAGCCGCATCCGCGAGAATTTCTTGAGGTAATTAAGGGATTGATTGCGTACCGAAATGAAAAGATAAGTGCCGATATTCCGGATAGGGTCCTGCCGGGAACGATTGTTCCATAACCGCACGAAAACATCGGATACGATCTCTTCCGCCGAGGCTTTTTCGCCAACATAATCGGCAGCAAAGCGGACGAGTGAAACATAAAAATGGGTGAAAAGCCGCTCAAAGGCGTGCTGGTCGTCTTCCAGACAGCATTTTTGCCATTGTATGTTCCAGATATCCTCTTTCACATAGCAAGTCTAAGATGAAATTAGAAAACGGGCAAGGTCTGCCGTCTAAAGTAACGATAAGTTATTCGTTTTTTTTCAAAAAGTTCATATGCTGCCGGAAAACGCAGCCGGCGGGAAGGACGCTGCAGGCCAGGGGGCGAACCTGCTTTAAACAAAAAAAGGACGATGAAAAATCATCGTCCTTTCACGCTACCTTACCTTAAAACCTACTACTACACTTTATATGTATGCTCTTTATGATCTCTTCTGCTATGCAAGCGTCTTTTTCCGCACCGGACCCGGATGCCGGCTCATCGCATCTTTGCGTCCGCCGCCGGTCCGGAAGCCGCCGCCGCTGTCCGCAATCCTCTGAAAAAGGTTTCCTGCAAAAGCCTGATCCGCCGCATAAGCACGCTGATGTTACGCTTTTCGATCCGGCTGAAATGCTGGCACTTTTCCTTCACCCACATCATCCTCAGTCCCAGCATTGCATCAAAAAATATCTCCGCCGTTAACTTCGGGTCGGTATGCTCATCAATCTCTCCTTCACGGATACCCCGGCTGATCAGCTGGGCCATAAACCCCACTTCCGCCCGGCGGAAAATATCAAGCCCCTGCTGCGCCAGACAGGTACGCCCTTTCGGCGACCATTCGAGAATGCCCAGCAGATGCTGGTAACGGATATAGTTCTCTTCTTTCAGCCGCAGGTAATGCTCCAGCAGCTCATCCATGGACAAGGGCTCTTTCATCAGCGCCTGCAGGGAATTTACCGAGGTTTGCACCACCCGCTCCACCGCAGCGATACAGATGCTTTCCTTATCCGGAAAATAATAATACAACAGTCCCTTTGATATCTCCAGGTCACGGGCAATCTCATCCATCGTTGTCTTGGAAGGGCCAAAATGTGCAAGTCTCTTCAAGGCAATGTCCAGAATCATTTCCCGCTTGAGATCCTGCTCCGGCATATTGTATTTTTGACTTTTTTACGCTCAGAGTCAAAAGTAGAAAACTTTGGAATATCCACCAAAATTTTTTCACCGCCCGGACAGACATACGCCGGGCTCCCTTATAAAAACACGCGGCCGGAAAAACCGGCCGCGTGGAGTACATCCGCAGCGCATCTGTGCAGACAATATGATTATTTAAAATCCCTATTTGGCCGGGACCAGCTTCACTTCTCTCAAATCAAAGATGGAACCTTTTTCCCTTTTGGAATTTGATTTCAGCACAATGTCCTGTACTCCCCCGGACAGGCGAATGGATCCTACCTTCTTTGTCCTGTAGGTAAACCAGGAGCCGGTCGGCGCCACTTTTCCGGTCACCTTTTTATTTCCGGATTGCAGCACAAACGATTTCCCCGCCTCCTTATCCGACACCGACCATTCGAGATATACGTCGTACCTCCCCGCTTTTGCTACATCCACCTTCCACACCGCCTGGTCCTCGGTATTGAACCAGCCGAACGCCTTCCACTCCGGCATGTACTTGATATGCTGTCCTACGGCGCTGCCCAGCCACGAAGAGAGGCGATAGGTATTGTCCTCGCCGGGCCGGATAAGCTCCTGATGATTAGCTTCGGGTCTTTTATCCTTAAATGCCGGCGGCATTAATTCACCCACCGCATTTACAATGATATCTTCCACCTCCGGCGCAAAGGGTGCAGGCTTGTTGTACCAGTACATGCTGCTTTCTCCTTCATAACCGCCTTCTTTTACCACCCGCCGCGATGCGATATAACAGGGAACATCATTGGAATAACCGTTGACCCAAAGCCGTTCGGCGCCGTATTCGTTCTTCAGCCGGATCTCATAATCCACGACCACTTCACCGCCCAGGTTTACCATGACCATCTTGTTTTCAAAATTCCATACCTGGACGGGATAATCGAGCGTCGCCGGTATGGTCTCCCCTCTTTCGAGGCGCTCCAGGGCCAGACGGGCGTAATATCCTTTTACGGTTTCGTCCTTCGTCAGCTCGATCAATTCAGGAACGGTGGGCACCTTGGAGAACGGCAGCTTGATCCACTTCATCTTCCCGGCAGGGGGGCTGTTCAGGGGTTGCAATGCGGCGGCCACCAGCTTATCGACGTTGTCGGCAATCTCCTGTCCGTGCTGCTTCACATCGTTCAGGCTGCCTCTTGGCGCCGGATTGGCATCGCCGGCACAACCCAGCGCGATCAGGGCGGTAGCCCCCGGATGCCGGGTCTGAATCACACGCTGCGCTTCCCCGATCCAATCGCCATGAATTTTGTGCACGTCACCCCCCAATGTGGTTCCGTGACATGCATAATTGACAAAGACGGCCTTTAACCCTCCGTTAAGATCCGTAACCCGCAGCATGGGCAATGCCGGATCGACCGGACCTCCCTTCGTGCGGCGGTTGGCCGCAAACAAAGCCTGACCCTGCCCCCAGGACACATACGCAGGTTGCCGGTTTTTCAGGGCCGCCACCGCTACGTCCTTCAGCTTCTGCGTCAGCGCTTCGGTATATTGCGCAATATGGATCAGCTGCTCCAGGGCCAGCAGGGAATCGGTGAAGTGGCCGCCCCTGGCCTGCAATATATTGATAAGGTTACCGACTTCGGGCCCGCCGTGCGTGTGGGACGCACAAATGACAAGCTGGGCAGGATCAATCCCCATTTTCTGCGAAAGGAAATCGGAGACCTGTTTGGTGATCCTCCAGGGTATGCCCACCAGATCCACCGTAATCAATACGGCGGGATGCTGCTGGTCGCTGCCCAACGCCAGCGCCTTTGCAGAGATAGGCTGCAGCACACTGTCCGTCTCGGCGCTGGACCGGGCTGCATATCCGGCCATACGGATGGGTACCTGGGGGGTGATATCGACACTGGCTACGCCAGCATCCATGGGCATCTTCCCATCCACCTGCTGACCATAGGCAGTCTCCCCGCCGAGCAGACCGGCAACCAGTAGAAAAAGAACAAGCGCCGTTCTGAAACGCCTGTCGATAAGCGTGCATATTGATTTCCGTAGCATAATGAATCCTATTTGATTAAGTGTTTTTTTATTATTCTCCCTGCCGGAGGAACGACAGCAGGTCGGCCATCTGCTGTTTATCGATCTTCTTTTCCAGACCCAGCGGCATGGGAGACAGCTTCAGCGCCTTTAACGATTTTATATCCTGGCGGGCGATATTGCTCGTATGTCCGTTGGCGTCACTTAAGGTGATCGCGGTAGGGGTCTCTTCGGAAATGATCCCCTGTGCGGACTCGCCGTTATTCAGGCTGACATCCCAGCTGTCGTACCCATGCGCAATGGACCGGTTCGGATCCAGGATATTGATCATAATATCCGAAGGCGCCCAGGCATGAACCGTACCCAGGTCAGGACCGAATGCCCTTCCTTCCTTACCCCGCACCTGATGGCACACGGAACAGTTTTGCTGGAATATCGCTTTGCCCTTTGCGGCATCTCCCTTGAGGGACAATGCGGCACGGTAATCTTTTATCACGTTTTCCCGTTCATCGCTCTTTTGGGTAAGTAACGTCCTTGCCCGTTTTCGGAGTTCCATATTCCCCAGCGATCTCAGCCGGACGCTTTGCGACCAGCTGATCTCGCCGGTGTTGATCTTTCCGGACGCCACCGCATTGAGCAGCAGGTCGATCCGCCGGTCATCGGACATAAAGGCGTTGATCGCTGCATTCCTCAATTCCGGAGAAAGGGTCAGCCATCGCTGCAGGATATACTGGCTTACTTCCAGTCCCGGCACGAGACTGAGCGCACGCAAAGCCGCCAGCTGGACGGGCAGGGGTTCCCGGGGAACGATCAAACTCTTCAGGAGCGACGAATAGGATGCCGGGCTTTGCAAAGCCAGAAAATCGATAGCGCCCGCCCGCTGCTCTTCAGGCAGTTTCGCATCAGCAGCCATCTGACGGGCTTTTTGGAGGGTCTTTTGGGTTTGTGCGCCCGGAGAGAGGCCGATGACCTTCAATATATTCAGGGCGCCTTCTCTTATCGGCATAGCCGGATGCTCCAGGCAACTTTGCATGAGGAGCGCACGCTCCGCTTCTATTCCCGCAGGAAGGTCTTTCCTGCTCCCGAGGCCTTCAGCCAGTCCTTCAAGAAGCGGGGCCTGCCATCTTCCCTGCGCGGCGGAGACGGCGGTGGCTTCGCGGACGTACGGTTGCATGACGGCGGCGGGCTGGCTCTTCCCAATAATGGCGCTGAGACTTTTTACCAGCAGGGCGTAAGCGGCATTGCCAGCGTCAAACTTCGCCAGAACGGCATCCAGCAAGGCAGTGGCCTGGGATGATGATGCGCTCAACGCGGCCAGCTGGACCCACTTGTCGTTAATATCCCTGAACAAGAGCTGTTGTCTTATCTGATTGACCTCCGGGGTATCGAGGAACCCTAAGGTCAGCAGCAGCTGAAATCTTACTTTGCGATCGGGATCGTCTTTCAGCGGCAGCAACGCGGCAGCGAGGGAGGGATCGGCGCTCAAATGGAGCTCGGCAAGCTTTATGGCATTTTCCCGGATACCGGCTTCCGGGTCCTTTAAGGCACGGGTAATTAACGCGGACGAGAGCGTATCCATGCCTTCCAACGTCCACAGGGCATGCAAGCGTCCCATCGGCGATTTCGTGTTTTGCGCCATCTCCGTTAAAAGCGGCACGGCCCCGGCCGGCTTCCGGTCGACAAGCAACCGCTGCGCATTTCGTCTCCACCAGATATTTTTGTCTGCCAGCTTCTCCACCAGCTGTTGGTCCGTTGCATTTCCCAGCTCAAGTCCTTTTGTCCATTCGGGTGCGGCGGCGTCTTTGGCGCTGATGCGGTAGATGCGGCCCTTGTGCGTGCCGTTGTACAGGTCGACCGAATCCAGCACCTCCTGCGACATAAACTCCGGCCCCTCGATAACCTGCCGGTAAAAATCAACCACGTATAGTGCCCCGTCCGGCCCGGTATACATATTGACCAGCCGGCAGTAAGGATCCGTTGACGCGAGAAATTCCTTATGATCCAATATCCGGTTGGCCTTGAAGGTGACCCCGTCGGATGACAGCCGGTCCACATGCACCACATTGCTGACCGGCTCGCAGACAAACGTTACGTCGTGGTTATACGGATCCGGAAAGGCGCCTCCGAGATAGGTGGCAAGTCCGCATGCCGAGGTGAATACGCCCACATTGGTAAGCATCTGATATTCCGGATTCTTGGTGATCGGGAAAACCTCGGAATGATCCGCCAGCGTCTGGATTGCGCTGGGCGCCACCAGATCGGGATTGCGCTGGAGATAGCGGGTGGCGACAACGTTCTGGAAGATGTGATTGCTGTTATTAACCAGCAGGTGGTTGCCCCATGCATCAAATGCCTGTCCGAATTGGGTTTGCCCCGACAGCACCTCCAGCTGCCGGCGGTCGGGCCGGAAACGGACGGAGCTTTCGGGCAGGGCCGTTCCGGCAGTGTCGTCGGCATAGCGGATCCCCGACCCACCCCCGACCGGCAGATCGGCAAGATATACCCAGTTATCCAACCCGTATTCAGGATTGTTTACATTGGCCTCCAGGTTCGAAGTGTCGAATCCGGTAAGTACGACCTTCTTGATATCGGCTATGCCGTCGCCCTGGGTGTCTTCCATATAATACACCTTGGGCGGATCGGTCACCAATATCCCTTTTTTCCAGCGCGTGACGCCCGAGGGCATGATCAGGGAATCGGCAAAAACCGTTCTTTTATCCATTTTCCCGTCGCCGCTGGTATCGGAGAGCATGATGACTTTTCCCAGCCCCGACTTGTTCAGCGGCATCCCGGGCATTTCCACGACATACATGCGGCCATATTCATCAATGGTCATATCCACCGGGTCGCGGACCAGCGGTTCGCTGGCGATCAGCTCGATCTTAAATCCCGGCTCCAGCTGAAAAGTGGAGAGGTCCTCCTCGGCGGACTCGCTGAAGGGAGAAGCGGATTTGTTGTGGCAGCCACTGGTCACAAGGCCGATAACACATAATGAGAAAAGAAGGTAACAGGATTGAAAAAGATATTTTCTGCTTATCATCATACAGGAGTTTGTACGGGTTGTTTATCGTAATGGGATGTCTTTATGTCCGGCAGTCATCTAAAGATAGAGACTCTTTTGCGATGTTGCATAGGCGCATGCGCTTATTTCGCTTCAGCTTCAAGCTGTGTGCTGTAATTGTAATATCCTCCGGCATTGTTGGTCAATGCAAGGGCGCGTATATAATAGGTGGCTCCCGCCTTGAGGCCGGACACGGTATAGGTCCGATCGCCTTCAGCAGGAAGAGCAGGGGCTGCATCCTCCAGTATAATGTCGCCTTCCGGGAAGACGGTGGCATTCGGATAAGCGAAGGTGCTCCAAACCACACCCAGCTTGACGATCTCCTGGTCAGCGTTGATCTTTTTATAATGCATCTTGATTTCCGCGGTAGTGTCGGTAATGCCGGCAAGGGTCAGCTGCAGCCGGACATGCGGCGTCACTTTGATATCGAGCTGCATATCTTTCGAAATAGTTTCCGTGATCGTGTCCTCCACCCTGTCAAATGCCCCTTCCGCAACGATTTTGTAGGTAGCGGGAAAAACGCGGCTATTCTGAAAGGTGCCATCCGGCTTGACCGTATATAGCAGAGGCTGGGTGGAATTGCCCTCATACAGCTTAACAAGGGCGCCGGCGTTGGCTCCGCTTGAAGGTATCAGCTCATTTGTCTGGGCATCCAGTATCTTGCCCGACAACGTCAGATGAGGCATCTCATAATTGTCAATGGTGCAGCCGGCCAGGGAGGACAGCATGAACAGGTAAAATAATTTCGCTTTCATGCGTTAATATTTTGATTTTTTTCTTCGTTTATCTCTTTTCCGGCTTCAATAAACGCCCGGTATTTCATAGCCGGACGGCATTGCGGGCCGCTCCGGAAAGATGATCATGACCCTATTGATTGCCGGCCGGGATTACCACCCGGGATTGTTGACGATTTTGGGATTGGAATTCACATATGCCGAAAGATTACTGTAATAGTCCCGCTGTTCGAATATCCTGGGATAGCCGTCGTCGATAGGATAGCCGTTAACCACCTTGTAGGTGTAGGTATATTTGCCGTTTTCATAGTTCAGATAAGGCCATAGCCCGTGGACATACGTATTTCTGAAAAGATTTGTGCCCAGCCTCCATCTTCTTATATCCCAGAAGCGCTTGTCTTCAAATGCCAGCTCGATCTTTCTTTCATGCCGTATTTTATCCAGGGTCAGCTCGCCGGCCGTCAGCAGTTTTATGCCCGCCCGGCCCCTTATCTGATTAATGGCATCCAGCGCCCCGGTTTTATCTCTTCCCAATTCAACCGCCGCTTCCGCCGCATTCAATAAGATCTCCGCATAACGGATATCGATATAGTTCTGATCCGAATATCCCGGCTCTACCACCCGGTTGGCGATATTCATGTACTTCTTTATATAAAAACCCGTTTTACCGAAATTGCCTGATGAAAACGGCCCGTCGAGACCGACCTGCCTGCGGGAAGGCTCTTCCGGGAAAGGAGAAAGGCTTTCGTACAGCTTGCCTCCGGCATAAATGCCGCGGTATATCTGTACATCCCGGCCCCAGCCCGTAGGGCTGCCGCCATGGAGGACGGAAGCTTCGAAACGGGGATCCTTGCCCTCAAAGATGCCGGTGGGAGAATCGTATTCCTTATCTGTTTTTAAATCCCCAGGCGACCCGTCGATATATTCATAGGATTCTACCATCTCCAGCGTCGGGGCGATAGAGCTGCCGTTATTGGTGGTAAACCCTTCGGGAATATTCCAGTTGTCATAGCTGTGCGCTTTATCGGGGAAACTGTACGCCTTCTGAAAAATGATCTCGCTGTTGTTTTCATCGAGGAATATATTCTGATAATTGGCCACCGGATCTCCGGCATGTGTAGCAGGATCATATTGCTTCGTATACAAGGAGAAATGCTTGCTATCGATGATCTTTTGGGAAGCGTCCAACGATGCGGTGAAGTAGCTTTCCGCCTTATCGGAAGGGATCCCCAGGATTCCTCCAAGCTGAACCTGGCCGTATTTGGCGATAGATCCGGCATACAACATTGCGCGCGACTTCAGGGCGAGAGCGGTATATTTTGTGGGCCGGTTCGCCCCTGCCGCCTCCTGCGTTTCGGGCAGATCCAGGATGGCGCTGTCCAGCTCGCTGGCAATGAATTCCCACACCTCCTCTTCCTTGCTCCTGGGTATCTGAATATCCTCAAGGTTATTGTCGAAATTCTGCACCGTTTTAATCAGCGGCATTCCGCCATATTTCCGGACCAGGTCGAAATAATAGTAAGCCCGGATGAAATGACCTTCGGCGGACAAAGTGCGGATGTCTTCTTCGGAAAGGCTGCTGGTCCCGATCCGTCCGAGGAAATAATTGACATTTCTGATCCATTCATACATACCTGTGTTGAGGGACAGCCACTGGTTGCCATAGCCGCTTACGTAGGTCCCGTCCATAAAGGACGACTCGTCGGTGAAGTTGGACTGATCCACCCGGTTGAGAAAACCGATCGGGATGGCATCGTACAGGTTGGCCAGGTATATATCCACCAGTTCTTTGGATTCCCACACATCGTCATCCGTGATGATGTTCAGCGGCTTTCTGTCCAATACATCCTTGATACAGCCGGACAGCGTTATCAAGAGACAGGCGGCAAATATTTTATTTTTCATAAACCCCGTATTAGAATTTGATGTTTAAGGCAAGGTTATAGGTCTTCTGCTGAGGGTAATAGGATAATCTGCCGGTAGGCGCTTCGGGATCAATATATTTTAATCCTGAAAACGTCAGCAGGTTCTGACCGCTCAGCGACACATCGATCCCTTCTATGCCGGCCTTTTTGAGCAGGGGATGGTCAAAGCTATAGGTAATGTTGACCGATTTCAATCTCAGGTAGGTGGCATTCTTCAGCCAGAACGAGGAGAATTGCATGTTATTCGGCGCCCCCGATTCGATCGTGCTCGGATATTTACCGGGTATCCATTTGGAATTGGGATCAGCCATGTCCTCCCGGTGCCATCTGTCCATTAAATACGCGTATGCATTCATCCCGTTAAAGAACGGCGCGATCAAAAAGGACTGCTGCTGCATGACAAAATTGGCGGCGCCCTGCCAGTTCACGGCCAGCGACAATCTTTTCCAGCCCAGTCCCATCTGCAAACCGTAATTGATCTCGGGGGTCTCTCCGCGGCCAAGCGGCTGGTTGTCGTTTGCATCTATGACGCCATCCTTGTTAAAATCATCGTACTTGATATCGCCGGGGCGAAGGGTTGAATTCGCTTTCTGATCCTGTATGGGCGATGACTTTATATCTTCTTCCGACTGAAACTGGCCGATGGCCTTTAGCCCGAAATACCGGTTCACATAACGTTCTGCCTTACTGTTTACCCACCTGTCGTATTCCGAACTGAAATTCCTTTCCTCTACGTGGTCCCATTTCGATTTCACGAAGGAGAGGTTGGCTGAGATATTATAGTTGATCTCCCCTACCTGGTTGTTATGATTCAGCACTACTTCAAAACCCTTGGCCTTGTCCGAGTTCAGGTTCTCGTCCGGCAGGGTAGCGCCGAAGGTAAGCGGCAGCTGCAGGTTTCTTTTGGCGAGTATCCCCGTCCGCTGCCGGCTGAAAACATCCACCGATGCGCTGAACATCCCGTTCCACAGATCCAGGTCGACGCCGAGATTCCAGGTTTGGCTTACTTCCCAGGTAATATAAGGGTTGGCGATCCCGTTGGGGATCATACCGTTCGTTACAATATCGTTCCCGAAGATGTAGCTGCCGGGCGAGGGGTACAGGTATCCGGTCAAAAACTGGAATATTCCCGTTTCGTCATTCCCCAGCTTTCCCCAGGAAAAACGGAGCTTCAGGTTATCTATGGCGCGGGAATTATTTTTTATGAAATCCTCTTCGGACAGCCGCCATCCTGCGGAGACGCCGGAGAAGTATCCCCATCTTTTCTCCGGCGGAAACCTTGCAGACCCGTCATACCGGAAGCTGTATTCCGCCAGGTACTTTCCCATATAGTCGTAATTGACACGTCCTACAACGCTTTCCCGCCCGTCGTCGGCTGCGGTTCCCCCGTTGCTTTTGTTCAGGTCGGGCCCAGCGAAGATCTGGTCTATCGGCACCACATAGCCCACCCGGGTCGCGGAAACGCTGGAAGAGTCGGACTCGGTTTCATCAAATAACAAAAGCGCGCTGACATGATGCTTCTCCGAAAAGGTCCGGTCATATTCAAGGGCCGGCTGGATATGCGTTATCCCGACGTCTGCATTGGCCAGCTCAAGACTGTTCTCTCCCCGCGACCCCGTCACCTCGGACGTTTGGGTCTCCTCATTCCATTGATAAGTATTGTATTTTTTAAGCCAGCTTTTGGTCTTGCCGATATACATATCCCTCGAAGCCATAATCTTGGCGGTCAGCCCTTCAACAAAAGGTATGCGGTAATTGATGGTCAGGTTAGCGATATAACGCCTCCTGTTGTCTTTGATATAGCCGGCCAGGTCCTTATCCAGATAAGCCGTAAGCCCGTAATTTGTAGATGCTATTTTGCCGTCGGGTGTCTTCGGCTTGTCAATCGGCCAGGAATACTGCAGCCAGGAGGCCATCAGGTAGGAATCCTGGGTCAGCTCGTTCCGGACCTCGTCCCTCGCTTCGATCTGGACCGAAATGTCCAGGTCGTCATTGATCTGCGCATCGACATTGGATCTGAAATTATACTGGGTATAATCCTGCTTACCCTTCCACATGGCCGCCTGTTTGAGCCCGCCCAGCAGAAAAAAGTACCTGATCTTCTCACTGCCGCCCCGGATCGTCAGATCCTGCTGTATCTGCGGCGTATAATCGTGTACAAAATAATCGTAGTAGTCAAAGTTGGGATAGTTCGGATCGGTTCCTTCGCGGTATTTCTGGATTTCTTCGGGACTGTATATCAGCCCGCCGCCGGAATTTACAGAAGCTTCATTCTTCAGGGTGGCGAACTCGGCAGAATTCACGAACCGGGGGTATTTTGTGACATGCTGCACGCCGTAGTTAAAGGTGTAATTGAGTTCCGGCTTCCCGATAAATCCCTTCTTCGTGGTCACCAGGATCACACCGTTCCCGCCGCTAACGCCATACACCGCAGCGGAAGCGGCGTCTTTCAGCACGGTGATGCTTTCTATCTCATTAGGATCCAGGCGAGAGAACTCTCTTCCCACAACCCCGTCGACGACGACAAGCGCATTCCCGAAGCCGCGAACAGAGAGACTGGCGTCATCCGCGCCGGGCTGTCCGCTCCGTTGAACCGCAATCAGTCCCGGCAGCTTTCCGGCCAGCGCCGTCGTCACATTCGCCACCGGCACCGTGGTCAGATCCTTGCTCGATATGGTCGAAATGGAACCGGTCACATTGGCTTTTTTCTGGGTGCCGTACCCTACCACCACCAGCTGGTTCAATCCGGTTGCTTCAGGCGCGAGCAGTATCCTGATCACATTTTTTCCGTTTACCGGAACCTCCTTTTTACCGTAGCCCAGATAGGTCACCTCCAGCACTGCATCCTCAGGCACCGTCAAGCTGAACTTACCCTCTGCATCCGTGGTGGCGCCCGTATTGCTGTTCCGCACTTTTACCGTCACGCCGGGCAGTGGCCGCCCGGTGGCCGAATCGGCTACGACGCCCGAAAGCTGAACATCTCTTACCTGCTGCACGGGAGCGGCTACCGGCGCCTCCGGCGGAGCAGTTTTTCTGATCACAATGTTTTTATCAACGAGCGTGTACGTTAACGCCCGATGATCCAAAATAGTCTTTAACGCTTCGGTCAAGGATACGTTCTTCAGGTTCACGGTCACCTTTTCTTCGCGACGGATCCATTCATTTCTGTAAATGAAGAAATAGCCGCTTTGCTTTTCTATCTCGCTGAACACTTTCTTAAGAGAAGCATTATCTGCGATCAGGGTGATCTGCTGTGCGTCGGCATTCGCACTGGCTTGCAGGTGAACCGCCAATAAGGCAATAGATAGCAGTTTCATGATCAGCAATTTTTTTAGAACGGGAAACCCTGATGAGGAACTGCAAGGGCATTTTACAGTTAAATGCATATATTTGTAAAGGTTGACCGGAGCATTCGTTCCGGAGGGTTAAAATGATTATTAGACATTCGCTTGGATAATGATTGCATTAGCCCGTTTCAACGGCCGGACCCTGAGTGCAGATCAGGATCCGGCTTTTTACCTTCGGGGAAATAAGTCATTTGAATCAAGGTCCCATTTATATTTCTTTAGGTCAATACAATTACTTTCCTGCCCTCCAGCCTAAAACGGATACCGCTCAGCTCCATCATCTTCAGCACGTCCGTAAGATTCGTGTTCTGGGGTATTTTTCCCGTGATATGGACGTCGGGTACGCTATCTGCGTATATGATCTCCACGTCATACCACCTGGCAATCTGCCGCATGACATATTCTATGCCGTCATCAGAAAATTGAAACAATCCGCTTTTCCACGCCACAGCTTCACTTACGTCAATGTTTTCCTTCACGGCAATATGACTTTGATCGCCCTGCACCGGCCGGAGAACAGCCTGTTGTCCGGGCTTAAGTTTTGCCAAAGCATCTTTTTCCGCGATCTCCACCGCACCCGACAGCAGGGTGGTCTTCATCACCGGTTCGTTGGCGTAAGCCATAATGTTAAAATGCGTACCCAACACCCTCACCTGCATATCGCCTGCCGAAACAACAAAGGGTTTTACGGCATCGCGGGCGACTTCAAAATAGGCCTCTCCTGTAATAAAAACACGCCGCTCCTTTTCCTGAAAAGTAACCGGGAAACGGATAGAGGAAGCTGCATTCAGCCATACCCTGCTGCCGTCAGGCAGGATCAGCTCATATTGTCCCCCCGGCGGCGTTTGCAACGTATTGTAAACGTCGCGGACCGCATCCCCCTGCTCCCGGTTGTAGGCAAGCTGGCCGCTTTTCAGCTTTACGACACGTGCGCTCCCCTGGGAGACTATGGGGCCGTTCTGCATGCTGTCCAAGATAATATGCTGTCCGTTGCCCAATGTTAAAAGCGCCTTCGGACCACCCGGACGTATATCGTTTTTTAAATCACTGAGCTGCGCGACGCCCGCGCGATCCTGCTTATGCCTTATGTGTATATATATGGATACGCCGATGCCCGTCAAAATAACTATTGCGGCGGCGGCAGCCATCTTCCGCATGCGCAAGCGGTTTTTCCGCTTCACGCTCCTGCCTGCCTTGCCGCCCTTCCGCAGGATCCTGTTGATGGTCTGCTCCCAGCGTGAAGGGTCATACTCCCGGTCGATCGGCTCCTGCTCCATCATTTTCCGGATCACCCTGGTCCAGGCTCCTGTTTCTTTTTCCAGCAATTCGGAAAGACGCCGATAATCCTCTTCGGTCGCCGTACGGCTGATGTACCGTTCAAGCAGACGCTTTAGCTCTTCTTCTTTCATCCGTTAATGTGTGTCTTTTTATCTCGGTTCATAATGACCTTTAAAGGTCTCAATGAACGCTGCGCGTTTCAACGGCCGGACCCGGCTGACGTCGCTGTGGCGGGCAGACGACACTGAAGGTGCATCGATACCCGTGACTATTATTATGAACGAGATAAACCTCGTAAGTTAACATTGTCAACAGCCAGGTCCGTTTACACCCCTCATACTATAAGAACGCAGCAAAGACCGCGAGGGACTATCCGGAAAGAAAATTAATGGCCGAAGATTAAAATCAGCAGCGGTGCAGCCAGGCCACCGGCCTTCTGAAGATATACCTTGATGAATTTAAGCGCGCTGACCAGCTGGTTTTTTATGGTATTGGGAGAAAGCTGAAGCTGTTCGGCAATTTCCTGATGATTGAGGCCCTGCTCGCGGCTCAACCTGTATATCTGCTGCCGTTTGGGTGGCAGCAGGGCCACCGCCTCCGCGACCAGCAGCTGAATTTCCTTCAGGGAAAGATTTCCCTCATCGGGATGCGGGGCCGTTCGGTGCTCCGTCTCTATCCGCGCCAGCCGGCGGTGTTCCGAAACGCGGGCCCGCAGCCACGACAAAGACAAATTCGAGGCAACGGTATACAGCCATGATACGGGCCGGTCCATCCGGCCCACTTCCGCACGGTGTATCCACAGGCGCAGGAAGGTCTCCTGTATAATATCCTCGGTAACGTACCCGGAACCGGTCATCCTAAAAATAAACGGATGGAGTTGAGCATTATAGGCATGGAATATTTTCCGGAAAGCCGGCTCGCTGCCCACCGCTAATTGCCGGAATAAGCTATCGTGGTATAACGCATTATCCATAAGCCGCTATGACAGGTTAATAAGATAAAGCAAAAAACAGGGACAAAATTTGTTTTTTACATGGAGGTCCGGAAACCCTCATCGCCATCCGCTACAGCAGGCAGGACCGTAATATCGTACAGCCTACCTTAGCAAAGCTAATGTTCCCTTCTCATTTTTGCAATAGCCTGCTGTCTTCTCATTTCCTTTTCTGCGATGAGCCGCTAATGCTGTTTGCATCCTATATCCCCTTCCCGGCAGCCATCCCGGCGGCTCCGCCACCTGTAAAGCGAACCTGCAGACAACACTTTTTATATCTCCTGCGCATTGATGTCGTAGTTTCGATCATCTATATCTTAACTTGCAGGAGAACACAAGACTTCAATGGCAGCAGAAATTCTGGATATCGGAACTTTCATGACGATGGCTTCAACGATGCCCGTTCTGGATGTACGGGCTCCCGCAGAGTACGGGCATGCCCATATGCCCGGCGCACATCATCTGCCCCTGTTCGACGATGAGGAGCGAAAGGTCGTCGGCACCCTGTACAAACAGCAGGGCCGTGAAGCCGCCATCAAAGCAGGACTGGATTTCTTCGGGCCCAGGATGCGGGCCATGGTGACCGCCGCGGAGGATCTCATGGCGGAACAGCATTCCCCTCCGGGCGGAGCAGCCGGCCGCCGCATACTCCTGCACTGCTGGCGGGGCGGCATGCGCAGCGCAGCCGTCGCCTGGCTGCTGGACCTCTATGGCTTTACGGTATACACGCTCAAAGGGGGATATCAATCCTTTCGCCGTTATGTACTGGAGACCTTTACCCTGCCTTTTGACATCCGGGTGCTGGGAGGCTATACCGGCTCCGGCAAAACGTCCCTGCTCCACACACTCGGGCAGCAGGGCGCTTCCGTGATAGACCTTGAACGGCTGGCCGGGCACCGGGGTTCCGCCTTTGGCGGCATCGGACTGCCGCCGCAACCCTCGCAGGAGATGTTCGAGAACCGGTTGGCGCTGGCGCTCAGAAAAGCGGCAGCAACGCCGGTGTGGATGGAGGACGAGAGCCGGCGCATCGGGCAGGTCAACATTCCCGGCGCCCTCTGGGAACAGCTTCACCATGCTCCCCTGTATTTTCTGGACATCCCGTTTCCGCAACGGCTGGATAATCTCCTGCAGAGCTATGGCAACGCCGGCAGCGCCGAGCTGGAACAGGCAATACTCCGCATCCGGAAAAGGCTGGGCGGCCTGGAAACGCAGAAGGCGACGCAGGCCCTGCAGCAGGGCGATCTCAAAGGCTGCTTCCGCATCCTGCTGCAATACTATGATAAATATTACCGGAAGTCGCTCTCCCTGCGGCCCGATTCCGCACAGGTCCGGGTGCTGCAGGATGCAGGCACAGATCCGGCGCTCCTGGCCGAAAAACTGGCTGGCATGGCCGCCGGATAATTTTGTATTTTACCGCAATGGACAACACTCCTGTACAGCTTACCCGTTATGCCCATGGCGCCGGCTGCGGCTGCAAGATATCTCCCAAGGTGCTGGACGAAATACTCCGGCGGGAGGATGCGGAGCCGGACTACCCGAATTTACTGGTGGGCAATCATTCCCGTGACGACGCCGCCGTCTATGACCTGGGAGAAGGCAGGGCGCTTATCTCCACGACGGATTTCTTTATGCCGGTGGTAGACGACCCTTATGCCTTCGGCGGCATTGCCGCCGCCAATGCCATCAGCGATATCTATGCGATGGGCGGCACGCCGCTCCTCGCCATTGCCATACTGGGCTGGCCGGTGAACCTCCTCCCGCCTTCCATAGCGGCGAAGGTGCTGGAAGGGGCCCGCAGCACCTGCAAGGCCGCGGGCATACCCCTTGCGGGCGGCCACAGCATCGATAATCCAGAGCCGGTCTTCGGACTTGCGGTAAACGGCACCGTGGCCGTGCGCCATCTCAAGCGGAACAATACCGCCAAGCCGGGTAATCTCCTGCTGCTCACCAAACCCCTGGGGACCGGTATCCTGACTACCGCCGAAAAGAAAGGGCTGCTGAAGCCGGAACATAGGGATCTTGCCGCAAAAGGAATGCTGCAGCTCAACAAAGCCGGCGCTGCGCTCGCCACGCTGGACAGCGTTACGGCAATGACCGACGTCACCGGTTTCGGATTGCTGGGCCATCTGACAGAGATGGCCGGGGGCAGCCAATGCGCGGCGGAATTGTATTTCGATAAAATCCCATTGCTGAGCCCCGATCTGCCGGATTATATCGAACAGCAGGCCGTGCCGGGCGGCACCGGACGCAACTGGGAGAGCTACGGGCATAAGATCGGCGCGCTGACGCCGCTCCGCAAGGCCATCCTTGCCGACCCGCAAACCAGCGGGGGATTGCTTATTGCCGCGGAAGCAGAAGGGCTGGAAGAGATCAGGGCCGTGCTGGCCGCCCATCAGCTAAGCGCCTTTGGCACCCCGATCGGCAAGCTGACGGCAGCAAAGGATAGGGAGCAACCGCTTATTACCGTGCTGTAAGCAAGCCGTTGCCCACGTTTACAACCCGTCGATCGCCGCAGCCAGCTTCCGGTCTTTATCGGTAATCACATCGCCGGCATCGTGGGTAGAAAGACGGATATCCACTTTGTTGTAGACGTTGATCCAATAGGGATGGTGATTCATCTTCTCCGCCAGCAGGGCCACGCGGGTCATAAAAGCAAAAGCCTGGCTGAAATCATCGAAACTGAATTCACGAACGAGCTGGTTATTTTTTTCCTGCCACATAGGATAAGGTTTTGACTTGATGATTTACTTCGCGCATTATGATTTCTTAGTGGTCTCAGTGAAGGCTTTGCCTTTGGAAATTTGATGATTTGATGATGGAGTAAATTGGCACATCAAATCATTTATTTCACTCAATTGCCTTTCACCTTTTACCTTTCACCTCCCCCTTTAGGGGGTCAGGGGGTAGGGGGCCGGCGGGTTCAGAAGATAAGGTGCTGCCGGTGCTTCAGCCCGGCGGGATCCAGCAAGTTCACCAGCTGCACGCCTTCCACACGGCGGATCCGCTCCATCAGTTCCTGTACGTCGCCCTGCCGGTAATAATCTCCCTTGAGCAGCCACAGATAATCGATGTTCCGGAGCTCCGGCAGCAGGAATTCCGCCTTGCTGTGATTGTTGTACAAATAATGCGCCACGGATTTTACCGGCTCCGTAAATTCGAAAACCGTGAAATAACATTTTTTCCCTTTGCTGATCAGGGAGATCTCGAGGTCGTTGTTGACCCTGAAATTGACGCCCAGGGCGCGGTTCAGCTGCCAGCACAAGCGGTAATCGGCTATCGGGGCCAGGATGCCGATCAGCCATGTCATGTCAAAAAAGTCTTCCTCCAGGAGGGCAGTGTTCAGCGTAAACCGGCCTTTGGACATAAGATCAGCTTTTCACGGGCGGCGCCCAGAATAATTTTTCAAATTCCACTACCTGGTCGTTTTCCACCTTTACCCCTTCCTGTTCCAGCAGTTCCTGCATGAGGGTAGGGGTGGCAAAATGCTGACGTCCGGTAAGCATGCCGTTGCGGTTCACCACACGGTGAGCGGGAACGCGAACAGGCGCATGTCCCGCCGCATTCATGGCCCAGCCCACCATACGGGCGGAAAGTCTTGTGCCGGCGGCTTCCGCAATGGCGCCGTAAGTGGTTATCCTCCCGCGGGGAATTTTTCTTACGATGGCATATACGGTTTCAAAAAAGGAAGCGGGTTCTTCCTTACTGTTTTTTGTCGGCGTCCTGGAGGATTTCTGCATCGCCATGCTCATGTTGTTTTTTCACCGGCAGGGGCGGCAGCCGGTCGGGTAATGAAAAACGCAGGTACCGGATCGTCCGGCCCGCGGCCAGGTGCATGCTCTCGTAAAAAGTGCGTATATCCAGCAGGGGAGGCACAGCGGGCAGCGCATACACATCCGGAATGTCCTCAGCTAAGATACAGCCATTTTCACTGATCACCTCCCGGGTAAAGGCATACAGCTCGGGAGAGTCGGTTTTGAGATGTATCATTCCGCCGGGCGTCAGTACCTGCTGGTAGCGGTGCAGAAACACCGGGTGCGTCAGCCGCTTCTTTGCCTTTGACTTCCGTAAGAAGGGATCCGGAAAAGTGATCCAGATCTCCTTCACCTCCCCGGGCGCAAAATAGGCGGGCAGCTGTCCGATCTGCGTGCGCAGGAAAGCCACATTCCGCAATCCTTCATCCAGGGCGGTGCGGGCCCCCTTCCATATGCGGTTGCCCTTTATATCCACGCCGATAAAATTCTCTTCGGGGAAACGGCGGGCCAGCGCCAGGGTGTAGTCGCCTTTCCCGCAGGCCAGCTCCAGGGTGACCGGGTGATTGTTCCCGAAATGTTCCGCCCAGCGGCCGGCCTGCTGCTCGGGATAAATGAGCACATTCGGAAAATGCAGGATCTCCTCAAAACGGATCAGCTTGTTGTGTCCCATGCCGCAAAAATAAGACAGACAGCCGAGTCGGAAGCCGGGTATTCACCGCCAGGCATTTTTTTCCCAATCGCGTAAATCATTTTCCCGATTGCCGGGGATGGTTTGTCGGCCAAGCGGCTACTTTTGCTCCCCTCAAACTGCTCATCGCGCCAAACCAATCATATGAAAACAATCTTCACGCTCCTGTTGCTGTTCCCATCGTTTCTGCTGTTTGCCCAGGACGAAAGCACAGGTACCGTCAGGGGTACCATCGCCGGGAGCGATGGGCTTCCGGCGGCCAACATCACCGTCAGCATAACCCGCAGCAGCTGGGGCAGCATCAGCAATGAACAGGGAAAATATATCATCCGGAACATAAAACCCGGGAGCTGGACCTTAAAGATATCTGCGGTGGGTATGGCGACACAGGAAAAAAAGATCCATGTGGCGGCAGGGCAGACCCTGACCGTCGATTTCCGCCTGAAAGAAAACGCCGCAGCCCTCCGGGAAGTAGTCGTGTCCGGCCGCAACCCGGATAAGGTAAACACCGGCGTGGCCAAGATGCCGCTGAAAAATCTGGAAAATCCGCAGGTTTACAATACCGTCACCTCGGCGATCCTGAAGCAGCAAGCCGTTACCGACTATGACGACGCCATGCGGAATGTGCCGGGGATATCCCGCACCTGGGCTTCTACAGGCCGGGCCGGAGACGGCGGTGCTTACTTTGCGCTCCGCGGCTTCGACGCCCAGCCGGCGCTCGTGAACGGGCTGCCCGGTCTGACCAGCGGAGATATGGATCCGGCCGATGTGGAAGAGATAGAAGTACTCAAAGGCCCTTCGGGCACGCTGTTCGGCGGCAGCTTTTACAGCTACGGCGGCATCATCAATACCATCACCAAGAAACCCTATTATCATTTCGGCGGAGAAGCGGGCTACCAGTTCGGAAGCTTTGGCCTCAACCGGGTAACAGCGGATATCAACACACCCCTGAGCTCCCGGGAGAAAATTGCGATGCGCATCAATACGGCCTATCATTCGGAAGGCAGCTTTCAGGATGCCGGTTTCCGGAAATCCTTCTTCCTGGCGCCTTCGCTGGTATACGAGGTGAACGACCGGCTTTCTTTTCATATCCTCACCGAGATCCTGCAGGAAGAAAGAGCAGTACCTCCGGTATTTTTTCATTCCGACCGACTGAGCGCGCTTCCCTTTAAAACGATTGATGCGCTGAACCTGGATCCCAAGCTGTCCTTTACCAGCAACGACCTGACCATCAGAAATCCCAAGTTCAACCTCCAGGCCCGGATGGAGTACAAGCTCTCCGGCCGCTGGACTTCCCAGACCGTGTTCTCGAGGGGTACCGTAAAATCCGATGGCATCTATACCTATATCTGGGATGATGATTCCACCGAGGCCGATCATTTCAGTCAATATTTCCACGACGAGCAGCAGACGACCTATACCACCGACATACAGCAAAATTTCAACGGGGATTTCAACATCGGGAGGCTGCGGAACCGCCTGCTCCTGGGACTCGATTTCTTCAATCAGCATGTGGTGGACAACGGCTCCGGATGGGGATGGGCCCGGAACGTCACTCCGCAGGGGGACGTCAACTACGTCGACCCCTTTTCCGGAGACACCCTGGTTCCCGTATACCTGACCAAGGCATCCATCGACAATCTTCTGGCCGGTACGGAACCTGCCCACAGCAACATTTCGAACAGCTCTTATGCCGCCTATGTATCGGATGTGATCAATATCACGCCCGGGCTGATGCTCATGGCCAGCCTGCGGGCGGATTACTTTGACTCGAAGGGCGAACGCAGCACGGATGAGGACGACTTCAGCCAGTTCGCGCTCTCACCCAAGTTTGGTCTCGTTTATCAGCCGGTGCCGGATAAGGTATCGCTGTTTGCCAATTATATGAATGCCTTTATCAATGTGGCACCGGCAGAAGTCGCCGACCCCGATGGCAGCAATCCCCGCATCAAATCATTTAAACCCGAACATGCCAACCAGTGGGAGGCCGGGGTAAAAGCCAATCTCTTTTCCCAAAAGCTGTCCGCCACCCTCTCCTATTATGATATCCGGGTCAGCAACAGGGTGGTGCCGGTTGCCGGTAATCCCAATGACCAGGTCCAGGGTGGCAAGGTAGGCAGCAGGGGGCTCGAGCTGGACCTGGCGGCCTATCCGCTGGAGGGGCTCAGTCTGATCGCGGGATACAGCTATAACCATACCGCGGTGATTGAGGGCAATGATATGGATTTCTATTCGGAGCCCGGCAGAAGTCCCGGCGGACAAGGCCCTCAGCATACGGCCAACTTCTGGGGAACGTATACTTTCCACAAGGATGGTTTACGGGGTCTGGGCTTGGGCATCGGAGGAAACTACGCCGGCCGTTACAAGGTGATCGACAACAGTCAGACCGGCGTCTTTTACCTGCCCGCCTATACGCTGCTGAATGCCTCCCTGTTTTACGAAGGCAGCAGGTTCAGGGCTGCGCTCAATGTAAACAACCTGAGCAACACGGAATATTATATCGGCTACTGGTCGGTGAACCCGCAGAAGCCCCGGAATTTTGTGGCCAGCCTGTCTTTCAAATTCTGACCGCAGATCTGACGCGCCGGAGCCATATTCCGGTAAATCCATGCGCCCGGCCGCTTTTGCGGGAGCGGCCGGCTTCCGAAAGTGCGTGCTTTGTTTTTTCCGTTCAGATGCTTTCCGCTGCGGCAGAATTTCTCAAGGTTTTCCGCCGTTGCGGTACTGTCTTGATAAGTGTCTGTTATACATTCTGCCGTTTTGGGGCCACATACTTGACAAAAAAACAAAAAAGCAGGCCTGTTTTGCAAAGTATCAAAATTTCCTATCTTTATCCTTTGGTAATGAAAGCCTAAGCCGGAACGGCATTTTTGCTGGCGGTGAAGGTCTCTACCGGAATCCTGATCGCTATCCTTTTCTACATCCGTTTTTAAAAGCATCAAAATGGCCGCTACCTTAAACATCGACAAACTGGACCTGCAGATCATCAACGAAATGATGCGGAATGCCGAGATTTCGTATGCCGACCTGGGTAAAAAGCTCTTCGTATCGGGGGGAACGATCCATGTCCGTATGAAGAAGCTGCATGAGATGGGCGTGGTAAAAGGCACCAAGCTTCAGGTAGACCTGAAGATGATCGGCTATGACGTGATCGCCTTTATCGGTATCTACCTGGAAAAAAGCTCGCTCTATGATACCGTGGCCAAGGAGCTGAAAAAGATCCCCGAGATCACCCGGATCAACTATACCACGGGCAATTACAGCATTTTTGCCGAGGTGGTCTGCAAAGATATAGAACAATTGCGCCGTGTATTACACGATGAGCTTCAGAAGGTTAAAGGGATTGAGCGGACCGAAACCATCATCTCCCTCGAAGAGGAATTCACCCGCAGCATAAACGTTGCCCCGGCGGACTGAGCAGGAGCCATACCCGGGCCCTGCCGGCCGCTATACGCCATGACCGGGCTGATCTCGCCGCCCCGGGACAACGGCGTATTGCCCGCTGATGGCGGATTTTTTAACGAAAAATTTCTTTCCTTTATGCAGCGTTTTTAAGGGTACTACCTGTCTAAACCTTAGCCAATTTGAGCAAGCAGTATGAACGGCTGGACGAGGCAACGCTCGTCAGGGAATGCCTGCAGCAGAATGCCGGTGCACAAAAAGCGTTATATGAGCGATTTAGCGGCCGGATGCTGGGGGTATGCTATCGTTATGCGCGCAATCAGGCCGATGCGGAAGACATGCTTCAGGAAGGGTTTATAAAGGTATTCACCCACCTGGAGCAATACCGTTCGGATGGCGCACTGGAAGGCTGGATCCGGCGTATCATGGTGACAACGGCGATCAATTACCTGAAACGCAATAAATCTTTCCAGCAAAGCCTGGAGCTCGATGAGGCGCTGCAGGTCTCCTCTGCGGAGCAGAGCGACCTGCCGCTGCATACCAAGGATATCATTGCGATCATCCGCTCGCTCCCGCTGGGATACCGCAGCATCGTCAACCTGTATGCGGTGGAAGGGTATTCGCACAAGGAGATCGGGGACATCCTCGGTATCGCAGAGAGCACCTCCCGCTCGCAGTATGCCCGCGCCAGGGGCCTGCTGATGCGGCTGATCGAAGAACGAAAAAAAGTGGCTGTTATCAAATAACCGGCAATGCGTGAAGAACTACGTGACGATGAATTAGAACGCCTGCTGAAATCTGCAGCGGAGGACTTTTCCCTCCCGCCATCCGGCGGGGTTTGGGAACAGGTTTCCCGTTCCCTGCACCCCCTGCCGGCAGCCGGAAAAAGATTTCCTTACCGCTGGCTTGCCGCCGCGGCTGCCCTGCTGCTGCTCGCGGGCGGCTTCTGGGTGTTCCGCCCCCGGCCGCAGCAGACCGTACCGGGTCATACCCTGCAGCAACGCGACATGGCGGGCGCACCGGCGAAGAATGAGGCGCCGGCGGGAAATACGGACACGGCAGCCGCTGCGCATCCGGAACAGGATCTTACTGCCGCCGGCGGTTCCCGGCAGCCCGCTGCAGAAGAGCCGGCAACCGCCCGCCCGCACCGGGACCTTTCCGCCAAAACGCGCCCGGCCGGCACCGTGGCAGCGGAGTCCCCCGCCCTTCCCGCAACGGCAACAGCCAAAATCACTCCTGTCACCGGAGCGACCCCGGCAATTCCTGCTGCTGCACGGCAACAGGAAAACCTGATTGCGGCGGCCCGCCCGGCCACTCCTTCGCTTCCCTACATCGAAGGCGGCATTTCCCCGGCATGGCCGGCAACCCAAAACCTGACCGCGACCTCCCGTGTCGCCCCCGCACCCACGCAAAGTCCCAAGCAGGCGCTGTTAGGACAGCCTTCCGCGGAGACGGCGCGCCGCCTGCTGGCATTCAATGAAATGGCGCCTGCCGCCGAAACGCCTGAAAAGAAAAAGGCCCGCTGGGAATTTTTTGCCACGCCCGCCGTCAGCTACCGCACCTTCAGCACCGCCGGCCGGCCGGATCCCACGCCTGCCGCGGCTGACGTCACCTACGCCATCAGCGGTCTTCCCCGCATGGCGACCACCGCCCCCGAAGAGATCAGCAAGGTATACCATCACCAGAACCTGGGTATCCATGCCGGCGTACATACCCTGCTGCCGATATCCGGCCGGTGGTCGCTGCTGACCGGCGTCAGCCTGTCCAAAACCGGGTATGATATCTCCGCCAACCGGACACGCCCCCTCTCCGTACAGGTAACGCAGAGCACCGGCAGCATGCACACCGTGAGCCGCCGTTCGGCCTTCTCCGCCAACAGCACCGGCTCGCTGAGCGAAGGCGAGCCCATTACGCTTCACAACAACTATTTCGAAGCCGGCGTTCCCGTATTGCTGCGGTGGGAGATGCCGCTGGACCGGAACGGCTATAGCATAGGCATTTCCTCCGGAGTAGCGGTAAACTATCTTTTGAACCGCCATATCAACATCTTCGCCCCCGAGATGGGCCGTTATTTCAGCGACCCATCCCTGGTACGCCCCTGGAACGGCACCTTTATGACCAATATCCTGTTTGCCTTCCCGCTTGAGGGTTCCATGAAGCTGGAGGCGGGCCCTATGGTATATTATCAGCTGATGTCCACCTATAAGAAGGGCTACCCGGTGAACGAACATCCCTTTGCCACCGGACTGCAGCTTTCCCTGCAATGGTAGCCTGCCGCCGCAGCTCCCGGAAAAAGCACCGCGGGAATTAATTTTCTTGCTATGCCCACCGGCCGTTACAGGGCCCTCAGCACGGCGCGCCCCAGCCCCTGGTGCCGGCCCCATGTACCCTATCCCGGTTCACCTGAAAAGTTTTTATCCCGCATGCAGCGTTTCGTACAAACGCCTTGTCTTTTTACCGGAAGCGGCATCTTTACCTGGACAGATCTTATTAAATTTATATAAGTTTCCTTCTCTTTTACTGTTTAATTTCGTGTGTGTAGCGCCCCACCTCCTGCGGGGCGCTTTTGTTTTACCCGCCCGGGAACAAAACTTCGTACCTTTGAAAATACCCCAGGCGTGCCTGCGGGCGGATGTATCAAGGGAAAACCAGTCATGACCAGCGAGGAATTTCAGCAGATCAACCCTACCCTTCCCCGGCAGCCGGGTATCTATAAATACTTTGAGGCCGGAGGAAAGCTTATCTATGTCGGAAAAGCAAAAGATCTGCAAAAAAGGATCAGCTCCTATTTTGTAAAAAACCACGACAACTACAAGACGCGCAAGCTGGTGGAAAATATCCACCATATCGAGTTTACCATCGTGGACTCCGAACAGGATGCCTTCCTGCTGGAAAATTCGCTGATCAAGCAGTTCCAGCCAAAATTCAACATCAACCTCAAAGACGACAAGTCCTATCCTTATATCGTTATCAAGAACGAGCCCTTTCCCCGGGTATTCCTTACCCGCAGGCTGATCCGCGACGGATCCGAATACCTGGGCCCCTTTACCGGGGTGGGGAAGGTGCGGGAGCTGCTGGAGTTTGTCCGCAATCATATACCGCTGCGTACCTGCGGGCTCAACCTCTCGGAAAACAATATCCGGAAAGGTAAGTTCAAGGTTTGCCTGGAATATCACCTGGGCAACTGCAAAGGTCCCTGCGAAGCGCTACAGACCGAAGCGGACTACCGGGAAGGACTGCAGCAGGTCCGCAATATCCTGAAGGGCAACCTGACTCCCGTTATCCAGCGTTTCCGCGAAGAGATGACCCGCCTGGCAGGGCGGATGGAATTCGAAGCGGCGGAGCAGCTGCGAAAGAAGATCGTGGAGCTGCAGGCTTACCGGGCAAAATCGGCCGTCGTCAATCCCCGCACGGGAAACGTGGACGTGTTCTCCCTGCTGTCCGATGAACGGCAGGCCTTTGTCAATTACCTGATGGTGCTGAACGGTACCGTAGTGCAGACGCAGACCATCACCCTCGAAAAAAAGCTGGAGGAAACCGACGAGGAAGTGCTGGCCTTCGCCATTGCCCACCTCCGGGAAAAGCTGCAAAGCATCAACCGCCAGATCGTAGTGCCGTTCCCGTTATCTTATCCGGATCCGGAGATCACCCTCACCGTTCCGCGGGGAGGCGACAAAAAGCAGCTGCTGGAGCTGTCCCTCAAAAACGCCGCTTATTTCCGGGAAGAGATGCGCAAGCAGAAGATGCTCCGGCTGGAAAAGAAAGACGAGACCGCGCAGCAGAAGGTGCTGATAGACCTGCAGCACGACCTGCAGCTGCCCGCCCTGCCGGTGCATATCGAGTGCTTCGACAACTCCAATTTTCAGGGCAGCTTCCCGGTATCTGCCTGCGTGGTATTTAAAGACGGCATGCCCAGCAAAAAGGATTACCGGCATTTCAACATCAAAAGCGTAACGGGTATCGACGATTTTGCTTCCATGAAGGAAACCGTTTACCGTCGCTACAGCCGCCTGCTGAAAGAAGAGCAGCCGCTCCCGCAGCTGGTGATCATCGACGGGGGAAAAGGGCAGCTGGGCGCGGCCATGGAAAGCCTCGAAAGCCTCGGGCTCAGCGGCAGGATGACGGTAGTGGGACTGGCCAAGAACGTGGAAGAGGTGTTTTTCCCCGGCGACCGCGAAAGCTGGAAGCTGCCTTACGAAAGCGAGAGCCTCAGGCTCATCCGCCGCATCCGGGACGAGGTGCACCGCTTTGGCATTACCTTTCATCGGAACCAGCGAAGCCGCGGCACATTCCGCAACGAGCTGGAGGCCATCCCCGGCATCGGAAAAACCACCGCCGAGCAGCTGCTGAAAGCGTTCCGCTCGGTAAAGCATATCCGGGAGCTGACCCAGCGCGAGATCGCGAAAGAAACCGGCTCCCGCCAGGCCCGCCTGATCTGGGATTACTTTCACCCCGAAGGGTAATCGAACCTTTTTGATCTTCCCTTCCCAATATTCCAGGAATTTCACAGAAATTGATAATAGCCAACAGATGAAGTCATATTCGTCAACCAGCATAGCGGTAAAGCCGATGTTACGGGCTAATGCTATTCATTTAGCAACACTTCAATTTCTGATTTTAAAAGAGGCAGGTGCTTACTGATGATTCCCCAAATAATGTCATCTGAAACAGAATTGTAGCCGTGAATAATTCTGTTTCTTGTATCTACAATTTTTCTTGAATTAGATAATGCAATCTTATCGGTTGCGCTCAAAATACGATTCATAGCTTCCCCTATAATTTCAATGTTCCGTTCTACAGCCCTTTTAGTTCTAATGTCTTTCTGATAAATAAAAAAGTCTTTCGGCGTATCAATGAAGAAACTGTCAATTTCATTAATGGCATTTAATATATCGTAAAGCCACGACTTAACGCTAATATCCATAAACAAGTTGACGTTTAGGTTGAACAGCCTGTTTGAAATATGGATTTTTTATTGCCTTTTCTTCTAAAAGGTCAACGGGCCGGTTCAAAACATCTTGTAAGGAAAATTTCAGATCAAAATAATTGTCTGCATAGTCGCTGATATCTATTGGATTAAAATCAACAATCAAATCTATATCACTTTCCTTGCGAAAGTTGTCTGTCAACACAGAGCCAAAGGCATATAACCTCTTTACATTGTGGCTTTCACAAAGTTTTTGAATGTCATTTATATGTTTGTCAAGTATTGACATAACTGGATTTTACCATACGAATTTACGCAAAATTAGTCAAATGAAGCAACGACCTTGTTTTGGACTTGTTAAGCCCCTCAGGTATTATTATGCCTGATCCGGGTCAGATATACACAATTCCCCCTTTCGTCGCAACAGCATAGCCGCTGGTCTACTATCAAATTTTTCTGCCGGGCCGGATCATAATTTTACATCAGACATCAGGCGGAGATAAATCATACCGTCAAAATACAGCAACCCGGCACGCCGGTATTTTTGAAACAAAAACTGCGGCCATGAAAACCAAAATAATTCATTTTATCGCTCTGCTGCTATTGCTGCTGGTTACCGGAGTATTCTGGGGGACCTGGTTTACCATGACCCGGTCGATCGATCAGTTTTCCGCAGCCGAATTTATCCATATCGGGCGGGTTATTATTGCAAACGTGGCCGTACCGATGAGCATTTTAATGCCTGCCTGTATCATTTTTCTGGGGTTATCCCTTTGGTTTTATCCCGAAAAACCCTCCGCCGGTTTCCATCTCAGTATTGCCGCATTAGTCCTGATGATCATTACGCTGCTCGTCACGTTAATCATCCTGGTTCCTATTGACAACGACCTGAAACAATGGACAGCATCCGCCCTTCCGGAGCACTGGGAGGACATCCGTAGCCGGTGGCATGCTTATCATGCCGTGCGGACATTCACCGCTCTGGCAAGCTTCGCTTGTTTTGCGCTGGCGGCGATCAACGTTAAAAACCCAACTACAAAAAAATAAAATCATTAAACATGTGGTACAAAATCGCCTTGTTCTTACACGTCATCGGAGCCTTATTATTATGTACGGCCCTGGTCATTGAATGGCTGTGCATCCTTAACCTCCGCAAAGCCGATACCCCGGAACGGATCAGGGAATCCGTTTTTAATTATTCGGCATTAAGTAAAATCGGGGGCACCGCCATGCTCCTGATCCTCATCCCGGGGTTCTATATGACCGCCATGGTCTGGAAAGATGCCAGCTGGATCATGATCGCGCTGGCCGGTTTGCTCTTACTGGGGATAATCGGTGGCGTCGTGACGGGCAGAAAAATGAATAAGATCAAAAAAATGGTGAAAACCGGGAATAATTCGGTCCAGGAATTCAAGCCGCTCCTAAATAAGAATTCCCTGTGGCTATCTATTCAGATCAGAACCTTTCTTTTCTTAGGAATTATTTTTTTAATGACGGTAAAACCCGGGCTGGCAGGTTCGATTACCGCTATACTGATCTCCATCCTTGTCGGATTTCTTCCGCTGCGCAGGATCTCGTATAAGGGTAAGGGGTAAGCGTCTTCACCCTCTACTGCTCCGCCTGAGACGCGGGGTCGGAAGGGTATCCCGGCAGGTTGCGGAAATGACCGTTGAGCTGTATCCGCTGCTTGAGGTTCTCCATTTCCGCGAGGAGAGGAATGGCCTTTCCAAGATGGCGGCGTAGATATTCCTGCCGCTGCCGCTCCTGCATCAGGCAAAGCATTTCGTACTCCTCTTCGGGCTGCAGTCCGGCATGATGCGCTACATCATAAGAGCTTAATTCTGCTTCGGGAGTGGAGAAGTCCCGGGAAACCTTCAGCAGGGCATGCAGCTCGCGGATGCTGCGGAGTATCTTCTGCATCAGCTCGTCGTTGCCCTGGCGGATGTTGCGGGGATAATGCACGATGGCTCCGGAATAAAGCTTATCCGGGACGTCCCGGATGGTTTCCAGGACGCGAAACACCTTCAGCCCGCGGGTACGGATGTCCATCTCCCCGTTCTCATAGCGCTTTTCGATGCTGAGTATTTCAACCAGGGTACCGAATTCCTTCATCGTCCCCCCGATAACACTGGGAATACCAAAAGGCTTCTGCTGCGCGAAACACTCGGCGATCAGCTGCTTATAACGGGGTTCAAAAATGTGAAGGTTAAGGTGTTCTGTGGGGTATACGACAATCTCCAGGGGGAAAATGGGGATGAAATTGGTCATACCGGAAGATTATTCTCCTTCTTCTGCCTGGTTATTCTTCCACCAGCGAAAGCCGATAAAGCCGGCGATGGCCAGCGGCATAGCCGCCAGATAGAGGATGCCGGTATTCAGCCCCTTGGCGGCGCCTTCACCCAGCTCCGAAGCTGTTTTGGAACACATGGCACAACCCTGCGCCATTACGCCGCTGCTGCAAAACACGAGCAGGATGAGCACCATGCCCGCAAACAGCCGCTTCATACCGGAAGACACCCGGCACGTTTTTCCGTTTTTTTGCCCGCACACCTGTTCCATGACCTGTATATTTGGATGTAAAGGTACAAAAAAATTACGGGCCAACACGCTTCCGGCCCGCTCAATAATAGGGGGACATCATCACGTACACCAGCACCCCGGTGACGGTCACATACAGCCAGAGCGGCCAGGTATACCGGGCGATCTTCTTGTGACGCGGAAAATTGCCTTTCAGCCCCCGGACCAGCGTGATCAGCACCAGCGGTACGATCACCGCAGACAGGCAGATATGGGTGATGAGGATAAAAAAGTAAATGTACCGCCATACGCCGGTGCCGCCGTAATGCGCCTGCTCGCTCAGGGCATGATAGGTGACATACGAAAGCAGGAACAGCACCGAAAGCCCCACGGCTGTAAGGTTGCAGACCTCGTGGGCCCGCCGCAGCCCGCGGCGGATAAAATAGAAGCTGGCCAGCAGCAGCACGGTGGTAGTCCCGTTCAGCACGGCATTGAGGAGCGGAAGTATTTTTATGTTGAATCCCACCTCGATATTGGGCCGGGGCAGGAAGTACAATACGGCAATCAGCACCGGGATGGCTACGGATATGATGACGATGGGCAGGGTCAGGTTTCTGGTCTTCATCTTTTTTCTTTTTCCAGCATCAGCAGGGCGATATCATTGATGCAGCGGGTAATGTCGGCGGTATCCAGACCATTGTAATATCCCCGGATATAGCGGTGCTTGTCCAGCAGCACCCATTTTTCGGTATGGATAAAATCGCCCGCATCGCCGTCGCTTCCGGATACGGAAAGATGGAAATCGTTCCTGGCAATCCCGTAAATGGTCTTTTTGGATCCGGTGAGAAACCACCAGGTGTCATGGTTGGCGCCGTACTGGTCGGCGTAGGCCTTTAGCTTGGGCACCGAATCATGCTCGGGGTCAACGGTAAAGGAAAGCAGCTGAAGCGAGGAATCGTTTTTGGCAAAGGCCTGCTGCACCCTGCGCATATTGGCGCTCAGCCGGGGGCAGATGGAGGGACAGGAGGTAAAAAAGAAGTCGGCCAGCAGCACCTTCCCTTCCACATCGGTAAGGGAAACCGGGTGCCCCAGCTGGTTGGTCAGCCGGAAATCACCCAGCTGGTGATAGACCGTATCGTATTGCATCCGGCCGTCCTGCCCGGTGGAATCCACGCGGTCCACGATATAATACCCCGGCAACCGTACCGTAGTGGCCGATATCTGCCGCACGATCAGGTAACAGATCACGGGGATCGCTACCGCGACACAATATCCTATAATGTTTTTCCGGGAGATGCGTTATTTGTTTAAAACCGGGATCTTTTATCCCCTGGAAGACGCAAGACGACAAGCCGTACCGGCGCTTTTGCTCAATGCTGCTCGTGCTGTACCTGTTCCCAGGAGCTTGTAGCCTCTATATTCTGACTTTTCTTCATGTTCTTCCAGGAATTGCCGTCCGCCAGGAAGGCCACGATAGCCCATACCAGCAGCAGCAGGGGTATCAGGATCGTCCAGATCAGGTTCTTTACCTCATGGCGCAGGTGCATGAACTCGCCCATGATATAGAAAGCCTTTACCACGGTAAGCCCGATGAATATGGCGTTCAGCAGCGCCCTGGGCGGGAATTTCGTGAAATAATGCAGAAAGGCAAAACCCACCTCAATGATCGTGACGATCAGCAATATCCAGAACACCCGAAGCAGGCGTTTTACCACCGGATCTTTCCCTTCCTGTACAGGAGCATGTGCTTCGAGCGCTTGCGTATTCTCCATAACTATTACGATAAAAAGTTTATATGATCATGCTAATGCAACCTTCCGGCCGCTCCTCAGAGCAGGTAGAAGCAGGTAAATACATACACCCATACCAGGTCCACAAAGTGCCAGTACAACCCTACTTTTTCCACCATCTCGTAATGACCGCGCTTGTCATAAGTCCCCTTCAGGGTATTGATCAGGATAATGACATTCAGCACGACACCGGAGAAAACGTGACAGCCGTGGAAACCGGTGATCAGGTAAAAGAAGGCGCCGAAGGCAGCAGGTCCGGGGGTGTGCGCACCGTTGACCACAGGGCCAAACATGTTGTGGGTGGGGGTCACCCCTTCCAGGATCAGATCGGTCCATTCAAAAGCCTGACAGCCCAGGAAGAGCAATCCGCCGATAATGGTAAAGATCATCCATTTGACCACTTCCTTGCGCCGGTGCATGTGGCCGGCATGTACGGCCAGCACCATGGTCACGGAGCTCATGATGAGGATAAAGGTCATCACGCTCACGGACATCAGCGGGAAGTTGCCTTCCAGGATAAAAAACTTATTAAATACATGGTTGGGGTCCGGCCAGTAGCTTTCGCTGAAACGGGTAGTACCGTAAGAGATCAGCAATGCGCTGAAGGTGAAGGTATCCGAAAGCAGGAATATCCACATCATCAGCTTGCCATAGCTGGTACTAAAAGGAGACAGCCCTCCTCCCCATAATTTTTTCTTACCTGTTAGTGCAGTATCCATTTTACGAAAATCTAAACGCGATATTTTAATAGCCAGTTAACGAATCCACAGAAAAAAAACATACAAATAAATCCACAGCACATCTACAAAATGCCAGTAAGTAGCCACCACTTCAATGGGGATCGGATCATAAGAGCGTACCTTGCGGCGGTAAGCCCGAATGAAAATGATCAGCAGGGCTACCACTCCGCCCAGCACATGCAGCATATGAGCGCCTGCAATGATATACAGCAGGGCTACCGATACGTTCCAGTCCAGCTTCAGCCCCCGCTCATACAGCTCCGCAAAACCGGTGGTCTGCGAAGCCAGGAACACCAGCCCCAGCACGGCGGTAACGGTGATCAGCATCTTATACCGCCCCATATTGTGCGCCTTGAAGCTCCGGTAGGCCCATTGTATGGTACCGCTGCTGACCAGGATCACCGCAGTGGAAAACCAAAAAACCTCCGGCAGCTCAAACGATTGCCAGGTGCTGCGCGATTGCATCACGAGGTAAGCGCTGGTAAACCCGGCAAACATCATCACGATGCTCCCCATCGCCACCCACATATTGAACTTATAGGGGTGGATGCGCTTCCGCTGAGCATGCACCATTTTTCCCATGATCTCAAACAACTTTTACCTTATCTGCCAGCAGCACCAGCTGCGCCACCGTCAGATATATATATGAGCCAAACATCAGCTTGCGGGCATGCGGCACATCGCAAAACCGGTACAGCTGTACGGCACGAAATACAAAGAACAAGGTCAGTCCCATCACGATCACCGCAGACACGATACCCGTGAGGTGAAAATAATACGGCAGCCAGCCCACCGGTATCAGCATGATGGTATAGGTCACAGACTGCAGGGCGGTAAACCGGTTTTTGCCTTCGTCGGAAGGCAGCAGCTTAAAGCCGGCCCGCTTGTAATCGTCATAAGCTACCCATCCGATCGCCCAGAAATGCGGGAACTGCCAGAGAAACTGCATGGCAAACAAGATCCACCCGCCGGCATCCGCCTGTCCGCTCCCGGCTACCCATCCGATCAGCGGGGGCAGCGCACCGGGTATGGCGCCGACCAGCACAGCCAGCGAGTTCCATTTCTTCCACGGCGTATATACGAACCCGTAAAGGACGATAGACAGCAGGCTGAGGAAGGCGCATTGCCAGTTAAAGACCAGCGCCAGCAGCACCAGGCCGCCGATACCCAGGATGGCCGCAAAAACGGCTGCCTCCTCCACCTTCATCCGCTTGTCCGGCAGCGGCCTGCGGGCCGTCCGCTTCATGAGCGCATCCGTATCGCGCTCCATGATCTGGTTGATGGCATTGGCGCATCCCGTGATCAGCAGTCCTCCTGCAAAGAGCAGCAGCACCTTCAGCAGGTCAAATCCCACTCCCGGTACCAGCAGGTAGCCGATCACGCTGGAAAAGACCACCATAAAGCTCAGGGTGAACTTCGTGAGCTGGAAATAGTCTTTTACCTTACAGGCTATGGCATAGTGCCAGGGTAACTTTATGGAATTTTCCTGAATCATTTTATCTCCTGCCGGGAATCACGCCCCGGCCGGCATTTACATTTGAAATTTCTGGTTTACGTCGTTCACAAAGTTTATTAGCGGCCTCCGTGAACGCTGCGCGTTTCTGGTGCCCGGTGACCTTTCACCTTTCACCCCTCACCCTTCTCCTTTCGCTTTTTACCCTTCACCTCTATCCCCCCTTCAGGGGGTCAGGGGGTTGCCGGCTGCCGCACTACGTGCTCCTGCTCCTGCTCTTCCTCCGGAGTGAGGGGAACGGTCTGCGGGATATAGTCGATACCATTTTTGCTGTAATCATACGGCCAGCGGTGTACTTCGGGAATCTCGCCGGGCCAGTTACCGTGTCCCGGGTTGATCGGGGTGGTCCATTCCAGCGTATTGGCCTTCCAGGGGTTCGGGTCGGTAATCTTACGTCCCTTGAACATGCTGTAGAAAAAGTTCAGCACAAACATAAGCTGCGTGACAAAGACGATGATGACCACCACGCTGATAAAGGCGTTCAGTCCCTGGAAATTATGGTATACGGCCAGAGAGTCGGCATTGTATTCGTAATAGCGCCGCGGCATGCCGGCCAGCCCTTCGTAGTGCATGGGCCAGAAGATGAGGTAGGCGCCGATGAGCGTTATCCAGAAGTGGATATAACCCAGCGTCCGGTTCATCATCCTCCCGAACATTTTCGGGAACCAGTGATAGATGCCCGCGAACATCCCGAAAAAGGCGGATACGCCCATCACGAGGTGGAAGTGGGCAATCACAAAGTAGGTGTCGTGCAGGTGCAGGTCCAGCGCGGAGTTACCCAGCCAGATACCGGTAAGACCGCCGGAGATGAACATGCTCACAAAACCGATCGCAAACAGCATCGGCACATTCAGGTGAAGCCGGCCCTTCCAAAGGGTGGTCAGCCAGTTGAACACCTTGATGGCCGACGGTACCGCAATCAGCAACGTCAGCAACACGAAGAAGGCGCCCAGGAAGGGGTTCATTCCGGTTACAAACATATGGTGCGCCCATACCAGGAAGGCCAGGATACAGATGGCGAACAGGGAGCCGATCATGGCCAGATAGCCAAAGATCGGTTTCCGGCCGTGGGTGGAGAGCATTTCGGAGGCGATGCCCATACCGGGCAGCATAACGATATACACCTCGGGATGCCCCAGGAACCAGAAGAGGTGCTGGTACAGGATGGCGCTGCCGCCCTGATTGGGAAGCACCTTCCCCTGTATCACGATGTCAGACAGATAAAAGCTGGTCCCCAGCGTACGGTCGAATATCAGCAGGATAAAGCCGGAAAACAGTACGGGGAAGGACAGTATCCCCAGCGTAGCGGTAAAGAACAGCGCCCAGATGGTCAGCGGCATGCGCGTCATACTCATGCCTTTGGTACGCATGTTCAGGATAGTGGATACATAGTTCAGGCCGGCCAGCAGCTGAGACACCACGAAGAGGGCCATGCTGATCAGCCACAGGTCCATACCGGTTTTGGAGCCGTCCGAAGCGTCGCGCAGCGCGCTTAACGGCGGATAGGCCGTCCACCCGCCCTGGGAGGGGCCGGTCTGCAGGAAAAGGGAGGCGAACATGATCACGCTGGCGATAAAGAAGAACCAGTAGGACAGCATGTTCATAAAGGGAGAGGCCATATCCCGGACGCCCAGCTGCAGCGGAATGAGCAGGTTGGCAAAGGTACCGCTCAGCCCGGCGGTCAGCACGAAGAAGATCAGGATGGTGCCGTGCATGGTGGTCAGCGCATAGTAGAACTCGGGGTCCAGCCTTCCGCCCCTGGCCCAGTGGCCGAACACGGTCTCCATCCAGGGGAAGGTGGCCTCCGGAAAGCCCAACTGCAAACGGAAGAGTACCGAGAAAAAGGCCCCGATGATGGCCCAGATCATCCCCGTCACCAGGAACTGCTTGGCGATCATCTTATGATCCTGGCTGAAAAGATATTTGGTGACAAACGTCTCATGATGATGATGTGCATGGCCATTTCCGTCATGTCCATGATCGTGTACGTCAGCATGGGGCTGCTGTACTTCCTGTTGACCGTGCAAGGTTGCTTCGTTACTCATGATAAGTGCTTTATATATGGTCCGGCAACGGGTTGCCGGTTAAATCCTTTTTTCGGGCCGCTTTTACTTCGTTGCATTGCTGTCCGCAGGTGCGACGCTGCTGTCTGCCGCGGGAGCCGCAGCGGTGCTGTCCGCCGGAGCGGCTGCCTGGGTGCTGTCGCCCCCGGCCGGCGCCTCGGAGGACATAGCCAGCTGGTATTGCACGGGCTGGGTGGCGATCCATTTGTCAAATTCCTCCTGCGTCTCCACCACGATATTAGCAGTCATCGAATAATGGCTCTTCCCGCAGAGCTGGTCGCAGACCAGCTTATATACAAAGTTAGGATTTCCTGTTTTTTTGATCATCTCCTGGGTGGTGATCGTGGGGGTAAACCACATGGTGGTGGGGATCCCCGGTACCGCATCCATCTTCAGCCGGAAGTACGGCAGCCCCACATCGTGGATCACATCCCGGGAGTTGATCAGCAGCTTTACCGGCTTGTTGACCACGAGGTGCATTTCATTGGGCATCACGTCGTCATGGTTGGCGGGATCGCTCCAGTCCTGCCCTACCATATTGCCTTTGCTTTCGTCGACCAGCTGATAGTTTTTCTTACCCAGCACCCCGTCTTTGCCGGGGTAGCGGAACATCCAGTTGAACTGCTTGCCGGTCACTTCCACCAGCATCGCATCTTTAGGGGCGTCGGAGGTGATGCTGAACCAGTGTTTCAGCCCGATGGCCACCAGGATGGTGAGCACGATGGCGGGCACCACCGTCCAGGCCAGCTCCAGCTTGTTGTTGTGCGGATAATAATAGGCCTTGCGCTTTTCGGTAGCCCGGAAGCGGTAGGCAAATACAAACAGCATGATCTGGGTGATCACGAATACGATACCGGTAATGATCAGGGTTACGTTCATCATCCGGTCGATGGCCTTCCCCTGTATGGAGGCGGCTTCCGGCAACATCCTTCCCTTCAGCAACTCGTTGCAGTAATACACGCCGATCAGCCCCAGCACCAGGAACACGATCATCAGGGCGGCATTTACCTGGTTCGACTGTGCGTCCGCTTTCTTTTCACCTTTCAGCACGGCCACGTACTCGCTGGCCCTTGATATCTGAAACACGACAATCAAGATGAGCACGACCGTGAGCACTATGAATAATCCTGACATTGTATGTATGTTGAATGCTTTTAATTACATTGAAAAACGGGTTCTCTTCAGCGGCCTCTCCTATCAGGAATGATGAATCAGCGTTTCTTTCAGGAAAGGATGGTTTTTCGGGTAAAGGGGCGCCTTGGCCAGGCTCCGCGTTACCAGCAATATCATCAGGCCGGCATAACCGAGGGTGATACCCAGCTCAAACCAGCCCAGGTGCCAGTTGTCCTTTACGATCTGCGGCATAAACATCATATAAAAATCCAACATGTGACCGATCACGATGATGAAAGCCAGTACGGCCACGGAGGTGTAATTGCGCTTCGCATCGCGGGTCATGAGCAGCAGGAAGGGCGTTACAAAGTTAATGATAATATTCAGCAGGAAGATAGGGCGGTAGCTGCCCCAGAGCCTCGGCGAAAAATAAGTGGTCTCTTCCGGGATATTACCATACCAGATCAGCATATACTGGGCAAACCAGAGGTAGGTCCAGAAGATGGAGAAGGCGAACATAAGCTTACCCAGGTCGTGCAGGTGCTCGTCGGTGATCCATTCCATAAAGCCCAGGTTACGCATCAGCACCACAAAGAGCGCCAGCACGGCAATGCTGCATACCAGGGAGCTGGCAAAGATATACCAGGCAAACAGGGTGGAATACCAATGCGGCGTGGTGCTCATGATCCACTGCCAGGAGGAAGAAGAGTTGGTTACGGCAAAAACGGCCACAAAGGCGGCGGCTACCCGCAGGGTCTTCCAGTATATCTTCCGCGTGCCCGGCTGCGCCAGGTCTTCCTGCAGGGAAAGACGGCGGAGGCGGTAACCCAGAAACGACCACAACCCGATGGTGAGCACGGTCATGAGCGTAAAGAAGCCGGGGTTCAGGAACACGCTTTTCTTTTGCAGCACGGGGTCTTCCGCTACGACGTGCTTGTCCACCCACTCATAGATAAAATGTTTATCGCCCCACACGATGATCATCAGCACGATAAAGGCCAGGATCCCCAGCACGGGCAGGGCCATCACCATGGATTCCATTACCCTGCGGTAGGCAATATGCCAGCTTCCGGCAGCCAGGGTGGCCGCGCTCAGCAGTAATCCCATTGCGGCCGTTACAACCAGGAAAAACACACTGTCAAACAGCAGCACCCCCCAGAAGCGGCGGGCGCCTTCTTCCCCGTTCAGCGCAAAGATCCCTATCAGCAGGGCCAGCACCCCTACGCCCAGCAATACCAGGGAAACGTTCTTCAGTTTGGCAGGCAATACAAATTGTTCTCTCATTATCTTCGCAATATAGGTTTGTACTTTTTTTTCGGGTGGTTGGCCCGGATTATTGGCCCGAGCCTCCGCCAAAGGCATTTTGCGTCTGCCGGTAAGCCGCTACCAGCGATTGCTGGGTGGAGTCCACCGCGGTCTGGGTAACACCGCCTTTTTCCTGGACGCTCCGGATATAAGCTGCCACCATCCAGCGCTGATGCCGGTCCAGCTGGCTGGCATAGCTGCCCATCATACGGATACCATAGGTAGCCACATAAAATATCGTGCCTTCGGGAAGGGAGGCTTTGGGGCCGGCGATAAAGTTAGCGGGAGCGACGGGGAAGGGTCCGCTGCCATCCTTATAAAGGGGGCCGTTGCCGTCCAGCTTCTCGCCGTGACAAACCGCGCAGTAGATGTTGAACAGGCGCTGTCCTTCGGCCAGCATGGAATCATTCACCGTCAGCGGGTTCCGCACCATGCCGGAAAAAGCATAGCCCGAATCGCTCTGCGGGACATGATAAGGCAACATTTCTCCGCGTTTTACCGTGCCCTTCACCGGCATGCGGCTGCTCATATGGTCCGCAAAGTTGGGGCTTTCGGAATAGGCGTCAAACGCCTGGGAGTAGTGCATATCCGGCATATAGATATGCCCCGGCTCCCGGTGTTTTCCGTTACATGCAGCCAGGGTGATCATGACCCCGGCAATAAAACAAGCTACAATATAGGATCGCTTCATCGCTTAATATTCGTCCGTTGATATCTGTTTTCAATAGGCATTAGCCCTTCACCTTTTCACCTTTTACCTTCCCCCCTTTAGGGGGCCAGGGGATGGGGCTTCATCCCACCGGCACGCTGCTCAGGCCGGCTTCTTCGTATTTTTCCCGTTTACTGAACTTTCCGAACCACCAGCCGGCTTCGGCACGCTGCTGGGTGATCTCAACGGCATTCAGCCCTTCCAGCATTTTCACCACCTCGTCCGGGCGGGTCTTCGGGGTCACCTCGATCACCATTACCATATAGTCATCGGTCTGGCGGGGATGGAAGATGTGCTTCTTTACGCCGGGCATGATCTGGTTCAACCAGCAGAAGGTCAGCACCATACCCACGGAAGAGAACAATACCGTCAATTCGAAAGTAATGGGAATAAAAGCGGGCAGCGGAAAATGCGGTTTCCCGTCAAAATTCAGCGGCCAGCTCATTACCGTCACATAGGACATCCCCAGCAGGGCGGTCAGCGTACCCAGGAGCCCGTACAGGAATCCGGCGGTATGCAGGCTGGTGCCCCGCAATCCCATCGCTTCATCCAACCCGTGGATGGGAAAAGGCGTATATACATCATGCAGCTTGTAGCCGGTAGCCCGTACCTGCTCGACTGCTTTGAAGGTATCCGCTTCTTCCTTAAAGCATCCTACTACAAAATTCTTTATCATAATAAACAGGCATTACTTGAGTACATAAATCCTTTCTTGTTTCATCTGCCGCAGGCCATCCGCTCAATGATGGGCATGGGCCACCTCTTCGGCAAAGGCTTCGTTGGTCTTGGCCTCGATGGTATGCATTTTCCCTTTGAAATTCTCCCCGGAGGTTTTCAGCACATGCTTGATTTCGGCGATGGCAATGACCGGGAAATATTTGGCAAAGAGGAAATAGCAGGTAAAAAACAGGCCGAAGGTGCCCACATAAAACCCGATATCGGGCCATTGCGGAGAAAAATAGCTCCAGCTGGACGGCAGCCAGTCGTGGTACAGCGAAAGCACGATGATCACAAAGCGCTCGAACCACATCCCGATGTTCACCACTACCGACATGAGCAGCGTAAAGGGTACGTTCCGGCGCAGCTTCTTGAACCAGAATACCTGGGGCGATACCACGTTACAGGTCATCATGATCACATATGCCCACCAGTAGGGACCGAGGATGCGCCACCAGAAGGCGCCGCCTTCGCCGTAGGCTCCGGAGTACCAGGCCACAAAAAGCTCGGACAGGTAGGCCACCCCTACGATAGAGCCGGTAAGCATAATGATCTTGTTCATGGCCTCGATATGTCCGAGGGTAATATATTCTTCGAGGTGCAGGATCTTCCGCGTCACGATCAGCAGGGTCTGCACCATGGCAAAGCCCGAAAAGATGGCCCCGGCCACAAAGTAAGGCGGGAAGATGGTGGTATGCCAGCCCGGGATCACCGAAGTGGCAAAGTCCATCGACACCACGCTGTGCACCGAGAGCACCAGCGGTGTGGCCAGGCCGGCCAGCACGAGCGACAGGGCCTCATGACGCTGCCAGTGCTTGGTAGAGCCGGTCCATCCGAAGGAAGCCACGCCATAGAGAAACTTGCGGAGCTTGGTCTTGGCCCGGTCTCTTATCGTGGCCAGGTCGGGCAGCAGCCCGGAGTACCAGAAGAGCAGGGATACGGTGAAGTAGGTGGATACTGCAAATACGTCCCACAGGAGGGGGGAGTTAAAGTTGGGCCATAAGGGGCCGCGGGTATTGGGATAAGGAAAGATAAAGAACACATCCCATACGCGTCCTACGTGCCAGATGGGGAACTGCCCGGCGCACATCACCGCAAAGATGGTCATGGCTTCCGCGGCGCGGTTCACGCCGGTACGCCAGCCCTGGCGGAACAGCAGCAGGATTGCCGAGATCAGGGTGCCGGCGTGACCGATACCCACCCACCATACGAAGTTGGTAATGGCCCAGGCCCAGCCGATGGATTTGTTGACGCCCCATACGCCGATACCATAATAGACTTCCCAATACACCGAAAAAACGCCGAAGATCAGCAGGGCGATGGAGATGATCAGCCCCGCATACCACAATTTCCCCGGCTTCCCCTCGATAGGCCGCACAATATCTACGGTGACCTGGTGATAATCCTTAACACCGTCAACTAAGGGCTCCCTTACCGTGGATTCGTATTTCAGCAACATAGTTCTAATTATAAAAATTTACTTTTTATCAATGGCCCCTCCGGCCGCTCTCTTACAGTACGTTCTGCGGTCCTTCCTGGAAGAGGTCTTCCGGATCCTTGTTCCGCACCTTGGAGAGATAGGTAACGTTGGGCAGGGTATGCAGTTCTTCGAGCACGCCGTAAAGCCGCTGGTTCTTCATCCTGATCTCGTATACCTTGCTTTCCTTATCGTTCACGTTGCCAAAGGCGATGGCATGGGTGGGACAAGCCTGCTGGCAGGCCGTCTGCGCCTCGCCGTCCTTCACCGGGCGGTCTTCTTTCTTGGCCTGCAGCTTGGCATCCTGGAGACGCTGTACACAGAAGGTGCATTTTTCCATCACGCCGCGGCCGCGCACCGTTACATCGGGGTTCAGCACCATGCGGGTCAGGCTTTCGTTCATTTCCAGGGTAGCGGGGTCGTCCCAGAGGTTGTCGGCGAAGCTGTCCGCGCCGTTCCAGTCGCGCCAGTTAAACCGCCGCACCTTGTAAGGACAGTTATTTTCGCAGTAGCGGGTACCGATACAGCGGTTGTATATCATCTGGTTGAGCCCTTCGTCGCTATGGCTGGTCGCGGCTACCGGGCAAACGTTTTCACAGGGGGCGTTGTCGCAGTGCTGGCACATCATCGGCTGGAATACCACCTGCGGGTCCTCGGGGTCCCCGGCGAAATAGCGGTCGATCCGCAGCCAGTGCATTTCGTGCCCGCGGGCCACTTCGGACTTGCCGACCACCGACACGTTATTCTCCGCCTGGCAGGCGATGGTACAGGCGCTGCAGCCGATACAGGTGCTGAGGTCGACAGACATGCCCCAGTGGATCCCCTGCGGATGATTGAATACGTCGGGGAAGTAGAGGGTGGCATCATCCCGGAAGTTTTCTCCGTATTTGCCTAACTCTTCCTTGCGCTCGTGCTGCAATTCTTCGGGATGTTCGATAAAATCCTTCAGCGTGGTCTCCCGGATGATGGGGCGGCCTTCGAAGCTGTTGTGCGACTGGGTAATGGCCAGCAGGTAGGTTTCGCCGGTATTGGAGACCTCAGCCTTGGGCGCGCTGTATTCAAAAGTGCCGCTGGTGGCATTATAGCTTACCCAGGGGTATACATTGGTACCTACGCCGGCAGCCGAGGGGCCGATATTCCGGCGGGCAGTCTTCAGCGCATCTCCGTTAAGCCCGTTTCCGCCGCGTCCATAACCTACGGCTACGGCCACCACTTCGGGGTGCATGCCCGGCAGCACCAGGATGGGCAGCTTCAGCTCCTTTCCGTTGACCTTCACGCTGGCCAGGGGCCGGTGGAAGTCCACTTCGTTGAAGCGGTTGACCACTGCATGCAGCTTCTCCGCCATGGCGGGAGAGATACACAGGTAGTTGTCCCAGGTACATTTGCTGACGGGGTCGGGCATTTCCTGCAGCCAGGGGTTATTAGCATGCCGTCCGGTGCCAACGCCTACTTTCTCATAAAATACGATCTCCACGCCGCCGCTTTTGGGGGTGGCGGAAAGAAGCTTGGCGGCGGCATCGTTGACGTCGGCGGCAAAGGCGGCCGTACCGAAGGCGGGAGCCGTTTTGGGCTCTGCCACCCCGTCCTGCAGGGACTGGTCCCACCAGGTCTGCCAGTCGCCGTTGCCATATTGGGGAAATATATTTGTCTTCCAGTAGTTCTGGATATAAGCCAGCGGATCGCTTTCGGCAGCACCGCTCCATTTCAGGAGGGTCTCCAGGAACTGCCGGGTTTTGAAAAGCGGGGCGATCCCGGGCTGCTGCAGGCTGTAATAGCCCGTTTTGGGTTCAGCATCTCCCCAGCTTTCGAGATAGTGATGATCCGGCGCGGCATATTTGCAGAGGCGCGTCGTTTCGTCCAGGTGATCGTTAAAGGAAACGCTGGCCGGTACCTTCTTGAGCGCCGCGGCAAACTTGTCGGCTTCGTAGTAGTCGTAAGCCGGGTTGGCGCCGTAGACCAGGAGCGTCTTTACGCTGCCGGACTGCATGTCGTTTACCAGCTGCTGCATATCGGCATCCACGCCCTGGCGGTAATTTACCGGCGTGTTCCAGTCGATCGTTTTTCCCCCGGCGCCCAGCATATCGTTGATGCCGTTCACCAGGATCTGCACCTGGGTATTGTTGGAGCCGCTCACGACCAGGGCAGCGCCCTGGCTGGCCGCGAGGGCCTTGGCGGCCTTTTTGATCCCGTCGGCTACCCTTTTGCTGGTCGGCGCGGGAGCGCCGGAGAGTGCCGGCCGGCCCAGGGTCTGGGCCACAGCATTGTACAGCCCCAGCACTACCGCAGGCAGTTCGGAGGGCTTATGGGTATAGCGGTAATCGGCATTGGAGCCGGTCAGGCTGACATGGCCTTCAAACTGGAAGTGCTGGCTCATCGAGGGGTTTTCCCCGCTGACGGCCCGCGCCTTTCCGTATTGTCCGGCAAACTCTACCGGAGACAGCCAGGTGCCCAGGAAGTCGGCGCCGATGCTGACGATGCATTTCGCATTTTCAAAATGATAGGAAGGAAGGGCTCTTTTGCCATAGGAGGCTTCGTTGGCCATCAGCATGCCGGCGTAGGAGACCGAGTCGTTCACGACATGCCGCGTGCCGGGATACCGGGCTATGAATTCGTTGATGGCCTGCTTTACGGAAGGGCTCAGGATGGAACCGGTCAGCAGGACGACGCCGCCGCCGGCCAGACTGCCCGCCACCTGCTTGTCCAGGGCGGCCCAGGTGGTTTCCTTGCCGTCTGCCATGGGGTAACGCAGGCGGGTAGTGTCATACAGGCTCAGCACGGAACCCTGTACCCGGGCAGAGGTGCCCCCGCCGGTAATGGAAGACAGGGTGTTTCCCTCTATCTTAATGGGGCGGCCATCGCGCGTTTTGATGACGATGGGACAGTAATCTCCGTCCAGCGCATAACTGGAAGCATAGTAATTGGGTATACCGGGCGTGATCTCTTCCGGCTTGTTGAGGTAAGGGATGGCTTTGCGCACCTTGATCTCACAGCTGGCGGCCACGGTGGCGGCCGTGATGCTGAAGCCCAGGTATTTCAGAAAATCCCGGCGCGGCGTAGTGGTGGAAAGAAATGCATCGGACTCCCCGAGCGGCAGCTCTTCCCTGAATTCGTTGTACATGGCTTTTTCATAGCCAGCCTCATCCTGCAGCTCCTCCAACCCTTTCCAGTATTTCTTCTGCTTCATGTTATTTATTGACGCTTACGTATTGTTACAGGTAAAAAAATTCTTCGTACAGCCGGGCGGAAATCTCCGTTAAGCATGCCGCGGCCCCTCATCTTAATAGTGGCATTTCTGGCAGTCGGTGCCGCCCTGCATCTCTACCGTTACGCTGTCTATCTGGTGATTCTTCAGCTGTTCGTGGTACTTGGTAAAGATGGAGTAATAGTTGTTTTCCTTAAACTGTACCTTGGTGGTGCGGTGGCAGTTTACACACCAGCCCATGCCGAGGGTGGCATATTGGTATACCTCGTTTTCGTCCTGGATATTGCCATGGCAGGTCTGGCACTGCACCTGGCCTACCTTCACATGCTGCGAGTGGTTGAAATACACATAATCCGGGAGATTGTGGATCTTGACCCATTCGATGGGGCGCCCGGGCTTGGTATATTTCTGCTGCTTCGGATCCCAGCCTGCATAATCGTAGAGCTTCTGGATCTCGGCGGTGCCGTCCACCATCTTACCTTCGGCGGTCTGCAGGGCATTCCCCGAATAGCTGCTGATGGCCTTGTGGCAGTTCATACAGATATTGGGAGAAGGAATCATGGCATGGCGGCTCTTTTCCGCACCGGCATGGCAATACAGACAGCTGATCTGGTTGATGCCGGCATGTACCTTATGCGAGTAAAAGATAGGCTGCTTGGGCTGGTAATTCTGATTATAACCTACGGTAGTAGCGGCATTGACCAGGAAATACCCGGAAAGGATAAACAGCACCACCACCACGAAGAAGATATTGCGTTTGTTGCGGTAAAAAGGAATGGGCTTGGGGTTGGGAACGCCTTCTTTGTCGTTGGCCAGCTTGTGCAGGCTGCTGTTGACCTGCATGAGGATCAGCGCAAGGATGGCCAGGATCAGGGTAAGGACGCCAAACAGCACGCTGTGGTTTCCCCCTTCGGCAGGAGCGCCCGAGGCGGCCCCTTCCGCACCGGCTGCAGGAGCGCCGGCCGGCTGATAGCTGTCCACATAGGCAAATATATTATCGATATCTTCCTTGGACAGCTGCGGGAAAGCGGTCATCTGCACCTTTCCCCACTGGTTGAAGATCTGGTTGGCGTAAGGATCGCCGCTGGCCACCACCTTGGAGGAATTGTGCACCCAGTCGTATACCCAGTCCATGCCCCCGGGTATATCCTTTACAACACCCTGCAGCGCAGGGCCTGTCATCGGCTTGATAGGGTTATGACAAGTGGCGCAGTTAGCCTGGAAGAGGGTCTTCCCCTTAGCTGCGTCGCCACCGCCGTCGGCAGCCAGGGAACTTTGTGCAAAAAGAAAGAATGATAGAAAGAGAAGAATACCCGGCAAAGCTTTACTACACGCGGTCCTATAAAGACGGTTAACCATTATAATAATATTGTGTACCTGATGATTTTTTGAAAAGCGCCACAAAAATAAGACAGAATGTTGACAATTCGGCTACAATTTTTAAAAATTCTCCCCCTTGCGGGCAAAGGATTTCAGCCGTTTTTGACCTTATTTAATTATTTTTTTTCATATCACTTTAAACCGGACATTTTATTGATTTGTATGGGCTTCCGCCGGAAAAAATGAGCGGCCTGAAATTTTTTTATCATCTTTGCCCGGCATGAAGCACATCGTCATTTTTGCCTCCGGTACCGGCAGCAACGCCGCGAAGATCATCGACCGTTTCAGGGAATCGGAATTGGCCCGGGTAAAGCTGCTGCTTTGCAACAACCCCCAGGCGGGCGTGCTGGAAACCGCCCGGCGGGAGGGCATTCCTGTCGCGCTGCTGGACCGTCACGATTTCTATCACACGGACCGTTATGTAAAGCTGCTGCAGGAGATGCCGGCGGATCTGGTGGTGCTGGCGGGCTTTCTGTGGAAGATCCCCGATAACCTGGTGCGCGCCTTCGCGGGAAAGATGATCAACCTGCATCCCGCCCTGCTGCCCAAATACGGCGGGAAGGGCATGTACGGCGAGCGGGTGCATACGGCCGTTATCGCGGCGGGAGACACCGAAAGCGGCATCACCATCCATTATGTAAATGACCAATATGACGACGGGGAGATCATCCTGCAGAAAACCTGTCCCGTGCTGCCCGGGGATACCCCGGAGCTGCTGGCCGGGCGGATCCACAAGCTGGAGCATACCTGGCTGCCACAGGTGGTGGAGGAACTGCTAAGGGTTTGAAGTTTACGTCGCTCGCAAAGTTTTTTAGCGGTCTCCGTGAACGCTCCGCGTTTCTGGTTTGAGGTTTGAGATTCCGGAAAATGAACAATAGGAGGATTTTACATGCAAATGGATATAATAACGATTTGACCGGCCGGATTACCGGGATTTTCGTAACTTAACGGCGTCCGTTAAACCATGCGCCGCTATCTACTGTTTGCCTGCCTCGGGTCGCTTCTGGCGACCAACGCCGTACATGCCCAGTCCGCGAAGCGTCATACTTATTTTAAGCTGAACCCCACCACGCTCATCAATGAGCTGGACCTCTACCTCGAACAGGAGCTGAGCCCTTCCACCAGCCTCGAGATCGGGGCCGGAGGCATCTATACCGATTACTGGGACCGCCTGCTCAACCAGTTCGACTTCGGCCAGATCAAGCCCAACCTCAGCACGCGGCAATACCTGCAGGCCAAAGGAGTAGCCGGCCGGATCGGCTTTCGCTACTATATCATCGCCCCTGATTTTGACAACCTGAGGGCCCGCGGTACCTATTTCGAACCCCTGCTGCTGTTCAAGCAGGTCTGGTATCCCACCGACCATAAAACCATCGACGAAGAAAAATATCCCGAAAACGGCAACAAAAGGATCTGGGGATTGCAGCTGCTGGTCGGACGGCAACACCGCAACGGACGATGGATCATCGACAAGTATTTCGGTCTCGGCGTAAAAGCCAAAACCTACTCTTTTGATAACTACAAGACAAACAGCGCTACCGGCAAGGTCCAGAACGACAACGACCACACCACCAGCTGGCTGCCCAGCATACAGCTGGGCATAAAGATCGGGCTCGCCGGGAAACAATGAGCGGTCCGTCCGAATAACTTACCTTTGCCTGCGGAAAATCATTCCCGCACATGAATCGTAAAATAACGATACTGATCGTCTTCTTTGTGGTGCTGGCCGGCGCATTCTTCCTCTTTTTATTCAGGGGCACCGACTACGCCAAAAAGTCGCTCCCGGTCCTGGGTAATCCGGGTCACAAAGTGGGCGCATTCACCTTCGTCAACCAGGAAGGAGACAGCATCACCGAGAAAAAGCTCGATGGAAAGGTAAGCGTGGTGGAATATTTTTTTACCACCTGCACAGGCATCTGTCCCAAGATGAACCGGAACATGGACCAGGTCTACGAAAAGTTCAAGCACACGCCGGGCTTCCAGATCTTATCGTTTACGGTGGACCCTGCACACGACAGCGTGCCGGTGCTTGCCAAATACGGGGAACAATGGGGAGCGGATCCCCGGGTGTGGCTGTTCCTCACGGGCGACAGAAACGCCTTGTTCAAGGTAGCGGTAAATCAGTTTCTTCTCAGCGCGGCCGACTCCGCCGGAGCCACGGAGCAGTTTGTCCACACCCAGTTTTTTGCCCTGGTGGACCAGGACCGCCGCATCCGCGGCTTCTATGACGGGCTCAAGCAGGAGCAGGTCAGCCAGCTCAGCGATGATATCCGCGCCCTGCTGCAGGAGGAGAAGAAAGACTGAACGGGAGCCCCCGGCAGACCGGGCTTTACAACAGTTTTTCCAGCTCTTCCTGTACAAAATCCGCCAGCTCCTTTACATAGGCAGGCGAAAAGTCGAACCGGATACCGGCAGCCGCGTACAGCTCCTTTAACGGTTTCGTATATCCCAGGCTGAGCGCCTTCATATAATTGTCCAGCGCCTGCTCTCCTTTTTCACGGTACTGTTTCCACATGGCGATGGCGCCCAGCTGCGCAATACCGTATTCGATATAATAAAAAGGCACTTCGTACAGGTGCAGCTGCTTCTGCCAGCTGGCCGCACGGAAGTCTTCCAGGCCGCTCCAGTCCACCTGTCCGGTGGAAAATTCCTCCTGGATACGGTTCCAGGCAGCAGTGCGCTCTTCCGTAGTATGCTGGGGATGCGCATACACCCAGTGCTGGAATTTATCGATCGTAGCGATCCAGGGGAAAACGGTCAGCACCTGTTCCAGCTGCTGCAGCTTGGCACGGCGCAGGTCTTCCCCGTCTTCAAAAAATACATTCCAGTGATCCATCGTCAGCAGCTCCATGCTCATGCTGGCCACCTCGGCCATTTCCATGGGATATTCCTTAAAAGCGCTCAGCTCCAGGTCATGGCTCAGAAAAGCATGCACCGCATGCCCGCCTTCATGCAGGATGGTGGTCACGTCCCTCATCTGCCCGGCGGCGTTCATAAAGATAAAGGGCACCCCGCTTTCGGCCAACGGACAATTGTAGCCTCCCGGCGCTTTGCCCTTACGGCTTTCGAGGTCCAGACGCTGACGCTGCTGCATCACCCGGAGACAGTCGCCGAAGAAGGGCCGCAGCGCGGTAAAACAGCTTTCGGCCTTCGACAGCAGCTCCGCGCCGGTCTTAAAAGGCTCCAGGGGCTTTATACCGGCGGGCTCGGCGGCCGTATCCCAGGGCCGTAATACATCCAGCTGCAGCTTTTCCTTTTGCCGCAGCAGCACCTTTTCCACCAGGGGCAGCACATGCTGCCGGATGGCTTCGTGAAACCGGAAACAGTCCTCCGGCGTATAGTCGAACCGCCCCAGCGCCCGGAACTTATAATCGCGGTAACCGTCAAAGCCGGCATTGCGGCCGACCTGGTCGCGTTTCCGTACCAGGGCGGTATACAGCTCATCCAGCCGCTCCCGGTCTTTCAGCCGGCGATCCGCCGTTTTCCGGAACACTTCTTCCCGCAGGGCGCGGTCGGTATTTTCCAGGAACTTGGCTGCCTGCTGCAGGGTATACTCTTTATCATTGACCGTGATGGTCATCGCCCCCGTGATCTGCCCGTATTGCTGCTGCTGCACGTTCAGCTCGGCCTGCAGGGGAATATTTTCTTCGCGGTACAGCTCTACAGCGCTGCGCACGCCGCGGAGATAGGTAAAATACTTTTCGTCCTTCAGCCCGTCCAGCCCCGGCGATGCCAGCAACTTTTCATTCAGCGCATGCACATAGGGCTGCAGCTTGGGCTGTATTTCCATGCAGAAATACACAAAGGCTTCCTCGTACGATTTGTCCGTGGTATCGCAGGTCATCCGGATCTGCCGCCAGGCAGCGTCTTCCCCGACCACCGCATCCAGCTCGCTACAGTCCCTCAGCCACTGCTGCAGGGCTTCGGGGCTGCCGATCTCCCGCTGCTGAAGCGATTCAAAATAGGGTTGCAGCGCCTCCCAGGTCGTCACCCGGAAATCCGCCGGGAGAAAATGCCGGGGCAGCGGCTGTATGTCTGCGTTGGCCTGTATCATAATTACCGGTTTGAGCTATGCTTCCTTTTTCTTCCTTGTGCCTGCTTTCTTCGCGGGAGCGTCCGCCTCGGCTGCCTTCTTTGCCGCCGGCTTGGCGGTTTTCCTGGCGGGCTTTTTCGCCGGTTCCGCCGCGGGCGCTTCTTCCTGCGTTTCCGTTGCTTCGGCCGCTTCCGCCGCCGGGGCTTTCTCTTCCGTCTTTGCTTCCTCGAAATGCAGCAGGTCCCTAACTTTGAGCAGGGTATACCATTTCAGCATCTTCTTCATATCGCTCATGTATACGCGCTCTTCGTCCAGCTCCGGATAAACGGTCTTGAAATAATCCCGGATAGCCGGACCGTCGGCCTTGGCGTCCACGGGCGGATGCTCAGCCTCCGCCGCCTGCATGGCTTTGAAGATATCAGACAGGTTCACATTCTCCCCCGAGGTGAATACCTCGATGCTTTCCAGCGGGGTGAAATTATACTGGCGGGCAGCGGCAAAGCGGGTAGACTGGTCTTCCAGGGAGCGTATGATGGCGCCCTCCGGCTTGCTGGACAACAGCTGGTACAGCCCACCCAGGCCCGTTACAGATACGATTTCACGATATTGCATACAGTTTTTGGTTTTAAGGGGCACAAAGATAAAAAAATAAAACCGCCCGGGAACAGGAGGACGGAAACCCTTCAATTTCACAATTACTGTAGCTTTGTAGACTATGAGAAAGGGGGTGAAAACAAGTCTGGCGATAGCCGGGCTGTTCTTCGGATGCGGCCCGGTCTATGCCCAGACGGACGACGGGCGGATGAGCGATGCCGTACGGGACATCGCCGCCGCCGTTCATCAGCGGTTTGTGCCGGATGACCGCACCGATATTTTCCGGGTATGGGCGGAAGGGGAAGACTCCCTGCAGCTGCTGGCCGAAAGCACCCTGCCCCGGGCGCTGGCGGCATTCCGGTCGGCGCTGGACAGCGCGGGCATCCGGACCACGGTCCGCAATCGACTGCTGCCCGGGAGCGGGACCGGGAAAAAGACCTACGGTATCGTCAACCTGTCGGTGGCCAACAACCGGAAGCTGCCTTCCAACGCCTCCGAAATGGTTACCCAGATGCTGCTGGGCACGCCGGTACGGATCCTGAAAAAAGAAAAAGGCTATTACCTGGTCCGGACGCCGGACCGCTATATCTCCTGGACAGACGACGCGGCCGTGGTGCCGGTGGACGAAGCCGCGTACAGGGCCTGGGTACGAGCCCCCAAAACAGTGTATACCAAAGAATACGGTCATGCCTTTGCCGCACCTTCCGATACGGCCATGCGGGTATCCGACCTGGTACAGGGAGACATCCTGGAGGTGCTGGGTACCGAAAAGGGCTTTTTCCGCATCCGGTATCCCGACGGGCGTATTGCTTACCTGCCGGTGCGGGAGGCCATGCCCTACGAACGCTGGATAGCCCGCCCCGACCCCGACGCGGCTCAGATCATTGGCACGGCAAAGACCCTGACCGGCGTTCCCTATCTCTGGGGCGGCACGTCCATAAAAGGAATGGACTGCAGCGGGTTCACCAAAACCAGCTTTTTCCTGAACGGCATCATCCTGCCCAGAGACGCCTCACAGCAAGCGCGTGTAGGCGTTCCCGTGGACATCCTGGAAAACGATACCCTCAGCCTCCGCAAGTGCCTGCAGAACCTCCGTCCCGGCGACCTGCTGTTCTTTACGCCGGCAAAGGATAACCGTAACGGCCCGCCGCACATTACCCATACGGCCATTTACATGGGCGACGGCGTTTTTATCCAGGCGGCCGGAAGGGTCAGGATCAACAATATGCTGCCGGGGACGGAAGGATACGACGATTTCCAGAGCCGGCGGCTGGTCAGTGCCCGCCGCATCCTGGGCGCCACAGACAGTCCCGGTATCAGCAGGGTGGAACACAACTTTTTTTATACCGGCCAGTCGTCTCAAAAATAATCTCTATGTTTTAAAATATTCCGCCGTGTCAAACCGAAGAGATTTTATCAAGCATACCGGATTAATCACTACCGCCATGAGCATTGCACCCAAACTTGCCCTGCCCGGGAAAACCGGGAAGCCGGCCCGGAAGGGCCTTCAGCTCAGATACAAACCCTATACCCTGCAGCTGAAACATGTTTTCACCATTTCGAGCAATTCCCGGACCACCACCCCCGTGGTGCTCAGCGAGATCGAATTTGAAGGCGTCACCGGCTACGGGGAGGCCTCCATGCCGCCCTATCTCGGCGAATCCCATGAAACGGTACTGCGCTTCCTGTCCAAAGTAGACCTTTCGCAGTTTGACGATCCCTTCCAGACGGAGGATATTCTGGATTACGTAGACGGCATCGAGCCGGGCAACCCGGCGGCCAAGGCTGCGGTGGACATCGCCCTGTACGATCTTACCGGTAAATTGATGCAGCAGCCCTGGTATCGGATCTGGGGCTATGATCCTTCAAAAACACCCCGTACCTCCTATACGATAGGGATCGATACCGAGGAAGTGATCCGACAGAAGGTGAAGGAAGCCGCGCCCTACAAGGTGCTGAAGGTAAAGTTGGGATTGGGCACCGATAAGATGATCATCTCCACCATCCGGAAGCTTACCGACAAGCCGATCTGCGTGGATGTCAACCAGGGCTGGAAAGACCGGCAGTATGCCCTCGACATGGCCCACTGGCTCAACGAGCAGGGCATCATCTTTATCGAGCAGCCCATGCCCAAGGAGCGGGTGGACGACAACGCCTGGCTTACCGAACACAGTCCCCTTCCTACCATGGGCGACGAAGCCGTGCAGCGTCTTCCCGATGTCATGAAAGCCCATAAGGTGTACAGCGGCATCAACATCAAGCTGATGAAATGTACGGGCATGCGGGAGGCCCATAAGATGCTGACGCTGGCCCGGGCGCTGGACATGAAGGTGATGATCGGCTGCATGACCGAGACCTCCTGCGCCGTCTCGGCCGCCGCACAGCTCTCCCCCATGACGGATTGGGCGGACCTGGACGGGAACCTGCTCATCAGCAACGACGTCTACAAAGGCATGCAGGTGATTGACGGAAAAATAACGCTGAACCGGGAGCCCGGCATCGGGATATCCCCGCTTTGAGCAGGGAGACGACCCATTGAAAAATCAATTATTAACAGATGAAGACAAAATGGTATTATTCTGCCGCAGGCTTGATCCTCCTGTGCCTGCTGCAGGGCAGCCTGCATGCACAGGACGTTCGGGCAGACAAGGATAACGGCAACTTTCTCGAAAGCAGCCGGATGCAGATAGACTCTGTGGATCATGCCCTGATACAGCTCATTGGCCGGCGGGAGGATATCGTAAGAGCGATCGGCCGTTACAAGGCGGAAAAACATATTGCGCCGTTGCAGAAAGCGCGGTTCAACGAGGTGTTGGAACAGAGCATCGCGGAAGGAAAAAAGGCGGGGCTTTCCCCGGAATTCATAAAGACCCTGATGAACGCCATCCACGAAGAAAGTCTCCGGATAGAAAGAGACAGCACTGCTTACTGATGATGGCGCAGACGGCCACGTAGCGATTTTAATTGATGGTCGATATCTGCCAAAGGCTGTTTTTTCATGGCACCTTTATATTTTTTCGCCCAATTGACCGCAGGTAGCGACTTGCCCCTGCGCATGCAGATAAGCTTAAGGGTTTCCAAGGCACGTAAAAGCTGTAAAGCCTTATTATTCAATATATCTATGGTTACGGTCTGCATTTTTCTTCCTTTAATTATTAACATCGGATGATCAATACAAAAATAGAAGAACTCCGCGAATCCGGCAAAAATTCAGCCAGGCGGAGACAGATAAGTATCAGCACCGGCGGAACGCTCCGCCGAAGCAAACCCCGCTGAGGGCCATGTTCCGGTCGAACAGGATCAGATCCGCCCGGCAGCCGGGCTCAAGGGCGCCCCGGTCTGCCGATCCGATTACCGCAGCGGGATAAACAGTCGCCATTCTGAGCGCTTCCGGCAAGGCAATGCCGGCATGTTCCACGCAGTTGCTGACCGCCTGCAGCAGGGTGAGGGCCGACCCGGAAAGGGTGCCGTCCGGCAAGGTATACCGGTCCTTTTGCCGCACATGGATATAAAAACCCTCCCGGGTCTCTGCCACCGCATCCGTGATGAGAAATAGCCTGTCCTGCAGCAGCGCTTTGCTGACCGCCAGCGCGTTGTAATCCACGTGTATGCCGTCGGCGATGATGCTGGCGAAGGCCGTGCCGGAGCGGAAGGCCGCGCCGGGTAACCCGGTATCCCGGTGATGAAAGGGAGACATGGCATTGAACAGGTGGGTAGTGGTCCGGATACCCGCCGCATACCCTTTCATGGCTTCCGCAAAGGTGGCGTTGCTGTGCCCGGCAGAAACGACCACCCCGTAGTCGGTCAGCAGGGAGATCAGCTCAGGTTCCCAGCATTCGGGGGCAATGGTCATCATTTTTACAATACCCCTGCCGGCTTTCAGCAGCGTCTCCAGCTCTTTTCTTTCCGGCCGGCGCACATAGGCTTCGGGATGCGCTCCCCGCTTGGCCGTACTGATATAAGGGCCTTCCAGATGCAGACCCAGCAGGGCGGGATGAGGATGCTCCCCGGCTACCCGTATGGCCTCGTAAACGATCTCCATGGGATTGGTCGCCAGGGTAAGCATAAAGCCTGTGGTGCCGGTGAGGACAATGGCTTCTGCAACCGCCTCCAGCGCTTCCGGGGTAGGATGGTTGGAAAAAAGGTGTCCTCCCGCGCCGTAGATCTGCAGATCCAGCAGCCCCGGCGCCAGGTAATGCCCCCCACAGTCGATGAGCTCCGTGTCCGCGGGCAGCGATTCTATTTCCGTAAGGGCCCTTATATGCCCGTCTTCAATCAGCAAGGCCTGACCCTGGGAAATCCCGCGGCCCGTGAAGATAGCAGCATTGGTAAAAGCAGTCAGCATCGGTTTATTTTTTTGTGGCCGGACGGTTTAGTATCTGTTCCAGCGCATGCTGTATCCACGCCTCGTTTTTGGGGAAATCGGCATAGGAGTGCAGACCGGACAGCAACGAGTCGTCCGGGCTGATGCCGGCCGTTTGCAGCAGGGCGTAGTCCTGCAGCGATTCGGCAAATACCTCCCAGCGGACGGAGCTCAGCGGCCCGTCCGGACCGGGATAAACCACGAACGGATCCCCGTAGGCAATGCCCGGCCAGGAGCTTGCCGCACCTTCCTGATAAGGATCTTCCGTCTCTTCCCGGTCCAGCTTGTACCAGTAATTATAGCCCCAGTGGAGAAAACCCTGTGCTTTCAGGTGATAGAAAAGCCAGCCCGACATGCGGATCTTGGACAGCGGGGTATCATAGAACCGGTTGAGCCAGGGACCGCGGGGACCGGTGCAGAAGTAGACCCAGTGCGGGATATGCTCGCGGGTATACGCCGCGGCTGCATCGATCAGCGGCACGGGAATATCGGTGAGGTGCTCCCGCCCGTACCGGATATCGCTCAGGGCATCCATGACCTTCATCCAGGGAGCCAGCTCATGCAGGATCTGCCGGGCCTTTTTATAGTTCTCCACGTGCTGCCCCCCGGGCTCGTCCGACAAATGAAAATAAGAGTCCTCCAGGATGTCTTCCTGCTGCAGGAAATCGTGGAAGGAAGGCAGGAACTGCTTCAGGAAGTTGAGGTAGACCGGCGAGGTGGCGGACAGGTTTTCATCCCACAGCATCACATACTTGCCGTCCTTCTGCGCATAGACATGCATGGCGTTCTCCACGCCCCAGTACAACCAGAGATGCGCCCATTCGAACTTTTTGAACCCGATCTTCTTGCACATGTCGACGTACCGCCTGACCCGGGACCAGTCGAACCGGTATTTTCCGGGGCTGGGCTCATCCACGATCAGCAGCTGGCAAGGCTGTTTGAACACGGCGCGAAGCTCAAAGAAATGCTGTACAAAAGCCACATCCGTACCATGGTCATAAAGGTCTTTCATGAGCGCGCGGGCCAGCTGCCACCAGCGCTCGCTGTACAAATCGGTATGGTAATAGAGGCTGATGGCTTCGCCCCGTATCCAGTGGGTGACATGGAAGTCATGCCGGGGGCGGATCACCAGCGGGCTGATCTTTACCCGCACCGGAAGGATTTTCTCCTGCTTTTTTTTGTTTTCCTCCCAGGACATGCGCACCCGGTAGGTATACTCGCCGGGAGCAATGTCCGCCGGGATATGGAGGGTCACCCAGAACGAACGGCTGGCAAAGGGACCGGCCGTGGTCTTGGTCTGCGGGTACAGGGGATCCGGCACCAGGCCGGGCAGCATACCGACGCCGTCGGCTTCCGCCTGGGGCATATCCGTATTAAAATGCGGCATGGGCACCAGGCCTACCAGGCGGATCTCCGGCTTCAGGGCTTCCGCCCCGTCCAGGCTGCAGGAGATCGTGGCAGCATCGGTACCCTCGTTACGAAAGCAGACCTGGAAGGATATCTGTCTGTTACGGGCCGTAAGCAGATCCAGCTGCTCCCGGGTGCCGGAGGGCGACTGGGGGAAGACGCGCCTGAGGGAGGTCTCCAGCCAGCATACAATGCCGACATTGCTGGGGGCTTTCCCATGCGTATCCCGGGCAGAGGCGGCAGCCGGGTTGCCAGCGCAGATGAAGAGAAAGGCGCCCGTACAGGCGGCCAGCAAAAAACAAGCGATTTTCATATGGACAGCGTCTTTCACGGTTTCCGGTTTGAGATTTCCTATTTCCGGTTTGGGGTTTGTGGTTTCCGGTTTCTGATCCCGTAGGCTAAGGTCCAACGGTTAACCTTTCACCCTCATTCCCCCTTCAGGGGGCCAGAGGGTTAAACTTTCTCTAAGATAGCCATAGTTTTGATTCTTCGTAACTTTACCCTATGCCATTCAAAATAGCAGCACCCTATCCGCCGGCCGGCGACCAGCCGGAGGCCATCCGGCAGCTGACCAAAGGACTGGAATCCGGGGAACAGTTCCAGACCCTGCTCGGCGTTACCGGCTCAGGAAAAACCTACACCGTGGCCAACGTCATCCAGAACGTGCAAAAGCCCACGCTGGTGCTTACGCACAACAAGACGCTGGTCGCGCAGCTGTATGGAGAGTTCAGACAGTTCTTTCCGGAAAATGCCGTGGAATACTTTGTTTCCTATTATGACTATTACCAGCCGGAGGCCTATATGCCCGTATCGGGTATTTATATCGAAAAGGACCTCTCCATCAATGACGAGCTGGACAAATTACGGCTTCGGGCTACCAGCAGCCTGCTCTCGGGCCGCCGGGACATTATCGTGGTGGCCAGCGTAAGCTGCATCTATGGCATGGGGAATCCGCAGGAATACGAAAACGGCATTATCCGCATCCACCAGGGACAGACCATCGCCCGCAATTCCTTTCTGCATGGGCTGGTCAACTCCCTCTACTCCCGCACCACGGTCGACTTCAGCCGGGGCAGCTTCCGGGTAAAGGGCGATACGGTGGACATCAACCTGCCCTATGTGGACTATGCCTACCGCATTTCCTTCTTCGGAGACGATATCGAAACCATTGAAAGCTTTGATCCGGAAACGGGAAAACGCATCGGTCGCATGGATACGGCAGCCATCTTCCCGGCCAACCTCTATCTTGCGCCGAAAGATCAGCTGCAGCAGATCATCTATGAAATACAGGACGAGCTGGCCGCACAGGTAACCTATTACCAGACCCAGGGAAAAACCGTGGAAGCCCAGCGGCTGAGCGAAAAGGTAAATTATGATATTGAAATGATCCGGGAGCTGGGCTACTGCAGCGGCATCGAAAACTATTCCCGGTTTTTTGACCGCCGCCAGCCCGGGACACGCCCGTTCTGCCTGCTGGATTATTTCCCCAAGGATTTCCTTACGGTGATCGATGAAAGTCATGTCACCATTCCCCAGGTCAGCGGGATGTACGGGGGCGATCGCTCCCGGAAGCTCAATCTCGTGGAATACGGTTTCCGCCTCCCCTCAGCGCTGGATAACCGGCCGCTGAATTTTTCAGAATTCGAACAGCAGCTGAACCAGGTGATCTTTGTCAGCGCCACGCCCAGCCGGTACGAGCTGGAAAAAACGGAAGGAGTGGTGGTGGAGCAGGTGGTCCGTCCGACCGGTCTGCTGGACCCTCCCATCGAGATACGACCCAGCCATAACCAGATCGACGACCTGCTGGATGAGATAGACAAGCGGATAAAGAAAGGCGACCGGGTACTCGTCACCACCCTCACGAAGCGGATGGCCGAAGAGCTGGACAAATACCTGCACCGGATCGATATCAAATCAAAGTATATCCACAGCGAGGTGGATACGCTGGAGCGGGTGGAAATACTCCGGGAGCTGCGGCTGGGCAACATCGACGTGCTGGTCGGTGTAAACCTGCTGCGGGAAGGGCTGGATCTTCCGGAAGTATCGCTGGTGGCTATCCTGGATGCGGATAAAGAAGGCTTTCTCCGGAACGAAACCTCGCTTACACAGACGGCGGGACGCGCGGCGCGGAACGTGGACGGGCTGGTGATCTTTTATGCGGACAGCATCACGATGAGCATGCAACGCACGATCGATGAGACCAACCGCCGCAGGGAAAAACAGCTGAAGTACAATATTGAGCACGGGATAACGCCATCGACCATACGAAAAAGCAAGCAACAGATATTCGGTCAAACTGCGGTGCTCGATATCAAAAACTACGATGAAAACGCCCCCTATGCCATCCATGAGGAAGCTGCTGTGCTGGTAGCCGAAGAAGAAGTTGTCTACGAAACGATTCCGCAGGTGGAAAAAGCGGTGACCCGCACAAGAAAAAAAATGGAAAAGGCAGCGAAAGATCTGGATTTTCTCGAAGCGGCCCGTTTACGGGACGAGCTGTTCTCGCTGCAAAAGAAACTGAAGGAAATGAAGCAGGAATAACCTCCCGGCGCTTCCCGGTCTCCGGTTAAGAAATATATAACCGGAGACGGTCTTGCCTTTGCCGATACTGATCGGCGCCCTTTTGTTACAGGGAAAGGGTACGCCTTGCAGTTTTCAGTCTCCGCTGGATGTTCCAGAGGTCTACATGGCTGAAACGGCGGCTTTTGATGGCAGAATGGCCCGGCAGGGTCACGTTTTGGGCTAAGGTTTCCGGAACAAACAGATCGTTGACACGGATACCTTCTACCCGGATGCTTTTGGATGCACCCAACAGTTCAGAGTTCATAATGCTGATTTTTTGATCATTAAAAAATCCAATCTCCACGAGACAGGTAGTAAGGGTGTGGATACTGCGCAGAATTACTCCTTTGACACGATTACTAAGTGTTGTTGTATCTTGAAATCGGGCGCAAAGGTACTACTTTTTCTGAAACTGCAAACAAAAAAGGGGAAATATTTTCAGAAGAATTTTTTTTCCAGGCTGGTAAAGCATTCCAGGGGATGACCGTGTTCCCATAACACTTGGTACAGGGCAGTGGCCACCGGCATCGGGGCGGCTATTTCCCGGTTCAGCAGGTATACGGAACGGGCGGCTTCATAGCCTTCGGCCACCATATCCATTTCTATCTGTGCCGCACGCACGCTGTAGCCTTTCCCGATCATGTTGCCGAACCTACGGTTACGGCTATAGGAAGAATAGCAGGTTACCAGCAGATCTCCCAGGTAAGCGCTCGACAGCAATTGCGGTGCGGCCTCTTCTTCCTGCGTCCCGCAGACGGCCGTATTAAAGCGGCTCATCTCCAGGGCACAGTTGGCGATATAAACGGCCAGGAAATTATCACCGTAGCCCAGCCCGTGCGCCATCCCCGCACCCAGGGCATAGATGTTTTTCAGCACGGCGGCATATTGTGTGCCCCGGACATCCGTGGAAAGAACGGTCTGCAGGTAAGGGGTGGAAAAATGCGGGGCAATGCGTTCCAACACCGCCCTGTCTTTACCGCAAACCGTGAGATAAGAGAGTTTTTCGGCCGCCACCTCTTCCGCATGACAGGGACCGGTAATGTTAAAATACTGCTCCTGCGGAAGGCCGAAACGATCTTCCAGGAAGTCATTCAGCAGCTGGTGCGTCTCCCCCACCATCCCCTTCACTGCAGACACCACATACCGGTCCCGGAAAGCGGAAGGCGGCAGGGTATCCAGTACGGCTTTCAGAAAAGCGGAAGGCAGACAGACCAGGATAAGGTCGGTTCGGGCGACCAGCTCCGCTGCGCTTTCGTAAAAAATGAGCTTTCGCAGGTCGAAATGAACGGCGCTCAGGTAACGCGGATGATGCCGGTGCTGCTTCAAATACCGGATATGCTCCGGCTGCCGTATCCACCAGTGGATCGTATAGCCTTTGCCGGTCAGCAGCTTCGCAAGCGCCGTGGCCCAGCTGCCGCTGCCGAGCAGCCCGATCTTATAGGGTGTTTCCCGGCCCATATATCATCATTTACGGGGGCCAGTTATTGGGCTTCGAACAGCTGGGAGCGTGGGGTCACCTTAACCTTCGCCCCATTGGTGAGGGTGCGTGAGATGGCGCTGTAAGGCGCGGTTACCACCTGTACGCTGTCGCCGAGACCGCTGGTGACTTCTATATAAGTATCGTTCTGGATACCGGTTTTGATATGGACATACTTCACCGTACCGTCCCGCTGCAGGGTAAATACGCCTACCGCAGCATCCGCCCCCGAAGCCGTAACCCCGCTCTTCGGAGCGGCCTTGGACGAGGTATCGTCGCGTGTAGCCACGGCCGTGATCGGCACGGTCAGCACATGGCTGCGGCGCCTGGTCTGGATATCCACATTGGCGCTCATACCCGGCCGGAAGGGAAAGTGATTCCGGTGCCGGGGATCCAGCAGATCCTCGTAAGAGCTTTTCAGGATACGGATACGGACCGTATAATTGGCCACCTGCGTGGCCGACCCCGTGCTGCTGCTGGAACTGCTGCCGGTAAGCTGCTGAGCCGCAGCATCCCCGCTGGAGCTGGCCAGCTGGGTGACTATCCCCTTAAAGCGGCGGCCGTTATAGGCATCCACGTCGATCAGGGCCGTGTCGCCGAGATACACCTTGGGAATATCGTTTTCACCGACATCCACCCGCACCTCCATGGCATCCATATTGGCGACACGCATCATTTCCGTACCGGTCATCTGGGCCGTCCCCACCACACGTTCTCCTTTTTCCACCGAAAGCAGCGATACATAACCGCTCATCGGGGCGGCGATGGTGGTGCGCCGGAGGTTTTCGGCGGCCTGGGAAAGATCGGCCCTGGACGCGGCCAGGGCATATTTCATGCTGTTGATCTGGGCTTCCGCCGCCTTGTAGTTGGACAGGGCCTGCTGGTATGCGCTCTGCGACTGCTCAAACTCCTGCCGGGAGATGACCTTCTGGTCAAACAGCTGCTTGTTGCGTTCAAAAGCGGCCTGCTGCTCTTCGAGCGTAGCCTTCGTAGCGCCCAGCGCGGCCTGGGAGTTGGCCAGCTGCGCCTGCGACTGGCTCACAGTGGCCTGGGAGCGCTCCCGCTGGGAATTGTAGATATCCCCGTATATGCGGGCCACCACCTGCCCTTTCGTCACCGAGTCGCCCTCCTGGACCGGCAGCTCAACAATTTCCCCGGACACATCGGAGCTCACCTTCACCTCCACCTCGGGATAAATCTTCCCGCTGGCGGAGACCGTCTGCACCACGTCCCGGTAGGCCGTCCTTTCCACCGCCACCTTTGTGCCGTTGTTACCGCCGATAACGCCTTTGCTTTTCAACAGCAGCAACACTATAATCAGCAGTACCACGCCTGCAATGAGATAGTATAGCGTCTTTTTTTTCATAATCCGTCGTTACAACTAAAAGTGAATGTTCAGGTCCCGGTAAAACTCCAGCACCTTCATCTTGAACACATATTCATAATGTGAGGTCAGCATGTCGGTTTGCGCCTTATACAGGTTGTTCTGCGAGGTCAGGTAGTCGATGGAGTTGACGACCCCCAGCTCATACCGTTTGCTGGCATAGAAGAAGGCGGTACGCGAAGCTTCCAGGCTTTTCTGGGCCGCATGATATTTTTCCAGGGCCGCGCCTGCATCGGCATAAGCCTGGTAAATGTCCTGCTTCAGCTGCAGCTGGTCCTGCTCTTTGGTCAGCCGCTGGTTTTCCAGGTCGATCTGCGCCTGCCGCACACCCGCCCGGGCCTGCCATCCGTTAAAGATGGGAATGTTCAGCCCGATGCCGATATTTTCATTGAAGTTGTTATCCAGCTGCTTGCCGAAAGGCACCTTCTCACCGGTAATGGTCCGTGTGGCGCTGGCATAGTTGGAGCCGATGCCGCCCGAAAGGGCGATCGAGGGATACAGCGCGCTTTTGGCGGCGTCTACCCTTTTTTCGGAAGACAATATCTGGAAGGAGTCGGCCTTCAGCTGGGGCTGTACCGCCAGGGCGCCTTCATAAATCTGCCGCGGACCGGTGGCCAGCAGGTTTAGCAGGGGAATATCATCGATATTTTCCGGTATTTCCGGCTCAAACTCCGTTTCAAAATCAAGGTTCAGCAGCGCTTTCATCTGCAGCACCGCCATGGTGGCGCTGTTCTGGTTGGTGATCAGGTCGGAGCTGTCCCGCGCCAGCTGGGCAATCAGATCGGCGCGGTTGCTTTCCGGAAGGGAGCCCGCTTCAACCTGCTTGGTGGTATTCTCCAGCTGGTGCTGGGTCAGACTCACCTGCTCCTCGCTTACCTTTACCTGCTCGCGGGCCTGCAGCATCTGCAGGTAAGCCGTGGCGATGTTCAGCGAAACGTCGTTGAACAGCTTCTGCACCGTGGCATCCGCAGCCTGCGCGGCATATTTATCGGCAGCAATGGTATTGCGTTTCTGAAAAAAATTAAAAAGCGTCACACTGCTGTTCACTCCTATGTTTCCGCTGTTAAACTGCGTATTGTCGAACTCGTAGGTGGTGGGGTTGACAGAGCGGCCGAAGTTAAAACCGTAGTTGACGTTGCCGTTCAGGCTCGGGATCTGGGAAAGCCGGCTTTGCTTGAGCGTCAGATCGGCCAGGCGCTTCTGCAGCACCTGCTGCTTGATCTGGATATTATGCTCACGGGCGTACTGGATGCAGCGCGTAAGGCTCCAGGTCTCCTGGGCCCGGCCAGGAACCGAAAAAAGCACCGCAGCGAATAGGAGTAAGGGTATACGCATAATCCTCATAATTTGCCAAAAATAATGAATATGAATATGCCAACCATAGTAATTTTATTCCGCTCCGGCTTTTTTCGGGGAGCGGTCCGGCAAAATCCGGCTCCTGCCGGCGGTTCGCCCCGGAAAGGTCCGGCCCTTATCCCTGTTATGGGCAGATCGATTAACTTTGGGGCGCTATCAAACGGCAATACATGCAAACAGACTTTTTAGTGATCGGCTCCGGCGTGGCAGGCCTTACCTATGCGTTGAACATGGCGCGGAAATATCCCGAAAAAAAGGTGATGGTGCTGACCAAGACCCGGGAAGACGAAACCAATACCAAATATGCGCAGGGGGGCGTTGCCGTAGTGAACGACCTGGAGCACGACAGTTTTGAAAAACATATCGAGGATACCCTCGTGGCCGGGGACGGTCTCTGTAATGAGGCGGTTGTCGAGATCGTGGTCAGGGAAGGGCCCCAGCGTATCCGGGAGATCATAGACTGGGGCGCCCGGTTTGACCGCCAGCCGGACGGCGACTTTTCCCGGGGCCGGGAGGGAGGCCATTCGGAGTTCCGGGTGCTGCATCACAAGGACATCACCGGCAGCGAAATCGAAAGAACGCTGCTGGAAGCCGTTTACCGGCAGCCCAATATAGAGCTGGTCACCCACTGTTTTGTAGTCGACCTGATCACTCAGCATCACCTGGGTTATCTGGTCACCAAATCCACCCTCGATATCGAATGCTACGGCATCTATGTGATGAATCTGCAGACCAACCGCATCGAGCAGATCCGCGCCCGCATCACCCTGCTGGCCACCGGGGGCTGCGGCCGCGTTTACCGCTCTACCACCAACCCCTCCATCGCTACCGGCGACGGCGTGGCCATGGTATACCGCGCGAAAGGCCGGATCGAGAATATGGAATTCATCCAGTTTCATCCCACAGCCCTGTACGAGCCGGGCTCGCCCTCCCCTTTCCTCATCTCCGAAGCGGTGCGCGGCGACGGGGCCATTCTCCGCAACAAAGACGGAGAGGCCTTTATGGAACGGTACGATACGCGCAAAGACCTGGCGCCCCGCGACATTGCGGCCCGCGCCATCGACAGCGAAATGAAACGGACCGGTACAGAGCATGTTTTTCTGGATTGCCGGCATATGGATATGGAAAAGTTCCGGCAGCACTTCCCCAATATCTACGAAAAGTGCAAAAGCATCGGCATCGAGGCCGGACAGGATATGATACCGGTGGCTCCCGCCGCCCATTACAGCTGCGGCGGTATCAAAACGGATGAGTGGGGCCGCACCTCCATCCACAATCTATATGCCTGCGGCGAATGCGCCTCTACAGGACTGCACGGCGCCAACCGCCTGGCTTCCAATTCCCTGCTGGAAGCCATGGTGTTTGCCCACCGCTGCTATATACACACTGTAGACCAGATCGATAACACCGCTTTCCGCGAAGATATTCCCGAATGGAATGCGGAAGGCACCTCGGCGCCCCGGGAAATGATCCTGATCACCCAGAGCCTGAAAGAGCTGCAGCAGGTAATGAGCGACTATGTGGGCATTGTCCGGAGCAATGAAAGGCTGAGCAGGGCCATGCGCCGGCTGGATATGCTGCATGAGGAAACCGAGGCGCTGTACGCCAGAACGATCGTGTCCCCCCAGCTTTGCGAGCTCCGCAACCTCATCACCGTAGGGTACCTGATCGTAAAAGGCGCCGCTTTCCGGCACGAAAGCCGGGGGCTGCATTATAACACGGACTACCCCTACAAAAGCAAGCTGGTCCAGAATATCATTTTGTAAACAGACCCGCCTTTCCGGTTATGTACTACCTGTTGTTTCTGTGCTGTTATGCTTTTTCATTGCTGCCGTTCCGGGTACTGTACCTTATTTCCGACCTGCTGTACCTGCTGGTATATCACGTGGCCGGCTACCGGAAAAAAGTGGTTATGGCTAACCTGGCCCAGGCTTTCCCGGAAAAGACCGCCGCGGAAAGAAAGCGGATTGCCGAAAAATACTACCGTAACCTTACCGATGCCGCGGTGGAAACCGTCAAGCTGATGAGCATCCGGAAAAAAGCGCTGGAAAGCCGTTTCCGCTGCGACCTGAGCCTGCTGCACCGGCTGTACCGCGAGGGCCGCGCCTGCCAGATCCACCTCGGTCATCATTTCAACTGGGAATGGGCCAACCTGTACCTGAGGATAGGGACCGATCCGCAGCAGCCCTTCCTGGTTACTTACATGCCGCTGCACAGCAAAGCGTCAGACCGTCTTTTCAGCTATATCCGTTCCCGTTTCGGCAGCACCATGGTCCCGGCGGACGATGTGCTGCGGGCCATGCAGCCCTGGCAGGGAAAGCCCTATGCCAGCGTGCTGGTTGCCGACCAGAACCCGGGAAAGGTCCGCCGCGCCTACTGGTTCCCGTTTATGCACAAGATGACGGCCTTTTACAAAGGTCCCGAGCTGAGCGCCCGGCGCAACGACAATACCGTGATCTTCGGCCATATCCGCAAGGTAAAAAGAGGATATTACCAGGCCTTTACCGACCTGGCGGAAGAACATGCGCAGCAGACCGGGGAAGGTGATATCACGGCCGCCTTTGTGGAATACCTGGAGAAAAACATCCGGGATCAGCCGGAAAACTGGGTATGGAGCCATCGCCGCTGGAAGCGCGAATGGCCGGGAAATACAGCGACGGCTAAACCCTGACGGCAGCTACTTCTTTGTGCCGGAAGCAATTGCGGGCATGGTCGTTGACCATGCCGGCCGCCTGCATAAAAGCGTAACAGATGGTGGAGCCGACAAACTTGAAGCCGCGCTGCTGCAGGTCCTTGCTCATGGCATCCGACTCCGCGGTACGGGCGGGAGCGCCTTCCCCTTCCTTCCTGCGGCGATTGATCGTCTTTCCTTTTGTAAACTGCCAGATGTAAGCATCAAAACTGCCGAATTCCTTTTGCAGGGCCAAAAAGCTGCGGGCATTCTGTATGGTGGCCAGCACCTTCAGGCGGTTGCGGATGATACCGGCATCCTCAAGAAGCGAGGCTATCTTTTTCTCATCGTATTTCGCAATCCTGCGCGGATCAAAATTATCAAAGGCCTTGCGGAAGTTTTCCCGTTTGTAAAGAATGGTTTTCCAGCTGAGCCCGGCCTGGAAAGCATCCAGCACCAGGAATTCAAACAGGCGGCGATCGTCGTGGAGCGGCGTGCCCCACTCCTCGTCATGGTAACGGATCATCAGGGGATCGTCGGCAGGCCAGCTGCAGCGGGAGGGCGGTTTGGGAGGCATGTTTCCGGTTTGAGGTTTCTGATTTCCAGTTTGAAGTTTCGGGTTTCCGGTTTCGGGTTCGATAGTCTAAGGTCTAAAGTTTAACGTCTAAAGTTAATCTGCCTGGTATGGAACGTTAGAATTTGGACTTTAGACGTTAAACCAAAATGCCTTTCGCCCTTAACCTTTAACCTTTCTCCTCTATTTCCCCCTTTAGGGGTTAGGGGGTATCACTTCGATCCCTTTTGTCTTCTCCAGCGCCCGGAAGCCGCCGGTCACATTGCGCAGGTTATGAAAGCCTTCCCGCTTCAGCAGGGAACAGGCGATCATGCTGCGGTATCCGCTCTGACAATGGAGATACAGGTTTTGCCTTTCTTCGATATCGGCCAGGGCGCCGGCATCGGCCAGGGTTTCCAGCGGAAGGTTGACGGCGCCTTTTACATGTCCTCCTTCGAACTCGGCGGGCTTCCGCACGTCCAGCACCCGGATATGCGGATCATAGGGCAGATCCATCGCCAGCTCGTCAGGATCCACGCTGATCACCAGATCGGCTTTTTCACCGGCTTTCCGCCAGGCGTCCATGCCGCCCTGAAGATAGCCGGCTACGTTATCGTATCCCACCCGGGCCATGCGCACCACCGTTTCTTCTTCCCGCCCCGGATCGGTGACCAGCAGCACCGCCCTGTCAAAGGGTATAAGGCTGCCGGCCCATTCCGCAAAACGGCCGTCGAGGCCGATGTTCAGCGCACCGGGTACAAACCCGTCCGCGAAAGCTTCGGGGGAACGGGTATCCAGCACCAGCGCCCCTTCCTCCATCTGCGCTTTGAACGCTTTCACCGGAAGGGCCTTCAGACTTTTCTCCAGGACCTGCGCCAGCGCCGTATAGCCCTCACGGTTAATACGCGCATTGACGGGGAAATAGGGCGGAGGAGTGCTCATCCCTTCGGTAACCTGCCGGATAAAATCGGCTTTATCGGGGGCCAGCATGGCATAGTTGCTCTGCTTTTGTTCTCCTATCGTACTCTGCGTTTCCGGTCCCAGGTTTTTACCGCAAGCAGAGCCGGGGCCGTGGGCAGGGTATACGATCACCTCATCGGGGAGCTGTTTCAGCCTGCCGACCGAGGCATAGAGATCGCCCGCCATAACCTCCTCGTCGCGCTCCCCGCCAAAGAGGTCGGGTCGGCCGACGCCGCCTACAAAAAGCGTATCGCCCGTAAAGACGCAGTACGGTTTTCCGGACTCATCCCTGAGCAGGTAACAGGTGCTTTCCGGGGTATGTCCGGGGGTATGGATCACCTCCAGCGTCAGCCGGCCGATGGAAAATGTTTCCCCGTCACGCGCGACGTGAACAGGAAAGCTGGTTTCCGTACCCGGACCATAGACGATAGCGGCGCCGGTGGCCTCGGCCAGGTCGAGATGACCGGAGACGAAGTCGGCGTGAAAATGCGTTTCAAAGATATACCGGATCTCCGCCTGCTCCTCCTCCGCCAGCTGCCGGTAGGTGTCCGTATCGCGCAGCGGGTCTATCACAGCAGCCACGCCGTCGGAGGCGATAAAATAAGCGGCCTCGGAAAGACAGTTCGTATATAATTGCCTGATCTGCATAACCGTTCAGTTCATGATAATTGACCGCAACAAAGATAGGGGATTTACCCCTGGCGGCCGGCCGGAAAACAAACAGGCATCCATACGGTATGGATGCCTGCGCTGGGTGTTGTGAAAAAAAGGTTATCCCACCAGCTCCTCGACAAAATGCGCTACCTCGGCCACACGCTGGGCATTGATGGAATAGAAAATAAATTTACCGTCCCGCTCCGTAATCACGATACCCGCCCGGCGGAGAATGGCCAGGTGCTGGGAGGCAACCGACTGCTCAAGGCGCAGCTTTACATAAATCTCCGTTACCGTCATCTTTTTATGATCTTCCAGCAGCTTGATGATCTGCTGGCGTAATTTGTGGTTGATGGCCCTTAACACCATCGCCGCTTTTCGCACGGCAACATAATCCAGTCTGATCAGGTCTTTTTCTCCGTTCCCACGGTTAATAACCAGTGCATTGGAAGAGGTCGGCACCAAAGTTTTTTCCATCGTTTCAAAAGTTTAAATTATAAAAAAGTAATTCCCGTGAATTACCGGTCATATCCAAGCTATCGGTGTGGGGTTAACAACCTAAGATTTGCGTTACAAAAATATATAATATCAAGTAATGTAAAAAATAAATTATACCGGGGTATAAAAAGGTTTCAGGTAAAAAGGCTCAAAGTAAGCCGGATCGGCGGACTGCCCTTCGTGAAAAGCGATCTCTGCGAGGGGAGCGAGATGTCCGGCGTCGGGTGTATAGGGGAGGAAGCAAGCCCGGGGTGAAGAGGAGATGGCCTGCCATTTTGCGGCGCCGGAGCCAAAAAAATAAATCTGCCGGGTGGACAGCTCCCCGGCAAAAGCGGTTTTATCCAGCACCAGGGCCTCGGGTGGAAGCACTTCCTGCAGGTCGCTGTCGTAAAGGGCGGTATATACCTCCTGCCGCCGGGCATCGATCATCGGGCAAAGGAGCCCTTCCGGCTCCGGCGGCCTCACACCCTGCGCCATCATCTTCAGCGTATTGATGGGGATCAGGGGTATACCCCAGGTATAGCAAAGTCCTTTTGCCGTGGCCACCCCCACACGCAACCCGGTATAGGAGCCGGGACCGGCGCTGACGGCTACTGCGCTAAGCTGCTCCGGGCCAAGCCCGCTATCCTCCAGCAGCTGCCGGATAAACGGCACGGTGGCGGCGGCGTGGTCCTTCCGGGAATCCCCCGACACGGATGCGGTTACGGCGCCGTCCCGGGCAAGGCACACGGAAGCCTGCGCTCCGCTGGTATCTATACATAAAATAACGGCCACGATATTCTTTTATTAAACATCCGGTCCACCCTGCAGATCATATATCTCCGGGATTTAGTTATTTTGCCGGCTCAATGTTTTGCAAGTTATGGAAAAACAGTTTATCAATACGGAGCATGCTCCTGCGCCGATAGGCCCTTACAACCAGGCCGTACAGGCAGGCAATCTCCTGTTTGTTTCCGGTCAGATCCCCGTAGACCCCGCCACCAATGCCTGTGTTTCCGGCGGCATCGACGCGGAAACGCATCAGGTGATGCGTAACCTGAAGGCCGTGCTCGACGCAGCCGGTCTGGGCTTCAGGAACGTGGTAAAAAGCACCATCTTTGTCACCGACCTGAATCATTTCGCGACGGTCAACGAGGTGTACGGGCAATATTTCGACGGCGAGTTCCCCGCCCGCGAAACCGTACAGGTGGCCGCGCTTCCCAAGGGAGTAGGGGTAGAGATATCGGTCATCGCCGCACGGCCCTCCTGACCGCGGCCGGCATGTTCCGTATCGGTTCTCAGGCTCCGGCCAGCTTGATCTCTTCCCCGTTTTTATCCAGGAAGCGGTATTCCACCAGCTGGCAGGAGGGGTCGGGCCGGATATTGATCCACTGCCGGTAGCGGAAATACCATTTCCATTGCTGGTTGTACACTCCTTTTTTCAGAAAAGCATACAGGATGGGGTTTACCTGCAACGTAAGACCGCTGTGCCGGTTCTTGAGCAGGTACTGGAGGTTTTTTTCGATCTCATCGGTCAGCAGCACGGAGGAGCCGATCTTTCCGGTACCCCGGCAGGTCGGGCATTGTTCGGAAGTGGAGATGTTCACTTCGGGGCGCACCCGCTGCCGGGTGATCTGCATGACGCCGAACTTGGAAATGGGAAGGATGGTATGGCGCGCGCGGTCATTGGCCATATACCGCTGCATCGCTTCGTATACGGCGCGTTTGTGCTCGGCCTGCTTCATGTCGATGAAGTCGATGATAATGATACCGCCGAGATCGCGCAGCCGCAGCTGCCGGGCTATTTCCGCCGCCGCCTCCAGGTTGGCGCCCACGGCATTCTGCTCCTGGTTGCTGCTGGCGCTCTTATAGCCGCTGTTGACGTCGATGACATGCAGGGCTTCCGTGGGTTCGATGATCAGGTAAACGCCGCTGTCCAGGTTCACCGTTTTTCCGAAGGACGACTTGATCTGCTTGGTGATGCCAAAAGCGTCGAACACGGGAGCGCTCCCGGTATAATGGGAAACGATATCCTGCTTGTCGGGGGCTATTTTCTGGATATAGCTGCGGGCGTCGTTGTAAAGATTTTTGTCGTTGACCACGATCCGGTTAAAGCTGGCATTGAGCAGATCGCGGAGGATGCTGGTGGTCCGGTCCCGCTCACTCAGTATCTTCTGGGGAGGCGTGGCGCCCCGCAGGTTCCGCTGCATGGTCTTCCACATCTCCACGAGGGTGCGGAGATCGTCGTGCAGCTCGGCGGTGTTTTTCCCTTCGGCGGCGGTGCGCACGATCACGCCGAAATTCTTGGGGCGGATGGCTTCCACGATCTTCTGAAGACGTTTCCGCTCATCGGAGGAATGTATCTTTTTTGAAACGGCGATGATGTCGTTAAAGGGCGTCAGCACCACGAAGCGCCCGGGCAGCGATATTTCGCAGCTCAGGCGTGGGCCCTTGGTGGAAATAGGTTCCTTGAGTATCTGTACCAGCACATTGGGGCGGCCGTTCAGCACTTCGGTGATCTTACCGGTCTTTACGATCTCCGGCTCATTCCGGAAACGGGAAAAGTCGAATCCTTCGGGGGATTTGTTGTTGATGGCCAGCTGGGTAAAGCGAAGGATAGAGCGGGCGTAGGGACTCAGATCGGTATAATGCAGAAAGGCATCCCGCTCGTAGCCCACGTCTACAAAAGCGGCGTTCAGCCCCGGGATCAGTTTCTTAACCTTCCCCAGATAGAGGTCCCCCACAGCAAAACGGGTGTTGCTGCTCTCATGATGCAGCTCCACCAGCTTCTTATCTTCCAGCAATGCCAGCTCTACATTTCCATGATGGGCATTGATAATTAATTCCTTGTTCAAGCGATTTTCATTTAACCAATAAAGCCTTACAAAAAGCGGAAGCAGCATGCGCCCTGCGGCACATTTCCTCCTTACCCTGCCGTAAAAACGACATTGTTGAACTTGTACAGGTGATATTGGGTTCGCTTCAGGGTAAATAAGCAGGCAGACAAACTCCGGTATATGTCGTCAGGGAAAAGCATCACCGGTATATTGCCTGCCTACGCATACAAAAGACCAGGCAGGAGACAGAAATAAATTTTATTTCTTTTTGTGACGGTTTTTTCTCAGTCTTTTCTTGCGTTTATGAGTGGCAATTTTATGTCTTTTCCTTTTCTTTCCGCATGGCATAGTCGGGTATGTTTTTTATTACAGTGAATGCTTTTATTAAAATGATTTGATATAATCGTCAATTTCCTTGCTAAAGTCCGGGTTGTTCACCAGCTTTTTACAACGTTCAAACGTGGCCACGGCCTGCGCCTTATTGCCCTGACCCTTATAGCCTTCGGCCAGGAAATACAGGGCCTCGGCATTGTCGGGATGAAGGGCCACCACGCCTTCGAGGCGTTTTACCGCCTTATCGTACTGCCCCGAGGTAATCGCCAGCTTCCCCAGTATCAGGTTGGCTTCGAGATTATCCGGGTCTTTATCGGTAACGGCCAGCAGCTGCTGTACCCCCTGCATCACCTGTCCACCGGCGATATAGGATTTGCCCAGGGCCGTTTTAATGCTGTCGTTGGACGGATCCAGCTCCAGGGCCTGCTTCAGCAGTGTTCCGGCCTCGCCGGCTTCCCATTTCTGGACGGACGGGTCCTCGGTATGCTGAAGATGGGTCAAAAATAAATTGGCTGCAAAGGTCAGGCTTTTCCCCGAATTTTCCAACTTCGCCGCTTCTCCGAGATAATGGGCGGCTATGGGCGCCTGGTTCAGGCTGTCCCAGGTCTGCGCCAGCGCCCGGTAGGCATTGATCTGCTGGTTTTTTACATCGCCGCGGATCACGGTTTCCAGGCGGGACAGGTTAAGCTGCATTTCGGGGGAAAGCGGTTTTTTTGCCGCCGCCAGCAAGGTAGGGAAGTCGGCAGCGGGCGTATTGTCCGCGGCCATCATGGGGCCGGCGGCCGGCGCAGCAGCCTTTCCTTCGGGCACCCGGCGACCGAAAGCATACAACCCCGCCAGCAACAGTACTGCGGCGCCCACCAAAAGAAGCTGATATTTTCGCACTACAAAAACAAATTGATTCAGGGAGCAAAGTTACGGGAAAATCCACAGGCCCGCAGGATAATCAGCCGGGAAGCTTCTTCAGCTTTTTTACCTCGGCGACAAATTCCTTCGAGGGTTTGAAGGCCGGGATATAATGCTCCGGAATATGAACGGCCACATTCTTTTTGATGTTACGGCCGATCTTGGCTGCCCGTTTCTTGGTGATAAAACTGCCGAATCCGCGTATATAGATATGCTCACCCTGCGAAAGGCTGTCTTTCACCTCTTTAAACATGGCTTCCAGCGTAACCAGCACGTCCACCTTGGGTATGCCGGTTTTTTCCGCAATGTTGGTAATTAAATCTGCTTTTCTCATGAGAAACAATGATTTTAGTATTCAAAAATAATATAAAAAATTATCAACCAGTGGATTGGCTGCAGGAATATTTTCTTTCCCGGCGTAACTTGCCACCGTTATGAATACCGCCCCAGGCACCGACAAGAAATTTTTTACCCGGCAGTTGCTCCGCTGGAACGAGGATAACCGGCGCAGCATGCCCTGGAAGGGGGAACGCGATCCCTATAAAATCTGGCTCTCGGAGATCATCCTGCAGCAGACCCGGGTAGCGCAGGGGCTGCCTTATTACGAACGTTTCCTGCAGCATTATCCCACCGTGGAGCAGCTGGCCACCGCTCCCGAGGAGCAGGTGTTCCGCCTCTGGCAGGGGCTGGGCTACTACAACCGCTGTAAGAACATGCTGGCCGCCGCCCGGCAGGTGGCCGGGGAGCACGGAGGCCGTTTTCCCGCCGATCTTGCAGGACTGCGCAGCCTCAAGGGAGTGGGGGAATACACCGCCGCCGCCATTGCCGCCTTTGCCTACGATCTTCCCCATGCCGTGGTGGACGGCAACGTATACCGGGTGCTCAGCCGCTTTTTCGGGATAGCGCTGCCCATGGACAGCACCGACGGCAAGCTGCTCTTCCGGGAGCTGGCCGGGGAGCTGCTGGACCAAAGCCATCCGGCCGTCTACAATCAGGCCATCATGGACTTCGGGGCCACCGTCTGCACGCCCCGGAGCCCGCAGTGCCCGCAATGCCCCCTCGCCCCGCGCTGTAGGGCCCTGAAGCACGACAGCATAGCCCTGCTTCCCGTAAAAAGCAGGAAAACACAGATAAAATCCCGGTTCTTCCACTACCTGGTGATCCGCCACCGCAATCAGATATATATCCGGAAGCGCAGCGCCAGGGATATATGGCAGCACCTGCACGAATTCGTGCTCCTCGAGGAAGACGCTACCCTGGGCATTGAAGCGCTGCGGGAGAAAGCCGGCTTCACCCGGCTGCTGAAAAACAGAGGCTGGACCTGCGAGCACAGCTCGGAGGTGTACCGCCACCAGCTCACGCACCAGACGATCTTCGCCCGCTTCTTCGTCCTGCGCGTCCCCAGACCCCTGTCTGCCGGCGCGGATTATTTCCCGGTGAGCCTGGACCAGCTCGACCGCCATGCCCTCCCCCGGCTGCTGGATCAGTATGTGCAGGACGTGCTGCAAGGGCTTATGAACGGCAACCGCTGAGCGTCCGGGACCGCCCCGGGCCTTCCGGATTTCGGATCGAATGTTTCCGGATTCTCGGGAAAAACCCTATCTTTAGAAACGGTTAAAACAAGGACGGCTAAGCTAATTTCCAAACATAGGGTTTATGAGAGGTGTCAACAGAGTCACATTGATCGGCAACCTGGGCAGAGATCCGGATGTACAGTTCCTTGAGGGCAATATAGCGGTAGCGAAATTTTCACTCGCCACCACCGAAACATTCAAAGACCGGTCGGGAAAGCTGCTTACCCAGACAGAATGGCATACCGTGGTACTGTGGCGGGGCCTCGCGGAGCTGGCCCAGAAATACCTGCACAAGGGCAGCCTGGTGTATATCGACGGGCGGCTGCGGACACGCAGCTGGGAAGACCGGGAGGGCAATAAGAAATACGCTACGGAAATCGTGGGGGATAACCTGGTGATGCTCGATAAACGCAGTGAGGGAAATTACGATATGCCCGGACATCACCCCGGGGAAGAGGGAGAGCCGGGTAACAAGACGGATAAAGACAGCTCGCCTCCGCCGGAAGAACACGGAGATGATCTGCCTTTCTGATCATACCGGCGCCGGCAAACGGCGCCCTTCCTGCCATCATGCAAATTATGATGGTTTGCTATTTTTGCATAGGGAAAGCAATTCACCTTTCGCGGATTACTTTCCCTTACTTTTGTCCGGTTCCTGTTTTATCATTAAAATAAAATAAGCGCACTTGGATTACTATTCGGCCATTTTTCTGACCACTGCTTTGCCCTTGCAAGTAACCCATACCGCCGGCCCGAACGTCACCGTTTTTGCCATCCTGAGCTTGCTGCTGCTGATCCTCGCCGCACTCCTGTCCGGCGCCGAGGTGGCCTTTTTCTCCCTCACGCTGAAAGACCTCAACATGCTGAAGACCCGGGAGAACAATAATGCCCGCCTCGTGACCTCGCTGCTCGAAAAGCCCAAGATGCTCCAGAGCACGCTGCTCATTACCACTACCTTCAGCAATATCGCCGCCATCTTTATGCTGAATTTCCTGCTGGATCAGCTGGTGGGGCTGGACCAGAACCTGGTGCTTTCGCTCACTCTGAAGATCGTGATGATCACGCTGGTGCTGCTGCTTTTCAGCGTGCTGCTTCCCAAGGTATATGCCGCGCAGAACAATATCCGGATGGCCCTCACCGCCGCTCCCGTGGTGAGCGGGCTCAACAGCCTTTTCGAACCGCTGAGCAACCTCATTACCTTCATCTCGGATGCCATTGAAAAAAAGCTGTCGCGGCGGCACTTTTTTAACGTCAGCGAAGAGGAAATGGATCAGGCCATCGAGCTTTCCGTGGATGAGTCCACCTCCCAGGAAGAAAAGAATATCCTGCTGGGCATCATCAAGTTCGGCAACATCACGGTAAAGCAGATCATGCGTACCCGTCTCGACGTTTCCGGCATCGACTACGACATGCCCCTCGAAGAGGTGATCCGCAAGGTGGGGGAGCTGCATTATTCCCGGCTGCCCGTCTATAAGGGCAATCTCGATAACATAGCGGGAGTGGTTCATACCAAGGACCTGCTGCCTTATCTGGAAAACCGGCAGGACTTCGACTGGCACAGCATCGTACGACAGCCTTATTTTATCCATGAGCACAAGCTGATAGAAGACCTGCTGAAAGAATTCCAACGTCTGCGCATCCATCTTGCTATCGTGGTGGATGAGTTCGGCGGCACCAGCGGCATCGTTACCCTCGAGGACATCATGGAGGAAATCATCGGCGATATCCGGGACGAGTTTGACGAAGACGAATTCAGCTTTAGCAAGACGGACGAGAACAATTATATCTTCGAAGGAAAAACCATGCTGAACGACGTATGTCGCATCATGAACCTGCCGGCCAATACCTTTGCCTCCGTAAAAGGCGAAAGCGATTCGCTGGGCGGACTGATCCTGGAGCTGGCCGGCCAGTTTCCCGAGATCAACAGCGTCATCAGCCATGACCGTTTCGACTTCACCATCCTCGAGATCAACAAAATGCGTATCCAGAAAGTGAAAGTGACCATTCAACCGGAATGACAGCCTCCAGATTTCTTTTATCGCTGATCATCATCATTATCCTGGGTCTCGGCGCCTGCCGCCCGGTGTCTGCGCCCCGTCCGCGGGGATACTTCCGCATTGCCCTGCCGGAAAAAGCCTACCGCAGCTTCGACGAAGCCGGCTATCCCTATACATTTGAATACCCTGCGTATGCCCGCATCGTAAAAGATACCGCCTTTTTCGGGCAGCGCCCCGAAAACCCCTACTGGATCAACATTACCTTTCCAGGCCTGAACGGCAAAATATACCTGAGCTATAAAGCCATCGGACCGCAGCATTCGCTGGAAAAGCTGGTGAACGACGCGTACACGATGACCTATAAGAATACGCTTAAAGCCGACGCCATCACGCCGGTAGCCTTCCAGAACCCCTACGGCGCATCCGGTATCTTTTATAACGTGGAGGGCGATGCCGCTACGGCGCGGCAGTTCTTTGCCACAGACAGCACCCGGCATTACCTGCGGGGCGCACTTTACTTCTACGCCGTACCCAATGCGGATTCGCTGGCTCCTGTGGTGAAGTTCGTGGAGAAAGACATGTGGCATCTGCTCGAGACGCTGAAATGGCGATAAACTTTCCTAATTTTGTCCCGGAGCGGAAAATAATCGGGTATGATTATCATTGATAAGGTGCTGATCAGCGATGAAGCGGTGGAAGAGCAATTCGTATGCGACCTGGAGGCCTGCAAAGGCGGATGCTGCGTAGACGGGGATGCCGGCGCTCCGCTGTCGGAAGATGAGCTGCCCGTGCTGGACCGGATATACGAACAGGTAAAGCCCTATCTTACCCCCGAAGGCGTCGCCGAAATCGAAAAGCAGGGAAGACACGTTTATGAAAAGGGCTTCGGGGCCGTCACCCCTACCATCCGTCACCAGATATGCGTATACGGCATCATTGAAAACGGTATCGTAAAATGCGGTATCGAAAAAGCATGGAATGAAGGGAAAACGGATTTTAAAAAGCCCCTGTCCTGCCACCTTTACCCCTTCCGCATCAGCAGGCAGGACGGCTACGAGGCGATCAACTACGAACCGCGGGAGCAGCTCTGCCGGGCGGCCTGCAAGCTCGGAAAACGCCTGAAGGTGCCGGTATACCGATTTCTGAAGGAAGCGCTTATCCGGAAGTACGGCAGCGCATTTTATGAGGCACTGGACACGATCGGACGTAAATGGAAAAAGAAAACCTGACCGCCTTCCTCAACCGGAAGACAGCCCAGTATAACCAGCCCCTGTTTATCCCCGGCGATCCGGTGAGCATTCCCCATCGCTTTACCCGGCTGCAGGACCGCGAAATATCCGGCTTTTTTGCCGCCATCCTGGCCTGGGGCAACCGCAGCACCATCATCAAAAACTGTTTGCAGCTGATGGACCTGATGGACGACGCCCCGCATGACTTTATGCTCGGCCACCGGCCGGAAGACCTGAAGCGCTTTCTGCACTTCAAGCACCGTACCTTCAACGCCACCGACCTGCTTTATTTCATCGACTTCCTCAGCGCCTGGTACCGCAGCCATTCCTCGCTGGAAACGGCCTTCAGCCGGCACCTGCAGCCCGCCGACCCTACCGTCGAAAAAGCGCTCACCGGCTTTCATACCCTGATGTTCGCCCGGGAACATCCCGCACGTACCCGTAAACATATTGCCACCCCCGCACGCAACTCTGCCTGTAAGCGCCTGAACATGTTCCTCCGCTGGATGGTCCGCAAAGACAAGTGCGGCGTGGACTTCGGCTGCTGGAAAAATATCCGGCCGGCACAGCTTGTCTGCCCCCTCGATATACATGTGTCCCGTACCGCGCAACGGCTGGGTCTGCTGCATACCGGCCAGACCAACTGGAAGGCCGCCCTGGCCCTCACGGATGAATTGCGTAAATTTGATCCTGCCGACCCGGCGAAATATGATTTTGCGCTGTTCGGCCTGGGTGTAATCGAAAAGTTTATCTGATGACCAGACCAATAATCTTTTGTCTTTTTCTGCTGGGATTGGGCTTCTTCCAAGCCGCAGCCGCACAGGACTATCAGGACCTCCGCTACAAGCTTACCCAGGGAGACCGCTTCGAGGTGACGGAACATTCACAGGAAGACAGCTATCTCACGCTCGACGGTATCCAGAAACGCACCACCCGTCAAATGGATGCCGTTATCCTGTTTACCGTCACGGCGCTGACGCCTGCCGCAGCTACGATCGAAGGAAAGATCACGCAGCTGACGCTGGTATCCTCGGGCGACAACCAGCGGGTAAGCGTAAACACCAAAAGCGGGGAAGAAGATGTCTATAACAAAGCCTTCCGGCCGATCATCGGAAAGCCCTTCAATCTCACCATGTCGCCCTACGGCATCATCAAAACCATCAGCGGGCTGGAGTCCGCCTTCGACGGCATCATCAATACGCTGGGCCTGAAAAAGACGGAGGAGAAGGATGCCATGCGGCAGCTGCTGCAGAGCCTCTTCGGCGCGGAGCCGCTGAAGGCCCGGCTGACCCTGATCCTGCCCCATTATCCCTCGCACCAGGTGCGCAGCGGCGATACCTGGTCGGATGTAGTGTACACAGACGGCTTTTACCACGGGCGCATCAACAACTACTGGAAAATGGAATACGGCGACGCCCATACGATCCGGCTCAGCAACAAGGGTAAGTTCAGCACCGACAAGTCGGAAGAGGTGGACATGGGCTCGGGGCTCCGCGGGCTTATCGACCTCGGCGGGGAAACACAGGGGCAGTTTGCCGTAGAACCGGAAACCGGCTGGCCCAACCTCTGCACCCAACATACGGAGCTGGAGGGAAAATATACCTACAAAGCCAACAAGAAGCTGAAAATAAAGAAGGACCTGGAAGTGCCGGTACGGGTGGTCAGCGATATCAGCTATCATATCAAGCACCTTTAACGGGCTTCCGGCATGGACCTTTCTGAAAAAGCAGCGCTGGGCCGGGAACTGCAGCAGTATACCGGCCGCCCCGTTCCGGATGACATCAGCGGCGAACAGGCCCTGATGCTGCTGCAGGAGCATATCCAGCAGCTGATCAACCGGGATTTTCAGGGACTCGTCAACCTGCTGTACCGCATCGACGTAGAAGAACAGCGTCTCAGGAAGACCCTTCGCGACCGGTCGCCGGAAGAGGCGGCAAAGGTCATTGCCGTGCTGATCCTCGAAAGGATCCGGCAAAAGATAAAAACACGGGAAGCCGGCCGGGACAGGGAGGAGCAGATCCCTGAAGATGAAAAATGGTAACCGGGACGGATACCGTAATGCCGGAAGAAGCTATTTAAACTGCAGGGCCTTCACTTTTTCCTTGTCTTCCTTCTCGTTCTTGAGATCGAAGCCCGTTCCGAACACGTAATCCCATATGGAAGAGCTTACGCCGAATCCCTTTTCATCGCTTTTGTAATGGTGCAGGTGGTGGTTCCGCCATACCGGCTTCATCCATTTAAAAGGCGGATTCCAGGCGTGTATGGCATAATGCATGCTGCCATATATCAGATAACCCAGCAGAAAGCCGGGGAAAAAAGCAAAGGCATTCTCCCGCATGATCAGGTAAAAAATGAAAAACAGCGCCGAGGCCAGGATCAGGCTGGGTACGGGCGGCATAAAAAGCCGCTCCCGGTCCCGCGGGTATTCATGGTGGTTGCCGTGCATCACATAGATGATGCGCTGCATCCTGGGATTCTCGCTTACAAAATGAAAGGCGAACCGGTGCATAAGGTATTCAAAAAAGGTCCAGAAGAACATGGCCCCGAAAAAGGTCAGCAGGATACGGGAAACGGAAAAATCCAGCCGCGCCCCGCTGTAGTAAAGCATATAGGCGATTATGGGGATATACATGCCCCATATCACCAGCGGATGCGTTTTGGTAAGTATTTCCAGATACCGGCTTTCAAAAAGCCGGGCCTGCCCTTTGTTTTTGATTTTCTCGAATTTCATGACAAAAACGATTGGTTTTTATCCTCTGCAAATTTAGTGGAAAAACGGCTTTGTGCTCATTCGATTTGTCAATAAAAAGTATAGGCGTCGTCTATAGAGCGGAGCGCGCTTCGCGGGTATTTACTATTTTTGTGCGCCATTGAACCATTCAGATATGAGTCAGCAGTTATCCGAACAGGAAAGAATACGCCGGGAGAAGCTACAGCAGCTGGTGGAGCTGGGTATGGATCCTTACCCCGCCCCGCTCTACCCGGTAAATACCACCGCCGCCTATATAAAGGCCCACTATGAAAACGGGGTCAACGACGCGGAGTTTGAAACGGTATGCCTGGCCGGACGCCTGATGAGCTTCCGGGACATGGGGAAGGCCAGCTTTGCGGTGCTGCAGGACAGCACGGGCCGCATACAGCTGTACGTCCGCCGCGACGATATCTGCCCCGGGGAGGACAAGACGGCCTACAACACCGTCTGGAAAAAGCTGCTGGACATCGGGGATATCGTAGGGGTAAAAGGCTTTGTATTTACCACCAAAACGGGGGAAACTTCCGTACATGTAAAGGAATTTTCCCTGCTGGCCAAGTCCCTGCGCCCGCTTCCGGTGGTCAAGGAGAAGGAAGGAGAGGTGTACGATGCCGTTACCGACCCCGAATTCCGCTACCGGCAGCGTTATGCCGACCTCATCATCAACCCCGAGGTAAAGGAGACTTTTGTAAAGATCACCCGGCTGAAAAACGCCATCCGGGATTTCCTGAACGAGCGGGGCGCCCTGGAGGTGGATACTCCCGTATTGCAAAGCATTCCCGGCGGGGCCGCCGCCCGCCCCTTCGGCACCCACCACAACGCGCTGGATATGCCGCTGTACCTGCGTATTGCCAATGAGCTCTACCTGAAGCGGCTCATCGTGGGCGGGTTCGACTGGGTATATGAGTTCAGCCGCAACTTCCGGAACGAGGGAATGGACCGTACGCATAACCCCGAATTCACCGTCCTTGAATTTTATGTGGCTTACAAGGACTATCACTGGATGATGGAGATCACCGAGCAGCTTTTCGAAAAGGCGGCGCTGGCCGTAAACGGCTCCACCCTTGTCAGGAGCGGAGAGCACGAAGTGAACTTCAGGGCGCCCTACAAGCGGATCACCATCTATGACGCCATAAAGGAACATACCGGCAAGGATATCAGCGGCATGGACGAGGAAGGCCTCCGGGAAGTCTGCCGGGAGCTGAACATCCCGGTAGAGCCCAGCATGGGCCGGGGCAAGCTGATCGACGAGCTTTTTGGCGAAAAATGCGAACATCATTATATTCAGCCTACCTTTATCATCGACTACCCGGTGGAGATGAGCCCCCTGACCAAAAAGCACCGGGACAAAGAGGGACTGGTGGAGCGCTTCGAGCTGATCGTGAACGGGCGCGAGCTGGCCAATGCCTACAGCGAGCTCAACGACCCGCTGGATCAGCGGGAGCGCTTCGAGGAGCAATCCCGGCTCATGGAGCGGGGCGACGACGAGGCCATGTATATCGATCAGGACTTTCTGCGGGCGCTGGAATACGGGATGCCGCCCACTTCGGGTATCGGCATCGGCATCGACCGGATGGCCATGCTGCTGACCGAGCAGCCTTCCATCCAGGATGTGCTCCTGTTTCCGCAGCTGCGGCCGGAAAAGCCCTGATCCAAACCGGCCGTCATTCCGTCAGCCGGCCGCTTTTCTGGCACGGTTGTTGCAGCATAATAAGTAATTTTAGGTTAAAAAATAGGTTAAAGCGTAAAAACCCGGCCTGCGTCTGCAGTGCGGGGTTTTTGCGTTATAGGAGGTGATGATCCGGCCTTGCAAGGACAGCCGCACGCGTCAGGCCGCCGTCGAAGAGGTCGACGGATAAGAGGTCGACGGATAAATTGAATAAAGACCGCATGGACCGGCTTTCGCCGGAAACGGGCTTCGCCGCGGGCCGCCTTCGGGAAGCTGCACACCTTGGGTATCAACAGCGAGGGTGACGAGCAAAGGGAAGGTCCGGACTTTAAGGCTCAGGGCGCCATGGTGGAATCCTGGAAAAGGCCGCTGGTGTGTAATATCTGATAGGAAGAAAAATCCTGGTTGGCGGTCAGGCCGTTCCGGCCGTAGAGAACTTCTGTAGGGCTGGTGATGGTAGCAGGGTTATGGGTATAAAACTGCTGCTTTTTGGCGTCCCAGTACAGATCCTGGCAATCGAGACGGCGTCCCTCCCGGTTGATCACCACCACGCTGTCCTTCACCCACATCTCGTTATTGCCTTCGTTAAAATATCCCTTTTTGGCGGTAAGAATGCTTTCCACCTGCAGGCTGTCGTTATAAAAATCCACCCGTAACCCGTTATTGATCTCCATATAGGGCGGATTTTTCATATAGCGATGCAGCTGCGGGGCCGTCATCTTCGCCTTGATCTGCCCGTTGGCGCTGTAGTAGTAGGTCTCGATGTTCTTGGCCACCTCCACGCCGATATCCCGGGTATTCAGCTGCTGCACCTGCTGCAGATCATTCTCACATCCGCCGCAGCAGATACAGAAAAGCACCAGACAGGACAGTATCTTTTTCATCCGTTTATAAACCTACTGCTGAACGATAAATGTTTATCATGCCCGGTTAAAGGTACTGAAAGCCGGGATTCGGACGTAATAGCCGAGGGATAAATTATCCTGTTCGGGTCGGGGCCGTGATTATAACCGGCAGGAGCCGTTTTATCCGTCGGGAAAAGGGGTTTTAGCGGAATTTGTTTTTATTAAACCAGATATCGCTGAGGTCCAGCCCCAGGTTTATCCTAAAGAAACGCTCGCTCAGGGGATTGCTGTCGCCGCCCCGTTTACCGACTTCAAAGCCCAGGTTCAGGGTGGTAAACTGGCCGCGCGCGTTGGGCACGAAATTGCGTATGGGAAGCCCTGCCCCGAAGGTAAAGGCAAAGACGTTCAGGTCGCCACCCGGCGTGAGCAGGTAGTCGCTGCCGGTATATATGCCGGCGCGGTAGGCCACCCGGCTCCAGTAGCCCTTGCCGGATGCGGTGGCATTGGGAATAAACTGTCCTCCGATGCGGAGCTTCCAGTTGTTCTGTACCGAGTCGGTGGTTTTATAAAAGCGGTAGTCGTCCCACTGCCCCATTTCATAGTCGGCACCCAGCATCCAGTGCTCATTGTCGTGCAGGAGAATGCCGAAACGCAGCTGCTGGGGATAGATGATCTTTCCCTTTTCGCCTCCTTCATACTTTACCGTATCCAGGTTCTGGGGAGAGGGGTCGGAGGGGTCGCCGCTGGAGAAGAAGGTCTCCTGCAGCAGGCTGCGCCTTGCCGACAGGTTCTGACGGGAGCTGCCGCTGGCGCCCAGCTCCAGGTGGAGGTTGCTGGCCAGCTTGATATGGGCCTGCGCCCCCGCACTCCAGAAGAAGCTTCCGAAGCTGGTGTTCTGGCGCATGTCAGAGCTGTAGAGGTGCAGGGTATCGTTGGGATAGATGAACTGCTCGCTATGCTCCAGGGAACCGAAAAGATAACCCGCGTTGATGCCCAGGCGTATGCCTTTGATGCGTACGCCGGTGCCTATAAAAGCCTGGTACAGGCCGCCGGTGCCCTGGTAGAGCTTGTCCACGCCGGTACCTATTTCCGTAAGGGTATCGTGCCGCCGAATATTGTAATCCATTTTGCTGACGGGAACCAGACCGAAGTTGAGCCCCCAGCCCCCGCCGCGTTTCAGCGGCACCCCCAGCTGGAGGTAGGACAGGCTGGCTGAGCCGGAATGAAAGGTATTGTTCCCTTTATCGCTAAGGGTGCTGAAGCTGCCGTTCATGCCGACATCCAGGGTGGTCAGCTGGAGGTTGGCATAAGAAGCCGGGTTGTTGAAATTCAACGACTGTCCGTCGGCATAAGCCTGCGAAACACCGCCCATGGCCTGGTTTATGGCGTTCCGCCCGTCTGTCAGGTCACCGAGCCCGTAGCGGGAATAGGGTGAGTTTTGCGCAGCAGCGGGCATCCATTCTGTCAGCAGCAGTAAAAAGAGCGCGCCCAGCTTAACCGTTACGGCCCGCATTGAATTCCAAGATTGCATGTAAACCTTTATACGATAGCGTCAAGTCTGCAAATATCTTATTTTTCAGGCGTCCTGCAAAATAAGCCATATCCCCCCCTGTTAAAAGCACGTTAAAGTTGGAGTATACTTCGCGGTACTGTTCGATCAGACCATCCAGCTCAGCCCGCATGCCGTTGAGCACGCCGCTCAGCATGGACTGGCGCGTATCGGAGCCGACAAGCGGATATCCCTCTTCGGGGCCAAGCAGGGGCAGGCGGCCGGTAAAGGCGTGCATGGCGCGGAAACGCATCTGCAGGCCCGGGGCTATGCTGCCGCCGAGGAACACGCCATCCCCGGTTAGGAAATTAAAGGTAATACAGCTGCCCAGGGCGATCACCAGATTATGCTGCCCGGGATAATACCGCTGTGCGGCGGCGGCAAGCGCCAGCCGGTCCGGCCCCAGGCTCCGGGGCGTCTCGTAAGCATTATGAAAAGGAAGCGGGGTATCGGCATCCAGCCGGATAAAAAACGGCTGTGCGGCCAGGAAGGTGTCGATCTCTTCAGGATGATCAATGACTGAGCTGAGGATGATGCCATCCGGCGAATGCCGGCCGACAAGCTCCTTCACCCGGACGGTCAGGGAAGCGGGCTCCAGGAGGGATTCCCCTTCGAGGACGCCGTTACTGAACCATGCGGCCTTCTGCCGGCTGTTCCCGAAATCGAGACACAGGTAAGTCATGCCGCAAAGTTAATCCGCTGCTGCATAGCGCTTAGTACGACCAGGCGTCCTGCTCCCAGTTGAAGATGTCGTTTTTGATACGTTGCCCTTCCAGCAGGCGGCGTACGCCGGCCTTGATGCTGGTATCGCCGGGCATCACGTAGTCCTTGATGGACCGGTCGAAGGCATTTTCTTCCCGGATGACGTAGCTGGAGAAAAACCGCATTTCAAAAACATCCTCCCAGCTCATCCGCATCATGTCGTTTTTGGGGTTATAGACATCATAACGGGCCAGCACACCGCGTATATCGGGGTAGCTGAGCCAGAACAGGGGGGTATAGGCCCGCACCTCTCCCGTGGCTTCATCGATGACGGCTTTTTCCGGGGCAATGCCGATGATCCGGGCATACATGATGGAGGTTTGTTTATCAAAAACCCAGGTTTCCTTGATGCGGTAACGGTCTATCAGGTCGGCATTGAAATCGTTGCGGATCACCTGGGTGGTCTGCTGGTTGGTCACCGGGTCCACCACCTCGATGGTGTCCGGCTTTCCCTGCAGGTTATTGGACACGTCCGCCATCGTCATGGCGGTGGTAAAGCGGTCGTCCACAGGGCTGTATACCTTTATCTCCCCCTTGCGTATCCCTTCGAGCAGGGCGGCAATCAGGCTGGTAGGCCCCCCTTCCTCGTTGCCTTTGTAGCGGAAGGGCAGGTTCATCTTGGCATGGGTATCTATCTCTTCCCAGATGGTCTTTCCCCAGATGGCGTCGTCCTCGCGGATATACTGATAGGCCAGCGGGGTACGGCTTTTATTCAGGTTGCGGTCCACTACCTCGTTGTTGGCCAGGGAGTGACGGATGGTGTCGATGCTTCCGAAGGGGTTGGCAGAGTCCGGCAGCATGATGCCGGAAGACAGGATATCCGCATCGGTAGGCGGCGGCGTCACCACGTTTCCGGTGGCGGGGTTGACCAGCGGATCGGGATTGGTTGTCGTAGGCTGCTGCGCCGGTTGCTGCGCGGCGGCTTCCCCGGCGGTCAGCATTCCCAGGAACAGTGCTCCCAGCAATACCGGGATACTTCCTTTTTTAACGATCACCTTCCTCATGATTGCAGGTTTTAAAGCACTCAGTTCAGTCTGAAATTGATGCTCGGCAGCTTACGGGTAAGCCCGTCCGGTCCCTTGGCCCGGATATCGTCGATATACACCCGTGTGCCCGGGCGGCAGCGGCTCATCAGCTGCTGCATATCCGATGTGAAATAGGCCGAGCCGGATACTTTTTCCAGGTAATCCGGGAATCCCGTACCACTGAAGCCCATCCGGAAGCTGGTGACTACAAACTTGGCATCAAAATAAAAATCCTTTAAAGTGGCGGCCACGCCTTTCTGTACCCGGAAGGCGGCTGCGCTCATCTGTCCGCCGTTGCTGCCTCCCACTTCCGGTACGGGGTCGGGAAGCCGGCCCACCCGGAAGGTCATCGCCCCCATATTTTTGGTTGCCCCCCCGATATTGGCCGAAACGTTGATCTGCACATTCTTGCCGATCAGCGAAGCCGGCACCCGGGCCACGTAATGCCCCGCGCCGGTCTTGGAGAGGGAGCCGCCGGTGATGGAAGCGCTCACGCTTTCCACCTGCACGCCCGCTGCAGCCACGGATACGGGATTATCGAGCCCGGCGATCAGCACATTCATCTTATCGGCCGATACCGATACGGAGGAAGCGCCGACCATATAGGTGCCCGAGGTGGTAAAGGTTTTTTCCTGTCCGCTCTGCTCTTTCAGCGCCACGGCCACGTTGTAGGTATGCTCTCCTATGCCGGAGGCGTTTATCTTGTAAGTGCCCACCCCGTTTTCCACCGGCACCGGCTGCCCGTTTACCGTAATGGTGGGGTTGACCGTAGAGCTGTAGGCGCCCAGCATGATCTTGGCTTCATAGGCCTGTCCGTTCATGACATAGCCGGAGCTGGCCGATACCAGCGGCGTATAGGTGTCGAAGGTGAACTGCTGGGCGTTGATCCGTTTGTACAGATCGTCGATCACCTGGGCCTCGGCATTCTTTACGTCGTTCTGGAACTTGCTCAGGATGGTCACGGCGGCGATGGTGGGTACCATATCGAAATGGGCCTGGGTCCAGGTTTTTTTCTGGGTCTTGGCCGGCATTTCGATGGTCAGCGGAAAGGTTTTTTCGGCCATCTGCCGTTGTGCCGGGTCGGTATAGTTCTTCAGCAGCGCTTCGCGGAACTGCTCCAGCCTCCGCTGCAGCTCGGGTCCCCGCTTCCGGTTTTCCATAACGCGGGAGGCGGCATCCAGGTTGTCGATCTTGGCAATCTGGCTGTCGGCATCGCGGCCCCCGCTTTCACGGATGATCTCCTCCTTCAGGGTTTCGATGTAGTTGTACATGTCCGCGCTCTGCTTTTTCACTGTTTCAGCCGCCTTTTTAAGGGGGGCGGTCCGTTGGGGGTCCACCTCCATCTGTTTGGCAAACTGCTGATAAATAATATTGTTTTTATCCGTGATGGAGGTATTGGACCTGCCGATACTCTCGTTCACGGTTTTAAACGCATTCAGGATCTCCGCAGATACATTCAATGCCAGCATAGCGGTCAACACGATATACATCAGGTTGATCATCTTTTGCCGGGGTGCTTTGGGTAATGCCATCGGTATTAACCTTTTTTACGCTTGGAATTTTTGTCGTTCAGTTCGTCGATATCCGTTCAGGTTACGATTGCGGATTACCTGCTCCCCTGCATGGCAGAAAGCATATTTCCGTAGATGGCGTTCAGCGAAGACAGGTTCCGGGCCAGCACGGCGATCTGCTCCTGGGTTTTCCGGGCGTCTTCGGCGCCGACCGTCATCCGTTCGGAAGCTTCGGCAAGGCTGCTGTAAAATTTGTTCATCACCTTCAGGTGATTATTGGTATCCTGTAATTCCAGTTCGTAAATGGCATTCAGCGAGGCCAGGTTCTGCGTCATGGTCTGCAGCTGCTCATGAAAGGTCTGGGCCGATCCCGAAGCGTTGTTAAAGCTCTGCACGGCAGACCCGGCGGCCTCATAGGCCTCTTTCATACTGGAAAGGGCTACGGTGGCCTCGCGGGTACGCTGGGTGTAGTCGCCCGTAGCGGCCACCACGTCGGATATCTCGCTCATCTTGTCCACGGTATTGCCGAGACGCTGGAAATTATCGCTCAGCTTCTGCAGGTTGGCGGGGGTAATATCCGCCTCCTCAAGCATACGATCCATCTTTTGCAGCGCGGGGTTGCCCTGGGAGCCGCCCAGCGCAAAGGGAGTCATCTCAAAACGTCCGGTACGGGATTTTTCCTCTTCCGGGCTCATGGTGATGTTGGGGAAAAAACGGTCCCAGTGGTATTCCTTTTCGGCCGGGATAAGCGCCATCAGCAGAAACACGACCGTTTCCACGAGCATGCCCACTTCCAGCGCATGGCTCAGCGGACCGCCCCAGTGTTCTATTTTTGCGAGTGCGCCGAAGATCACGACTGCCGCCCCCACGCTGAAGATAACGTTCAGCGTATCTTTTCCTTTCTTGGTTGTGAAGAAATTAGCCATGGTTTAACCGTTCTTTTGAGTATTTGCTGTTTTTGTAGTGACGTGTGTGTACTTTTTATGCTCCTTTTCCAGGCTTAACGCCCGTAATCGTTCTTGGAGCGGCCCAGGAAATCCGCTACGCAGCGGAACCCGATATAGGATTTGGACGTGTCCTGGTATTCGTAGCTGCGTGTGCCTGTCTGCAGAAAATAGCCTATGTCCTTCCAGGAGCCGCCGCGCACCACCTTACGCTTCATCCGCGGAGCGGCGCTGTCCGCCGCATTTACCTGAATATCCGGGCTGAAGTCCATGGCAAAGCTGTAGCCGTCCTCATAATAGGCGGAGGAGGTCCATTCCGCCACATTGCCGGATACGTTGTAAAGACCCCAGTCGTTGGGCCAGTAAGCATCTGCCCTTACCGGATAGAGCGCGCCGTCTTCGGTATAATCTCCCCGGCCGGGTTTGAAGTTAGCCAGCAGACAGCCTTTCTTGTTGCGCAGATAAGGCGTGCCCCAGGGATAGGGCACCTGCTCCCTGCCGCCCCGGGCGGCATATTCCCATTCCGCCTCGGTAGGCAGACGGAATTCTCCCGCGCTGGGCTGCTTTTTGGAAGCCCTGTAATCATTCCAGAGACGGGTACGCCACTGGCAGAAGGCGGATGCCTGTTTCCAGTTGACCCCCACCACGGGATAATTGTCGAAAGCCGGATGCGAAAAATACATCTTGGCCATCGGGTCGTTATAGGAGTAGGAAAAATCCCTGATCCAGCAAAGGGTATCGGGATAAATGGCCACGTCGTTTTTCACGATGAAGGCGGAACGGGGGCTTTTGCCCTTGTCCATGGCCGCAGCCTTGAGATCGTATTTTTCCCAATGGTATACCAGCTTGCGGACATCGATATCCTTGCGGCCCCAGATGCGGTCTTCCGGGGTATAGACCATGGCATCCAGCTTTTCCTGGGTGGCCGGGTCGCCGTAGTTGATCTTCTGGGACCAGTCTATATATTCCTGATCGTCGGAGGTCTTTACCTGGCCCAGCAGCTTATGGGCGATGGAATCCTGCACCCACTCCACAAACTGGCGGTATTCGTTGTTGGTGATCTCAGTAGCATCCATATAGAAAGCAGGGATGGTCACCGCCTTGTTCCGGGCCGTGAACACATAGCTGATATCCTCGTCGCTCGGCCCCATATGGAAGAAACCGGGACGGATATACACCATTCCCCGGGGTACCGGCGGCTTGTAGCTGGAACGTCTGGACTCGCCGATAAGCTGCCCCTGCGCATCCTTGGCGCCGCGGTTACCGCAACTGCTCGTCACCCACAGCACCGTCGAGAGGAAAAGTATGCTTCTGAATGTAGTGAAATTCATGGATAAGTAATTTGACCTCCCCGCGGTCAATCCTCTTGCCCGCCTTGCAGCTGCTTGCAACCATATTCTTTCCCTACTACCGCTGCGAGCATAATTGCGCATATCCGGTTGCATAAAGGCTCTTTTAGGATCACAAGGAAGCAAATGTAATTATTATTTTAAAGATTACTATTTTTTGCACAGGTTTTTCACATCGTCGCACAAGTCATGGTAACTCCTTAAAACGCAAGGATCAAAGCATTATTGTTAATCTTTTGCCAAAAATCTTCCCCGCTCCAGCAGCTCCCACAGTTCCGCCGCCGTCTTCACCGGCTGCAGACAGGTGTAGTCGCGGCAAAGATAAAGCAGGGTTCCCGGTCCTTCCCGGTCCCGCAGGAGCGGATACCGCTCGTCCGGTCCCGCGGCGGCCATCATCACCCGGGCGGGAAACCAGCGCGGCAGGATTTCCTTCAGCCGTTCCCGGTAGGCCGGCCCCACCACCGCCACCTCAGCGATGCCCTGCACCACCGACCAGATCACGCCGGCCCAGGCGCCGAAGGAAGAAGGGTAGCGCATGACGGTCGGCGCCATCCCCTCCAGCATCCGCCGGGCACGCTGTCCGAAATCCGGCCGCTCCAGCAACAATCCCAACCGAAGCAGATTGTCCGCCATCACCGCGTTGCCCGAAGGGACGGGGCCGTCATACTGATCCTTTTTCCGGACGATCACGTCCTGCTGCCCCTCCGCGGTATAATAAAAGTAAAGTCCTTCCTCATCCCCGAAATGCTGCAGCACATGCTCCGCATAGCCGGCGGCTTCTTCGAGGCAGGTCGTGTCGCCGGTAGTCTCCTGCAGCAAAAGCAGGGCCCGGATATAAAATGCGTAGTCATCGAGGAAAGCCGGATGAGGACTATGGCTTTTGTCGCTATGCAGCAGGGCTCCGGTTTGCGCCGGATCGCGGAGGCGCTGCCGGACAAAAGCGGCGTTACGGAGGGCCATCTGCAGCCAGGCTTCCTCTCCCAATGCGGCATAGGCCTTACAGCAGGCCGCCGTCATCAGTGCATTCCAGCCCAGCAGCTGCTTGTTGTCCAGCAGGGGCTTTTCCCGCTGCAGCCGGATGGCCAGCAGCTGCGCCAGGGCCTTTTCCAGCCGTTCCAGCAGCTCCGGCTCCGGCCATCCCTGCTGACGGGCAAATTCCGCTGTGGAAACCGTCCGGTACAAAATATTCCGGCCCTCCCAGTTGCCTTCGTCCGTCACCTGGAAGAGGCGGCAAAACCAGGCGGCATCGGCGCCCAGCGCCTTTTCTATCTCCGCCTTATCCCACAGGTAATACTTACCTTCCTCTCCCTCCGAATCGGCATCCTGCGAAGCATAAAACCCACCGTCCGGCCCCGTCATCTCCCGGGTGATATAGTCCATGGTCTGCCGCAGGGTCCGTGCATAGGCCTCTTTGCCGGTCAGCTGACAGGCTTCGCTCAGCGTCTCTACCAGCAGGGCATTGTCGTACAGCATTTTCTCAAAATGCGGCACCTTCCAGCGGGCATCCGTGGCATAGCGGGCAAAACCGCCCCCGACCTGGTCGTACAGTCCTCCTGCGCTCATCTTGTCCAGGCTCAGCAGCACCTGTTCCAGCGCAGCTTCGTTGCCCGTGGCGGAATGGTACCGCAGCAGGTATTGCAGGGCCATGGTGGAGGGAAACTTGGGAGCGGCGCCAAAACCGCCTTCCCGGGTATCGGCCTGCTTCAGCAGCTCCCGGGCCATGGTGTCCAGGATGCCGGAGGGTATTTCGGTGCCGCCGGCGCCGGCAGCGGCGGCATTCCGGAGCCAGCCGGTCAGCTGCTGCGCCTGCTCCAGCACCTCCTCCCGCTTGTCCCGGTAGGCGGCTGCCGTAGCCGCCAGCACCTCCCGCCAGGAGGCACGGCCGTATGCGTTTACCGGAGGGAAATAGGTGCCGCCGAAGAAAGGCGCTCCCGCAGGGGTGAGGAAGACATTCAGCGGCCAGCCGCCGGCGCCCGTCAACGCCTGCACGGCATCCATGTATATGTGATCCAGGTCGGGACGTTCTTCCCGGTCTATCTTGATGTTTACAAAATGGTCGTTCATCAACCGGGCGGTAGCTTCGTCTTCAAAGCTTTCCCGCTCCATGACGTGGCACCAGTGACAGGCGGCATACCCGATGCTGACCAGGATGGGCTTATCCTCCTCTTTTGCCCGTTGCAGCGCCTCGGGTCCCCAGGGATACCAGTCCACCGGGTTACGGGCATGCTGCTGCAGGTAAGGGCTGCTTTCGTGTATGAGACGGTTTGCCGTTTTCATAAAATAAAAAAGGACAACTTCTAAAGGTTGTCCTTTGCTGCATAAATTTAACGTAATTCCGCCGAAGGGGAATGTTATTTTTTGTTGACCTCGCTGAGATAATTTTCCAGCACGGCTACCATGGAGGGAGCTTCGGGCATGGGCGCCTTCACATCCAGCCGCAGCCCCGCCTCTTCCACCGCCTTGGAGGTCGTGGGACCAAAGGCGCCGATAAAGGTGCCGTTCTGCTTGAAGTCCGGAAAGTTCTCCACCAGCGACCTTACCCCCGTGGGCGTAAAGAAGACGATCATATCATGCTTGGCCTGCATAACGGTGCTGATATCGTTGCAGACGGTCCTGTACAGGACGGCGGCGGCATAATCGCATTTATTTTCCTTCAGCCATTTGGGAATGTCTTCCTTGCCTGTTTCCGAACGGGGCACCAGGAATTTTTCATCCTTGTGCTTGGCCACGACATCGAGCAGCCCTTTTGTGGAACCGTCGGCGCCAAAAAATACCTTTCGTTTGCGGTACAGGATAAATTTCTGCAGGTACAGGGCTACGGCCTCTGTAATGCAGAAGTATTTACAGTCCTGCGACACCTTTACCTTCATCTCTTCGCAGATACGGAAAAAATGATCTACCGCATTGCGGCTGGTCAGGATTACTGCCGTATAGGACTGGATATCGATTTTTTGTTTGCGGAATTCTTTTGCGGACACCCCTTCCACCCGTACAAAGGGGTGAAACACCAGCTCCACGTTGAATTTTTTGGCCAGATCAAAATAAGGAGATTTTTCGGCCTCTGGCTTCGGCTGGGAGATCAGGATAGAGCGGATCCTTTTCCCCGGTTCTTTTTGCTCTGCACTGGTCATACGCTTTCCAAATGAGTTAACAGATCAGAACCTCCGTTCAGGAGGTGCCATTTAGCCAAATCAGCACCCCTTTGCCTACAATGAGGACGGGAGCTATTTCGAAGGCGCAAAGGTAAAGAAAAAAATGAAATTTGCTGAAATAAATGTGATTATGCAGGCCGTTGTATATCCTTAAGTACCGGTAACCAACGAGTAATACTATTAAACAAAGTGAAATGTATAATGCGGAACGGGCCAGCTCCGGTCCCCCGAAGGCGAGGAGCAACAGGAAAGGGAGCAGGATCACACCCAGCACCTTATGGACGAGGTAAATGGTAAAGATATAACCATCCAGCAGCTCGGGAAGGCCGAAGAGCCAGCCGCTGAGCCGCAGAAAGAGATATTTGATAAGGTAAATGGCGGCTACCAGCACGATAAACACCGGCACCAGGTACAGGGGACGTTCCACCTCGATATAATCATACAGCTGCAGGATCAGGAACAGGTATACGCCAAGCGATACGCTGAAGAAGATGTTGAGCAGAAAGGCCGGGAAAGGGGTCTGCGACAGCTGGTCCTTCAGCTGCCGCTGGCTGAGCGTGGGGTTCAAAAAAGCGCGGAACAGGTCGGAAAAGTATTTGCCAAAGGCCAAGCGGATGATACCCAGCAGCAGGAACACCCCCGTGACGATGTAGAAAAGTCCGCTCGCCGAGCGGCGGGGCCGCACTTTGTCGAGCATCAGCACGGCGTGCTTCCCGCCGGAGAACACCGCATTGCTGTCCAGCGCCTGCTGCAGGAAGCCCCGGTAGCTGAGCGGCGTCTCCGGCACCACCGAGGGAATGCCTGGAGGGTACGGGGTCGTAACTGCAGTCGCCGCGGGGATTGTGGCCGGGGAATCTGCGGCTGCATGTGCGGGAGGGCGGTGTGCCCCGCCGGAGGAAACAGTCCGGCCGGCCGGAAGCACCGAGGTCCCTGTCTTGGCCGGCTGCGTGTGCAGCGCCGGGCCGGATGGCGGGGATGCACCCCGGGATACGGATGACGTTTTCCCGGCCGGCTGCGTATGCTGTACAGACCGGGACCCACTGTCCCGGCGCAGACTATCTGCCTGCTGCGCAAATGCGTTGCCCAGCCAGCAACAAAAAAGAATATAGCAAAAGATGATCTTCATGGGATACTATACAGGCAAACGCTCTTTTCGGTCCGGTGTTGTCCGCGTGCTTCCTTATCGACGTTCTGATGCAGTGGCAACGTTCAGGATCGCTTTACCTGTCACAAACACAAAGGTATCTTTTTAGCATATAAAATTCCGTTTAGACCCGAATCAGTACCTTCGCCGCATGGCCGGCATCTATATCCATATCCCCTTTTGCAGGCAGGCCTGCCACTACTGCAATTTTTACTTTTCCACCTCGCAGCAGCAGCGCGCGGCCTGGCTGGAGGCGCTGCTGGAGGAGATCCGGCTGCAGGGTGATTTTTTTACCGCCGCAGGGCAGGACCCGGATCCCCTGGCCACGCTTTACCTGGGCGGCGGCACCCCTTCCCTGCTGGACACCGCGGAGCTGGCCGCTATCTTCGGACAGCTGCGGCGATACTTCCTATTTGAGCACGATGCAGAGATCACCCTCGAGGCCAATCCGGACGATGTAGACGCAGAAAAGCTGCAGGCCTGGAAGCAGCTGGACATCCGCCGGCTCAGCATAGGCGTGCAGAGCTTTTCCGGGGATGATCTCCGGGGCATGCACCGGGCGCACGACAGCCGGCAGGCCCTGCAAAGCATCCTGCTGGCGCAGCAGCACGGCTTCAGCAACCTGTCTGCCGACCTGATCTATGGTACGCCTACGCTGGATGACGGGCAGTGGCGGCACAACGTGGAACAGCTGCTCGGCCTCGGGCTTCCCCATCTTTCCTGCTATGCCCTTACGGTAGAGCCGCATACAGCGCTCGACAGCATGATCCGGCGAAAGCAATATCCTCCCGTGGACCCGGGAAAAGCCGCCCGGCAGGCCGGTCTGCTGGAAACCTGGCTGGAAGACGCGGGGTATGAACATTATGAGATCTCCAACTTCGCAAAACCCGGCCACCGGGCCCGGCACAACAGCAGCTACTGGCAGGGCGTTCCCTACCTGGGGCTGGGGCCCGCCGCCCATTCCTTTAACGGCCATACCCGGCAATGGAATATCGCCAACACGGCCCTGTATATAAAAAGTATCCGGGAAGGACGTATTCCCTGTGAGCAGGAGGTGCTCACCCCGGATCAGCAATACAACGAATACATCATGACGGCGCTGCGGACGCTTGAAGGCTGCGACCTTGAGCTGGTGGCCGGCCGTTTCGGCGCCGAAAAGCGCAAAAAGCTGGAAAAAGAAAGCGGCCGATTTCTCCGCGACGGCCGGATGCTGCAGGAAGGCGCCCGTCTCCGGCTCAGTCCCCGCGGCAGGCTCTTTGCCGACGGCATAGCGGCAGATCTGTTCTGTTAAGTTTCCTGGTTTGAGGTTCGGATTTAAGATCCGGGTGAGACCAGGGCCGGTTTGTGGATCCGGAGATTTCCGGCATAAAAAAAGTCCTCCTGCGCTTTTGCCCGGGAGGACCTTTTTCTGTATACCGCGATGCTGATACATCGCATGGGAATACTGTAAAATACCCGCTTTGCTTTATTGCTGGGCTTCCTGCCGAGCTTCCTGCTTCATCTTTTCATTTGCGGTCAGCACAAATTCCACGCGGCGGTTTTCGGCGCGGTTGGCTTCCGAATCATTGGGTACCTTGGGATCGGATTCGCCCATACCCTTGGTGGTGATGCGGGAGGAACTGACGCCCAGCGTCCGCAGGTAAGCGGCTACCGAAGAGGCCCTTCTCTCGGACAACCCCTGGTTATAGGCATCCGTGCCCTTGTCGTCCGTATGACCGATGATCATCACATTCTCATCCGGGTATTTCTGCAGGATGGTATTCAGATCGCCGATCGTGGCTTTGGAGGCATCCGTAAGGTCAGACTTGTCGAAGCCGAACAATACGCTGGAGTTAAAGGTGACGATGATCCCCTCACCCTGCCGCTCTACCTGCGCATTGGGCAGCTCCTGCTGGATTTCCTTGGCCTGCTTGTCCATCTTTTTCCCGATCAGCACGCCGGCAGTACCTCCGACGGCTGCGCCGATGATAGCGCCGAGCGCCGTATTACCGGCTACTTTCCCTACAATGGCGCCCGTGGCTGCGCCGGCGCCGGTGCCGATCATGGCGCCTTTCTGGGTGCGGGTAAGGGGTTGTCCGCAGCCGAATAACACGACAGCTGCCAAGCCGAGGGCAACTATCGAATTGCGATGTTTAGTCCTGTTTGTCATCATGCTTTTGTTAATTAAAATGAAACAATGGATTTTATATCAACTTGCCGCTGCAAGGGTTTCAAGTTCTGTGCCAATCTCCGACCTGTCTTCACAACGCATTAGCATACAATCTCCTAATGCTGCTCTTTCAGGCCTGTTGCTTCATCTTTTCCGCATTCTCGGCAAACTGCAGGGCTTCGATCATCTCCCCGATATCGCCGTTCATAAAAGCATCCAGGTTATAAACGGTCATCCCTATACGATGATCGGTAATGCGACCCTGAGGGTAATTATACGTACGGATCTTTGCGGAGCGGTCGCCCGAGCTGACCAGGCTTTTCCGGTGCCGAGCAATTTCTTCCTCCTGTTTGCGGACCTGCTCCTCATACAGGCGGGTACGCAGCATCTGCATGGCTTTTTCGCGGTTGCCCAGCTGGGTGCGTTCGGTCTGGCAGATCACCACGGTGCCGGTGGGGATATGGGTCAGCAACACTTTTGTCTCCACCTTGTTGACATTCTGGCCGCCGGCGCCGCCGCTGCGGGCCGTCTCCATCTTCACCTCGCTTTCCTTCAGCTCAAAGTCGATCTCTTCAGCCTCAGGCAGCACCGCTACCGTAGCCGCCGAGGTATGCAGCCTTCCGCTGGCCTCGGTAGCCGGCACCCGCTGCACCCGGTGCACTCCGCTTTCAAATTTAAGGATTCCGTAGACATCTTCACCCTGAACTTCCACCTGCACTTCCTTATAACCGCCGACAGCCCCTTCGGTTTCGGAAAGCACCGCCAGCTTCCAGCCCCGCTGCTCTCCGTACCGCAGGTACATCCGCAGCAGGTCGCCGGCAAAGATAGCGGCCTCGTCGCCGCCCGTTCCCGCCCTTATTTCCAGGATGGCGTTCTTTTCATCCTGCGGGTCCTTGGGGATAAGCAGGTTGCGGATACGCGTTTCCCAATCTGCCTTTTGTTCCTGCAAAGCTTCGGTCTCGGCCTTGGCCAGCTCGCGCATCTCCTCATCGTCGCTCTGCAGCGCCTCCTTATTAAACGCGATATCCTCCAGGTTCTTTTTGTATCCTTCGTAGGCCTTCACGATCTTTTCCAGCTCCCGATACTCGCGGCTCAGCTTGCTGAACCGACGGTTGTCTGCCACCACTTCGGGGTTGGTCAGCGCAATGCCGGTTTCCTCAAAGCGGGCCTTGATGGCCTCCAGTTTGTCTAACATGTGTACTTTTGATGGTCCTTGCTCTTTGCAAAATTAAGGTACAAAAATGGTAAAATTTTCTGCGGATGCGCTTTTCGACGGATATCGTTTTCGGCAGGAGGGCACCGTGCTGGTCCTCGACAAGGAAGGTCGTGTGGCAGACCTGCTGCCCGCCGGCGATGCCGGCGGGGACGTCCGTCATCTGAGGGGTATCCTGTGCCCCGGCTTTGTAAACTGTCACTGCCACCTGGAGCTTTCCCACCTGAAGGGCCATATGCCCGAAAAAACCGGTCTTACCGACTTTCTGCTGGGGGTGATGAAGTTCCGCGGACACTTTTCCGAAACGATCATAAACGACGCCATGGAGCAGGCGGAGGAAGACATGTTCCGCGCCGGCATCGTGGCGGTGGGCGATATTGTCAATACCGCCGTAAGCCTGCCGCTGAAGAAAAGAGGCCGGCTGCACTATCATACCTTTGTGGAAGTGATGGGCGTGGCGGAGCAGGATGCCGCCGCCCGTTTCGCCGCCGCCCGGGAGCTCTACACGCTCTTCCGGTCATCGTCGCCCGGAGAAGCGGGATATGGACCTGCCGCCTCCGTGGTGCCCCATGCCCCCTACTCCGTTTCACCCGCCCTGCTGCGACTGATCAATGACTTTCCCGGCAACGCCCTGCTCAGCATACACAACCAGGAAAGCGCAGCGGAAGATCACCTCTACCGGGAACGGCAGGGCGATCTGCTGCGGCTGTACCACAGCCTGGGCATCAAACCTGCGGCCTTCCGGCCTTCCGGCCTCTCCAGCCTCAGGAGCTGGCTGCCGGCCCTGAACCGGCATCCCCTGCTGCTGGTGCACAACACCTACACCACAGAGGAGGACTGGGCCTTTGCCGCCGCCGCCGGACAGCCCCTGTATGCCTGTCTTTGCCCCAATGCCAACCTGTATATCGAGAACAGGCTGCCGGATATTGCCGCCTTGCAAAGACAGGGCATTCCCATAGCGCTGGGGACGGACAGCCTGGCTTCCAACCACAGCCTGTCCATCCTGGCCGAGATAAAGACCCTGCAGCAGCGGCTGCCGGCACTCTCCGTCCAGACCCTGCTGCATTGGGCAACCGCCGGCGGGGCAAAAGCCCTGCAGCTGGATGACCGGCTGGGCAGCTTTGAAAAAGGAAAACAGCCGGGCGTGCTGCTCATCAGCGGAGAGGGCAGACTCAGCCCCGGCAGCACGGCAGAGCGGATAAGCTAAGCGGAAAGCCGGGCCGACTTTCCGCCGCTGCGTTATTTATGCTAATTTTATTCCGGTATGGCGCATGCCGTAGCTAAAATAAGAACATATGCTGCAGTTTTGGGAGCGCTCTTTTCTGGATAATCCTGTAGGCGATTACCTGGTGCTGGTGGGGATGCTGGCGCTGGTATTCCTGCTGCGCGGCCCCATAGCCCGTCTGATCATAGGATTGCTTTACAGGATCGTCAAAAGGAGCATTCCGGATGTACAGAAGAAGGAGCTGATGGCCCTGCTGCGGCGTCCGCTGGAGCTTTTCCTCCTGATCTTTGTCTTTATCGGCAACATCGATCACTTTCAGTACCCCAGGGTCCTGGATTTCAGCATCCACTTCCTGAACACCCGTTTTTCTTCGGTGCTGAATGTGCTGAAGCTGATCGTGCTGACCGTTTCCTTTTTCTGGATACTCCTCCGGCTCATCGATTTTGTGGCCCTGATCCTCAGCCGCAGGCTCAGCTCCCGGAAAAATCAGTCGGATGCCCAGATCGTCCTTTTCTTCCGGGACCTGTTAAAGGCCTTTATCGGCCTGATCGGCTTGGCCGTAATACTCCGCTTCATGGTGGGGGAAAGCGTGGTCAACAAGCTGGTGGGTGCGATGGGGATAGGGGCCGCAGCCCTGGCCCTGGCCGGCAAGGAAAGCATCGAGAACCTGATCGGATCCTTTGTGATCCTGCTGGACAAGCCCTTCCGAACAGGGGATTACGTCACGGTCAGCGGCGTTTCCGGCTCGGTCGAAAAGATCGGTCTGCGCAGCACCCGTATCCGCACGGACAACAAGACGTATGTAACGGTACCGAATAAGCAGATGGTCGATAATATCCTGGACAACGGCACGCTCATCTCGCAGCGCCGCGTGCTGATGAAGCTGGAGCTGCCGGCATACACGCATGCCGGGGCCATAGAGCAGGTATTAAAAGATATTGAAGCCGTCCTGAAGGCCGAGCCCGAGATCCTTGAGGGATACACCCTGAACCTCAACGACATCACCCGCGACGCCTATGTTATTCAGCTGATCTATTATACGAATACCACGGCCTGGAACAGCTACAATGCGCTGCGGGAACGGGTAAATCTCGCCATTGCGGGCATCCTCGAACAGCGGCACATACGGGGATAGGATTATCTGTGCGCCGTAACGGCTTTTGTACCCTGCTCCGCCGCCATCATCTTGTCCAGGATGGCCACAAGGTCGGCCTCGATGCTTTTCTGCACCCGCTCTTCGATACGGCCGACTTCTTTTCCTTTCCGCAACACGATAAAGGTGGGCACCTTGGTCAGGTGAAGCTGCTTTGCCTCGTCTCCCGGCATATCGAGCTTTTGGTCCACGCCATACATGTGTATACGCGCCACGGGATAGCTGGAGGCCAGCATGGTGCTGAAAAATTTAGGGAGCAGGTCTTTTGTTTCCTGGCACCAGGTGCCGGCAAAAACCACTACGTCAAAGCTGTCGCGGTAAGCGCTGATATATTTTATCAGGGCGGGATCGGGCTTGTATTTGTTTACGCCGGTATAAAACCAGCCAAAGGCAGAATCGTTGGCCAGGGCTTTCATCGTCAGGGGACCGGTGATGACCTTTTCACCGCTGGCTGCGTATACCGTTTGCTTATCCTGAGCCTTCAGCTGTACCGCTGCGGTCAGCAGTAATACGACCAGCATGCTTATTCCGCGAAATGTCTTTCTGTTCATAATCATTTTTGTTAGATGAGGTCCTCGGGGCTAAAGTTATAACTGTTCCCTGAGTTCCACTAAAAATTTTCTCACTTTTTGCAAAGACTGTACCAGCTCAAAATGCTGCATGGCCAGCTTTTTCTCCGACTTCAGCTTTTGCCTGGCGCCTTCTATCGTATACTTCCGCTCCCGCAGCAGATGATAGATCAGCTGCAGGTTACGGATATCCTCGGGCCGGAAAAGCCGGTCGCCCTTCTTGTTTTTCCGGGGTTTTAAAACATCAAATTCATTTTCCCAGTAGCGGATCAGCGATGCATTGACCCGGAACATTTCCGCCACCTCGCTGATGGGATAATATTGTTTGGCCAGGTCCATCTGTCCGATCTGTTGCAGCACCTCCGGATCATCTGCCAGTTCCTTGAGGGACTTGCGGCCGCGCTTGCTGCCCGTGCCCGTCTTCGCCCCGGCTGTGCGGGTATTTTCCGCCGGAGACATCGCTCCGGTTTCTCCGGCCGTTCCGGCTTCTTCCGTTACAACGACGGCCCCGTTGGAAGATTGCTCAGCCTCCTGAACAGCCAGGACGGGCCATTCTTCCGCGGCCGCTTCTGCCTGCTCCTGCCCATCCGGGGCCCGCTGGGGTTCGGCTGCTGCCGGAAGAGCGCCGCTCTCCGCCTTTCCCTCGACTTCCGTTTTTTCGTCCGTAGTCCGGGGACGGGGCGTGACGGCGGCTTCCGGGGACTGCCCGGATGGGGCGGGGTTGGACAGGGATGCGGAAGAAAAAAGATCCAGCTGGCTCATGACGGGGGACTGCTCGTTCATTTGATGGTTGGTTTATCAATCCAGTGACTGATTGCTGGAAGAAGCAATCTTTAACATACGCTCATATTGCTCGGGGGTCAGATCGTTATAAAAGAAATAAACCGGATCCACCTTATTGCCGTTCCGGATCACTTCATAATGACAATGCGGCCCGGTAGACTTCCCGGTACTTCCCACCCAGCCGATTACCTCTCCGCGCTTGACATGCTGGCCGATCTTTGCCTTTATCCGCACCATATGGGCATATAGGGTTTCGTAACCATAACCGTGACTGATAATCACGTGGTTACCATATCCGCTGTTATCCCGGCCGGCATAGGATACCTTCCCGTCGCCGGTGGCATACACAGGAGTTCCTGTTGGAGCAGCAAAATCCAGGCCAGTATGGTATTTCACCGTTTTGTAGATGGGATCGATCCGGTATCCGAAGCCCGAAGCGATGCGCGTCAGGTTGCGGTTGGCCACCGGCTGGATGGCCGGAAGGGCCGCCAGCATCTGCTGTTTGTTCCTGACCAGCTTGTCGAGCTCGTCATAGGAATGGTTCTGAATGTCGATGCGGTGAACTATCTCGTGCAGTGTTCCGGCGGCATTGGAGATCAGCTCCTCATTCCGGAAATTCTGCAGAAAGGCGTATTCCGCCTGCCGGGCCTGACGTCCCGCCCGCACGCTGTCCGGTATAGGATGCGCTGCAAAGATGGCGCGGTAGATCTGGTCGTCGCGGTTCTGCAGCTCCTTCAGCTGAACGGTGGCAATATCAAACTGACCCTCCAGCGCTTCGTACCGGTCGCGCATTTCGTTCACCTCCTGCCGCAGCCTTTTTTCATTGGGAGAGTCGAAAAAACGGTAGGCAATGGATACGATGATGACCGAAGTGACGAGAGCCGCGGCAATAAAACCCAGGATACGGAGTATTTTCACATAAAGAGGGACGACCAGCTTCTCATACCTGAGCGTACGGGTATTATAATAATATTTGACCTTCTTCATGAGAGCGACTTAATCCTCCGCGACACGCATCCACAAAACCTGTTTTATTTTAATACTTTTGCATTCCCTTTGCGCAAACAACCGGAGGGGGCAGGCATATGTGCCGTAAAACGGCCGCAAATTAACGTCCTGCCGCTGATTATTCTGTTAATAAAAATAAAAAATTATACGGATTTCTCATTTGATTTTATGACCACCGCTTCCGAAATACGCCGGCAGTTCCTCGACTTCTTCCGTTCCCGGGAACACATCATTGTCCCTGCCGCACCCATCGTGATCAAAAACGATCCCTCCCTGCTTTTCACCAATGCCGGCATGAACCAGTTCAAAGACTACTTCCTGGGCAATAAGGCGCCGGCGAAGCAGCGGGTGGCCGATACGCAGAAATGCCTCCGGGTCAGCGGCAAGCACAACGACCTGGAAGAGGTGGGCGTGGACACCTATCATCATACCATGTTCGAAATGCTGGGAAACTGGAGCTTCGGCGATCCCCGGCATCCGGAGAATGGCTATTTCAAAAAAGAAGCCATCGCCTGGGCATGGGAGCTGCTGACGGCAGTATATAAAATTGATAAAGAGCGTTTGTACGTCACCGTATTTGAAGGCGACGACCCCGACAAGCTTCCTTTCGATGAGGAATCTTACCGGGAATGGGAGAAGTGGGTGCCCGGGGAGCGTATCCTGAAAGGCAGCAAGAAAGACAATTTTTGGGAAATGGGTGATACCGGTCCCTGCGGCCCCTGCTCCGAAATACATGTGGATTGCCGGGAAGCGGCGGAGCGGGAAGCGGTTGACGGCGGCACCCTGGTCAACGCCGGCCATCCGCAGGTGATCGAGATATGGAACCTCGTGTTTATGCAGTTCAACCGCCTGAAGGACGGAAGCCTGCAGCCGCTGCCGGCCAGGCACGTGGACACGGGCATGGGATTCGAACGGCTGGTACGTGTGCTGCAGGGGAAGCAAAGCAATTATGATACGGATGTATTCAGCGGCACCATCGCCTTTACCGAGCAGCTTTGCGGCAAGCAGTACGGGGGCAGCGACAGCCGGGCGGACATCGCCTTCCGGGTGATCGCCGATCATATCCGCGCCATTGCCTTTACCATTGCCGACGGTCAGCTGCCTTCCAATACGGGCGCCGGCTACGTGATCCGCCGCATTCTGCGGCGCGCCGTCCGGTATTATTTCTCGTTCCTGAACAGAAAGCAGCCGCTCCTCCACCTGCTGGTGCCCGCCCTGGCCGCGCAGTTCGACGACGTTTTCCCCGAGCTCCGGCAGCAGGCGGACTTTGTGCAGAAAGTAATCCTCGAAGAGGAAGGCAACTTCCTCCGCACCCTCGAAAGCGGGATGCGCCGTATAGACGAATACCTGACGACGGCCGGGACCTCCGGCGTCATAGACGGCAAAACCGCCTTTGAGCTTTACGATACCTACGGCTTTCCGCTGGACCTGACGCGGCTCATCGCCCAGGAAAAAGACTTCGGCATCGACGAAGCCGGCTTCCAGGCGGAGATGCAGCAGCAGAAAAACCGCTCCCGCGCAGCCACCGCCCTGGATACCGGCGACTGGACCGTGCTCCGGGAAATACCCACCGCTTTTGTGGGATACGACGATCTGCTGGTGCCCGCACAGGTGACCCGATACCGCAGCATAAAAGTAAAGGGCAGGGAGCAGTACCAGCTGGTGCTGGATAATACCCCTTTTTACGCGGAAAGCGGGGGACAGACCGGCGATACCGGCACCCTCGATTTTGAAGGGGAAGTGATTCCGGTTACCGATACAAAAAAGGAAAACGACCTCATCGTACATTTTACCGGAAAGCTTCCGGCAGGTATCGAAGGACCGCTGACCGCCCGCGTGGATACCGAAAAGCGGCTGTATACCGCCTACAACCATTCGGCCACGCATCTCCTGCATGCAGCGCTCCGCAAGGTGCTGGGCACGCATGTGCAGCAGAAAGGATCGCTGGTCACCGACAGCTATCTGCGCTTCGACTTTTCCCATTTTGCCCGGCTTTCCGAAGAAGAGCTGCGCGAGGTCACCTTCCTGGTCAACGATAAGATCCGGGAAAACATTCCTGTGGATATCCGCTACCTGCCCCGGGAGGAAGCCCTGAAAAGCGGGGCCATGGCCCTCTTCGGGGAAAAATACGGAGATACCGTGCGGGTGGTTACGATAGATCCCGCCTTCTCCGTGGAGCTCTGCGGCGGCACCCATGTGCCGGCCACCGGGATGATCGGGTTGTTCAGCATCATCCACGAAACGGCGGTAGCGGCCGGAGTGCGGCGGATCGAAGCCGTCACCGGACGCTTTGCCATCAAGCATATCTACGATCAGCTGCAGTCTCTCCATCATATCGGCGCCAGCCTGAAGGCCAAGGACCCGCTGAAGGCCATCGAAACCTTGTTACAGGAAAAAGCAGCGCTGGACAAGAAGGTAGCCCGGCTGGAACAGCAGCAGCTGCAGCAGCTGGCGGAAGACCTGGCCCGCGGGGCCACCGAAACAAACGGACTTTTCTTTATCGGCAAAGTAGTGGAAGTAGACAGCGCAGACGCCCTCAAGCAGCTTTGCTTTCTGCTAAAACCACGTTTCGACCGTTACCTTTTTGTACTGGCCGCGGCCGTCAACGGCAAAGCCGGGATCGCCCTCATGCTCGACGACGCCACCGCCCGGCAAACCGGCCTGGAAGCCCCCCGGATCATCCGGGAACAGGTAGCCCCCCTGATCAAAGGCGGCGGCGGCGGACAGCCGACCTTTGCCAGCGCGGGCGGGCAGGACGCCACCCGACTGGAGGAAGCGGTGGAAAAGGTCAGAACGCTCGTTTTTTAACATTCCCTTAGTGCTGCAGATAGGGGCGGGACCGTAATTTTGTTGATCACTTCAAATCAACAACCATGAAGCAGCTATCATATTTACCGATGCTGGTCCTTGCCGTTACCGGGCTTACCGCCGGGCAGGCCTGGGCGCAGCAGGATACCGCCAAAGGGCAGGATCAGTACCAGGAGATCATCATCCGCCGCAAGGGGAACGCTCCGCCTAAAATGACGATACAGATCGACGGGGACTCGGTACTGATCAACGGCAAAAAGCCCGGCGAGCTCAAAAACGGGGATGTCACCGTCATCCAGCGCAAGGGCAGCAGCCGGGGCGGCCGCAGCTTTAGCTTCCGCGAAGCCGTACCACACGGCGGACCACAGGGGCTCAGCATATTTCCCCGGAGGTCCCCCGACCGGTTCCCCGGCCAGCCTCACTATGCAAATAAAGCCCTCCTGGGCGTGTTCACCTCGCCGCCTGACGGAGCGGACAAAGGCGCCCGCGTGGAGAAAGTACAGGAGCGTAGCGCCGCCGACACGGCCGGACTGCAGGAAGGCGACCTGATCACCGGCGTGGACGACCAGGCCATCCAAAGTCCCGAAGACCTGGTAAAAGCCATCGGCGGGCACAAACCCGGCGACAAGATCACCCTCTCTTATACCCGCGACGGAGCAAAACATACCGCCACGGCCACCCTCGGAGAAAACGAGATGGTAGCCTGGTCAATCAGCCCAGCCCTCCCGCGGAACCCAGAATTTCATTTTTACCCGATGCCCCGGATGAACGAGGAGGGCGACCCGTTCTCATTCAACTGGATGAACGACGATACACCCCAGCTCGGCATGCGTATTGAAGATGCTGAAAAGCCGCAGGGCGCCAAGATATCCAGCGTACTGCCCGGGTCTCTGGCAGAAAAAGCGGGCTTTCAGCGCGGGGATGTGATCACACGTTTCGGGGATAAATCCGTCAGCAGCGCGGAAGCGGTCATGAAGGCCCTGCATGAGGACCGGGATAAGGATAAGATCGATATTACGGTAGACCGCGGCGGGAAGGCGCAGACATTTTCCGTAAAGCTAAACCACCCCAAGAAGAGCTTCGATCTGTAATACAGAGGCATGATCACAGCCGGATATCAAAGCGGTCGGCATCCTTCAGAAAGGGATACCGTGCCCGGGCCCCGGCCAGCTCCTCAAAGGAAAGGGTGATGGTGAAGCAGTCCTCATCGTCCGTCTTGCCGTAAAGCAATTCCCCCAGGGGACCCACAACGGAAGAGCCGCCCTGATAGCGGATGCCGTTCCCGTCGGTGCCGACGCGGTTCACCCCGATCACATAGCACTGGTTCTCGATGGCGCGGGCCCGCAGCAGGGTATCCCAGGCAGCCGCCCGGGAAGCCGGCCAGTTGGCCGGATACAGCAAGATGTCGTAAGAAGGATCATCGTTCTCCCGGCCGGCCGTCTGCCGGCTCCAGACGGGGAAGCGCAGGTCGTAGCAGACCTGGAGCAGCAGCTTCCAGCCATTTACCCGGACGATAAGGCGGCGGTTGCCGGCGGTATACTGCCGGTCTTCTCCGGCATAGGCAAAAAGATGCCGCTTGTCGTAATACCCCACCCGTCCGTCGGGCATCACCCACAGCATGCGGTTGTAATAACCGCCCTGGTCCTCCACGATAAGGCTACCGGTGAGGATCACCTTTTTTTCGCGGGCCAGCCCTTTCATCCACTGCAGCGAAGGGCCGGCCATGGATTCGGCCAGCTTTTCCGGCTGCATGCTAAAACCGGTGCTGAACATTTCAGGCAGCACAATCACCTGCGTGCGCTCCTTCAGATCGGCGATCTTTTCCCGCAGCATGCCGAGGTTCGCAGCTTTGTCTTCCCAGTAAAGGTCGGTCTGGATGAGGGTCAGGGTAAGGTCCATTTTTTTAGGTGAAGGGTGAAAGGTAAAGGGTGAAGGGCATTTAATGATTTACCCGATCAGCACATTATCAAATCGACTTTAATATCTCCTCCATCACCTGCCGGATATCATCTGGCTCATACCCTTTCTGCAGGAGGTATTGCTGCGTCCGGGCCCGCCTTACCAAATACTGGCATCCCTTCAAGGCGGCGTATTTCTGCAGGGCCAGCCGCTTCAGCGTGTTCCGATAGTCTTCCTCCGGTATCTCCTCCATGGCCTTGCGGATACAGTAGGGCGATACCTGCTTGAGCTGCAGCGCTGCCCGGATCTTCCGGCGCCCCCACTGCTTCATGCGGAATTTCCCCCCGGCGAAGGCTTTGGCATACCGCTCCTCATTTAAAAAGCCTTCCGTGATCAGGCGGGAGAGTATCTCCTCCACGTCGGCGCTCCGCATGCCCAGCGTATACAGCCTGTTCCGCGCCTCGGCATGCGCCCGCTCCTGGTAAGCGCAGTACTGCCGCATCTTTTGCAGGGCCTGTTCCGGTGTCAGGGATTTACGATACACGTCTATTCTTCCTTACGTACCATACGCAGCTTGGCGTAGTTAAGCATGATCTTTTTCTCACCGCCGCCCTGGGGAAAGAAGATGGTGGCAATACGGTTGTTGGGATTGCCTTCCATACGCAGCACTTTGCCGAAACCAAACTTGAGGTGCTCCACTTCCACGCCCGCCTCAAAGACAGCCGGATCATCCGGCGCGAAATCCGGCGTGGGCACATGAGCCACTACCTTGCTGCTGCCCCCGGTCTTCGGGGCCGGCCGGGCCGTACTTCCGGCTGCAGCGCCGCCACCCGGCTGCCGGTGCATCCGCTCATAAGCACTTTCTTTCCACAGGCTGCCGCCCCGCGGCACGTTGCGCATGCCGCCTCCCGCAAAGCTGTGGTCCAGGTGCTCCTCGGGAATTTCCTGTAAAAAACGGCTGGGCTCGTTCTGCATCAGGCTGCCGAAACGATAGCGGCTATTGGCATAGGTCAGCCACAGCTTCGACTTGGCCCGCGTAACCACCACGTAAAACAGGCGACGCTCCTCTTCCAGCTCTTCGCGGGTATTCACCGCCATGGCATTGGGGAAGAGGCCCTCTTCCAGCCCCACCGAAAAAACACAGGGAAATTCGAGCCCCTTGGCTGCATGGATGGTCATCAGTCTTACCACGTCAACGTCGTCGCCGCCCTGATCGGCATCCGTAAGCAGGGATATCTGCTGCAGATAAGCCCCGAGACCGCGTTCTATCAGCTCCCCGTCTTCCGTAGGCGTTTCGGTAAACTCCTTGATGGAGTTCAGCAGCTCCTGGATATTTTCGTACCGCGCCACCCCCTCGGTGCTTTTGTCGTTAAACAGCTCCCGGACCATGTTGGTGGACTTGCCCACCTGTACCGCCACTTCATACGCATTGTGCTTTTCCGCCAGCACGCGGAGACTTTTGATCATGGTCACAAAGCCCTCGATGGCCTCCAGCGCTCCCGCCCGGAAACCATACTCGCCGGCCCTTTCCAGCACTTCCCAGAAGGTGATGTCCTGCTCGCCGGCCAGCAGCGTTACTTTGTCCACGGTGGTTTTTCCGATGCCCCGCGCGGGATAGTTGATGATGCGGCGAACCCCTTCCTCGTCGCGGGGGTTGACAATAACCCGCAGATAGGCCAGATAATCCTTGATCTCCTTGCGCTGGTAGAAGGAGAGACCGCCGTAGATCCGGTAGGGGATGTTCATACGGCGCAGGCTTTCCTCAAAGCTGCGGCTCTGGGCGTTGGTCCGGTACAGGATGGCAAAATCCTTGTTGCTGTAGTGGTTGCGCAGCTTTTGCTCGGCGATGGCGTCCGCGACGAATTTTCCTTCTTCGTTATCCGTCATGGTGCGGACCACGCGGATCTTCTCCCCGTCGGCATTATCCGTCCACAGTATTTTTTCGATCTGGGATTTGTTATTGCCGATGATCTTGTTGGCCGCGTTCAGGATGGACTTCGTGCTGCGGTAATTCTGTTCCAGCTTTACCACCTTCACATCTTCATAATCGTTTTCAAACTGCAGGATGTTCTGGATCGTGGCCCCGCGGAACGAGTATATGCTCTGGGCATCGTCGCCCACCACGCAGATATTCTCATAGACCGCGCCGAGCAGCTTGATCACGGCATATTGGGCGGGGTTGGTATCCTGATATTCGTCGATGAGGATGTATTTGAACTTATGCTGGTATTTGTGCAGCGCTTCGGGAAACCGGGTGAGCAGCTCATGCATCTTGAACAGCAGGTCGTCGAAGTCCATGGCCCCGTTTTTAAAGCAGCGCTTTACATAGAGGTCGTACAGCTTGCCCATCATGGGGCGGTTGCTCCGCGTGTCTTCCTGCTGGATATAATAATCGTGCTCATATTCCTGGGGGCTCACCAGGCTGTTCTTTGCCGCCGATATGCGGTTCAGCACCTGCCCGGGCTTATAATGCTTATCATCGAGATTCTGCTCGTTGATGATCGTTTTCAGCACGCTTTTGGCATCGTCCGTATCGTAGATGGTAAAATTGTTGGGGAATCCCAGCCGGTGCGCCTCTGCACGCAATATCCGGGCAAACACGGAATGGAAGGTGCCGATATACAGGTTACGCGCTTCGGTGCTGCCCAGCATATGCTCCACCCGCTCCTTCATTTCACGGGCAGCCTTGTTGGTAAAGGTGAGGGCCAGTATGTTAAAGGCGTCCACACCGCTGTGCAGCAGGTGGGCGATCCGGGTGGTCAGTACCTTGGTTTTCCCAGAACCGGCGCCGGCGACGATCATCAGGGGGCCGTCCATATGCAATACCGCTTCGCGCTGCGGCTCATTCAATCCTGCCAGATAGTCCATGAAATATACTCGTATTGGGTACGTGGAATTTTTTGTAAAAATACGGGAAGCTGCCCGGAAATCGAAGCGGAAAGTAGGATTGTGCCTTCTGGCATCTAATGTCGCCGCAGGAAGATAACTCCTGATTATTCCAGGTCGTTCAGTGTAATGCTTTGTATTTCCCGGACAGCGGTCAGTCTTACATCATTCGTCAAAAAGTAATCAGCTTTGTATTCTATGGCGGTCGCCAGCTGAAGTGCATCAGGTGTCCGAAGATTGTATCTGGCCCTTAATGCAGCAGCTTTTTCCGCAATTGGATTTCCGATTTCATAAATTTCAATTCCCGCAGCATTCAGCAAATCTCCTTATATTGCTGAACAAGCTGAGTTTGTCCTTCTCTCAATGGTTTTACCAGAACTTCCAACAAGGTCAGGGAAGAAGTTATAAATGCAAAATTACCTTTGTCGTTAGAGGAAAAGAGCTGCTGTAGTTGAAGTTGATAGACAGAATGTCCTTCGATAAAATAGATCAGCGGCGCTGTATCCAAAAATACCTGCTTTGAACGAAAATCAGCGATCACCATTGCCTTTCTTCGTCTACATATTTATCGATATTTATATCGTTCCACACTGCTCCCCCCACCCCGGAAATAGCCGAAAGCCCTACTTTTTTGTTTTTTACGGCCGTTTTCCGGATCAATAAAGCAATCTTCTCCAAAAGCGTTAGCTGCTCTTCTTCATTAAGTTGCTTTACTTTTGACAGAATATCATTTATATCAATAGTTGCCTGCATAGCTACTTATTTTTCAGTAACCTCGACCCTTATCTCGGAATAATTTGACTCGAGTTTCCAAATTTACAACTAATTTCTCAATACCTTTTCTCTCAGGCCGCTTTGCCGGGCTGCAGCTGCGGGCTTAAGCATTTTTTACTCACCCACAGCACCTGCAAGCCGGGTTACCGGTTAAACGGATACTCGTTGATCCAGTGAAAGCCGCGGTTTACCAGCAGGAATTCGTCCGGTTTTTTTCGCCGCATCATGATTTCCAGACTATCCTCCCGCAGCTTCCCGCGGAGCACCAGGCGGGCGCTGTCCGGACATTCGTAACGGAACCGGTATTTCGTTGCCGTATCCGGATTGGAAAAGAGAAGGACCGTTTTCTGCAGGGTATCCGGCCGAAAGCCATAGTAGACAGACCCGCGCTCATCCATCCTCTGCACGGTGGCATAGCCCGGATAGTCAATGATGAGCCGTCTCCATCGCAGGGTATCCGTCAACAGCGGAGGCAGGGTATCCCTGCCCCGGACAAAGGTCTCCACCTCGTAGATGCCGTACAAAGGAGGACGCTGTCTGTTGTCTCCGTATTGCTGCAGACCTTGCCAGCCGCCGGAGATATTCCTGTACAGGAATAAGAGGATCAGCAACCCCTTCAGGACGATCCTCGTCCAGCGGCTCCAGGAACGGGTAAAGACAGGCCGGATATCTGCGGGCGGCGCGGTGCGGTTGAGGATAAAAAGGCGGGTCAACCGCGGAAAGTCCTGCAGCAGGATAAAAATTGCAGCCAACAGCAGGTTGCTGGAATACAGTTTCACCGGAATGTCATAACAGAAATTCATCATGACCACATTGCCCATGACACCCACTGCGATGCAGGCGCCCAGCAGGGTAGTCCGACGAAAAAACAACAGAAAGCCGCCCAGCGCTTCAAAAAAGCCCGTAAAGAAGTTGAATGCTGTGGAATATCCCATAAAGGTCCACGCCAGCCCCATGGGAGAAGATTGCCCGTAAGGTTCCAGCAGGCGGATCAGCGAGGGAAAGGGAAATTGGCTCTTGAATATCTTGTAAAAACCGTAGCTCATCAGGGCGATAGCCAGGCTGTAACGCAGGTAGACCATCAGCCAGTACTTCAGCCTGCGGTAGCTGGCTCGTTTATGATCCGCCAGGCTCCAGACCAGACATCCGGCCAGGGAGACCAGCACCATTACCAGCACCTGCACGTAGTTATAGGTGGTATCTCCGCTGCCGTTTGGCTTTACCGTAATGGCACTGCCCAGGTGAAGAATATGTCTGCCCGTCCAATGCACGGCCGGGTCCCATAGAAAGCCCAGGGGCAGGGGGAGGAAATACAGCCCAAAATAAATACAGCAAAAGCGGAAAAGTACTTTTTGCAGCATACGCTTTATTTTTTTATCCGAAGTTACATTTATTCGTGTTGGAGAAAAGTTAAATATGTTCCTATTTTTCTTTTCGCAATTCCTCTAAACCGCAGTATTTTTGTATCGCCATGCGATATGCCGCAAGGCCTTGAGAAGGTTATGCCTGCCGCCACTTGAAAACCTTTTTGATGACAGCAACCGTTGTGATGTAAGATAAGGGCTGTTGTGTTTTTGTCTCTTTTAAGCGAAGGCAGATATGATGTATTGCAAAGCGGTTACCGACCAGTCCACAGTCCGGAAATTCCTTGAAGTTCCCCGTATGCTTTACCGGAACGATCCCAACTGGATCTGCCCGCTGGATGACGATATCCGCGCCGTCTTCGATCCGCAGCGGAATAATTTCTTTCAACACGGCGTCTGCAACCGCTGGATCCTCGAAGACGAGACCGGAAACCCCATCGGCAGGATCGCCGCTTTTGTCAACAACGAGAAAGCCGGCAAAAATCCGCAGCCGACCGGCGGCACCGGTTTTTTTGAATGTCCTAACGACCACGATGCGGCCCGTCTTCTTTTTGATACCGCCAGGGATTGGCTTCGCGCACAGGGCATGGAAGCGATGGACGGCCCGGTCAACTTCGGAGAGAACGACAAATACTGGGGATTGCTGGTGGAAGGCTTCAAGCCGCCCAGCCTGGGGATGAACTACAATCCGCCTTATTACCGCGAGCTGTTTGAATCCTATGGTTTTAAAAAGCTATACGACCAGTATACCAATTTCCTCGACGCCCGCGAGCCGCTCCCCGAGCGGTTTACCAAAATTGCAGACTGGGTCATGCAGAAGCCGGAATACAGCTTCCGGCATTTTTCAAAAGCAAAGCTGGAAAAGTTTATCGCCGACTTCTGCGAAATCTATAACGACGCCTGGAGCGATTTCGAAAATTTTACCCCCATCGTCCCCGCCACCATCCGGGAATCCTTCCGACAGATGCGCCCTGTCATGGACGAAAAGATCATCTGGTTTGCCTATCACCGGGAGGAACCCATCGCCTTTGTGGTATGCCTTCCCGATGTGAACCAGCTGCTCAGGCATGTGAACGGAACGCTCAACCTCTGGGGAAAGCTCAAGTTCTTTTGGTATAAGCATGTCCGTAAGCCGGACCGGCTGCGAATCATCGTGATGGGCTGCAAAAAGCGGTTCCAGAATCACGGCATCGAATCGGCCCTCATCCGCTGCCTGCAAAAGGAAGTGCTGCCACGAGGCACCATCACGGGCGTAGAGCTGGCCTGGGTAGGGGATTTTAACGAAAAGATGCTGGCTATACACGCCGCCACCGGCGCAAAAAAGGACAAGGTACACCGGACTTACCGCTACCTGTTCGGAAGCTGACCCTCGCCTACATCGTTTCCTCAAAGATATTTTCGGGTATCCTGTTCTGCTTCAGCAGCCGGTAGTGGTTCACCAGAGTGGTAACCAGAGGATAGCTGTGATACGGCAGGTTATGCCGCGCCGCCTCCTCCCTGAGAATGGCTGTGGCCTCCGGGTAGAACACATGGTTCACCTTCGGAAAAAGATGATGCACGACATGGTAGTTGAACGATCCCATAAAAAAGCGGATAAACCAGTTGTCATGAATGACGTCATTGGTATTGCGGATCTGATGCACAAACCAGGGATGACCGATGAGAAGGCGCTCGTCGGGCAGGGGAAACTCGTTTTCCGTGTTGGCATGCGGCGAAAGCAGTACCAGCAGGGAGAAGATACTGGCCGTAAACATCATGATCAGAAAAACACCAATGGCTTTCCAGAGGCTGATCTTTAGCACCAGCACCGGCAGGACGATGATGTAAAATAAAAAGAAGGCCTTGAAGATAAACAGCTTTATGTATTCGGAACGGGGGATGTCCACGACCTTCCAGACCGGCTTGCTCCGGTTGAAAAAATCCTTGAAATCGCGCACCAGCAGCCAGTTCAGCAGATACAGCGGATAGATCAGCGGCAGATAGATATGCTGGTACCGGTGGATGCGGCTGAAAGGGCCGTGCGGGAAGATGCGGGCCAGCGTGCTTTGCTCGATATCGCTGTCCCAGCCCATGATGTTGGGGTAATTGTGATGCAGCCGCGTATGGCGGACTTTCCAGACATAGCTGTTGGCGCCCATGAGATCAAAGAAATGCACATACAGCTTGTTCAGCCGGGGACTTTTCCACAGCACGCCATGCACGGCATCGTGAATCTGGTTCAGGAAAATAAGCACCAGCATGATGCCCATCAAAAAGTAAGCCCCGTACAATACGGCTGACTGGCGGCCATAACAGAGCGCCAGCACATAGGCAGCGATATAAACCAGCGGGAAAAGAATGGCTTTGAATACAATCGTAGCGCGCCGCCGGGGCTCAAGCTCCCGGACCTTGTCGGATACCCGTTTTTTTATTCTCAAAAACACGGTATCGTCCGGGGATTTTACAAATACCGGCTTCAGGGTTTTTTCCATAACCACAGTCCTTTTATACGAATCTTTACATCCGTAGCAGGTTCATGCGGAAGGATAGCGTACTGCAAATTTACGGAACAATCTGAAAACGCAAACAGGCGACGGGAGAAAGCAGTCGTTCAGCTGATCCATCCCAGCAGCAGGCAGCCCACCACGATCAGCGGGGGCGGCACACGGGTAAACTGCAAGACACAGAAGGTGCCGACCATGACCACGAGGTTAAACCATGCAAAGGGAATGGCATTGAAGAGAATAAGCGTATACGCCCACATGATCCCGACCACCACCGCATTGATCCCTTCGAGGGCGCGGAAGATGTAGACATATTTTTTCAGGTTGTGCCAGATGGGATAAAAAAACAGCACCAGCAGGAGGGTAGGCAGGAAGATGCCCACCGTGCTGATCAGACAGCCGGCTATCTGCATGGCTGCCCCGGAAGGACGCATGACCATGCCCCCGATATAGGAGGAAACGGAAAAGACCGGTCCGGGCATGGCCTGCACCATCCCCGCTCCCGTCAGGAAGTCGCGCGTGGACATCAGCGGCATCATCCCGTGATTGACGGGCCGGGTTACAAACTGGTCGAACATCATCGGGATCAGCACCTGCCCGCCGCCGAATACGAGGCTGCCGAAACGGTAAAAGTTTTCAAACAGGTTAAAGGCCCTGCGGTCCTGCCAGTTATGCACCCGGGCATATTCGCTGAAGAAACCGGCCAGGATAAAAACGGCGGCGAAAAGCCAGATGTTGGTCCACTGTATCTTCCGGGGCGGTACGGGATGTTCGGGAATGCGTTTGCTGCTGAAGTTGGATACGATGCCGCCCAGTATGATCAGCACGGGAAACAGGCCGGGCCCTTTAAACAGGGCCGCCGCCAGGATGGCTCCCGCCATGATATAAGCCGTGGCGGCGTTCTTGATGCTGATACGGAAAGCCTTGAAGGCGGCATAGGCCAGGAAGCCTACCGCCATCGGCTGTACGAACTTGAAGATGCTTTTGTCGATATAGTACATCACAAACGACAAAAGGCCCATCAGGATGGAAGCGGGAGTAATCCAGATCAGCAGGGTCAGCACGGCCAGCGGCACGCCGCCGCGTTTGTAACCGATCAGCGTTACCGTTTGCGTGGAGGAGGCGCCGGGCAGCAGCTGGCAAAAAGCATTGTACTCCAGCAGCTCTTCCTCCGTAACATCCCGCCGCTGCTGTACAAAGGTCTTCAGCATGATGGCGAGGTGACCCTGCGGGCCGCCGAAGGCGGTCAGGCTGTACCAGAAAACGGTTCTCAGGAAAGGAAGATGACGTAGTAGCATTGACCGGGTCCGCAGCTTTTTATTTTTTCAATCCTATTTCGCGAAGCCGTTCCTCCAGGTATGCCCCGGCGGTAACGGGAGGATACTGCGCGGGGATTGCGTCGCTGACACAATCCGCCAGACAGGTAAGGTCCATCTCCGACTTCGGATGCAGGAAAAAGGGAAGCGAATAACGGGAGGTATGCCATTGCGCCCTGGGGGGATTCACCACCCGGTGCGTGGTGGACTTCAGCTTATTGTTGGTCAGCCGCTGAAGCATATCGCCCACGTTCACTACGATCTGACCCGCACCGGCCGTTACGGGCGCCCACTGTCCCGACTTGTCCTGTATCTCCAGCCCCTCTGCAGATGCCCCCACCAGCAGGGTGATCAGGTTGATGTCCTCATGCTGTTCCGCCCGGATGGATGAAGCCGGTTCGTTCCGGATAGGGGGGTAATGAATCGCGCGGAGAATAGAATTGCCGTTGTGTATCTTTTCGTCAAAGTAATGCTCCTCCAGCCCCAGGTAGAGGGCGATGGCCTGCAGCAGGGAAGCGCCTGCATCTTCAAAGGCCCGGTACAGCTTTTGGGCCGCGGGGGTAAAGCCGGGGATCTCTTTTACCGTCAGGTTTTCGGGATATTCGGCCTTCAGCCGGGCATCGTCTTCTACCGTTTGCCCGAACTGAAAAAACTCTTTCAGGTCCGGCGCATCATATCCTTTGGCATGCTCTTTCCCGAAAGAGGTATAGCCGCGCTGCCCGGCCAGCCCTTCCGGCTCGTAACGCCGTTTCACGGTTTCCGGCAGATCGAAAAACTCCTGTACATATTTATAGAGTTCACCGATCAGTCCGGCCGGGATGCCGTGGTGCTCCACCGTCACGAAACCAACCGCTTCAAATGCCCTTCCCAGCTGTGCGGCAAAAGCGCTTTTACGGCCGGTATCGCCCGCCGTAAAGGCCGAAAGATCTACCACGGGTATAGCAGCGTGCATAGACATCGTGCGTGTGTTTGGTAATATTGTAAATGTAATAATAATTAGGGGATCTCATAATCCACCAGGCGCGTTTCCTCCACCTTGACACCCCCTGCCCGGATCACCATATAAACGATGCCCACATCGCGGGCTATATAATAATCGGCCGTGAGGGTCGTCTCCGCGGGAAAGCCGGGTGGAAGGTAATCCGGAGCAAGGTTCATCTGCACATGCACCACCTGCGGGAAGGTCTGGCTGCCGACCTGCAGGCTGATCTCCCGGTCCAGGATCACAAACTGTGCCGTACCCCCGATACCCTTGTAAGACAATCGCTGGGTCCAGCTGCTGTCGGCCGGGCTGCCGTCTTTGAGATAAAGCAGGGGGCCGGAGATGAAATCGGGTGGAAAGAAGCTGTTGAGCAGGTAGTAATCCACTCCGGACTTGCCCATGTAGCCGGTCCAGCTACTGTCGGCCGTGCTCATGGTAAAAGCAAAATAGGAGATGCCGTCGCGCGTTGTCTGCTCGCCGGTGGCTTGCATGCTGAGCGTATCGGAAGACTGTGCGGATACGTACTGCCAGCTGGCGCCTTTCTTCACCGGCTGATAATCCATATTGCCGGTGGGATCGTAGGGCCGCTCCGTACTTTTCTCTTCACGGCAGGCAACGGCCGTCAACAGCAGGAGAAAGCAGGTATAACGGATTGTCTTTCTCATCGTGTTACAGAAACATGATAGCATCATCCGGGCAGGGTGCTGCTGTTTCAAAAGTACAAAAAATGCGGTTGCCGCGTGTCAGAATGAGATGTTCCTGGGCGTACGCGGGAAGGGGATCACGTCGCGGATGTTGCCCATACCCGTGATAAACTGGATCAGCCGTTCGAAACCGAGGCCAAATCCGGAATGGGGACAGGTGCCGAAACGGCGGGTATCCAGGTACCAGTACAGTTCCTCCGGCGATATATGCTGGACTTCCATACGCTGCAACAGCCGGTCGTACCGCTCTTCGCGCTGGGATCCGCCGATGATCTCGCCGATACCCGGGAACAGCACATCCATGGCGGCAACCGTTTTGCCGTCGTCGTTCTGCCGCATGTAAAAGGCCTTGATCTCTGCGGGATAATCCGTAACGATCACCGGCTTTTTAAAGTGCTTTTCCACGAGATAACGCTCGTGCTCACTCTGCATATCCATACCCCAGGAGACCGGGTACTGGAACTTCTTCTTCTTTTGATAAGGGCTGTTCTCCAGCAGGGCTATTGCCTCGGTATAGGTCAGCCGCTGGAAAGGCTGGTCCAGGCAAAACTTCAGCTTTTCGAGCAGACCCATTTCGCTGCGCTGCTGCTGGGGCTTTTGCTTTTCCTCTTCGTCGAAGCGTTTGCCGAGCAGCTCCAGGTCGTCCCCGCAATGCTCCAGGGCGGCGGCGATCAGGTATTTCAGCATTTCTTCGGCCAGGTTCATGTTGTCTTCCAGCTCATAAAAGGCCATCTCCGGCTCTATCATCCAGAACTCGGCCAGGTGCCGGGCGGTGTTGGAGTTTTCCGCCCGGAAGGTGGGACCGAAAGTATAGACTTCCCCGAGACCCATGGCGCCCAGCTCCCCTTCCAGCTGTCCGGATACCGTGAGATGGGCGGGGCGGCCGAAAAAGTCCTGCCGGAAATCGGGGTTCCCTTCGGCGCTGCGGGGAATATCATTCAGATCAAAGGCGGTAACCCGGAACATCTCGCCGGCGCCTTCGGCGTCCGAAGCGGTGATGATGGGCGTGTGCAGGTATACAAACCCTTTTTCGTTAAAAAAGCGATGTATGGCAAAAGCCAGCGCATGGCGCACCCGGAATACCGCTCCGAAAGTGTTGGTGCGGAAACGCAGATGGGCGATCTCCCGTAAAAATTCAAGGCTGTGTTTTTTGGGCTGCAGGGGATAGGTATCCGGATCGCAGTCTCCCAGGATAGTGATCTCCGTGGCTTTCAGCTCTACCTGCTGACCCTTTCCCGGGGAAGGTATCACCGTACCCGTAACGCTCAGCGCCGCGCCGGTAACGATCCGGCGCAGCAGCGCCGGGTCGGTTTGCTCCCGGTCAACCACTACCTGCAGACTGGCGGACGTGGACCCGTCGTTAAGGGCGATAAACTGGTTGTTCCGGAATGTGCGGACCCAGCCCTTTACGGTGGTTTCATAACCGGAGCGTCCGGATTGCAGCAGCGTTTTGATCTTTACACGGGGGTGCATGCGCGTTGAATTATGTTTTTTGGGGGAACAAAGATACAGTTAAACTGTCTTTAAAATAAACCGCTCCGGGAATTCTGCCGTCCCTGCCGGGCCCGGCAGCAGCGCCCGGTCCCCAAACCGCCGCTTTCGGCGGAAGCGCCCGCGGGGTAACGGTTACATAATATTTATTTGGCAGATACAAAAATTTATCGTAATGTTGCACTTGCATCTGCCTGATATGATCACTGATATTTCCGCTTCTGTCAGCAGTCCTTTTCCCAAACAGCGATTAGACTATTCATTATTTATTGGCGATTAACCTTGTAAAACGTGGAATTTGTGGCGGGGAATTTCCCTATGCGTTTCTTACGCAATTCTAAAACTATTTTCAAAAATTTATGTACGACATCTTGCAACTGAACGATATGATCGTTCCTGAACTGCATGACATTGCGGAAGAGCTCGATATTCCCGGTGTCAAAAAATTAGACAAGCAGACGCTCATCTATAAAATATTAGACAAACAAGCAGTTATGGCCCCTGATGATACCACGGCCGGTAAGGAAGGCAGCGGGGAGAAAAAGCCCCGGCGCAAACCGGGCAGGCCGCCGAAAAGCGAAAGCGCTCCTCCCAAAGCAGCTGCCGCTGCCGCTCCCGAAGCCGATGAAGAAACCCCGGCAGACACTCCCGCGCGGCGAGGCCGTAAACCGGGCAGGCCACCCAAAAATGAAGCCGCTCCTGCCGCATCCCCCAAAAAGGAACCGAAAAAAGAAGAACACCCCGAGGAAGGATTATTTGCCGCTGCTGCTCCTGCCACACAGCCGGCACCCGCTAAGGAAACACCGGAGGAAGAAGCCCCCTCCGCTGCAGAGGACCCCGAAAACGAGGTACGCGAACCCCTGCCCGGCGAACCTTCCGCCCCTTTCCGTCCCCGTTATCAGCAGCGTAAGGAGCCCAGCAGCAGCCCTGCCTTTAATATCGAATTTGACGGCATTATCGTCAGCGAAGGCGTGCTTGAAATGATGCCCGACGGATACGGCTTCCTCCGCTCCTCCGATTATAACTACCTCAGCTCCCCGGATGATATCTATGTATCTCCTTCCCAGATCAAGCTGTTCGGCTTGAAAACGGGAGATACCGTACGCGGATCTGTACGTCCGCCCAAGGAAGGGGAAAAGTATTTTGCCCTGCTGAAGGTGGAAACCATCAACGGCAAGAACCCCGACGAAGTGCGGGACCGCGTTCCGTTCGATTATCTCACCCCGCTGTTTCCGCATGAGAAGCTGAACCTGGTGACCGCTCCCAACAATTATTCCACGCGGATCATGGACCTGTTCACCCCCATCGGAAAGGGGCAGCGCGGACTTATCGTAGCGCAACCCAAGACGGGTAAAACCATGCTGCTGAAGGAAGTGGCCAACGCCATCGCCAAGAACCATCCGGAATGTTACCTCATGGTGGTGCTCATCGATGAAAGACCGGAAGAAGTGACCGACATGGAGCGCAGCGTAAATGCAGAAGTGATCGCCTCCACGTTCGACGAGCCCGCCGAAAAACACGTGAAGGTATCCGGCATCGCCCTCCAGAAGGCAAAGCGCCTGGTGGAATGCGGACACGATGTGGTGATCCTGCTGGACTCCATCACCCGTCTCGCACGCGCCCACAATACCGTTATGCCGGCCTCCGGCAAGGTGCTGAGCGGCGGCGTGGAAGCCAATGCCCTGCACAAACCCAAACAGTTCTTCGGCGCCGCACGTAAGATCGAAAACGCCGGCTCGCTGACCATCCTGGCCACTGCCCTGATCGATACCGGCTCCAAGATGGACGAAGTGATCTTCGAGGAATTCAAGGGTACGGGCAACATGGAGCTGCAGCTGGACCGCAAGCTGTCCAACCGCCGCATCTTCCCCGCCATCGATGTAACGGCATCGTCTACACGCCGCGACGATCTCCTGCTGGAAAAGGATGTGCTGCAGCGTATGTGGATCTTACGCAATCACCTCGCGGATATGAATACGGAAGAATCGATGAACTTCCTGCTCAACCAGATGAGAAATACCAAGAGCAACGAGGAGTTTCTTATTTCCATGAACCGCTGATCCCCCTTACAAACAGATAAAATAAAAAACCGGCCGGAGAGATCCGCCGGTTTTTTATTTTTTAACGGCCGTAAGCTGTTTGATCGCGGCCTTACGGATGCTCCGGAGCCCAACGCAATACCGGGCAGCTTACCAGCCCCGTTTTTTCTGTTGCCCCGGTGCAAAGGGCTTGGCCGACTGGGTGCCGTATATCTTCTTGGCCTGCCCGGGCGGCACCTTGCCGCTGCGGTGGGAAACCGTGCGGTAGCTGCAGCCCGCGGTCAGCAGCGCAATTATTACCGGCAGCACCAGCCAGCTGATTGTCTTTTTTGTCATATTAAGCCAATTTATTCTTTCTTATGCGAAAATGCTGCCAGATTTTTTACTGCTCCCCTCCGGGTCGCCGGAAGGGCGAGGCCGGAGCCCGGGTCTAAAGAAGCCGGGCGCCCGGTCTAAATATAATTAGCGCGCGGAGCAACGCCGAAAGCAGTGCGCTCCCGGTGCCCGCCTGCCCGAATTTTTATTACATTTGAAGCCCTGAAACCAAATAAAGCGCCCTATGCTGCAACCCGCCACGCTTACATTTTTACGCCAGCTGAAACGAAACAACAACCGGCCCTGGTTCGAGGCGCATAAAGACAAATACCTGGAAGCCAAAGCCGATTTCGAAGCATTTGTTGAGCAGGTCATTACTGCATACGGCCAAACGGATACCTCCCTGGCCGGGCTGGAGGTCAAGGATTGCGTGTTCCGCATATACAAGGATGTACGTTTCTCCAAGGATAAAACGCCTTACAAATCCAATTTTGCAGCCGGCTTCAACAAAGGAGGCAAACGGGTGCATCTGCCCGGGTATTATCTGCATATTGAGCCGGGAGGCAATCATTTTTGCGGAGGAGGGATCTGGATGCCGGCGGCACCGGAGCTAAAAAAAATACGGCAGGAGATCGATTACAACCTGGATGAATTTCTGGGCATTATCCGGGAAAAACAATTCCGGAAGCTGTTCGGGGAGCTGAATACGGAAAGCGCGCTGAGCCGCCCGCCCCAGGGCTATTCTGCCGACAACCCCGCCGTCGATTTTCTAAAACTGCGGAGCTTTATCGTGGGCAGCAGCTTTTCGGATGCCGAAGTAGCCTCACCCAAGCTGCTGAAGCTGATCCTGCAGCGTTTTACCGCCATGAAGCCGCTGATCGACTTCCTGAACCGCGCCATGGACTGATGCTCAGGTGCAGCGTTCACTGTTCCGGCGCAAGGCGATATTGCTTCAGCCGTGCCATGGACTGATCCGGGCATGGCCGGTCTTGCCTGATCAGCCCGTCCTCGTCTTTAAAAGCTCCAGCGCCGATTCCAGGGATTTGATGGTCGCCGCCTGTACCGAGATGAGCTCGTCTTTTGCGGCAATAATGCGGTCCCGCGCGGCAATCGTTTCGTTTTTGGCAGCGATAAGGGCCTCAAATAATTCCCGGAAAGCAGGATCGGGCTCCTCCAACGCCTGGCGGGAAACCGGACCGTCCTCCTGGTCCTCCCGGGGCAACAGCATGTCTCCCTTCCCGGTCAGCACCCATTGCATGTTCAGTTCGGGATACGCTTTGCGAATGGCGCCGATCTTCCCCTGCTGGATCTGGCCGGCCTTATCCAGATAGGCGTTCCCCAGCCCGGTGCGACGGTAAAATTCGGGCTTGCCTATACTTTTTGCGGTGAGAAAGGTCAATAGCCTGCCCTTCTGCGTATTTTCCATAATAGAAAAATTTATGAAGGCACTTCTTACATTAGAAAAGAAGTGCTATATTTGAGAAAGAAAGAGATCAGGAACGGTCCCTTTCTGCCACACCGGTCCGTACCTCGTGAAGATACAAAATAATTTACCCGGGTCCGGCCCCGGCCAGCGTGCAATACTGCCTTCATCCCTCAATACCTGCTCATGGAATCTGTATCTGCTGCTCCTGCCGATGCTTCGGGGATAATGCCCCGCCCCGTAGAAACGCTCGGCGATTTTCTCAGCCGCTATGACCTGGCCACCGTCAGGCAGCACCTCTGGTCTTTGCTGGAAGGGGCGGTAAACGCCGGCGGCCAGCCCAAGCCTGCGGCCTCCCTGCTCCGGTTCTGGAAAGACCTGGAGCTGTTCATGGAAAAGATCTTCCGGGCCGATCCCGAAATTTTCCGGCTGGCGGTACTCCGGTCCGGCCATGCTTCGCCGGGCCATATCATCCGGTTTATCGCGGCTGTCGTTCGTCCCGAAAAGATATTTGTGGTAGAAAACAAGCCGGCGACGGGAGAAAAAGCCGGCCGCTTCGATCTGCTGATCGTAATACCCGACAAGGAACAGCGCAGCTTCAAAGCCTACGAAACGGTCATCGGGCTGGGATGCATCGGCGCTGCGGACGTTTCCTGCTCGCTGCACAAGGCAGACAGGCTTTATCCCCTGCTCCGTTCAGGGCATCCGTTTTACTCTCGGGTCTGCACTTCTGAAAACATGGTCTATGACGACGGGCATACCGGTCTGCCCGCTCCCGATCCGGCAATGAAGGCAGCCCTCACCGCGCAGATGCGGGAAGTTTTTACCTGCGGGTTGAGCCGGTCGGCATCTTTTCTTGACACGGCGGGCTTCCACCGGCGAAAGGGAGAAACAGCGATGGGCGCCTTTATGCTGCACCAGGCTGCCGAGCAGGTTTTCAGGAGCACTACCCTGGCGCTGCTGGATCACCAGGAGCCCACCCATTCCCTCCAGCAGCTAAAAAAATATTGCAGGCGCTGCGCTCCGCAGCTCAACACCGTTTTCCCGGAAGATACCGCCGCCGAACAACAGCTGCTGCAGCTCCTGGAAAAAGCGTATGTGCAGGCCCGTTATACGGATCATTATACCGTCAGCCCGGCAGAGCTGGATCTGCTTTTCCAGCGGGTTATCCTGTTGCAAAACATAGCCCGGGAAGTATTTGAAGAAAAGATAACGGCCTTCTCGCGAAGCTGACCACGCCGGCAATTACCGGCAAAGACTATGGCGCAGCAAGCAGCAACCCTTGACCCATGGCTACCGACCGGAGCGCATCGGCTATCGCCAATGATCGCCGGCGTTTGCAAAAGAGAGGTGATTATCTTATTTTGTAAGCAGCGCCATACCTGTCCTTAAAGAAGCTACATGCAGAAAAAAGCCGTCAATTATTTCAATGCGCTGGGCAACCGGGTAAACAAGCTCCTGTTTAAAAGCGGGAGACCCATACCCTATAAGCCCGCAGCAATCCATTATCCCGGACATTACCTGCTTTATGATTCCGCCTGACGCGGCCTGGAAGGCATTGTGGAAGATATCATCCGCCGTTTCGATATAGACACCGGCTCCTGTCTGGAATTCGGCGTTGAATTTGGCTTTTCCACCACCGTTTTTGCCAATTATTTCAAAACGGTTACGGGCGTAGACCTGTTTACCGGCGATCCGCATGCCGGTCGCCACGAAAATAATTTCTTACAGATGCAGGAAAGCGTGCGGCCCTGGCCCAACATCTCGCTGGTGCAGGCAGATTACCGCGACTTTATCCGGGAGCACGGCGGGCATTACGACATGATTCATGTAGATATCATTCATAATTTCCGGGACACCTTCCGCTGCGGCCTCTGGGCCGCGCAGCATAGCAAGGTCACCCTCTTCCATGATACGGAAAGCTATCCGGCCGTAAAAAGAGCGGTCAGCCGGGTAGCGCGGGAAACGGGCAAACAGTTTTACAACTATCCCCGTTTCTTCGGGTTGGGGATTATTGCCTGAAGCAGCGGTTTATCCTATCCAGCCTTTCCCGAGCAGGTATTCCGCGATCTGTACGGCATTGGTGGCGGCGCCCTTGCGCAGGTTATCCGCTACAATCCACAGGTTTACCGTCCGCGGCTGCGTCTCGTCCTGACGGATGCGGCCCACAAACACATCGTCTTTTTCATGGGCATCGCGGGGCATGGGATACAGCAGGTTGGCGGGGTCGTCTACCACGGTCACACCCGGCGTCTGACCCAGCAGCCGGCGTATGGCAACCGGCTCACAGTCCTTTTCAAATTCCACATTCACCGATTCGCTGTGTCCGCCCATGACGGGTATGCGTACAGTCGTGGCTGTTACCCGGATACTGTCATCGCCGATGATCTTTTTGGTTTCGTTGACCATCTTCATCTCCTCCTTCGTATATCCGTTTTCCTGGAAAACGTCGATCTGGGGAAGCACATTGAGGTCTATGGGATAAGGGTAAGCCTTTTCTCCTTCCACACCGTTCCGTTCATCCATCAGCTGGTTGACGGCTTTTACGCCGGTACCCGTTACCGACTGGTAAGTGGATACCACCACGCGCCTTACCCCGTAAGCCTTATGAAGGGGGTCCAGCACCATCACCATTTGTATGGTAGAGCAGTTGGGGTTGGCAATGATCTTGTCTTCCGGGGTCAGGACCTGCGCGTTGACCTCGGGCACCACCAGCTTCTTGGTGGGGTCCATCCGCCATGCGGAGGAATTGTCCACCACGGTGATCCCGGCTTCGGCAAACTTGGGCGCCCACTCCAGGGAAGTACCGCCTCCGGCGGAGAACAGGGCTACGTCCGGGCGGAGCGCGATAGCATCGGGGGGCGTCACCACCTTGTATTTTTTACCGGCAAACTCCACCTCTTTCCCCGCCGACCTGGCCGAGGCCACCGGGATCAGTTCCGTCACGGGGAACTTACGTTCCGCCAGCACCTGCAACATTTTGGAGCCCACCAGTCCTGTGGCGCCCACTACCGCTACCTTCATAATTGATACGATATAAATATTCAGAAAACCCGTGGCCGGCCGCGAACGCATTTATCCCGGCATGACCCTGCGGGGCCGCAAAGATACAACTTCCCCTAATTTTCAAGAACGCTTCTTGGCGCATTCAGAAAATATTGTTATTTTTAAATATAATCCATACTTCATCCATGCGTTACTGGCTTTACCTGTTAGGCCTTTGCCCGCTGAGCGCATTCGGACAGCTCAGCGAATCCTTTGACGACGGGGATTTTACCCATTCCCCGGCCTGGGAGGGAGATACAGCCTGCTGGCAGATAAGCGGGGGAAGGCTGCAGAGCCGCTGCAGGGTTGCAGACACCGCCTTTCTGCTCAGCACCCCTTCCGCCGGCGTGGCCGGAACACAGTGGACTTTTCGCATGCAGCTGCATTTCAATACCTCTTCAAAAAACTATGTGCGGGTTTATCTTGCCGCTACCGCCCCGCCCGGCGACAGCAGCAGCACCGGCTATTTTGTACAGATCGGCGGCACCGGCGACAATATTTCGCTCTGCCGTCAGGATACGGCCGGCCGCATTACCGCGCTGATCACGGGAAGGGAGGGGGTCACCGACCACGCCAACAACCGGTTGTTCCTTAGAGTGGTCTGCGACAGGCAATACAGCTGGTCGCTCTACCGGGATACTACCGGTACCGGCCGCTACGAAGTAAAGGAAGGGAACTGTACGGACAGCACCTATACCCGCAGCCGCCTCTTCGGGATACAGGTCCGGCAGTCCACCTCCGGCTTTTTTCAAAAACATTTTTTTGACGACATCCGGGCGGCGCCTTTTGTGCCGGACACCGCCCCGCCGGAGATCATCAGGGCAGATCCCTTGTCCCCGCGACAGCTCAATCTTGTCTTCTCCGAAGCCGTTACCGCCAAAAGCGCGCTGTCGCTCCTCCATTACCGCATAGCCGGCCGGGCCGGGCCGGACAGCACCTTCTACGATCCTGCGCAGCCGGCGCGGGTTTCCCTGTTTTTCAACACCCCGCTTCCGGAAGACCGCCCGCTGCAGCTCCGGATATGGGATATCGCCGACGCAGCCGGCAACCGGCTTCCCGATACGGCGTTTACCTTCGCTTATCATCCCCCGCGGCAATATGATGTGCTGATCAGCGAGATATTCGCCGACCCCGATCCGGCAGAAGGCCTGCCCGCAGAAAAGTTTGTGGAGCTGCGGAACAACAGCGCCCACCCCCTGAACCTGCAGGACTGGATTTTTTCCAACAGCACGCGCAGCGCCGTCCTCCCGCCTTTTATCCTGGACCCGGACAGCATGCTGATCCTCTGCAGCCATCTCGATGAGGAGCAATACCGCCCCTTCGGGAATACAGCGGGCCTTACGGGCTTCCCTACCCCCAAGATAGACGGCGACCTGCTTTCCCTGCGCAGCCGCAATGGCGCGTTGATCCACGCGGTAGCCTACCGTCCTTCCTGGTACGGGGATACGGCCAGGTCGGCCGGAGGCTGGAGCCTTGAAATGAAAGATACCCGGCACCCCTGCAGCGACAGCAGCAACTGGTCGGCCTCCATACATCCTTCCGGGGGCACGCCCGGCAGCGTCAACTCGGTCAACCTTGCGGGCGGAGGATCCGTACCGGACCTTGTGGAGGTCACGGTTATCGATAGCCTTACTTTGTCTGCTGTCTTCAGCCAGGATATGGACAGCAGCCTGGCGGCAAAAGCGGATCATTATCATATCGATAAAAACATCCTGGTCGACAGTGTGGTGGCCCGGGCTCCTTTCTTCCGCACCGTTGCCCTGTATCTGAAACGCCCGCTGCAACGCGGCGTGCGTTACCGGCTGGAAGTAACCGGGGCGGCAGGATGCGGCGGCAGACCCGTAGGGGTGAAAAACACGCTGGCGTTCGGGCTGCTCGAGCAGGCCCTGCCGGGGGATATCATTTTAAGCGAAGTGCTTTTTCATCCGCAGCCCGGCGGTGAAAAATTTGTGGAGCTGTATAACCGCTCGCAGAAGATGATCGACCTGCACAACCTTTATCTGGCCCGGCGTGAAAACGACGGCGCTCTTACCCAAGCCGTCCGGCTTTCCGGAGAGCACGCTCCCTTCCTTCCCGGCACCTGGCTGGTGGTCACCCCCAGTCCCGAAGATATACGTTCCCGTTATTACTGTAAGGACCCCGAAGCTTTCCTCAGCCCCGGAAGGCTTCCTTCTTATCCGCAGACAGAAGGCGATGTGGTCCTGCTGAGCGGACAGGACACGGTGCTGGATGAGCTGGCCTACCGGGAAGAGGATCATTTTCAGCTGTTGCAAAACACGGCGGGCATCTCGCTGGAAAAAACCGACTATAACAAGCCTTCCGGAGAAACTGCCAACTGGCAAAGCGCTCCCGCCGATGCGGGCTATGCCACCCCTACCTATCGCAGCGCAGCCACTGCCGCCGGCGCTGCGGATGTCGCCGTGGACCCGCCGGTGATCTCACCGGGAGACCAGGACGGGCGCGACGATGAGGCCTTCATCCGCTACCGGCTCGGGCCGGCCGGCGGCGTAGCCAACATCACGGTATTTGATGCTTCCGGCCGCGCAGTCGGGCATCCCTACCGCAGCTTTACGCTTTCCGCACAGGGCAGCCTGCGCTGGGACGGGCGGGGAAACGGCGGCCGGGTACTGCCCACCGGACTGTATATCCTTTACATAGAAATCTTCAATACCGAAGGAGCGGTAAAGAAATGGAAGTTGCCCGTTACCGTAGTGAGAAACGTCAGGTAAGCGGCTTATCCAGTAAGCTGCTGCGCTCCGGGCTGCTCATCAGGAGTAAAACGCCGGATAAAACAGCTTATCCGATCAGATCGATATCGAAGTTGACCAGGTCGATAAACTGCCGGATACGGTTTTCGATATCCTCCTGGTCGATCTCGCGCAGCCGCTGTATGCCGAATTTCTCCACGCAAAAGGAGGCCATGGCCGAGCCGATGATGATGGCGCTTTTCATGTTATCAAAAGAAATATCGCGGGTGCGGGCAAGATGGCCGATAAAGCCGCCGGCAAAGGTATCGCCGGCGCCGGTAGGATCGAACACCTCTTCCAGCGGAAGGGCCGGAGCAAAGAACACGTGATTTTCATGGAACAGGAGGGCGCCGTGCTCTCCTTTTTTGATCACCAGGAAGCGGGGCCCCATTTCGGCAATCTTCCTTGCCGCCTTTACGAGCGAATATTCCCCGCTGAGCTGACGCGCTTCCGCATCGTTGATCAGCAACACATCTACCTGCTTCAGCACCTGCAACAGCTCGTCCCAGGCCGATTCCATCCAGAAGTTCATGGTGTCGGCCACTACCAGGCGGGGACGTGTTTTCAGCTGGCTGATCACGCTCAGCTGCACGGAAGGGGCCAGGTTGCCCAGCATCAGCAATTCAGCGCCCTGGTAGCTTTCCGGCACCACCGGCTCAAAATCGCCCAGCACATTGAGCTCGGTGACCAGCGTATCGCGGGTATTCATATCCATATGATATTTCCCCGACCAGAAAAAAGAAGGACGGTCGCTTTTTATCTGTACCCCTTCCAGCTCCACCCCCTGCGCCCGGAGCGCATCCAGCTCCTCTTTTGGGAAATCGCCGCCCACTACCGATATCTGCCGGATGGGCTTTACAAAGTTCTGCGCGGCCCAGGCAATATAGGTGGCCGCGCCGCCGATGATCCTGTCTGATTTGCCAAAAGGGGTTTCAATCATATCAAAGGCCATGGAGCCCACCACAATTAATGACATCTGCTTTATTTTAAATCAATGATCAATCCTAAACGGGAGACAAGTTAGCAAGCTCCCGCCAATCGGCCAAGACAGACCGCCTCAGCGGGCGGTAAGCTCGAGCATGACGCTGCCCGCATCCCCGTGCAACGGAAGATGCAGGCCCTGCTCCATCAGGTCTTTTCCCGTGATGACCCGTCCCGATTCCGGGCAGGATGATTTCTTTCCCTCGGGCAGGTTTATTTCCTGCACCAGGTACTGCCGGTCGGGATCAAGACCCTGTAGCCGCACCGGAGAGTTGACATCCCAGCGGGTCATGTGCATGGCATAGCCGAACAGCACGGCATGATCCCGGGCTTCGTTGGCGTACATCAGCGCGGCGCGATGCCCCTGATAGGGAGAAACCAGCCGGTACAGATCGCCGTACCAGATCACATCTTCCAGCCGCTTGTAGGTCTGTACGGCCGCATGCACGAACCGTATATCCTCTTCCTTCAAACCGTTCAGCCGCATGTCAAAGCCCAGCTTTCCCGTCATGGCCACATCGAGCCTGAACTTCAGCGGGTAATCGCCCATGCTGGTAACATGATCGGCCGTAGCGATGGCCGGGAAAAAGTAAGAGTATCCCCATTGGATAAAGATCCGATCCATCGGGTTGGTATTGTCGCTGGGCCAGAACTCCGTGAAGTAGGGCAGGGCGCCGTAGTCTACACGTCCGCCACCGCCGGAGCACAGCATCATCGGCAGGTGCGGATATTTTTTGCGCAGGCGCTCAAAAACCTTGTACAGGCCCTCCACATAAGCGATAAACAAATGCGACTGTTGTTTGCCGAGATAAGCGGAATAGGCATTGGTGAACATGCGGTTGCAATCCCATTTGAAATAGGCAATCCCCGGATACTTCGTCATCAGACCGTCGACCACACCGAATACAAAATCCTGCACTGCGGGGTTGCTCAGGTCCAGCACCAGCTGGTTGCGGTAGTAGTTTTCCGGCCGGTTGGGCAGCTTCAGTATCCACTCCGGATGCTGTTCGTACAGCTCGCTCTTGGGATTTACCATTTCCGGCTCTACCCAGATGCCGAAGCGGACGTCCTGTTTGCCGGCTTCTTTCACCAGATAGCCGATCCCCTGCGGCAGCTTTTTCTTGTTTTCCTGCCAATCGCCCAGGCCGGCATGATCATTATTACGCGGGTACTTGTTGCCGAACCAGCCGTCGTCCAGCAGGAACAGATCCACGCCGATCTTTTTGGCTTCGCCAAAAAGCTGCACCAGCTTGTTCTCGTCAAAGTCAAAATAAGTGGACTCCCAGTTGTTGAGCAGGGTAAACCGCGACTTATCCCCGTCGCGGAGACCGTATTGCCGCGCCCAGCGATGCAGGTTGCGGCTGGCCTGCCCCTTACCCTGCCGGCTATACGTAAAGATAAAAGCCGGGGTGGTGAAGGTCGTATCGGGCTTGAGATGATATTCGGAGGCATAAGGATTCATGCCGGCCAGGAGGCGCAGCTTGTTCTGCCGGTCCAGCTCAAAAAGCAGCCGGAAATTACCGCTCCAGGCGAGGGTGCCGGCCAGCACTTCCCCGCTGGTCTCGGTGGAAGACCTCCCGGGCGACAGCATAAAGGAGGAGCTCTGGTACATGTCTGCCCGGCTTCCCAGCTTGGTATCGATGATCTTGATACCGGAGGTGAGCTCGCTCTCCTGCAGCTGCATCTCCGAGGCCCAATCCCCGTGGAACTGCGTGAGCCAGTAATGCCCCGCACCGAAGTTCAATGCGCCGGAAGCAAAATCATACAGGGTAACGGGAGCCGCTTCATGGTGCCGTATCGTCGTCCACTGCGTGATGACGTCTTCCTTGAAATAGGCTTTATAGTAACGCGTAACCTCGAAAGGATACTGGGGGTCCTTGAGCGCTATGGCGGTCTCGGTCACATCGTCGCTGAGCTTTTTTACCGTATGGCGCACATAGCGAAGCTCCAGCGAAGGATTACCGTCGGCATGGGTAACCCTTATGGCGGCGCTGTAAAGGTTGTCCGTTCCAAAAGTGGGATATGCCGGCATGTCCGTTCCGGGCGTCTCGTAGGCCTTGTCCGACGAAAGGGGGGCGCCCAGGTAAACCTGCTGCAGTCCCGCATCGCCGCCCCGGAAAACCAGCGCCGTATGTTGGGTGCGTATGGTAATGAGGGCAGGCGTCTGCGCCCCGCCCCTGTATCCTGCGCTGCAAAATATCAGCGCGATGATACAGATCCGGAGATAACCATAAAACTGTTGCATACTCTTTTGTCCGGTTAGCAGGATGGCCGCTCCATCCTGTGCGTGAGAAATGGCGGCAAGATAAGAAAAGAAGCCTGCATTTATAGTAACTTAGCCGGGTCCGCCATATGGGTGGAGCTCATCGCTTTAAAACCATTTTATATGCCCACCGTCATCATCACCGGAGCCGCCGGAGGACTGGGACAGGAAACCGTTTCCTTTTTCCTTGGCAAGGGTTATCATGTCATTGCCATTGTACGCGGACAGCAGGACCGTCTCCCCGCGCATGAGCGCCTGGAGGTGGAATCACTTGATCTGCGCGATGAAAAAGCCGTCGCTGATTTTGTATCACGCACCACTGCCCGCACTACCGTGCAGGCCGCCCTGCTCCTGGCCGGCGGCTTTGCGCCCGGCGCGCTGGAAAACACCGGCATGGAAGACATCCGCCGCCAGATCGCCATAAATTTTGAAACCGCTTATCCCCTGGCCCGGCTTCTTTTTTCCCATTTCCTCCAGCAGGACTACGGGAGGCTGATCCTGGTCGGCAGCCGCCCGGCGCTGCAGCCGGCTGCCGGCAAAGATCTGATCGCTTATACGCTCAGCAAATCGCTGCTGTCGGAGCTTGCCGCCTTGCTCAATGCCGAGGCAGGCGGAAAAAACGTGACCGCCAGCGTCATTGTACCGAGCACCATCGACACGCCGGTGAACCGCAAAAGCATGCCGGATGCGGATTTCGGCAAATGGGTATCCCCCGGGCAGATCGCCGCGGCCATGCATTTTATCTGCAGCGAAAGCGGCGCTCCCCTTCGCGGGGCGGTATTGAAGCTGTACGGGGAAAGCTGAACGCCTTCCTGTTAAGAAGGCGCGGGCGGTTCGCTACCGCTGCAGCAGCGAGTCCGTATAATGCGGGGCCTCGCCGAGCGAAAGGCTGTCGGCATAGCCGAAGGTCTCCATACGTTGCCCATTCACATGATAGCGCCAAACCACGGGCAGGGGCTGGTTGCTTTCATTGGCATCGCTGATGCCGGTGATGACGGCGACACTGTCATTCAGCCAGCGGGCGTCCTGATAGAGCGTGCCCGGGCCGCTGAAAAGCAGCCGCTGACGCCGGCCCGTTTTTACCGCTACCAGCGCCACTTCGGCATCCGGTTCCCCGCCCTCCAACGTCACCGTGCCGTTTTTCCGCTTCACGGGGATCATATTATAGCTATACAGGTCGATGGCCAGCGTTCCGGCCGGATTATATTTCAGGTAAGGCCGGTACGTATTCCATTCCTCCGCCGAGAAGGAATCGGTTGCCGGCGGCTGATGAACATCGCTGCCCAGGAAATCGAACTTCCGGACATCAAACCGTCCGCCGGTAGTCTTTTGCAGAAAACCGGTCCATTGCGGAAGCGAACGCAGATCGTCGCTGATGTTCGGGGCGGCGGTATCGACGCTGTCTGCCTGCTCCTGCGTGCCCGCCTGCCGGTCTCCGGAGCGGCAGGCCGCCAACAGCAGGAAAAAAGAGATGAGCAGCAGGGGCTTTGTTTTCATGTCCGGTCGGTTAAACATCTGCTTACACAAGTTAACGCTTATTTGGGTCCTGTCCGCAATGACGCGTGTATTTGATAATTTTGTTTATCTGTTAACCTTTACACAAGCTGTGGTGAAAAACGATTTTTATGTCTCTACCGACAAATCCATGCTGGATACGGGGATGATCTTCGACTTTCTGAGCAACCGCTCGTACTGGGCGGCAGGAAGGAGCCGGCAGGCGGTGGAAAGCTCGATCCTGAACTCGCTTTGCTTCGGTGTGTTCGACCGCCGGGGCGGGCAGGTGGGCTTTGCCCGGGTGGTAACCGACTACGCCGTATTTGCCTGGATCCTGGATGTGTTCATCCTCGAAAGCCACCGGGGCCTGGGACTCGGCAAGCTGCTCCTGCAGGAGATCACCGCGCACCCGCAGCTGCAGGACCTGAAATGGGGTTTGGAAACGAAGGATGCTCACGGCTTGTATGAACAGTTCGGGTTCCGGCCGCTGTCGGCGCCGCAGGATATGATGAGAAAGCCCCGGTCCGGCTCCGGCGCTCCCGCAGACCGGCATGGGTAAGCGGTAGCGACGTCGCGCTTCCGCGGGTATTGCAGCTGCTTCCGGCCCGGCTCAGAACGGATAGCCGATGGCGATATTGAGCACGAGGTTCTCCTTGCGCCAGCCGGCATCGCCGAAGTTGATCTGGTCCAGCACCCAGCGGCGTCCTTCCGGCAGGTAGGGCTTCCGCAGCGGGAAGGCCAGGTCCAGCCGCAGCAGGAGAATGGAAAAATCAAAGCGGAGGCCTACCCCTGTACCCACGGCCAGCTGGCTGAGGGCCTTGCTGAAATGAAATTCTCCGCCGGGGCGCTCGGGAGTGGCCCGCTGCAGCCAGATGTTTCCCGCGTCCACAAACACGGCGCCGTTGACCAGCCCGAACAGCTTGGCACGGAGCTCGGTATTCATCTCCAGCTTGATATCCCCGGCCTCGTTGGCAAAGAGATTGTTCTCACGCGTATAGTAGGTGCCGGGACCGAGCGCCCGGGCGCGGAAGGCGCGGATGCTGTTGCTGCCGCCGATATAAAACTGCTTTACAAAGGGCAGCGAGCGGGAGTTCCCATAGGCGTAACCGTAGCCTATAAAAAGACGGTTCACCCATCGCACGTTCTTATTGAGCTTCCAGTAATTGCGGACATCTGCAGAAAGTCGCACATACTGCGAGAAAGGAATGTTGCCGATGGTGGCCGGATGCTCGAAATCATGCTTGCCCATAACAGCCCCCAGCAGGTTCCCGGCTACATCGACATTGCCGTTAAAATAAGTATTGAAGCGGGACTCCCGGATAAGCTGGTCGTTGTACACATAGTTGTAATTGGTGCCGATGATAAACTGCTTTTCAAAGCTCTGGCGGAGCACCGGATCCAGGTCCAGGCGGTGCTGAAAGGTATCGGTAATGTGGGAAGGCAGCACGTAATTGACGCTGACCACGTTGAGGGTATGCTCCTTCGCCTCGTTTTCCTTCCAGTTATATCCTCCCTGAAAACGGAATGAGTTCAGGTTGTAAAACCCGGTCCGTTTCAAAAGTTCATACCCCACATTCAATATGGTCTTGGGCACAAAAATGGTGCTTCCGTTGATCCCTTTGAATGGGGTGATAAAGCGGGGGATATACAGGTTGACCTCCGGGGAAAGCGAGTAGGAGTTGGAGCTTCCGGTCACCTGCTTCCCGCCGACCTGCGTTTCAAAACCGCCGGCCAGCTTTACTTCGAGCAGCTCGGCGCCTTTCAGCCAATTCCGGTTCCTCGCGCTGATGCTCACCTCGGATCCCACAAAGTTGTTGGATTTGGAATAGCCGGATACCTGGAAGCGCAGCGATTTCTTTTTATCCGGCGTCAGGTAGAAATTGGCATCCATAAGGCCGCGGCCCAGCGAGTCCGTCGCCTGGGGCCTTTCTGAGAAATCGACCCTTTCGATCCCGGCCGTGTCCCGCGCTTTTTCCCGCGCCAGGGAATCCTTCGGATTCTGCAGCACATCGGTAAATTCCAGCTTTACAAACTTGAAGACATTCAGGTTCACCAGCCGGTTCAGCGTAAGGTTATGCATCCTGCGGGTATACAGGCCGCCGTGTTTGAAAAAGACAGAGCGTTTGAAGATAATGGGACGAAACTGATGCCGGGTGTCCAGTATGCTGAAATCGCCATAAGTATATTCCTCCCCGCGTCTCCGCCGCTGGTTTCCGCTGAGCGAATAGTTGGTATTGATATTGATGTTCCGGATGGCGTAAGGACGGAGGCCTTTTTCGGGCGCATCGTCCTTGACGCGGACATTGATGTCCACCACCCCGCCGAGAGAGCTGTCCACCCGCATGATCAGGTTATCCGGGCTGAAATAAAAGTAGCCCTGCTCCTTTAGGGCAGCGTCTATCCGCTCCCGCTCGTCCTTTATCCGGTCGAGGTCGTAATAATCGCCGGGTTTTAACAGGGTACTTTTTGCCGTACCGCGGATCAGCGAGTCCAGGGGATCGTCCTCCTGTGGAAACCGCACTTCGCGGATGGTATAGCGATGGCCGGCATCAGCGGTATAGACGGCTGTGACCTTCCTGTTTTTGCCGCTGCTGTCGGCGTCCACCGCTCCCTGGAAGAAGCCCCGGTTCTGGAGCCGGTTTACGAGAATATCCCTGTTTTTATCCAGGTCCAGCGTACGGGCCAGCACGGGCGGCTCTCCCCATTTCTCATGCAGCAGGTAATTCAGGCCTTTGCCTTTCGGGGGTTTTGAGATGTTGTACAGCCACAGCTTATACCGCAGTCCCAGCACCTTGCTGTTGGGCTTGGGGCGCAGCAGCCCTTCCAGCTCTTCGGTGAGGTCTTTCTGATCTTTTACCTTCGGATCGAAATTCACCTTTCCCCCGACATACAGCTGTTCGTTGGCCGGCAGATACTTCAGGTTGCTGCAGCTGCATACCAGCAGCGACAATGCCGCCGGCAGGAGCAAAGACCACCGCATCTTCGTATGTACATTAGGGTTATTCATCTGACGGTTCCTTTTTCATTTGCCGCCGCCGCATCCTTCGCGCCGGATCATGGAATAATTCGCGGAAGCGGTTATAATCCATTACCAGGATAAAGCTGGCGCCGGTTTCCACCACCTGTCCTTCCACAACGCCCTGGTACTCGTCTTTACGGTAAGCCCGGACACGGTATCTTCCGTCTTTTGTCAGCTTGTATTCCACCGACACGTCGCCGGCCAGGTTGGTGGCTTTGCGACCGGGCGTCTGCGGGCCTTCCAGCTCTACGTTGCTGCCGACATATACGGTGGTACGGTCGTTGAACAATTGTTTGGAGAGCCCCACGTTAAGGTCCGTCCGGTTCTCGGCCTGTCCGGTGGAATAATCCTCTTCGGACTGCAGGTCAAAATTCACGTCCACCCCTTTGATGAGGTCTGCCGCCAGGTTGTTCAGCTGCTGGGACAATAGCTTTCCCGCGCTCTGCCGGGCCATCATGCCGACCCCCCCGCCTCCGCCCCCGGACAGGCTGCTGAAGGGATTATCTGCGATAAAATGATTAAATACCAGCAAGCCCAGCACCTGCTTGTTGAGCTCGGAAGTGGATTGGTTCACCTGCTTCAGCCGTGCATATACCGAACCATTGAAGACATTCTGCTGGCTTTCGGGCATATCGATGCCAAAGGTGATGTCCGGTTTCATCAGCTCTCCTTTCAGGTTAAGGTTTACCTCAAAGGGCAGCTTTTGCTTATAGGTGGTCTGCGTGCTGGCGTCGGTGCCGGCGATCTGGTCGGCCACCAGCTCCTCGGCTGAGGTCCGGACATTATATACGGCAGTAAGATCCACGTTGGCCGAAAGGGGATCGCCCGTCCAGGTGATGGAGCTGCCGGGCCTGATGTCAAACTTCCGCTTGATCAGCCCGTTCATGGACAGCAGATAGGAGCCCTGTACCAGCTCGTAACGGCCGGTAAGACTGATCTTTCCGCTGGGGTCGATGGTGGCGTTGAGGTTCGCATCGCCTCGGGCCATCAGGTTATCGCCGGTTTCCTGGTCGATGAGGATATTCAGCTGTGCTGCAGTATCCACTGCTATGTTGGCGCTCAGCTGCAGTCCCTTATAGGCCGAACGGCGGAGCAGGGTATCGCCTGCGGCCAGGCGGACCGTGTCCTGCTGATGGGCGGCATCCACAAATTCCACTACGCCTTCGCGCTCCTCCACGCCGGGCTCGGAGCTGGGCAGCGCTACGGTAAGCACCGACTTTTCCCGGAGATGCACCGTCATGTCCACCTTCGGGAGGTTCATATCCCCCCGGAGACGGATATCGGCATCGATAAACACCGGTCCGGCGTACGGATGTTCGCTGGTAACCGTGCCTGCGCTCAGGGCTTCGAAGCCGCGGGCGGTAATGTTGGTGCCAAAGCGGAAATCCCGGTAGTTCTGCGTATATACGTGACCGTTGATAACCGCTTTTTGCCCCGAGGAATCCAGGATGGTAAACCGGTTAAAGCCGATACCCTGCTCATCGAAGGCGATGGTGGCATCCGGCAGGCGGTAGGAGGCGTTCAGGTAGTTGATATGCAGTCCGGCCTGGTTAAAATGCAGGTTGCCCCGCAGCTCGGGGGCATCCAGCGTACCCCGGAGGGTAAGGCTGCCGTCGAGGTTGCCCGTAGCCTGACTCAGCTGACCCAGCGAAAAAGCCTGCAGGGTTTTCATGGAAAGCGATTTCAGGTCCAGCCGCATAGCCATCCGGCTTTCGGGAGCGGTATAGTAAATGCCTTTCAGTTCCAGATCGTTCCCTGCCCCCGACAGGGTGATACCGGCGGCATAGGCATTGGCATTTTTATGCAGCAGCTGGATACCCATATTACCGAGCGGATACCGGCGGAACATCAGGCTGTCCACCTGCAGCTTCCCGGCAAAGACCGGATTTTGCAGCACGCTGTCCAGCACCATGCTGCCATTGATGGCGCCTCCTACCAGCGCGGTATCCTGAGCGGCGATATCCGTCACCGTTTCAATGCGGAAATCCTTAAAGGAAACTTCTATGGGCGCATTCGGTACCGGCTGCATGCTATTGATGCGCAGGGCCTGCCCGTTGTTTTCCAGGGCGAAGTCATTGATCTGGATGCCGGCTTTACCGTATTTCAGCAAATTATCTCCCGGCATCTGCCAGCGCCGGTAATCCAGCAGCTGGCTGTCCGGCAGGAAGTGAACCGTCAGCATGCTGTCGGCCGCTTTCAGCTGGAGGCCCAGATGATACTGGTCTTTTCGCGCATTGTCCTTCATGTGCAGGTTCACCGACAGGATGCTGTCTTCCAGTCCGCCGTACAGGCGGGTGTCAAACGTCTTGACCAGGCTGCTGTTGATCCGGCCCAGACCCAGCTCATAAGCAAGCCGCGTGCTGTCGCCGTCCATGTTCAGCACAAGGCTGTCCAGCTCATAACTGCCGTAGACCGTTTTGGGGAAATATCCGTTCAGGCCAATGGTGCGGCGGCGGGTATCCAGGTAACCGGAAAGGGTGGATTCGGAAAAGGTGCTCAGCTCCGGCACCATCCGTTGCAGGATGGCAGGATGATGCAGCGAAGCCCAGAAACGGATCTGCTGTCCCAGGCTGTCTGCCTGCTGCGTGGTATCGGTCAGATTGAAATACTGTTTCAGCTGCCGTTGCACCGCCGTTCCCAGCTGGCTGGGCCGGAAGTTACCGTATAGCAGGGCGGTAATGAATTCGGACTGCAATACCATGCGGGTAAGCGAATCGGTGGCCCGTGATTGCAAACGGATGCTGTCCAGCAGCAGCAGATCGCTTCCCCGGGCTATCTGAATTTTATTGACCAGCACCTGCCCGTTCAGGTGATCGATATCGGCCGTAGGGAGATCGGCATGGATGCTGCCGCGCACGCGCAGCGGGTCGTCGCTGAAATGGAGCGCCTGCAGATCCAGGCTGTCCACATTGAGCGCCATTTTTACGGCAGGATACTGACCGGAAAGATCGCCGCTGCCGTCCAGGTCAAAGCGGATATTGGGATCGTCCATCCCCGCCGTAACGGTAAATTGCTTCCGGCCGTAATGCCCGTTCAGCTGCAGGTTCCGGTATGTATATCCTTTTACCAGGGCTTCCTCCAGCTCTCCCCGCAGCGTTACATCCATATTGGAAGTATCCAGCCCGCTTCCCTTCAGGTCGGCAGACAGGGTCACCGGTCCCAGCAGACTATCCTGCTTCAGCAGCTTTCCGAGCTCGAACTGCGTTACCCCCAGGGTGGCCGCATAGGATTCATGCCCCTTGGACCCCTTCATATCCGCCTGCAGGCGCGCATTGCCGAAATCGCTTTGCAGCTGCGCCCGGGTATTAAAGCGCGTAAGCGAACCCTTGTACGCGGCTTTTAATGAAAACCGCCCCGGCAGCTGCAGGGAGGAGGGCAGCAGGCTGTCCGGCAACAGCGACAGCAGCTCGCTCCGGGTAGAGGCCAGGTCGTTCACCGATACATCGAAATAGGCTTTATCCATATCCGGAAGTCCCCGGAGGTCGGCCCGGGAATAAACATGGGTATACCGGCCGGTGGATACGCGCAGCACGGGTATATGCAGGTTGTCCAGCGTACCGCTCAGCTTGCCGGTGAGGCGGAAGCTGGTCTGCTTTAATTTCTTTACATAGACGTTGTCTGCCAGGAAGGGGGTGAACATCAGCACATCCTGCATGCCGATGGTACACTCCGGCAGATCTCCTTTGATGCCCATCTTCCCGGGATTATGGGAAAACGTGCCCAGCGAGTCATAACGCACGCTGAGATAGTCGCGCAGCAGGGAATGCGGTGTTTTTAACAGTAAGCCCGAAAGCGTGGCGCCGGTGTCGCTGTACACCACATTTGTCTGCAGGCGTTGCAGGGTGAACCCGCTCTGCTGTTCGGTAAAAGCAAGGCTGTCGATCTGCGCCGCCATACTGTCGGCATTGTAAGCGATGCCGCGGCCATGCAGCAGCAGACCGGCAATATCAAGATGCTCATAATCCATTCCCTGCAGGGGCTTTCTGCGATCCGGCCCGTTGTCGAAACGGAGGTGGTTATGATCCAATGCCAGCGTGCCGACCGAAACCTTCCAGCCGGCTGAGCTTTCTGCGGCGGCAGTGTCCTGCGCGGTGCTGTCGGCGGCGCTGCTGTCTGTCCCCGCCGTGAGGCGCAACCCTGCATCGGTATTTTCCAGGGCGAATGATTTCAGGGATACTTCCTGTCTGCCGGGGTCGAAGCCGGCGGCTTCGAGCGAGAGGCTGCCGAGATCGGCCCGCGCGTCCATACCGGCGGTGGTATCTTTATAGACCGCCTTTATCTGCTGCAGGGCCAGCCGCTCTATCATGATGCGGGGCAGGGCAGCGGCGCTGCTGTCTTCCGGTGCAGGCGGCGGCGGTACCAGCGGGATGGATTGGATAACCCGGGCATTGACGCCGGAGAGGTTGATATGATCGATATCGAAGTAGAGGCTGTCCAGGTCGAGCTTCCGGAACCGGGTGCGGAAATCATCCAGGCTGACGACGGCATCCATGCCGCTGACCTGGTCGCGGTAGGTAACGTTGATGTCTTTCAGCAAAATATTCCCCAGGGTGATCTTCAGCGAAGACCCAGCGGCGGTATCGGCGGGAGCGGCGGCGGTATCAACGGCCGTGCTATCGCCGAATGCGGCAGGGATAAACGCAAAATTAAAGGTAGTATCCGGCAGCACCCGGTACACGTGTGCGGTGAGGCGCTCCACCTCCAGCCGGCTTACCGACACTTCCCCGGAGAGCAGCTTGAACATATCTATCGCCACGAAAAGGCGATGATTATACAAGAGGGTATCCTGCTGCCGGTCTGCCACGAAGAGGTCTTCCATTTCCACAGCACTGGGAAAACGGATCCTCAGCCGCCCCACTTCCACGCGGGTACGCAGTTTATGCGAAAGATAGGAAGTAGCCTTCTGTGCAGCCCACTGCTGCACGCCGGGCAAGGTGAAGGCAATGGCGAGCAGCAACAGCAATGCGATCACGCATCCGGTTATCCAAAGGATGATCTTTAGTCCCTTTTTGACTATGCCGCCTACCGCCATGAAAAAATATATTCAACACGCCAAAGCGTATAACGTTATCTGCTTCTTAACAGGAACAGCATACCGAAAAGTATGACCAGCAGCAGCATCGCTACGAACTGGTGCAGCACGCCCAGCAACAGCGGGATCTGAACGGCGCTGTTCACTACGGTAAGCACCCCCAGCGTTACCTGCAAGAACACTGCCAGTATCGGCAGCCAGCGCGTCTGACGAAAGAGCGGGCTGCCGGCCGTGCGCAACGCCCTTATCCACCACCACAGGATCAGCAAAGCCAGCAGATAGGCCAGCCCCCGGTGGATAAACTGTACCATGATGGGGTTCTGAACAAAATTACTCCACGCGGGGCTTTGCCGGAACAGGGTATCCGGCACTGCCATGCCGTTGATGTCCGGCCAGGTATGGGCAGACAGGGCCGCATGCAGCCCGGCCATAAAGCCGCCGTACACCAGCTGCAGACAAAGCAGGCAGATGATCAGCACCGTAAACCGCCGGAGGGCCGGCGCCGTCGTATACTGCCCGGGCTTTACCAGCAGCATAAGGGCAAACCAGAAAGTATAGCAGATCAGCACCATGGCCGCCATAAAGTGAATGGTCAGCTTAACGGGGTTCACGCTCGTATTATCCCCTACCAGCCCGCTTTTCACCATGACCCATCCGATAAGCCCCTGCAGTGCGCCCAGGAGGAACAGGATGATCATCGGGCGTACCATGAAGCTGTTAAAGCGCCGCTGCAGCAGGAAGATCACGAATCCCGCCAGGAATACCACACCGATCAGGCGGGCCCAGAGGCGGTGAAACCACTCCCAGAAAAAAATAAATTTAAAATCCCCCAGGGAAAAGTCGCCGTTGATCAGGCGGTACTGCGGCGTCTGCTGGTAAAGATGAAAGGCATGTTCCCACTGGGTATGGTTGAGGGGCGGAACGGCGCCCATGATCGGCGCCCATTCTGTAATGGAAAGCCCGGACCCCGTAAGCCGGGTGATGCCGCCCAGCAAAACCTGGATCATCAGCATAAAGACCCCGGTCAGCAACCAGACGGCAACAGGGCGAGAACGGCGGGAAACAAGGAGGTCGTTCATGACGTAAAGGTACGCCAGAAAGCGGTATGTGTTTTTCCCTATCTTTGTAATCGTTGTCTGAAAAACGGGGAAGGCATGTTGCGGGCTTTTTTACAAAAGGAATGGATAGAGGCTGGCTGCGATGAAGCAGGACGGGGCTGTCTGGCCGGTCCGGTGTTCGCCGCCGCCGTCATCCTCCCCAAAAGCTTCCGCCATCCCCTGCTGAACGATTCCAAGCAACTCACGGCAGAAGAACGGGAAATGCTGCGCGAAGTCGTGGAGACAAAGGCCCTGGCTTATGCCGTAGCCTCGGTAGACAATACCGAGATAGACCGTATCAACATCCTGCAGGCCTCTTTCAGGGCCATGCATCTGGCCATCGCACAGCTGCAGCTGACACCTCAATTGCTGCTGATCGACGGGAACCGCTTCCACCCTTACCCCAGCATCCGCCACCACTGCATCATAAAAGGCGACGGGCTATATGCTTCCATCGCCGCCGCCAGCATCCTTGCCAAGACTTACCGGGACGCCTATATGCGGGAGCTGCATCACCAACACCCGCAATACGGCTGGGACGCCAATAAGGGTTATCCCACCGAATATCACCGCGATGCCATCCGTGCCCATGGCACGACAACCTATCACCGGCGCAGCTTCCGCCTGCTACCCGACATGCCCGAGCTGCCGCTGGAATAATACCTGCACCGGTAAAACGCTCCGGACATACCGCCATTTTGCGGCATCGGCGATCCGGAAAAGAAATTGCTCAGCTTGCTCAGCGACCCGCCATGCGAACCTTGATCACCAGCTTTTTGATGGGAGTCCCGCTGTTATCCCCCTTGATGCCGGGGCGGTGCGCTTCCTCTGGTGAGAAAATAAAGAACGTGCCGGGCTCGGCGAGGTAATACTTGCCCTTGGCGGTATAGTTGGCTCCGTCGCCAGCGGGATTATACGGACGAGTCACCTTGGCCTTGGAGACCGGGCATACCCCGATCATTTCTTTCCCGCTGATCACATACTGCAGATCGCTGTAATTGCGGTGCGACTCAAACTGGGTCTTGTCCTTGTCTTTTCCGGGCGCTTCGGTGATGGTAGCAAATACCTGCTCGCCGTCGATGGGATATTTCCCGGGAGCCATCGTGGCCAGGTCATGATCCCGCATAAAGGCAAAAGCCTTGTCCCAGGCAGCCTGGTTCTTATGATACTGTTCGGTAAATACCCGCTGGTTGATGGACTTATGGGGGGTAAGCTTCAGTCCTTTCAGCCAGGACTTGCCGGCAAACCAGGCCGCATCGCTTTCTCCTTTTTTTGTTCCCTGTGCGGAGGCGAGGGTGCCGGCAGAGAGCAGGAGCACCAGCGCCAGGAACAGTCTGAAAACATTTTGTTGCATGAATCGCAGCATAATCGAAGTTTTAGTTTTTATAAGTGTGTATTGCCTTTTCTGCTGATCTCCACCAGAATGGGATTGTTAAGTCTCGCCGCCTGCTCCTTCACATACGCCGCAAACCCCGCCCGGGTGGCAAACCGTTTGTCGCTCTGCTCCCAGCCCGCATAAAAATAAAAACGGACCGGCTGCGGTTCGCTCTTCAGACGCACATAAAAAGTATTGAAGAGCCCTGGCCTGTCTACAGGAGCCCGCGCGGCGCGGCCTTTCCCTGCCAGCTCGGCATTGGGAAAAACAACCGCCATACCGAGATTGTCCCCGTTTTCGCTCTGGCGGCCGTAGGTGCCGTAAGCGCCGAAGTTACCGTAGTTTTCGTTAAGCGGCGAAAGTCCTTCCTTGAGGTCCGGCACGCCGGTCAGCAGCTCTGCGCTGTCCAGCGGTCCCTGCAGGGTCACCGCGCTGCCGTAGCCGGATACGCCGGCCCAGATGCTGATGGTCTCGGACAGGGCAAAAGCCGTATCCGCCACATGGAAGCCGGTCTGGCTGATCCGCAGCACGGAGCGTACGGGGCCGTCCGCCAGCATGTCCACATGGGCGGTTTCCGACGGTCCCAGGGCATAGAGCGTATCCCGGTAACGCAGCCCCAGCCCTCCTGCGCTCAGCGAGTTGCCCACGGCCAGGATATCCATGCCCCAGTCGTGCAGCTCGTGATAGGAGGGTGTGCCCGGCGCCCCGATGTTTTCGAGGTACATCCGCGAAATTCTTTTGCCGTAAATATCTTTCTGATTGCGTTCGTCGAGGTATTGCCGGAAGGCGATACGGTCGTTTTCCCAGGTCGGACCTTCCATCTGGTAAAGAAAGGTGCCGCTGAGCTGACGGTGATGGTCCGTGGGGCGGTCTTCAGACTGCAGGGGAATATACTTCCGGGCCAGCGAGTCCCATTTCCCCAGGTAAATATGAGTACGCTTGGGAAAGACAGGGGCTTGTGCGGAATCCACCCAATCGTAGAAAAGACCCACCTGCTGGCGGGGTGCGAAAGCATACAGCAGGGCTATCTCATCCCAGCGGCCGTCGCCATCCAGATCATCCAGCTGGGAGGGCACGGGCTGCCCCGCCGAATCGCGGAACACCAGCACCGCATTGTCTGCGATCTCCTGGCGGGACCGTTCCCATTCTTCGCGGCGGATGACCACGGCTGCATCGGGCTGTGCAAATCCGCCCGGGTTGGTCAGCCTTACCGGAGGCTGCTTTTCCCGGGGCGGGGGCTGGTGACAGCCGCCCAGCGCCAGCAGCAGCGCGGCGGCAACCGGAAAATACCTTTTGCAAAGCATAACCGCTGTTTTATCGCATGCACCACGAATATACGTCAATCCTACTCGCCCATGGGCTTTCCGATGGTGGCCAGGATACCGCCATCCACGTAGAGAATCTGTCCGTTTACAAAATTGCTCGCCGCCGAGGCCAGGAATACCGCGGCGCCGCCAAGCTCATCCGGTTCCCCCCAGCGCCCTGCCGGCGTCCGGTTCAGGATAAACTCATGGAAAGCATTTCCGGCCACACGGAGCGGGGCGGTCTGGCTGGTAGCAAAATAGCCGGGGCCGATACCGTTTACCTGGATGTTGTGCCGGGCCCATTCCGTAGCCATGTTGCGGGTCAGCATTTTCAGCCCGCCCTTGGCGGCTGCATAAGCCGATACCGTATTGCGACCCAGCTCGCTCATCATCGAGCAGATGTTGATGATCTTGCCGCCGCCGCGCCGGATCATGCCCTTTACCACAGCCTGGGACATGAGGAAGGGGGAGGTAAGATCGGTACGGATCACCTCTTCCCATTCTTCCAGCTGCATTTCGGTAATCGGGATCCGCTTGATGATGCCGGCGTTGTTGACCAGAATGTCGATGGGGCCCACCTCCTCTTCGATGCGGGCAATATATTCCGCTACCTCCTCACGGCTGGTAACGTCAAATCTGTAGCCCGTGACCTTGATGCCATGGCCGCGGTATGCTTCCAGCGCTTTGTCGATCTTTTCCTGCGAGGAGTGGCCGTTGATGACAAGCGTGGCGCCGGCTTCCCCCAGGGCTTTCGCCATGGCCATGCCCAGCCCGTGCGTGGCGCCGGTGACCAGGGCGATCTTTCCTTCCAGTTTGAATTGCGATAATATCATAGTATTGCTGTTACCGGTTTTCGTATGCCCTACGGCGTCGTTTATCTTAACGCCGTGATGGCGCATTTGTCCATATCGTCATAATCGAGGTTTTCCCCGGCCATGCCCCAGATAAAGGTATAGTTGCTGGTGCCCGCGCCGGCATGAATGGACCAGGGGGGCGATATCACCGCCTGCTCGTTCTGCATCCAGATATGGCGGGTTTCATCGGTCTGTCCCATAAAGTGACATACCGACTGCCCTTCGGGTACCTCGAAATAAAAATAAACCTCCATGCGCCGGTCGTGCGTGTGTGCCGGCATGGTGTTCCAGACGCTGCCGGCCTTCAGCTCGGTCATCCCCATCTGCAGCTGGCAGGTCTTGACAACGCTGTTCACCAGCAGCTTGTTGATGACGCGGTGGTTGGCCGTTTCCAGCGAGCCCAGCTCCACGATCTCGGCTTCGGCCCTGGTTACCTTTTTGGTCGGGTAAGCCGTATGGGCCGGCGTGGAGTTGAGATAAAACTTCGCCGGTGCATTTTTATCCGCGCTGCTGAAAAGCACCTTCTTTTTCCCCTGGCCTACATACAGGGCTTCCTTATACTGCAGGGTGAATTTTTCCCCGTCTACTTCCACGGTTCCCGTGCCGCCTGTATTGATGATGCCGAGCTCGCGGCGTTCCAGGAAATAGCCGGCCTTCAGGACGTCGAGGGTATCCAGGTTTACCGGTCCGTTTACCGGCATGGCGCCGCCCGTCATGTGGCGGTCGTAATGACTGTACACCCAGCTGCACCGGTCGGCTTCAAAGAGTTTTTCAATCAGGAAATGTTTGCGTAATGCCGCGGTGTCCAGCGTCTTCACCGCTTCCGGACTGCCGGCATAACGTGTTTCGTAATGGGAAGTACTCATCGCTTAAAAGATTTGCGTTTACAGGGATCGTCTTTTATTTTAAAAACCATTTTTTATAGCGCATCAGCGCTTCTATGAAATAATAATCCGCATAACTGAGGGGCACATCCACCTCTACGTTGCCGGGAAGACCGCCTACGCTGTGCTTCAGGAGAAAGCCGCCATAGGTGCCCGGCGTACAGCGGTACCTGTCGCTGCTCAGGCTGGTCAGTATTTTCTCCGCCGCCTGCCGGTAGGTGGCGGCCGTCTTTTTCTTCTTCTCAAAGGTGCTCAGCTCCAGCAATGCCGAAGCCATGATGGCGCCGGCGGACACATCGCGGTAAGCATGGGGAATGTCCGGAGCATCGTAGTCCCAGTAGGGGATACCATCCTCGGGCAGGCGGGGATGGTTCAGCAGGAAGGCGGCGATATGTTCCGCCTGGCTAAGGTAGCGCTTGTCCTTGGTTTCGCGGTACATCATCGTATAGCCGTACAGCCCCCAGCTTTGGCCCCTCGCCCAGGCCGAGCCGTCCGCATAGCCCTGCGCCGTTTTTTTCTGCAGCACCTTGCCGGTTTTAGGATCGTAATCCACCACATGAAAGGTACTAAAATCAGGCCGGAAATGATTCCGCAGTGTGGTGTTGGCATGGGTTTCCGCGATCTTCCGGTAGGCGTCGTCGCCCTTCATGACGGACGCCTCGCAAAGCAGCTCCAGGTTCATCATGTTGTCGATGATGACGGGGAAGGTCCAGCTGCCGTGATCCCAGGACTTGATACAGCCCACCACGGGGTTGAAGCGGGTGGACAGGGATTGGGCGGCATTCAGCAGCACCTGCTTATAAGCTTTGTCGCCCGTCAGCCGATAGCCGTTGCCATAGCTGCAATAGAGCATAAAGCCCAGGTCGTGGGTACCTTTATAATACTGTTCCGGCGCCAGCAGCGCGGTTCTTTTTTCCGCTTCTGTTTTCAGGGCAGCGTCCTTCGTATATTCATACAGATACCAGAGGGTGCCGGGATAGAAGCCCGAGACCCAGGCCCGGGAGCCGACCGTTTCCAGCTTTTGCTTTACGGAATCGTAAGTGCGGGGCAGCTTGTCCGGGGGCAGCTCCCGCATCATCAGCTTATACTGGTCCACGGCAAAATGCAGATCGTCATCCACCAGCTTCTGCATAGCGGCGCGATTGCTCCGCTGAGCAAAGACGCTGCCGCTCAGCAGCAGACCAAGAAGCAGTGCCGCGCAACGGGCGGCCGGCAGGGAATTTTTTCTGAGCAAAAACATGTATTTACATTTAAAGTGTTCCTGTCATGCGGTTACGGGTACATTCTGCCCGCGGCTATTTTTTCCGCGGCTCACCGCCGGCCATCCTGTACAGCTCGCCGCCGGAAAGCAGGAAGGCGCCGACGCCGTATACCTCGGTATTGTCATAGCTCACCTGGTCCGGTGCGCCGCCGATACGCTGCACATAGCCCAGCATGCCATCCGGGTGGAGACAGCTGACCAGGGCCGCCCAGGCTTTCCACACCACGGGGGCATAGGCTTTTGCATCCAGCAGCCCATGGTTGATACCCCAGGCCAGCGCATAGCAGTAGAAGCCCGAGCCGCTGGTTTCCTTCACCGGATAGCTTGCCGGGTCCAGCAGGCTGGCGTGCCAGGTGCCGTCCGGCTGCTGCAGCGAGGCAATGCGCGCCGCCATATCGCGATACAGCTTCACCCAGCGGGAACGTGTGGGGTAATGCTCCGGCATGTTCTCGAGCACCCGTACCAGGCCGCCCATGACCCAGCCGTTGCCGCGGGACCAGAACATTTTCTGGCCGTTTTTTTCCTTTTTGTGCAAAAAGCTGCCGTCGCGGAAATAGAGGTGCTCGGCAGGGTCGTAAAGATAGGCGGTGGTTTTCCACCAGAGGCTGTCCACGAGGTCCATATAACGGCGTTCGCCCGTCACGTTCGCCAGCATCGCCAGCGGGGGCGGTCCCATAAAGAGGGCATCGCACCAGGCCCATTCCCGCAGCTGTACGCTGTTCTTCCAGTCCAGGGGTTCGGTATGCGGACGGGCGATAAGCGTATCGGCCAGCAGTTTCAGATCGGCGATCATGGCCGGATCGCGGTAGACGGCGTAGAGGTCGCAGTACATCTGACCGACACAGTAATTGTCGGCAAAGTAACGCGCCCGGCCGTCTACGATCTTCCAGTCGTATTTATCTCCCACCTCTTCCTTCAGAAAATGATAGTAGGTACTGTCTCCGGCTATGGAAGCGTAGGCGAGCAAACCGGGATAAAGCGCCCCGTTGGTCCAGTCGCGCGCGGGGTGACGCCAGCCTTTGTTCCGGATGCTGTCCAGCTGCCAGCGGGCCGTTTTTTGCATCAGCCTGAAAATAGAATCGGGGGTGAATCCCTGTGCTATCCCGGTGCTGCGGGCAATGCGGGAGGAGGTTTGGCAGCTGCTGAGCAGCCCCCCTCCGAGTGTGGTGAGGATGAGCAGTAGCGTAATCGGTCGTTTGAGCATCGTTTTTCAGCGTTTTTAAAGTTCCTGTTCCTGCCCTTAACCCGCTTTCGCAGGCCATCCGCCGGCCCTGCCGGCAGGGAGCTGCAGGGTTGCCGGGGCAACGGATGCGGAAAGGGGATAAAGATAAGCGAAAGGAGGCAACGGCGCAAACGATTGCAGCGGAAAGCAGCGGATGTGAGGCCGGCCGGCAGCAGCCCCGTTGCGGCAGTAAGGAACGTTGTTGCATCTCGCAATACGGCCGGTACTTTCGCGACAAAATGAAGCTTTTGCCGAAGCAAGAGCCGCTTTGCAGCGCCGGGCAACAGCGGACGGGAAGCCACGGGGAGACGGGAAACAGCCCGGGGAGGCGGAGAACGGGAAGCCGCAGAGCGGACCGGACCGGCGGCGGTGGTTTGCCCGATCCTGCCGGGAGGTCCGCTCCGGGAGGAGGATGACAAAAGGCTGTCGGTTAAAAACGAAACCGTTAGCCGGAAAAACTGAATCAAATTGTAAACTGTTTCGAACTGGGAATGTTCTTATTTTTGCGAAAATAAACAGGAGACCCGAATGGCAATGATGCGTCAGACCCAGCAGCAAAAGCTGCTGCAGAAATTATCCCCACAGCAGATTCAGCTGATGAAGCTGCTGCAGGTGCCTACTGCAAACCTTGAAGAGCGCATCAAGGAAGAGATGGAGGAAAATCCTGCCCTGGAATACGGGGACGAAAAACACGAAGAGGAACACAACGAAGAAGATCCCTATACCGCCGAAGAGAACGGGGAGGACTTTGAGCCGGACGGAAGCGAGGAGGAATACGGCAACATCGATATATCGGAGTACATTGCCGAGGGCGACGACGACATTGCGGACTACCGGCTGCGGGATGAGAACTATTCCGCCGACCAGGAAGAAAAAAGAACCATCCCCATCCGCGTGGAGGATACTTTTCACGACCTGCTGGGGGACCAGCTGGCCATGCTGAACCTCGATGAAAGACAACGGAAGATCGCCCAGCAGATCATCGGCAGCATCGACGACGACGGCTATCTGCGCCGGGATGTGGAAGCCATTGTGGACGACCTGGCCTTTTCCCAGAATATTTCGAGCAATGCCGCCGAAATCAGCGAGCTGATCCAGCGCATCCAGGAGTTCGATCCCCCCGGCGTCTGCTGCGCCGACCTGCAGGAATGTCTGCTGCTGCAGCTGAAAAGAAAGCCGCAGGACGATGTCAACGTGATCAATGCGCGGCGCGTGATCAGCGAGTACTTTGACGAGTTCACCAAAAAGCATTACGAAAAGATCCAGCGGGGCATGGGCCTGGACGACGAAGCGCTGAAAGCCGCCATCTCGGAGATCATCCGTCTCAATCCCCGCCCGGGCAGCAACTATAACCAGGCCAGCAAGGCGGAAAGCTACATCGTTCCGGACTTTATCATCTTTAACAACAACGGGGTGCTGGAGCTTTCCCTCAACGCCAAGAATGCGCCGGACCTGCGTATCTCCGAAGGATACCGCGAGATGCTCAAGGATTATGACCGGGGCAGCAAAAAAGACAAAAGGCAGAAAGAGGCCGTTTTGTTTATCAAGCAAAAGATCGATGCCGCCAAATGGTTTATCGACGCCATCAAGCAACGGCAGCATACGCTGCTGAGCACGATGGAAACCATCATGCAGTACCAGGAAGAATTTTTCCTCACCGGCGACGACACTACGCTGAAGCCCATGATCCTGAAGGATATTGCCGATCGGACGGGGCTGGACATCTCCACCGTGTCCCGGGTAGCCAACAGCAAATATGCGCAGACCGAATTCGGTACTTACAAGCTCAAGTACTTTTTCTCCGAATCGCTTTCTACCGAAAGCGGGGAAGAGGTATCCACCCGCGAGGTGAAAAAGATCCTTACCGACCTCATCGAACACGAGAACAAGCGAAAACCGCTGAGCGACGAAAGTCTCACCAAACTATTACAGGAAAAAGGCTATAACATCGCCCGCCGGACGGTAGCCAAGTACCGCGAGCAGCTGAACATCTCCGTGGCCCGTCTGCGGAAGGAGCTGTAGGGCTCCCTATGGTAATGGCTGATGCCGCTGCTTCCTGCGATGCTGCCGCCGCGCCGATGCTTGCTTTTCCCGCGCTGTCTTTACTCCGGCCCGGACAGACGTACCCCGACGGACCCTTTCCCCTTCTCCGAAAACAGATAGGCCGGGCAGCGGATCTCTATCCGTTTCAGGCCTTTGATCTGCCGGTCGATCTTCAGCGGGGGCGGGTCCAGCGATACGACAGAAACCGATAATTCCGGACGGGAAAGTATCTCCAGCTTCAGCTGTTTCCCGCCGCGGTGCAGCACGGCTCCTCCCTTGACGATCTCCACATCCGCCGTGGTCATGAGCTGCCAGGTGATCATTTTCGTGGAATCGGTAAGGGTAAAGTCGTCCCGGATCAGCAGCGAATGGTTGTTTTCCATGACAAGCTTCCGGGTGACCTGGTCCAGCCGCCCGTCGTAGACCGGCGTAAGGTCGATGGTGGCCTCCGGCTGCGCGCCCGCGCTGAAGGCGGTAATCTCCGCCTTTCCGTTGACGTCGAACAGCCGGTTGTTGACCGAAAGTGTGCTGTGACCGAAATTGTTTTTGGTCAGCAGCTTCCAGCGATCGCACTGCTGGCAGGATCCCCAGAGATCGAAGCCGGTCTTTTCCACTTCATAATAATCCTGGGTGCCGGGGTCCACCACCCAGCGGACGCCGTCCAGCTCGAAGATAAAGGAGCCCGCATCCATGTTGCCGTGGCTGTTGCTTCCCCGTCCGCCCTTTGCGCCTACATAAAATCTTCTGGGATCACCGTCCCGGCTCCTGAAAAAGACCACGGGATTCGGCCCGTCTCCCTTCCAGACCGTGGGCAGGGTGGTTTCCTTTCTGTCGCCCTGTCTGTTTTCAAACTGCGATATCCAGATAAGACCCGCCCCGGCGTGGCGCGGAAGCTTTCCCATGCTGTCCGGGGCCATCAGGAAACGCTGCTTTTCAAAATAGCTGCCGTTGCCGGTCTTTACCGCAAACCAGGCCAGGGTCATATCCCCCTTCGCGCCGCGCTTGTCCCCGCAATCGGAAAAGTTGTAGTACCATCCTGAAGGGGCCACGCTCAGGAGCCGGAAATCGGCGCTTTCCATCAGGGGACGGTAGGCAGACAATCCGAAGTCGGTACCGAGCGCGCTTTCCAGTATGGAAGCGGTGAGCGCAGAAAAGGTAGTGCCGTAATCCCAATAGGTGGCGCCTTCGGGATAGGCCCCGTCGGGTGCATATTGCTTTAACGCATAGGGCATGCCCCGCAGGGAGCGGGTGATGGTCCTCGCCGCCAGTGCAGGGTCTTTACCGGCAACGGCCAGCGAAGCGGCGATCATTCCGCCGTTGCAGACCTGATTCCAGTTGTTGGTACCCCTGATCCATCCCATTCCTTTGCCGTAGCTGGGTTTTATCCCTTTCTCGATCAGTGCGGTTTGGGCCAGGTCCTGTGTGGACCTCGGCAGCTTCCCCTGCGTCCAGTCCAGCGCCAGGGCTACAGCCATCGACATCTCCGCCACATCCAGAAAATGAGAGGGGTTCCAGTCCTTGAAGCCGCAGACCGCCAGCAGCTCCCGATTGATCCGGTCCAGCGACCTTGCATCTTTTTCCATCACATAGGTCATGCCCAGGATATTCATGCGATAAAGCATCTCCCGGGAAACGGCGAGCAGCCGCTTGCCCGTTTTTTTGTATACCAGCAACGGTTCCTGCATGATCTTATCCGCATTGAGCCGGATGCTTTTATAGACGTTCCCGACCACGGGGTCGCTTTTCAGCGATTTTTTGAGCTGCGCCTGCACATCCGGGGTAAGGATCAGCCGGGGGCCTTTCTTCCGGAGGTGGTGCTTCAGAAAATCAACGCTCACCGAATCCCGGAGGATGGAAGAGTCGCTTTGTACGGAGGCGCCGGCGCGGAATATCGCATCCGGACGGGCGGTTAACGATATACACAAAATAAACGATACCGTCAGGCAAAGACGGGGCAGGGTATGTTTCATCTGTCAGTATTTGTTTTTTATCAGTTTATCCCTTTTCAAAAACAAGGCTGTAACCGCCCTTAAGATCATGTTTCCTGCTGATCAACAGGAGCCGCCGTAAGGAGCTTCCCCAGGCATGGATGAGGGAGGGATCATCCAGCTTGCGGTCCTCGATCTTCACCTCAAACTGCCGCGGATCATAGCGGATCTTCAGGCCGTAGCTGTTGTCTTCGCTCTTCAGGATGATGTCGCTGCCTTTGACGGTTGCCTGCAGGGGCGTGATCAGGGACAGGGTGAAGGGTTGCTTATATTCCTTCAGGGCATATTTTTCCCGCAGGGTGATCCGGTCTCCACCGAAAGTAAGCGAGCGGATCCAGGAGTCGACGCCGGCGGCTTCCGGATAGGCGCCGGAAATGTCCATGGACAAAGCGGTCTTGCTGCGCCCTTCCGAAAAATGCACATTCCGGGCGCGGAAATCCTTCCCCTGGCGCTGCATCACCCCGTTGATCGTGGGAAGGTTGTGCCAGGCCGATTGCATGGTGAATATCTTGTACCGGTCTTTGCTGAAGGTCTGCCGGGTATAGGTGCCCACGCCGATATCGATGACGGCCGGCTTGCCGTCGGCATAAATGATAAAATTGCCGACGTCGTTGTGATTATGGCTTTCATCATTCGTTCCTCCTTTGGCCGCGAGGAATAGTCCTTCGGCGCTCCCTGCCTGGCGGCGGACGGTCAGCACCTGCAGGTCGGGGAGCCATGCTGTCTTGGGCAGGGGCTGCCGCGGGGTCGCCTGCTGTATCTCGGGAAAGATCTGCAGATAGCTGATAAAGCGGTCCAGGTTGCCCTGCATATGACTAAACTGCCCGGCGGCCGATCCGTCCTGGCTGGCAAAATAAGCGGCAAAGCTCTTCAGGTCCTCATCCCGGCAGGCCTGTCCGAAGGTGAAGACGGCGGTAATATCCGGCGTGGTTTCGGGGTGTGCATCGGCAAAATCAACGAACGCGTTTCCGCCGATGTTTAACTTATAAATGTACCGGCCCATATTGCCGATAAGCGGACGGTCCGTGATCCGCACCTTTCCCGCCGTAGCATCGTCGAGCCACTGCAGGTAACGGATCAGCGCCCCCCCGGCCATGGTCCAGTAAGAAGGCCCTTCGTCGCAGCCCCCGTCTTCAGGGTACTGGTTGATAAACTTGTCCACGCTCTGCATGGTCTTGTATACCGTTGCGGTAAGACGGGCATCTTCCTTTTCCACCAGCAGGGCGCTGAGCAATACATTCCCGTTCACCCAGGGATTCCAGTTGTTCACCGATTGCCCGTGGAGCCCCATCCACCAGAAGTCGTCCCGGCCGAGATAAGGGGTAACGATCCGCCGCTCCAGCTCATATACGATCCTGCCGGGGATAACAGGAGAGACTGCCGCCAGCGTATCTTTCAGCAAAAACCAGATCCAGGCCAGCTGCGAAGATGTTGTGGCGGCGCCCAGGTCAATGATGTCCTCCCCCGGATACGGCAGGGGGCTGTATTTTTTCTGCAGGGAGAGATGGGCGGGATAGGCCCAGGTACTTTCTTCGCAAATGGCCCAGACGCCGTTCACGATCTGGGGAATAAAGCGTCCTTTCCGCTCCAGCAGCTCTCCGATGACCAGCTCATTCAGCACCCTTCTTCTCGCCTCCCGCATGTTCTGATAGTTCGTGCGGTTGCCATTCTGGCCAAACTGCAGAAAAACGGTCGCCGGCAGGTTGGGCCAGGCATAATCGAGGTCCTTTTCGCTCCGGCTGATCAACGTCTGTCTTACCGTATCCGGCAGGCGGCCGAGCAGCTGACGGATGTTTTCCTTTTCCGTTTTCCGCCAGCTTTCAATGTGTGCAAGACCGGAAGCAAGGGCTGTTTCGGTGGTACTTCCGGCCAGCCAGTTCCGTTGGGCAAGCAGCTTTCTTCCCGGGCTAAAAATCAGCGCTGCGATCAGCCACAACAGGATTCTTTTTCGCATAATGTACTGTTTATCGTTTTTCAAAAATCTCAGTAAACAACGGGAGTATAGGTTTCCATAACCACTTCTCTGTCCCTGACCACCAGCACATCCGTCGCCGTGCACGTGTTTTTACCGTCGGAAACGGTATAGGTCAGCTGGATGCCGTCTCTTTTTTTGTTTCCCCACGCATATGCTTTTGACTTGAACTCACCCATGCCGCTGACCGTGTAGGGAGCGCCGGCCGCCGCAGTAACGGTACACTTGTTTCCGTCAAAGGTGAGCAACATGGAAACCTCTTCAGGCAAAACGGAAGTGTGGAGAAAGGTAGAAAAAGCCACCTCGTACCGCCCGGTGGTGGTCAGCTTGGACACCGGGTTGTTCTCTACATACTTTTCGCTGTAGGTAGTATCCTCCGTCACGGCGCCGGTCGAATCCTTGAGCGTGCTTTTTCCATAATGAAAATAGTTGCCGTGATACTCATTGATATATTTGACGGCAAACATGGTAAAATTCTTGGGCGGCTCTGTCCATTGGGAAGCCACCCGGGGATCCGCATCGGGACTCTCGGTTTTCCCGGCCAGAAGGGTATCCACATCCTCCGATCCCTTGAGCCGTACGGGGATCACATAGGAAAGCCTTATGGCGTCAGGGTCTTCAAAGAAAGCGTCTGTCAGCTGCACCGTTACCCCGCTGTACATCTTTCCTTCCGGAATAACGATGTTATCCGCACTCAGGCTGTAGTATTTTGCGGGCATGGGCCGTATGGTGTCGCCGCCGGACGAAAACAGGATATGGTCGGTCAGGCTGTTGTCCACTGCTATGCTGAACGTTCTTTTTTTGTCGTTTTCATACACCCCGCCGATATGGGCCGAGATCAGAAACTGGTGATTGTTGTCGTTCGTGTTGTCATAGATATAGTCGCCCAGTACAAGGGTCCTTACGGGAAACTGATACGGGAAATAGCCCGACGTGTATTCAAAATCGGGGTGGGCTATTTCGAAATTATGACAGGAACACAGCATGACAGACAGACTTGCCAGGACAATATATTTCTTTTTCATTTTTTCTTTTTTGGTTTTACAGACGCTACCATCCTTTGTTCTGGGTGAGGTGGAATTTCACGATCTCCTTATCCGGAACCGGGCCGTAATGCATGTAGCTGTTATTATAATTGCGTTGTTCCACGGTAAAATACTGATAGTTCCCACCGGAAATCCTCACCCCTTTCACCGGCACGGTCAGGTCGGCTTTCCACCGGCGCAGATCCCAGAAGCGGAAGCCTTCAAAGCAAAGCTCGAGCCTCCGCTCATTACGGATCAGCGTCCTCATGTCCTCCTGCGTTGCGATGGAAGCGAGATAATTGTCCGGCTGCGCGATGCCGGCCCTTTTCCGTATGGCGGCGATGACGTCTTTGGCGGAGTAGGCGTGGCTTCCCCGGCCGTCGGGCCCCCAGGCTTCATTGGCCGCTTCCGCATAGTTCAGAAAGAGCTCGGTATAACGGATATGTGTATTGTAGTGCTTCTGGTCGGAGATGGAGATGGGATTGACGTTTACATCTTCCCGGAGCAGCTTTCTGAGATAGTAGCCCGTGCGGGTGCCGTTTTGAAGATTGTCGATGGCGTCGTCGCCGCTGCCGGCTGCCGTGCCGATGGTCTGCCCTTTCATCGTGCTGCCGTTGTATACGATGTATAACGACAGCCGCGGGTCCCTGTTGTCATAGGGTTTGGCCGGATCGTAGCCGGAACCCTGCGCATCAATGGGATAGCCGTTGGCCATGGGAAAAGCATCCACAAGATTCTGCGAAGGGTTGATCTCGCCGTTACCATACAGGGAAGGCGGAAAGTTATCCTGTTCCCGCTGGTGGTTATTGTAGATGGGTCTTCTCCAGAGGATCTCGCCGATATCCTTCTTATCCCCGCTGGTCAGGTTGGCATCGTCCACCTGCTGCTTGAGATAAAATCCGGCGCCTTGGGGATCCAGTCCGCCCACACCGCCGATATCGTCCAGCAGCCCGGCGGTATAATCGGCCGCGTCTTCCCACAGCCGGACATTGTTGCCCTCATTAAAGGCCGGGCTGGCCGCCAGCAGCGCCAGGCGGGCTTTTAGCGCCCGCGCGTGCCGTCCGCTGATCCTTTGCTGGGTGACATCGCCGAATACCGTGTTGTAATCCCCGATATCGGTTATGGTCCCGAAGCCGGGAGGCAGCTCGTTCAGATCGCTGAGATTGCCGTAGTCCGCCGAAAGAAACCGGAGCGAGGTATCGAGGTCCGCATAAGCGCTCTTTACCGATTCGGAAAAGCTGGCCCTCGGCTGGGAGAAATCCGCCTCGGAGCTGAGGAATTTATCGTAGATGGGAAATCCCAGCAACGCCCCCGATGCATCGTAACCGGCATGATTCCTCAGCAGGTAGTATTTGAACAATCCCCGCAGGGCGTAGGCTTCTCCTTTCAGCCGGCGGTTATACAGCTCGTTCAGCTGCGGATTTGTCCGCTTCCAGGTCACCGTATCCACAACATCCAGAAAGCGGTTGATGTATAAGATCGCCTTGTTGCAGTTGTCCCATACATTCTCGGGATTGGAGAGCGCCGACCATCCGCCGGTGGCCATCTTCATCAGATCGCTGAACTTGTCGTTGGTCACCGCGTCGTCCGTAGCCACCTCGTCGTATTTATAGTCGTTCGTCGGGATGAGGGTATAAGCCGTGATCAGCAGGCCTTCGGCAAAAGACGGATCGTCGTAAACGCGGTTGAACGTGCTGTGATCGTCATTGTTGGGTTCCAGTATCTTCTTACACCCCGCGGAGGATACGGTGAGGGCAAGGGCCAGAAGAACATATATCCTGTATACTTTCATATCCGGAGTTTGAAATGATTTAAAAGGACGCATTCAGACCGATCGAGAAGGTCCGGTAATTCGGCTCTGCCTTGTCGGTAAGGTTCCGTATTTTCCTGTTCCCGGAGAACTGCCAGATATTGGTCGCATCCACAAACAGATCCAGGTTTTCCATCAGGAGGGCCGACCTCACGGCCCGGGGCATGGCGTAGGTGACCTGGATCCGCCGTATCTGGAAATAGGTATCGCTGTACATCCAGTAGCTGGAAGTACGGAAGTTGTTGTCGTTCGTCTGGGAGCTCAGCCGGGGATAAGTAGCGGTATTCTTTGTTTCGGGCGTCCAGCTGCCCAGCACCACTTCCGAATACTTTTTGTTTCCGTCCACCCAGTAGTAGTCGCTGCTCCGGAAGCCGACGGATCCGGAGCTGCCTTCGCCCAGCACATAGAGGGTAAGACTTTTATAGCCCACCCTCACCTGAAGGCCGCCGGAGAAGGGCGCCTGGTAACGGCCCAGGTAAACCTGATCGTTATCGTCTATCACGCCGTCCCCGTTCTGATCTTTGTATTTGATATCCCCCGGCTTTACCGCCCCGAAGGACTGTACGGGACTGTTGTCGATATCTGCCTGATCCGCAAACAACCCGATCGCCTTCAGACCGAAGTTGGCATCCGCCGGCCGGCCTTTCCTGTACTGGTAGGCATCGTTGTAGATCTCATCCACCTTGGTCCTTTTGGAATCCGTGTAAAGCAGATTGATCCCCGCATCGATCGACCAGTTTTCCGACGTCCTGTGCAAACCGAGCCCGACTTCAGCCCCTTTGTAGGCGTTGGCCCCGAAATTCTCATACGGTATAAAATCGGTATAAAAGCCGGGATATTCCGTGCCGGGCCGCGTAACGAGCTTGTCGTATACATCGTAGAATACGTTCACCTCGGCCGACAGCAGGTGGTTAAAGAAAGAACCGTCGACCCCCAGGTTGATCTCGTTCCGCCGGCTGAAATTCAGGTTCGGATTATCGCCCCAGCTGGGCTTTACGCCCGACCGGCTTCTTCCGCCTTCGTACCAGTTATAGCTGCCGGAGGTTCCGTACCGGTTGTCATAATAGAAAAAGCCATTTATCAGGAAATCCGTCTTCAGCATTCCCGCGGATAATTTCAGCTTCAGGTAGTCGATATTTTTTGCCGAGGACATAAAATTTTCGGAGCTGATGAGCCAGCCCAGCCCGATGGTGGGGGAAAATCCGCCCCGGTGTCCCTCCGCCAGCTTTACGGAGTTGACATAGGCGCCGCTGAAATCCACCATATACTTTTTGTTGTACACATAGCCCAGCTGCAGACCGGCATGGGCCTGCTTCAGTCCCTGGAAATCTCCCTGCTGCTTATAATTGTTCAGATAACCCAGCAATGAGCCCGTGAGATGGTGCACGCCGCCGAAAGTCCTGTCGTAGCTGAACAGGCCGTAAGCCCCGAACCTTCTTTCAAAATAGGTATTGGCGATGGACTGTGTTCCCGGCCGGGAGTCTTTTCCGTATTGCTTCAAAGCGATGATGGAATCCTGATCTTCCGACCATACCGGCTCATATACCGAATACTGGTTCTCCACCGCCTGGTCATACCGGGCATAATAGTCAAAGCTGATGTTGGTATGAAAGGACAATCCCTTCGTCAGCTTTTCCAGGTCCACGTCGATCTGGTTGTTGAAGGAGAAGGTACGTTCCACCCGCTCGTTAACGCCGCCCGAATACCCGTCGCCGAAGGGCGTTTCCGTATGATTGGAGTTGCCGCCCAGCAGATAGGTGCCGCCCACATCATTCTTTCTGCCCAGCAACAGCTGGTCGCCCGGAGATATCAGCGCAATGGGCAGGAGCGGGGTATATTCGTAGGGCCGTATCTCGGCCGCATCGCTCCAGTAATCACCGCGGGGACCTTTATTATCCACAAAGAAGCCGGCCACGTTCACAGCGGTCTTGATCCAGTCGTTCACCTTCAGGTCCACATTTCCGCGAACGTTGAACTTGTTATTCCTGGCTTTTGCGCCTTCGCCGAAGTTCAGCAGGCTCCCGGCCGAATTCCATCCGAGGTCGGCATAATAGCGGGCCTGGTCGTTCCCTCCGGAAAACTCTCCGTTCAGATCAAAATAGTTTTTGACCGACCTTAAATATTCATCGGAATAGTAGTCCACATCCGGGTAGCGGTACCGGTTTCCGTCGCGGTAATGCGCTATGGTCTCTTCGCTGAATTGATCCGAAAGGCCGTCGTTCTGTCTGGCCCGGTTGAAGTAGGTCATGTAGTCCGCGGAGTTCAGATACCTGGGAAGCTCCCTCGGCGCAGATATGCCGTAATTGAGAGAAAAATTGGATTCTTTTTTAAAGGCCTCGCCCCTCTTGGTTTTGATGGAGACGATACCGTTCACCGCATCGCTGCCATAAAGAACGGCCGAATTCACATCCCGCAGCACGGTAATGCTTTCGATCTCCGATAACCGGAGCGTGGTGATGTCGCGCGGCAGGCCGTCGACCAGGTAAACAACCGTACCGGTGCCGGTGCCCGTCAGGTCCTCGATGTCGATGCCCCGGCCGATGCCGCGGATACGGTCGGCGCCCAGCATGCCCAGCAGCCGGCCACCTCCAAGCACATCCCGGGCCCAGATGGTATGATCGTACTTCCCGATCTTACGGGCATCTATGGTGGTGATGGCGCCGACAAGATCGCCCTTTGCCACCTCCCGGAAAGCGGCCGGCAGCTTTGCCTTTTCACCATACAGCCCATCTTCCTTTTTCAGCGTAAGGGCGCCCCCCGTTTCAAAGGTTTCCGCGGGGGCGGAATAAGTACCGAAGCCGGGCGCATCCACCACGATCTTATCGGAAGGGTCCGCCGAGATGGTAAACTTTCCGTTCGCATCGGTCCTGGCCCGCGCATCGCCGCTGAAGACCTCTGCATCGGCGACGGGCCGGCCTTCCTCGTCTTTAACGGCCATGGTTATATGCAGCTTTTGCTGCTGGGCTGCGGCACGGTAAGCGATAGCCGGAACCGCCACGGCCAGGAGGAACCCTATTAGAATGTATCTGTTTTTCATCCGTTGATATTTTGTTTTTATTTCACCCAACGCTTCCTGCTTCAGGGACAGGATGCCGCCGGATCTGCAACGCAGCCTTCGGATCAGGCCCGAGCATCACCAGCCGGGGTTTTGGGGAAATCCCTGATAGAGATTGATGAACTTAACCGGTATGGGCAGCCAGTTGTGCTTCTTTCCGACCACTCTTTTTACCAGCACCCGTTCCTTGATGTTTACCGGCTTCCCGTTTGGCCCCCGGTCAAAATCGAGCGCCGTCTTGTTCAGGTATCTCGGGTCTCCGTTCCTGTTCCAGCGTCTCAGGTCCAGGAACCTGGATCCTTCAAAGGCCAGCTCCACAGCCCTTTCCCTTACCAGCTCTTCGAAGAACAAACCTTTATCTGAAGCATACTTCACATCGAGGTCCGGCAGCTGGGCCCGGTTCCTTACCACGTTCAGGGCCTGCACGGCCGTCATGGCATAATTCCCCGAGGTGCTTTGCGGGGATCCTCCCTTGGAAGCGTACAATACCGACTCGGCATACATCAGGTAGATATCTGCCAGCCGGAGATAGGGCACATAAGCCTGCAATCCGTTTGCCTTTGAAACCGTAAAGTCGGGGCCCAGCGGAGAATACCTTTTGGCATAATAGCCCGTTACGCTCGGCGGGTTGATCTGCGAGCGATGGCGGCCGCCGTTGTATAGCTGGGCATATTCGTCGGCGCAGGAGCAGTCGAATATCTTATCCCCGTCTACGACGATGTCCTTATAAAACCGGGGTTCTCTTCCCGTCCAGGGATCTTTCGGGTCATATCCGGAGTTGGGGTCGTCAATGGGCAGTCCGTTGGCCATCGCATAATTCTTGATGAAGTTGTTGGTAGGCACATCGGCGGCGGATCCGCTGTTCAGGCCGAGGGAAGAGGGTACGGTACCGCCCAGGGTAGACCATCTTACCCGGCTTCTGTCATAGATGGTCGGCTGCATGATCACTTCGGTGCCGCCGGGACGCTCGTTGTTCCAGCGCCAGAAATTATCGGTCCAGCTGTCCCAGGACTGCATCCGGTATACACCCGTTTTGTCTGCCAGGTCCAGCAGCTGTCCGAAGGCTTCGGCCGCCTGCTGGCAGAGCTCAGGGTCGTAGGCATTCTTACCGGTGGCCTCTTCATTCATCATGGGGCTGGCGCCGAACAGCAAGGCTTTCCCGAGGTATCCCAATGCGAAGAACTTGTTGATCCTTCCCCGGTTTTGTCCGAGAGTGGCCTGGCCGGGCGCCGTTTTATCCCAGTCGTCCGGCAGAAGTTCGGCCGCCTCCCTGAAGTCCTCCGCCATCTTTTTGGCGGTTTCCTGGAAGCTGAGCCTGTTGAATTCCTCCGTCACCAGACTTTCGGTAGGATTCAATACCCGGGTAATGTAAGGCATGCCTCCCCAGTACTGGGCGATCTGGAAATAGAACCAGCCCCGGAAGAACAGGGCCTGGCCCTTGATCAGCTTCTTTTCTTCTTCCGATCCCTGGAACAGGCCTTCCTGATCGATTTTCTCCAGGGCTTCGTTGGCCTTGCGTATGGCGTACCAGGCATATTCCCATACCCTCCGGTTCCTGGAGTTATTATCCGTAGGGGTAGGGTTTACACCGTAAAAATAGCTGGCGCTTCCCCAATAATCGCCGTTGTCAAAGGCGTAAGGATAATTGTTCAGCGTTTCATCGGCAAACAGGTACTGGTTCCATGCACCGCCTTTATTGGGATCCATGATGCACTCATACATTTCCTCTATGAAACCCTGGAAGCTGATGAAGTTGCCGAATACTTCCTTCTCGTTGATATCGGCCTCGGGCGACTTGTCCAGATATTTTTCACAGGAAGCCGAAAACAACAGCGTTGTCGCTATGGCGAGACGGATGATAGTTTTTTTCATCTTTTCGGTTTTAGAAAGTCAGGTCAATGCCGAGGTTAATCCGTTTAACGGTGGGATAGGCTCCCTGGGTGGCGCTCCCCCCGCTATAGGTGGTTTCCCGGTCGTCCGGCAGATCAGACCAGAAAAACAGATCGTTGCCGTTCAGGTAAAGCCGCAGGTTGGAGAATCCTACTCTTTTCAGCCATGATGTTTTGCTGTCAAAGGTGTAGGCGATCTCGGCCGTCTTTAACCGCAGATAGGAGGCATCGTACAGGTAATAATCGCCGATGTTGTTGGCCTGCGTTTTCCATCTGGGCAGCACGCCCCCGGCGCCGGGGTTGCTCTTGGACCAGAAGTTGCCGTCGCCATACAGGATGTCGGTATAATTCTGAAAATTCTGGAAGGCGATGATACGGCTGGCATTGTTTACACCATAGAACTGCAGCATTACGCTGAGCCCCTTGTATTCGGCCCCCACGGAAACGGAGCCGGTATTCTGCGGCACCTCCGAGTAGCCGTCCGGAATGATGTCGTCGCTGCTTTTGATCATGCCGTCCGCATTCAGGTCGATCATGTCATAGTAGCCCGGCAGCTTCTGCGCGTCATTGCTTTCGGTCGGCACGCTGGCATATACATCGTCCCAGTTCTGATAGATCTCCGTTCTGACCAGGCTGCGCTGCTGCCCGATGGGATATCCGGCGGCCTTCAGATAATCGTATTCGAGAGGAGGATCGTCCTTGAAGATGACCTTATTCTGGTTATGGCTGAGGGAGAGGCTGGCCCATATGCTGAGATCGGCGTTTAACGCTTTATTGAGACCCAGCTCTATTTCATAGCCTTTGGACTTTACATGGCCCAGGTTGGCGCTCGGCGGCGTAGCGCCGAAAAAGGGCGGTACGCTTCTGCTGCTGCCCGAGAGGAGGATATCGGTGCGGTCTTCGGTAAAGTAATCGAAGTTGACCGAGATCAGGTTCTGGAACATGCCCAGCTCGACCCCCAGGTCTTTCTTCAAGGCGGTCTCCCAGTGGATGTCCGGATTCCCGATAACGGAGGTCCGGTAATTCGTATAGGGACTGCTGGCGTCCGTTGCTTCTCCCAGCCTCGCATTTCCGCCGTAGGAGAAAGAAGTGGTATATAGCCAGCGCCCGCCGCCCACATCGTCGTTCCCGACCTCACCCATGCTGTAGCGGATCTTCAGCCGGTCCATCCAGTCCACTTTGAAGAACGGCTCATTGGAGATATTCCAGCCGAGGGCCACGGAGGGGAAGAAATGAAACCTGTACCCCGGCCCGAACTGCTCGGAGCCGTTGTAAGCGCCGTTTACTTCCAGCAGATACCGGGCGGCATAGTCGTACGTAGCCCTGAAGGCCCAGTCCTCCCGGTAGCTCTTGAACATGCTTCCCCGCGCATATTGCTCCCGCTTGAAGATGCCCATGGCGGTCACGTTGTGCACGTTATTAAAAAGCCTGGCGTAGTTGAGCTGCGCCTGATAGGTCAGCTGCCGGAAGACGGGGATATAGGACGACCAGTTGGAGGAAGCGATGGCTTCCTGGCGAACGCTCCAGGGGCGCAGTATCCAGTCGTACTCTTCATCGCTGACCGGCAGTATGACCATGTATTCGCTGGGGTCCTGGTCAGGTCCTTCGTAGAGCTCCGGATAGATCTGCACATATTCTACATTCGTCGAGGCTTCGCCGGGCCGCACGTGGTTGGTGACGTCGTATATACCTCCTTCCGAACGCAGGCTGTTATCGGAGGAAAACAGCACCCGGGCATTTAGTCCTTTTGTGATAAAGCCGAGATCCTGCTCGAGGGTAAAATCGGAGTTGAGCTGGGTGGTGCGGGTCTGCCGGATACCGATATTATAGACTACGGCGGCAGGATTGGCGGTGTTGTTCCCGCCTTCCTGATTCGCCCCCCAGCGACCGTCGGGGTATACCGGCAGAAACAGGTCGGGCGCCAGGCCGTAGGTGGCTTTCCACATCCATTGATCGGCCCTGCTGGTACTGCCCTCGTTGTTGTAGTTGGTGTTCTTCTGGCTGTAAAAGCCGGAGAGGTTCACCATCAGCTTGGTAGTGCGGGTGAGTTGTATGTCGATATTGCTCCTGAAGTTAAACCGATCGAAATTGTAATCGGGGCTGTATCCTTTCCCGTTGTCGTATCGCCGGAACATATCCCCCTCATGCAGATAGGCCAGCGAGCCGAAGTACTGGAGCGTTTTGCTGCCGCCCTGTGCGCTCAGGGTAGCTTTATGGGAGAATCCCAGATCTTTATACATCGCATCCTTCCAGTCCACATTGGGATAAATTACGGCATATTCATCGGTCTGTGGTTTCTTGTACCGGGTAATGATGTCGTAAGGCATATAATCATTCCAGGAAGCTTCGTTGATGACCCCTTCGCGTTCAATCATCTCATCCTTGGCCATGAGCGCCGCATAGGAATCCAGCGTACGGGGCTGGCGGGAGAGCATCTTTCCGGTACCTACATAATCGAAGTGCAGCTGCGCCTTACCCACCTTTCCCCGTTTGGTGGTGATCAGGATGACCCCGTTGGCGCCTTCCACCCCGAAGACGGCGGTGGCCGAGGCGTCCTTCAGCACCGATACGCTCGCCACATCATTTACATCGATATTGTTCATATCCCTTTTGATGCCGTCGACGAGGATCAGCGGCTGGCTGCCGTTCCAGGTGGTCTGCCCGCGGATGAAAAGATTGGTCGCGCTTTCTCCGGTAAGCACGCCTCCCGGCTCGCCGGAAGAGGTAAGCCCGACGAGCCCCGGCACCTGCGCCGCCAGCGCTTCCCGGAGGTCGGGAACATTTCCTGCACGTTTGAGCTGCTGTTCGGTAACCTGGGCCACTGCGCCCACCATGCTTTCCTTCTTCTGGATACCATAGCCCACGGCCACCACTTCACCGAGCTGCACGGCCCCTTTTCCGAGGATGACGTTTACGTTCGTCTTGTTTCCGACAGTTACCTCCTTGACGCCCATGCCCAGATAAGTGAAGATGAGGGTAGCATTTTCGGGAACTTTCAGGGTGAACTTTCCGTCGCCGTCGGTGACCGTCCCGGCAGAAGTGCCCTTGACGCGGACGGTCACACCGGGAAGGGGCGCGCCGGTTTCGTCAGTAACGGTGCCTTGTATTTCATGATCATCCCGAACCGTTCTTTTGCCGGAAGTTTCCGGGAGGGAGGATCCTTTAAGCCATTCATGAGCGGTATATCCGCTCAGATGGCCGGGGGCATGGCCTTCTTTATGACTGCTTTCATGAAGCCTGTCCCGGGAGTCTGCATGTAGGGCCGGCAACGGGCCTGCCGGGGCGCCTGCATGGGCGGAAACCTGAAGGCAGATGATAAAGAAAAGCGTAAACGTTGTTCGCATGTCCTGTATCCGTTTCGGATACGATCTGCCGCCCGGCGGCAGATTTAGCGGTAAAAATCTTTTCATGGGTGGAGTATTTTGTTTGCATGGGCGCGTGACGCCGCATTTTACCTTCGGGGAGTATGAGACCTTTTGCCTTTTTCACAGGTACCTCTCCGTATAGCGGAGTCTGGCTCCCGCATGGAACCTGCCTGTCCGGTTTCACGGGCTTGTCCTGACCCGGCTTGATAAAACCGCAGGGGCAGGCAGCAGGAAAACGCTTCCCCGGACCGCGGACGCAGCTCCGCCGATACCCTGTTCGGGCAGAAAAAGGCCGGTCATACCCCGGCGATTAAACGGAAAAGATTATGATGTCTCCGCCTGTGTCCATGACGCGGACGCCGCGCAGGGAGCTACTTCCCGGAAAGAACCATCGCCCGGAGAACGACCTGCGGCCGTCCGGTGGATAGCGCCGGAAGGGGGAGAAAATGGGATTGTTTGAAAAAGAAACGCCGCGGGTGGTCCCGTGTTCGTATGCGTTTCAGGAGAGGGAAGGATGGAGTAAGAAAGCATAACGATATTTTTGGTTAATGTCAGAACATAGGCTTTAATGGATACTACATACGGAAACTTTTTAAGGATGCTGCCGGTGATACGGTTTCTGCCGGCGGTCGGATTCGGAAATTCCTTCAGGATTCATGCGGCAAGCAATCGTTTGCATAAAGATAATTATCCTGAATAAAAATCCAAAACTTTTTTCTCCCGGTATATTTCGCCCCGGGCGCGCGTTTCCCCGGGAATTGCTAACTTAGCTCCCCTTTCATGTATCAAAAACCATTCGTGACGGAAGAATCTCATATGGGGCCGGAGGAGGCAACCCGGCAGATGCCGGCTTTTTCACCCGTGTTACGCGCTGCAGCTCATTTTTTTACCGTTGTCTTTCATCCGGTATTCATGCCCCTCTACGGGACGTTGCTGATCGTATGGGCCTATCCCTATCATTTTGCTGCTTTTACGGGCTTCTTCCGCTTTCGTGTATTGGGCGCCGTTATACTCAATACCATTCTTTTTCCCTGCATAACCGCCTTATTGCTCAAGGCGCTGGGATTCATCCAGTCTGTTTATATGCGCACCCAGCGGGACCGGATCATCCCGTATGCCGCCACCATGATCTTCTATTTCTGGATCTTTTATGTCTTCCGTCATCAGAAAGATATTCCGCAGGAGCTCACCGCTTTTATGCTGGGCAATTTTATCGCCATCATCATTGCCTTTCTCTGTAACATCTTTATGAAGATAAGCATGCACCTGCTGGGGGCAGGGGGATTGCTGGGTATGGGCTTTACCCTCCTCAGCGCGCCCTATTTCTCCGCGGCGCCCCTGCTGATGGCGCTTATCCTGCTGGCGGGCGTACTGGGTACCTGCCGGCTCCTGCTGGGAGCGCATTCTCCGCGGGAGCTCTACTGGGGCCTGATGGCGGGCATCGTAGCCCAGCTGATGGCCGTCTGGATAATTTGACCGGGGCGCTGCGCAATTAGATTGCCTTCTCACATCCTACATTCGTATATCGGTATAAAATTTTTGCTATTGATTTTAGCAATTTTCTTATATTTACTAAAATTTTTAGTTTTTTATCCTAAAACAACTATTATGGCAAATGAAACTTCCGAAAAGCTGAAAGCCCTCCGGCTTACCATGGATAAGATCGACAAAGACTTTGGCAAAGGATCCGTAATGATGATGAACGAACGGGGCGAGCGCCAGCTGGAAACGATCTCTACCGGTTCCCTGGGGCTGGATGTAGCGCTTGGCGTGGGCGGGCTGCCCCGCGGGCGGGTCATCGAGATCTACGGGCCGGAATCTTCCGGTAAGACCACCATCGCCATCCACGTCATCGCCGAGGCCCAGAAGAAGGGCGGGATGTGCGCCATTATTGATGCCGAGCATGCCTTTGATTCCAACTATGCCCAGAAGCTGGGCGTAGATGTGGAGCACCTGCTCATTTCCCAGCCCGACTATGGAGAACAGGCCCTGGAGATCGCCGACCGGCTGATCCTGTCCGGCGCGCTGGACGTGGTGGTGATCGACTCGGTAGCCGCCCTGGTCCCGAAAGGGGAGCTGGAAGGCGAGATGGGCGACAGCAAGATGGGGCTTCAGGCCCGGCTGATGTCGCAGGCGCTGCGCAAGCTGACGGCCACCATCAGCAAGACCAACTCCTGCTGTATCTTCATCAACCAGCTGCGCGAAAAGATCGGGGTCATGTTTGGCAACCCTGAAACCACCACCGGCGGGAACGCCCTTAAGTTTTACGCTTCCGTACGCCTGGACATCCGGCGGATGGCCCAGATCAAAGACGGGGAAGGCGCCATCGGGAACCGGGTGAAGGTAAAGGTAGTGAAAAACAAGGTGGCCCCTCCCTTCCGTCTGGCGGAGTTCGATATCATCTTCGGCGAAGGCATTTCCAAGGGCGGCGAGATCGTGGACATGGGGGTAGACTTCGGCATACTCCAGAAAAGCGGTTCCTGGTTCAGCTATGAAGGCAACAAGCTGGGGCAGGGTCGCGACGCCATCAAACAGCTGATGCGGGACAACCCCGAGCTGGCCGCCGAGGTGGAGGCCAAGATCAAGGCCAAGATCGCGGAAGGAAGCTAAGCGGCGCCCCGTAGCGTCCGACGGTCCATAGCGCTGCATCTGCAGGGCTCCGGGACGCCCATAACATGAGCCCGGCGCCCCTTAATAATTGCGGTATACTTCCCGCAGAAAGCGCTCCATCGCCAGCCGCACCGTTGCGGCAGGACAGATATAGTGATTAACCATCAGGCTGAAGATCAGCGTGCGCCCGCTGCGGGTGATCAGGTAACCGCTCAACGCAGAATTATTGCTCAGGCTGCCGGTCTTGGCAAAGATGGCGCCTTCCATATCCCGGTAAAGATGGGAAAGCGTTCCCTTTCCGCCGGTGGGAAAGATACCATACAGCCGCTCATGGGGAAATTCGCGGTAAAGCCGGTTCAGCACAAAGACCATGTCGCGCGGCGTGAACAGGTTAAAACGGGATAAACCCGAGCCGTCCACCCAGCGTGCTTCCTGGGGAAGGCCTTTCAGCCCGTGCTCCAGCATATAGCCGATCATTTTATGGGTGTCGATGCGGTTGAAGACCTGCATGGAGCACATCTGCAATACCTGCTCGGCGAAAAAGTTATCGCTGTGATACATCATGTCCCGGTACAGGCTGTCGGAAGGGATGTTCTTCACCGCTTTCCACCCGGTCGCCGGGAGGGAGTTGCCTGCACGGGCATCGTACAGCACGCCCCGGTGCAGGGTGTCTTCGAGCAGCATGGCGCTGACCCTTCCCCCGTCTGTTACAAAGGGCACCTCCTGCGCCTCCTCGTCGTCCCGCACGCGTACGCGGTGATCAAAGATATTGGTGGCCCGGTCCCGCTGCACGAAGAAGTGTACAGGATGGAGACTTTCATCCGCCTCCGTGCGGAGGTCCGGTTCAAAATAGGACGGCATTACCTGCAGCCTGTAATTGCGGACGGTAAACCGGGCGACATTTCCGTAGAGGGGCATGGCTGACCGCTCCGGCTGGTATTCTTCGTTATAATCATCCCAACCCCAGCCCGGTCCGTAGATTTCGTTATCATACCCCGGATTGGTGAACACCAGGGGCAGCGTAACGCCGTTCAGGAACTCCGGCACACGTTGTTCCTCAAAATGGGGATGCAGCACAGACGGGTCGCCCGTACCCCGGATATAAAGCGTATCCCTGCTTTGCTGATACTGGATGCCGGTGGTAGAATCGCCCAGCGTGCTCAGCCCGGCATACAGGGTATAGATCTTCGTATTGGAAGCAGGGGTAAAGTATTTATCATCATCATGCCCGTAAAGATATTTACCGGTAGCCGGCTCATAGATGCAGATGCCGGCATATCCCCTGTTCAGACCCGGTGCATTGATGAGGGTCTGCTCCGCAAGCCGGGCCAGGGAGGTCTGCGCCCGCAGTACATGCAGGGGCAGCGTAAAGGTGACCAGCAACAGGAGGATATAACGCATATCGCCATAAAATTAAAACACGGAAGCCTCGCCGCCCCGCGGGTCAGGACAACCGCTCCTGCGCCCGCAGCCAGCGTTCGGGTATCTCGTTGTTGCAGGCGGCGAGATAATCGCTGTAGGCACAGGGTATGTATTGGCCCCCGGGCAGCTGCATCCACCAGCGTCCCGTTTTTTTACTTTTTATAAAGGTGGTGGCTACGTCCGTAAAGGTGACATAAAATTCGAGGAAGGCCGTTTTTTCTTCAAGCGGCGCCTCGCGGTTGTGCACCGACTTTCCGTCTATAAAATACCAGATCATCTGGGCGATCTGGAGGGCGGTATCCCCGCCGGGGTCCCGGAGCGGGTTGTAGCCATATATGCCGAAAGAGCTGAGCGAAAGGCTCATGCCCGCAAAGCGGGCCAGCATGCAGGCCTCATCACCGGAAAAGCCGTTGGGAGAAAGTCCTGCTGCCGGAGCCTCCGCACGCCGGATAGCACAGATATCAAAGCTCAGCATATCCGAATTCCGCAGCACCGGTTCTATCTCTTCCAGATTTTCCCGCGCCTTACCCAGGCGGTAGCAGTCGAACCGCAGCTTATCCAGCGTTTCCAGCATACGGGGATGTACAAAATAACTTTGGAAACCGATATGGTTGTAATGCCGCACATAATTGGGCTGCCCCGTAAGCATGTCCATCAGAAAAGCCGCAGAACGGGGATGCGGCGTTTCCTGCAGATCGATCAGGGCGTCTACCACCGTGGCCTCAACGATTTTCTTCCCGAGGACATAGGCCTGGTACTGGGCCGTGGTGAGGTCATGCGATCCGCCCAGGATGAGCACGGTTTTTCCCGCCGTGACGAGCGTATGCACCACGGTCTTCAGCGCCGCATAGGTATCCTGCAGCGTAGCACCCTGCCGGATATTCCCCAGATCGGCCAGCACGATACCCTCATGCCAGTGATAGAGACGGTACAGCTGCCGCCGGATTTCGTCAGGATAACCCGGATCCGCCGCAGTGCCGGCTCCCCGTTGTTCTCCCGTGCCTACCAGCACTACGGAGGCTGGTTCCCAGTCGGGAAACTGCGTATCGTGCAGCAGGACCTGACTGCCGATCTGAAAATCGTTATAGGTCTCGTCGTGATTTAACCGGGAAAGGCTCACCGGCAGCAGGAAATCCAGCAGGTCGGACATAGAAAATAATCTGTTGTGACTGATTACCGTTTCAGGTACGGCGCAAACCTACAGGAATTTCGCTAAACCGGCAACCGGTTTGAGGTTTCCGGTTCCGGAAGTCTAAGGTTTAAAGTTCAACGCCTAAAGTTGATTGGCTCGGAATGGAGCCTTGGGATGGTCTAAAAGTTTCTGATCCGCGATTTTCCGGTTTCCGGTTTGAGGTTTCCGGTTTGAGGGTCAGATCGGCTGCCGGGTTTTTCGTGACCGCGCTTCACGTCCTGGGAATGCGAGAGCGGCATACCGCAGCAGACGCAAATCCCGCGCTCAGGAGCGGCTAATTTTTGTGGAAAATAAACTGGAAGGGCTTTAGCTTTTTGCTCCGCAGGGCGCGGTCCAGGGGAAAAATCTTGCTGGTAATACGGTTGCGGTTTACCTCGATAAGCTCCACCACCCCGCGGGTGTAAGCCAGCGTTTCCACGCCGGTAAGCAGGTGTACGATCCGCAATACTTCCTTTTCGATATCTGCATTGCTGTAGCGGGTAGCGCCGGCTACAATCAGTAGGTCTCTTTCTGCTGTTTGCATGGCTTTCTCTTAAGGGTTAATGCATGCGGCCCCGGGGTATAGAAGGACACCCGCAGCCTTTTCCTTTCAGCACCTTACAACTTCCCAGCCCCAGTGTACCTAATAATAACAGGAACCACAACCATTTTGTTCTTCTGCCCATATCAGCGCTTTCGCCGGAAACCCTACCTCCATCGCTGCCGCGGCCTTCTTCCACCGGCCGGTATTCCGCAGGAGGGACCTGCCCTCCGGTGTCTGCCCATGGGAACGCGCGCCGTGTCCCGGTTTTCCGGATAACTATTTCTTAATAAAGTACAAAGTTAAATTAAACTAATTTCGTAAAAAAACGGCAACCTTTTGTCTTTTTCTTTTCCCCAACCCAAACGCATATTGGTAGCTCCGCTGGACTGGGGCCTGGGCCATGCCACGCGCTGCATCCCCATCATCCGCGAGCTGACCGCGCTGGGCTGCGAGGTGCTGATCGGCGCCGAAGGGAAGCATGCGGCCCTGCTGCAGCAGGAATTTCCCCGGCTTTCCATCCTGCCTCTGCCGGGCTACCGGATCACGTATGCCGACAAAGGCAGCGGCTTTGGCATTAAGATGCTCCGGCAGGTGCCTAAACTCGGCAAAGCCATCCGACGCGAGCGCCGCTGGCTGGAAGAGATGGTCATCGAATACAAGATCGACGCCGTGATCTCCGATAACCGCCTCGGGCTGTTCCACAAGCGGATACCCTGTGTGATCATGACCCACCAGCTGCTGGTAAAATCCCCCTTTCACCCCAGCACGGACCGCTGGCTGCAGCGTATCAATTATTTTTTTATCAACCGTTTCCGGGAATGCTGGGTGGTGGATTTCGAAGGGCCCGCCAATCTGGCCGGGATTCTATCCCACCCGAAACATATGCCCCGCCATGTCCGATATCTCGGAGCGCTTTCCCGTTTTGAATCCCTGCCGGGGATTGAAAAAAAATACGACCTGCTGGTACTGATCTCCGGACCGGAGCCCCAGCGTACCCATTTTGAGAAAAGCATTCTCCGGCAGCTGCCGCAGCTACCGCTGAAAGCGCTGGTCGTCAGCGGACAGCCCGGCAACACGTACGACCGGATGATCTCCGCAACGGTACGGCAGGTGAACCACCTGGACGCCGGCGCGCTCGCCGCCGCCATAGATGCGGCAGCGCTGGTGCTGACGCGATCGGGATATACTACCGTCATGGACCTGGTACGGATGCGGAAAAAGGCCGTGCTGGTACCCACCCCCGGCCAGACGGAACAGGTTTACCTGGGCGACTACCTGATGCAGAAAGGCTATTTCTACAGCGTGGCGCAGGAAGGCTTTGCACTGGAGCAGACCCTGCAAGCCTGCCGCAACTTCCGCTTCCAACCCCTGCCGGAAGCCGATATGGAACAGTATAAAGCCGTAGTGACGGAGTTTGTAAAATCGCTGTAAACAGCGATCAGCGTCTACCCCTTGCCGTTAGCATGTATTGCCATACCGGCACAAACACCGGGTTCAGGGTGGACCCGTGCGGATTCTTCGTAGGTATGTCCGTGATCAGGATGTGCTGCCGGCCGCGGACGGGACGGCCGGGCTGTACCGCCAGCGTGTCGGGGCGGCGGGTCTCCATCAGCCTGCTGCAATTGGCCAGCTGGTGGGTAACGTCGAAAGGATCTTTGCGGTGCAGGAAAGCAAAAAACCGGGAAGGAGGCGTGGCGCTGCTGCCGGACTGCCATCCTGCGGGCATATGATATGGGTTGAGATAATCCTGCGGACCGGAAAACATAAGTACCCGGTCCACGCGAAACCGCTTCCCCAGCCAGGCGGCATGACCTGCGCCCTGGGAATGGCCGGCGGTGATAATACGTTCCCAGCGGGGCTGCCCGTCCGGCCGGACGAATTCCTGCCATCCACCCTGCGGATCCTCTTTTGCGAGATAAGCCAACAGCTGCTGAAAACGGTGGAACAGGCTGTTTACCGTATCTACCTGTACCACTTCGCTGACCGGCGTACCCGTAACGATCTCTTCGCGGAAATGATCAAAACAACCGCTGTCCCTGCTGTTTGAGCAGGTGGTGGTGATCACATTATTCTTATAATCGAGGCTGACAACATGATAGCCCATGGCGGCAAAACAGCTGTCGAACGGCCGGATCCCCTCCGCCGACGCCCCGGTGCCGACGATCATCAGGATAAGCCGGTGCCGGGAGGACGTATGCGGGTCATACAGCGCGATGTGCGGACCGTGTACGGTTTCGATAGCCGCCCCGGTGGCCGGCGGGGACACCCTCAGCACCTTCACCTGGGAAAAAGCCGTGCCCGTAGTCAGCCAGAGCCCGGCCAGACATAACAGGGGATAAAAAAATCTGAAACGGATCATGCCGGAAGATACGATTTTCATTTTTGCGGCGGAAACTTGTCCGCGATCAGGTTCAGGTGAATACCATGCTCCAGAAAGGCCTTAAGGCCGTCCAGCACGGTGGTAAATCCACCGGTGGAGTCTCTGATGGCGGCGATCAGCTCATCCCCCTGCTTGTCGAACCCCCATTCCGTAACCTTTACCAAAGTGGCGTCGCCTTTATAGGGCTTAAAGGTAAACTCAACCATCCGGGCCGGCTCGTTCCATTCGAACAATATCTTCTCCCCGGGTAAAATCACTTTTGCCACTACCCGGGCGGAAACGCCATACATCTCCCATTCCCAGGTAACGTTTTTGTTTACCTCCAACCTGCCGCTTCCTTTGGTGAACCAGAAATTCGCGGTGATGCCGGGATCAACAAAAGCTTCGAAGACCTGAGCGGCCGGCTTTCGGATCAGCATCTGCGCCTCTGCACAGGGCGGGTTGCTATCCGCAGTAGCTTCGAGATAGTTTTTCAGGGAAGCGCCTATGATCTGTTGCCATCCTATGGCAAAATTTTCTTTCCCGAGCTCGGGAACATCGGCCGGGAAGGTATCCAGTCCTTCGTGGGTAAGCTTCAACCTGGTTTTATTGCCATCGGCAAATAATTCCCAGGTGACGAAAGAAACACCTTCATAACCCGCATAACGCCAGCTGTACTTCAGCTTTTTGCCGGGTATCACTTCCAGGACTTTACATTCATGCAGCCATTGCTTTTCATCCGGCCCGGCATAGAAGCTGAACTCAAATCCGGCTTCCGGCCTGAAAACCTCGAGATCAAAATACCATTGCTTCATCTGATCCTTGTCGGTGATGGCCTGCCAGACTTTCTCAGCCGGCGCATTCAAGATACGTTCAATGACAAAGGGGGCTTCCCGCCCGCCGGCGGACTGTGCGTTTTTCATCGGTCAAGCTTTTTTAATGACGGTCCGCCTGCAGCGGATTATCAGCGGTTCTTTTTTGAAATTTTTCTGTTTGCGATTTTGGTCTGTACCTTCTTTCCGGATCTTTGATCTGCCGCCAGAAAATCCTCAAGCGCATCTAATTTCTTCGTCCAGAATACCCGGTACCGCTCCGTCCAGTCCACCACTTCTTTCAGCTTATGCAGCTGCGCGTGACAATACCGTTCCCGTCCCCGCAGCTGTACGGCCACCAGGCCGCATTCGGTCAGTATCCTGATGTGCTTGGAAACCGCCGGTCTGCTGATATCAAAGTTCTCCGCAATGGCATTCAGGTTTAACGGCCGTTGCGACAGCATTCCTATGATCTCTCTGCGCGTCGGATCGGCAATGGCCTGAAAAACATCTCTTCTCATTTCTTTAACGTTCTGAAACCTTTCGGTTACAAATATAATGTAACCTTTCGGTTACGCAAAATTTTTTTAAGCCCCCATAATCTGTTACCTTCAGGCACCGGGATGACCGGGTTACCATCTCAACCATCAGAACGCGATATCATGACCAGGGTACTTGTAGCCGGAGCGACAGGATATTTAGGCAGCCATCTCTGCCGGGAGCTGAAAAAGCAACATTACTTCATCCGCGCCCTGGCCCGGAATACCAAAAAGCTGCAACAGCTGCATATTCCGGCGGATGAAGTCTTTAAAGGTGAAGCGACCGGCCCCGCAACCCTCTCCGGCTGCTGCGCCGGGATCGATGTGGTGATCTCCACCCTCGGCATTACCCGGCAGAAGGACGGGCTCACCTATATGGACGTGGACTATCAGGCCAACATGAACCTGCTCCGCGAAGCGCAGCAAGGCGGGGTAAAAAAGTTCGTCTTCATCTTTATCGCCAACGCAGAACGGCTGCAGCATCTGAAGATGATCAGGGCCAAGCAAAAATTTGCAACGGCGTTAAAAAGTTCCGGACTGGATTATTGCATTATACAGCCGAACGGATTTTTTGCGGATATGCGCGAATTTCTGACGATGGCGGAAAAGGGCAGGATATACCTGTTCGGTAAAGGAAATTTCAGGATCAATCCCATCCACGGAGCGGACCTGGCGGAAGCCTGCATAAGCGCCCTCGAAAAAAATGAAAAAGAAATAGCCATCGGCGGCCCGCAGATCCTGACCCATCGGGAGATAGCAGAGATGGCCTTCGCAGCGTTGAACAAAAAAGCCGCGATCACCTGCATCCCCGTCTGGGTAAAGACCATTGCTTTGGGGCTGCTGCACACTTTTACATCCGTAAAGATCTATGGCCCCGTCGAATTTCTGCTGACAGTGCTCACGATGGACATGCTGGCGCCGCCTTACGGCAGCCGGACGCTCGATGAATTTTTCCGGGAAGCTGCGGCGGGCGACGCCTGATCCGCAGAAATAAACTCAGACAGCTCAGTAAGGTGAAGGCGGCCGGTTACCGGGTAGTTTTCCGAAATCACGCGCAGGGCGGTCGCCCATAAATACCTTCAGTACCCCGCCCTTCATGATATCTTCGTAGCGCAGGAAATCTTTTTCGTATTTTTTTCCGTTCAGCTCCAGGCCGGTAATATACAGATTCTGCGGGCCGTTATGAACGGTTTCCACCGTGAATTTTTTGCCGTTGGCCAGATTCAACGTGGCTTTGTCAAACAGGGGGCTGCCGATCACATATACGCCGGAAGCGGGAAAGACAGGATAAAACCCCAGGGAGGAAAAAACGTACCAGGCAGACATCTGGCCGCAATCTTCGTTGCCGATGATGCCGTCGGGATCGTCGCGGTAGAAATCATGCATAATATACCGCACCGTTCTGGCGGTTTTCCACTGCTGTCCCGTATAGGCGTAAAGGTAGGCGATATGGTGACTGGGCTCGTTCCCGTGGGCATATTGACCGATGAGACCGGTCAGGTCCGCCAGGTCTTCGGTAGGGTCGGGCTTCAGGATAAAAAACGAATCCAGCCTTTTATTAAAGCGCTTTTCACCGCCCAGCAGCGAGACCAGCCCCTCCACATCCTGCGGGACAAGCCACAGGTACTGCCAGGCATCTCCTTCGGCATACACATTATTATTGCTTTTCAACGGGTTAAAATCCGCCATCCATTGCCCTCCGGACAATTTACCTTTGAAAAACCCGTCGGCAGGATCGAAGTACCGTTTATAACCGCCGGCCCTTTTCCTGAAATAGCTATAATCGCCGGATTTCCCCATCTTCCTGGCCATGAGGGCGATGCTGCCGTCGCTGACGGCATATTCCAATCCCTTGGCTACCGACCGTCGCTCGGCATCCTGTGGAATCGCCTGTAAGGCCTTTACATACTTCAGACCGAGCGGATCGGTCATGGCGGTCGACCTCACCGCTGCATAGGCCCGGGCAGGATCAAATCCGCCGATGTTTTTCAGATAGGCTTCCGCGATCACCTGCAGGCTGCTGATCCCTACCATGGTGCCGGTTTCGTTGCCCATCAGGTGCCAGATGGGCAGCTTGCCCTGCTGATCATCAATGGCCAGCATGGAATTCACCATATCGGCAACCCTTTTGGGCTGGGTAAGGATCAGCAGCGGATGCTCCGCCCGGTAAGTATCCCAGAGCGAGAAAACCGAATAGTTGGTAAACGCAGCTTTTTTATACACCTTTTTGTCTGTGCCGCGGTAGTCCCCGTTATGATCATTAAAAACGGCGGGGTCGATCATGGTATGGTAAAGCGCCGTATAGAAAACACGCTTATCGGAATCATTACGGGTCTGAATGGTGATCCGGGAAAGCTCTCTGTTCCATTGTGCATCGGCCTGCTTCGCCACCCCTTCAAAATCCCAGCCCGGGATCTCCGTCCGGATATTGGCGAGAGCATTTTCAGAACTGACGGGAGAGAGCCCGACTTTGAGCTCCAGTACAGCGGGAGCCTTGTCAAAACTGATCAGCCCTTTCACGGCCCGGCCTTTGCCTTCCTTTCCCCGAAGTCGCACAGTATCGTTATAGACTTCAAACTCCCGGACCGGGACAGAAGAGCGGATGGCAAAAAATATCCGCTGGTCCTTTGCCCAGCCCTTCGAAAAACGATATCCTTCCAGGGTATAGGCATCCAGCTGCTTTATATAGGTATCCGTAGCCTGATCGTTCAGCCCTTCCCTGAGATCGATGATCACATGGGCATTTTTGCCCGCAGGAAAATGATACCGGTGAAAGCCCACCCGCTCCGTGGCCGTCAGCTCGGCAAGGATATCGTAATCGTCCAGATGAACGGAATAGTAGCCGGGTCTTACCTTTTCCCGCCGGTGGGAATAGCGGGAGGCATAGCCGCTGCCGCGCACCTGCTCCTTTCCCTTACCGGTTTTCACCGGGCCGGTATAGGGCATGATCAGGATATCCCCCAGATCGCCGATGCCCGTGCCGCTCAGGTGGGTATGGGCAAAGCCGGTCAGGACGCTGTCCCCGTAATGATAACCCGAGCACCAGTCCCAACCTTTAAAAAAATTCTGGGGGCCCAGCTGCACCATGCCAAACGGAACACTGGCGCCGACAAATACGTGACCGTGGCCTCCGGAGCCGATAAGGGGATCCACATATGAGGTAAGCGATTGCGCTCCGGCGGATATTCCGGCTACCGCCAGCCATAGCGGAAGTAATGCAATACCCGACAGCCTTCTTACGGTTTTTGTCATTTTAAGCTGATCTGAATGGTTGTACTGTTGATTATAACTGGATTTACAGACGGGATAAAGGGTAATCCTCACCCAAATTTATCTCTTCTACGGTATACATGCAAAGATCCCGGCATTCTGCCTGCTTTATCATGAAGGACGGCATCACGGATATATCCTTGCGCTGAAGCACTCGGCATAAGCATTCCTTGATTGCTTGCATCTATTTTTTTCATGGTGTTCATGGGAGAATTTCATGGAATAATTACCCGGGGTGTCTTAATTTTGAGGGAGCAAACAACGCATCCGGCCAGTTCACTGAAAATAAGACTGTTCTTTCTTACAACAGGTTTGCATTCTGCCAATTGCATAGAAATGAGTGGTGATGTTTCAGTTACCCGCTGACGAAGAGTCAGGGAAGGAAGCGATTCATCCAAGGAGCGACATGGAAACGAGGTATCTCAGGCTTATAAAGGCAATTGTAGAAGAAGGCAATATCACCCGGGCCATTGACCAGCTGCATCTTTCACAAAGCGCGCTGAGCTACCAGCTGAAGGAGGCTGAGCTGCAGCTCGGGACGCCCATTTTCTTCAGAAGGAACAAGAAGCTGATCCTTACCCCGGCGGGAAAGCGGCTATATGCCACAGCCAACCTGGTATTAAAAGAGCTGGATGCGGCAGAAGCGGAGATCAGAAAAATGATGAACGGGGAAACGGGAGTGATCAAGATCAGCACCGAATGCTATACCAGCTATCACTGGTTGCCGCCGGTGCTGAAGAAATTCAAAAGCGCTTTCCCGAATGTAGAGGTAGAGATCGTCTTCGAGGCTACGCACCGGCCCATTGAAAAGCTGATGGACGGGAGTCTTGATCTTGCCATTACCAGCAATCCCGAACAAACAGACAAGATCGAGTATATCGAGCTTTTTACCGACGAAATGCTCGCTGTGGTATCGCAGCATCATCCCTGGGCAGGCCAGGAATATGTGAGCGCTGAGGATTTTGCAAATATCCCCCTCATTATACATTCCCTGCCGCTGGATACCGTATCGGTTTTCCGGTCCCTGCTCATACCCAAGGGGATTAATCCGAAGAAGCTGATCGTACTGCCCCTGACCGAGGCCTCCATTGAAATGGCAAAGGCCAATATGGGGGTGATCGTCATGGCCAACTGGGCTCTGAGGCCCTATATCACCGAGGAGATAAAGGCCATCAAGGTAACCAAGGAAGGCTTTTTCAGGAATCAGTTTATGGCGAGGATCAGGGAAAGGGAATATCCCGTATTCTTTGATTATTTCATCAAGTTCCTCCGGGAAGAGATCAATATAAGCCCGGACCCGGTCAGCGCCTGAGCCTGAAGAACGGAAGATGAGAAATGCTTATTATAAACCTATAAGTCCTATATATTAACAATAATAATTATCACACATCTTAAACCACACCACATGAGCTTACAAATCGGCGATACTGCTCCCGACTTCAGCGCAGTATCCACAGACGGCAACATCAACTTTCACGAATTTCTGGGAAACGGCTGGGGTATCTTTTTTTCACACCCTGCCGACTATACGCCTATCTGCACCACGGAACTCGGTCGCACAGCCCTGTTAAGAGACGAATTTGCAAAAAGAGGAACAAAGGTCATTTTTGTAAGCGTAGGCGATCTCGAATCCCACCACGGATGGATCAAGGACATCAACAAGACGCAAAACTGCACGGTAAACTTCCCCGTCATTGCGGATCCGGATCATAAGGTATCCGAACTGTACGGGATGATCCATCCCAATGCCTCCTCAACAGCGCCGGTCAGATCCGTATTTTTTATCGGTCCCGATAAAAAGATCAAGGCTGTGATCACCTATCCCGCTTCAACCGGAAGAAACTACACAGAGATACTCCGTGTGCTGGACTCCCTGCAGCTGACTTCGCAATACAGCGTGGGCACTCCCGTGGACTGGCAACCGGGGCAGGATGTTGTCATTGCCACTTCTGTCAAAGACGCCGATATACCCAAGACTTTCCCCAAAGGACACAGGACCGTGAATGAATATCTTCGTTACACCCCGCAGCCGGGCAATTGATCAAGATGGACTGGACAACAGGAATAGTAAAGGGGCCTTTTTCGGAAACACAGGGGAAGCAGCTCGTGGAGTCCCTGTCCGGCCTGAGCGCCGGACAGGCCCAATGGCTGTCCGGTTACTTTGCCGGGATAAGTCCATTGCTGGAAACCCCGCTGCCGGCGGAAAGACAAGATGAGACGGCACCGTCCACCGCTCCGGAAGCCAAGCCGGTATATATCCTTTACGGTACCCATACCGGTAACAGCGAGCGGCTGGCCGGGGAAGCCGCAAAGCGGATCAAGGCAGCGGGCAGGGCGGTAAAAGTATCCGACATGGACTCATTCAAGATAAAGGAGCTCTCGGATACAGACCAGCTGCTGATCATCGTCAGCACCGACGGGGACGGCGAACCGCCGGTCCAGGCGGAAGATTTTCTGCAGTACCTGCAAAGCAGCAAAGCGCGGAAGCTGGACCACCTGTCTTACAGCATACTGGCATTGGGAGACACATCATATACTTACTTCTGTAAGACCGGAAAGGATTTTGAAGAAGCCCTTGAAAAGTTAAATGCCAGCAGCATGGTGCCCCGGATCGATTGCGATGTGGACTTTGAGGACGATTATGAACGATGGATAAAGGAAGTGATCACCGCGTTGGGACAGTTGTCGGTAAGTCATAACGGCTTACTGATCGGCTTCCCCGGAGACAAGACTGCTCCTCAGGATGGCTCGCCCCGCTACGACCGGAAACACCCGTTCTCCGCTACCGTACTGCAGAAGATCAAGCTCAACGGGCGCGGCTCAACCAAAGAAACCTACCATCTGGAGCTCGATCTGGGCGATTCCGGTCTCCGGTATGAACCGGGAGACGCGCTGGGTATTTATGCGCTGAACTCCAACCGGCTGGTGGATGGGGCGCTGGGTCTTTTACAGGCCTCCGGAGAAGAGCTTGTTGAATCATACCGGGGCCCGAAAACGCTGAAGGATGCGCTTATGGAAGACTATGAGCTGACTCCTCTGACCGCCGTATCCCTCAGGCGCCATGCCGAGATTACCGGAAACAAGGAGATAAAAGAAATCCTGGCCGACGACGGCAGGCTGAAAAAGTATCTGCACGGACGGGATATCCTCGACTTCATTGCCGCTTATCCCGCTGACCTCAGCCCGGAAATATGGCTATCCCTGCTACGTAAAAATACGCCCCGGATGTATTCGATCGCATCCAGTCAGGGTATGGTCGGCGATGAAGTACACGTGCTGGTATCGGCAGTACGGTATTCCGCGCACGGCCGTTCCCGGGAAGGCCATTGCTCTTCTTTCCTGGCAGACAGGATACAGGAAGGGGACCAGGTGGGGATCTTTGTGGATCCCAACACCCGTTTCAGACTGCCGGCCGATCCCGACGCTCCTGTTATCATGGTGGGGCCGGGGACGGGGATAGCCCCTTACCGGGCCTTCATCCAGGAAAGGGCGTCGAGGGGAGACGAAGGTAAGTCCTGGCTTTTCTTCGGGGAACGGAACTTCACCACGGACTTCCTTTACCAGGCCGAATGGCTTCGTCATCTTAAAGAAGGAACGCTCACCCGGGCCAGTGTGGCCTTCTCGAGAGACCAGCGGGAGAAAGTCTATGTGCAGCACAAAATGCTGGAGCACGGGAAAGAGCTGTTCGACTGGCTGGAGAACGGCGCACATTTTTATGTCTGCGGGGACAGGGAACATATGGCCAAAGACGTGGACAAGAGCCTGAGCAGCATTATCCGGGAATACGGAGGGATGAGCCCGGAGAAAGCCGCAGCGTATATAAAGACCCTCCAGCATTCCGGCCGTTATCAAAGCGATGTGTATTAGCAGACAAAAGAACTACCCGTATTTTACTACAATCTGAATCGTCCGATGAATCAAGAAACATTTGCGGAGGAAGCGGTTTCCCCGGAAGAACACCTGAAAGAGAACAGTAACTATCTGAGAGGAAATATTGAGCAGGGATTGACGGATCCGCTGACCGGATCTTTAACTCCCGACGATATGAAGATCCTCAAGTTCCACGGCTCCTACCAGCAGCAGGACAGGGACCTCGAAAAGGAAAGGAAAAGGCAAAAGCTGGAGCCGCTGTACCAGTTCATGGTCCGGGTGCGCGCGGCCGGCGGCATTGTAACGGCTCCCCAGTGGCTCCTGCTGGATGAGCTGGCAGATCAATACGGCAACGGGACCCTGAAGCTGACCACCCGCCAGTCATTCCAGTTCCACGGCATCCTGAAAAAGGACCTGAAGGCCAGCTTTAAACTGATCAACGACGCTTTGCTCACCACCATTGCCGCATGCGGCGACGTGAACAGGAACGTGATGTGCAATCCCAATCCGTATCAATCTGCCGTCCACGAAGAAGCGTATGCCCATGCCGTCCGGCTAAGCGAATACTTCAAACCCCGCTCAAAGGCCTATTACGAGATATGGCTGGATCAGGAAAAAGTGATCAGCAGCCCCGAGCAGGAGCAGGAACCCCTGTACGGGCGCAGGTACCTCCCCCGGAAATTCAAGATCGGCATTGCGACGCCGCCCAATAACGACATTGACATCTTTGCGAGCGATCTGGGCTTTATCGTCATTGAAGAGGACGGAAAACTAAAGGGGTTCAATGTCTGTGCAGGCGGCGGCATGGGCGCTACCTTTGGCGACAGCAGCACTTATCCCCGCCTGGCCGATGTGATCGGCTTTATTGCTCCTGAAGAGATCATAGCCGTATCCGAAACGGTCATGGCCATTCAGCGCGATTTCGGGGACAGGCTGAACCGCAAAAACGCCCGCATAAAATATACGATCGACCGCAGGGGAATGGACTGGTTTGTGGCCGAATTGCAAAACCGGCTGGGCCGGGAGCTCCTACCCGCCGCCCCTTACCATTTTGACACCAACGGCGACCGGTACGGCTGGCTGCAGGGCATCAACGGAAAATGGTTCTACACGCTTTTTGTGGAAAACGGAAGGGTCAGAAACAACGGGAAACGGGCGCTAAAGGACGCTTTGCGCGAGATAGCCCGCATACACCGGGGCGATCTCCGGCTCACCGGCAATCAGAACCTGATCATCGGAAATGTGGAGGCGGCGGATAAAAACGCCATCGAAGACATCCTGAAGGCTTATCATATAGCGGACAGCGCCGCTTATACGGGACTGCGGCTCAGCTCCCTGGCCTGCGTGGCCCTGAATACCTGCGGGCTGGCCTTTGCAGAGGCAGAACGCTACCTGCCCTCGCTGATCGACAAGCTGGATATCCTCATGAAAGAGAACGGGCTTGAAAAAGAAGAGATCAATATCCGCATGACAGGCTGCCCCAACGGCTGCGCACGCTCGCGACTGGGAGAAATAGGACTTGTGGGCCGCACCGTCGGAAAGTACAACCTGTATCTGGGCGCCAGTCATAACGGGGACCGCCTGAATACTTTATATAAGGAAATGCTGGCCGAGGCGGATATCCTGCAGGAGCTGGGCGGCATACTGCAGCGCTTCTCCGGGGATAGGCTGGCAGGCGAACATTTCGGGGATTTCGTTCACCGGAAAAAGATTGTTTGAGGCCCGGCCGTTGTCAGCAGGGAAGGTCATCAGGTCCCTGATCTTACGGCTATATACCCAGTTCCTGCTTCCCCGCTTCGGTGATCATGGCAGGGCTCCAGGCCGGCTCCCATACGATCCTTATCTCTGCTTCCCGCTCCGGGAAGAGCGGACGCAGCACATTCCCCACACCCGATCTTATCGCCTCCCCCAGGGGACAATGCGGGGTGGAGAGCGTCATGATGATGATGATCTTCTCCTCTTCAAGAAAGCTGATGTCATAGACCAGACCGAGGTCTATGATGTTGATAAACAGCTCCGGGTCCATCACGCCGTGCAGCGCATGCAACGCCGTCATTTTCTGGCTGAAAAACGGGTCATGTATGTCCACTTTCATCAGTGTTGTTTTTGATACGGTGACTGAAAATTCTTGACACATTCCACATGTACAGGACAGCGACAATCAGCCACAGCCAAACGCCGGAGCGGATCAGCATCGCCCGGTCCGCAATTATCCCTGTTCCCAGCACGGCCAGGGAGAGGATGAAGCCGGTGAGCTGCCAGCGGACCAGGGAAGCACTGTACAGATCGCGGGGCAGGGGCGTCTTTATCTTTCCGTTAACCGCTTTGTAATGAAAATTCCATATGATAAAAGGCAGCGTCTTGAAGGTTTGACCCAGTATAAGGCCGCTGATCCATCCGCAAAAAAGCAAGAGACCATAGATGACCGTCCAGCGGCTATCGGTCAGGAAATATACAGCGGGGGCACAGGCTATGGCCAGCCATAAAAAAACAAAGGAAAAAAGGCTCTGCTTCATCGGAAGATCAACCGTCTTCCTCAACCTGCCACGAAAAGCGCTGTACAGATAATACATGAACAGGAAGATGCCGGCTGAAAAAACAGCGGCATACAGCATAACCCGCCAGCTGCTGCCATTGAAATAACTGTCCGCAAGAAAAAGGACCAGCCCTGTCTGCTGAAGAAGGAACGACCACTGCAGCCATTTCCCGGGACGGGGCTTACCCAGAAGAAACATCGGCAACAGCCGGCTGGCAATGCTGGTGATCAGCTGTAAAAACCATCCCGCGAGGCCGGCATGCGCATGTAAGGTCAGTATCTCCAGATGCGGTCTGCCGATAAACGGATAGGCGAGGTTTACAGCGAGTAATAACCCGATTGTGACGGTAAATAACAGCCAGGCGGCAGAGCTGAGCAGAAATAACCGCTGTATGTCCGGCTTATGAAAAATGCCGACAGTGCCGTAAAGATTGATGCAGTAGGACAAGACAGACAGCACGACAAGAATGCCGCCAGCGATCATCAACGGGCCTGTCCGGAAATACCAGAAACTGCCGATCAAAAGAACAGCCCCCGCCAGCAACAGCACGAACGACAACAACGCCAGGCGGGGACTGTACAGATCCCGCTCACAAACGACCGGCAGCAGCTGATAAGCCGCCCCAAAAATGATCATGGTGCCCCATCCGATCGCCGCGGTATGCACAATGGCCAGCAACCGCGGATCAAAGTAATTTCCCCGAAGGCTATCGCCCGAGAGCAGCAGCATTACCGCCATGGCCAAAAAGAATATCGTTCCCGCAGCAAAGAACGGCAACACCGCCCATACGGGCGGAGCTTTTCCGATGCGCACATTATCCATGACCTATACCTTCATTTTTTGTATATCAGCAGCCGTACATCCCCCGCTGCAACCTCCCATATGTGTATAGCGCAGCCTTTATCGCGCAGCGCCTCCAAAAGCCACGCCGGCTTTTTCCCGGTCTTATCATCAGATGTCTCTTCGTCGCCCTTCATAAGATAAAAACCCAACGGTCGCAGGACGGCGGCAATATCTTCCAGCGAGCAGCCGCCGATGTGGGCCGCTTCCGCCACGGTCACCCGGGAGGCCATGACCTTCCGGAGCACCGGGTTGCGCAGCTTCTCAAGCGGCCGGGACAGGGACGAGATCGCGGTTATGCTGTCCTTATCGGCCCTGATGATGCTGGATATCTTCGTATATGGATAAATGACGGTCATCTCAGAAAGCTTTTACGGCCGGAACTTTTTCACAACGTGGAGGGCCAGTTCCAGAAATCATCCCGGTATTCGTCTGCGGGTATCTCCTCGGGCATATGTTCACCGATGGATTGCAGCTTTGTCCTGCCCAGCTTCTTTTCAAGATGCGGGAACAGCTGCCGCTCCTCGAACCGCACATGATCGTTGATCGCGTCGGCCAGCAGGGAAAGTTTTTTTGAAACATCCCGGGCGGCAGGCTTCAGGATAACGGCAACCAGCTCGCCGATAAGCTTATGCTCGTTCAGGGCCCGCTGTACCATCCTGCTTCCCGACGGCACAAACAGGAGTTCCTCTTCGGTTTGGAAATGCGGCTGTAAGCATTTGACCCAGAAGTATTTCACATATCGGCGTATCCGTTCCCGGTCGACATCCTTCTTTATGCCTTGCCGTATTTTCCAGCAAAACAGCAGGCTGAAGTGATGTTCCTTTGAAAAATGCCGTATGTTTTCATCCCGTTTAATCGGTTTTTGTGTCATGATAAAAAGTTTGATGCTTCTTTATTATCCCCTGCATCAGGCAGGCCATGTTTCTTCCAGCTTCACCGCCTTTGGAAATAAAATATTGTTTTCAAGGTGAAGATGCTGGATCAGATCATCTTCAAATGCCTTCATCTGCTCAAAAAGATGGGCATAAGCATTACAGGCATCTGCCGGCAGGCTGTAATCGCTGGTGATCCGGCGGAAAAAGCGAAGATCGTCGCCCGAGGTGGTGTGCTCCTGCTCCATCATTTTTACGGCATTGCTTATCAGCCCCGGAGCGACAGCGCCTGCATTCCCGCCGGCGGCCATCCGCTTGATTTGCGGGAACAATACGCGTTCTTCCTTCACCATATGCTGCAGCAGATCATCCATAAAGAGATGAACCCGCTCAGACAGTATATTTAATTCAGGATGATGATCCCCGTGCCTCCGGCCTACTTTAAGCGCCAGCTCCGTTATGGCTTCGGCATTGTCCTTAACATAACGGTGATGGATATTGATAATATAATCAGCCAGGAAGCCGAGATCCCACCCGTCATAATCGTGCACGGGCCCGGAAGGCGCAGTCTTCTCCGCTTCTTTAAGGGCCGCCCGGAGCCGCTCCTCCGGTATACCGGCTTCGCTTACGGCCGCCTTAAGCGTCTTTTGCCCGCCGCAGCAATAATCGATTCCCATCTTTCTGAACACCTCGGCCTTCCGCCTGTCCCCGGCGGCAATCGCTCCTACGGTAACCTCACCCTCTTCCGCTTCATTTTTGGCGATCCTTATCCGCCACAGATCGGGACCGTTTTCGAGGTACTCCCAGCTAAAGATGTTGCCTCTTTCTCCCAACAATTGATAGTATAATGGCTTGGGATCATGGTCATTGGAAATACAGAACCCTTCTCCGGGCTCAAGCGCATCAAAATGACTGAATATAGTGGGGTGCTTGAGCCTCGGCTCAATTTGGGTCACATCCAGCGTTTGCGTGATAATCATATTAATCTGGTTTTATGGGTGAACTAACAGGTATGACGGTCTTCAGGTCTGCAAGATGGAAAGCGCGGAACAGTCCGGCGCCCAGGAACAGCAATGCAAGGGTCTTCAGCAGCTCGGCCGCCACGAAATAGATATGCAGCCGGGAGGGGGCAACCGGCTCTCCGCTGATGACGACGGCGGCCAGGGCGTCCAGACGGGGGAGCAGCCAGAAGGTTTCAAGAGCGAGCAGCAGCAATATCACGATATACAGCACAAGGTTCATCCGCGTCAGCAATCCCCTGTCTTCCCCGAACAGGAAGCAGGCCGTAAGCACGATCACAAACCCCCATTCCACCTTATTCAAAGCGGAGAAGACCAGCCTGCCGATCCCCAGTCCCACCGGGAGCGAAACGCCCGGCGCGCGGAATTTCAGCCAGGCTTCCATAAAGCTGATGGCGCAGGTAAATCCTATCCACATATAGATGCTCATCATGATGATCAGTCTGCTCCATTTCATGACCATGCTGATATTTAAATAGTGAAATAAGTAATAAGATAATACAGGGCCCAGCCGAAGAATCCGACCACCATGATCCAGACCCAGGAGGGAATGCCTTTGGGCGTTTCGCTGCCGACGATCACAAAGTTTTTCTGATCGCCCTTCCCGTATGCGTTGACCATCAGGGGAAGGACGCCGTCCACCACATCGTTCTCCCGGATGCCTTCCACTACAATGGCGGGTCCGTTCCGCACTACAAAGGGGATCTTCCGGATACCCTCTTTCCCGGAAGGATCCTTGCTGACGATCTTCAGCACATGATCGCCGTCGGGTAATTTGCGGGTATCCAGCTCAAGGGTGACCGGCGATACCAGCTTCGCCAAAGGCTTGCTTTCATCATCTATAAAAACAAATATGGTGCTTCTCTCCTCCATTTACGGATTGTTTAAAATGAAATTCTTGATGTGATCCTCTCCGCCCTCATCCGGCCGGATCATCCATTTTACCGAAAAGAAAAGCGTCGCCAGCACGATAGCCACCATGGCCCACACAATGAGATAATCCCATCGGCTTTCAGGGCCCGTCCCATGCGTAATACCCCTCAATGCCGCAGGTTGCCGGGTATCGCAGACCGGGCAGGTCATGGCAGCAGAAGCGGTCAGCAGCAGACACAGCAGAAAGAACAGTCGTTTCATCTGTTATTATTTTTTTCAGGTACGGTCAGATCGCGCCTCGCATCAACCCGTCCCTGTGTAATAAGCATTATCATGCCCGGCATTATTTATCTGCAGGCTTTAGCTTGACAAAATCCATGATCTTCTTTATCTCTTCGGGTGTCACCTGCTTGCCGTTATTCCCCCAGCTGCTGCGCTCATAATTGATCAGCGCAGCCACCTCGTTCTCGGTAAAATCCATATTGGTCCCTACCGGCGGCATCACCCCATACTCCGCTCTTGCATCGTAGCCATTCATAATGATCCCTACATAGGTTTCCAGATTATCTCCCAATACGACAGGACTTCCTTTCAGGGGCGGGAAGGCGCCCGGAAGGCCTTCCCCGTTCGCCTGGTGACAGCTCTGGCAGTTCGCGGTAAAGAGCTGCTGCCCGCCGGCCACAGCCGGTTGCTTGCCTTCCGTTTTTGCCGCTTCCTTTTTATACAAAAACCCTGGCGGCGGCATCCCATCCGGCAGCTTCACCTGCTTCAGCGACCGGAGATAGGCCACCAGGTAGAGCGCATCCCGGGTAGCCACCACCTTTCCTTCCTTCCCTTTCAGATACCCGGGGGGCACATTCACGACCACATCGGAAGAGTCAGGGCTTTTCTTGACCGTGAACAGCCAGGAATAAGCCGGCATGACCGACTCCTTCACCACGATGCGGGGGTTGAAGAGATGCACCAGGTTCCAGTCTTTGCTCGGCTGGCGGTTCCCCACATCGGTAAGATCCGGGCCCGTGCGTTCGGTGCCCATCAGGGTGGCCGTATTCCTCCAGAAATCTGTACGGTGTATGTCCGCGTAATCGGCAGCCAGGCTGGGCCGGGATCCCCATATTTTGTCCATATCCACATTGCGGACCTGCTGGGTGTGACAGGCTACGCAGCCGTTGGCCACGAATATCGCTTTCCCCCGGGCGGCATCCGGGCTCAATTCCGCGGCACCGGGCAGCGATGCGTTGCTGTTCTGGTTGTGGATCGCCGGGGCAATGGCTACCAGGACGGTCAGACCCACGAAGAACAGCGCGGCGGCAGTGAAAAGCTTTTTATGATTATCAAAAAATTCCATAGTGCATGCGACGATTTATGCATAAGTCAAACGGCGGCAGTCTTTTCCCCCAGTATCCGGATAGCCTGCTCTTTTATATCCGGGGACTCGCGGGCCGGCCACATCTTGTATATGTTGTACGCAAAAAAGAGATGAGAGATCCACATCAGGCTGCCGCCGATAGCCCGCCACAGCCAATAGGGGGCCATCAGCACGACGCCGTCGATAAAGGGTTTCCCCTGCAGCCATAAGAGGCCTTTCAGGGTGCTCCCGTACATGAGCGGAACCGTATAGAAAAGCAACCCGATAAGGGCCAGCCAGAAATGCGCTCCCACGGTGATCTGCGGCGCTTCCCTTCCGGTCAGCCTGGGCATAATGGCATACATGCCCGCCCAGAGGAAAAAGCTGATGATCCCGTACATCGTAAGATGGGAATGCGCCACTGTGAAATCCGTAAAATGCCAGATCAGGTTGGTGCTCCGGAAGGCTTCGGCCGTTCCCTGCATCGAACCGGTAAAATAGAAGACGATGCCGACCAGGAAGAAGGGAAGGGTATAGCTGCTCCCAACCTTGTACCATGCACCTTTAAAGGTCATCAGGAAGTTGGTGGTGCCGGCCACCACCGGGATGATCATCCCGCCGCTTCCCACGATGGCGACGGTTTGCAGCCACCAGGGGATGGCACTGAACACAAAGTGATGGGTACCGATAAGCGTATAAAAAAGTATCTGCGTCCAGAAGGCCAGGATACCGAGACTGTAAGAATAGATCGGCTTGTTCAGCTGCTGGGGCAGGAAGTAATAGACCAGGCCAAGGGTGAACAGCATGAACCACATGCCCACCCCCTGGTGCATGTAATAGCCCTGTACGATGGTTTCGCCCAGACCGTTCTGCCAGTAGGGCACATAGGCCACGGTGACGATCACCAGGGCAAAGATGAGCGCGGAAACGATATACCAGTTGGATATATAGATCTCTTTTGTCGTCCGCCGGGCGATCGTCTTTAAAAAATCAGACAGGCTCAGCACCAGGCCCAGGGCAAAGAGCAGCATCACGGGCCAGATGTATTCCCGGTATTCGCCGCCCCCGTTGTTGATACCTCCCATGAGGCAGAGCGACCCCAGCACCACTGCGGCGTTGATCAGGAACAGCGCGTACCACCCTCTTTTTATGCTGGCCAGCGCCGCATTGCTTACCCGGGGCACCACATAATACCCCAGACCCAGCATCCCGAGCGAAGCCCAGCCCCAGAACACCGCATTGGTATGCACCGGGCGCAGCCGACCGAAGCTCAGCCAGCTCAGATGGTCGGCATCCGGGGCGACGAACTTTATGCCCAGGTATTCCCCTACTGTGGTCCCGAAAAGAAGCCAGAAGACGGCGCAGCCGAAATATCCGAGGATGAGCCGCGACAATGCAGGATCTACGGCCGGGCGCGGCTGGGCCTTTTTCTTCAGTTCCACAAGCGGCAGGCCGGCCGGGGCATGCAGCTGCAGCAGCCCTTTATCGTCTTCCGCTTCACGGTTACCGGATAATTCGGCATGGGTCAGCCGGTAATCCAGCGCTGACTTCCGCTTTTCCAATGCAGCGGCCGTTTCCTCGGGGGGAAGCGACTCCAGGTAGCCGGCCAGCTGTTCTGCTTCTTCCTGGCGCTGTTTGTCTTTATACTGATGTATGACGCGGATGATCTTCACGGTCAGCAGAACGATACCGGTCAGGACCGGGATGAGCAGCAGGAAAATAGTGATCAGGATACCGGCTTCTCCCAGCAGGGGTCGACTGTCTGCCCCCTGTGCCATGACGCCGGAAACGGGCATCGCGGAAAAATCAACGGTCAGCAACAAAAAGGCAAGGACGGTCGCCGCTCTCGTCTTATTCCTGATCTGAGCGCGTTTGTAACGCAGCAATTGTTCGACCTGGTCGCTGTTCAAACGGGCAGTATGCTCTTTCAGTCTTTTTTCCCGTTCCTTTCCGGCCTGTCTCAGCATGGATCTCCTGAAACCGTTTATCTTCCATTTCAATGCCAGGGCCGCGCACAGCAAGATGAGGAGAAACAGCAATAAAAGCCAGGGCCAGGTGGCCGCATCCGCAAAAGAGAACCCGTAGGGCTGGGTCCGCTGTCTCGAGAAGGCGGGATTCGTCCCCAGCATACCGGCAACCGTCAGGAGGACGGTTATTTTTCCAAAAACATACCGTTTCATCTGTTGATATTCATTTTTATAGTGTCATCCGCCGGCCGGTAGATGACCATGCCCGGTTTTCCATAGCAGATAATAAGACCTTTTTATCTTTAATAGATATAAAAACTATCATCTTTTTAAGAACATCAGGTTTTTCTCCAGCTTTTCGGTGAATTCCCCAAGTTTCGCCTTTTCGAGCATGGCGTGCATTTCCCGCCTGATCTTTCCAAACTCGTGGTGTATGGGACAGGGATGCGTTTCAGAACATTGTTTTAAACCGAGTCCGCAACCCGAAAAAAGCTTATCGCCATCCACAACCCTTACAATATCCGCCAGGGAGTATTTCAGGGAATTTTTATCCAGATAGAACCCGCCGTTCGGCCCTTTCACCGAACCGACCAGCTGTTTCCTGCTCAGGTCCTGCAAGATCTTGGCGATGAAATGTACAGGAGAATCAATGCCTTTGGCGATCTCTTTTATGCCCACCTTATCACCGTCCCTGGATTTCTGCGCAATAAAAATCATGGCGCGGATGGCATACTCACAAGTCTTCGAAAACATTCACCCTTTTTTGTGGTTCTCAATCTTTTAACCGTATCTTAAACGACCCGGCTCCCGCATTTCACCCGACAAAGATAGCAGCATTCAAAATAAAAGACAAAAATATCTTTTATTGTCTGCTCCCTGCCGTTGCCATAGCGAAGCCGAAATAAATTCCTCAGGTATAACGAACAAGATCCGCTCAGTAAGGTGAGAGCGGCCGGGGCGGTCGCTCATCAATACTTTCAGGATCCCGGCCCGCTTTGGGATGAGCCAGAGTAATCAGTATTTTTTGGGGACAGACGGATATTTGCTTTCCTTTGTTATGGGTATTGCCCACCCTCAGGCATCAACAAAGGTGCAGGTGATCGAACATTCTGTCAAACGAGGTCCTTATGTATAATAATATCAGCAAGATAAGAGGGTTCCGACTTTTCCTGCTCCGTCACATCGATGATCTCAGCGCCGGTCAGCTGAATATCATCCCGCCCGGGCACAACAACAATATCATCTGGAACCTGGCGCATCTTACCGCCGTCGTGCAGATGATGTGCTATGAACGATCCGGCCTGCCGTTCACAATTGAAGGCAAATATGTTTCGCCTTACCTGTCCGGCACCCGCCCGGAAACATTTGTTGAGGAAGCGGAGATCAAAAACATCAGGGAGCTTTTTATCCGGTCGATAGACCGGCTGCAATCCGATTTTGATAAAAACATGTTCGGACGTTATACCCCCTCCGTGAGGATATCGGAGGTCTACGGATTTACGGTAACCAACATTCATGAAGCTATCGATTACCTGCTTTATCATGAAGGACTGCACAGCGGGTCTATCCTTTCGCTGAAGCACCTGGTATGAATATCTCCTGTTCCCTGCCGGCGTGACGGGGCCTAATGCTCTTTTTTCGTTTTACCGGACGCCAACAGCTCGCAGGCCTCTACGCCCAGCTCTTGCGCAATGTCAAAAAGCGTTTCCAGGGAAGGCTGCTGGTCGTTGGTGCACCATTTTGAGATGGTGCTTTTGTTCTTCCCCAGCTGTTCCGCAAGCCATAGATTGGTCTTACCCTTTTCAGCCAGGACGGCTTTGATGCGGTTGAGTATTCTTTCTTCTGCCATCTTATTAGCGCATTTCACGATTTAAATGACAAAATAAGAAACTTTGCGGATTTATTTTTGCAAGGAGAAGCTGTATAACAGCACTAAATAAACTTAAATAAGAATTATATCTCTCTTATCAGGAATTTTATTTACCTTGCACACGAACGTGAATTTCTTTTGATAGTTCAATCATCCTCATGAAAAAGACCGCATCGAAAAAGAGAAAAACGACGGGCCGTAAGTCCAGGGCCGAATGGCAAATAGAAGAATATGACAAGCAGGATAAATTCAACTTTGCCCCTCCGCAGCCTTTTCTTTGCCTATGCAAGCTCATGGATATTACGCCTTATGAAGTCGTACTCGATTTCATGGACAACCTCTCCTGCGGCAGCTGGAAACGGGAAGGCAGGGATGAAATTAAAACCATCCTCATTGAATATTTCATTAAACATGGTTATGGTCAACAGCATTATACCGAAGAGGAAATCCGGGAAATATTCCGGGAGATGGATGCCGTGGGACTTTTATTTCCCGAAAACGACCATACCGGATTAATCGATCTGTATAGCGAATGGCGGGATAAAAATGATATCTACTGGTTTAACAAATGGTATTCAAAGCCAAGACGAAAAACTGTCACAAAGTGACCGGGTATGAGACCTTTTAGCATATATTACTTATCGCAGGGCGCTTTAACTTTTTTTCAGCAAAAGCTTGTGGCCCTTATTATAGAAGCTGCGAATCCGGAAATGATTTTTCTCCTGGGCGCTTCTTTATACCGAAGACGATCAGAAAGCATATTTAATGAGCCGGCGCCTTCTTCTACATATTTTTCCGACTGTTTTTTCCTGGTTCTTATGAAGGAAACTATACCGGGAGGACTACACGAATGGCAGAGTAAGATCGAAGAATGCTGTAAGTCATTAATGCCAGTTACTGCCCTGGTACTCCGTGCAGAAACATTCGGACAATGGTTGAAATCGGGGCATCCTTTTGCACTCAAGGTTTGGCACTCCGGAGCCAAGATACATGATTCAGGGAATTTACCCTGGAATGTCCAATCAGATAGTTCTGATTTGCTCCCTAATAGAGCGCTGAAGCACAGCTTTACACAAGGATTAGAAATGGCAGAAGGATTTCTGGCGGGATCGGAACTATGTCGCCTCCGCAATCAAAATACAATAGCTGCTTTTATGTTACATCAATCTGCGGAACAAGCCTTGATTACATTGATAAAAAGCGCAACAGAATACCATCCCAATACGCATAACATTGAACGTTTGCTGCGTTATGCCGGCCTGGTATCCTACCGAATACCGGATGTATTTTCACAAGGTAATGAACAGGACAGGCGATTACTTTCTCTTTTACAAAAAGCATATATAGACAGCCGGTACAATAAGAACTATAAGATTTGTAATGATGACCTGCTGCATCTTATGGGCAAGATCAGACATCTGCATGATATATTATTAAAAACGGGAGAAAATATATTTAATACATAAAACTTGCAAAACAACATACAATTTGAAAATGAAATCAAACCCGCATGAAAATAAAGAACCGGCGCTGAAAAGATTTTATAAACCAGATCATTTTTTAGTTAAGTCGGATTATAATCCTGTGTCTTGTCTTTGGGAAATATTTCAAAACTTCTCGCTCGAAGATTTCCGAAGAGAAATAAACCATTGGCAGAATATGGCCTTATCAAATGATCACAGCGCATACGATGAAGGCAATGCACGGGAAGATTTGATTGATTTTATACAATTGCTGCAAAGGCTTATTGAAGCTTTTCACATAATTAATGAGAGGCAAAACGCAAGCAGAAAACTCAGACTGATAAAAGGTTTCTCACGAAAAATGAAAACAGTAATATCTCAAATAAACCAACCCATTTTACTAACCAATAAAGAAAAAGAAGACCCCTGTTTAGCAGTTAACCTATTTTGCAAAGCTTTTGAGAAATCCTATGTCAGGATAGAGTTATTGGATCTGTTAGGAGCGGTAACATCATACGAGGGAGTAAAATCGGCTTATACCGTCAACCCCGTAATGTTCTACCAGCATATTCACTACCTGACCCGCCTCGCTTACAGCATGGCAAAATAAAATTCTCAACCATCCAAAACGAATTATGCTCAATACTCAATTCGTCAACAAACCTTCCCCGGAAGAACTATGGTATCTCTCGAAAGATGCGGTGGAGCATCCTGAAAAATCGATCCATCAATTCTTTGATACCTATAGCCTGGGCAGCGCACATGAACGGCTCTGGAAAATGTTGAAATTCACCATAGGCAGCGAGGAAATCAATGAATGGGATGAAATAAAGCGGACCAACCTGATCTATTTTTTCGAGCTGCTTACCGAGTTGCTGAAAGCCAATTATGTATTGTTCTTTAAAATGAGGGAAACAACCATCAAAAAGTAAACATATGCATTCGCTACCGAAAGATTTAGAAGAAATGCGACAAGAATTACTAAAGGAGAAGAATAAAGAAGCTGCTTGGGCTATTATTAAGGAATACTTTCAATTTATCAGTATAGCGGAAACAAAGAAAGAACTCTGGGTACTTACCAAAGGGGCCCTTACCAACGATCTCGTGGAAGAATCTGAGGAAGGAACAACACGCCATGATCTTATCTTCGGATATGAATTCCTGATACTGCTCCTGGAGGCCGTGCATGTGCTCTATCAGGCGAAAAAGGCGCGAGCCGCGAAAAAGGCGGGTTGAGTCGACGCTGCAACGCTCTGCAGAATCTTCCGGTTCCGGGTCGATGAAGTAGAAGCATAGCCGTCGTTCAGCTCTTATTGCCTTTCCGGTACCGGCCCCTCAACACGGCTTCGGTAAGCACCTCACCCTGCATGGCTGCCAGCACGTCTTTACGATCGGATTGCGGCGGAAGCTGCAAAACGCTCTTCAGCGCATACAGCCGGAAAAGATAGGCATGCTCGCCGCCGGGCGGACAGGGACCTTCGTAACCAAAGGTATTGCCGTTGCACCACCCCTGCTGCGCGCCCTGGTCGATACTGCCTTCCTCAAACCCCCGGCACTTGGGCGGTATATTAAATACCAGCCAGTGTACCCAGGGCCTTGCCGGCGCATCGGGATCTTCTACCATCAGGACGAGCGTCTTTGCTTCTAAAGGCACATCCAGAAACTGCAGAGGCGGACTGATGTTCGGTCCTTCACAGGTATACTTTTGGGGAATGCTTTCGTCCTCCCTGAACGCCGGGCTTTTGATCTGCATGATTTTTTTCAGCTATATCCAAAAAAGCATGCCATACCGTTTTCCCCATCTCCCGCTTTTACGACCTGTGCTTCCCGTCCGCTGCTTTCAGGCTGTTCTTATCCGCCGTCTTTTTCGCCGGGACCGGCTGTTCGGATGAGCGTTAGGCGGATTAACGAAAAAATGCGCTTTTTCCTACCGGCAAGGAAGTCTACGTTTTGTGGGCAATAAATTCAACAGCGCACCGAAATATGGCAGCCCTGAGGCGGGACATAACATCCGGCAAAGCCTTAATCATCATTCCGGCTTTTTCTTCAGCAGCCGCATCAGTAATAGTTCGTATCCATTCAGGGCGGGATACCGGGTTTCTTTTTTCCGGGATGCAGATCTCAGCATACGCATCAGGCGACCGCTCTCATAGCCTTCCAGGATAGCCGGATGCACATAATGCTTTTTACAAACGCTGCGCGTATTGCCCAGGTGAAAAGCTACCTGGTCTAATGCCGCCACGAGCTGCTGCTTTATCTGTCCTTGGGTGCTGCTGTTGCCATCGTCGCCCTCGGCCAGCGCCCGGAGGCATTCCACCGATCCGGCCCAGGTCCTGAAGTCCTTGCTGGTAAACTCACCGCCGGATATTTCACCGATATAAGCGTTGATATCCCCCGAGGTCACGTCGTGGACGACACCTTCGGCATCCACGTATTTCAGCAGGTCTTTCCCGGGAATATCCTTACAGCGTTGTATCAGCCTGGCCAGCTTCCTGCTCCGGAGACCGATATCATGTTCCACCCCCTTTTTACCTTTAAAGATAAAGCGGATGCTGCTGCCCTTTATTTTTACATGCCGGTTCTTTAATGTGGAAATACCAAACGAACCGTAGAGCTTTTCATAAAATTCGCTTCCTATCCGGATGGTCGTCTGCTCCATGATACGCACGATGAGGGCCATGACTTTCGGCATCCCCAGCCCCTCCTGCGAAAGGTCCCTGCTCACCCGCCGGCGTATTTCCGGAAGCGCTTCCCCGAACGCGTGCAGATGAAGGAACTTGGTCTGGCCCCGCAGGGCTGTCCAGCGGCAATGATAAAGATATTGCTTGCGGCCGCGCTTATCGACGCCGGTGGCCTGAAGATGGCCGTTGGGCAGGCGACATATCCAGACCCGTTCCCAGGCGGGCGGTATGCGGAGGGCCCGTATCCGTTCGAGCGTTTTCTTCTCGCGGATCATCTTACCCGCCAGGAAATAAGCAAAGCCTTTTTGTTTCCGCTCCCGGGTTATGCCGGCCTGGTCGTCCGACACATAGACCAGCTGGGCCATAGCCGCACCCTTTTCGGGCTGATCCAGGGCGATCCGGAGTTTCTTTTTCGCAAGCAGCGGTACAGCAGTAGCAGTTTCCATGCAGCGCGTTATTTATTTCCGTCTATAGAAATAATCATACCAAACAGCGGCCGGACACTGAAATGCCTCCGCTTTGCCCACTCCGTTTTTGAAGTTAAAATTGTAGCTTTGGTACATATGCAAAGAACTGATCGCGACTGCTCCCCTGGGGGAGAAGGCGGGGAACATGCTGAAAACCTGTCGGCGGGGGAAGAAAAAAAAGCTATCCTCTCTGCCATCGTAGAATCTTCCGACGACGCTATCATCAGCAAATCCCTGGAAGGGATCATTATGAGCTGGAATGCGGGGGCAGAAAAAATATTGGGCTATACAGAAGCAGAAACGCTGGGTAAGCACATCAGTCTGATCATTCCGCCGGAGCTGAAAGCAGAAGAGGAGGTCATCATTTCCAGCATCAAGGCCGGCCGGAAGATACATCACTACCAGACCATCCGTATGGCCAAGTCGGGCAGAATGATCCCGGTTTCCCTGACGATATCGCCTGTCAAGGACGGTCAGGGAAATATTATCGGGGCATCCAAGATACTAAGGGACATTTCCGAACGTCTAAAGGCGGAGCAGCTGATCAAACAAAGCGCAAAGAACCTGGCCATATTGAATGCGATCGGAAGGACGATCTCTGAAAAGCTGGATGTGCAGGATATCCTGCAGAAAGTGGCCGATGCCACGGCCAAGATTACCGAGGCCGAATATGCCGCTTTCTTCTATCATATCCACGACGAACGGCGCGGAGGCGCTACGCTGTTTGCACTGTCGGGAACCGCTCCGGAAGCCTTTGGGAAATTGGATGTACCGGACGACATGGATGCTTTCGGACCCGACTTCATGAAAGGAAAAGCCCTCCGGAAGGAGGATATCCGTAACGATCCGCCAACCGGCATCCCGCATTACGGTTTGCCGCAGGATCATCCGGCCGGGGCCAGCTACCTTGCGGTGCCCGTCATCTCTTCCTCCGATACGGTGATAGGAGGTTTGTTCTTCGGTCACCGCGACCCCGGCGTCTTTACAGAAGAGCACGAGGAGATGGTCGCGAGCATCGCTTCCCAGACCGCCGTGGCGCTCGACAATTCAAGGCTGTTCGAAGAGGTGAAGTCGCTGAATGCGAAAAAGGACGAGTTCATTGCCCTGGCCAGCCATGAGCTGAAAACACCCCTGACAACCATTAAAGGTTACCTGCAAATACTGCAACAAAGCGAAAATACACCGGAGCATCTACGCTTTATTGAGAAGACGCTGCGGCAGGTAGAAAAGCTGAACAGCCTCGTCTCAGACTTCTTTGACATTGCCAAAATAGAAGCAGGGAAACTGCAGCTCGAGCGGGAGACCTTTGACCTGCGGGAGCTGCTGTCTGAAGTTACCGAAACCTTCGGTCAGACCCATCCGACACACAGGATCGCGTTCCGGGATGCGGGGCACGCCCTTTGGGTGGATGCCGACCGGCAACGCATGGAGCAGGTAATTGTGAACTTGCTTTCCAACGCGGTCAAATATTCTCCCGATGCCGATGTCGTGCATGTTTCCTGCGGCAGCTCGGCCTCCGCCGCAGAGGTGAAGATCAGGGACGAAGGGATAGGACTTTCTCCGGAGGAGCAGGAGCGGATCTTCAATCGTTTTTACCGGGTGAAAAACAGTGCCAACATCTCCGGTCTCGGCCTGGGACTTTATCTGACGCGCGACATCCTCGAGCGTCATAACGGTCGCATCAGCATCAGCAGCGCGCCGGGAAAGGGGTCCGAGTTCCGGTTTTTACTGCCTTTAAAAAACAGCGGACGGGAAGCGGAACATCCCTGATTGCCTATCATCATGATCCGGACCGATCCGGCTTCCTGACACCCGGCATGAGCCGAACGAATCCATGAAAAAGATTTACCTTGTCGAAGATAATCAGACCATCCGGAATTGATCGAATGCTTCCGCGCGGCGGCCCGGATAACCTGCCAAATGCAGTGACAGGGACGGTGAACGGAAGGGTCCCCCTGCGGATGGCCCGGAAGCAGGAGAAGAAGGTTTAGCGGTATCCTATCCTCTACAATAATGAAAATGGGCAAACGTATACTGGTCATCGACGATAACAAAGATATATTGGATCTGATGCGTTATGTTCTTGAAGGAGAGGGCTATTCGGTTATTACGGGGAGAGACAGCAAACCACTACGGGAACTCCATATCCTTTGCCCCGATCTGATCCTGCTGGACAACCGGCTGGCAGACGGCAGCGGCGGCCATTTCTGTCAGCAGCTTAAAGCGGATCCTTCAACCCGGCACCTGCCCGTTGTACTCGTTTCCGCGAATACCGATCTGCCCGGCATGGCCACATCCTGCGGAGCAGACGGTTACCTTTCCAAACCATTTAACATCAGGGACCTGTGGGAGCTGGTAGGCCGGTTTGTCTGAGCGTGGTCACCTACCGGAAGGCCTTCCCTGGAATTGACATCCCCGGCGGTCAGGCCATCACGCTCAGAGGTGTAGCCATTACAGGGTAGAAAACTTAAAATTAGCAGAGCGCTGGTTGGTATCCGACCTGTACGGTTTGCTGAAGGAGATCCGGCAGGCTGACAGGAGATAACGGGAAAGCTGCTTTATAGCAGCGGGCAATCAAAATTTGGTTTGTCCGGCAGCGGCAATAAGATATACATGCCGGATACGTTACGGCTACACCACTCCCTGAGCAAGCATGGCGTCGGCAACTTTTACAAAGCCGCTGATATTGGCGCCCTGTTCATAGTTGACATGACCGTCGGCCATTCTGCCGTACTTCAAACAACATGCATGAATTTCATGCATGATCTCTTTTAATTTGTTGTCTACTTTCGTACGGGTCCAGGAATACCGTTGCGAGTTTTGCGACATCTCAAGACCGGAAACCGCCACACCGCCTGCATTGGCGGCCTTGCCCGGCGCATAAAAGACCTGCGCTTTGTTGAAAACGGCCACAGCTTCAGGCGTGCAGGGCATATTCGCTCCTTCCGCCACACAACTGCATCCTCCCTTTACCAGCGCCCGGGCATCATTGACATCCAGTTCATTCTGGGTGGCATTGGGCAAGGCAATATCGCATTTGATCTTCCACGGCCGTTCCCCGGGAAAATATTCGCAATGATATTTGGCGGCATATTTTTTTATGCGTCCGCGTGTATTGTTTTTTAAATCTTTAATGTACTCGAGCTTTTCCTTGTCGATGCCCGCCGGATCATAGATAAAGCCTTCGGAATCGGAGATCGTGAGCACTTTTGCGCCTTTTTCGATGCATTTTTCTGCAGCAAACTGCGCCACATTCCCCGATCCGGAAATGGTTACTTTCTTGCCCAGTAATGACTCTTCCCGTGTCCTCAACATTTCTTCTACGAAATAAACCAGTCCGTAACCGGTAGCTTCCGGCCGGATAAGGCTACCGCCCCATTCGTTGCCCTTCCCGGTAAGCACGCCGTTAAAAGCGCCGGTGATGCGTTTGTACTGGCCGAACAGATAGCCGATCTCCCGGCCGCCTACTCCGATATCACCCGCGGGAATATCCGTATCGGCCCCTACATGCCGGTATAACTCCGTCATAAAGCTCTGGCAGAATTTCATGACCTCATTGTCTGATTTTCCTTTGGGATCAAAGTCGGACCCTCCCTTTCCTGCGCCCATAGGGAGCCCTGTAAGACTATTTTTGAATATTTGCTCAAACGCCAGGAACTTTAATACGCCCAGGTTTACCGACGGGTGAAATCGCAGTCCCCCTTTATAAGGCCCGATGGCGCTGTTCATCTGCACCCGAAATCCCCGGTTTACCTGTATTTCGCCTTTATCATCGAGCCACGGTACCCTGAACATGACGACCCGCTCGGGCTCAACAATCCGTTCCAGGATCCTACTGTTCCTGTACCGGGGCTCCGATTCAATATAGGGGATAATGGATGTTGCCACTTCTGTAACGGCCTGCAAAAATTCCGGCTCTCCCGGATTCCTTACTTTCAAGTTGTTGATAAAATGCCTGATCGATTCGTTCATATGCCTTTAATGATGAATGCGTTGGGTTAAGCGCAGAAAATTACATAAATATTCATTATTCTTCGGGTAAAATTGGGTTTGCACTCTATTGCTGAATGCATTCGTCACGCAATTTCGGGTGCAAATAGAAAAGCATAGATAGGGTAAACAAAGCAACCGACAGACAGGGGCGTTATGCAAAACAGCCAGGTAGCATCTTTTATTATATTTGTGACCAACCCGCAGCGTTATGAAAAACCCCATACATCAGGACCGCAATGTGAAGCGATTGATGCTTACATTCGGCGCTATATTCATTATACTCACGGCAACCCATGGACAAATAATATCCGGAGATGCTGTGCAGCATACATTGAATATGTTGCCGATTCTTCCCCAAAAACAAATAACTGCAGGGCAATTCTCAAGCCATAGTGAGCAGCAACATAACGCTGATTATGGGCGTTTTTTATACAGGGACGCTCATGGCGATGCGGTTATATTCGATGCGCAAGGTCCGGGATGTGTAACAAATATGTGGGGAACCATGTTTGACAGCTCTTCTGTTTTCAAGTTTTACTTCGATGGAGAAGAAGAGCCGCGTTATACAACTAACGCAATTGGTTTTTATAAAGGAGAAAATAAGAACTTCCCTGCACCATTGGTCTCCTTCGACCGCAAAGGATATTATATTGAACAAGCATATGCAGGAAACAGCTTTGCTCCGATATATTTCAACCATTCTTTAAAAATAAGTGTTACAGGAAAACCGTCCTTTTATCATATTCTGTACAAAAAAATACCGTATTCAATCCGTTGGAGCGATTCCGTAAAAAATGCACAACGCAATTATCTTCTTACTGTTTTATCCCACTCGGGTAAACCGCTGCCCTTTGCAACATCTGCCCAAACCGGCGAACAAACACACACAAAAAGGCTATCACTTGAAGCACATAAAAGCGCTGATGTTCTAAATTATTCAGGAAAAGGCGCTGTTAGGTATTTAAACATTGAAACAGACACTTCAACAGATTTTCTGAAAAATGTTTATATACAAATGATATGGGATAATGAATCTGAAGCCAAAAACAATACGGGAACCCCGGTTTTCGAAAAAAGCAGGGATAACCGCTTGTTGAATGTCATGTCTCCGGTAGGGATGTTTTTTTGCTCCCCAAATTTTGTTAGTCAGGTTTATTCCCTGCCTATAGAGGTCCGGTTGATATCAAATGGGCGTATGAGGATGATCTGCCGCCTTCCTATGCCTTTCTGGAGAAATGCGCATATCATGCTGGCCAATAAATCTTCCAAGGATTTTAATGATATCACGGCTACTGTAATTACAAGCACAACGGAATATCCGGAGGCACAAACCGGATATTTTACAACTTTTTATCACAAAGGCATGACAGAATATGGCCGGGATTGGGCGTTTTGCAATTATAAAGGAGCCGGTTGGTTTCTGGGAGTTGTACAATCTTGCAGGCTGGAACATTATTGCGAAGGAAATGAACATTTTTACATTGACGGCAATGAAACCCCTCAAATAAACGGAACCGGAACTGAAGATTATTATTTGGGGTGTTTCTGGCCGAACATCCGGTACAATACGCCATTTGCCGGTTGTGTAAATGATGTAAGGCTGTTAAGCGGAGGAGACCCGAATGCTTATTTAAAAGTATTTAATAAAGATTATTTGGTGCCGGCTACTTATTACCGGTTTCATCTTGAAATGCCCATTCCGTTTTACTCTTCTATGGATGCTTTTATCCAGCATGGGGCGGAAAGCAATATACAATCTGAATATGCAAGCCTTGCTTATTTGTATATAAAGAACACCCCGGTTTTACACGAGGTTGATTTTATGGATGTAGGTAGCCCTGCAAGCCTCAGCGCTCACGCTTATCAATCGAGCGGAACGTTAAAGAAAGAGAAACTAACGGCAAATTACGAAGGCAATTACTTATATACCAATATAACTGCCTCGGGTTTTTATCACCGGGCCGGTGAAACTACGTTCACGGTCTCCATTCCGAAAGAAAACGCAGGCATACGATTACGTCGACGCACCGACCAGGGAAGCGGACCTCAGTCTGCTGCTGTATACGTTAACGGAAAGTTTGCCGGCAACTGGGTCGACCCCCAGACCAATAAGACGTTACGCTGGTTTGATTCGGAGTTTGACATTCCTGAATCATTAACCCGTAACCAGAATTCCCTGCAAATAAAACTTGTCATTAAAAACAAAAATGCTTTTAATGATTTTAATTACAGGGTGCTCGCCTATAACTATGCAGACTGAGTACACCCGTACTGGATAGTCTTAAACCGGGTGATAAGTATGGGCTGGATTTGAGCTTCTTTATTGCTTCGGCAAGGTCGCCATCACTACAGCATGACCGCTAACGGTTTTGTACTTGGCGCCCGGGCGGGAAAGTCCGCAGGAACTTTTACGCTTGAACGTCAGCCCGTCTGACGCAAAACTGCCTGTTAGCGGTTCGTTGTTTCTTATTTGTTATTTATTTGTTCTGCAAGTCCGATCAGTAACCCTTCAACCCCGCGAATGTAACATAGTCGGTATACGTTTTGATAGTTAACCACTTCATCAATAAGTTCAGCGCCTTGTTTGGTAAGTCTGGATACCAACTCGTCAATATTGTCAACTTTGAACATAACTCTCAGGTATCCTAAAGAATTAACAGGCGCTGTCCTGTGGTCAGAAATGGTTGTCGGGGTTATAAACCTTGAAAGTTCAAGCCGGCTGTGACCGTCAGGTGTAACCATCATCGCAACTTCTACGGATTGATTTTTAAGCCCCGTTACTCGTCCCGACCATTCGCCCTCAACCATTGTTCGTCCTTCAAGTTTCAGTCCTATTTCCGTGAAAAATGATATTGCGTTGTTAAGGTTTTCTACAACGATACCAACATTGTTCATTTCAAGCAATTTACTTTTTGTCATATCGTTTTTGTTATGTCGTTTGTTAACGTCTGCCTTGTCGTCCATTACGCTTTTTAACCGTTTAGGTCGCCAATTGTTTTTCCAAAAGCGAATCCATGAAGTCTCTCGTCAGACTTCCATAAGGTAGGAGCACTATAAATGTAAGAAAATTGTATTATTCTACGCTGTACGACTGACATGCTCGGTCACCAAAAAGTACAGGGTTATAGATGGTAAATAACACAGCATTTTTGGCAAAACTGAAATATCTATAAGGAAATTGTCGGAATTGTCTCGGAAGGCAAAAAAATAGGTTTCAGCTAATTCGGCTGAAACCTTTATCTGTTCTACGCTCCCCCTGCTGGACTTGAACCAGCGACCCTCTGATTAACAGTCAGATGCTCTAACCAACTGAGCTAAGGAGGAATTTCTTTCCGCTTTTCCGCAGCGGCGGCCGGTTTTCTGCGGTGCGCCAGCCGGCGGCCTCCGCTAAAAACGGATTGCAAAAATAAGGTTTTTTTCCATCCGGCAAAATATTGCCCTATCCCTTGAAAATATTCAGGAACCCGGAACGACGGAAGCCCACGTACACGCCGTCTTCGCGCTGCTCTACCGGGTAGGTCACCAGGTGATAGCCCTCCCCGCTGCTGTTGTAGCCGTTGCGGATGTTGTAGGCATAGCGGTGGACCGGGCAGATCACGTTTCCCCGGGCGTCCAGCCGCCCTTCGGAGAAAAAGCCGCCGGCATGCGGACATTTGTGGGCAAAGGCATAGAGCCGGCCCTCCCAACGGGCCAGGCAGATGCGGCGGGAGGGCAGCGCAACTTCCAGCACCTGCCCTTCCTCCGCCAGCGGCGCGCCGGCAGGGGCAATACGGGTCCAGGTATAGGGATCAGAAGCCATCAATAAAAATGCTCCGTCTTGTAGGGGAATCGCTCCCGGTAAAGGGCTACCACCTTCCCCAGCACCAGCTCGCGGAGGGCGGCCACGTTCCGCTTTTCCGCAGCGGCGATGAAGACGCAGTCCCCGCCGGTGCGGTTGGCCCACTCGGTCTTCAGCTGCCCCAGCAGGTCCTCCCGGACCTCCTCGCTCAGCCAGGGATCGAAGGTTTGCTGCTCGTACAGGTCCATCTTGTTGAAGACCAGGATCACCGGCTTGTCGGCCGCGCCCAGCTCGTGCAGGATGCGATTTACCACGGATATCTGCTCCTCGTGCCGCGGATGGGAGATGTCCACCACATGCAGCAGGATATCGCTTTCGCGTACCTCGTCGAGGGTGGATTTGAAGCTTTCCACCAGGTGGTGGGGCAGCTTGCGGATAAAGCCCACCGTGTCGCTCAGCAGAAAGGGCGTATTGTTAAAGACCACCTTGCGGGTAGTGGTGTCCAGCGTGGCGAAGAGCTTGTTCTCGGCAAAGACCTCGCTCTTGCTCAGCAGGTTCATCAGCGTGGACTTGCCCACATTGGTATAGCCGACAAGGGCCACCCGGATGAACTCGCCCCGGTCCTTCCGCTGGGTGTAGGCCTGCTTTTCGATCTCTTCCAGCCGCTTCCGCAGCAGGCTGATCTTGGTGTTGACGATACGGCGGTCGGTTTCTATCTCCGTTTCCCCCGGTCCGCGGGTGCCGATGCCGCCGCCCTGGCGCTCCAGGTGCTTCCACATGCCCTTCAGCCGCGGCAGCAGGTACTGGTACTGGGCCAGCTCCACCTGGGTTCGGGCCTGGGCGGTTTTTGCCCGGCGGGCAAAGATGTCGAGGATAAGGTCGCTGCGGTCGATCGTTTTTATGCCCAGCACCTTTTCGATATTGGAGATCTGGGAGCCGCTGAGCTCATCGTCGAAGATGACGATGGAAACATCGCGCCCGGTGATGAATGTCTTTATCTCCTCCAGCTTGCCCTTGCCGATAAACGTGCGGCTGTCCGGATGGCTCAGCTTCTGGATGTACCGCTTCACGGCCACGGCCCCCGCCGTTTCCGCCAGGAAGGCCAGCTCATCGAGGTATTCCTGTACCTGGGCCTCGGTCTGCTCCGGCGTGATCAGGCCCACCAGCACGGCATGTTCCCGCCCTTCTCTTATTTTCTTCTTTTCAATCAATACTACTTCCGGATTAGAGGACAAAGATACCAATTTTAGCGGCAGGGGGCCGGCCGCCACCCGTCAATCTTTTTTTCCCGCCTCCTCTTATTTCGTTATTTTCGACGTAGCATACGAAAGCTTTCTGCCATGAACCTTATACGTTATTCCGCCGCCTTCATTCTGCTGGCGGTTACCGGGCTGACGGCCTGTAATCCCGCCGGCGACAAGCAGGAAAAAAATTCCGCCAGCCTGCAATTCGACTCTACCAATGGCGGTATTACGCTGCCCGAAGGCTTTAAGGCCATTGTCGTAGCCGACAATATCGGAAAGGCCCGCCATCTCGTCGTCCGGGATAACGGGGACGTCTATATAGCCCTGAACAGCCCCAACCACGGCGGCGGCATCGCTGCCCTGCGCGATACCGATGGGGACGGAAAGGCCGACGTAGTGCGGTATTTCGGCGAAAGCCACGGCACAGGCATCGGCATCCACAACGGGTACCTCTACTTCGGCACCGATACCGCGGTGGTCCGTTATAAGCTGCAGCCGGATTCCCTGCTGCCCGACCCCAGGGCGGAGCTGATCGCATCGCTGCCGGTACAACATGAGCACGAGGCCAAATCCATCGCCTTTGATGATAAGGGCAATCTGTATGTCAATGTCGGCGCCCCATCAAACGCCTGCCAGGAAGACGACCGGACCAAAGGCTCCCCCGGCATGCAGCCCTGCCCGATCCTGGAGCAGCACGCGGGCATCTGGCGCTTCAAGGCCGACCAGCCGGGTCAAACCCAGGAAAACGGAGGCTATCGCTACTCCACCGGCCTCCGCAACTGCGTAGCGCTCACCTATAATACCAACGCCCACGAGCTGTATGCCGCCATGCACGGGCGCGACCAGCTGGCCCAGCTTTTCCCGCAGTACTACACCGAAGAGCAGAGCGCCGAGCTGCCGGCGGAAGAATTTGTACAGCTGAAGGACCAGGGCAACTACGGCTGGCCTTATGTGTACTACGACTGGCAGCAAAAGAAATTCATGGTTTGCCCGGAATACGGGGGAGACGGCAAGAAGTCGGCGCCCGACGATAAATACGAACAACCCATCATGGCCTTCCCCGGCCACTGGGCGCCCAATGCCGTGATGTTCTACACCGGCACCCAATTTCCCGAAAAGTACCGGAACGGCGCTTTCATCGCCTTCCACGGCTCCTGGAACCGGGCTCCGCTGCCCCAGCGGGGCTATAATGTCGTATTTGTGCCGTTCAGCGGCCAAAAGCCCTCGGGCGACCATACGGTATTTGCCGACGGTTTTACCGGCGTGGAAACCTTAAAGAACCCGGGTGATGCGGCTCACCGCCCCTGCGGGCTGGCCCAGGGACCCGACGGGTCGCTGTATGTATCGGATGATTCCAAAGGAAGGATCTGGCGGATCGTGTATACAGCGGCTCAGTAAAGCGCAGCGCTCCGGGAATTGCCAGCTGTTTGCAATAATGTTGCAGCTGCAGAAAAGGTGAAGGGCTGCCTGCAGCCTCAAAAAGCGGCCTTAAAACAACCCGCCGCCCAACAGGCCGCCGGCCACGCCCTTCATCTCCTTTTCCCAGGCTTCCTCCGCTTCTTTCAGGGCGCGGTTGAGGGCCGTCAGCAGCAGGTCTTCCAGCTCTTCTTTTTTTCCGGGCTCCAGAAGATGTCCGGCGATGTCCAGGTTTGTCACCTGGCGTGCACCCGTCACCGTTACCTTTACGGCGCCGTCGCCGGCCGCACCGGAAATTTCCACCCCTTCCATACGCTTTTTGACGTCTTCCATCTGCTGCTTGGCTTCCTGCAGCTTGCCTAAAAGGTTAAACATGTGTCTTACTTTTTTACCGGGCAAAAATAGGATAGATTATCAAATATCGATCACCGCCTTCACCTCGTCGTTCATATAGGGACCGCCGGGATAATGGGCGGTATAGTCAAGATTGATCCAGTATTCCCCGTTGTTCTCGTGGTAGTTGATGGCGGGAACAGGCGGGTCAGGGAACAGGTGGATGATCGCCGACTTCATGTCCTCAAAGTCCTTTTTATCCCCGCAATACAGCTCCGGGTAAGCATGTCCGCGCACCACCACGATGCGGGTGACGCCGCCGATGGCGCGCAGGCAGGAGGCCATCAGCAGGGAATGATCGTCACAGTCGCCGCCCAGGCCGTTGAGGATCGTCTCCCGGGGGGTGGCGAAATATTCATCACGGCGGGCGTCGGACACATATTTAAAATTTTCGTTGATATACCGGAAAAGCGACAGCAGCCGGGCCTTCTGCCCGTATTTTGGCACGCTTTCATCAAAATAGTCCAGGGAATGCTTTACGGCAAAGTTGCGCACCACCGAATCCTTGTATTCCGCCCTTGTGCGCAGCTGGTCATAAAGCTTGCCCTGCGCGCTCTCCGCGGCGTGGGGCGCCAGGCTCAGCAGGTCGGTCTGTTTTTCATCGCGGGTGATCCAGTTGCGCTGCACCATGCCCTGGTAATCCTGCGCCACGTTCACAAAGGAATAATTACCGATAATGGCATTGTAGACCAACAGGCTGCAAAGCACCACGAAGGCGGGGATGATCAGGGGCCGGAAAACCCAGAACAGCAGCCAGATAAAAAGAAAGGCCAGCGCCAGCGATACCGCCAGATCCAGGTTCCAGCCACCCACCTGCATGGTAGGAACAAACCGGTTTATATAGGGCGCCAGCGGTATCAGGGTCAGGATGCCGATCACATACAACAAAATATTCTGGGTCCTGCTGTACCGGGATGCGCCGAATTTATCACTCATGTCAAAAGATAAACAAAAAATGTGCAAATCGGGTTAGCGGATCAGCAGGGTGCTCCCTTTCTGGAAAACCTTCTCCCCGGTATCGCGGTTGATAAACTGCAGCATCCACACATAGGCGCCGGTGCCCTGGGGCACTCCCTTCACCCGGCCGTCCCATTTACGGGTCCAGTCTTTTGTCTCAAAAACCAGCTCCCCGTAGCGGTTGTATACCCGGAATTCGAGGTTATCCGCCTTGTAAGCGTTCAGGGGATAAAGATAGTCGTTCATCCCATCGCCGTTGGGGGTAAAGGCCGAAGGCACGGCGATATAGCAGTTGTTCAGCACGCGGATCGTCTGGCGCGCCTCGGCGGAGCAGCCCAGGTTGTTCTCCACATGCAGGGTAACGGTATAGGGTTGTTCCTTCACCACCGGAACGGGGTATTGCTGGTCCTCGGGGCTGCGCAGTGCACTTCTTGCGCCGTCGCCGAAGTCCCAGGCCCAGGAATTGATATTCCCGATGCTGTTATTCTTGAAAGCGGCCTTGTCTTCGGGACATAGGATATCCGGCGCCTCAAAAGCCGCCCGGATCAGGTAATCGGTATTCATGGGCACGTACTGATCACTCACATCGCTGCAGACGCCGTTGGATACCTGTAGCCGTATATGCTGGGTATCAAAGGTGGTATCGGTATACACGACATCCTGCCGGGTGCTCCGGGTGCCATCGCCCAGGGTCCAGTTCCAGCTGTCGACCTGGTTGCCGCCGGGGTGGTGCAGCCGTATGGTGGTGATATTACAATCCGGTTCCGGCGTTACGGTAAACACGGCGGAAACGGTATCGGCGGCGGTAAAGGAGCGGCTGTCCTCCGGGGTCTGCTCCCCGCATTCGTCGATGACCGTATTGCCGTCGCTGCCTCTTTTCAGGGTAACGGTATAGGTGCCGGCATGTACGATCGGGCTGCTCAGCTTGACGACGACCGTTTTGCTGACACCCTCCTTGCAATCCAGGCCCGCGGCGCCCGAAACGGTCACCGGCTGGGCGCCGCCGCTGACGGTGAAGTCGCTCCCATTGGCCGCTATGGAGCTGCAGCGGATGCCCTTGGCAAAGGTCAGCCGCAGTTCCTGCGGGGCGCAGCCGATCGGACCGGGCTTACCCATGGGCGTGGGCTGCGCCTTCCGGAAAGAAAAAGGTGCAGTGTTCTCTCCCGTCTTTACCGCATTGCCGCAATTGTCGAGCAGCGTGTTGCCGTCGCTCCCTTTTTTTACCGAGAGGGTGTAGCTGCCTTCTTCCAGCGCCCGGTCCAGGGTAAGCGTCACTGCGGTAAGATCGAACCCGTTGCCGCAGTTATTGCCCGCTGCTGCCTTGATCTTTGCCAGGGTGCCGTTGATCGTAAAATCGCTTCCGTCGGGGGCGAGACTCTCGCAGGCTACCGCTTTGGTCAGCTGCACGGTGATCTTTGTGCCGTCGCAGGAGCTTATCTCCGCATCGCCCAGCGCGGGTGTGGTGGGGTCGTTGATATCAGCGGTGGTGCCTATGAAATCCAGCGTATAGCCGCTTTGTGTGCTGCCCGAATAATGGCTGACCAGCAGCAGGTAGGTATGCCCCTGCTCCAGCTCAGGCGCCTTGCTGAACTGCGGATGCTCACCCGCGCACTCCATGTAGGCGCTGCCAAATCTCAGGGAAGCGCCCGTTTCTCCGGGGTATTGGGACCAGTTGCCCACCACTACCAGGGAAGGGTCGGTATATACGTCTTCCGGATTACGCCCGGTAATGTCGAATACCTGCCAGTCATAATCGTCGGTGGCGCTGGCCTTGGGGTGGATGGTCAGCTGCAGCTGGCCGGCCTTGTAGCAGGTGAACTTATACCAGTAGGGGTTCAGATCGCGGTAGTCCGCTCCCTGCCGTGAGCAACCCGGAACCGGTATATCGCGCCCCCCGCAGGGCGGTACGCTTTTCTGCACAAAGGCCTTGGTACCGCATACCGGGAAGGCCGATCCCGGCGTCTGCCCGATGTTGGTGCATTGCTGCCCCCGCAGGGTCAGGACCAGCAACAGCCCTGCTCCTGAAAGGAATAAGCCTTTCCGCAGAAAACCGCCCATAGTGATAAAAATTGGCAGCAACAGGATGCGTCAGATACCGGCCGCCCCGGTGTCGGATGCCTGCTGCTGGTTGATCAGCTGATAAAGCTCATCCAGATTGGGAGCGAGGATGATCTCGGTGCGGCGGTTACGCGCCCTGCCTTCCGGCGTGGAATTGGTTTCCACGGGATCGAACTGGCTGTGTCCGGAAGCGATCACGCGGACCGGGTCCACCTGGTAATCATTGGTAAGTATGCGAACGATGGAAGCTGCCCGCGCCAGGCTCAGCGCCCAGTTGTCCTCAAACCGGCCCCGGATGGGAATGGAGTCCGTATGTCCTTCGATGTCCACATTGATATTCGGGTTGGCATTCAGCACCTGCGCCACGGTCGCCAGCGCTTCTTTTCCCTTGGGATCCACCGTGGCGCTACCGGATTTGAACAGCAGCTTTTCCTGCATGGATACGTAGACCTTTCCGTTCTTCATGGAAACGGTCAGCTCATCGGATTTGAATTTCATCAGGGCGTCGGCGATCGTCTTTCTCAGGCGGTCGGTAACTTCCTTTTGCTGCCGCAGGACGGACTGCAGGGCCTTCAGCTGGGATTCCTGGTCGGCGATCATCTTCTGAGAACTGCTGAGCTGATTGCGTTGTTTGGCCAGCTCGGACTGGGAAAGGTTCATCTTACCCTGCAGATCACCCAGGTCGGCCTGTAAGGACTGTGCCTTGTCCATACAGTCGGCGAGCGAACGGGCCAGCCGTATGCTGTCGCCCCGCAGTTCGCTCAGGCGGATCTTTGCGTCCACATATTTCCGGTTGGCCACGCAGGAAGAAAGCAAAACGGCGGCCAGCCCCAATATGCCGAGATAATATTTCATCGGTTACATTTTTATTTTTAATGCCCGATGACACCGGGGCGGCATCAGGACTTATGATTATCATGAGGAGCGGGATAAATCCCGCGCATTAACCTGCTCTGTGTGATCCGCGTATGGCGGATTAGTATGCGGCAAAGTACGCGTTTTTCGGCAAAACAGATGCCAATTTTACACGAAGCCGGGGAAGCAGCCGTTGCGGCAATAAGCCGTATATTGCACAGACATGTTCATTCAAACACATCCATTATGGATCTTGATCTGAAAAATAAAAATGCGTGGGTAGGGGGGAGCAGCAGCGGTCTCGGGCTGGCTACGGCCATTGAGCTGTCCCTGCTCGGCGCCGCCGTAACCCTCTGCGGAAGGAACGAAGACGCGCTGAAAGCTGCGCTGGGGCAGCTGGATACCGGGGCCGGGCAGCGGCATGGTTACCTGCGGATGGATTTTTCGGAAGGTGATGCCTGCCGGAAGGCCTTTGCACAGCTGGCCGCAGAGCGGCCCCTGCATATCCTCATCAACAACACCGGGGGGCCTCCGCCCGGTGCTGCTTTTGCGGCCGCACCTGAGCAATACCGCGATTTTTTTGAAATGCAGCTGGTCAACTTTCAGGCTTTTGTCCAAGCGGCGGTGCCGGCCATGAAAGCGGCCGCTTACGGACGTATCGTCAACATCACCTCTACTTCTACCAAAGCCCCTATCGCCGGGCTGGGCATTTCCAACGTCGTGCGTGCAGCGGTGGCCAACTGGGGCAAGTCGCTCGCCACCGAGCTGGGGCCGTACGGTATTACGGTCAACAATGTCCTGCCCGGCAGCCATGATACGGAGCGGCTAAAGGAGCTTTACTCGGCGGAGCGCATGCAAGAAGCCATCAGCCGGATACCGGCCGGCCGTTTGGGACAGCCCCGCGAGTTCGGGGCCGTCGTAGCTTTTCTCTGCACGCCGGCCGCTTCCTTTATCAACGGCGTCAACCTGCCGGCAGACGGGGGACAGCTGGGCGGGCTCTGAGCCCCGCCCGCTACTCTCTTTTATATGCGCCCAGCTCGGCGATCGCGGTGAACTGCCCGTTTTTGTAATCTGAGTTAAACGTGATCCGGAAATACCGGCAGGATACCGCGTTGGCCAGTTCGAGGAACTTTTTGTCCGCGCTGTTCTCCAGGGTAAAGACGCCCAGCGATTCCCAGGAAGCGTTATCGGTGCTTATCTCTATTTCTACCTGTTTGGCGGCTCCGTCCAGCGGCGCGCGTTGCATATAGCTCAATCCGTTTATCTCGTTCACGGTCTTCATATCCACGGTAATATGATGCGGATAGGAGTGGGTCTTATCCATATGCCATACCGTCTTCGGATTATTATCCAGCGTATTCTGCGGCACCCGTCCGGAAGGAACGTCGTAGTCCACAGCTTCGGCGGTCCAGGCAGACTTATCATATTCCACCATGGTGGTTACCTCCATCGTTTCGCCGGGCGTATAAAAGGTATCGATCGACATGGGATCAGGCAGGTATAATGTCTTGTACTGGAGGGTACGCTGCGCTTCGAAATCATATCCCTTCAGCAGGGTATGGGCGGAGTCGGGATAGATATAAACCTGATGGGCCACACCCAGGGTATCGGTGTAGCTAAACTCATTCCTTACCACCGTTTCATCGGCGCCTCCCCAGAGGATGTTTACATCGCCGGCCTCGTACATTGCGCTGGTAACGGGCCGGGGCAGCAGCGAGCCGATATAGTTATCGCCATAGGAATATCCGACGGCGCTCACCCTAACGGATGAATGTCCTTTATCGTCATAGGTATAAATATCAAAGGAATAAGCGCCTTCCGGCAGGTCTTTGAGCATGACATTCACCGAGTCGATACCGCCGGTACTTTTCAGCGGCACCTCCAGCGAATCGCTGCGGTTGTTCCAGTATACTTTGGCATGGGTGGCCATGGGATCGGAAAGCAACCATGACAATTGGATACGGTTCTTCCCCGGATGCACCTTCACGGAATCGGCGGAGCCGATGTAAATGACGGAGCCTTTTATAAAATCCTTATAAGGGGTATCCATCTTACTGCAGGCGGCAAAGCCGGCGAGGAGCAGGGTTATGCCTGTTTTCCAACCGATGTTTCTTAAACGATATTGTTGCATAGTGTGGCGGTTTATGGGTTGTTGGTAATGTCGTCATCTCCCCAGAAGGTAAGCTCGGAGATGTAGTGATGGTCCAGCGCGCCCCATACCTTGAGGGTTTTCCAGCGCAGATACCTTACCGGAGGGGTGTTGGGCGGAAAATCAAAATCCTCTCCGTCGACCACGGCAAACTGGAAATCCTCGTTGGTGACCGTTCCTTCGGGGCTGCCCGAGGGCTTTACGGAATGGAACTCGCCCAGCTTTATCCAGCTGTCCCAGGTGCCGTCGGGGTTCGGATCGTTGCTGCCCCATATCTCAAAGACCATGGGATCTGCTCCGGTATACGCCCCGTCGGTTGCGCCCTGTCCGGCTCCGCGGCGATGGTAGAACTTGAACCGGCTCAGGTCGTATTTGGCGCCGAGATCGAAGGTGAACCACTGGGGAAGGCCGCTTCCCGGCGGCGTGTGAAAGAAGCTTCCGTTGTTCCAGCTGTTGTCCCAGAGGGCGGTGAATTTGCCGCCCGCATGCTGAGCATAAGTATCCTTATCGAGGTGCACTTCCTTGAACTTCGTCTTGTCCAGCATCTTTTCGGGCAGCGGGGCAAGATCGGCATAAAGGGTATCGGAGTGATTGTCCCAGCGATCGCGCACAAAGACCGCGAACTTTCTTTTGTCGGTATTGAAGCCGCGCGCCGCAAAGGTCCCTTCCGGTCTTTTGGTATAATAGGTTTCCGCAGGTACCAGATCCCCTATCGAATCCGCGGCCAGCACGGTGAGCACCACATCCGCTTCCGATTCGTTCTCAAAATAGACCCGTATTCCCCCGTAAGTGCCCTCCATGCGCAGGGTCTTGTATACTTTTATAACGGGCGGCGTCTTGGGCCGCACGGATACGATCACGGGGTCGGAAGCATGTTCTCCGCGGCTTACCGTATAGAGCCTTATCTCATAGACGCTGGTATCCGGCAGGCCGTCGATGATCAGGTTGTTTTTATAATACGAAGCCTTTACCTCTCTTTGCAGGTCGTCGCGGATCGCGTATTCCGCCTTTACATAGAGCAGGTTTTCGTCATTGGGCCGGTCATAGGTGATGCGGGCGCCGCCGGGCAGGGCTTCCACGCGGACATTGGTCACCGGCGCGGGAGCGTGATCGTCTTTGTTGAAAGGCAGCTTCTCATCTTTCTTTCCGCAGGCGGCAAGCAGCAGAAGACAGGCCGGTAAAAGATATTTATACATGTTCGTTTGAATTACTGGTTAGGATAACAAGTCGTGCGGGCCTCCTGCTCTTTTCCGGGAGGCCGCACTGTACAGCCGTTTTTACCACCCGGGATTCTGGTTCATCCGTTTGTTGCTGAGCAGCTCGCTTTCGGGAAGCGGCCACAGATAATTACGGGTGGAGAAGCTCTGGTTAAAGAGTACGCGTTCCCGGTAGTAGGCGGCGGCATCTTCCTGATCGAGGTCCCAGCCGGTGATCGGTTTATTCAGCTCCGCTGTCGCTTCTTTCCACCGCAGCAGATCCCAGTACCGCGAACCTTCAAAGGCCATTTCAATCAGCCGTTCCCGGTGGATGATCTCCCGCATACCGTCCTTGGTCGTATACTTGGTGGGGTTCCGCGAATAGTTCTGCCAGGAGGACACCACGGATTCCAAACCGGCCCGCGCCCTTATGGAATCCACATACCGGTATACTTCCTGTCCGGGGCCGTTTACTTCGTTCTGCGCTTCGGCATACAGCAGGTACAGGTCGGCCAGCCGCATCATCGGCCAGGGATAGGTCTGTATCGTATAGGTACTACCGTCGCCGATGACGTTGTTGAAGTTCACCAGCTTCTTGGGCCAGTAGCCGGTCACCGAATAAGAGCCCTGGTTCTGCGCCGTGGCCGGTTGTCCTTTTTTGCTCGAAACGAAAAAGAGGTTGTCGTCATCGTCAAAACGGCCCTGTCCGTACCAGATGCTGCCGTCAAAACCCAGATCGGCATAATACCGGGGCTCGCGGTCAAAGTTCAGCGAGGCGGTGGTATATCCTTCTTCGAGGTTATATTTATACTCTGCCGTCACCTTCCTCAATTTGAAACGGTCGGCATAGCTCCAGGTCTTGTCTTCGGTGATGGGCACGCCGTGGTTGCTGTAAAACATCTCCGCGATCTTCAGGGGCGGCGCTATATTTCCCTGCGTGCCGCCGTTGGCGGTTTTTGTCGGATCCAGTCCGCGGGGTGTGGCCTGAGCCTGGATAGAGCCCGCCAGACTGTTGGTGTTTCCCCAGATGACCTCGGGGTTCCATTTTTCGCAGATGGCGTTGCGGATGTTCATCTTTATCCGCGTGGTATCGGATATGGTATGCTGGAAAAACGCCGGGTCAAACCGGTAAAGGTGGTAGCCCTGGGCTTCGCAGTATTCCACGGCGGCCTTACAGGCTGCGGCGGCTCTTTCCCATTTCCCCGGATCGGCGGCCGCGCTGAAGAGCAGGTTGCCCTCCGGGTCCTTGTAGCCGGTATAATCCGGGTTACCGTTGAACAGCGGGCTGGCGGCGGTCACCAGGATCTGGGCTTTCAGCGAAAGGTCGATGGCTTTGGTGACACGGCCCAGCTCAGACACTTCGTTCTCGATCTTATCCGGGAGGTCGGGCAGCGCTTCATCGAGCAGCTGCACCATGTAGTTCACGCAGGTATCTACCGGGGAACGTACGGGATAGACCTTATCGGCGCCCGCATCCACGGGAATGTTTTCCTTGATCAGGGCAATGGGGCCGTACATCCGGAAGAGCCAGAAATGAAAATAGGCTTTCAGGAATTTGGCTTCGGCGGTCCAGCGGGCCTTTTCATCTTCCTGCATATCGGGGACGATCTCCACATTATCCAGGAAAATATTGCATTCGCGGATGGCCTGGTAAAGGTCTTTCCCGCCGTTATTCCCCTGCCAGTAATTCATATAGGAGCTTGCCTTGTTCTGGTTGCCCCTTGCAATTTTCCACGCGTTGGACCCGCTGGTGGGCACCAGCCAGAATTCATCCCCGGCGGCATTCGCGGGGTTGGTCTCGAAGGCGCCTAGCGCGGGCAGGTAAGAATAGCAGGTGAACAGGTAGCGTTCCGCCGTGCTGCGCAGCCGGAAGGCATAGTCGATGGTGGCAATGTTATCCGGGATGATATCCAGGTACTTGTTACAGGCGCCGAGCCCGCAGAGTACCAGAAGGGCGGATAATAACTGTATACTTTTTTTCATGATATTCATCGTTGTGAAAGAGTACGATCAGATCGCTGCTTCGGTCGTTAAAAAGATGCGGTAATGCCTACATTGAAAACCCGCTGCACCGGATAGCCGAGACCGTTACCGGCCATTTCCACATCCCAGAGCTTGAAGTTGCTGAAGCAAAGCAGGTTAGTGCCGTTGACATACACCCGGAAGTTCTTCATAAACCAGCGCTTTGCCGTATTCATGGGCAGGTTATAGCCGATCTCCACCTGTTTCAGCCGAAGGAAAGCGCCGTTGCGCATGAACCAGGTGCTTTTTTCAAAGTTGTTCTCGTTACCCACGTTGGTGACGCTCAGCCTGGGCCAGAGGGCGTAGGCGTTCCGGTTGTCCTCAGACCAGTGATCGTCCGCATAGGCCTTCAGCAGCTGGTTTTCCGGCTTGCCGGGTAAGACTTCATTGTCATACAGATAGGGAACAAACGGGGCCGTGGCCTCCGGATCGATCCAGAAGGCTTCGCGCCCGCTGCCCTGGAAAAAAGCGGAGAAATCGAAGTCCTTGTACCCTACCGAAAATCCGAATCCGTAGGTGATCTCCGGAGTGGTGGGGAAGCCGATGGGCACCCGGTCCAGGATCGTGATCTCCCCGTCGCCGTTCACATCGTAGTACTTGATATCGCCGCCGCCGTATTCCCCGAACTGCCGGGGGGATTTCAGCGCCTCCTCATCGTCGACAAACAGCCGCTCGGCGATATATCCCCACTGCTGGTTGATCGAATAGTTGACATGCCGCAGCCAGGGGGCCTCGTCATAAGAAGGTTCCTCGTAGACCAGGAACTTGCTGGCGGCATAGGTGAAGTTGGCCCGCGCCTGTATCCAGAAGCTGCCGCCAAAGGATTGGTTATAGTCCAGCGACAGATCCACCCCTTTTCCTTCCGCTTCGCCGACATTGGCTTTGGGCTGTGCCGAGAGGCCCATGGTGGCCGGCGTGGCGGTACGCGTCATCAGGATGTTGGTACGTTTTTCCTTATAAAAATCGGCCTGAAGATCCCAGCGGTCGGCGATGCCCACTTCAAGACCAAGGTTGGTCTTTGCCGCGCGCTCCCAGGTAATGTTGGGGTCCGCATAGCGGGACAGCGAGATGCCATTCCGGTTGTATGCATTATCCCGTCCGAACACCGCATGCCGGGCATCGTCGTTCATGTTCACATTGGAGAGATACAGGAAGCGGTCTTTCGGATCGCCGATGGCGTCGTTCCCGGTGAGCCCGTAGGTGGCCCGGATCTTCAGGTTGGTGATCTTATGCTTCAGCGGCTCCCAGAACTTTTCGTTCGAGATCGTCCAGGCGCCCCCGATGGAGGGAAAAAACCCGTAGCGATGGGTCTTATAAAAACGTTCCGAGCCGTTGTAGCCGAAGTTGAGCTCCGCGTAATACTTGCTTTCGTAGGAATAGGTGGCGCGGCCGGCCAGCCCTACGTTGCGGAAGGGCAGCGAGCTCTGCAGGTCGGTCACTTCTCCCGTCAGCTCATTGCGCACCATGAATACAAAAAGGCCGCTCAACGTATGCTTGTCCTTGAAGGTGCGGTTATAATCCATGGCGGCCTCCATGTAGAACTTCGAATTTACGGTGCGGTCGCCGGGATTGTAGTCGAGGTATTCCGTTCCGGTCTCCTCATTCAGGAGGTCCAGCTTGTAGGTGTTGCTCAGCTTATCGTAGGAGCCGGGCTGGTACCAGAAAGGCTGGTAGGCCCGCCGCACATCGAAGAAGGTGTTGCGGGTAACGTTGAGCAGGGCGCGTACATGCAGCCCCTCGGTCAGGAACGAGAGGTCCTGCTTGGCTTCGAACTGTGCGCTCATCATGGACCGGGCATAGTTCTTATACCCGCGGATCATTTCCGCATAGGGATTCAGCAGATAGGCTCCGCTGCCGTCGTCATAGTTGCCGAACATGATATGCTTTACATATTCATGATCTGCATCGATGGGATAGGAGGGCGGAAAATAGACCGGGTTGGTCCGCATCACCTTTTTGTAGAGATCGGCGCCTTCGTTGATGGGACCGGTATAATCGTCGAAGCTACCGCTCAGACGAACGATCACTTCGGTATACTTGGTCAGGTTCACGTTCACATTCGAACGCAGGGTATAGCTTTTCAGATCGATGTTGCTGTTGAAATTATTCCGGGGGTCTACCCGCAGCACGCCATGGTCCTGGTTGAAGGATCCGGCGATATAATACCGCGCCACCTGGCCGCCCCCGCTTACGTTCAGGTTGGCCCGCTGGTTCATGGTATAGTCCTTGAAAAGGGCTTTCCGCCAGTCTGTGGCCGGATAAACATACGGATTGACACCGGCAATGGTGTTGTCGATCTTCTGATCCGAGTACGGCAGTATACCCAGCGGGTCGCGGGTCAGCACGGCTTCGTTGTTCAGCTTCATATAGGTGACGGGGTCGGCCAGCTCCACGTTGCGCGTCGGCATGGATACGGAATTTTCCAGCCGCAGCGAAATGGATGCCTTTCCTTCCTTCCCCTCCTTGGTATTGATCAGGATCACGCCGTTGGCGGCGCGGCTGCCGTACAGCGAGGTAGCGGTGGCGTCTTTCATGATGGAGAAGCTGGCGATATCGTCCGGCTGCAGCCGGGCCAGGTCGGTGGTGCTCATCTCGATGCCGTCGATCAGGATCAGCGGGTCTTTTTTATACCCGAAGGTGGTAACGCCGCGGATAAAGAATTCGGCATTGTCCTGTCCCGGTTCCCCGCTGCGCTGATAGGCGATCACGCCGGCCAGGCGGCCCGCCAGGGCAGTGGTGAGATTGCTCGCCGGCACCTTCAGCTCCGCCGGGTCGATGGTGGTCACGGCGCCGACGACGTCGGCTTTCTTTTGTTTACCAAAAGCCACGACTACCGTTTCGCCGAGGGTGTTGGCGGCGGGCTGCAGTTTGATGTTGATCACTTCCTTACCGGCTACCGGCACCTCCTGCTTGTCGAAGCCGACCATGCTGAAGATGAGGATACCGTTGTCCGGCACTTCCAAAACGAAGTTGCCGTTCAGGTCGGTGGTGGTACCGACGGTCGGCTTGTTTTTCAGGGACACGGTTACCCCGGGCATGGGCGCTCCGCTGCTGTCGGTAACCTGTCCGCTGATGCGCTTGTCCGGAAGATGCAGCGGCGCAGGCGTCCGGGCCGCCCGAAGCGTTACCGCAGCGTCCGCCTGCCGGTAAGTTAGGAGAAAAAGCAGTAGCCCCGTCAAGACAACGAGAATGCTTTGGGCAGGCGTGTTCGTAAAATGGTTAGCGTAATTAATTTTCATACAGCTGATTAAATGGTCCAGAAAAGAAGGTCAGAAGCCGGGGGAGTCCGTTAAGGCGGACGTTCCCGGCGATAAGATTTTCGCGCAGCCGGGCGGGACCGGCAGCAATACAAAGCGAATACAGAAAAAAGCAGGGATGTTCCCGCCCCGGGAGGGGAAGGAGGGTTGATCCGGCAGCGCTGTGGATGGAGTACAGTTGTTGCATATCGATCGGCCGTCGGGAGTGAGCCGCCATGTCCGGCTTTACAGCCCGGACACACGCTCCGCATGCTCCCGGTATCACTGATTATCGCTGACGTCGCAGATCTTTATCGTCAGATGGTTCAGGTTTTTTATCATTATTATTGTTCTATCCTAATTATAATACTGCATTCCGATACAGCGTCCGGCATCCGCCGGGCCCCGGCTCCGCAAACGATTGCACGTGCAACCGTTTGCATAGATGTTCCCGGATAATTCGCTCACTTTTTTTTCAAACCTTGTTATCCTGGGGATTCACGCTGAATGATCTTTACCGCTGCTATTTCCGGCGGCGCGGCCCAATCGTTTTAGCGATGGCGCCGGACTAAATGGAGAAACAAAATACAACAATTTCTTAACAGAACAACTTTTTTTGTCTGTTTTTAAATCTATATTTAGTCTTCTTTTTATTTCTGGATCCATGCCCATCCTGACGCCGCTCTCCCCATCCCCGGCGGCCGTGCTATGGCACCGGGCCCGGTGAAATGCTGTTGGCCCGCGGGGTGCGACTTACATACCGGTTTCCGCAAAGGTGTTGCCCTGGCGGATATCCCCGGTCTCAAATCCTTTTTTGAACCAGTACATCCGCTGGGCGGAAGTGCCGTGCGTGAAGGCGTCGGGAACCACATAGCCCTGGGACTGCATCTGGAGCTTGTCGTCCCCGATGGCATTGGCCGCATCCAGGGCTTCTTCGATATCGCCTTCCTCCACAACATCCTTCATCTTCTGGTCGTAATGCGCCCATACGCCCGCCAGGAAATCGGCCTGCAGCTCCAGCTTTACCGACAGCGCGTTGACGGTGCGCTCATCCGCGCCTTCCTGCTGCTGCCGCATCTGCTGCTCGATGCCCAGCAGGCGCTGGACATGGTGCCCCACCTCATGAGCGATCACATACGCCATGGCAAAGTCCCCCTGCACCCGGAAGCGTTCCTTCAGCTCCTGGTAAAAGGAAAGATCGATATACACTTTCTGGTCCTGGGGACAGTAAAAGGGCCCGGTCGCTGCGTTGGCATTGCCACAACCGGATTCCGTATACCCGGTGAACATCACGAGTACGGGATCGGTATAGGTACGGTGCATCTGACGAAACAGGCTGTCCCATACGTCTTCCGTGTCGGCCAGCACCACCCGTACAAAGGCCGCCGCTTCGTCCTCCCCGGCCGGCCGGGTCGTGGCTGCCGGCTGCGCCGTGCCGGCGTCCATCTGTTGCAGCAGCTGCAAGGGGTTTTTTCCCATCAGCAGGGCGATCACGATGAGCACAACCATGCCGATGCCGCCGCCGGCCGCGAGGCCCCGGCCGCCGATACCGCGACGGTCCTCCACGTTGTCGCTTTGGCGTCTTCCTTTCCAACGCATATACGCAGCTATTATAGTGGTAGAATATCCTCCTAAGATAAGGAAATAAATCCACGCCGGGATTTCCTTCATCCGTAACATTTTCGTCCGCAACATTCCGGAACCGCAGCTCCGGCATGCGACCGGTTTTTCCAGCTGTACTTTTTTTTGTAATATTAATCTTCCGGAATCCGTCTTGGCTTTCCTCCGGAAATGAAAACCTTTTTACCGATGGAAACATTCTCTCATGTCCGGGTCGTGATCGGCATGATCCTGAGCCTTGGTCTGGCTACCCTGCTGCGCGGGGCGGCCAAGCTGATCCAGCACCCCGGGCGGCAGCGCGCCTACTGGGTGCACCTGTTATGGGGGTTCTACATCTTTCTGACACTGATCCACTTCTGGTGGTGGGAGCACCGGCTGATGGATGTTTCCCGCTGGACTTTTCTGAAGTATTTCTTCGTGATCTGTTTTGTGCTGACCTATTTCGGCCTGGCTGCGCTGCTGTTCCCTGATGATATCAAGGACTACAACGGGTTCGAGGACTATTTCTACTCGCGTAAGAAATGGTTCTTCGGCGGGCTGGCCCTCACCTTCGTGCTGGACATCGTGGACACCCTGCTCAAGGGAAGCGCGCACCTGCAGAGCCTGGGCCCGGAGTACCCGATCAAAAGCGTGGTGCATGTGGCGCTGTGCCTCGTGGCGATGGCCAGCTCCAGCAAGCGGTTCCATGGCATACTGGTGCTGCTGCTCATCCTCTACCAGTTCTCCTATATCATGCGGATGTTCAACGTGATATAGCCGCGGGACGGCGGTACATTGTGGAAAAGTATGGAGCACCGGCATTTTGACAAAAGGTAAATATGGCTATCTTTGTTTCCATCGCCCGTCCGCCGGAAAGGGCCGTATTAAACTACCTGTATTTATGAAGTTTATCGTTTCTTCTTCTACCTTGCTCAGGCAGCTCCAGCATATCAGCGGCGTAATCAGCGCCAATACCGTATTGCCGATACTGGAGGATTTTCTTTTCCAGATCGACAAGCAGGTGCTGACGATCACGGCCACCGATCTGGAAACGGTGATGAAGGTTTCGGTAGAGGTAGAAGCCAAAGAAAACGGCCGGATCTGCATACCGGCGCGCATTCTGCTGGACTATCTCAAAAACAATCCCGACCAGCCGCTTACCTTTAATATCAATAAGGACTCCTTTGCCGTGGACATCACCTCGGACAACGGAAAATACAAGGTGATGGGTGAAGACCCTTCCAACTTCCCCAAAGAACCCGTGGCTGACGAGGCTACCTCGTTTACCCTCAGCGCCGACGCCCTTGTGACGGCCATTCAGAAAACGCTGCCCGCCGTGAGCAACGACGATCTGCGGCCGGCCATGACGGGGGTATGCTTCGAGCTCGGCAAGCAGCTGACCTTTGTCTCCACCGACGCCCACCGCCTGGTCAAATACACCCGCAAGGATGTAAAGTGCCCGAAGGCGGACAGCTTTATCGTGCCCAGAAAGCCGCTGAACCTTTTAAAAGGCGCCTTGCCCGACGATGAAAGCGAGCTGCAGCTGTCGTACAGCGCCAATCACCTTTTTGTGACCCACAGCCATACCCAGCTGATCTGCCGCCTGATCGACGCACGCTTCCCCGACTATAAGGTGGTGATCCCGGCCGATAACCCCTACCAGCTGACGCTGAACAAGCAGGACTTTCAGAATGCCCTGCGCCGGGTAAGCGTTTTTTCCAACAAAAGCACCAACCAGGTCGCCCTGTCTATTACCGGCAGCGAGCTGCAGCTGAGCGCGCAGGACGTGGATTTCTCTTTCGAAGGAGCAGAGCGGATGCGTTGCCAGTATACCGGCGAAGACATGCAGATCGCCTTCAACGCGCGTTTCCTGATCGAGATGATGAACGCCGCCGAGGGCGAGGAGGTGGTGATGGAGCTTTCCACACCCACCAAAGCCGGCATCATAAAGCCGGTGGAAAAAGAAGAGAACGAGGAGCTGCTGATGCTCGTGATGCCGCTGTTGCTGAACAATTAAACCGGCAGTGACCGGAGGGGTCATTGCCGCCGCTTTATCCTATGCCGGAAGTAGATAAAAAAGAAGCCCGGCTGTTGCTTCAGGCCATAGCGTCCTGGCAGGAACAGCAGCAGATCAGTGCGGAACAGGCGGCGGCCCTCAGGCAATCCATCCGGATAAAAGGCACCAACTGGCGGCTGATCACCCTGTACTTTTTTATCGCCGCTGTATCCTGCGCCCTCATGGCTTTCGGCGCCCTGGTGCTGGATGAAAAGTGGATCGAGGTGCTCCGTAAAAGATTTGCCCTGGCCGACGGCAGCATCGCCGCCCTTTTTGCAGCCCTGTCCGCCCTGCTTTGCATACGGCATTACCGGAAACATCCGCAGACCGGTACGGGAGCATCCCGGTCCTTCAGCGGGGAAGCTTTCTGGCTGCTCCCCTTTCTGACCATCAGCGTAAGCATCGTCTATCTGGGAAAAAGCCTGGATTACCTGCACGGGCAGGAGGGGTTGTTTTTTCTCTTTGCCGCTCTCATCTTTGGCGCTATTTCACGCTGGCAGCGTTCGCTGCTGCTCTGGGCTGTAGCCCTGCTGGCGCTCGTCACCGGCATCCTCAAGGAAGCCTCCTTTCTGTTCGGCCCCCAGACCGGTCTGAACCTGCCCTGCCGGCTTTTTCTGCTGAGCGCCCTGCTGCTGCTGGCCACCGGTGTTACCCGGCGCTACCGTTCCCTGGAGTATACGCAGGCGCTGTCCTGGTACGGCAGCTGGCTCCTCCTGCTGCTGGCGGCGTGGCTGATCTCGATCTTTGGCAATACGGCCACCTGGGAAGCATGGCAGGCCCTGCATCAGTCCCGCTTTATTTATTGGGACATCCTGTTTACCCTACTGATCGTCGGGGTGATCTGGCTGGGCATCCGCCGGCATGACCAGCTGCTGCGCGATACCGGCATCGTGTTTATGCTCCTAAACCTCTATACCCGCTATTTCGAATACTTCTGGGATCATACCCACAAGGGTATCTTTTTTGCGGTACTGGCGGCCTCCCTCTGGTGGATCGGGAAAACCATCGAGAAAAAAATGGGGCGGAGGTAAATTTTTTAGGCGGGCGGTCAGTTTTTTCCACATAGTTTAAACAAAATGTTTAAATTGGGCGCTGTTCTTATACAACATCCATTAAACAGGTTAAAATATTATGGCGGAATTTCAGATTAAAAAGTCCCCCAAAGTATACGACGTCTGTATCGTAGGCTCCGGTGCCGGAGGAGGCATGGCCGCTTACATACTGTCGAAGGCGGGGCTTAAGATTGCCTTACTGGAAGCAGGTCCCATGTTTGACCCGGCGGATCCCAAGATACGCACCCAGCTAAAGTGGCCTTATGAATCTCCCCGTCGCGGCGCCGGCACCACAAGACCCTTCGGCGACTTCGATGCAGCCTGGGGCGGCTGGCAGATCGACGGCGAACCCTATACGCACAAAAATGGTACCGAATTCGACTGGTTCCGATCGCGCATGATCGGCGGACGAACCAACCACTGGGGCCGTATCTCGCTCCGTTTCGGTCCCCGCGATTTCAAGCATAAAGATGTGGACGGACTGGGCGAAAACTGGCCCATCGGCTATGAGGATGTAGCGCCTTATTATGATAAGGTAGACAAGCTCATCGGCGTATTCGGCACGCGCGAAGGAATCGAAAACGAGCCGGACGGCCATTTCCTGCCTCCGCCCAAACCGCGCCTGCATGAGTTGATGATGAAAAGAGGCGCTGAGAAGGTAGGGGTAAAGGTGATCCACAGCCGCCTGTCCATGCTGACCCGTCCTATCAACGACCGCAAGTCCTGCTTCTATTGCTCGCAATGCAACCGCAGCTGTCAGATCTATGCGGATTTTTCTTCCTCTTCGGTACTGGTAAAACCCGCGCTCAAAACCGGCAACGTGGACGTCTTCACCAATGCCATGGCCCGCGAAGTGCTTACCGACCGGAACGGACAGGCAACCGGCGTTTCCTATGTGCACAAAGACGATATGCAGGAATATGAAGTGCGCGCCAAAACGGTAGTGCTGGCGGCCAGCGCCTGCGAATCGGCCCGGCTGCTGCTCAACTCCAAATCGGCCCAGCATCCCAACGGACTGGCCAACTCCAGCAACGTGGTGGGCAAATACCTGCACGACTCCACCGGGGCATCCCGCGGCGCCATACTGCCCCAGCTCTTCGGCCGCAAGCGTTATAACGAAGACGGCGTAGGCGGTATGCACCTCTATACCCCCTGGTGGCTGGACAACAAAAAGCTGGACTTCCCCCGCGGCTATCATATCGAATACGGAGGCGGCATGGGCATGCCGGGTTACGGCTTCGGCTTCGGCATGGAAAACATGAACGGACGCTTCCCCGCCCGCGACGGAAAGAAAAAGGAAGCCGGCGGCTACGGGGCGTCTCTCAAAGACGACTACCGTTATTTCTACGGCGCCGGTTTCGGCATGGCCGGCCGCGGCGAGTGCATCGCCCGCGAAGATAACTATTGCGAGATCGACCCCAACGTGGTGGATAAATACGGCATCCCCGTTCTCCGCTTTAATTATACCTGGAGCGATCATGAGATCAAGCAGGCCAAGCATATGCAGGATACCTTTGAGGAGATCATCCATGCCATGGGCGGCATCCCCACCGGCACAAAGCCCGGCCCCGAAAGCAAGTACGGCCTCGAGGCCCCGGGACGTATCATCCACGAAGTGGGCACCGTGCGCATGGGCGACGATCCCAAAAGGTCCGCGGTGAACAAGTTCAACCAGGCGCATGATTGTAAAAACCTCTTTGTGGTGGACGGCGGACCCTTTGTATCACAGGCCGACAAAAATCCTACCTGGACCATCCTGGCGCTTTCCTGGAGGGCTTCGGAGAACATGATCGACCAGTTAAAAAAAGGAAACATCTAAGCTTTTTTTCACCGCATTCATAAATCGTTTTTGCAAGATGAACAGAAGAGATTCCTTAAAAGCACTGCTGATCGGTTCCGTATCCGCCGGCGCCGTGCTGGAAGCCTGCAACACCGGGCAGGAAAAGGGGAAAATGGTAACCACGGCCGACAGCAGCAAATGGGCCGGCAATCATAAAGACTGGGAAGAAAACTCGGGGCGGCAGCCCGAAGAGATCAAGCGCGACCAGGGGATGATGGAGGAGAAGTTCTTCACCGACGGCGAGATGAAAACCATCGCCGTACTCGCAGACATCATCATCCCGAAGGATGACAAGTCCGGCAGCGCTACCGACGCCGGCGTTCCCGACTTCATCGAGTTTATCGTCAAGGATATGCCCTCGCACCAGACACCCATGCGCGGCGGTCTCCGCTGGCTGGATATGCAATGCCTGAAGCGTTACGGCAAAGGCTTTTCAGGCTGCAGCAAGGAGCAGCAGATGGAAATGGTGGACGAGATCGCCTGGCCCAAAAAGGCAAAGCCCGAAATGCAGGCCGGCGTCAACTTTTTCAACCTCATGCGTAATCTTACGGCCACCGGCTTCTTCAGCAGCAAGATCGGCATCGCCGACCTCGGCTATGCCGGCAATACCCCCAATGTATGGGACGGCGTACCGGCAGACGTGCTCAAGCAGTACGGCTATGCTTATGATGAAAAAATGCTGGAGGTATGCGTAAAGGCGGAAGACCATGACAAGCTCTTCACCTTTGACAGCTGAGCCTTCGCCATCACTCCGCAAAACCCTCTTTTTAATTTCAACGTCCTAAAATTCATAACATGGAAGAAAACAAAAACCAATCTACCGGGGACTCCCGCCGTAAATTTATCCGCAACGCCGGATTGGCTGCGGCAGGTTTTTACATTGTGCCCCGTCACGTCCTGGGTGGCAGAGGATATATCGCTCCCAGCGACAAGCTGCTCATCGCCGGTGTAGGTGCGGGAGGAAAGGGTGGCGACGATCAGCGTCATTTTGCCAAGAGCGGGAACGCCGAGATCGCCTTTCTCTGCGATGTGGACGACAGACAGGCCGCCGGGAACCGGAAGCTTTTTCCCAAAGCAAAATATTATCACGACTGGCGCGAGCTGCTGGAGAAGGAAAGCAAGAACTTCGACGCCCTCTCCGTGGGCATACCCGATCATAACCATGCTATCGTGGCCTTCCACGCCATGCAGCTGGGTAAGCACGTATACGTACAGAAGCCCCTCACCCACGATATCTGGGAATCCCGCATGCTGGGCGACGCCGCCAAACGCTACAAGGTAGTGACCCAGATGGGCGACCAGGGCTCCTCCAACGACGGGGTGCGCGATCTGAAAGAGTGGTACGAAGCCGGCCTCATCGGGGAAGTGCATACCGTACACTGCTGGACCAACCGTCCCGTATGGCCCCAGGGCATCAAATGGCCCAACAAGAACCCGTCTGTCCCCGAGGGACTCAACTGGGACCTCTGGCTGGGCACCGCTCCCCAGAAAGAATATGAAGACAACGTGGTGCCGTTCAACTGGCGCGGCTGGTGGGACTATGGCACCGGCGCCCTTGGCGACATGGCCTGCCATATCGTAGGCCCCGTATTCAAGGTGCTGGAGCTGGGCTTCCCCTACGAGGTACAGTGCAGCGTAGCCACCGTCTACGACGGCAACTTCAGCCAGGCCTACCTGCCGGACAGCGGCCCCGTAGCCTCTTCCATCCATTTCAAATACAAGGGCAAGAACGGCAATACCATCAAGCTCAACTGGATGGACGGCGGCATACAGCCCGAGCGTCCTGAAGAGCTGGGCCCCAATGAGATCATGGGCGGCAAAGGCGATAAGGGCAACGGCGTGATCTTCGAAGGCACCAAAGGAAAGATGATGTGCGGCGTATACGGACAGGACCAGACGCTGCTGCCGACCTCCAAGAAGGCCAACGTACCCAAGAAATACCCCCGTGTACCGGGCGGAGCGGAAGGCCATTACAAACAGTGGGTGGACGCCTGTATCGCCGGCTACGAAAAAGGCAGCAAGATGGTGGACTCTCCCTTTATCGGATATGCCGTACCGCTGACCGAAAGCATTCTCATGGGCAACCTCGCCATCCGCAGCTTCAACTACCAGGAAAAGAAAGGAGACAAGACCAGTTATCCCGGACGCGGTATCACCCTGCAATGGAACGGCGACGACATGAAGGTGACCAACTTCGATCCGGCCAACGAGTATGTGAAACGCACCTACCGCCAGGGCTGGCCAGAACTGAAGTTCTGATCGCTCCCGGCCAAAAACAAAAAAGGTGAAGGATATCCCTTCACCTTTTTTTATTATCTTTTGCGTGCCAAAACGTCTTACCATGACTCCTCCTGATCCGCAAACGCTTCCCAGAAGAACATTTATCCGGAACGCCTCCCTTGCTGCGGCCGGTTTTTACATCGTGCCACGCCACGTCCTCGGCCGCGGCTACACCGCCCCCAGCGACAAGCTGAACATCGCCGCCATCGGCAGCGGGGGCAAGGGAAAAGACAATATCCAAAAAGCCTGGAACAACGGCGCAGAAAACATTGCCGCGCTTTGCGATGTGGACGACCGGCAGGCCGCCGCCATGTTTAAAAAATTCCCCAAAGCGCCGCGCTACAAGGATTTCCGCGTGATGCTCGAAAAGGAGCACCGGAATATCGATGCCGTGATCATTGCCACACCGGACCATACCCATACTGTGGCCACCCTGGCGGCCATGCAGTCCGGCAAGCATGTCTATACCCAGAAGCCGCTGACCCACGACATCTACGAAGCCCGTGAGCTGACCCGGGCCGCCGCCCGGTATCCAAAGCTGGTCACCCAGATGGGCAACCAGGGCAGCAGCGGGGACGATACCCGCAATGTGGAAGCCTGGGTACAGGCCGGCCTTATCGGGCCGGTGCACCGCGTGCACTGCTGGACCAACCGCCCCGTATGGCCCCAGGGTCTGCCTACGCCCAAGGAGAAACAGGCCGTTCCTCCGGAACTCGACTGGAACCTCTGGCTCGGCACCGCACCGCAGCGCGACTATAATTCCGCCTACCTCCCCTTCAACTGGCGGGGCTGGTGGGACTATGGCACCGGCGCCCTCGGCGACATGGCCTGCCATATCATGGATGTGCCCTTCCGCGCCCTGCAGCTGCAGTACCCCACGGAAGTGCAATGCAGCGTGGGGTCGGTATACAGCGATTTCTTCCAGGAAGATTATCATATGGACAGCTGTCCGCCCTCCTCGGTGATCTACCTGCAGTTCCCGGAAAGAAAGGCGCCGGCCGGCTGGAAAATAAACCTGCCCGCGGTGGAGGTGATCTGGTACGATGGCGGCATCCTGCCGCGACGCCCCGATGAGCTGCTGCCGGACGAGCAGATGGGCGACTGGGACGGCGGCGTCATCTTCGAAGGCAGCAAGGGAAAGATCATGACCGGCATGTGGGGGATGAAGCCCACGTTGCTGCCTACACGACGAATGAAAGAAGCGGACCTTCCGTCCCCCACCCGGCCGCTGGTGCCCCGCGGGGCCGACGGCCATGAGACCCAATGGGTGGAGGCCTGCAAAAAGGGCGACCCCAAGGCAGTCAGCTCCCCCTTCTCCCAGGCCGGTCCGCTGACCGAGATGGTGCTCATGGGCAACCTCGCCATCCGCAGCTATATGTATCACGAAGAAGGCACCATCGAAAGCGAGGGCGGTATAAAATCCACCGGTACGATATTCCCGGGCAGGAAAAAACTGTTGTGGGACGGCGAGGCCATGCGCATCACCAATTTTGACGCCGCCAACCGGTATGTAAAAAGGACTTATCGCGGGGAATGGAACAGCTGAAACCTCCCGGGGCGTATTTCCGGGACGGGTGTACCAGAACGGAGGCCCCAGGATGGCACCGCGCAGCTTGCCGCAACGGTGTATGGGGGTATCCGTTAGCTAAAACCAGCCCCGCCGTTTGAAGATCCAGATCATCACCATCAGGATAAATCCCATTACGCCCAGGGTGATAAAATAGCCGTAGCGCGTGTGCAGCTCCGGCATGTGATCGAAATTCATCCCGTAAATGCCGGCGATGACCGTCATGGGCGCCATCAGCGTGGTCACCACCGCCAGTACTTTCATTACCTCGTTCATCCGCAGGTTCATATTGTTGAGGTACTGATCCTGCAGGTTCATCACCATATCCCGGTAGCTTTCCACCGTATCGTTGGCCTGGATGATATGGTCGTAAACATCTTTAAAATATTTGCCCGTCTTTTTCTGGATGAGCGGGCTCTCGCTTTTCAGCACACCGTTCACCAGCTCCCGCACGGGGCTCATGGCCCTGCGGATCATGGTGACCTCCTTCCGCATCCGGTTGACCTGCACGAGGATCCGGTTGGTGGGGCGGCGGGGGATCAGGTCTTCCATATCCTCGATAACCTCTCCCAGCTTTTCCATGGCCAGGAAATAGTTATCCACGATGGTGTCCAGCAGCGAGTACAGCAGGTAGTCCGCGCCGGCGGAGCGGAGACGGGTATTGTCCTGCCGGAGCCGTTCACGCAGGCTCTCAAAGAGATCCTGGGGGGCCTGCTCGCCGAAGGAAAGCAGGAAATTACGCCCCAGCACCAGGCTCACCTGTTCGATGTCTACCGCATTGTTCCGGAAATAAATAGCGGGCAGCAGGCAGTACAGGATATCCCCGATCTCGTCCATCTTGGCCCGCTGGCCCATGCTGAGAATATCGTCTTTGATCAGCGGGTCCACATTATAGCGTGCGCAAAGCGCTTCCACCTCTTTCCGGCGTATACCGTTGACGCAAACCCAGCTTACGGAGGCCTTTTCTGTAAAAGGCACCACCTCCGACACGTCCTGCAAAACGGTTTCGCTGCAGCCGGAAGGAGTATAGTTAAATACCCGCAGATGCACCTTTTCCGCTTCTTTTCGTTGGGTCGACCCCGTTACCGGGTTGTAGGGCATTACCGGCCGCTTGCGCGGATGAAGCGGATTGAGCTGCTGGACCAGGGTTTTGGGCAGATGGCGAAAAGGCATGAGCGCACGGGTTTTACCGAAAATACACTTTTTAGCGCAACCCGGCCGGCTCACCGTTCTGCGCAGGACAAAAAAATGCCCTTCCATAACGGAAGGGCTATCTGTTGCGGCGGTATAGATGACCGTTTTTTCAGGCCAGCTGCATCAGCGACTGGTCTTTGCTTTCCAGGCGCGAAGATCCTGTCAGGAACTCATCCACCTTGCGGGCGCATTCCCGTCCTTCGGAGATGGCCCACACCACCAGGGACTGCCCGCGGCGCATATCGCCGGCGGCAAAAACCCGGGCGGCGCTGGTCTGGTAATCTTTTTCGGTGGCCTTTACATTCCCGCGGTCGTCCAGCTCCACATTCAGATCATCCAGCAGCCCTTCGTGCTGGGGATGCACAAAGCCCATGGCCAGCAGCGCCAGCTCGCAGGGGATCTCCCGTTCGGAGCCCGGCACTTCGGTAAACTTGGAGGGGCGTCCGTCGGTGCCCTGCTGCCATTCCAGCGTAACGATCTGCAGCGCCTTCAGGTTACCGTTTTCATCCCCGATAAAGGCCTTGGTGCTCACCGCCCATTCGCGGTCGGCCCCTTCTTCGTGGGAAGAAGTGGTCTTCAGCAGCATGGGATAGGTAGGCCAGGGCATATAGGGGGTACGGTCTTTCGGAGGCTGGGGCAGCAGCTCAAACTGGGTGACGCTGCGGGCGCCCTGCCGGTTGGAGGTGCCGACGCAGTCGGAGCCGGTGTCTCCACCGCCGATCACGACTACATTTTTGCCGGCGGCCAGGATATCGTCGCCGCCCACGGCGCGGTTGCCGTTACGTTTGTTCTGTTGTTTCAGGAAGCTCATGGCAAAGTGAATGCCGTTCAGCTCACGGCCCGTCACCGGGAGGTCCCGCGGTATGGTAGAGCCTCCGGCCAGCACCACGGCATGGAATCCGTGCTGCAGGTCCTGCACCTGCAGGTCGACGCCTACTTCGGTATTGCAGCGGAAGGTAACGCCCTCCTCTTCCATCAGCTTTATCCGCCGGTCCACGACCCATTTCTCCAGCTTGAAATCGGGGATGCCATAGCGCAGCAGCCCTCCGGGCGCATCGTCGCGCTCAAAAACCGTGACCGCGTGGCCGGCATAGTTCAGCTGGGCAGCGACGGCGAGGCCCGCGGGGCCCGAACCCACCACGGCCACTTTTTTACCCGTACGGACCAGTGGGGTGCGGGGGCGAACCAGCTTTTTCTCAAAGGCGATCTCGATGATGTGTTTTTCGATCTCCTCGATGGTCACCGGCGGCTGGTTGATGCCCAGCACACAGGCCGACTCGCAGGGCGCGGGACAGATGCGGCCGGTAAACTCGGGGAAGTTATTGGTGGAAGAAAGGATCTGATAGGCTTCTTCCCACTGTTTGTTATATACCGCGTCGTTAAAATCGGGGATCACATTGCCAAGAGGACATCCGCTGTGACAAAAGGGAATGCCGCAGTTCATACAGCGGGCAGACTGCTCGTTCAGCGCCTCGGGCGTGTAGCGGTGTACAAATTCCTCGTAATGCTTTACCCTGCTGCGGGAATCCTCTTTTTCAGGAAGCTCCCGCGTATATTCCATAAAACCGGTTTCTTTTCCCATAATCACCTTGGTTTTCCAGATTCTACAAATAAAAGCGGACTCCGCTCACTTTCCTTTCAGCGCGCCTTTCAGCACACCCGCCGAAGCGTTCTTCAGGGCGCGTTTGTATTCCTGCGGGAATACTTTTATAAAGTGCGGCAGCTGGTTATCCCAATCCTGCAGCACAAATCCGGCAACGGCGCTTTGCGTGTACTGGTAATGCTGGCTTATGAGCTGATGTAGCTCCGCTGCATCTTCTTCGGCCACAGGATCAAGATCGACCATTTCCGTGTTGCAATATTGCGCAAAAACACCCTTCACATCATAGATATAGGCGATCCCGCCGCTCATGCCGGCGGCAAAGTTGCGCCCCGTTTCCCCCAACACCACTACACGGCCGCCCGTCATATATTCGCAACCGTGGTCGCCTACGCCTTCTACCACCGCCTGCGCGCCCGAGTTGCGCACACAAAACCGTTCCCCGGCACGGCCGCGGATAAACGATTGTCCGGAGGTGGCCCCGTAAAAGGCTACGTTGCCGACAATGATGTTTTCTTCGGGAGTAAAGCTGGCATCGCGGTCCGGGTAAAGGACCAGGCGCGAACCGGACAGGCCTTTGCCAAAATAGTCGTTGGCCTCGCCTTCCAGCTCGAGGGTCATGCCCCGGGTGGTGAAGGCGCCGAAGCTCTGTCCTGCGCTGCCCCGGAATTTAAAATGTACAGTATCATCGGCCAGTCCCGCAGAAAGATAACGCCGGGTGATTTCGTTGGACAGGATAGTGCCCGCCGTACGGTCGGTATTGCGGATGGAAAACTCCGCCTGCACCTTTTCCTGCCGCTCGAGGGCCGGGGCGGCCGCTTCCAGCAGCTGCCAGTCCAGCACTCCGTCCAGCCCGTGATCCTGTTCTTCCTGCTTGTACAGCCCTACTTCGGGGGCGGCGGGCTCTTTGTATAAAACGCCGGAGAGATCCAGCTTCTCGTATTTCCAGTTGCGGATGTCCTCCCGTACGGCCAGACAGTCGGCCTGACCGACCATCTCATTCACCGTCCGGAAGCCCAGCGCGGCCATGATCTCCCGCAGCTCCTGCACGAGGAAGCGGAACAGGTTGACCACATGGTCCGGATCGCCGGTGAAGCGCTTCCGGAGCTCGGTATCCTGGGTAGCCACGCCTACGGGGCAGGTGTTCAGGTGGCACTTGCGCATCATGATACAACCTTCCACGATCAGGGCGGCGGTGGCCACGCCCCATTCTTCGGCCCCGAGCAGGGTGGCGATGGCGATATCCCTTCCGGTCTTCAGCTGTCCGTCCGTCTGGAGGGTCACCCGGCTCCGCAGCTTGTTCTTCACCAGGGTCTGGTGGGTTTCGGAAAGCCCCAGCTCCCAGGGCAGACCGGCATGCCGGATAGAGCTCACCGGCGAAGCGCCGGTGCCCCCGTCGTAACCGGAGATGAGGATAACGTCGGACTTGGCCTTGGCCACGCCGGCGGCGATGGTGCCCACCCCGGCTTTGGAGACCAGCTTCACGCTAATGCGGGCCCGCCGGTTGGCGTTTTTCAGGTCATAGATCAGCTGGGCCAGGTCTTCTATGGAATAAATATCGTGATGCGGAGGCGGGGAGATCAGCCCTACGCCGGGCGTGGAATGCCGCACCCTCGCGATCCAGTCGTCCACCTTGTGGCCGGGCAGCTGTCCGCCTTCCCCGGGCTTGGCGCCCTGCGCCATCTTGATCTGCAGCTCATCGGCTTCGCTCAGGTAGCGGCTGGTGACCCCGAAGCGGGCCGAAGCCACCTGCTTGATGGCGGAGCGCATGGAATCGCCGTTGGGCAGCGGCTCATACCGGATCTCGTCCTCGCCGCCCTCGCCGGTATTGCTTTTCCCGCCCAGGCGGTTCATCGCGATGGCCAGCGTGCTGTGGGCCTCGTGCGAGATGGAGCCGAACGACATGGCCCCGGTGGCAAAGCGCTTGTAGATATTTTCCGCCGGCTCCACCTCCGAAAGCGGCACGGGCTGGCGCTTCGGATCAAAACGGAACAGGCTCCGCAGCGTGCAGGCTTTTTCGCCCTGCTCGTTGATCGCCTTGGCGTATTTTTTATAGATGTTATAGTCGCCCATCCGGGTGGCGTACTGCAGCAGGTGAACAGTGGTCGGGTTGAACAGGTGGGTTTCCCCTTTCCGCTTCCACTGGTATACCCCGCCGGCGGGCAGCTGCTGTACCGGTACGGCTTTTTCCGGGAACGCCAGACGGTGTCGCACCACGATCTCGCGGGCGATCTCGTCCAGGCCCATCCCTTCGATGCGGGAGATGGCGCCCGTAAAGTACTGGTCTACCACCGCCCTGTTGAGTCCCAGGATCTCGAAGATCTGCGCGCCCTGGTAGGACTGCAGGGTAGAGATGCCCATCTTGGAGAACACCTTCAGCAGACCGGCGTTGACCGCTTTTACATAATTTTTCTTCAGCGCATCCACCTCCAGCGGGGAGGTGATCTTGCCGGACAGCTTCATGTCGCGTATAGAAGACAGGGCCAGGTATGGGTTGATGGCGGTGGCGCCAAACCCGATCAGGCAGGCAAAATGATGTACCTCCCATACATCGCCGGCTTCCACGACCAGGCCTACCGAGTTGCGGAGACCCTTGCGGATGAGGTGATGATGGATTGCCGAAGTGGCCAGCAGGGAGGGGATCGGGGCGTGTTCCGAGTCGATGGCCCGATCGGAAAGCACGAGCACCTCGAAACCGTCGCGCGCGGCATCTGCAGCATAGCGGCAGATTCGCTCCAGCCCTTTCTGCAGCGAGCCCGGCTTGCCGTCCGCCCGGAAGTAGATCTGCAGGGTCTTGGCCTGGAAGATACCGGTATCGATGCTGCGGAGCTTCTCGAGCTCGTAGTTGGTCAGCACGGGATGCGGCAGGGCAATGGTATGGCAGTGCAGGGGATCCTGGTCCAGCAGGTTGCCGTTATTTCCCACAAAGGAGGCCAGGCTCATCACCATACGTTCCCGGATGGGATCGATGGGCGGGTTGGTCACCTGGGCAAAGAGCTGCTTGAAATAGCTGCTGAGGTGCTGGGGCTGGTTGCTGAGCACCGCCAGGGGAATATCCGTACCCATGGAGCCGATCGGCTCTTTTCCGCCCATGGCCATGGGCTTGATGATGGTCTCGAGGTCTTCCTTGGTATAGCCAAAGGCCTTCTGGTATTTGAAGACGGCGTCTTCCTCGAGGTGGGTAAAGCGGACGCGGGGCTCGGGCAGCTCCTCGATGCGTATCTTGTATTTGTTCAGCCACTCATCATAGGGCTGCTGGCTGCAGATGGTCTGCTTGAGCTCCTCGTCGCTGATGATGCGGCCCTGTTCCATATCCACGACGAACATCTTGCCCGGCTGAAGCCGCCCTTTTTCCAGGACGGTAGCCTGATTCAGCGGCAGCACGCCGGCTTCGGAGGCCATGATGACCCGGTCGTCGCTGGTCACCACGAAGCGGGAGGGACGCAGCCCGTTCCGGTCGAGGGTGGCGCCGATGATCTTTCCGTCGGTGAACGAGATGGAAGCGGGACCGTCCCAGGGCTCCATGATGGAGGCATGGTATTCGTAAAAAGCCCTTTTTACCGGATCCATGAGATCGTTGCCATCCCAGGCTTCCGGGATGAGCATCATCATCACATGCGGCAGGGAGCGGCCGGTGAGGGCCAGCAGCTCGATCACGTTGTCCAGACAGGCGCTGTCGCTCTGCTCTTCCTCTACAAGAGGCAGCAGCATCCCCATCTCTTCGGGGGAGAAATAGCGGGACACAAAGCTCATTTCGCCGGACCGCAGCCAGTTCAGGTTGCCCTTAAGGGTGTTGATCTCCCCGTTGTGGGCGATAAACCGGAAGGGCTGGGCCAGCTTCCAGGAGGGGAAGGTATTGGTGGCAAAACGCGAATGCACCAGCCCGAAAGCGGAGACCATCCTCCGGTCTGTCAGGTCGGGGAAGTAGGAGCGGACCTGCGTGGAGGTCAGCTGCCCTTTGTAAACCACCGTTTTATATGACAGGGAAGCAAAATAAAAGAGGTCGGTGCCTTTGGACAGGGTGTTGCGCACCGTCCTGGTGGCATAGCTGCGCAGCACAAACAGCTTCCTTTCGAAGGATTCGGGATCGGTAATGTCGTCGGGGCAGGCAAAAAACACCTGCTCCATCCCCGGCTCCACGCTTTTTGCCGTATCGCCGATGGCGCTGTTGTCCACCGGTACCGGGCGGAAGCCCAGGATATCGATGCCCAGCTTTTCGGCCGCGCGGTGTATGATATCGCGGCAGGCTTCGCGGTAACGCGCTTCGGAAGGGAAGAACACCACACCAACGCCGTACCGGCCGAATGCCGGCAGGCGGAAGCCCAGCTTCAGACATTCTTCATAGAGAAATTCGTGCGGCATCTGCACCAGGATGCCGGCGCCGTCGCCGGTATTGTTCTCACACCCGCATGCTCCGCGGTGCTCCATATTTTCCAGCACCGTAAGGGCATCCAGCACAATCTGATGACTCTTACAACCTTTGATATGCGCCACAAAGCCGATACCGCAGGCATCGTGCTCAAACTCCGGGGCATACAGGCCGGTAGTCTTCTTTGTCATAAGCCACAATTTTAACGATCAAAAACCAATACTCACATCGTCTGAGGGGCAGACGAAAATCCGCCGGGAAACCCGCAAAAATACAACAAAATGCTGTAACTTTCACAAAAATCTATCGGAGCATTGCAACCTTTAGAGGAAATCAAATCTTTACCCCGATTATTTTTATAAAATGCAGACCGGCTTGTAATCCTTTAGTAAAGAAAGGAGCTGGCGCCCCTTTTTCTAAAAACAGACGGGGACACCCATAAGTTGCGGGTAACGGATATATAGGGTCTCAGGCCGGCGCCGCTCAGGCCACATCGGCGTCTCCGTGCATCTTGGCGATATCCTGATCGAAATCGTACAGCCCGCCTTTGTTGCCCTTGTCTTCCCCGATCACCTTCATCTTGTCGAGCAGCTGGGTGGCCAATGCTTCTTCCTCGATCTGCTCCTTCACATACCACTGCATGAAATTAAACGTGGGGTAGTCTTTTTCCTGAAGGCAGATATCGACAATATTGTTAATAGCGGCGGAGTTCCTTTTCTCCTGGTCCAGCACCATTTCAAAAAGGGTGTGCAGGCTGTCCGGGTCGTCGGGAGGAACGGCAAGCGCTTCCACCTTACAGTGACCCCCGCGCTGGTTGATGAATTTTACCAGCTTCATCATGTGATTCCGCTCCTCGTGCACATGCTGATAGAGGAAGTTGGCGATCCCCGCAAACCCCTGCGCATCTGCCCAGGAACCCAGGGCCAGGTAAAACTGGGCCGCATTGGCCTCATAGGTCATCTGCTTGTTCAGCAGGGCTTCGGTCTTTTCGGGTATCAGGCGTCTGGGCATATCATTACTTTTTATAATGGAATAATCAAAGATGACAGGCAGATGGCCTGTTTATTGTAAATTTAAACAATAAACCGATCTTATGCGAATAAAACCCCGCTTCCGGCTCCTCCCGCCGGCGATACTGACCATCCTTCCGCCCCGCCGTACCCCGGCGGCCCTTTTGCTTATCCTCGCGCTCTGGATACTGGCCGCCTGTCACCCTGCCGCCCCGGGGGCGCAGGAGACCGCGGATACGGTCCCGGCTTCTGCCGCCCCGGCCCAGCCTGCCGCTCCGCCCGATACCCAGCTGCAAAAGATCGCCGGCGGGGACACCCTGCTGCTCGTTCCCGGCAAAGCCGCCGGGAAGGTGCTCCTGAAGGCAGAGGTGGAAAAATCCCGCATCTTCGACCTGCTCGGTCCTGCCGACAGCGGCGATGCCGCCATGTGTAAAAGCTGGGCCATGTGGTACTGGGGGGATACGGTTGCCGCACAGGGGAAAGAGCTGGACATCTATTCCGTTTGCGACCCCGACATCGACATGCGGAAGAGCATACAACTGGTCCGGGTGAGCGGGGTGCCGTTCCGCACCGCCACGGGTCTTTCGGAAAACAGCGCCGCCGCGGACATCCGCCGGCAACATCCGCATGCCACATCTTTGGGCCGGTTTAAAAAACCCGACGGGAGCATCATTTCCCTACTCGACGATGTCGCTGCCGGGATCACTTTTGAGCTGGCGCCCGCGGGAGGGCCGGACACGGGCGAAGGCCGCTGTACGGGTGCGGATATCCATCTGCCCGGCAAAAAGGTAACGGATACCTACATTCCCTTTTATACGGCGGTAAAGCAGCCCTGAGCCGGTCGCCCGTTGCCCCGCTTGTTTGAGGTCCGGGAAAAGCGGCGCGGGAAGGTTCAGCCGCCCGCCGGCGCTGCACACGGCCACCAAACGCAGGCATAGCCGGAGGCGGTTTTCAGCGCGCGCCCACCTTTCGCTTCAGATACTGGGTATAGTCCGGCAGCTGGGCTTCATAATCCTGCTCCATCAGGGGGGAGCTCATCAGGAAATCGGCGGTAGCCCGGTCGCAGGCCATGGGCACATTCCATACGGCGGCGATCCGCAGCAAGGCCTTAATGTCCGGGTCATGCGGCTGCGACTCCATGGGGTCCCAGAAAAAAATGACGATATCCACCGTCCCGCTGGCGATCATGGCCCCGATCTGGAGGTCGCCCCCGAGGGGACCGCTCTGCATGCGGTGCACAGGCAGGGACAGCGTATCTTCGATCAGCTTGCCGGTGGTACCGGTCGCCAGGAGGATATGGCTGGCCAGCGCATCCTTGTTATAGGACGACCATTCAAGCAGTTCTTCTTTTTTATTGTCATGGGCGATCAGCGCTATGCGCTTGCGGGCGTCCATCTTGCGGGTCTGCTTCATAGGCGTAAGGTTCCAGGTCACGAATATACATCTACGGCGGTAATCTGCCGGTAAAAAATCCCCATAGTCCGGCCTTATGGGTCCATCAAAAGAAGTGATGCCTTTTTCCTTTCCGCAGCGTTTCTTCGGTGATATTTTTCGTACTTTTGTATCGTAAATTTTTCGAACATGATCAAGACCGGCAATCCCATTATCAGCATTTATACGGAAATGACGCCCAACCCGGAGACGATGAAGTTTGTCGCCAACAAGCTTTTGTTCCCCGGCAAAAGCGCCGACTTCCCCGACGAAGCCAGCGCACGGCCTTCCCCGCTGGCGACCGAGCTGTTCAGCTTCCCCTTTATCCGGGGGGTGTTTATCGCCAGCAACTTTGTCACCCTCACCAAGACCGCAGAAACGGACTGGAGCGACGTTACCCCCAGCATAAAAGCCTTTCTGAAGGAATATCTGGAAGATGGCCGGCCCGTGATCAAGGAAGAGGAGCTGGCCGCCCGGGTCACGGAGAACAACCAGGCCCTCGAGGACGACAGCGATGTGGTGAAAAGGATCAAGGAGTTGCTGGAAAGCTATGTAAAGCCGGCCGTGGAAATGGACGGCGGCGCCATCCAATTCAAACAATACGATCACGGAAAGCTCACCCTCATGCTGCAGGGATCCTGCTCCGGATGCCCTTCCTCCATGATTACCCTGAAGGCCGGTATAGAAGGCATGATGAAACGCATGATCCCCGAAGTAAGGGAAGTCGTAGCCGAAGCGGAATAAAAGCCCGCAGCGTTGATTATCTTTATGCCCCGCAGCCCAGACGGTCTGCGGGGTTTGTTTTTTCCATAATGGCTAACGGATGAGCATATACGATGTATACGAGGGCGTGCTTCAGGGTATAGAGAATATGAGCTGGGCGGAAGGGCTGGCGGTATTTTTTGCGATCGTGAGCGTATTTGCCTCCAAGGCCAACAGCGTATGGGTCTATCCCACCGGCATAGCCGGTATCCTGATCAGCATCTCCATCTTTGTGCAGGAGGAGTACCGGCTGTACCCCGATATCGGACTCAGCCTGTATTACCTGGTCATGAGCGTTTACGGCTGGTATGTGTGGACGCGCAAAGACCGGCAGCAGCATGAAACGCCGGTCAGCTGGTGCTCGCGGAAGGAGCTGCTCACGGCCGGGCTCATCTTTGCCGTGCTCTGGGCCGTTCTTTACTGGTGGCTCAGCACCTATAAGATCAACAACGTACCGGGACTGGACTCCTTCTGCTCCGCCATGGGCTGCAGCGGTATGTGGCTGCTGGCGCGCCGCAAGATCGAGAACTGGCTGGCCCTGCTGATCGCCGACGCCGTGGCCATCCCGCTCTTTTTTATCAAAAAGCTGATGCTCTTCTGTGCGCTCAATATCTTTTATGTCGTGATCGCCTGGCTGGGATTCCTGGCCTGGAAAAAGATCCGGGAAAAACAAATGGCGGCGGTATGTTAAAGAAGGTGGTCATCATCGGACCGGAATCCACCGGGAAAAGCACGCTGAGCGAAGCGCTGGCGCAGCATTACCAAACACCCTGGGTGCCGGAATATGCCCGCGGCTACCTCGACCGCCTGCAGCGCCCTTACGGAGAAGAGGATCTCCTGCAGATCGCGGCCGGACAGCTGCAGACAGAAGATGAAGCTGCCGCCCGGGCCGGAGGGGGACTCCTTTTTTGCGATACCGACCTCTATGTGATCAAAGTCTGGAGCGAACATGCCTACGGCCAATGCGATTACCGTATCCTCCGCCGCATCGCCGAAAGGAAATACGACCTTTATCTGCTCACCGATATCGACATCCCCTGGCAGGACGATCCCCAGCGCGAGCATCCGGAGCCGGAGATGCGCCGGTATTTTCATCATGTTTACCGGGATATCGTTATCAACAGCGGGACGCCCTGGGCCGGGATCCGGGGCAGTCACCGGCAGCGGGTAAGACAAGCCCTGAAAGCCGTAGAACGGTTGCGGGGATAACATTGCGGCCGGCCGCCTGTTAAGACATCCGGCATCGCACCGGAGCTGTTGCCTGAGGCCGGAAAATGTTTAACTTTAATGTATGTTACTACGTCTGCACCCCGAAAATCCGAATCCCCGTCCCCTGCAGCAGATCGTTTCCTGCCTGAGAGACGGCGGCATCATCATCTATCCCACCGATACCGTGTACGGTCTCGGTTGCGATATCTTTCAGCACGAATCCGTCGAGCGGATCTGCCGCATCAAGCATATCGACCCCGCCAAGGCGCAGTTTTCCTTTGTCTGCCACGATCTGAGCCATCTGGCGGACTTTGCCAAAAGCGTGGACACCCCCCTTTTCCGGCTGCTGAAAAGCGCGCTGCCGGGCCCATTTACTTTCATCCTGCCGGCCAGCAAGCAGGTCCCCAAAATGCTGAAAACCCGGAAAAACACGGTGGGCATCCGGGTGCCGGACAACCTGATCTGCCGCAGCATCGTCAGGGAGCTGGGCAATCCCATCATGAGCACGTCGCTGCCGGAAGACCCTCATGTGGAGGATTACACCGATCCGGAGATCATCCATGAAAAGTTCGGGCATCTGGTGGATATCGTGGTCGACGGGGGCGTCGGCGGCACAGTGCCCTCCACGGTAGTGGATTGCACAGACGGCGGCGCGACCGTGCTCCGGGAAGGAGCGGGACAGCTGCCGGGCGCCTTTGCATAAGCGGCTTTAAATCTGTTGGTCTGTAAGTTCTTCCTGCCCCGGAAATGCTCTTATTTTCCACTTTTTGTTGAAATAAGGTCCTTTTTTTACCCTTATTTGTTATTTTTGTGGAAAATAAGCCCTTTTTATGCTTAAAAGTATTGCTATTTCTCAGATACTTGAGCGTATTCGCTTCGAAAATCCATGGTGGACCAGCAATTCCATTGATGCCTTTTTTCAGGATATGCCCCGCAGAGCTTATTTTGAACAGTTCTCCTCCCTTTGTACCGATTTATCTGTTCAACGGGCCGTTGTACTGATGGGTCCCCGAAGGATTGGAAAAACAGTAATGCTCCATCATCTTATTCAAACGTTACTGAATCAGGATGTCAGTCCGCGTCGTATTTTGTTTATTACTGTTGAAAATCCCATTTACAATAATCTCGGATTAGAACTATTGTTTCAATATGGCCGGGAAGCTTTGGGAGAAAAGGAAAAAACAACCGGATGGTATGTGATATTTGACGAAATCCAATATTTAAAAGACTGGGATGTTCATTTAAAATCTTTAGTGGAAAGTTATCGGGGGGTACGATTTATTGCATCCGGGTCTGCCGCCGCCGCCTTAAAATATAAAAGTCAGGAAAGTGGGGCCGGGCGTTTTACCGACTTTATGCTTCCCCCCCTTACTTTCTATGAATTCATTAATATGCAGAAACTGGGCAGCCTGACCCAGGAAACCAAATTTCCTTTTGGCCTTTATCATGCCACTTTTTATCAGGCTCCGGATATAGTCCATTTCAACAAATTATTTACCGACTACATTAACTTTGGTGGCTATCCTGAAGCCATTTTTTCGGAATCGGTCAGAAACAACCCGGAACGATTCATTAGAAACGACGTAGTAGACAAAGTACTATTGCGGGATCTGCCGGGCATATATGGCATCAGCGATGTACAAGAACTAAATTCTTTATTTACTACGATAGCGTATAATTCAGCTAATGAGTTTTCTATTGAAACGCTGAGCATTCAATCCGGAACGCCCAAAAAAGTCATAAAAAAATATCTGGAATATCTGGAAGCTGCCTTTCTGATCAAAATTGTAAGACGAGTTGACCAGGCCGGGAGGCGTTTTCAACGAGACAACTTTTTTAAAATTTACCTGACAAATCCGTCCCTTCGTTCTGCTTTGTTTTCTCCTATCCAGTCCAGCGACGATGCAATGGGGGCGTTAGCAGAGACAGCTATCTATGCTCAATGGTTGCACCGGAGTAATTTCAGGCCCTGGTATGCCAGGTGGAGTAAAGGTGAGGTGGATATGGTCGGCATCAGCAACAAAAATCTTCAGCCTGTATGGGCTTTAGAAATAAAGTGGACCAACCGATATGTGGAAAAACCGAAAGAATTAAAAAGTTTATTAAAATTCTGTAAAGAAAATCATTTACAGGAGGCACTTGTTACAACGATCTCTGTACAGGAAACAAAGGTTTACGATGATGTGAAACTTAATTTTATTCCTGCTGCAGCTTATGCTTATACTGTAGGGGCCAATACGTTGATAGCACAAAATGAGAACGGCTAAACAACTGTTCTCCTGCCGGTCCTATTTCCGGCCCGGGGCCGTGCGCCCGCCGGTATAGGCGGCCCGCGTGATCTCCCAGCGGCACAGGTCGCCGCTTCCCTCGGTTTTTACAAACTGCAGCCCGGCCTTTTGCAGCACCCGCACCGCAGCATCGAACTCGGAAAGGGTATGGCCTACCACCTTGCGGATCTCGGAGTGGGAAAAGGCAAAGTCGATCAGGGCAGAGGCCGTTTCGGTGGCATAGCCCTGGTCCCGGTAATCGGGAACGATCTCGTAGCCGATCTCCACCGCTCCGGAGGCAGAAGGCTTGCCTTTGAAACCGCCGGTACCGATAAGCCGGTTATCCCGCTGGTGCACGATAAAATAAAAAAACCAACCCAGCAGGGAAGGGTCCGACTTCATTTTATCAAAAGCCACCAGCACCAGCTCCGGCGTCTCCGTCCATTTTTCGGGCACCTCGGTGTTCAGCAACCGGGACAGCGCGTCCCCGCCCTGCAGAACGGCTTCATAATGTTTTAGCTCACATGCGTATAAAAACAAACGGGGCGTCACAATCATAACCGAAAAATAATAAACGCACTTTAATTATACAACCCCTTTTCTCATCCCTTAGTGCGCCTCCAGCCAGTTGCCTCCCGTGCCCACTTCCACCTCAACCGGCACGCCCAGCGGGAGGGGCAGGGCCTGTATCATGCCTTCCCGCACGATGGCCTCCAGCACCTGCACCTCGTCGCGGTGCGTATCAAATACCAGCTCATCGTGCACCTGCAGCACCATCCGCGAACGAAGACCCGCCTTTTTCATTTCCCGGGCGATACGGATCATCGCCAGCTTGATCATATCCGCCGCCGTGCCCTGGATAGGCATATTGATGGCATTGCGTTCGGCAAATCCCCTCACCACGGCATTGGTGGAGTTGATATCCCGGAGCCAGCGCTTTCGCCCCATGAGGGTTTCCGCATAGCCGTGCTCTTTTGCAAAGCGGACACGGTCTTCCATATACGTTTTGATACCGGGATACTGTAAAAAATAATTGTCGATCAGCGTCCGGGCTTCTCCCCGCGATATGCCCAGGTTTTCCGCCAGCCCGAATGCGCTCACGCCGTAGATGATGCCGAAGTTCACCGCTTTGGCATTGCTCCGCATCTCGCGGGTTACGTCCTCCGGCGCAATACCATACACCCGGGCCGCGGTGGCGGCATGGATATCGGTTTTTTGCTTAAAGGCCGTTGTCATCTCCGCATCCCCGCTGATGGCCGCAATGATCCGCAGCTCGATCTGCGAATAGTCGGCCGACAGCAGCACAAAATCGTCGCTCCGCGGCACAAAGGCCTTCCGGACCTCCCTGCCCCGCTCGGTGCGGATGGGTATATTCTGGAGGTTGGGGTTGTTGGAGCTGAGCCGCCCGGTAACGGCCACCGCCTGGTTGAACGAGGTATGTACCCGGCCCGTGCGCGGGTTGATCATCTGGGGCAGCGCATCTACGTAAGTGGACTTTAGCTTGGTGAGCTCCCGGTAAGTCAGGATATCGGCAACAATACCGTGCTTGTGGGACAGCTTCAGCAGCACATCCTCGCCGGTGGCATACTGGCCGGTGCGCGTTTTTTTCGCGCTGGGCTCCAGCTGCAGGTGCTCAAACAGCACGACGCCCAGCTGCCGCGGCGAGGAGAGGTTAAAACGGGTGCCGGCCTGCCGGTAAACGCTGGCCTCCGTCTCCGCGATCTCCGTTTCCAGCTTCCGGGAAAACTCTTCCAGCGCGCGGACGTCCATGGCCACGCCCTCGTATTCCATGTCCGCCAGCACTTTTACCAGCGGGGTCTCCACCTCGTAAAAAACCTTTTCCACCGCCTTTTCCTTCAGCAGCGGCTCGAACTGCGCTTTCAGCTGCAGGGTGATGTCGGCATCTTCGGCTGCATATTCCTTGATCTGCTCCAGGGGCACATCCCGCATATTGCCCTGCTGCTTTCCTTTTTTCCCGATAAGGGTTTCTATGGACACCGGGGCATAGCCCAGATACTGGGCGGCCAGCACGTCCATTCCCCGCCGGCCCTCCGGCTCGATAAGGTAATGGGCCAGCATGGTATCGAACAGGGGGCCGCGGATATCCAGGCCGTACCAGCGGATCACCAGCAGGTCGTACTTGATGTTCTGCCCGATAAACAGGAGGTCCTCCTTTTCAAATACGGGGCGGAAGGTTTCCAGTATCTCCCGCGCCTCTTCCTGTCCGGAGGGAAGCGGCACGTAATACGCCGTGCCCGGCGCAAAGGCAAAGCTCATGCCCACGATCTCCACCTGGTTGGCATTGGTGCCGGTGGTTTCCGTATCGAAGCAGCAGGCCTTCTGCTGCAGCAGCGCCTCGATCAGCGCGGCGCGGCTTTCGGCCGTATCCGTCAGGTGATAGGTGTGCGGGGTATTGCCGATGTCCCGTAAAGGCAGGGCCTGCGATCCCGGCTCATCCGGCCCGGTTTCCACCGTTGTCTTCGTTACCGTCACCACCGTTACCGCTTCGAAGAGATCGGTCTGCCGGCCCGGCTCAGGCGCAGCAGGGGCCGGGGCCGGGAGAATATCTTCGCCCAGTACCCGCTTCCCGAGGGTGCGGAACTCAAGTTCCGTGAACACCTCGCTCAGCAGGGCACGGTCGGGTTCGCATTTGCGGAAATCCTCTTCGTGGAACTTTACCGGAACATTGGTGATGATGGTGGCCAGCTTTTTGGAAAGCAGGGCATCCTCCGCGCCGGCCCGTATCTTTTCCCCGAGCTTTCCTTTGATCACCGCGGCATTGGCCAGCACATTCTCGAGGGTATCGTACTCCTGCAGCAGCTTGGCGGCCGTTTTTTCGCCCACCCCGGCAATACCGGGGATGTTGTCCACGGCATCTCCCATCAGCCCCAGGATGTCCACGACCTGCGATACGCGGCCGATGTTCCATTTTTCGCAGACCTCCTTCGGGCCCATGATCTCCACCTTGCCGCCCTGGTAGGCCGGTTTATAAATAAAAACGCGGTCGCTTACCAGCTGCCCGTAATCCTTGTCCGGGGTAACCATGTATACCTCATATCCCTGCTCGGCAGCCTCCAGCGCCAGCGTACCGATGATATCGTCGGCCTCGTACCCGTCGGATTCGAGCACCGGAATACAAAATCCGGCGATAATGCGTTTGATATCCGGCAGGGCGCTCAGGATATCCTCGGGCGTATCTTCCCGGTTGGCTTTGTAATCGGCAAAATCGGAATGCCGCTCGGTCGGGGCATGGGTGTCGAAAGCTACGGCGATATGGGTAGGCTGCTCTTTGTTCAGCAATTCTATCAGGGCATTGGTGAACCCGAACTGGGCATTGGTATTCCGGCCCGTGCTGGTAATGCGGGGACTGCGGATCAGCGCATAATAAGCCCGGTAGATCAGGGCCATGGCATCCAGTAAAAAGAGTTTTTTGCTCATGCTGTAAAAGTAAGTATAAATGGCGATGTGTATCTTTAGGGGCTCAAGCGGTCCCGTTCCGTATTTCCGGGCGGCCCGGCTTGCATGGTGACAGGGGCGCAGCCCGCTGTTGTGATTCCGAACATTGCTAAAAACAGGTATGCAGATCGACCAACAACCATTTGGACAAACGGGTTCCGGAGCCCCGGTAACCCGGTATACGCTTGAGAACAAAAACGGCATGAAGGCCGGTATCCTGGATTACGGCGGCATCGTACAGTCGCTCACCGCCCCGGACCGCAGCGGTGGCTGGGCCGATGTCGTGCTGGGATTCCCGGAGCTGGACGGCTATCTTACGGAGGCCTACCTCGAAGGCGGGCCCTATTTCGGGGCTATCGTGGGGCGGTTTGCCAACCGCATCGCAGGTGGACAGTTCAGCTTGGACGGCAAGGTCTATCCGCTGTATATCAACAACGGGGGAAATGCCCTGCACGGCGGAAAGGTGGGCTTTGACAAAAAAATATGGAAGGCCGTTACCCGGGAAAGCGACCGCGAGGCGGTGCTGGAGCTTTCCTATCTGAGCCCCGACGGCGAGGAAGGCTATCCCGGCAACCTGGAGGTAACGGTGACCTATACCTTAAACAATGAAAATGCCCTCCGTATCGATTACCGGGCCGTCACCGATCAAAAAACCGTCATTAACCTCACCAACCACGCTTATTTCAACCTGTCGGGCGGGGAGGATACGGTGCTGCATGAAATGCTGACCGTGGACGCGGACCGTTTTCTGCCGATCCGGCCGGACCAGATCCCCACCGGGGAAATACGCTCCGTTGCCGGTACGCCCATGGACCTGCGGCAGCCGGCCATGCTGGGCGCACAGATGCTGGAGCCCGATGAGCAACTCGGTCTCGGCCATGGCTATGACCATTGCTGGGCGCTCAACGTGCCGGGCGACCTGAGCCGCCTGGCGGCGGCCGTATATGATCCCCACAGCGGGCGGCAGCTGGAAGTATTCACCACCGAGCCCGGTATACAGCTATACGCCGGTAACTTCCTGGACGGCTCGCTGCGGGGCAAACGGGGAGAGTCGTACGGCCCTCATGCGGGACTGGCCCTGGAAACCCAGCACTTCCCCGATTCGCCCAACCGGCCGGAATTTCCGTCCACGGTGCTGGCGCCGGGCAGGGAATGGCGCAGCACCACAGTTTACCGTTTTTCCGTGCGGTAATGCCGCAACGGTTTTTAGGAAATATTTAACACGTTGTCTGTGTGCACATTTCCCGTAAATTTGCGCCATTGTGTACCTTCGGCCTTTTACGCGCGACCGCGGACAGCCACAGAAACATTATTTCATACTGATGACGTATTCTTATTCCAGTACACCGGTTCACCGGCAGCACGGTTTTGGGTTTAAATTCCTGGTTTTCGCGGCCCTGTTTTTATCCGCCGGTCTCTGCGCCCGCGCCCAGGACGAACCAAGTCCCGCCCGTACCTCTTCTTCCCATATGCGACCTTCTGTCGGACGCTATGCGCACGACTTTCTCATGATCCAGGTCACCTATGACGGCTGGTCGGGTACGCCGGACAGCATCCGTACCGGGGGCTTTTCGAGAGGGTTCAACATTGCCATGATGTACGATTTTCCGCTGCAAAAGGGCTCGCACCTGAGCGCCGCCGCGGGGCTGGGCGTAAGCACCAGCAATATTTTTTTCAAGGATCAGCGCGCCGATCTCAACAAGCTGACCCCGACGCTCAATTTCCCTACCGACTCTTCCTATAAGCGTTACAAGCTGGGGACCGCCTTTCTGGAAATCCCCATCGAGATCCGTTACCGGCAGTTCCCGGACAATGCCAACCGGGGATTCAAAGTCGCCATAGGCGCAAAGCTGGGCGCCCTCGCCAATGCGCATACCCGCGGCAAGATCATCGGCAACGGAGACAAGTCTGTGGTGAAGGTCAACGACAAACGGTTCTTCAACAGCTGGCGCGCTGCCGCTACTGCGCGGATCGGTTGGGGTAATTTCGGCCTGTACGGGTCGTACACCTTTACTTCGCTGCTGAAGCAGGGCGCGGGACCCACGCTCAATCCCTACTCCATCGGGTTAAGCATCAGCGGGCTCTGAGCCCTTCCCTGCGCTTTATCCTGCCTTATGCTCAATACCGGCCTCAGCAGTGCCGGCGAGCGGGTATTAACCCGTTCCCGTATCGTCCAGGCGCATCCGGAATATCTCCGGGCAGCAGATCCTAAAGCGTTTCCTCCAGCCATTTAAAAAATTCGTGCTGCCACACCAGGGCATTCTGCGCATGTAGCACCCAATGGTTTTCCTCGGGAAAATAAAGCAGCTTGCTTTTTATGCCCTGCAGCTGGGCGGCCTGGAAGGCCTGTAAGCCCTGCTCCACCGGCACCCGGAAGTCGATGCCGCCCTGTATGATGAGGATCGGCTTTTTCCATTTTGTAACATAATCGCTGGGGCTGTAGCGCTGGTAGCTCCGCCGGGCCGCCTTGTTGTCTTTCTCCCAGTAAGGGCCGCCGATATCATAATTGGCAAACCACATCTCTTCGGTCGTGCCGTACCAGCTTTTCAGGTCAAAGAGGCCGTCGTGGGCGATAAACGTCCTGAAGCGCTCCGGATGCAGCCCCGCCAGCAGGTAAGTGGAATATCCCCCGTAGCTGGCGCCTACACAGGCGATGCGGTCTTTATCCACATAGGGCTCCCGCGCCAAATCGTCCACCGCGGAAATATAATCCCGGATAGGCTGTCCGCCCCAGTCCTTGCTGATGGCTTCATTCCATTTCACCCCGTAGCCGGGCATGCCGCGGCGATTGGGGGCGATCACGATATAGCCCTGCGCCGCCATGAGCTGCAGGTTCCAGCGATAGGAGTAAAACTGGGTCAGCGCCACCTGCGGGCCGCCCTGGCAATAAAGCAGGGCAGGGTATTTCCGCGTGGCGTCAAAACCGGGAGGATAGATCACCCATACCAGCTCCTCCTTGCCGTCGCTGGTCTTTACCCTCCGCTTTTCGGTGCGGCTGGGCGGCAGCTTTTCGTATACCTCCCGGTTTACCGTGGTCAGCGGCCTCATCTGCTTATGCTTCAGGCTGAAGACATACAGCTCTGCGGCATGGTTGAAGTCTTCTCTTTTCAGCACCAGGGTATCGCCCTGCTGCCCCAGGATACCGTTGATGTCGAAATCCCCGCTGGCCACCGGGGTGATCCCGCCCTGCAGTCCCGTCCGCAAAAGCTGCATGGTACCGTCCACCGGCGCGGTGAAGAAAAGCGATTTCCCGTCCTCGCTCCAGCGGAAGCTGCTCACGGTGCCGTCCCAGGCAGCCGTAAGATTGCGCAGGGCCCGGCTTTTCATATCCATCACCACCAGGTCGTTCTTATCGGACTCATACCCGTCGGTTTTCATGCTCGTCCAGGCCAGCATACGACCGTCGGGGCTGAAGGCCGGCTGTCCGTCTCCGCCTTTTATCTTTTCACTGAGGTTCTCTGTGGTTCCGGTAACGGGGTTATAGCGGTAGATATCGGTATTGGTGCTCAGCGCGGCGGCTTTGCCCTTTTTCTTTTTGGCTACATACACCACCGCGCCGCCGTCCGGCGACCAGCGGTAATCCGCCACGCTCCACGGCTCTCCTTCCATGAGGTCGAGGGTGTCGCTGACCTTGCCGTCGGCATAGGCGGCATAAAAAAGATGGGACACGGTGCCGTCGCTCCAGGTATCCCAGTGGCGGTACATCAGATCGGTATAGATCTGCACACGTGATTTGGGGAGGTCGGGGTAGAAATCGGCCCCGCTGACCTTTTCGGCTTTCACCCTGCGGGTAAACAGGATATGCTTCCCGTCCGGCGACATCCGGATGCCGCTCATGAGCGCCTGCTCATGGGTCTGCTGGCGGGCGCCGCTGCCATCGGCATTCATTTCCCACCACTGCCCGTCCTGCTCGAAGCCGAGGCGGCCGCCGGGCAGCGCCTGTACGTTGGCGCCCCCGCCGGTAGTGAGCTGCCGGGGCAGGCCCCCGGAGAGGGCCATGCTGTAAAGATTCCGGGAGGAGGTGTTCTGCGTGGCGTCGTAGCGGGTTACCCCGTAAACGACCTGGCCTTCGGGCGTGAGGATTTCTGCATCCACCCGGCCCAGCTGCCAGAGCTGCTCCGGGGTCATTTTGTTTTGGGCGTACATGGTTCCGCAAAGAAACAACGTTGCGCAAAACGAAAAAAACCGTTTTTGCATTCTTCGGGTATTTAAGAGCCTACGCCCCTTCTACCTTCTGCATCTTCTGGTATTTTCTCCTGTCTTCCTCGTTCAGGTATATTTTGCGGAGGCGTATGTGCCGGGGGGTTACCTCTATGCATTCATCCTGCTGGATGTATTCCATGCATTCTTCGAGGGTCATCTGTATCTTGGGGACGATGCGCACCGAGTCGTCGCTGCCGCTGGCCCGCATGTTGGTCAGCTTTTTACCTTCCGTGGCGTTTACCACCAGATCGCCGGGTTTGATATGTTCGGCAATGATCTGACCGATATAAACCTCTTCTCCGGGATCCACAAAGAAGGCACCCCGGTCCTGCAGCTTGTCGATGGAATAGGCCGTGGTGGGCGACTGGTTCTTGGAGATCAGCACCCCGTTGATGCGGCCCGGGATAACGCCCTTCCAGGGCTTATACTCCCGGAAACGGTGGGCCATCACGGCCTCGCCGGCGGTATTGGTCAGCATCTGCGAGCGGAGCCCGATAAGACCCCGGGAGGGAATATCAAATTCGAGGTGGTGTATCTCGCCCTTGCTTTCCATCACCTGCATCTCTCCTTTGCGCTGGGTAACGAGGTCGATCACCTTTCCGCTGTAATCGCTGGGGACATCCACCACCAGGGTTTCGTAAGGCTCGCACTTCTTACCGTCGATCTGCTTTACCAGCACCTGCGGCTGTCCGATGGTCATTTCAAAACCTTCGCGGCGCATGGTCTCCACCAGCACCCCGAGGTGCAGGATGCCGCGGCCGTAGACGAGGAAGCTGTCTGCGCTGTCGGTCTCTTCCACCCGGAGGGCCAGGTTTTTCTCGGTTTCCTTCATCAGGCGGTCGCGCAGGTGGCGGGAGGTGACGAACTTGCCATCCTTGCCAAAGAAGGGTGAGTTGTTGATGCTGAACAGCATGCTCATGGTCGGCTCGTCCACGCTGATCACCGGCAGCCCTTCGGGGTTCTCCGCGTCGGCGATGGTATCGCCGATGTTGAAGTCTTCCAACCCGACCACCGCGCAGAGATCGCCGGCCAGCACTTCGGCTACCTTTTTCTTGCCCATGCCTTCAAAGACATACAGCTCCTTCACCCGCGATTTCCGGATGCTGCCATCACGCTGCACCAGGGCGATGGGCTGGTTTTCGCGGATGGTGCCGCGGGTCACCTTCCCTACGGCGATACGGCCGAGGAAGGAAGAATAGTCCAGCGAGGTGATCTGCATCTGCAGGGTTCCTTCCTCCACCTGGGGCTCGGGAACATATTTCAGGATGCCGTCCATGAGCGGCAGGATATTGTCTGTCGGGGTGAGGCTGTCATTGAACCAGCCGTTCTTTCCGCTGCCGTAAAAGGTAGGGAAGTTCAGCTGCTCCTCGGTGGCGTCCAGGTTAAAGAACAGCTCGAATACGGCATCGTGCACCTCTTCGGGACGGCAGTTGGGCTTGTCCACCTTGTTGATCACCACGATGGGGTGCAGGTTCAGCTGCAGCGCTTTCTGCAGCACGAAGCGGGTCTGGGGCATGGGGCCTTCAAAGGCGTCCACCAGCAGGATCACGCCATCGGCCATCTTGAGCACCCGCTCTACCTCTCCGCCGAAATCGGAGTGGCCCGGGGTATCGATCACATTTATTTTTACCCCTTCATAGGTAACGGCGGCGTTTTTACTAAAGATAGTGATCCCGCGCTCGCGTTCCAGGTCATTATTGTCCATGATCAGGTCGCCGGTGTCCTGGTTGTCCCGGAACACCTTGGTGGTGTGCAGGATGCGGTCCACCAGCGTAGTCTTACCGTGGTCTACGTGCGCGATAATGGCTATATTACGGATATTCATTGCTTTGTTCACCGTCGGGGTTTTTTTATGTTCCTGATTTTCCCGGCAGGCCGTTCTGCAGCCTTACGGGCGCGCAAAGGTACGAAATTCCCGGCAAGAACCGGGCAGCCTCCTTACCGGCCCCGGAAGCCGCCTCCGCCCTCATGGCGGAACCCATTGTTTCCCCGGAACCCTCCACCCCGGCCGCCCATGCCGCGGCGGCCGCCGAAACGGTTGAAGTTGTACGTAAAGGAGAGCATAAAATAGCGGGCCAGCCCCATGCTTTCCGAATCTTCAATATAAGTGGCGCCGAGGCGGCGGCGGATATCCCGCCGCTGATTGAGCAGGTCAAAGCCCTGCAGCCGGAAGGTGCCCTGCTTCTTTTTAAAGCACTGCTTGGCGATATAAGCGTTGAGGAGGGTGGTGGTGCGGTTGTATCCGGCGGCGAGACCGGAATTGGCGGAGTAACGGACATCGCTGCCGACGAGGAATCCGGCCGGCAGGCGGAGCTCAAAGTCGAAGGAAAGACCATAGTTAAAAAACGATTGGTTGCGGTCCGGCAGCAGCGAGTAGGTCGCTTTGTTATAATTAATACGCCCGTTTACGTTAAGGTCGAGCAGCTCGTCGATGTCATAGGTGAGCCGCAGCCGCTGACCCAGCGAAAGGTTCCGGCTGAGGTTTTTCTCCCGGTTCACAAAACCCACGTCGTGCGTATAGCGTATGGTGGTGGCCGGATCGATCTTGAGGCCGATCTTCTCCCACGGCAGTGAAAAAGAGACATCCCCGTTCAGGTTGTAGGTGCCGTTGACGTTCACCGGCTGGATATATTGCCGGCGCTGCTCGTCGTAATAGCTGGAGCTGACGATCTGGTTGGAGACGGTAGTAAAATTCAGCGAAGCCTGCAGGTTGCGATAGGTTTGCGGGCTGAAGCTGTTATAGCTGAGGCGGACATTATTGGTAAAGGCCGTTTTGAGGTCGGGATTCCCCAACCGGATACGAAGCGAGTTGCTGTTGTCCGGCACCGGCTGGAGCTCCGATATGCTCGGCGGACGGGTGTTCCCCCTGTATTCCAGCCGCAGCCGGCGGGTCCTGGAAAAGTTATAGTGGAAGTTGAACAGGGGATAAAGATTCAGCGTATGCTGGGTGAGGGTGCTGTCAGACATCAGCCAGTCGTTGGAGAGGCGGTTGTCCTGCAGGCTCAGGCCGACGGTATAGTCGTATTTTTCCTTGTTGGCGATAAAGTTGAGACTTCCGCGGTTACGGATGAAGCTGTTCCGGAAAGCATTGCTGTAGAGCGAGTCATAGTCGTCGTATCGCTTGGTGCCGGGGTTGAAGTTATAGGTCCGCCGATCGGAGTTGCTGTTGTTCCGGCTATAGGAATATTCCAGTTCCAGATAATGATCGGTATAGAGCGGCTCGGTGTAGGAGAGCCGGCCTTCCCAATGGTAGGAGTCGGCATGGTTGTCGTTCTGCTGGTCCAGCAATGCAGAAGAGTCGGCGCCGGTATGAAAACGGTCCTCCGATTTATTGTACCGCAGGCCGTCGTTGCCGTTATAGCCGCCGCTCAGCCCTATCGAGAAAGTACGGCCCTTCTTTTTCAGCTTTTTCCGGTACAGCAGGCTGCCGTCAAAATCGGGGGATGTGCTGTGCGCGCTGTTGTTCCTTATGCCTTCGTTGATCGGCACCTGTTTGTCGGAGCGGGAAGCATGGATGTTGGAAGCGCTGTTGTCGCTGGTCGTATAGCTGAGCGTAGGGCGGAAGATCAGGGCGCTGGTGCTGTCGATCGTATATTCGAAATTCATGTTGAACCGGTGGCTCAGGGCTTCGTTGGTGGAGGTGCTTTGCTGGTCCGAAAAAAAGGAGGAATCCGGAAGGATGTTCTGGCGGCTGCTTTTTTGTTCCGTACGGGTGCGGGTATGGCTGACAAAATAGCTGCCGTTGACCTCCAGCTTGGGGCCCCAGCTGTCGCGGTAGTTCAGGCCGCCCATCTGGCTGTTGGTGATGCCGCCGCCGCCGCTTCCTCCGTTGCCGCCGCCATCCCGGCGGCTGAATCCCTGCCGGTTGATGTTATTGGCGCCCCCGAGCAGGGATATGCGCTGGTCGTTGTCAAAACGGTTGACCATCCCGTTCAGCTGGTAGCGGTCCTCGCTGCCGTAGCCGGCCGTGGCCCTGCCGAAGGTGCCGCGGCGCCGGTCTTTTTTTATGATCAGGTTGATGGTCTTCCGGGTATTGCCGTCATGGATACCGGTGAAGGCGGCCTGGTCGGAGGTTTTATCAAAGACCTGCACCTGGTCGATCATGTCCACCGGCAGGTTTTGCGTGGTGATCTTGGGATCGTTCCCGAAGAACGGCTTGCCGTCCACCAGCACTTCAACCACCTGCTCGCCCTGTGCGGTGATGTTGCCGTCGTCGTCTACATCCATACCGGGCAGCTTTTTCAGCAGGTCTTCCACGACCGCATTTTCATGTGTCTTGAAGGCGCCGGCGCTGAACTGCATCGTATCGCCGTTCATGCTTACCGGCGGCTGCAGCTCTTCAATGGTCACCGGGTCCAGCAGCACGGCGCCGGCCACCAGCAACAGGCGGCCCAGGTCATGCTCGGGTTGCCGGCTGTCAAAGACAAGGGTGGTGTCGAAAGACCGGTATCCGAGGTGGGTGACCAGCAGCCGGTAAGGCCCCTCCGGGATATGCGTCAGGCGGAAGTCGCCTTTTTCGCCGGCCAGCGCGCTTTGCTCTACCGAGGAATCCTGCAGGGTTTCCAGCAGCACGGTGGCTGCGCTGAGCGGAACCCCGGTGGCGCTGTCCACCAGCGAGGCCGAAAGCGTGCCCCGGAGCTGCTGCCCAAAACAGCTCCGATCCGCCATGCAGAAAAGAATAATAATTACCGTAAAGGCTAAACGTAGAAATAGACGCACTGGATAAGGGTTGGTAAACACGCATTTTCCGGACGTAAAGGTCCCGCTTAAAGCCTTACCCAGCCGTTAACGACATTTATTTACTGTTAAATAGTGTGAAGGTGCGTTCCTTGTTTTTTGCCAAAGAGCGCTTACGACCAACAGGCGCTCCGCGGCAATGGCTCAATGGTGTTTCCGCTTATATACGGGTACGGTGCTGCAGGGTTCGCCGAACATGAGGCTGGCGGCAACGGGCAGCAGCAGGCGGGATATTTCCACAAAGACCTCTTCGGGAACGGCTTTATCGCCGCAGCCTTTTATCACTATTTTTTTATCCCGGTAGGTTTCGGGGTCAATGCAGGAGAGGTTCGAAAAGAATACCTGCTTCAGCAGGGCGGAGGGCGTTCCGGCGCCGACATAAGCAGCCACCGGCTGCAGATAGGTGGCCACCAGCATATAGGCCCACATGGGGATGATGGCATCGGCGGAGCAGGTGATGCCGACGATCTTATTCCGGTACGCTTCCCAGTCGATCTCCTTCAGGGCCTGCCGGAAATCTTTTTCCTTCAGGATCTGCTCCATGAAGAGGTAGGGCTTCAGATCAAAAACGCTGAGCTCCTCTTTGGGATAATAATCCCCGAGGTCCAGGGTGACCAGCCCGCTGGCCGCTACCTTATTGACGATATCATCCATGCTTGTACGGCTTTTCTCCACTTTAAACAAAATCCGTCCCGATTGGTTGAGCAGGACGCATCTGCCGAAGGGCGGAGCCCCTTCCGCAAAAAAGGCCGTCCCGTCTGCCATGCTTTCTGCCGGTTATGCGGCGCACGGTAAGACGGGACGGCCATCTGGAATAGCTTGTTTTGCCGAGGGGCGGAAACGGATCAGAAGTATTTCAGCCGCTCGTCTTTTATCTTTGCCTCCTTCCTGAGCATCTCCAGCAGCTGTCCGGAAATGGTCTGCTGCAACATGGCCTCCTGCTGCTGGTCCTGTGCCGTCGCAGCGGCCGGGGTTATATGCTGCAGGGAGTCTACCTTTAATACAAATACGCCGTTGTTCCCGGAGAGTGCAGGCGACACCTTACCGCCGGCCAGGTCCTTCCGGAAGGCTGCGCCCACGATACGGGGCTCGAATCCGGCATTTGGAATAAAGGGTGTGGCAAAGCTGATATTCTGCGCCTGCTGTACCTGTTGACCGGTGCTCTTCGATACGGCGTCCAGCGTGGAGGCGTTCCCGATCTTTCCGGCGATCTGCTTGCCCTTCTTTTCCTTCCGGACGGCGGCCGTCAGCTCCGCACGCACTTCTCCGAGGTTGGCCAACCCTTCTTCCTGTATGCCGGTCAGCACGGCAATCACATAGTGCTCGCCGAGCGAAAAAACCGAAGAGCGGTCGCCCAGCTCCGTCTTTTCATTAAAGGCCCACTGGATCAGCTCGCGGGCCTGCCCGATGCCGGGGATCACATAATCGGTGGTGTGAATGTTATCCGCCGCCTTCTTGTTAAGCCCTTCTTCGCGTACGGCTTTGTCAAACTGCGCCCGCGTGGCATACTTTCCGGCAAATTCGCTGGCCTGTCCGTATACCACGTTCTCGGTACCCTCGCTGGGGTCCAGCCGCTTGGCCAGAAAAGCTACCTTATAGGCCGGCTCTTCCGTTCCGCGGCTCAGCACCTGGATCAGGAAATACCCGTACTGCTGGGACTTGACCACGCCCAGCTCCCCGGGTTTATGTTCAAAGGCAAAATCCTTGAACTCGGGAATAAAATTGGTCATGGGCGTCAGGTCGTACTCCCCGCCATTCTGCTTGCTGCCGGGGTCGTCGGAATATTCCAGGACCAGCTGGCCGAAATCGGCGCCGCCTTTCACCGCCTGCTCGATGCTGTCTATCCGCTGCCGGGCAATGGAATCGGGCGTTTGCTGGGTGCTGATCAGGATATGCCGCACCTTCACCGAGTCGGGCATCATTTTTTTATCGACCATCCGCACATAGCTCACCATGCCGTTGTCGTGGAACGGACCGTAGATCCCGCCTACGGGCAATGTGGTGATGGAATCCTTTTCGGGTATCTGCATCATGCTTTCGGGGACATACCCGTCGTAAAACTTCATCTCCGAGCTGCGCGCAATAAAGGCGCCCATATTTTCAGCGCTTACCGTATCGAACTCCGGTTTTACCGCCGCGAGCTGCGTCATCACGGCAGCCGTATCGGCAGCCGTAGGTACGGCGTCAAAGGATACATATTCTATGCGCCGTGAGGCTTCGCGGTGGTACAAAGCCTGGTGTGCGTTCAGATAGCTCTGCAGCTCTGCATCGGTGACCTTTACCGCGCTGTCGCTAATGGTCGTATAGGGTACATTTACATAGGAGATAGACGCCTGGGCGCTTTGCTCCTCCTGCTGCTCTTTTTCCAGCCATTTGGGCACATATACCGCCTGGCGAACCAGGGTGAATAGTTTTCGCTGCAGGCTCGCGTTCCGGAGATAGTCTTCCAGCTGCATCCACTGGGCGCGCTGCTGGGCCACCTGCTCGTTGGCTGCCCCGCCAGCGGAAAGCTGACGCAGAAACTCGATCACCATATTCGGGTCGAACTGCCCGGTCTGCTGATTATGAAAGGCGGGGATGGCCTGGATCTGAGGATCCGCATTGGACGTAACCGTAATATCCCGCATTTCGGCGTCGGTAAAGCCGATGCCCAGCTGCTCGTATTCCTTGCCAAAGAGCACATCGGTGAGAAATTTTTGCCACACCTGATCCCGCAGCCGCTGCCGGGTAGCGTCGTCGATGGAGGTACCCTCAGGCATATTGTTACGGTACATATTCTCCGTCACCTGAAGCTGCTGGACAAAATCCCGGTAATCCAGGCTCTGCCCGTCCACTTCCCCCACATCCGTACTGCGGTGAAAAAGGGATTTCGGACCCACAAAAGCATCCATCAGCAAAAACGCCAGCAGGGCAATGACGACTACCACGATCATCACCGTTGCGTACTTATCCCTTATCTTCTGAATGACTGACATACCTATATATTATACTGCTTTTTTTAAAGGATAGCAAAAATAGAATAAATTCATCACTATCCGGAAAAATATACACAATGTCAAAAATCGTAATATTAAAACCCGCGTCCCTGCTGCATTACGCCCCGGCTTTTTTCCACGGGAAGTGTGGATTTCTTTCAACAATCCTGTGGGCAGCCGGGTGGATAGCGGTGCAGAAGTGTGAAACCCGGTTTCTACTCCGGCAGGCCCGTTAAAAAGCGGGACGTTTTCCACTAAAAACCATGCTTCGTACACCGGTGTGCACTTTTTTAGTTTTTAACAGCTCCTTTTATCTACAGGGGTGCAAAAATCCGGATAAAAGCAAACCGGCGGACTTTCCGGACGTTAATAGCATGTGAATAAGTGTGGATGAACCAATAAAGATTAATTTTGCAAGTGTAAAACCGGATTACTTTCCACAAATTCACCGGGGTAATAGTAATGGGGTTTATATTAATTAATTATTAAAAAAGCTATTATGGATACAAGGGTGGCCGTTGCGAAAAAGGCACTCGAAAAAAACGGATATTTGGACCTGGAAGTGGATCCGCTGATGGACCTGTTTGCGGAGATCGAGCGGCTGAAACGGGAAAAGAACGCCATTGTGCTGGCGCATTATTACCAGGATGCGGATATACAGGATGTGGCGGATTATCTGGGAGACAGCCTGGGCCTTTCCCAGCAGGCGGCGGGGACGGATGCGGATATCATAGTGTTTGCGGGCGTTCACTTTATGGCGGAAACGGCGAAGATACTCTGTCCGGAGAAGAAAGTGCTGTTGCCGGACCTGCGGGCCGGATGTTCGCTGGCGGACAGCGCTCCGGCCGATGCCTTTAAAAAATTTAAAGCGCAATATCCGGATCATATCGTAATATCGTATATCAATTGTACGGCGGAGATCAAGGCGCTGAGCGATATTATCTGCACTTCCTCGAATGCGGAGAAGATCATTGAAAGTCTCCCTCCGGAGCAAAAGATCATCTTTGCGCCGGACAAGAACCTGGGGGCCTATCTCCGGAAGAAGACGGGCCGGGATATGGTGCTGTGGAACGGCTCCTGTATGGTGCACGAGATCTTTTCGCTGGAGAAGCTCACCCGGCTGAAGGTAAGGCATCCGGAAGCCAAGGTGATCGCCCATCCGGAGTGCGAGGAAGCGGTGCTGCGGGTTGCGGATTATGTGGGTTCCACCACGGGCCTGCTGAAATTTGCCATGAAAGACGATGCGCCGGCTTATATCGTGGTGACGGAAACCGGCATCCTGCACCAGATGCAAAAAAACTGTCCGGAGAAAACCTTTATCCCGGCGCCGCCGGACAACAGCTGCGCCTGCAACGATTGTCCGCACATGAAGCTGAACACACTCGAAAAGCTATACCTGTGTATGGAATACGAAACACCGGAGATCATCATGGATGAGCAGCTGAGGCTGGCGGCAAAGCGGCCGATCGACCGGATGCTGGAAATTTCAGCGCGGTACGGACTGTGATTAAAAACAAAACATTTTCCCATGAAGCGCCTGCTTTACCTTTCGCTCGTCCTGCTGACTGCGTGGACCGCCTGTAAGAAAGATGATCATGTAAAACCGGACCCGGTAGACCGGGGCAACGGCGAACTGACCGCCCAGGATGAGGATTCCCTCAAATTTTATGTCTGGTGGGATATGCTCTCGGATTCTGAGAATGTTCCTTTTTATTACTGGAACGACCAGGTGCCCGCTGTGGATCCTAAGGACAGCCGCTACGACTCCGCGGAAGACCTGCTGGATGATATCGCAAGCTATCCCGAGGTAAACGGTGAAAAAGTGGACCGCTACAGCTTCCTGGACCGGGTAGGCAGTGTGAGCGATGAGCTCGACGGTGGACAGGGCGGCGATATGGGCTTTATGGTGGCCGGCGCCCAGACGCCGGACAACCAGACCGTGCTGGTGGTGCTGTATGTATATGCCGGCTCTCCGGCCGGTAAAGCGGGTGTGCAGCGGGGCTGGGAGGTTACCGCCATCAACGGTGCAGATATTGATCTTTCGAGCGACGCCGGCTATGATGCGGTCAACAGCGCTCTTTTCTCCGACGCTTCCGCTACTTTCACCTTTGTGCCTTCGTCCGGAACATCGAAGAATGTCAAGCTGTCCCGCGCCAGCTATCATATCAATCCCGTGCTGGAAGACACCGTGTATACCGTAGCCGGTAAAAAGGTGGGTTATTTTGTGTATAACTCGTTTATCAATGTGCTGGGCAGCGAAGGGAATGCTGCTGTAGCCAAAGAAGAGATCAGCAATGCCTTTGCGAAGTTCAAGTCTGACGGGGTGCGGGATCTTATCGTAGACCTGCGATACAACGGCGGCGGAGCCGTTCCTTCGGCCGAATACCTGGACAACCTGATCGCGCCTTCGGCGGTGAACGGCGAGAATATGTACAGCTATAAATACAACAAGGAGCTGACCGCGGCTTTCAACAGTGATGCTGAATACAAAAAAGAATATATTGACCCGGTAAAATTCAGTCTTGCCTCCGGCAACCTGAACCTGGATCGCGTATTTTTTATTGTGAGCAGCAATACCGCCTCGGCCAGCGAGCTGACGATCAACAACCTGAAACCCTATATGGATGTGTATCTGGTAGGAGACCAGACCTTTGGCAAGCCGGTCGGATTTTTTACCACGCCCATCTGGTTCGTCAAGGAAGGGGATACCGAGCCTTCGGAAGTGGCCGATCTGTACGATATTAATTTCGAAACGGTCAATGCGCAGGAAAAAGGCGGTTATTATTCGGGGATGACACCGGATAATAAACTGGTGGATTACGTGGGATATAACTGGGGCGATACGGAAGATCCGCGGCTGGAGTCCATCTTCAGCTTTATTTCCGGCAAGGGCTTTATCGACCAGGATACTTTCGACAGCGGGGCCAGGAAGCAGGCCTTCGGTCGTCAGGCCGCCCGTCCGGCTATGTTGCGGAGGAGTCCGGGATCACGGATGCTGGGAAAACCCGGATTTAACGGGATGGTGGATTACCGTTTCCGGGACAAGAAGCCGTCTTTTCGCCGTTAAGCCTCCAGACCGGCAAGATTAATTGACCTATCTTTGTAAAAGGAGGGTAAGACATGCCGGATTTTGATCTGCAGGACAGCCTGAATTTTCTTTCGAAGCTCACCCCGCGCCGTGCCTGGAATGCAGCCAGGGTGCTGAGCAGCTATTATATCAGCAAATGGACGGGTAAAGCCGTGCAATGGGGGTATCCGGTATCGGTATCCTTTGAGCCGACCACATCCTGTAACCTGCGCTGCCCGGAATGTCCCAGCGGTCTCAGGGCGTTTACCCGACCCCGCGGAATGCTCAACGAGCCGTTCTTTCGCAAGACGATGGATGAGATGGCTCCCGAGCTTCTTTACCTGATCTTTTATTTCCAGGGAGAACCTTACCTCAACCCGGATTTCCTGGATATGGTAAAATATGCTTCGCAGAAGGGGATTTATACGGCGACATCCACCAATGCGCATTATCTCACCGATGAAAATGCCCGGAAGACGGTGGAAAGCGGGCTGGACCGGCTGATCATTTCTGTGGACGGCACCACCCAGGATACTTATGAACAGTACCGGGTGGGCGGCCAGCTTGAGAAGGTGCTGGCGGGCGCGCGGAATATTGTGAAATGGAAAAAAGCCCTGAAGTCGTCCCGGCCTTTTGTCTTCTTCCAGTTTCTCGTCGTGCGGCATAACGAGCATCAGATCGCCGATATCAAACGCATGGCCCGGGAGATCGGCGTGGACCAGGTGCGTTTTAAAACCGCCCAGGTCTACGATTATGAAAAAGGGAATCCGCTTATCCCCACCCTGGAGAAATACTCCCGCTACCGGGCCAATCCGGACGGTACCTTTGCTATAAAAAATACGCTTTCCAACCATTGCTGGCGGCTGTGGCATGATCCTGTCATCACCTGGGACGGTTTGGTGGTACCCTGCTGCTTCGACAAAGATGCACAGCACCGTATGGGAGATCTGAAGACAAGCACATTCCGGGATATTTGGAGAAATGAAACGTACAGGCGTTTCCGTAAGGATATACTGCACAGCCGGAAAAACATAGATATCTGTGCCAATTGCAGCGAGGGAACGAAGATATGGGGATAGAATTATTTCCGGGCGTTTCTCTTTTTCCGGATCATGCGGCGGACGAGGTTGAGGCCGGTTTTTACAGCGGCCACTTCAAGCAGGGACACCACGCCTGTTTTTAAAAGCCTGCTGCGCCGGCGTTGCAGGCCTCCGATGATTTTTCCTGCTTTGAGCGCCCATTTAAAAGCCGTTTCTCCTTTTCCGGCGGAGGGAAATATGCTGTGAATGGCCAGGGAGCGGTAGTTGTCTTTCAGATAATCGACACGCTGTTCCATTTCGCGTTCCATCCCACGGCAAAGATTGCGCACCCGTCGTTTTTCGAGCTCGAGGGTATGCATGTCCATGATCCGGTAACTGTCTTTCTTGATCCCCATCGGAACAGATTGTAGTCTTTATATGCCAAGATGTCCTTCGCCGTCGTCATCCTCATCGTCGTCCTCTACTTCCTCCGCAAGCTCCCGTATCAATATTTTAGCCAGGGGACGTTGTATCAGGGGTTTCCGGAAGAACAGCACGATCAGCAGCAGCACAATGAATACGGCAGCGGTGATGGTGAAGCCGAGCGTTACGCTTTCCACCATTCCGGAAATCCAGTAAGCCAGCACAAAACCGAGGAACAGCACCACAAAAAAGGAAAGCAGCAACATAAGGGTGATGGAGAAAAATAACCCCATCGCCCTTGATATCTTGCCTGCCAGGCTGAGCTTGGTCAACCGCCAGCGCGCTTCGACATAACGCTGAAGCAGCTGCCTCGTGGCTGCGAAATAATCTTTAAAATTATCTTCCATGCCGCCGGCTTATCCTGCAATCGCATCTTCGATCGCATCATTAACGTGCGCTTTTTTCCGCTTTGCCTTGTCGTTCCAGTCTTTTGCTTTTTCTTTTGCCTTTTCCTTCCATTCGTCGGCCTTCTCTTTCCATTCGTCGGCATAATCCTTCAGGCTTTCTATCCATTCTTCCTTTTTATCGGAGTTCAGGAGATATCCTGCGGCTACGCCTACGGCAGCTCCGGCTATAAAACCAGCGAAAACTTTAAATGCATTGCTCATGTCCGGTATTTTTTTAGCGTTAAAACGTTTATTTACAGTCATTACCCGGTGCAAATACCATTCCAGATGCTGACTTACCCTTATCCTCAACAACATACCTGCCGGAAGGTTCGGCAAAGCAGAAACAAGTCAGCAATCACTTGGCGAATTTATTTAATTTTGGAATATATCAACCCCATTTTATGAGCTATCTCAACACTGACCGGCTGAAGCAAACAGGATTTATCCTGCTGATCCTATCTGTGGGCGCGGTTTTATTCTGGAAGTTCTTTGATTTTCTGCCGGGGTTCCTCGGTGCGCTTACCCTGTATGTGGTGATGCGGCCGGCCCTTATCTTCCTGGTAAAGCGGAGGAAATGGCGGAAAACGCCTACGGCGGTGTTGCTGATGATCGTTTCCTTTATTGTTTTTCTGGTGCCCATAGGATTGTTTGTCAACATGACCTACGGAAAGATCGGTCTGGTGATGAAAAATTCCGGGAATATCCTGGAGTCGGTGCAGCAGATGGCCGAGAAGATCAGGCTGAGCACCAGTCTGGACGTGCTTTCGGATGTCAACATCCAGAAGGCCCAGGATGCGCTGGCCAATTTTTTACCGCGCTTTCTGGGTTCTACTTTTAATGTGCTGACTACCATTGCCGTCATGTATTTTTTCCTGTATTTTATGCTTACCCAGTTTGAGGAGATGGAAAATTCGCTGTATGAGTATACCCCGCTCAAGGAAAAAAATGTGCTGAAGCTGGGGCGGGAAGTCAACAGTATGGTATTTTCCAATGCAGTGGGGATCCCCTTGCTCGGCATTGTACAGGCCGGGTGCGGCATCCTGGGATATTGGATATTCGGTATAAAGGACCTCTGGTTCTGGGGGGTTATTACCGGATTCATGTCTATCCTGCCGGTGGTCGGTACCGGTATCGTGTGGCTGCCCCTGAGCATTTTCCTGATCGCCGACGGAAAGACCTGGCAGGGCATAGGGCTGGCCCTTTACGGGGTGCTCATCATCGGGAATATGGATAATGTGTTTCGTTTTATGTGGCAGAAAAAAATGGCCGATGTGCATCCCCTCATCACCGTTTTCGGGGTATTGATCGGCATTAACCTGTTCGGGTTCATCGGGATCATTTTCGGACCCCTGCTGATCTCGCTTTTTATTCTGCTGCTGAAGATATACGGGGATGAGTTTACGATCCGAAAGAGGAGCGTACAGATTGTAACGGATAAGCCTGAAACGGAATAAGGATACGGGTCTTAGCGGTAGTAATGGTTAGTTTTAATATATTCGTAAACGTTATCCGGCACCATATATCTGACCGATTTTTCTTCCCGGATCATCCGGCGGATGGCGCTGGCGGAGAGATCCAGCAGCGGGGCCGATAACACGGTTACCGAATCCCCCAGATGAGAAGGCGACGGATGGCCCGGACGGGTATATACATACAGGGCATAATCCCTGAGGATCAGCTCATGATTCTTCCAGCGGGGCAGGTTTTCCAGGCTGTCGCTGCCAAGGATGACCACAAACTCGTAGTCGGGATATTTTTCCCGGAGATAGGTAAGCGTATCGATGGTATAAGACGGGCGGGGCAGGGAGAATTCCACATTGCTGGCACGCAGGCGGGGCTCGTTTTCTATGGCGAGGGATACGAGGTGAAGCCGGTCGTATTCATTGAGCAGGGAGGCCGACGGCTTGAGCGGATTTTGGGGGCTGATCACGAACCAGACGCTGTCTACATCGGTGTTGTATGCCACAAAGTTGGCGATGATGAGGTGTCCGGTATGTACCGGGTTAAAAGAGCCGAAGTAAAGACCAACCTTCATCCGTTATATTCGTTTTTTCTCGGTTCATAATGACCTTTAGAAAGGTCTCGATGAATGCTGTGATTTCAGCGGTCGGACCGCCGTCCATGGCTGTGCGGCGGGCAGGTGGAACCTCGCGTACCCACATCTCCATATGTGATCAGTATTATCGTGCCCGGTTTCATACGGATACGGCTGTCGTCAGCTCTTCCACCCATATATGATCCGCTTCTTTTTTCCGGAGGCTCAGGTGGTAGCCGGCGATGGCGATGGCGATAGGGTCGCCGAGCGGCGCTTTTTTCTCCACCAGCACCGTTTCACCCGGAACGCAGCCCATTTCCATCAGCTTGATATGGATATCGTCCTTTTCAAATTCCCGGATCACGGCTTTTTTCCCGGCGGGCAAGGCGGATAATCTGACCATGTTTATGTATTGTAAGCGCGAGTGATAGGCAAAGATACGCGCTACCGGGCAACCGGCAAGGATTATTGCGGCTTATCGTATCTTTATGCCAAAACCGTCAATGGCCGTTCGTTTTTTTCAGGAAGATGTTTCCCTGCCGCTGCGCGACCGCAGGCGGCTGAAAGCCTTCCTGGAGCAGCTGGGCCGGCAGGAAGGGCGGCCGGTGGCGCGGCTGCATTATATTTTTTGTACGGACGAGTACCTGCTGGAGATCAACCGCCAGTTTCTGCATCACGATACCTATACCGACATCATTACTTTCGATCTTTCCGAAGCTCCGGGCGCGCTGCAGGGCGAAATCTATATCAGCTTACCGCGGGTCCGGGAAAATGCAGAAAAATTTGGTGCGGGTTTTGACCAGGAACTGCACCGGGTAATTTTTCACGGATTACTGCACCTCTGCGGGTATAAGGACAAAACGAAAGACGACCGGCAGCAGATGCGAAAAAAAGAAGAAGAATACCTGACCTTATACTTTAAATGATGCGAAATATTCAACCTTTATTTTGTGCCCTGCGGAAGATGCTGATGCTGCTGACCCTGGGTTGTTTTTGTTTGTACGGCCGCTCTTCGGCCGCGCCGGTCCTTCCGGCCGGAGGCAATGTGCCGGCTGCGCCTGTAGTGTTTCGCAGCTCCGGGGCGGATGGAAGTATCCGGAGCGATGATCATCCGGGAAATCATTGGAATTTCTGGGGGCTGCACCGGGGCGGCCCGCTTCACGAAGCGGTTTTTCTTCCTGTCGCGGATGCCCAGGACCCGCTCTCCGCTCAGATACTGGATTATATCAACGAGATGCGAAAAGCCCCTTCGGCATTTTATAAGAAATACCTCAAATCCTACATCAAGGAGCATGGAGATCGCTTCACGGCTTTTTATACCCAATCGCTGAGGCGGGATATGCAGAATGCCGGGAATCTCTCCCCTTTTACCACCGAGAAGGCGTTGACCGGTACAGCCGGATACCAGGCACGGTACCTGAAAAAGTTCCGGGGCAAAAGGCTGGACCATGATGCGCCGGGATTAAGCTTTGAGCAGCGGTTGCGGAACGCGGGTATCGGCTGCGGAGGAGAAAATCTGTATACGGGTCAGAACCGCACGGCCCTTCAGGTGGTGATGGACCTGCTGATCGATCAGGGAGTACGCAGCGTGGGACACCGGAAGAATCTTCTTAACCCTCAGTACACCCGTATCGGCATTGCTGTAGGACGTTTTTCGGGCAATGGCGCCGTGGTGGTCATGGATTTTGGCTGCAAACCCTGATGTTCCACGTGGAACCGTTTTGGAGGTCAAGGCCTTTCTGAATTGCCTTTCACCTTTCACCCTGTTTCACGTGGAACAAACCTTTTCGTTTCTCCACGCAGGATGCTTCTCAGAATTATCTAAAATCATCCACACTTCCCGTTAATCCGTAACTTTGCGCATATTTCAATATTTTCAAGATGTTCCCCACTTATGATGTGATCGTTGTCGGGGCCGGTCATGCCGGCTGTGAGGCTGCCGCCGCCGCTGCCAATATGGGTTCGCGCGTGCTCCTGATCACCATGAACCTGCAAACCATTGCCCAGATGAGCTGTAATCCCGCTATGGGCGGGATCGCAAAAGGACAGATCGTGCGGGAGATCGATGCCCTGGGTGGATATTCGGGAATCGTGACCGATCGCTCCATGATCCAGTTTCGCCTGCTGAACCGCTCAAAAGGACCTGCCATGTGGAGCCCCCGGGCGCAAAACGACCGGATGCTTTTCTCCTCCACCTGGCGCGAAATGTTGGAAAAAACCCCGAATCTGGATTTTTACCAGGACATGGTGTCGGGATTGTTGGTCAAAGATGGGCAGGTAACCGGCGTTAAGACCGGCATGGGACATCAAATAACGGCCCGGGCCGTAATCCTCACCAACGGTACCTTCCTCAACGGGGTCATCCATGTCGGGGAAAAGCGGTTTGGCGGAGGACGGGTGGGTGAAAAAGCCGCGACCGGCATTACCGAGCAGCTGATTGAGCTGGGTTTTGAAAGCAACCGGCTGAAAACCGGGACACCGCCCCGGGTAGACGGCCGCAGCCTCGATTATTCCAGGATGGAAATCCAGGAAGGCGATAACGAAATTACCGGCTTTTCATTTCTTCCTACCCCCAAGCCGGCCCCCGAACAGCAGCGTTGTTGCTGGATCACCTATACCGGACCGGACGTACACGAAATATTGCGTACCGGATTCGACCGTTCGCCCATGTTCCAGGGAAGGATCCAGGGAACAGGGCCGCGGTATTGCCCCAGCATAGAAGACAAGATCAACCGGTTTGCCGAGCGGGACCGCCATCAGCTCTTTGTAGAGCCGGAAGGTTGGAATACGGTGGAAATATATGTCAATGGCTTTTCGACCTCCCTGCCCGAAGAAGTCCAGTACAAAGCCCTACGGCTGGTGCCCGGCTTTGAACAGGTTCGTCTTTTCCGGCCCGGCTATGCCATAGAATACGACTACTTCCCCCCCACCCAGCTGTCGTTTTCCCTCGAAACCAAGCCGCTCAGCCATCTCTTTTTTGCCGGACAGATCAACGGCACCACCGGTTATGAGGAAGCCGCCTGCCAGGGGCTTGTTGCCGGCATCAATGCGCATCTGAAGACCAGGGAACAGGAACCCTTTGTACTGAAACGCAGCGAAGCCTATATCGGCGTGCTCATCGACGACCTGATTAACAAGGGGACCGACGAACCCTACCGTATGTTTACCTCCCGGGCCGAATACCGCACCCTCCTGCGTCAGGACAATGCCGACCTGCGGCTGACCGAACGCAGCTACCGGCTGGGGCTGGCCGGCGAGGAAAGGATGCAGCGGGTGCAGGTCAAACGGCAGGGTGTGGCCGAAGTGCGGAAACACCTTCAGGAGATCGCGCTGGAGCCCGGGGAGGTAAATGTTTTTCTCGAAGAAAATGGCTCCGCTCCCCTCCTGCAGAAACAAAAAGCCGCCCAGCTGCTGCTGCGTCCCAATATCGGATTGAAAGGGCTGGCTGCGGTGACGGGAAAATTAAAAGATCGGCTGGATAAATACGATGCGGAAATCCTGGAGCAGGCTGAAATCCAGCTGAAGTACGAAGTATATATCGAAAAAGAAGAAGAGCTCGTAAAGCGCATGAGCAGCCTGGAAGACCTGCTGATCCCGGGAAATTTCAATTACGATAAGATCAGCTCCCTCTCCATAGAAGCACGCCAGAAATTTTCACGTATCCGCCCCCGGACCCTGGGACAGGCCAGCCGGATCAGCGGGGTCAACCCCAGCGATGTGCAGATCCTCATGGTCCATATGAAAAGATGAGCGGGAGGGCATCTCAAAACCCAGAAACGCGCAACACATTGATTTATAATATGTTGTGATTGAAAAATCCAAAGCACAGAAAGGGGCCAAATTTCGCAGAACGGCCCTTGGCTGACCTCATATCTTCTCAAGCGGGTTTTGGCGCTGGAGGGGCTTTAAAATGCGTTTCTTGTTTTTTCAGAAGAGTTTTTCCACGGATGTGGAAAACCAAGGGTGCCATGGACCAGGCGGCATACTGAGCGCTTTAACGTCTCTCTGCTTTTTGCTGTTTCTCCCACTGTCTGAACAGCATGGCGGCCTTTATTTCCCCGAAGGAAAAAAGATTACCCAGCTTTTTGCGGATACCGGCGGCCCCGCCACGGGGATCTTCATTGAGCGCATTAAGTATGGTAGCGAGCTTGGCCGGCGTGACCAGCTGGTAAATGTCTATCTCCCCGGTTTCGACGAAGGTGGCCAGGTGGCCCTCGATGGTGCCGGGCGTCAGCCCCCGTTCGGTCGCTATATCTGCCACGCTTTTTCCTTCGCGGAACATTTTTAGGGAAATGCGGCGGGTGGCGCCTTTTTCCGGCTTTGATTCTTTTTCTTCGGCCGCGGGGACTTCCACCTGCGGACGTTGCAGGCCGGCCACCTGCTCCATCAGCTGCGGCAGCTGAAAAGACCGGCGCAGGCCTTCCGTAACGGCGATGGCCTGCAGCACCTGTTGTTTTTTCCGTTCGAAGACGAGCAGCAGATCCTGTAAGAGCGTCAGCCGTTTTTTGGCCCGGGCTTTTGTTTTTATAAGATTTATATAAGCGCGTGTCGGCCCGGTCAGTTTCTCCTCCAGCTGCTCCGCAAACCAGCGCGCTGCCTTTTCTGTACGGGTGTGCAGCTGCTCGTAATCATCCGGTTCCGCTTGTTCAAGAAGACCTTCCAGCTGTCCGCGGAATTTTTCCGCAACTTGCAGCTGCTCGCTTGCCGCCCTGTTGATGCCGGCGTACCATACGGCATCTTCCGGGCCGCTGCTTTTTCCGCGGCGGTTGGCCGCCGGAAAAGCGCGTGTCTTTTCGGCAAGCTTCTCCCAGTCAAAAGCCTGCAGCAGGGATTGTCTGACAAATGCCCGCTGCGCCGCCTCGAGATGCCGCTGTATTTTTTCTTCCCCAAGCGCCGCCTCTGAAAAAAGACGTATGCGCGTCTCCGTTAGTATGCTTCCGGGACGGATACGTGTACGGAGCACCAATCCGTCAAGGCCTCTCAACCGGCTCAGGGCCACATACACCTGGCCCGGGGCAAAGGCGGCGCCCGCATCTATGATGGCCTTGTCGAACGTCAGGCCCTGGCTTTTATGAATGGTAATGGCCCAGGCCAGTCGAATCGGGTATTGGGTAAAGGCGCCGATCTCCTGCTCTTCGATGCGGTCGTCTTCGGCGTCGTACCCATAGCGGATATTTTTCCAGGTTTCCGGGGAAAGCTCCAGCAGGTCAGGTTCTCCCGGGAAAGCGATATGCAGCTTTTTTCCTTTTTCGTCTATTTTCCGCAGCACGCCGATCTTCCCGTTAAAAAAGCGCCGCTTCTCTCCCTTATCGTTTTTGATGAACATGACCTGCGCCCCGGTCTTTAACCGGAGCTCGCGTTCTGTCGGATAAGCCTGTTCCGGAAAATCGCCTTCGATGACGGCTTCCGGCCGGTAGACTTTGCCGGGAAGCCGGGCCAGCTGCTCCCGGTTGATGGCGTCGGCAATATAATTATGCGAGGCCAACGTGATGAAGCCGTCGTCTTCGCGTGGACTGAAGTCCGGGCGATAATGCTCATCGAGCAGGTCCAGGTCATCCTGCGTGCAGCAATTGTTCCGTACATTGTTCAGACACCGGATAAAAAGGGGGTCCTGCTGACGGTAGATATGCTGCAGCTCCAGGCAGACGGGCGGCGCCTCCCGGATTACCTCGGCGTCAAAAAAGAAAGGACTCAGGTAGGTATTCCGCATCAGGCTCCGCTCCGTATCTTTTACCACCGGCGGCAGCTGGAAAAGATCCCCGATATACAACAGCTGTATCCCGCCGAAGGGCGTTTCCGGGCGGCGGCGTATGGCGCGCAGCACTGCATCCATGGCATCCAGCACATCGGCCCGCACCATCGAGATTTCGTCGATGATGAGCAGGTCCAGCTCGCGGATCAGCTCGCGCTTTGCCGCGCTCAGCCGCAGTTGGGAGAGCAGCTGATTTTTATTGTAAACCTTGTTGTCGGTATTCCCCCAGGCGCCGGGATAGTCGGGAAGATAGAGGCCGAAAGGCAGCTGAAAAAAAGAATGGATCGTTACTCCGCCCGCGTTGATGGCCGCTACGCCGGTAGGCGCCACCACGGCCAGCTTTTTAAAGCAATTTTCCCGGATGTATTTCAAAAAAGTGGTTTTTCCCGTTCCGGCTTTTCCCGTCAGAAACAGATGTTCCCCTGTCTGGGTAACGAAGGCCACAGCCTGCTGAAAAAGTGTATTGGAAGGGTCTGTCTGCATAAGCGTGCGGGATATAGGGTTACAAAACTACCGTATATATTTCGATTGCGAAAATTGATTTATTAATAAATAACATAACATAAAATCTTAAAATCACTTTGTTTTTTATGGGCGATTTTTATCCTGCCTTTGTATCAAAACCGGACACCTGCTGTATCGGAACCGGACAGGTGCGGATAAAAACTATAGCATATGCATTTGATTACCAGATAAAAAAAGGGTTGGCATATTGTTTAATGCTATTTCCCGGATATTGTCCCCAGCCATATTGCGTCTAAATACCGGATCATGTTCAGAAACTATTTCAAAACCGCCTGGCGGAACCTGATCAAGAATAAAATCAATTCGGCGATCAACATTACCGGACTGGCTATCGGCCTTGCCTGCTTTCTTCTTATAGCCTTGTATGTGGCTGATGAAATGAGTTACGATCATTTTTATCCCAATAAGGAGCGAATATACCGGGTTAATTCTGATCTGCGTTTTGGCGGTGAAAATATGAGAATGGCCCAAACGTCAGACATGATGGGGCCTTTGCTGAAAAAAGACTATCCGCAGGTGGAGCAATATACCCGCATATATACGAATGACGGATCCAGGCTTATAAAAAGAGGCGATGATTATATAAATGAAGAAGAGGTTGCCAGCGTGGATTCCACCTTCTTTGATGTATTTCAACTGCCGGTAATCTCCGGTGATATCAGGCATGCCCTTGATGCACCCAATACGGTTGTGCTTACGGCTACCGCCGCCGAAAAGTATTTTGGCAATAAGGATGCTTTGGGAAAAAGCATACAGGTGAAGTACGGCGCATCGGTCCGGCCCTTTAAAATAACGGCGATAGTTAAAGATATTCCGGCAAACAGTCATTTTCATTTTGATTTTTTCTTCAGCATGAAAAATGTGGATTATAACTGGGGAGCGGTGACCAGCCATAATTTTTATACCTATCTCCTGCTGAAAAAGGGTACGGATTACAAAGCTTTCGAAAAGAACTTTCCGGATTATATTAAAAAACATGTGGTGCCGTATGCAAGCAAATATATGAGCATAAACAGCATTGAGGAGTTTGAGGGAGCCGGTAATAAAATCAGTTATTCTTTGATGCCCCTGACAGATATTCACCTGCACAGCGACCGTACGAGCGAGATCTCCCCGGGCGGCAATATCCAGTATATCTACATTTTTAGCGCCGTAGCATTATTTATCCTTATTATAGCCTGCATAAACTTCATGAATCTTACTACGGCAAGGTCTGCCGTCCGTGCAAGAGAAGTAGGCATACGAAAGGTGCTGGGGACGGAAAGAAGACAATTGGTACTTCAGTTTTTGTTGGAGTCTGTGCTGATGGTTGTGCTGGCCCTGGCGCTGGCGGTAGTCATTGATTTTTTTGCTATAAATGCGTTTAATAATCTGGCGGCAAAGCAATTGAAGATAGCCTCCCTTTTATCCCCCCGCTTTATTATCATATTGGTGTTGTTGCCTGTGGTGGTAGGGATTTTTTCGGGTAGTTATCCCGCATTTTTCCTGTCGGGGTTTAAACCCATTGAGGTATTAAAAGGCAAATTAAGAATGGGGGTAAAAAGCGGCAGTTTTCGCAACGTACTGGTTGTTTTTCAGTTTGCCACTTCTATTATACTCATTATAGCGACCATTGTAATTTACCGGCAACTGCATTATATACAGACAAAGAATATCGGCTTTACCAAAGATCAGGTGCTGGTTGTAAAAAACACGGGATCCTTGAATAGCAATGCTGAAGCATTTAAAAATGAGGTCTTAAAGCTGCCCGGAGTAAAAATGGGAACATTCAGCGGTTATCTGCCTGTTTCGGATGCGTTCAGAGGCGATAACACGTACTCCACCGAAGCCGTCATGACTTCGGAGAATGGATTTAGCATGCAGAACTGGAACGTGGATTACGATTATATATCAACCCTGGGCATGCAGATCATAAAGGGACGGGATTTTTCACGGGATTATGGTGAGGATTCAACCGGGATCATTGTAAACGAAGCGGCTGCAAAATTCCTGGGGACTAATGATCCGGTGGGGAAATCCGTTTATACGTCGGACATCGACGGGAATGTAGAAAAGTATCATGTGATAGGGGTGGTAAAAAACTTTAATTATGAATCCCTGCGCAGCAGTATAGGGCCGCTGTGTTTATTGCTAAAGCCCAGTCCTTATACCGCATCATTCAAAATAAACGCCTCAGATGTATCCGGTCTTATCAGCCGGATAAAAAGCATTTGGGGGAAATTAGCGCCCGGCATGCCATTCAGCTATCGCTTTCTTGACGACGCTTTCAATGATATGTATAAAGCAGAATCAAGAGCCGGGACTATCGCTATGCTGTTTTCCGCCCTTGCCATATTTATAGCTTGTCTGGGTCTGTTTGGCCTGGCCATGTTCGTGGTTGAGCAGAGGACCAAGGAGATCGGTATCCGTAAAGTGTTGGGTGCAAGTAATACGGGTATAATGCAATTATTAAGTAAAGACTTTATAAAGCTCGTCTTTATTGCGTTTGTTATAGCGGCCCCGGCCGGCTGGTTTGTCATGAACCGGTGGCTGCAGGATTTTGCTTACAGAACGAATATAACATGGTGGACATTTGCCCTGGCAGGTGGATCGGCCTTAATGATTGCATTGTTTACCGTGAGTTTTCAATCTGTCAAAGCCGCCGTGGCAAATCCGGTGAAGAGCCTGAGAATAGAGTAAAGGATCGCCCAAAGCTGAAAAATCATGCTCAGAAACTATTTCAAGACTGCACTCCGACAGCTTTGGAAAAGCAAGCTGTTTACTGCGGTTAATCTCATCGGTTTGTCTGTGGGGCTGGCCAGTATTATGGCTTTGCTTATCGGCGTATATATGTACTATACGACCGACAACATGCACAAGGATAAAAACAGAATGTATTTCCTGAAAACGATCGACAAGACCGGGGAGAAAGGGTATACGCTTACCACTTATCCCCTGCTGGGAGAGATTTTGAGAACCTGCCCCGAAGTAGAAGCGGCCACACATATCCAGCAATGGTATTCTCCCTGGCTCAAAAACGGCGACAAGGAACTTCAGGAGAACACTTTTTTTGTAGATACCGGGTTTTTTAAGGTTTTCTCTTTCCCCTTAAAATACGGCAATCCGGAAATTGCCCTAAAGGAAAAATATTCGGTAGTCCTTTCTGATAAAACGGCAAGAGGCCTATTTGGAAACATAAATCCTGTAGGAAAGGTTATTTATGCGGACGATACGGCTCAATTAACGGTAACGGGTGTACTTGAGCCGATTCCTGCCAACTCTACCCTCCGCGCCGATGTTTTTCTGACCACCGCATTTCTGAAAAATGATAAAGACTTTTCCGGCGCGGCCAACTGGTATAATGGTTTTGCCGTCAATTTTTTGAAGTTAAAACCAGGTGCCAGCATTCCGCTATTCAATACAAAAATTGATAAGCTGGTAAAGCTGAACTACGATAAATCAAGAAATACCGATATCGTAAAAGCTTTTCCCTTTGCAAAATTCAAAGACGAAGGTGACGCGATAACCAAAATCATCATCAAAGGATCTATTGCCACTGCGGGATTCATATTGCTTATTGTTTTGGTTAACCTCATTAACCTGAATGCGGCAGCTATGTATACGCGTGTAAAGGAAGTGGCAGTAAGGAAGATCATAGGCAGCAGCAGGAAAAAGATCATTATACAATTTTGTATAGAAAACGGTATCCTGGTTTTGATCTCCCTTATGTTGGCTGCATTGCTATTTCTGTATGTGCTGCTGCCCCTGTTAAATAAGGTTTACGGCAGCCGGTTTCCCGACATGGCTTTGAATCTGCGGGAAGATTATCCTTTCGTTTTGTCCATTTTCGCGATGGGGATTGTGGTGGCGGTTGCTGCCGGAACGCTGCCGGTAATAAGATTAATTTCGCTCCCGGTAGCCGATGCCGTAAAGGGCCGGTTGCTAAAAGCGGGCAGCAGCAAATATTTGAGAAATGTCTTTATTACCGTTCAATTTGCCCTTGCTGTTGTTTTTATCTGTATTACGGTCATTCTCAATCGTCAGATTGATTATATGAAAAATGCTTCGCTGGGCTTTGATAAAGACCATACTGTGACCGCGAGCCTTGACCTTTCTTTTAAAGACCCTAAAGCCGACTCCTCTTATTTTTCCATGGTATTAAATGAGCTGAAAAGCAATCCTGACATTAAGGGCATTTCTACCAGCAGCGTAATACCTACTGCTTACGATGATAACTATAATACTTATTACGACCCCGCTACAAATAAAGAAGTAAGTATGCGTCATGCCGGTGTGGATGCAGGCTATATTACCACCTTCGGCATTTCGCTGGTTGAAGGGAGGAATTTTAATGATGATTTGGCGGCTTCCGAAAAATCTTCACTGATGATTAACCGCAAGGCCATGCAGGCGCTGGGCTGGACAAGCATTGAAGGAAAACAGCTGAAACAGCGAGGCGACAATACGACTTACAAGGTGGTAGGCGTAATGGAGAACTTTAATTACCAGAATATGCAAAGTGGCATAGAACCTGTCCTTCATTGGTACACGGGCAAGCCCGGCCTTTTTAATAATTATCTTTCCCTGAATATCCGCGGTCATAAGAAGGCAATAATGACGAAGCTCGAGCATTATTTTAGATCGATGCCCTCGCGCAGGACATTTGCCTACGATTATATGGACGAACGGGTCAGCAATCAGTACAAGTTGATAGATGGTGTTTTGAAGATTACCAATTTTGTGGCGCTGCTTACCATCATTGTTTCCTGCATGGGCATGTTCGGGCTTATTTCCCTGTTTGCCAAACAGCGGGTAAAGGAGATCGGCGTACGCAAAGCGCTGGGCGCAACGGTTTCGGGTATCGTGATGCTGCTGTCAAAAGACTTTATCCTGTTTGTAGGCATAGCATGCCTGATCGCTTTTCCCGTGGCATGGTGGGCCATGAACGCATGGTTACAGGATTTTGCAAACCATATAACCATACACTTGTGGATGTTTGCGATCTCGGGAATTATTGCTGTTGTGATAGCGGCGCTTACCGTAAGCATCCAGGCCTTAAAGGCAGCGGTGGCCAATCCGGTGAAGAGCCTGCGGACGGAATAGCATTCAGGACGTTTTCGACTTATAACACCTCTTTATGATAAAGAACTATTTAAAAACGGCAATAAGGAACCTGTCCAGGTACAAAGGCAATGCCGTTATCAACATAGCCGGATTAATGGTGGGCTTTGCCGCGTTCCTGCTCATCTTTCTGCTCGTTCAGTATGAAAAGAGTTTCGACAGCTTTCATAGAAACAGAAGCGCTATTTATCGCGTAGTCCGGATAGGTAAAAACCCCGTTAACCCGGAATACAGGACGGGTGTACCCTTCCCCGTAACCAATACGCTGCGGACAGATTTTCCCCAGTTAACCAAGACTGCTGCAATATGGGCAGACGGCGATGTGCAAGTAAATATAAAAGCGCCGGATGGCACAGTTCTGAAAAAGTTCAAGGAACCGGACGGCGTTTTTTTTGCCGAGCCACAGTTTTTTCAGATGTTCGATTTCAGCCTGGCTGAAGGCAATATCAGGCAGGCCATCAATGAACCCTACACCGTTTTGCTGACGAAGGAGAGCGCCATAAAATATTTCGGCGACTGGAGGAATGTAACCGGCAAAACAATTAACATGGACAAGGTAGATCTGAAGATTACCGGCATCCTGAACGATCCTCCCTCCAACACCGATTTTCAGCTAAAAGCAGTAGTGTCTTATGCCACGCTGAAAAACTATGTGGACATGCATAATTGGAACCGCATTTCTGACGATAATTATTGCTTTATACAGCTGAATACTAAAATATCCCGGGAGCAGTTCGATAAGCGTTTGGCTGGATTCACAGAGACCTACATAGCTCCGAACAACCCCGGATACCGGCTTTCCCTTCAGCCATTGAATGAAATGCATTATGACGGGCGTTATGGCAATTTCAGCGGACGCACCTTCAGCAAGGACCTGGTCCTTGCGCTGGAGCTGATCGGTCTGTTTTTGCTGATCATTGCCTGTGTGAATTTTATCAATATTACGACAGCACAGTCGGTTACCCGTTCCCGCGAAGTCGGTGTGCGGAAAGTATTAGGCGGAAAACGGACCCAGATCGTATTTCAGTTTTTGGGAGAGACCGGCATTATCACCCTGCTCTCCCTGATCGGCGCTGTGATCATTGTGCTGGTCTGTATTCCCCTCTTAAATAACCTCCTCGATATTCATTTGTCCGCTTCCATGTTAACCCGGGCAAAGTTCATCGGGTTTATGCTTTGTGTATTCTTATCGGTGACATTCCTTTCGGGATTTTATCCCGCCCTGGTTTTGTCGGGATTTAAACCCGGAAATGTACTGAAAGGCAGTCTCGTTACCCGTCATCAGAAGGGTATCTCTTTAAGGAGGGGCCTGGTGGTCTTACAATTTGTAATTGCGCAGGCGCTCATTATCGGAACACTGGTGGTATCCTCCCAGATGAATTATTTCCGTAACGCCGATCTGGGGTTCAGGAAAAGCGCTGTCCTGAATGCCAGCTTTCCGGACGATAGCCTGGGCCTGGCCAGGGCAGATTTTCTCCGGAATGAATTATTGAATGTCCCGGGAATCGAGGCGGTGAGTTTCAGCTCAGCTCCGCCTTCGGGAAGCGGGGGCTGGTATACCGACCTGCGAACGCTAACCAATTATAGCAAAGAGCCGGATATGGTTGTCGCCATGAAGCCGGCGGATACCAATTATTTCAATATATATCGGTTCCAGCTTGTAGCGGGAAGAAGGTATTTCCCCTCAGATACGATCCGGGAATTTGTGGTCAACGAAGCCGTAGTGCGGGGGCTGGGCATTTCGGATCCTGCGGACGCCATCGGAAAAATGGTTAACGTGAACGGAAAGATCTCTCCCATAGTGGGGGTGGTGAAAGATTTTCATACGAACTCTCTGCGCGATCCTATTAATGCGGTAGTGATGACCACGATAAGGTCGGAATATGGCCTGGCCAATGTTAAAATAGATATGAAGAAAGCCACCCCCGTCATTGCTGCCATGGAGCGGATCTGGAACAAAGACTTCCCGGACTATTTTTTTGAATATAATTTCCTGGATCAGTCTATCGCTAATTATTACAAGCAGGAAAATCAGCTGTCGCAGCTGTATAAGATATTCTCGATTATCGCCATTTTCATTTCCTGTCTGGGGCTGTATGGCTTGATTTCGTTTATCGCGGTGCAACGAAAAAAGGAGATCGGTATCCGCAAGGTGCTCGGGGCGGCAGTACGGGACATTGTTATTATGCTGTCACGGGAGCTGACGGTGCTGATCGTTGCGGCCTTTCTTATTGCATCTCCTGTCGCCTGGTATTTTATGCACCAATGGCTGCAGCAATATACCTATCGTATTTCAATCGGCGCGGGATTTTTTGTTGCCACAGTGCTTTGCGCGCTATGTGTGGCCTGGGTTACAGTAGGATATACCGCGATAAGGGCCGCCACGGCCAACCCGGTGAAGAGTTTGAGGACGGAGTGATGCTAATAAAAAGGAGAAAATGTCATTATGATAAGGAATAAGGGAGACTTAAAATGTTTTTATGTTTAAAAATTATTTCAAAACGGCCCGGCGGAATTTATTGCGGAACAAGAGCGTTACCCTCATCAACCTGCTGGGTCTGACGACCGGCATCATCTGTACCATTTTAATTTTACTTTGGGTTCGGGACGAGCTCCGGTATGACAAATTTCATAAAAACTATGATCATATTGCTGTGGTTATAGCCAATCGTGATTTTAAAAACCGGGTATTTACCGATTATAATATGGTACTACCGCTTGCGGGTGCATTGGAGAACGCCAGCCCGCTGATCAGCAATGCGGTGGTGACCACGCAGAATTATAATCTGACGCTGCGGTACAAGGATGTTCTGCTTCAAAAAAACGGCTATACGGCGAGCGGTCATTTTTTCGATATGTTTACGTGGAAATTTATAGAAGGCAGTCCTGCCCGTGCAATTCAGGATCCTTATTCTATTGTATTGACACAGTCTGCAGCCAAGGCAATATTTGGCGACAAAGATCCCATTAATCAGACAATGCGTGTTGTAGAAGAGAACCGCGATGTAAAAGTGACAGGAGTAGTGGCCGATCCTCCCGGAAATTCCAGTTTCCAGTTTGACTTTATACGTCCATTCAATTATGCTGACGAGAGTACCCGGCAAATGATGGACAACTGGAGCGGATCAAGATGGCGGGTATATATACAGACGGCGCCCGGCGCCGATATGCAGCAAGTTGACAAAATCATTAATACCATAAAGAAACAGCATGATCCCGGCGACAAAATCAGTACCTACTTTACATTTCCAATGAGCCGGTGGCGCTTGTACAGTGAGTTTAAAGACGGAAAGAATACCGGCGGCATGATTGAATACGTACGGCTTTTTACCATTATTGCTTTTATTATACTATTGATCGCCTGTGTAAATTTCATGAATCTTTCTACTGCCCAGTCGGAAAAGCGGTCTAAAGAGGTGGGTATCCGCAAGACACTGGGCAGCAAAAAGGGGTCTCTTATGTTGCAGTTTTTTGCCGAATCCACGCTCCTGGTGCTGACCGCTTTTTTATTGTCGGTTTTGGGAGTGTACCTGCTGCTGCCGGCCTTCAACGCCCTGGTGGATAAAGACCTGACACTGGATATCAGTCAGCCTTATTTCTGGATAGGCTCTTTTCTCGTGATCCTGCTTACCGGCATGGTCGCCGGGAGCTATCCCGCCTTATATCTTTCGTCTTTTAAGCCGATAAAAGCATTGAAAGGAACTTTTTTTAAGGGTGCCGATGCATCTTTGCCCAGGCATTTCCTGGTCGTGGTTCAGTTTGTGATCTCTATTTTGCTTATTTCGGCTACGGGTATTGTATACCGGCAGATACAATATATAAAGAACCGCGATATGGGGTATAATGAAGATAATCTGATCATGATAACCGGGACCAGCGATACCGATAAAAATTTCGCGGCCCTGAAGCAGGATTTGCTTGGAAGCCGGTTAGTTCAGGCCGTTACCCGGTCCAGCTCCCCTATTACACAGATATGGTGGAAATCGGGAGCTCCGGACTGGAACGGTAAGCCGGCAGACCTGGATCTGATTGTTTCCGGTATACGCACCGATGTGGATTTTGCCAAAACGATGGGGATAAAAATATTGCAGGGTCATGATTTTACCGGGATGCCTTCGGATTCTGCGTCCATTTTGCTGAATCGTGCCGCAGTGGAGGCCATGAACCTGAAAAAGCCGATCGGTATGGAAATGCGTTTTGGCGATGAGAAATACAATGTGATAGGCGTTACTGAAAACGTCATTATGGAATCCCCTTATCAGCCCGTAGATCCCATGCTTACTTTTTATAATCCCCGGGACGTCGGTGTGATCAGCCTGCGTCTCAATGAAGGGGTATTGCCGCAAAAAGCCCTGCCCGTTATCTCGGCGATATTTAAAAAGTACAATCCGGCCTATCCGTTCGAATACCAGTTTGCCGATGAGGAGTACGGAGATAAATTTCTTGCAGAAGAGCTGATCGGTAAGATCACCAACATCTTTGCAGCCCTGGCTATCTTTATTTGTTGCATTGGTCTGGCCGGTCTGGCGTCATTTACCATAGAGAAACGTTTCAGGGAAATCGGCATCAGAAAGGTCCTGGGCGCAACCGTCAGGCAGATCCTGTTACTGGTATCGGGAGAGTTTATGAAGCTGGTGCTTATTTCTTTTCTTATTGCCGTACCGGTTACCTGGTGGCTCATGCATCACTGGCTGGAAAAATACACCTATCGGGTAGGTATCAGTGGGTGGATATTTGTGGCCGTGGGAGCGCTGGTTTTACTTTTGTCACTGGCGGTCGTTTGCTTGAACGCCCTTCGCGCTGCAACGGTTAGTCCTGTGAAAAGCCTTCGCACGGAGTGATCTGACGCTCAGTAACCGGTTGAGCTATACGATGTTTTAAATCGTACTATTTAATTAACATGTGATGTTTAAGACCTTTTTTATAACGCTGCTCCGTAACTTATGGCGGAACCGCCTGTTTACCCTGCTTAACGTATTTGGCTTAAGCATCTGTATTTGTGTTGCCTGGATCATTTTCCGTATGGTCAGCTATGAATACAGTTATGATAAAAAAATTCCCGGGGCGGATAACATATACCAGCTTTTTTCTACAAGTAAAACCGAACGTGGAGAAGCCGTTTACTCCGGCGCCGGAGTGCCTAAACCGGTGTACAGCGCGTTGAAAAACGAGGTGAGCGGCCTGGACCTGGTGGTGCCGATGTTTTATAAATATAACCATATGGCGCTCGTGACCCGGATGCCGGATGAGCCACCCCTGCGTATTGAGAGTAGTGATAAAGATATTCAGCTGGTGTCGACTGTGCCGGGATACTTTGAATTGCTGCATTATAAGTGGCTGGCGGGGGATAAACGCAGCGCCCTGGATGCTCCGGATAAACTGGTGCTTACAGACACGAGGGCCGGGGAATATTTTCCTGCCCTGCGCCCTGAGGAGGTGATAGGGAAAACCATTATTTATGATGATACCATCGTTCGAAGGGTTTCTGCGGTAGTGGCTCAGCTTGCTGCACCCAATAGCTTCAGTAAAGATAACAACGAGTTTATACCGATCAGTAAGGCTGATATAACCAACAGCAGCTGGGGCGCTACCAGCTCCAATGATCTTGTCTTTATCAAACCGGCCCGGAATAGCGATGTCCGGAACAGTATAAAACAGCTGAATGTCCTTAACCGGAAACATAATAAGGAGATGTTTGACCGGTATAAATATGAAAGCTGGTTTGATGTGACTGCATTGAAAGACAAGCATTTTGAAACCAACCTGAATGCGCAGACCAGAACAGCGAACAGAAAAGTATTAAACGGATTGATGATCGTCGGCGCCTTTCTTTTATTATTGGCCTGTATTAATTATATTAATCTCAGTACGGCACTTTTACCCCGCCGGTCCAGGGAGATCGGCATACGAAAGACGCTGGGGAGCTCTTCAGGACGGATCATATCAGGGTTTATCGGAGAAACATTTTTTGTAACCATCCTCGCGGCGACGCTTTCCTTCTTTTTCGTGCTGATTGCCGTAAAGGTCTTCGCTGCTTTTTTGCCCGACGGACTTTTAACCTACATGAATTACAAAGGCATGGCGCTGTTTATGCTGAGCCTTATTATCGTCGTTTCGCTGTTGTCGGGATTCTACCCTGCCTGGCTGGCTACAAAGGTTGACACGGTCAACGTTTTAAAAGGGGCTACGGAAAAAGTAATAGGAAGGAATAAGATAACTTTTAGAAAAGGGCTGGTTGTCTTCCAGTTCCTGGTCGCACAGGTCTTTATTATCGGGGCCGTCATCATTCACCGGCAGCTGCAATATGTATTGCATGCAGATCCCGGGTTCAATAAAGAAGCGGTGGTAAATGTTGATATTCCCTACCGTGTTTCCATTGATCCTAAGTATAAAGACAAGCAATTTATATTAAAGCATGAACTTGATAATAACCCCGCTGTCGCCGATGTGAGCCTGGGGAATCGTCCGATGGACAATGCTATGATCGCAAACATGTTAAGCTATTACCAGGACGGAAATGAAAATCAACAGCAGGTGCAGGTTAAGTATGGCGATACCGCATACCTTCGCTTTTATGGTTTTCATTTACTCGCCGGGCGGAATTTCAATCCTTCCGATACCATGCGCGAAGTGGTCATTAATGAAAAGGCGGTAAAGGCATATGGATTCAAGTCCCCGGAGGATGCCCTGGGGAAATTTCTGGTCGGGAAGGGAGACGATCCCCGGTATTATCCTATCGTCGGCGTTATTGCTGATTTTCATCACTTCGGCTTCCAATCGCAGATCGATCCCTTGCTCCTGACCGCTTCAAAAGACCAGCTCAGAACGTTAAACATAAAATTACCGCCTCAGTCTCAAAAATGGCATACGGCTATTCATGCAGTGGAAAAGGAATGGAAAGCCGTGTATGGCGATGTTCCGTTCTCCTATAAATTTTATGACCAAAAGATCAAAACATTGTATGAGTCGGAAAGGAAAACCCAGACGCTGGTTTCTGCCGCGACGGTCATTGCTATTTTAATAAGTTGCCTGGGATTATTTGGCCTGGCGGCTTTGACGGCATTTCAGCGAACCAAAGAAGTGGGCATCAGAAAGGTACTGGGGGCTTCCGTTTCCGGTATTGTCCGGCTGTTGTCGAAGGAATTTGTTGTGCTGGTGTTTATTTCTATTATCATCGCCACCCCTATATCCTGGTGGTTAATGAACAGGTGGCTGCAGGATTTTTCATACCGGATAGATATACAATGGTGGATGCTTCTATTTGCCGGTTTTATTGCGGTCGTAATTGCATTGCTTACGGTCAGCTTCCAGGCGATAAAGCGGCTACCGCCAACCCGGTGAATAGTCTGAGAACGGAGTGAAAAGAGGATTTCCGGCTCCCGAGTTAGAAGGGGAATTAAAAAACGAGCAGCTTAAATCTTCCTGTATGTTCAGAAGCTATTTAAAAACCGCCTGGCGGAATGTGGTAAAAAACAAATTATATGCATCCGTCAATATTCTTGGCCTGGCTGCTGGATTGGCAGGATTTATAATCATTTTGCTCTACCTTAATTATGAATTAAGCTACGACAGCTGGGACCCCTCTTTGAAGCGGGTGTATAAAATCGGGGAGCAGCGCGGCAATGATATTCTGGAGCAGACGCCTAACCCCCTGGCCGCTTTCTTAAAACAAACATTGCCCGAAGTAGAGACCGCTACCGCTATGCAGCCTGCTGGTGAATTTGAAGTGTTGCTGAGCGCAGGGGATAGAAAAATATTCCAGCAATACGGAGTAGGAGCAGATTCTAATTTTTTGAAAGTATTTCCCTACCCATTAATCGCCGGTGACGCTGCTACGGCATTGAAAAAACCCAATGCCATTATTATCAGTACAGAGCTGGCAACTAAATTATTTGGAAGCTACACCGATGCCATAGGGAAAGTAATTAAGATACATAACCAGTTGGAGAACGAAATCACCGGTGTGTTTGCGCGGCCGAAATCACCATCCCATTTTAACGCCCAATTTGTATACCGGAGCCCCTACGAAAAGATAGACATGCAATGGAGCAACGCTTCTGTACAGACATATGTTAAAACATTTAAGCCGGTAGATCTTACCGCGTTTGAAGAACAGGTTAACAGCGTATATTATAACGAGCGATTAAAAAAGGACAAGCAGTCTTTCGAAGATTACCGGAAAACCGGCCATCTGGACGGGTTATTTGCAGATGCTGTAAAAGATATTCACAATTTTCCCAAACATGGCAAAAGTAATTTCCCAACCGTATCTATACTGCTATTGCTGGCAGTGTTATTGTTGTTAGCAGGCGCTATTAATTTCAGTAATCTTTCAATTGCTTCTTCTATGCGCCGGGCAAAGGAGATCGGCGTAAGAAAAGTATTGGGATCCGGGCGAAAGCAGATTTCCGTCCAGGTAATTGCTGAGATAGCGCTGCAATGCCTGATCAGCCTGTGCCTTGCATGTATCATGGTGATAATTATTCTTCCTTATTTTAAATCTGCTTTTGATATATCCTTTGATTTTGTTGATTCAGTAAGCATTACCTCTGTTTTGCCGCAAATCATTTTTTGTATTTTGGTTGTCATCCTTATTTCCGGAATATACCCTGCCATTTTTTTATCGAGGTATAATACTATAAAGGTCTTGAAAGGGAACTATTCGACCGGACGCAGAGGCGTTTTATTGAGAAATGCCTTGATCGTTATACAATTTATTGTAGCCGCATTTTTTATTACATCTACGCTTGTAATCAAAAAGCAAATGCATTATATGCAAACCAGGGATAAAGGCTTCTCCGGAGAACAGGTGATGCGTCTGCAGACAGTGCAGCAAGTAAGAGAGGCCGGGTTTGAAGCTGCCCGTAATGAGCTGCTTTCCATTCCCGGTGTGGAATATGTTTCCAAGACGACCAATGTGCCTGGAGACGCCTTTGTCGACACCACTACAATGGTATTTAAACATGCAGGGAAAGAGTATCGGCTATCATCGGTAAAGGTCAGTGACGATTATTTCAAAACCCTTGGCATAGCGTTGGTAAAAGGAAGATTATTTAATGGCAGCTATGCTGATGAAAATACGCGGAGCGCCATAATTAATGAATCCGCGATGAGAAAATTAGGATTGAATGATCCGGTTGGGGAAACGATAACCTTTCCCTGGTGTGATTCTTTTCCGGTGCAGATTGTGGGTGTGGTAAACGATTTCAGCCTATCCGGTTTTGAACATCACATTAACCCGTCAGTATTTACGGTTAATAATAAAGCCTGTGTCTCTCAAGGCGGGGGCGCCATATTATTGAAGTTGAATAGTAAAAACTTAGCCGCTACTATTGCGGCTGTGGAAGCCAGATGGAAAAATATTGATCCTGACTTCCCCATTCGGTATACTTTTCTGGATGACAATTTTCAAAAGCTGTTTGTTTCATACAAACGCTTACAGCTAATCATAAATTTTTTCGCTATAACGGCTATCCTGATCACTTTAACCGGCTTATTCGCTTTAACTACGTATGTTGTAAATAATCGTGTTAAAGAAATCGGTATTCGCAAAGTGCTGGGCGCAAGCATACATGAGATCCATTCCTTAATAAGCAAAGAGTTTATGCAGCTGGTATTGTTGGCTGTACTAATCGCCACTCCATTGGGCTGGGTAGCTGCGGATAAGTGGTTACAGCATTTCGCTTATAAAACATCCTTAGGGTGGGGTATTTTTCTTAATGCAGCCATAATTGTTTTATTAATTGCCCTGGCTACCATGAGCATACAAATTATCAAAGCCGCAATGGCCAACCCGGTTGGCGCATTACGGAGCGAATAGCGAAAGAAATTAAAGGGAACACACTATGATTTTACACTACTTAAAGATCGCCTGGCGGAACATGCGGAAGCAACGCATGTATGCGGTTGTTAATATTATCGGCTTTGCTATCGGTATTGCCGCCTGTATGTTGATTGCTTTATATGTGGGCAATGAATTAAGCTATGATAGGGACAATCCGAACAAGGACCGTATATTCCGGGTGGTTGGTGAATTTAAATTGGATGGGGAAATCCAAAGCGGTCTCGGATTCCCTGCCCCTATGGCCAAAGCGCTCCAGAATGATTTTCCGGAGGTGGAAAAAGCAGGCCGTATCATGAGCAACCAGTTGTTCGGCGGGGCCAACAACCAAATCAGAAGGGAGGATCAGGCTGATAACACCTATGAAACGGGATTTTGCTTTGCCGATACGACCATGCTGGATATGCTGAATGTCCGGATGATCTATGGCGACAGGACGCATGCGCTTTCGGAACCGTATTCCGTGGTGCTTTGTAAAAGTATGGCCGATAAATACTTTCCTCATCAGAACCCGGTCGGCAAAACCATGATCTTTAATGATCAGATTCCTGTAATGGTAGGCGGGGTGATGCAGGACTTTCCGCCTAACTCTCACCTGCAGTACCGCGGATTCATTTCGTTGTCGGGAATGAGCTTTGGCGATAACGAGCAGCAGAACTGGGTCCAGAGCAATTATGTTATTTACCTGCAGCTTAAGCCTCACGTGGATATTGATGTCTTTAATAAAAAGATCACAACCGACATTATTGACAAATACATTATTCCCGCCCGAAAGGCGGCCGGCCGTAAGAACGTTGAAAAGGTCTGGAAAAAAGTTTCGTTGTATTTGCAGCCGCTATCCGATATTCACCTGCATTCCTATAACATTGAAGATGGCAGCGTGAAATACGGAGATATTCGGTTTGTATATCTGTTCGTCGCCATTGCCGTTTTTATTCTGGTCCTGGCCTGCATCAATTTCTTAAATATGGCCACGGCGCGTTCTGCCAACCGGGCCAAAGAGGTAGGACTGCGGAAGGTGGTCGGTTCAAGCCGGGGCGGTCTTATCCGGCAGTTCCTGGCAGAATCCATGCTGTACAGCTTTCTTTCGTTTCTGATTGCTATTGTTATTTCAGTTTTCACTTTACCCTGGTTCAGCCGGGTAGCAGGCGTAGCGCTTTCCATGCCCTGGCATACCTGGTGGTTTATGCCGTCATTGGTGGCGGCCGTTTTTGTTACTGGTCTGATAGCCGGTCTGTACCCTGCATTCTATTTATCCGGTTTCAAGCCGGTGAGCACGCTGAAAGGCAACTTAGCGCTGGGGAGCAGGAATACAGGGCTGCGCAGCACACTGGTGGTTTTCCAGTTTACCATTTCGATCATCCTGTTGATCGGGACCATGATCATTTACCGGCAGATGCAATATATACTCAATTCGAATGCCGGATTTAATAAAGACCAGGTAATGCTGATTGAAGGCGCTGATGCCCTGCGTAACCAGACCCTGTCATTCAAAAACGAGCTGCAGAAGCTGCCTGTTGTAAAGCATATAAGTGTAAGCGACTTTATCCCGGTTTCTTCGACCGGTTCAAAAAGGAACGGCAATACCTTTTGGGAAGAGGGTAAGGATGAATCTACAATTGTAGGGCAGCGTTGGGTAGTAGATGAAAATTACGTTTCCACATTCGGCATGCATATTATAGCGGGAAGGAACTTTTCTCCGTCGATGAAGACGGATAGTTCAGGGGCCGTCATCAACAAGGCATTTGCGCAGCAACTGGGTGGGGGAGATGTGATTGGAAAACGGATCACCAACGGGGGAATGCACATGACGGTCATCGGGGTAGTGGACAACTTCTATTTCGAAAGTCTGAAGCAACGGGTGGATCCTTTGTGCATGGTATTGGGCAACAGCAACAGCATTATTTCGGTAAAGATAAACGCTGCAAATACGAAAGCGGCAATTGCCGCTTTCGAAAAGGTATGGAAGGGTTTCCTGCCTCATCAGCAGATGCGTTATGATTTTCTCGATCAGAGTTATGCGACGATGTACGCCGATGTGCAGCGCATGCAGTACATCTTTACCGGTTTTGCCATTCTGGCCGTTATTGTAGCCTGTCTGGGTCTGTTTGCCCTGGCGGCCTTTATGGCGGAACAGCGAAGCAAGGAAATAAGCATCCGGAAAGTGCTGGGCGCATCCGGAGCCCATCTTTTCAGCCTGCTCACGGGAAATTTCCTGAGGCTTATCCTGATTTCATTATGCATTGCCGCCCCGGTTGCCTGGCTGCTCATGAATAAATGGCTTCAGGACTATGCATACAGGATAAGGATAACCTGGGATGTATTTGCCCTGGCCGGGGTGATGGTTTTTGCTGTGGCCATAATAACTATCTGCTGGCAGGCCATAAGAGCGGTGGTCTCCAACCCGGTTACGGCCTTGCGGGGTGAATAGCAGACACGCCGACTTACCGCGGCCTGTATCAAAACCGGACATCGGCTGTATCAAAACCGGACAGGTGTGGGTTTATCAATGTGCATATCCTATTGTTTTACAATAAGGTAATACATTGGCATACTTCTTTGAGCCAATTCCGGGGATGATTTTGCGCGGCGGAGGACCATATCATATTTAAGGATTCCTGTAAAAGAAGAACATGTTTGGCAATTATCTCAAAACAGCCTGGCGCAGCCTCCGGAGGAGTAAGAGCTTTTCCTTTATCAATATCGGCGGGCTGGCCATTGGTATGGCGGCAACGGTTTTTATATTGCTCTGGGTGCGGAACGAACTGACATTTGACCGGTACTATCCGGATACGGACCGGTTGTACCAGGTATTTAACCGCCAGACTTCCAATGGGGAAACCCATGCCTGGAGCAGTTCTCCGGGCCCGATGGCTCCTGCGCTGAAAAGCGACTACCCCGAAGTGGAGGGTGCCGTGAGAACGATGGGGGCCGGCTTCCTGCTGGAAGCGCAGGATAAAAAGCTGAAGGCGGGCGGGATGTTCGTAGATCCAGGGTTTATTTCCATGTTCTCCTTTCCCATGACAGCAGGTAAGGCCGGTTTGGCGCTGGATAATATCGATCATATCGTGATCACGGAAACGTTAGCCAAGAAATTATTTGGCAACGGAACGGCAGTGGGGCAACGGATCAGGCTGGCCAACCGCGACGACTTCATGGTATCCGGCGTCTTAAAAGACCTTCCGTCCAATACACGATTCCAATTCGAATATCTGTTGCCCTGGTCTTACAGCGAAAAGATATACGGAAAAGAAGATAGCTGGACCGCAAACAATGTGAGGACCTATGTGCTGTTGAAGAAAGGCGCGTCACTGGAGCAGCTGAGCAGGAAGATAAAGGATATTACGGTGACCCGGGGCGGTCTCAAAGGGGTACAGCTGACCCAGTTTCTCTATCCGGCGCGGAGATGGCATCTGTATGAAAAAGAAGAAAACGGCCAGATGGTCGGCGGTACGATCGAAAAAGTAAAATTGTTTTGTATTATCGCCGGATTCATTTTATTGATCGCCTGCATCAATTTTATGAATCTCAGCACGGCCCGAAGCGAGAAAAGAGCCCGGGAGGTAGGAATAAGAAAAGTGGCCGGCGCCCCCAAAAGCGTGCTGATCGTTCAGTTTATGACGGAGGGCTTGCTGTTGTCGGGGATTGCCGGTGTTATTGCCTTTCTGCTGGTATGGTTTTTACTGCCGGCTTATAATAAGCTCTTAGGGATGAGGTTGTCCCTCAATATGGGGGGAGCGGGCTTTCTTGTTTCCCTGTTGGGGCTGATCCTGGTGACCGGCCTGCTGGCCGGCAGCTATCCCGCTTTTTTCCTGTCTTCTTTTTCTCCTACAAAGGTGCTGAAGGGGACTTTCAGGGGAACGGGAAAGCTGATCACGCCCAGAAAAGCGCTGGTGGTGGTGCAGTTTACCTTTGCCATTGCCCTGATCGTCTCTACCGGCATTGTTTACCGGCAGATAAAATACGTACAGGACCGGGATGCCGGCTATGACCGGGATCAGCTCCTGTATTCTTCCCTGGAAGGAAAGAGCGGACAAAATTTTGAGCTGATCAAACGCGACCTGCTCAGCAGCGGGAGTGTGACCTCGGTTACCAAATCTATGGGCCCGGTAACCGACTGGACCAGCAACATGTGGGGCTATGAATGGAACGGTAGCACCCGGGAAGAAGCGCAGCTCAGTTTTGATGTATTCAGCACCGACGCAGACTTTGCCAGGACCATGGGGACAAAGATCATCAAAGGGCGGGATATTGATGTGCACAGCTATCCCACGGACAGCACAGCGATACTGTTAAATGAGACGGCGGTAAAGGTCATGCATTTAAAGGACCCGATCGGGCAGACGGTAAAAAGAATTGGCGAGGAAAACTGGCATGTCGTGGGCGTCGTGAAGGATTTTATCGTCGGCTCCCCCTATGATGATATTCCCCCGATGATCATTATGGGACCATCCTCGGAATGGTCCTGGTTCAATGCCATGCATTACCGGCTGAATCCGTCCCGGCCGGTAAAGGAAAACCTGTCGGAGATCGAACGGATCTTTAAAAAATACAACCCGGAATATCCGTTCGAATACCACTTCACGGATGAATCCTATGCAGCGAAGTTCAGGACGGAGCAAACTACCGGCGCACTGGCTATTTTGTTCTCGGTCCTTGCCATATTTATCTCCTGTTTGGGATTATTTGGTCTTGCCGCATATATGGCGGAGACCCGCATAAAAGAAATCGGTGTGCGAAAAGTATTGGGCGCATCCGTAGCCAACATCACTGTGCTGCTTTCACGGGATTTTTTGAAGCTGGTGCTCGTTTCCATTATCATTGCCTCCCCGGTCGCCTGGTGGGTAATGCATCAATGGCTGCAGAGCTTTACTTACCGTGAGCAGATCAGCTTATGGATTTTTATAGTATCGGGAGCCGCAGCTATCACCATTGCGCTGGCCACCGTAGGCTTCCAGTCCGTCAAAGCTGCCACCGCCAACCCGGTGAAAAGCCTGCGGGCGGAGTGATCATGACGGCATAGGAGATCAGGAATCTCATGTAGGAAAGACAGCGGCGTAAAGAGAAGGAGATCTAATAAATTTGAAGACATGCTTAAATACTATTTCAAAACGGCGTTAAGGGTATTTACCCGGAACAAAGCATTTGCCCTGATCAATGTATTGGGGCTATCCGTCGGCATCAGCGCTGCGCTGGTGATATTCCTGATCGTCCACTACGAATTCAGCTTTGACCGTTTTGAAAAAGATGCGGACAGGATTTACCGCATTGTGCTGGATGCAAGATTCAACGACGCAGACGGCCACTCTGCTGCCGTACCTGCTCCGCTGAGCGGCGCGGTGGAACGTGAAGTGACGGGAATAGACGCAACCGTTCCGGTGATGCAGTTCCAGGGCGATGCCACAACGCAGGTAACCGTGGAAACGCCTGCCGGTAAGCCCCGGATTTACAAAAAGCAATCGGATGTCGTATTTACCAACAGCGGATATTTTAAGCTGCTGCCGTTTCAATGGATAGCCGGCTCGCCGGCGACGGCCATGAAGGACCCTTTTACCGTAGTGCTGACGGAAAGCAGAAGCCGCCGTTACTTTCCTGGTATGGCAGCGAGGGATGTTGTGGGCCGGCGGCTTACCTGTAATGACATTACCCTGACCGTCTCTGGTATTGTGAAAGATCTGCATGAGCATACGGCATTCACTGCGGAGGCATTTATTTCCTACTCCACTATCGCGCAAACCAGCCTGAAGGATCAGTTCATGATGGATGTGTGGAACGACTGGATGATCTACTCGCAGTTGTATGTAAAAATAGCGGAGGGCAGCACACCCGGGAATGTCGAAACGCAGTTAAAAACCCTTTTGTCGAAGTACAACAAAGATGTAAATAAGGACCGGTATCATACTATGTCTTTTCGTCTTCAGCCGCTGAACGATATACATTTTAATCCCTGGTACCCGACCCTTGGCTCCCGCATTGTCCACAAGCCCACCCTGTATGGGCTGCTGGCCATTGCCGCCTTCCTGCTGTTGCTGGGGAGTATCAATTTTATCAATCTTACTACAGCATATGCTTCGCAGCGGGCGAGGGAAATCGGCATCCGGAAAACGATGGGCAGCTCAAAAGCAAACCTGATCGTCCAGTTCCTTGGAGAGACCGTTCTTATCACCACCCTGGCGGCGCTTGTTTCAGTAGCGCTGACGCCCCTGTTGCTCAGGATGTTCAGGGATTTTATTCCCCCCGGGCTGCACTTTGATCTGCTGCACCAGTCATCCCTGATTATCTTTTTGTTGTTGCTGATCGTCGCGGTGAGCTTCCTTTCAGGACTATATCCCGCCTTCGTATTGTCAGGTTACCGGCCTGCACGGGTCTTAAAAAACCAGGCTTTTGCCGACAAGGCACAGACCCGGAATGCCTGGGTCCGGAAAACGCTGACCGTATCGCAGTTTGTCATTGCGCAGTTCTTTGTCATGGCAACGCTGATGGTCGGCAAGCAGATCAGGTTTTCGCTGAATACGGACATGGGCTTCAACAAGGAGGCGGTTATTAATTTTAATATACCCCGGGATACTGTCGCCGGACGGGAAAAGCTGTTGCTGAACGAAATAGCCTCCATTCCCGGCGTGGCCCTGGCCAGTACCGGTTTTTTTGCGCCGGCAGACAAGGGTGTTGCATTTGTCAATATAGCTTACCATACCGGCAAGGAAGAGATCAAGCCCAACGCCCAGATCCGGTGGGGAGACAGCAACTACCTGAAGCTTTACCAGATAAAGATTATCGCAGGCAGGAACGTACTGCCGGAAGAAGGCGTAAAAGAGTTTCTTGTAAATGAAAGCTTTGCCCATGCGATCGGTTTTACGAAAGCCGGAGATGCCGTGGGCCGGGAATTGCAATGGAACGGTAAAAACGTCCCCATTGTCGGCATCATGAAGGACTTTCACGATCAATCCACGCATGCCCGGATCAGCCCGATGGTATTTGAGCATAACAATGGATCCACTTTCCATGTGAAGCTGGCGCCGGATAATGCCGGCGGTGCGCAGTGGACGGCTGTCATTGCCGGCATACGAAAGCAATATAAGCAGCTGTACCCGGATGAGGAATTTAATTACGGCTTCCTGGACGATACCATTGCCGCTTTCTATGAAAGAGAACAGCAGACGGCCCGCCTGCTGGGATGGGCTACCGCGCTGGCAATCCTTATCAGCTGCCTGGGCCTGCTGGGCCTGGTCATCTATACCACGGGTCTGCGGAGCAAAGAGATCGGTATCCGGAAAGTGCTGGGCGCCACCGTTTCCCAGATCGTTACGGTATTGTCGAAAGATTTTTTACGGCTGGTCCTGATCGCCTTTGTGCTGGCCGCGCCGGTCGCCTGGTGGGCCATACACCGATGGCTGGAAGATTACTCCTACCGGACGAGCCTCAGCTGGTGGGTATTTGCACTGAGCGGGCTGGGGATGATGCTGATAGCGCTGGTCACGATGGGCTTACAGACGGTCCGGGCCGCTACGGCCAACCCGGTGAAGAGCCTGAGGACGGAGTAAATACCCTCCGGCCGCTAAAGGGAGCGGAAGTGAAAATTAAATTAAGCAATATGCTCAGGAATTATCTTTTAAGTGCCTGGAGAGCACTGAGAATGAGCCGCGGATATGCTGCGATCAATATCGCCGGCCTGTCCGTAGGGATGGCCGGCGCTATGTTGATCTTTGTCTGGCTGCAGCACGAGGTGGGGGTCGACCGGTTCCATAAAAAAGGAGCACGGCTGTATCAGGTATATGGTTTGCATAAGCTGAACGGCGAGATCAGAACCAACACCAACACCCCGGAGCCCATGGCTCCGGCCCTGAAACTCGAATTCCCGGAGATAGAGGCCAGCAGCCGGTATTCATCGCTCTCCATGGTCTTTCGCGTAGGCAATTCCTTGTTCCCTGAATCAGCGGCATTTGTTGATAAGGATTTTTTTTCCATGTTCAGCTTTCCGTTTGTTATTGGAAACGCCCGCACTGCCTTCCGTCAGCCCAATTCTGTGGTCCTCACGCAGGCTGTAGCGGAAAAGCTGTTTGGTTCTGCAGAGCGGGCGATGGGCGAAACGCTTGTCATCAACAATGAACAACGGTCGGCCGCCATAGTCACGGGGATCCTCCGGGATTTGCCGGCAAATACCCGGTTCACGGCAGATGCTGTTTTCGGCTGGAAGATGTATGAAATGATGGGATACAAGGATGAGTCTCCTCATGCCTGGACGAACAGTATGACAACCACTTTTGTGTTGCTGAAGCCGGGGGTGGATCTTGCTGCGGTTAACCATAAAATAAAAGATATCACACACAGAAAAGATCCGATGGCACAGTCAAAAATGTTTTTGTATCCTTCCTCGAAGTGGTATTTATATAACAAATTTGAGAACGGTAAGGTCGCCGGTGGTCGCATTGACCGTATTTATATGTTTTCGGCCATTGCTGTTTTTATCCTGCTTATCGCCTGTATCAATTTTATGAACCTGAGTACTGCCCGAAGCGAAAAGCGGGCCCGGGAGGTCGGCGTCCGGAAGGTGGCCGGAGCCAGCCGTAGCGTCCTGACCGGACAGTTTATTTTTGAGTCCATACTGCTGGCTTTCCTGTCCGGCATTATTGCCTTATTGCTGGTTTCGGCCGTCATAAAGCCTTTTGAGGATGTATTGGGACAGCGGCTGCGGATCCCGTACAACGACCCCTGGCTGTGGATCGCTTTTATAGGATTTATATTGTTTACCGGCGTATTGGCCGGAAGCTATCCGGCTTTTTTCCTCTCCTCCTTCCGGCCGGTAAAAGTGCTGAAGGGCTCCTATATCCCTTCTCTCGGGAAATTCAATCCACGCAAAGCACTGGTTGTATTGCAGTTCACTTTTGCCATCGGTCTTATCGCCTGTACACTGGTCGTCAGACAACAGGTAAAGTATGCACAGCGCCGCGACCTGGGATACCGGAAGGATCAGCTGGTTTCGATACCGCTCAATAATCTTACTCCTCCCAAAGCCGAGCTGATCCGCAGAGAAATTTTGGCGGCAGGCATAGCTACCTCGGTAACCAAGACGATGTTTCCCATGACGTATAGCTATAACAGTTCGTCGGGCATCGACTGGGAGGGAAAGCAGCCCAATGCCCAGATTTCTTTTAACCGATATGCGGTAGACGCGGATTGGGTGAAAACGACAGGAGTGCAACTGGTAGCTGGGCGGGATATTGATATTTATAAGTTTCCAACCGACTCTACGGCCATGCTGCTGAACGAATCGGCAGTCAGGGCCATGGGATTTGAAGATCCTGTCGGAAAAAAGGTTGAAGACAACGGCATATCCTGGACCGTAGTAGGCGCGGTAAAGAACTTTGTTTTTAACTCTCCTTATGATAAGGTGGTTCCCATGATCATTGAGGGGCCTAAGTCCTATTTTACGATGATGACCATGCGGCTTAACAGTAAAAGGAAAATGTCAGGGAATATTGCCGCGCTGGAATCCCTTTTTAAAAGGGATGACCCTGAAGATCTGTTTACCTATACATTTGCCGATGAGGGCTATGCTGTCAAGTTCGAGGGTGAAAAGCGGACCGCAGTGCTTACCGCTATTTTTTCTACGCTGGCCATCTTCATTTCATGCCTGGGGCTGTTCGGTCTGGCGGCATATATGACCGAGCGACGCAGCAAGGAAATAGGCGTCCGGAAGGTCCTTGGCGCTTCTGTCGGCAGTATCTTGAAGCTGATTTCATCGGAATTCATAAAGCTCGTCGGTATTTCGTTCCTTATCGCCACACCCCTGTCCTATTATATCATGACGCGCTGGCTGGAAGGCTTTAATTACCGCAAGGACATCGGCTGGGCAGTGTTTGCCGTAACAGGAATACTTGCCCTGGCGGTAGCCGCATGTACGGTCAGTTTCCAGGCCATCAGGGCAGCAACTGCCAACCCGGTGAAAAGTTTGCGCACCGAATGAGGCGAAAATTGAAAGGTAAAAGGCATTTTGAAGTTTAACGTTCAAGGTCTAACGCTCTATTCCAGACAAATCAACTTTAGACCTTAGACTATTGAAACCTCAAAGCCGGAATTGTTAGTGTTAATACAAGTTTAGATTTTGGTTAATGAATCGGGGGGATGTCTATCCTCCCTTTTCGCTTTTAGGAAGATATGACAACAGCCGGTGTTTCAGAAGTAGGATTATAACCTTTTCAGGAAAAATATTGGTTCAGTCCTTAACTGATGATCTCAATTTCAGGAATCTGGATAAAATCTTTCTGGTTAAATGTGGAGTGTATAAGAGGGGTTTGTTAAAATTGAATATGCGGGCTGATAATAAACTTTTGTCCAGCGCATATATCAGAACATTCGTGTCCACAAGGACACTATTCATCGTAGGCGAAGTTTCGAATATTTATAAGGTCGGCTTTGCCTCCAAGATCAACGCTTCCCAGATGCCGCCATTTTTTCTCTTTGACAGCTGGCGTTAATTCCCGGATCACAATCTCTACCTTTTTCCCCAACAGGGCTTTTGCCTGCCTGCCAAGTTTCAGCACATCGGACGTCAGTCTCCTTCTGATTGTAATAGCGGACATAAAAGAGTTGTCATAAAGGTACGAAAAAAGTAAACATGGCCGCGTAGCAGAAAAGCCCCCATCGCTAAGAGCAGCTACCTGGCCTGCTTTAAGCGGCCCCGCCACTTAAAATACAAGATCAGTCCCGTGAGGACCATCAGGACCTGGGCCGCCGCCCAGAACATCGTGCTGGCGTCCTTGACCCGCTTTCCTGCCCAGCCGAGGAATTCGTGCTTGTGCAGTAACGCAAAGCTGTAGTCCTCGAGGATGTTCAGATCGTTCACCCGTTTGGATAAACGCCCCGTCGCCGTTTCCACATAATACCGTTCGTGATGATGGTCGGCAAAGGCCACTTTCCAGACCGGCAGCCGCTTGTCCGCAAAGTTGTATTCATTGGTAAAGGCGGTGACGGGCGTAGCGGAAAGAATGTTCTTTTTGTCATGGCCGCTGAACAGGCAGGCCAGGTACCCGGCGTAACGACGCTCGCCGCCGCGCAGCACGGAATGGTCTGCCGTACTGATATAGGTAATCTCCGGAAGCGGCGCTGCTTCGGATTTCATCAGGTCCTTGCTGCCGGTGATGGTACGGCCTGCCGGCAGCGAAACTACCCTCCAGAAGCTGCTGCCGGAATCCAGCCTGACGAGACTTACATCGGTTATAGGGTCCTGCACGGCTGATTGCAGCGCCCGGAAATCGAAGTCCATGGCTCCGGTAGTATATTGATGGCGTACGAAAAAAGAATCCGTATTATCGTCCTTGAGCTTGGAAAGCGCATGATATCCCCCGCTGAACGTGAACATGAGGGTAAACAGGGATACGGTAACGGCGACGTAGCGGTGTGTCCGCCGCGACTTTACAAAGCCGTTCCCTTTTGCTTTTTTACTGCGGGTGCCGAAAAAGATGCAGAGGCCCAGCAGGGTAGTGATAAAGGCAAGAAATACCAGCAGAAACTCCACCACAAGCTTTCCTTTTCCCAGGAAATCCAGCCAGCTGTAGGTATGCAGGAAAGTGAAAATACGGTTGAACGCCGCCCTCCGGTCGTCTATGGCGAAAGCGAACCGGTCCTGGGTTGTCTCCACATAGATACGGATACCGTCCGGCCGCTCGAAAGAGACCCGGTATACCGGCAGCAGCCGGTTGATATAGCCGTATTCGTTATCGAACCGGGTTACCCGCAGCGCGCTTGTTACCAGAGCCGCCGCCGTGTCATTCAGCACGCAGGCGGTGGCGCCGTCGCAACAGTCCATCGGACCGGCAGTGGTGACGGATGGCAGCTTTTTCCCGGCGCCTGTGGGATCTTCCTGGCCGTTAAGAAATTGCCGGGCCAGGTACTGTGCATACAGCCAGTCTCCGTCGCTCAGCACATGGCCGTTCTCCGTGCTCAGGTAAACCGGAACCGCATCCCCTGTTCGCTGTACCTGGTAAAACCAGTTGTCCGCGATATGGATCAATCTGAAATTCTGAAAAGCGGCTATGTGGTTTTGGGCCAATGCCCCCTGCAGCGGGATCCGCAGCTTGCTGCTGTCCACCGGAACGGGCTGCAGACCCTGGGTGGCGATATGCGGCCGGATATTGGTCATGAGCGGATGCATGAACCCGCTGGAGGCGGATATCAGCACCGGCAGGGCAATGATCAGGGACAAGGTCCGGTGCCATTTATAAAGCCGCTTTTTCATGGTTTTCCAAAATGATAGGCCACTCCGATGTTTAAGGCAAAGGGGTCGCCCAGGTTATAGCTGTAGCCATACGCCGATTTGGTGGCAATGGTAGCATAATATTTATTCAGCAGGTTCAGCGCATGGGTCCAGACCTCGAAATGCCCGGTAGTATAGCCGGCCCGCAGATTGATCACGTTGAAGCCGTTGTAGCGGCCGCTGTTGGCATTGTCCATGTAATATTTCCCGAGGCGCTGCCATTCCAGGCTGAGATGCAGCCCCTTGACAAATGCGGGCTTCCACGAGGCCTCGGCATTGGCGATGAATGCCGGTGCGGCGCTCATCCGGTTACCGCTGTAATCCACGTTTCCGCTTGCCCCCTTTTCAATGTCCTTCACAAGCGTATGCCGGGCGTTGGTGGCGCTGAGCCGGAAGGACCACTGGGACGAAGGGCGATAGTTCAGACCATATTCGATGCCGGCATGCCGGGTTTTGCCGGCATTCTGGTTTTGTGTGGTACCGTCGTCCTGCTTTACCGAAATGATCTCATTGGTACCGTTGAGGAGGTAAAGGCTCCAGTCTGCATACAGCTTATGATCCGCCAGCGAAAGCCAGCCGCCGATCTCATAGTTGAAAAAGGTTTGCGGCTTCAGGAACGGTACCTTTACCTTGTTGAAAAGCTCCGTGACCTGGGGGGGAACATATCCCTGGCTGTAGTTGCCATAAAAGCCGACGTCATGATAGTTGTAGGTAAAGCCGACCTTGGGCGTCAGGCGGCCAAAGGTGCGCAGTGTGGAAGGAGATCCGCTGGACGCCGAAGGAGGCAGGTGATTTCTGAAATTATAGCGATAGCGATCATAACGCAGTCCGCCGACCAGCTTCAGACCCGGCATCGGGCTCATCTCATATTGCGTATAGGCGGCGAGGTTATTGATGCCGGTTGCGTAGTCGCTCAGGGAGGAGTCGGTATGGTCATAGGCAATATAGTTCCCCTCATGATCCCGTTGTATCCGGATGTATCGGGCAGTATAGGTGCTGGGGCTGATATCAGCGCTGAGACCGGCGATCAGCCGGCTGTTGAGCCAGCTGAACCGCTGCTGGTGCTGGGCGATCAGCAGATAGCTGCTGAATGCATTTTCATTGATCTGTCCGTTGGCCAGCAGGGCATTGGCAGGATCGTCCGTGATATAATAGGAAGGGTTTTGCCCGGTGGAATTGTTGCGATAGAGCACCGACAGCTGGGTCTGGCTGCGGCTGTTCCATTGAGTGGTCAGGCGCGAGCGGGCCCGCAGGGCCTTTACTTTCCGGTAGGTGAAGGAATAAGGTGATGTGTAATCCTTCCGGGCGAACTGCAGGCTGTCCAGCGCACCGGTCATGTCGCTGTAATAGTCGATATAGGTAACGCTGTTGCTCCAGGTAGTTCTGTCGCTGGCTTTATAGTCCGCCCTTACGGTCAGCGCCGTTTTGTGAAAATCGCTATAGTCGATCGGACCGTCATGACGGTTGGCATAGTAGCCGCTTATCACCAGGCCCCATTTCCCCAGCGTGGTGCCGGCGCTTATATCGGCCCTTTTATAGCCGGTATTGTTGAGCTGCAGGCTTGCTGTTCCCGAAGATACGGCAGGAGGAGATATGGTAATGACATTCACTGCACCGCCGATGGCTTCCGCGCCATAAAGGGACGAGGCGGGGCCCCGGATAATTTCTATCCGTTGGGTAGCGGCCATATTCATCTCCAACAGGGCATTGTGATTGTAGATGCCTGATGTACGGATGGGAATACCGTCTTCGAGGTACAGGAAGAGGCTTCTTGTGCCCAGGGGCTGGCGGATGCTCATCTCGTGCTGTTCGTTGCCGAGGTTTACCATGAATACCCCCGTCGCTTTATTTAACAGCTGATCCAGGCGGGTGGCCCGGGTATCCTTGATGGTCTGCGCATCGATGGTGCTGATGGCGGCGGGTACTTCGCTGCGCCGCTGTGCGGTGCGGCTTCCGCTCACGACAATCTCCAGTAATTTATTGTCGCGTTTATCCAGGGCAATGGCCTTTCCTGCCGTTGCCGCTACGATGCGGGTGCCGTAATTAAGCGAAGAAACGACCAGGGAGTCTCCGGTCTGTACGGAAAGGGTAAAACGTCCGGTGGCATCGGTAAGGGTGCCGATGGTGCCGTCTTGTATGCGCACCGAGGCCCTTGCGACCGCTTCCTTCGTCGTACGGTCATATACTTTACCCTTTAACAGCGTCTGTGAACCGGCAGTTTGCCAAAAACCGGCACAGAGCAGAAAAAGGGATATAGGAAAATAGTATTTCACAACATCCTGTTTACAGATTAAATAAGAAATCGTTCCGGATGCCGGACGGTTCCTCGTCACGGGGGCATCAGACGGGAATGGTATGGCTGACAGTGCAGCCAGATCCGGCAGCATAGTCGCATCGGCCGGCCGCGGCTGTTTTATCCAGCCGGGCTGTCTTCTTTCTTCCGGCAGTTAAGAACAGAACTTCTCCTGCATCGAAAAGAAGGCGTTGGCGAAGCAAAGTCCGCGGAAGGCGGAAAGATCAGGAACAGGGCGGGTGAAAGATTTCCGAGGGGCGTTGTACGGGTTGCCAATTTCCGGTCATCGCATAGGAAGCCGGGCCGGAAGGGGGAACCGGGGTAAACAGCGGCGGGTTATCCTGCCGGAAGAGCAGGATTCCGGCGGAGGTTTTGCCTTGTTCACCGAGACTGTTGGAGGAAGCTTCGTGGTCCTTCAGCTTCTTGTTGAGCACTGTTTCTCCGCCGCAATACACGATATCGCCTTTGGCAAAAGGCAGGTGATCGTTGGAGACATAAAACTTTTGTACGCGGAAAGACAGGATATCCATGACCTGGCTAAAGCCGGTAAACAATATGGAGAAGGTCAGTATATAAAGCAGGACGTTCCTCACGGTCGTGGAGTGACGGGGACAAAGATAGGACAAAAAAGTTCCCGGGGATCTTTTTAAAGATAGTATTCACAGTGAATGACCTCAAATTCAATCTTTTTATTTATGCATATTTTTTATTTTTGATAAATGACAAGGGGCCAACTTATCCAAAGACTGAATGAATTGCGTTCGCTACCTGCTGAAACAGAAGTTATTGAATTCAAGGAAGCGAAGAATAATTTCCATTTTGATAAGCTCGGTAAATATTTTTCCGCACTCTCGAATGAGGCTAATTTGAAAGGGAAAGCGGAGGCTTGGCTGATATTTGGTATCGAAAACAAGGATCACCGGATTGTAGGCTCCCGTTACCGGCATGGCGATCGTTCGGGATTGGACAGCCTTAAAGGAGAGATCGCTGAAAAAACGACGAATCGCATTACTTTTATTGAGATCTATGAATTGAATTTACCAGAAGGTCGCGTGATCATGTTCCAGATACCGGCTGCTCCCCGGGGCTTTCCTATTGCCTGGGCAGGACATTATCATGGCCGGGATGGAGAAGAACTTTCTCCGCTCAATCTGGAAGAAATAGAAAGAATCCGGGAACAGGCTACTCGGATTGACTGGAGTGCCGCTACTTGTGAAGGAGCGACTATCGAGGATCTCCATCCTGAAGCAATACGTGTGGCCAGAGAAAAGTTTAAAGTAAAAAATCAGCGACTGGCCACTGAAATGGATGATTGGGACGATCTGACCTTCCTAAGCAAAGCGAAAATTATAATCGGGAACCGGATTACCAGGACTGCCATCATTCTTTTGGGGAAGCCGGAATCAGAATATTTTATTAACCCTGCTGTTGCGCGGATTACTTGGCTGCTGAAAGACAAAGAAAATCATGAAAAGGATTATCAACATTTTACTTGTCCTTTTCTTCTCGCAGTGGATGGTGTATTCGGAAAGATCCGTAACCTTAAATACCGGTATATAAAGGAGGATACATTATTCCCGGAAGAGGTAGATCAGTTCGATCCATTTACCATTCGTGAAGCTTTGAGCAATTGTATTGCGCATCAGGATTATTCCTGCGGAGGAAGAGTAAATGTGGTAGAACGTGAAGACGGATACCTGACTTTTACAAACTTAGGTGAATTTTTGCCAGGATCTATCGAAACAGTTATTGAGAGCGAAGAGCCTCCGGCATATTACCGAAATAGTTTTTTGGTAAATGCGATGGTAAACCTGAATATGATTGATACGGTAGGCAGCGGCATAAAGCGAATGTTCCGTCTGCAGCGGGAGAAGTTTTTCCCTATGCCCGACTATGATATAAGCGGGGGGAAAGTAAAAGCAACACTTACGGGAAAGGTTCTGGATATTGACTTTGCAAGAGTGCTGGCAAGAAACCCCGGGCTTTCTTTTTTCGAAATCTTAATGTTGGACAAGGTGCAAAAGAAAAAGGAACTATCGGATCATGAGATTTCCTATTTAAAAGATCGGCAACTAATAGAAGGAAGAAAACCTAATTTTCATATTTCTTTTTCCATAGCTGAAAAAACCGGCCGTAAAGCAGAATATATCAGGAACCGGGGGCTTAAAGATCAGCATTATAAAGATCTCATATTAGAGTTCATAGGTCAATATGGAGCGGCCACAAAAGCCGAAATTGACAAACTTATTCTGGATTTACTGCCCAATGTATTAAGCCCCAAACAGCAGGAGAATAAGGTCAGGAATCTTGTTTATTCGATGTCTAAGCGCGATAAAACGATTGTGAATGAAGGTACCCGAAGGAAGCCTGTTTGGAGAATGTCCCAGCCGTGATTAGATAAACTTTAGATAGACTTTAGATAAACTTTAGATAAACCCTTTGGGTCCAAAGATTCAAAATGCCCACAAATCATTGTAAATCAATAATGTAAACAAACAAGAATTTAACATAAAAAATCAAAGTTGAGAAAAGCCATATCGTTAAAATACCTCGTGCTCCTGGCCCTCGTTCTTGCTGGCTGTTTGAGCCCTCATCCGCTCGCAACCCGTCAAAACCGGGAGATCACCCCCAATGACTTCAAGGGGACCGATACGCAGCGCATCCTGCAGGCGGTCAAGGCAGCCAGCGGCACGACTCACCTGATCCGGATACCGGCCGGGAACGCCAACGGCACACGGGTATGGATGATCGACAGCGCTATTCTGCTGCCCTCGGATATGACGGTCATCCTCGATAACTGTACCCTGCAGCTATCCGATCCCAGCCGGGACAATATGTTCCGGAGCGATAACGTGGGGATCGGGATTGTCCATCCCGCATGGAACAAAAATATCCGCATCATAGGGATAGGGTCGGTGACCCTGAAAGGGGCGGCCAATCCGAGGGCGACGGGCGACGGGGCCAGGAAGCTCAGCCTTGATCCGGAGGCAGAGCAGCAAAAGGGCAACTGGCGCGTAAGCTATGGAAGCGATGCCGGTAAGGAAGGGCGGAAGCAAACGGGCGACTGGCGGAACATCATGATCCTGATGGCTTACGTCGATGGCTTTGAGCTGAGGAATATAAGCATAGAAAATGCGCATGCCTGGTCGGTCAGTTTTGAGCGTACCCGTAATGCCGAGCTGACCGATATCCGGATACACAATTCCGAATACGTGGAAGTGAACGGACGGCGGCTGATGACGTCCAACAAGGACGGAATCGATCTCCGGCAAGGCTGTAAGCACTTCAGGCTGGAGCGGATAACCGGAGTGACCGGCGACGATTTTATCGCCCTGTCCAACCTCGGCAGCAGCACGCCCGCGCTCGGTCCTGCCGGATCACTCCGTTCCACCATGGTCACCCCCGCAGCCTGGTCGGGGCCGGAAGACGATATCGAGCAGATATTCATCCGTAACATCTCCTGCGGAAACCGGTACAGGGGTATCGCGATCCGGGCCAGCGGAGCGGCGGCTATCCATCATGTCTTTATCGACGGCCTTAATTTCAGCGCAGTCGAAAACCGGGGAGAGGCCCTCCTGCTGGGCGGAAAAGGATATGGCAGGATGTCGGAGCGCGGAAAGATCAGCGACATCTACGCTATGAATGTTATGGGGAACGGCTTTTCCCTGGCCAGGATAGAAGCGCCCGTCCGGGATTGTTATTTCATGAACGGTATGTACTACGGTAACGGACAAACGCCGGTATTATACACGATAGGCCGGGATAGCACGGAAAATGTCTCCCAGGTGAACTGGCTGAAAGTAAGCCGCTGAAAGACCCGTGATGTCCCGCCGGATAACGCCGCCTGCGAGGAGACCGGCTCTCCCTGACCGGCACGGATCATTTCCCCAAAAAATCTTCGATCAGCGCTACGGCGATCCCGGGCAGCGGGCTGCCCTTTTCGGCTGTACAAACCTCGCCGATGAATGCGCCGTGCGTGCCGGGCAGGATCACGGCATGCGCATGGGGGATCAGCCGCCCCATTTTCAGGATATACTCCGGCCGGACCACGTCACGGTCGGCGCCCATGACCAATGCCGGCGCCTGTATAGCGCGGAGCTGATCGTCTGCCATGTCTTTGAACTGAAGCATACGTTGCCGGTCCTTCTCAAACATGATCCGCAGTCCGCCGGTATCCGGATGTACTTCCAGATAAGCTTCCTGCAGCGGCTGAGGCATGTCCTTAAGGGTGGCCTGCTGCAGCCCTTCGAAAAATCCGGGGATCAATCCTTCCCTTTTATAATTGGCTGAAATGACCACTATCTTGCGGACCCTTTCCGGGTGCCGGATGGCCAGCTGCAGGGCGGTGGTGCCGCCGTTGCTGAAGCCGATAAGATCGGCTTTGTCCGTTTTCAGGTCTTTCAGCAATGTCGCTACATCGTCGGCATCCTGTTCAAAGGACTCCGGCGCATCCCTGTCGCCGCTGCGGCCGTGCGCCTGCAGCTCCATGGCGATCACCTTATGATGGCCGGCAAGCAGGGGAAGCAGCGTACCCCAGTTGGAGGGGATGGTAGAGCCGCCGCCGTGTATCAGGACCAGCGGGGTTCCGTCTTCATTGCCGTGTATTTCGTAATACATCTTCAGACCGTTGACGGTGGCATATCCGGTGTGGACAGGTTTCATAGTCTGTGTTTTTTGTGCGTTTACAACCCTGCAGGGCAGGATGAATAATAATGCTGCCAGCGCGTATATTGATATGCCGAAACAATCATTTTTCATAGACATCAGGATTTTTCCGCCAGATGAGTCAGGTAGACGTCCAGCTTTGCTACATTCTGCGACAGCCCTTCTTTTGCGCCATGCGTTCTGATCACCTCGATAAATTCTTCCCGGTTGTCGAACAGCATATGCCAGTGCATCATCGTTTTATCATCCTGGCTTTCGAAGGTTACGGTCGTGATATGTCGGGGATATGACACGTGCTCAAAAACGATCCTTTGATGCAGGACGACTTCTTTGAAGACGTTTTTATTCTCATAGTCCGTACCGTCAGGGCCATGCATGATGAAGTGCCATTCGCCGCCGGGCCTGACCTCCATGTTGAAGATCGTATTGGTAAAGCCGTCGGGGCCCCACCAGTTCCGGATATGATCCGGATCGGTGAATACTTCCCAGACCAGCGCTACAGGGGCATTCAGCAGGCGGGAGATACGCAGCTCTCGGTCCGCCGTGCTACTTTTTTCGTTGGACATGTTGTTTTGATTTTTGAAGGTTATCCAGATAGTCTTCAAGCTTATCAAACCGTTTTTCCCAATGCTGCCGGTATTGGGCTATCCATGCGGATACCTCGCCCAGCGCATCCAGGGTGGCTGCACAATACCGTTCCCTTCCCTGCCGGGTGACGGCAATCAATCCGCACTCATGGAGGATCCTTACATGAAGGGAAATGGCCTGCCGGCTTACGTCAAACTTTTCAGCAATGGCGTTCACATTGAGTGGCTGCGCTGCGATCATACCGATTATGGCCCGGCGGGTGGGGTCGGCAATGGCCTGAAATACATCTCGTCTCGTTTTCATATTATGCAAGTACGTGCTTGCAAATATATGGGCAAGTATTTACTTGCGCAAATTTTTTTTCAGAAAGGTAAGCCGTCAATGGTTTACGAGATTATGTGCCAGTAGATTGGGTCAGAAAGAAAGCGGAAAAGACGGTGCAGGTGGAAAAGACAGGCGACCTTCCGGATGGGCCGGGCCTCCGGCAGCGGATCAAAACCCTGCCCGCCATTAAAGAAAAACGGCTTGCAAACCTTGGTTTACAAGCCGTTGGTGGTGTGGGCCGGGATCGAACCGGCGACACAAGGATTTTCAGTCCTTTGCTCTACCGACTGAGCTACCGCACCATCTTTGTTTCCGGCGGCCGTTCCACGGGAGAAGACCGGCCGGCCCCTTTTTAAGGGGAGTGCAAAGATAATCAATTTTAGAAATGTTCCAAGAATGGCGACGATATAGCGACAGGTTCCGGGATCGTTCTGCTGAAGCCGAAAAAGTACCGGCGGCTCAGTTCCCGTATTCGCTCAGGAACTTGATCCGCATCAGCTTCAGCTGCTCCACGGTATAATCGCCTTCGGTCAGCTCTTCCCGGGCCGCCTGCAGGCTGGAGGTCTCGCAGCCCTTGAAGTAATCGATGATCTCGTCCTGGGCATAGTCGTCGAGCTCCTCATCGATGCAGTAGTCCACGTTGAGCCGGGTGCCGCTGGCCACGATGGTTTCCATCTCGTCCAGCAGGTCGGGCATCGTCAGGTCTTTATTTTTGGCAATGGTTTCCAGGGGGATGCGTTTATCGATGTTCTGGATGATGAATACCTTGAGCCCGCTTTTGTTGACCACGCTCTTCATCACGAAATCATCCGGCTTTTCGATATCGTTCTCCTCCACGTATCTGGCGATCAGCTGGATGAACTTTTTGCCGTAGCGCAGGGCCTTTCCCTTGCTCACCCCCTGTATCCGTTCCAGCTCCTCAAGCGTGGTGGGGTAATGGGTGGCCATATCCTCGAGCGAGTTTTCCAGGAAGATCACGAAGGGCGGCAGGTTCTTTTCCTTGGCCACCTGCTTGCGCAGCTCCTTCAGCAAGTCGAACAGCACAGGGTCTGCCGAGGCGGGGGCGGCCGCATCTGCGCCTTCTTCGTCGGCCTGGTCTTCGTCGAACTGGTGGTTCAGCGCAAACTTGATGGAGTACGGTTTTTTCAGGAACCGGCTGCCTTTATCGGTGATCTTCAGGAGCCCGTATTCTTCGATATCTTTTTCAATAAGCCCTTCCAGCATCATCTGACGGATCAGCGAGCTCCAGAAGTGCGCGTCGTGCTCTTTGCCGGAGCCGAAAACAGCCAGCTTGTCGTGTTTGAAGGTATTGATCTGAGGGTTGTTCTTTCCGCAAAGCACGTTCACCACATAGTCGATGGCAAACCGTTCGTCGAGGGCCCTGATCGCCTTCAGGACGATCACCACCCTGTTTTTGACCTCTATCTTTTCTTTGGGGTAACGGCAGTTGTCGCATTGTCCGCAATCGTCCTGCTCGTACTTTTCCCCGAAATAGTGCAGGATCATTTTGCGCCGGCATACGGCGCTTTCGGCATAGGCCACGATCTCGTTGATCAGCTGGGCGCCCATTTCGCGTTCGCTGAGCGGCTTGTCGCGCATGAGGTGCTCCAGCTTCTGGATATCCTTGTGCGAATAAAAGCAGACACAGATGCCTTCCAACCCGTCGCGACCGGCCCGCCCGGTCTCCTGATAATAGTTTTCGAGGCTTTTAGGAATGTTGTAGTGGATGACGAAGCGCACATCCGGCTTGTCGATCCCCATGCCGAACGCAATGGTCGCCACGATCACGTCCACTTCTTCATTGAGGAACATGTCCTGCCGTTTGGCGCGCGTGGAGGCGTCGAGACCGGCATGATAGGCCACCGCCTTGATGTTGTTGGCCATCAGCATCCCCGCCAGCTCTTCGGTGGTTTTCCGGTTCAGGCTGTAGATGATCCCGCTTTTTCCCTTGTGCTGATGGATAAAACGCACGATATCCCGGTTGGTCTGGTCTTTTTTTCGCTTGGGCCGGATCTCGTAGTACAGGTTGGGACGGTTGAACGAGGAGATGAAAATGCCGGGATGGCGCAGCCCCAGGTTTTTGACGATATCGCTCTGTACTTTGGGAGTGGCGGTGGCGGTCAGCGCAATGATGGGCAGCTTGGGGTTGATCTCGTCGATCATTTCCCGGAGGCGCCGGTATTCCGGCCGGAAATCGTGCCCCCATTCCGAGATACAGTGGGCCTCGTCCACGGCGATAAAAGAGATGTTCATCTCCCGGAAAAGATCCAGGTTCTCCTGTTTGGTAAGGGTTTCCGGCGCCACATAGAGCAGCTTGGTCTTTCCCGAGGCCAGATCGGTCTTTACCTTGCGGATCTGTACCTTGGACAGCGTGGAATTTAAAAAATGCGCCACGTTGTCCATGCTGCTGTAGGAGCGGATCAGGTCCACCTGGTTTTTCATCAGCGCGATCAGGGGGGAAACGATCAGCGCACAACCCTCGCTGAGCAGGGCCGGAAGCTGGTAGCAGAGGGATTTGCCGCCCCCGGTGGGCATGATTACAAAAGTATCTTTTCCGGAAAGAATATGTTTTATGATCTTTTCCTGATTGCCTTTAAAGGATTCGAAGCCAAAATACCGGCGTAATGCATCTTTCAGGCCTCCTTTTGCCAAAGCCATCACAACTGAATTTTTATAATTGACATAATGCGATTGCGTTGTTAAGTCAACAAATTAGAATAAATCTTTATCTAAGTAAGGGCACACGAAATTAGTCAATTTTTACGAATAAGTCAAGAAGGGACTGCTCCGGATAAGAGCATGCCGTATCAAATCCGTTTTTTTCGTGTAGGTTTGCTTTCATGATAAAGGAAACGGCAGATACCGATCCGCTGGCCGTGGCCCGGCAGACCCTCCTGCTGGAGGCCGAGGCCATACGGGGATTGATTCCGCAGCTGAACGATGATTTTAACGGGGCGGTACGCATGCTGATGGAATGCCGGGGACGGGTGGTGGTGACCGGTATCGGCAAAAGCGCGCTGATCGCCAGAAAGATTGTGGCTACATTCAACTCTACGGGCACTCCGGCTGTTTTTATGCATGCGGCGGATGCCATCCACGGCGATCTGGGCATGGTACAGCCGGGCGATGTGGTGCTGTGCATTTCCAAAAGCGGGGTTTCGCCGGAGATCAAGGTGCTGGTGCCGCTGTTGAAAAGCTTTAAGAATCCGCTCATTGCCATGACGGGCAATAAAAGCGCTTACCTGGCCATCGAGGCGGCCTACGTGCTGGATACGGCGGTCAGCCGGGAGGCCTGCCCCAACAACCTGGCGCCTACCGCCAGCACGACGGTGCAGCTGGCCATGGGGGACGCCCTGGCCGTATCGCTGATGCGGCTCCGGGGATTCACCGGGGAAGATTTTGCCCGTTTTCACCCGGGCGGCACACTCGGGAAACAACTGTACCTGCGGGTGGGCGACCTGGCCGCGCGCAATGCCCGTCCACGGGTGCCGGCGGATGCCCCGCTGCAGGAAGTTATCGTGGAGATGACCGAAAAGCGTTTGGGCATGACAGTTGTTACAGATGACCGGGATGGTATCCTGGGCGTGATCACCGACGGCGACCTGCGCCGGATGCTCAACGGGCGTACAGACTGGCAGCAGGTACGGGCCACGGATATTATGACCATCCATCCCAAAACCGTTGAAGCGGGAGAAATGGCCGTTACGGCGCTGGCTCTCATGCGGGAACACAATATCACCCAGCTGGTGGTGGTCACCGGCGGCACCTATACCGGCGTCATACACCTGCATGATCTGATCAAAGAGGGAATTATTTAAACGAAGAGCGTGACATGAATCAAGAAGCGTATGTGGTAATTATGGCGGGCGGCATCGGCAGCCGTTTCTGGCCCATGAGCCGGACCCATCTTCCCAAACAGTTCCTGGATATCCTCAATACGGGAAAATCGTTGATACAGTGGACCTACGAAAGGTTTTCACAATTCATCACCCCCGATCATATTTTCGTGGTCACCCATCAGCAATATACCGGCACGGTCCGGGAGCAGCTGCCGGAGCTGCCCGTGCAGAATATCGTGGCGGAGCCTTCCCGGAAAAACACGGCTACCTGTATTGCCTACATCTCCTATAAGATCCTCCGCGAAGATCCTTCTGCCAATATTATCTGCGCCCCGGCAGACCATCTTATCGTGGATGCTACGGCCTTTACCAAAGTATGCCTGGAGGCGCTCGGTTTTGTAAAAAATCATCCTGCGCTGCTCACCCTGGGGATAAAGCCCACCCGGCCGGATACCGGCTACGGCTATATCCAGTACGAAACGGAGGCGGTATCGGATAACGTCTATAAAGTAAAAACCTTTACCGAGAAGCCCAATCGTGAGCTGGCCAGGACCTTCATGGAAAGCGGGGACTTCCTCTGGAATGCCGGCATCTTCGTCTGGAATGTAAAAAGCATTGTTGCTGCCTTCCGCGCCCATCTTCCCGAGATCAGCGAGCTTTTTGAAGCGGAGCAGGATAAGCTGAACACACCCGCCGAAGCCGAAAGCATTGCCTTTATCTACTCCCAGTGCACCAATGTTTCCATTGATTACGGCATCATGGAAAAGGCGGACAACGTATATGTTATCCCGGCCAACTTCGGCTGGAGTGATCTCGGCACCTGGGCTTCGGCCTATGATAACCTGGAGAAGGATTATCTGGACAATGCCGTATCCGGGAAAAACGTGGTGGTGATCGATGCCACCAAATGTATGGTCAGCGCTCCGCACGACAAGCTGATCGTGCTGCAGGGGCTCAACGACTTTATCGTTATCGATACCCCCGATGTGCTGCTGATCTGCCGGAAGGAAAACGAGCAGCAGATCAAAGAATATGTAGCCGAGGTGAAGCGCAACAAAGGGGAAAAGTTTTTATAAAAAAGCCCGGCATTTTCTGCGCCGGGCTTTTGGGTTGTCTTTTTCCGTCCGTCTGTTTTCAGCTTTTTTCCTCAAAGGTCACTGCGCCCGTTTCCACATCGTAAACTGCTCCGACAAGCCCCACTTCCCCGCGGTCTACCATCTCCCGGACCACCGTGCTCTGTTCGAGGATCAGCTTTACGGAATGTCTGACATTAAGCTGCGTCACCCCGTCCAGGAAGGCGGGATTGTCCGGCTGGCACTCGTCCCAGACCGCCGTTTCCGCTTCCACCGCCGGCCGGATCTTGTTCAGCAAGGAAGAAAGGTTCCCCAGCTCCACCCCGTCGCAGGCGCCTTTTATGGCTCCGCACTTGGTATGTCCGAGGACGACGATGAGCTTTGAGCCGGCTAACTTGCAGGCATATTCCAGGCTGCCGAGGATGTCCTCGTTGATGACATTCCCGGCGATACGTACGCTGAAGATGTCTCCCAGGCCCTGATCAAAGATGAGCTCTGCGGAAGTGCGGGAATCTATGCAGCTCAGGATGGCGGCAAAGGGCCATTGTCCGTCGCGGGTCTCGTTGACCTGCTGCAACAGGTTACGGTTGATCTTCAGGTTGTTTACAAAGCGGTAGTTGCCGGTTTTCAGCAGCTCGAGCGCTTTTTCGGGTGTCAGGCTTTCCTGTGTTTCTTTGGTGTTGGATCGTACCATGATATGTTTTTTCAGGGGCCGGGGTTGCCGGAAGGCAGCTGCCCGGCCCGGTGGTTCATATTAATTGATTAATTCTTTTAACAGCTCCCGGTGGGATTGTGCGGGAGGGGGTGTGGCTGCCGTCGGTTCCCAGGCAATGTTCTCCCCTTCGTTCTTCAGGATAAAGGTATGACCGGAGTTGGGAATTTTATAAACTTTCCTGAAGCCGGACAGCAGCAGGGTGATCTGTTTTTCCGGAGCCTTCACATCCCGGAACTCCCGGATCAGCTCCAGCACGTCGTGTGCGACGTATACCGTACGGGAACCATCGATCAATACCGTGCTTTTTTCCGGCAGCGCCTCGAGGGTCAGTTGTATGCTGGCCTTGTTCAGGAAAGAGACTTCCTGGGCCAGCTCTATCCGGATCAGGTCGCCGTCTCGGTATTTCCCTTTATGAAAGAAATAAGGGCTTTTTATATTGCCCCGCAGGATAGAGATCACGCTGACTGCCAGGCCGAGGAGCACCCCGATCAGCAGATCGGTCCATACGATGGCCACCACTGTTACCAGGAAGGGTACCCACTGGTGTTTTCCCTTGGCGAACATCTCCCGGAAGATGGCGGGGTTGCAGAGCTTGTAGCCCGTGATGATGAGCAGGGCCGCCAGGGTAGCCAGCGGTATCCGGTTGAGCAGGCCCGGGATCATCGCGGCGCAGACCAGCAGCAGCGCGCCGTGGGTAATGGTGGACAGCCTTGTCCTTCCCCCGGCATTGATATTGACGGACGAGCGGACAATCACCGAGGTTACGGGAAGACCGCCCAGCAGGCCGCTGACCAGGTTGCCCACCCCCTGGGCCTTCAGCTCGCGGTTCGGAGGCGTATACCGCCGCTGGGGATCCAGCTTGTCGGTAGCCTCTACGTTGAGCAGCGTTTCCAGCGAAGCCACGACGGCGATCGTCATAGCGGTGATCCATACCTCTTTTCCGGCCAGGGCGGAGAAGTCGGGAAAGGTGAACTGGCCGACAAAGCCCGCAAGATCATCCGGCACCGGCAGCTGTACAAGCTGCTTAATGTCCAGGCCCCAGCCCGGCATCCAGGCCCGGAACGCTTCCTGCATGGCCACGCCGAGCACTACGGCGGCCAGGGGAGCCGGGATTTTGCCGAGCCCGGGGATCTTTTTCCAGAAGATCAGCACCAGCAACGATACCCCGGCGATCAGGACCGCCCCGGGATGAAAAGCGTCCAGCATGGCGGCCAGGCTGGAGAAGGTATTTTCGCCGTTCAGCTGCCGGAAAGAAAAATCGCCCACCGCATCTTCGTCAAAGCCCACGGCATGTGGGATCTGCTTGAGCACGATGATGAGACCGATGGCAGCCAGCATGCCCTTGATAACGTTGGAAGGGAAATAGTTGGCCACCGTGCCGGCTTTAAGAAAGCCCATGAGCAGCTGCAGCAGCCCGGCCAGGACAACTGCCGCCAGGAAAATGCGGAAGTCCCCCATGCTGGTGATGGCGGAAAGCACAATGGCGGTGAGGCCCGCGGCGGGGCCCGCAATGCTGACCTGCGATTTGCTGAGCAGGCCCACTACAAGTCCCCCGCTCATCCCGGCGATCATGCCGGCATACAGGGGCGCCCCCGATGCCAGCGCAATGCCCAGGCACAGGGGGACGGCGATGAGAAAGACGATAACCCCGGAGACGAGGTCGCCTTTGATATGATTTGACTTCATAATTGCAGGGTTTTGGAATAGTCAATAGTCATTGGTCAGCAGTCATTGATCAACAGTCAATGGTTACTGGTCAGTAGTCACGGGAAGTCAGTGGCCAGTAGCGAGGTCTAAGGCTCACGCTCTAAAGTCTAAGGTCCGTTTTCAGGCGGATTAACCGGAAACCGGAAACTGAGCCCATTGACGATAGACTGTTCAAGATCTAAGGTCTATGGTTCGCTTTCAGGCAGACTAATCGAAAACCAGAAACTGGAAACTGATCCCACTGATTATAGACTATCCATTGGGAGGGGGGCTCAGGATTTCCACCCAGGGGAAGGGCGGGATATTGGCGGAGTGATGAATGGCCAGCGTACTTTCCATGGCGATCACCAGGGGAAGAAAAGGAGACTGGCTGTTACAATTGAATTTGCTTTTGATCTCTTTTTGTACCTGATCGGCGCCCTGATGCGGGAGCTCTTCCACCAGCTGGTTTTTAAACAAAAGCGCCCCTACCTCCTTCAGCGGAAGGAATTGTATGGAGGCCACGGAGACCAGCAGTATGCTCAGGATACGGCGCAAGGTCGACAGGTTTGCTGCAGCAAAAATAAGGGGACGCCCGGTTTTCCCGGCCTGGAAGATGTTAATTTTTTTGTTAAAAAACAGAATAAAGAACGCCATTCATCCCGAATTGCGTCCGCTTATCACTTTTGAGCAAACGCTCCACAGCGGCATAAATAGCCGTCTTTTGCCCGTGAAACCCTCTACCGGCCGGCACTTTTGGGCACAAGACGAGCTAATATCTTTTGCAAGTTATTTTGTAAAATATGGTATCATGTATTGCATAGTAGTAAATAATTGCTTTATCTTTGTGTGGTGAGACGGAGATACCGTTTTCTTAAGTCCTTGGATCATGAATATAGAAAACACACAATCACAGATGCGGAAAGGGGTGCTGGAGTTCTGCATCCTTTCCATCATTAAACAGGGGGAGGCTTATCCGTCCGACATCATCGAACAGATGCGGGCGTCCGGCCTCGATATCCTGGAAGGAACCCTGTATCCCCTGCTGACCCGCCTGAAGAACGCGGAACTGTTGACCTACCGCTGGGTGGAAAGCAACTCGGGCCCCCCCCGGAAGTACTTTTCACTCACCGAAAAAGGAGCTTCCTTCTACGGGGAGCTGGAAGCTACCTGGGAACAGCTGGCCACGGCAGTCAATAAACTTACCGGTCCCCAAACCGATATCCTTGAACCATAAACCATATCTATCTTAAAAACGCTTCTGTCTTTTAAATACTGCTGTCATGAAGAAGATCATTAATATAAATCTTTCCAGCCGGCTGATCCCCATAGAAGATACGGCTTACGAGCTGTTGAAAAACTATCTGGAAAGCCTGAAAAGACATTTTTCCCGGGAAGAAGGCGGCGAAGAGATTATCAGTGATATCGAAAGCCGTATCGCGGAGATCTTTCAGGAAAAGCTGAAAAAAGGCGCGCACTGCATTACCGATGAGGATGTCAGTGCCATGGTGGCCACGATGGGCCGTCCCGAGCAGCTCGAGGAAGAAACCGCCACGGAACCCCAGGAAAAGCAGCACGGCCCGGATGAACAGGCGTTCGTTACCGGGCGCCGCCTTATGCGCAATGAGAATGATAAGGTGCTGGGCGGGGTCTGCTCCGGTATCGCCGCCTTCTACCGCATCGATCCGGTGATCGTACGGGTGATTACTATCCTGCTGAGCCTGGCCTGGGGGACCGGAGTGCTGGTCTATATCCTGCTGTGGATCCTGCTGCCCTCTACCCGTACCCAGGTGAATCCGGTCCGCCGCCGCCTCTACCGGAACCCGGACCACCGGGTGCTGGGGGGGGTCTGCTCCGGCCTGGCGGGTTATTTCAACCTGGACGCGGTAGTGGTCCGGCTCATCTTTGTGGCCCCCTTGTTCGGCGTCATCCTGTTCAGCATCTTGCGGCATGGTCCCTTTTGGGGCATCTTCCCCTTCTTCTTTTCGCTTTTTGTAGGGCTGCTGCCTACGGCGGTGGTCGTGTATCTTGTGCTCTGGATAGCCGTGCCCAAGGCCGTCACGATCACGGAGAAGCTGGAGATGCGGGGCGAAAAGGTGGACCTGCAGGCCATTTCCAACGCCCGCAAGGGGGATACTACGGAAAAAAAAAGTGAAGTAGGCGCCGGGGAAGCCGACGTCGAAGCGGATGCAGCGGTCACTTCCGGTCCTGCGGCCTCCTCCTATTACTATCCGCCCCGGCAGCGCAACGGCCTTGGTGAAATAGTCCTCTTTTGCCTGAAAGCCATCGGTTTTCTCCTGCTCGGTTTTGTGCTGCTGGTGCTCTGCGCCGTGCTGATCGGGCTGGCCGGGGGCTTTATGGGGGCCTCCATCTTTTCCGGAGGTATCTTCCCCTTCCGGGGCATACTGCTCCATTCGTTCCTGCAGCAGTTCCTGGCCTGGCCGGCCATCCTGCTGACCCTGGGCATCCCCGTGGTGGCCATCATCTGGTTGCTGATCCGGCTGATCACCGGGTTCCGCCCCAAATCTAACATAGTAGGCTGGACCCTTACCCTGCTCTGGGTGGCCGGGCTCATCTGCGCCATCTGGCTGTGCATTTCGGTGGCCCGCGATTTCCAGATGTCTTTCCGGGAAAATACCCCGGTACCGGTGACGCAGCCTTCGGGCAACCGGTTTGTCATCCGGCAGGCGGAAACCAACAGCTTTATCGGGGGCGGCTCTATCTTCGGGGACCGGATCCGGATCGCCGACGATACCGTATTTTTTAACAGCGTGCGGCTAAAGGTCGAGAAAAGTTCTACCGACAGCTTTATGGTAGAGCTGGTCCGCTTCTCCAACGGACATAGCGTCAGCCAGGCGCGTATGCTTGCCGAGCAGCTCAGCTACGGGATCACCCAGCAGGACTCCGTATTGCTGCTGGCGCCGGGCTACGCGCTGCCCTCTGGCTCCCCCTTCCGCAATCAGCGGATCGCGGTAAAGATAATGGTGCCGGTAGGAAAAGAGATCTTTATCGGGGACGACATGCGATTGAACCGCTGGGGAAATTACTGGAACAACGACTGGGACGATAACTGGGACCGCTGGGACGATAATACCCTTTACCGCATGACGCCGGAAGGCCTGAAGAAAGCGGAGGAGATCGAAATTCCCGAAGCCCCGGAACAACCCGAGCACCCCGAAGCGCCGGAGGCCCCGGAGCACGCCCGGAAGCCGGCCCGGAACGTAAAATACCACGAGGATCATCCTGCCCCGCCCGCCGATGAGGAGGGGCGCGCAGAACAGGATGCGACCCGCTCCACCCGCATCACGATGGACGGCTTTTCCGAGACCTTTAACGCCCTGTTTGCCCTGCAGGACTGAGCATTGCGCGGCCCCCGTCGTCACCGCGCATTACAGCAGTCCATGTTTGATTACAAAGCCATCCCCGCCTCAACGTGCGCCCTGCGTGCACGGCAGGCGGGATGGTTTTTTCCTTTTTGGAACAATCTTTTTACCGATCGGATCGGTCTTCCCCCCATTTTATCCATAGCTTTGCGCAGATTTCAGGCAAACCGTGCGTATCAGGAATTAACTTCATGCAGCCAAGACTCAATATAGCGCTGGTGGGAAATCCCAACAGCGGGAAAAGTTCCCTTTTCAATGTCCTTACCGGCCTGAACCAGAAGGTAGGCAACTTCCCGGGGGTTACGGTGGATAAAAAAACCGGGTTTTGCCGTATCGATGAAAAGCTGGCTGCGACCATCATTGACCTTCCGGGGACCTACAGCCTGTATCCCAAAAGCGCGGACGAATTTGTAACCTACGACATCCTGCTGAACCCGGACAACCGGGATAAGCCGGATATTGTCGTCATCATCGCCGACGCCTCCAACCTGAAGCGCAACCTGCTGTTCTGCTCCCAGATCATCGACCTGAAGATCCCCGTCGTCATCGCGCTCAGCATGATGGACCTGGCCAAGAAGCAGGGGGTGGAGATCGATGTGCCGGGACTGGAGCGGGAGCTGGGCGTACCGGTGGTGCCCATCAATCCCCGGAAAAACCGGGGGATCGCCGGTCTGAAAAAGGCCGTAGCGCTGACCGCCGCCGGGCAATACCAGGTGCCGGCCCGGGATTTTATTGAAAATACCGCGCTCGCGCCGGCCACCATCGCCGATATCCGGAAGTTTATCCCCCACGAAAGCAGCTATGCGGCGCTGCATATCGCCACCCATGCCGAAGACCTCTCTTTCCTCGACCCCGGTCAGCGGCTGGCTGTGAAGCAGATCCTCGAGGAGCACCGGTTTAACAAGACCAAGGCCCAGGGCGAAGAGGTGATACAACGGTATGCCCGGATCAAGCATATCATGAATGCCACCGTAGCCGAGAAGGACCCGCTCCAGAAATCGCTGATCACCGAAAAGATCGACAACATCCTGCTGCACCGTTTCTGGGGCTATGTGATTATGCTGGCGGTGCTGTTCCTGATCTTTCAGAGCATCTTCTGGCTGGCCCAGTATCCCATGGACGCCATCGACGGCGGGTTCAGCGCGCTCAGCGGCTGGCTGGGACACACGCTGCCGGACAACAAGCTTACCGACCTGCTGGTCAACGGTCTCCTCGCCGGGATCGGGGGCATTGCCGTTTTTATTCCCCAGATCATGATCCTCTTCGGGCTGATCACCATCCTGGAAGATACCGGCTATATGGCCCGGATCAGCTTTCTCACCGACCGGCTGATGCGGCAGGTAGGGCTCAACGGTAAATCCGTCATGCCCCTCATCAGCGGGGTGGCCTGCGCCGTGCCGGCCATCATGTCTGCCCGCAGCATCGAGAACCGCAAGGAACGGTTTATCACGATCATGGTGACGCCCCTCATGAGCTGCTCGGCCCGTCTCCCGATCTATACCATCATGATCGCCCTGGTGATCCCCGACAAGACCATGCTCGGGCTTTTCAGCCTGAAGGGACTGGTGATGATGGGGCTGTACCTCCTCGGTTTTGTCATGGCCGTGCTGATCGCTGCCGTGATGCGGCTCCTGGTCAGGATACGCGAAAAAAGCTATTTCATCATGGAGCTGCCGGTGTACCGGGCGCCCCGCTGGAAAAACGTGGGGGTCACCATGATACAGAAGGCCCGCATCTTTGTTACCGATGCCGGAAAGGTGATCATCGTGATCTCCCTGATCCTCTGGTTCCTGGCGGCCCACGGCCCCGCACGCGAAATGGAGCAGGTGCAGCAGCAGTATACGGAGCTGATGCAGTCCCATCCCGGGGAGCGGCAGGAGCTGTCCAATGCGTTGCAGGCCGCCCGGCTGGAACATTCTTATGCCGGGCATCTGGGCAAAGCCTTCGAGCCCCTGATCCGGCCGCTGGGATTCGATTGGAAGATCGGCATTGCCCTCATCACCTCTTTTGCCGCCCGTGAGGTGTTTGTCGGCACCATGGCCACCCTGTACAGCGTGGGGAACGATGTGGATGAGGATGCGGCCACCCTGCGCGAAAAAATGGAAGCGGCGCGCCGGCCGGACGGATCGCCGGTGTACGACCTGCCCACCGGGCTTTCGCTCATCATCTTCTATGCCTTTGCCATGCAGTGTATGAGCACGCTGGCCGTCGTAAAACGGGAGACCAAATCCTGGAAGGTGCCGGCCCTGCAGTTTGCCTATATGTTTGTGCTGGCCTATGTGGGCAGCCTGCTTACCTACTTCATTTTCAGCTGATCCGTCGCCGGTAATCTGCCGCCGGTTCGCCCCCCTCCGGTCTTCGGCTGCGTTGTGCTCAGTATCCTCCTGGTACATAATTTGCTGCATAGGCGGAAACCCGTACGACCATGCGATGGCTGCCGCTGCTGCTGTTTTTTCTCTTTCCCCGGACGCTCCTGTCCCAGTCGTTTTCCCCGGATTCCGCCCGGCTGATGATGGATGTAAGAACGCTTTCCGCCGATAAGATGAAGGGCCGCCGCACCGGGACTTCCGGCAACCGCATGGCCCAATTTTATATCCTGCAGCGCTTCCGCGAAGCCGGCCTGCTGCCGCTGCAGGGAGAGAGCTACGAATACCCCTTCTTTTTTACCGGCAAATCGGGGGAAAAGATCATGGGCACCAACCTCCTGGGCCGGATAAAAGGCCGTACGGATGATATCATCGTGCTTTCTGCACATTATGATCACCTCGGTACCGGAGCGCCGGTAAACGGAGACTCCATCTATAACGGGGCGGACGACAATGCCTCCGGCGTGGCCGGGCTGCTGGCCCTGGCGGCATGGTTTAAATCGCATCCCCCGCGCCATACCCTCGTCTTCGCCGCTTTCGATGCCGAAGAAGCCGGTCTGAAAGGGGCTCAGGCTTTTGTACAGCAGTTTCCGCAGCTGATCCGGCAGACCCGGCTGAACCTCAACATGGATATGATCAGTCATAACGGCAAAGGGGAACTGTATGTCTGCGGTACCCGTGCCTTTCCGGCGCTAAAGCCCCTGCTGGACGGCGCGGGTGAAGACAGCGGCATCCGGCTGCTGACGGGGCATGATGATCCTGCCGATCCGCGGAACGACTGGACCCGGCAAAGCGATCAGGGCGCATTTTTTGACCGCCACATTCCCTTTCTGTACTTCGGGGTGGAAGATCATTCCGATTATCACCGGCAAAGCGACAGCTTTGACCATATCCATCTTTCTTTTTTCTTCCATGCTGTGGAAGCGATCACCCGGGTAGCCGCAAAGGCGGACGCCGGTCTTCCGGATATCAAGGTACCGCCGCGGGAGAAATGGATCAGCGGACGGTAGGGAAGTTTCGGGTTCCCGGTTTGAAGTTTCGGGTTTGAGGTTTCCTGCCCGGCAGGGGATTGCAGGCTAATCCTGCGTATTGGATTTCCTTTCCCGGTAACCTTTCAGGAAAAAATATCCTTTTACGGCGAAGCCGGCAACCAATAAAAGAATGGCGAAAAACAATCCCCCCGAATGAGAGGATGGCAGATCCAGTTTATGATGATAACGGAGAATTATAATTGCGGCGGCGACGGATAAAACAATATAGCCGGTTAAAAAGATCAGGGCTCCTCCTTTGAGCCCGAAAACAGCTGTTAAAATCTTCCAGACTAACCAAACCAGGGTAATGCCGAGGATAGCGTAGAGCATATAGTTTGTTTATGCGATGGATGTAAGGCAAGATGCCTGTCAGACTAAAATTAGGCGGCAAGGCTTCGAAGCCTGCTTATAAAGATAAGCATTCAATGGTATTTTTCTCACATAAATTTAAAAGAGAAAATGTAATATGGGCGCTTGTTCGGCCAAGGCTCCGTTCTGGTTTGAAATTTGGAGCTGGAGGTGTCGGATGTGAGATTTAAAACCGGCCCGCTGGAATTTAACCTCAGGCGCCAACCTGCATTGTTAAATGGCGTATCTTGTAAAGGACAATCTCCCGCTGCAGGGCGGAAGAACTTAAGCGAAAAAGACCATGGGACGCGAGCAGAAAGGAATGGACCCCGAGCTGATCAGCCAGTTTAAAAAGATCGCCCTGTCGCTGCTGATCTGGCTGGGCTGGCTGATCCTGAACACCTTCCTGGGCGTAGTGCTGGACCTGGGCTTTTTCGACAATCCCGGCATCCCGCTATGGGTGCATATTCTTTTTTTCGTCTGGTATGCCGCAGGCTTTGCGGCCATGATCTGGATCACCAAGGTGAAGATCTGGCACCGGTGAGAAGGTTTGAGGTTTCCTGTTGCCGGTTTGACGTTTTGCGTTCGATGCAATTATCAAATCAGCACATCATCAAATCACCAAATTATTAAAATGCCTTTTACCTTTCACCTTTTACCTCTTTGCCCCTCAGGGGATCAGGGGTTCTTCCCCATTGCAGGTATACGAAAGCCAGGAAGGCCAGCCCGCTCATGATGGCGAACGTCAGCGTGATGCCGGTCTGCGGCAGCCGGGCATAACACCAGCCGCTGAGCAGGGCGCCTGCTCCGATAGAGATCTCCATGGCGATAAACAGTGTCGCCAGCGCACGTCCCCGGTGATGCGGATGCGACAGGTCCACCGCCCAGGCCGCCGCTGCGGGGGTAAACAACCCCATGGAAAGACCATACAGCAGGGCGGCCGACAACAGCGCCCAGCGCGTGTCCGCAGAAAGGATCATATACATGGAAATGCCCATCAGGATGCCGGCCACCTTTAACACGGGCACACGTCCGTACCGGTCGGCGGCATGGCCGGCCAGCAGGCGTATGCCTACCGCGCTGATGGTATAAAAGGTAAAAAACAAACCCTTGTTTTCCACGCCCGCATGCCGGCTGAGCGCCGGAACCAGGGTAAGTACCGCACCATACCCGGCATAGAGCAGCAGGGTCACCACCGAAGGAGGGATAACCTTAGGCTCGATGATCTCCTGCCGGGACACCCGGAGCAGGGACCAGCGGAAGGGCTGCCGCTGTGTCAGCGTCTCCCGCATGCCCGCGAGGATGATCACCGAAACCAGTGCGAGAAACGCCGAGAGGTAAAACATGACTGTAATCCCATACAGATCGGTAAGATAGCTGCCGGCCGCCGGTCCGGCGGAGAAGCCCAGCGAAGACGACAACCCCAGCGTACCCATGGCCCGGGCCCGCTGCTCCGGCGGCGCAATGTCCGCCACATAAGCCGAAGCGCCGGTAGGCTTGAATCCGGTGGAGAAGCCGTGCAGGAAACGCAGGAATAAAAAGCCGCCGACGGTCGTCAGCACGGGATAAAGCAGGCTGCAGACCACGCAGACCGCCGAACCGTAGATCATTACCGGAATGCGCCCTACCGTATCGGCCAGCTTGCCGCTGAAAGGGCGGGACAGCCCGGCCATCAGGGTAAACAGGGCGATGATCAGCCCCAGGTAATCGCGTCCGCCCAGCGCAATGAGATAATCGGGCAGCTCCGGGATGGGCATGTTGAAGCTGCAGGCAAACAGGAAGTGGCTGCAGCACAGCAGGAAAAACTGCAGACGGGCGCGGTGGTCTTGCTCCGGAGGCATGCGCAAAGATAGGAAGTAGGGATACAACGGGCAGGGCCGCCTGTGCGGCCGGCAGATTAGCAGACTCCGGGGCTACAGCGCTCCTCCGAAATCCTGTGCCGGCATCCGCCACAGCGTATGGATATGCTGCTGATCCTGCATACGGCTGCAGTATTCGATGATATTACCGGGAGACAGCAACCGGTAATAAAACGGCGACCCCGGCGCGGTGCCGCCGATCCAGGCAAAACGGAGCTGCCCCCATTCCTTCCCGGTGATCGTTTGATAATACTTATCCGCCAGGGAGGGCCTGAGGTTGCCGGTATAGCTCCGGATCAGGGCTTTCAGAATCGATTGTTGCCCCGCGTTCAGCGCAGTGGCCGGGATGCCCTGGGGATGGGTGATAAAGTCTTCTTTCCCCGTATGGGCCTGGACGTCGCCGGGAACCTTGGCGCCCAGCACAGCCTGCTTTTGCTGGCCCGCATCCAGCGATTGTAACAATTGCCAGGCCAGATGCGTGGCATCGGGCATGTTTTCCAGTCCCGCCAGCGGCCCGTCCGGCAGCACAGCCGGATGGGAGCCCAGGAAAAAAGGCGTCACCGAGACGCCCTTTGGCGACACCGTTACGCTCAGTGAAAAATGATGGCCTTCAAAGCGCCAGCCCCAGCGCTGATCTTTCCCCGGCGTGCCGAAAACTGCGAGGCGGTACCAGCCGCTGCCATAGTAGTCTGATACCGGTGGCTTATAATAATTTTTCTTCAGCCAGTCGTCCAGCCGGATCACATTGGCCAGCTTCAGATAACCCTGTTCGCTCAGCACGGTCAGCAGCAGCCGGTGCGTCAGCCGTTTCTGACGGTCGCTCATTTCCTCCAGCTTTAGACCCTTCCGTGCATGCAGGTTCTCCGGTTCGTTTCCCCAGCGCAGCCTTTCGGGATCGTCAAAAGTCAGCAGGGCTTGCCGGCGCTGGTCGGGACGGAGGCTGTCTACAAACTGCCGGGCGGCGACCGCAATAGTATCCTGCAGGGTAGCTTCTTGCGCCCGGACCAGATAGCCCGGTAGCAGGCATACCCACAGGAAAAGACAGGATTTCTTGATCATACAAGAAAGTTACGATAAATAGGATATTGAGGCAATTTTTTATCTTTAAACAGCTTTATCCTCCGTCTATGCACTCCGGTTATACCGATGATGAATTGCTGCAACTGGTAAAAGTATCAGATGAAACTGCGTTTGCCGAGATATACCGGCGTTATTGGCATAAGCTATATGCCGTAGCGGTCTATCATCTGCATGCAGGGCCGGGAGCGGAAGATGTAGTGCAGGAGGTGCTGGCCGGTCTGTGGCTGCGGCGGACGGAGCTGGAGATCACCTCGCTCTATGCCTATCTTGCAGCGGCCACACGCTATGCCGTATTCCGGCAAGTGGCCCGGAAAAACCGGGAACGCCATATTCTCCGTGGACTGTCGCCGGAGCCCGTTGCCGTAGAGGAGGAGATCCGGGTGCATTTCCTGCAGGAGATGATCCGCGAAGAAGTAAACCGGCTGCCGGAGAAGTGCCGTCTCGTCTTTCGCTGCAGCCGCGACAAGGGCATGTCGAACAAAGTCATCGCCCGCAAATTCGGAATATCTGAAAAGGCTGTGGAAAAGCATATTACCTATGCGCTGCGTCAGCTCAGGACGCAGCTGAAACATTTTTCCTGGCTTTTGTTCTGATCTACCTAAAAAAAATTCCCGGCAAGGTAGGGTTAAGCTTTTCCCGTGATACTATATATGATACCGGTCCCCCGGTGTAAAGTGGTAATCCTGTTTTAAATATGACACCGAAAAAACGTGTACGGCTGGTGAGGAAGTACCTGTCAGGTAAAGCTTCGGCAGCGGAAAAGGCAAAGCTGAGCCGATGGTATCATGCGTTTGGGAGAGATTTGGAGGTACGGTTGCCCGGCGGACCCGAAGCTGAAGCGAAGTTGGAGCAAAGGCTCTGGGAACGGTTGCGGGAGGTGGTGGCTTCGGAGGCGGACGCCGGCGGGCTTCCGTCTGCTGTCTCCATAAAGGCGCAGCGCCGTCCCCGTTACCGGTGGGCGGCTGCGGCAGCTGTGCTGCTGTGCCTGCTGCTGCCGGCAGGATGGTGGCTGTGGCGGGAACAACACGTGCAGCCCCAGATAGCTATGGATGCGGGCAATGGCGACAAGGAACGGGATATACCTCCCGCAGCGGGGTACGCCGTACTGACCCTGGCCGACGGCAGCAAGGTGGATCTGGATGATGCAACAGCCGGCACGCTGACCCGACAGGGAAAAACAACCGTTTCCCAACAGCGGGGAGGGCAGCTCGTATACCGGCAGGATGCCGGCGATATGTCGACGAACGCTGCAATACGGTACAATGTACTGTCCATACCGCGGGGCGGCCAGTACCGCCTGACATTGCCGGATGGCACACGGGTATGGCTAAACGCTGCCTCTTCCTTACGGTATCCCGTGGCTTTTACTGGTAAAGAACGGTCTGTGGAGCTTAACGGGGAAGCCTATTTCGAAGTGGAAAAAAAAGCCGGGCAGCCTTTTCATGTTAAAGCTGGGGGAGCGGATATAGCTGTGCTGGGTACCAGCTTTGACGTGGCGGCCTATCGGGACGAGCCGGTCATAAAGACTACGCTGATTGCCGGAGCGGTAAGGGTCACCGGTGCCCGTGCCAGCAGCCTGCTGGCGCCCCGCCAGCAAGGCCAGCTTACCAAAAGGGGCGATTTGTTGGTAAAGGAGAATGCGGACATAACGGATGTCCTGGCCTGGAAGGAAGGGTTGTTCCGGTTCAACAGCGCCGATGTTTCCGAAGTAATGCGTCAGCTGGCGCGCTGGTACGACGTAGAGATCGCCTATGCGGATGCTGTGCCGGCCGGGCACATCACCGGCACCCTGCCCAGGAATACAAACCTGTCCGAAGTACTGAAGGTGCTGAAGCTGAACGGTATAAAGGTTAATGTGGAAGGCAGGGTACTGACGGTGCAGGCAGAGTAAGTTTTTGAAAAGAGCCGGAAGCGTGTCGAGCACTTCCGGCAGAATGGGATCATATCAATTGTCACGCGAATGACCGTATCATTTCACCCAAACCATACAAAAGTATGCAATTCACTTTACCCGGGAAAGGCAGTTTTTTAACCGGGACCTTCGCCGTAAAAAGCCTGCTGGTCATGAAAATTTCTGCCGTCTTATTGCTGGTGGCCACCTTCCAGGCCAATGCCGGCGTTTCTGCGCAAACGATCACCCTCTCGCTGCACGATGCCCCGCTGAAGATCGTGTTCCGGGCCATAGAGGAGCAGAGCGATTATTTCTTTATTTATCGCGACGACTGGCTGAGCGGTGCGCGGCCGGTCAGTATCCGCGTTTCCGGCGCTACGGTCGAGCAGGCGCTGGCACAGTGTTTCCGGAATCAGCCGCTCACCTATACCTTAGTAGGGAACATCATCACCCTCAGGAAGAAACCGCCGTCATCTTCTGGGTCTGTCGTCCCTGTTCCGGACCTTCCTCCCATCCGGGTAAGCGGGGTCGTCACCGATTCCGCCTCAGGTCAGCCCCTTACAGGGGTCAGCGTACGGGAGAAGAACGGCAGCCATGGAGCGTTGACTGACGGGAAAGGAGCATTCGAGCTGGAAGTACCGGATGATGCTGTCCTCTCCGTATCCTATGTAGGCTATATACCGCAGGATGTCCCTGTAGCGGGGAGGCGTCAGATCTCCATCCGCCTTGGCGCTCGCGTGTCTGCGCTGGATCAGCTGGTAGTTGTGGGCTATGGTACGCAGGAGCGTAAAGATCTGACCGGTTCAGTGTCTTCCATAGGGGAAAAGGATTTTGTAAAGGGCGTGGCTACCGATGCCCTGCAGCTGATCTCCGGCAAGGCGGCAGGCGTTGATGTCAGCCAGGCCAATGCGGAACCGGGGGGTAATCTCAATGTCCGTATCCGTGGGGTGGGCTCCATCAACAGTAGCAACGGCGTGCTTTTTGTCATCGACGGGCTGCCGGGGGGCAGTACCGCCAATATCAACCCCTCCGATATCAAAAGCATCGAAGTGCTGAAAGACGCTTCTGCCGCCGCCATATATGGTACCCGTGCGGCCAACGGCGTCGTGCTGATCACCACCAAAAAAGGCGGCCAGGGGCCGGCCAGGGTTACCTACAACACCTACTGGGCCTACCAGACCCCTTCCGCCAAGCTGCACATGCTCAACGCCACCGGCTATATGCATATGCTGAACGACATCAGCAGCGACGCCGGCAACACGCCGCCCTTTACCGAGGAGCAGATCGCAGCAGCAGGGCGCGGTACGGACTGGCAGGACGAGCTGCTTCGCGATGCCTGGGCCACCAGCCAACAGCTTTCCGTGAGCGGAGGCAGCGATCAGGTGAAATACTACACTTCGCTCCGGTACCTGAGCCAGGACGGCATTCTTGTCAGTTCTGACGTCAAGCAGTACAATGTGCTGGTGAACCTGGAGGTTACCCCCAGCGACAAGTTCAGGTTCGGTTTCAACCTGAATGGTAATCTCAACCAGAAGGACAAGATCGCCGACGAGAGCAATACGGGCAATGAAAATGCCGATCCGCTGAATGCCGCCACCCAGTTTGACCCCACCCTGCCTCCCGGAAAGAATGCAGACGGAGCATATCCCGTCAATCCTTCCATCGCGCTGGACAATCCGCTTGCGCTGGCTTACGGATACGACTACCGGAACCAGAACAACAGGATATACGGGAACGTTTTTGGGGAATACGAGGTCCTGAAAGGGCTGAAAGCCACCCTCCGCCTCGGTGGCGATATCAACAATATACGCAACGACCAATATACGGATCGCACTACACAACGGGGTAAGGCCAGCGGCGGGATCGCCGACATCAACAGCTCCAACGCCAAATACTGGCTCAGTGAAGCGGTGCTCAACTATGACCGGACCTTCGGCGTGCATCACCTCACCCTCATGGGGGGCGCTACCTGGGAGAAATTCATGACGCTCCTTCAGGGCTCCCATGCCACCGGATTTCTTTCCGACGTTACTAATACCAACCTGCTACAGAGCGGAGACCCGCTCACGGCACAAGTCAGTTCCTCCAATATCGTATATACGTTACAGTCATACTTTGCCCGTGCTAACTATACCTTCCGGGACAGGTATCTGCTCACTGCCACGGTCCGCCGCGACGGCACCTCTCGCTTTTCCGAAAAGAACAAATACGCCCTGTTCCCCTCCGTGGCCCTGGGCTGGAGACTTACCGAAGAGCCTTTCATGAAAAACCTTACCGCCTTGAGCAACCTCAAGCTGCGTATGAGCTACGGGCAGATGGGCAATGAGGGCATCGGCAACTTTGCCACTATAGCCACTTATGTAGCCGGCGGCAATACCGTGCTCGGGGGCAACAAGGTGAGCGGGGCCCAGCCTGCGCGCATCCCCAACCCGGATCTGAAATGGGAAACCACCGAAGAGTATAATGTGGGTATCGACTTCGGCCTGTTCCGCGACAGGGTATCCGGTTCGGTGGAATATTATGCGCGCAATACCGTGGATCAGCTTTTCAACAAACCCGTACCCATGAGCACCGGCTTCTCCAATATACTCACCAATTTCGGTAAAGTGCGGAATTCGGGTTTCGATATTTCGGTGACTACGCAAAATCTCGCCGGCAAGTTCGGCTGGTCCACAACGCTGAATCTGTCTACCCTTAAAAACGAGGTAGTAATGCTTCCTCCCTATATCGGGGAGATCATCTCCGGCGGTATCGTGGCCAATATCCCGGGCTTCGCCATCGTGAAAGAGGGATATCCCATGTATGCCTTCTACGGCTATAAGGTCACCGGCATCTTTCAGGAAGGCGACGACATCGCCCATTCGGCGCAGCCGGATGCCAAGCCCGGATGGCCTATCTTCCAGGACCGCGACGGCAACGGGAAGATCGATGCCCAGGACCGGACCATACTCGGGAACCCATTCCCCAGCCTGACCTACAGTTTCGGCAACTCTTTTTCTTACGGTCCTTTCAGTCTCGACATTTACTGGCTCGGCGTCTCCGGGATCAAGACCTTCAATGCCAATATCGTGGAGTCCATGTTTCCGATCAACTTCAACCGGAACATCATGAGCAAATACTACCAGGAGCGCTGGACCGCCGACCGTCCGAATACCGGATTTCCTTCGGGTGTCAATTCCGCCGTTTATTTCGGCAATGGAAAGATGATCAATACTTATAGCATCCAAAGCGCGGCTTACCTTCGGCTCAGGAATGTTACGCTGAGCTGCAACCTTCCCCTGCGCAATACCAGGGTGTTCAAAGCGGTGTCGCTGTCCCTGACAGGAGAAAACCTGCTGACCATTACCCATTTCGAAGGATACGATCCGGCGGCCAACCAGACCGGCGACGGGTCCAATGTAGCCAAGAGCAGCTACAATAACTATCCCCTGGCAAGGACCTTCACCCTGGGCGCCAATGTTACCTTTTAGCCGTCATTTAAAAAAGCAAAATCATGAAGACGAATTATAAACCGGCGCTGTCCCTGATGCTTGTGCTGACCTTCGCGCTGTGCTCCTGCCGGGACTTTCTCAAAGAGGAGGTGTACACGGAGTACGACCCGGAATCCTTTTTACAGACCGAAGAAGGGATCAACAGCGTGCTCACTGCCGCATACAGCAATATGGTGGTCACTTCCGGCCTCCGCGACCGCCAGTTCACCCTCAATGAGTTCCCGGGAGACATCATGTGGGAGTGGGGCGGCAGCTTCGAGAACCAGGCCACCCTGTACATGACCTTTAACTGGGATCCCCAGGAAAATATCCTGTCCAATGTATGGCAGCAGTATTATGTCAGTATCCGGAACGCCAACTCCCTGCTGGACAATATAGACCGGGCTACAGCCATCTCGCCGGAAAAAGTAGCCGGCTACAGGGCCGAGGCCCGTTTCATCCGCGCGGCCGACTACTATTTTCTCTGGCTGCTCTTCGGGCCGGTGCCGCTCGTGACGACCACCGATACGATGAGCCTCTCCCCTTCCCGCGCTACTGAAGCGGAATTCAATACCTTCCTGACCGGCGAGCTTCAGGCGGCAGCGACCGACCTTCCGCTCAAACAAAGCCTGTACGGCAAAGCGACCCGGGGCGGTGCACTGGCCTTGCTGGGTGAATATTACCTGAACACGGCCCAATGGCAGCAGGCCGCCGATGTCAGCAAGCAGGTGATGGATCTGGACCAGTACAAGCTCTTTGACGGCGATCTCGCCAATATGTTCGCCGTGGCAAACGAAGAAAATAACGAGGTCATCTTCACCAGTCCTGCCCTGCCTACGTTGCATGGTAATAACTATATGGCCCATGCCTTTCCGCCCAACTATCCGATACAAAGCAACTGGCTGAACTACGGGGCGCAGTTCTGCGTGTACAACGACTGGGTGAAGACCTATGCGCAAAACGATAAACGCCGGGGATGGTTCCTTTTCGGCTATACGGATGTGAACGGCAAAGCGCATGACCTGCTGGCCCCGGGCGATGAGGGCCGTGCCGTGCGTTGTTTTAAATATGTGCCGGACCCGGATGCCATCTCCGAAAACCATGGCAACGACGTGCCGGTGATCCGTTATGCCGAGGTGCTGCTCAACCGGGCGGAGGCGCTGAACGAGCTCAACGGGCCTAATGCCGAATCCCTCGATCTGCTGAACGAGGTTCGCACCAGGGCCGGCGTGGCCGTTTATAAGCTGTCTGATTTCTCTTCCGGGGAAGGCTTTCGCGATGCGCTGCTTAAAGAGCGGGGATGGGAGTTTGTAGCAGAAGGAAAACGAAGAATGGATCTTATCCGGCAGGGAAAGCTGATCTCCGCGGCGAAAGCCAGAGGAGTTTCTGCCGCCGAAGATTACAAGACCCGGTTTCCCATTCCGCTAAACGAGATCGATGCAAATCCCGCCCTGGAACAGAACCCGGGATACTGATAGCGGTGAAGGGTGAAAGGTAAAGGGCATTTTAACGATTTGGTGATTTGGAAATTTGATGATTACAGAAGCAAGAAAAAGGTGAAAGACAGTTGAATAAGTCTAAGGCTCAAAGTCTAAAGTCTAAGGTTTCATTTCAGGCAGATTAACTTTAGACTTTAAACTATCGAACCTCAAACCGGAAACAATAGTATATTAGTTCAATAGACAACTATTATGAGAACATTCTTCTATCGCGCAACGGGACTGCTGGGGCTCCTCACCCTTCCCCTGCTGCTGCCTGCACAGCAAAAGACATCCGCGCCTCCCAACATCATTCTTATCCTTACTGACGACCTTGGCGGCAAAGACTTAAGTTGCTACGGCAGCACCTTTAACGAAACGCCCAACCTGGACCGGATGGCTGCCGAAGGCGCGCGCTTTACCGATGCCTATGCGGCATGCAACGTTTGTTCTCCTTCCCGCTCCAGCATCATGACAGGGCAGTATCCGGTGCATACCGGCATCACCGATTGGATCGCCGGACGGCAGAACGGCAACGGTCCCATGCCCTTCGACCGGCTGCTGCCCCGGCCTTTTTCCTTCAACCTCGACACCGCACAGGTGACCATTGCCGAGGCGCTGAAGCAACATGGTTATGCCACTTTTTTCGCCGGAAAATGGCACCTCGGTCTCTCTCCGGAATACTGGCCCGAACACCAGGGCTTCGACGTGAACAAAGGCGGATGGGCAGCGGGTAATCCGCGGGCCCACGGCATGGGTGGCTACTTCAGCCCCTACCACAATCCCCGCCTGAGCGACGGGCCCAAAGGAGAATTCCTTCCCGACCGCCTCACCTCCGAGGCCATCGCCTTTATCCGGCAAAAGAGCGCGGAACACAAACCCTTCTTCGTCGAGCTTTCCTTTTATGCCGTACATCAACCCATAGAGGCCAAGCCGGCCTATATTCAAAAGTTTAAGGAAAAAGCTCGTCGCCTGGGTCTCGACAGCCTGCCGCAGATCGTAAAGGATGCGCCCTGGATGCAGTGGCAGGACAGCTGGAGCGAGCGCATTTTACAATCCAATCCCGTGTATGCAGGATTGCTCTACAGCGTGGACGAGAATGTGGGGAAAGTGCTGGCCGTGCTGAAACAGCTGGATATCGACCGGGAAACCCTCGTGCTGTTTACCTCGGACAACGGCGGTCTTTCCACCGCTGAGGGAGCGCCTACCTCAAATGCTCCGTTCCGATACGGCAAGGGATGGAACTACGAAGGCGGTCTCCGGGTGCCGCTGATCATCCGCTGGCCCGCCAGGATAAAGGCCGGTACGGTATGCCGTACCCCGGTGATCCATACCGATTTCTTCCCCACCTTCCTGCAGGCGGCGACCCTGCCCCTGATGCCGGAAGCGCATAAGGACGGGATCAGCCTGATGCCGCTGCTGACCGGTAACGGCCCTCTGGCTCCCCGTGCACTTTACTGGCATTATCCCCACTACAGCAACCAGGGGGGTACGCCCAGCTCCGCCGTGCGGGAGGGCGACTGGAAGCTGGTACAGTTCCTGGAAGACAACCATGTAGAGCTGTACGATCTCCGCTCCGATGTGGAAGAGCGCCGCGATCTGTCCGCCGCAATGCCGGCACAGACTGCACACCTGCTGGAGCTGCTGAACCGGTGGAGAAAACAAACGGACGCCAGGATGCCGGTGCTGAACCCTTACTATAATCCCGCTGCCTGGATGGCCATGGATAAGGAGGAGCGCCGGAAATACCTTTCCGGATATCACCGTCTTTTCGATAAATCGGTATTTGATCCTGAACATATGCAGCAGGTTGAGAAGGGTCTGAAAGACATGTCCCGCACAGCCGGCGGAAATACGACGCCCTGAGTATGCCGCTTCGCGGAGCGGATGAGGACGCCATTTACTTTTACCCCAGCGCATGACCATGAAAAAAAGCTTTCTTTTCCTCGCCCTGCTTTTTCCCGCCCCGGCCGCCCCGGCGCAGCAGCCTGCCCCTGAGCGCCCCAATATCATCTTATTCCTGGTAGACGATATGGGTTGGCAGGATACTTCGGTGCCCTTCTGGGACAGCCTGACGAATGCCAACAAAGAGTTTTATACGCCCAACATGGAGCGGCTGGCCGCCCGCTCCCTCAAGTTTACCGATGCCCATGCCGCCTCCATCTGCACGCCCAGCCGGGTGAGTCTCATGAGCGGCATGAATGCCGCGCATCACCGGGTCACCAACTGGACGATGTACCGGGATAAAACCGTAGATGCGCCGGACAGCCTGCTGGACCTACCGGACTGGAATGTGAACGGGCTCAGTCCCGTGCCCGGTCAGCCCCACAGTATATATGTAACCCCGCTTCCCCGGCTGCTGAAAGCGGCAGGCTATTTTACCATCCACTGCGGTAAGGCCCATTTCGGGGCTTACCAGACGCCCGGAGCCGATCCGCTGCGGTTAGGCTTCAGCGTCAATATCGGGGGTAGCGCCGCCGGCAATCCCGCCTCCTATCTCGGGGAGCAGAACTACGGTCATGTGCCCGGCAAGTTTGTGCTGCGCGCCGTTCCCGGGCTGGAAAAATACTGGGGCACTCCTACCTTCCTCACCGAGGCGCTGACACGGGAGGCCCTGCATGTCCTCGATACGGTGCGGCTGAGGAAGCAACCTTTCTTTCTCTATATGGCCCAATACGCTGTACATATTCCTTACAATCCCGACGCCCGCTTTTATGAAAAATACCGGCAACGCGGCCTGGCAGGTCCCGAAGCGGCGTATGCCGCCCTGGTGGAGGGGATGGACAAAAGCCTCGGCGACCTGATGGATTATCTGGATGAGCACGGCCTCGCTGATAACACTATCATCCTGTTCATGTCTGATAACGGAGGTTTCAGCCGCGCCCCCCGCAGCGGTCCTCAGGACAGCCAGAATTATCCCCTGCGCGACGGCAAGGGCTCTCTTTACGAAGGAGGCACCCGGGAGCCAATGATGGTATGCTGGCCCGGGGTGACACGTCCGGGCAGCGTCGCCCGGCAGTATGTGATGATCGAGGATTTTTTCCCCAGCATACTCGAGATGGCCGGCGTAGAAAATTATCATACCATTCAGACGGTGGACGGGCGTAGCTTTGTGCCTGTGTTGAAAGACGCTGCCTACGCCGATAGCACCCGTATACTGGTCTGGAACTTTCCCAACAAGTGGGTGAGGCACGATGCGCGCGACGTCTCGTGGTGCAGCGCCCTGCGCCAGGGACGGTGGAAGCTGATCTGGTTCCAGAAGACCGGAAGCCTGGAGCTGTATGACCTGGAGGCCGATATCAGCGAACGTCATGATCTTTCCGCCCGTTACCCGGAAAAGACCCGCGCGCTGTCCGCGTTGCTCACGCGGCAGCTAAAAGCCTGGCATGCCCAGCGCCCTGCTTACAAGGCTACCGGTAATCCGGTGCCCTGGCCGGACGGTACTCCCTAAGCGTTCCATCGACCCAAACTGTCCCGGTTGCTTCGAATTTTTTCCGAACCTTCTGGTAACGCGATCGTCTATCCTGTTCTCTTTCGGCGCAGCAAAGGGTAAAAAACTATTGGTTTTCGTTAAAATAATGAAGGCCCGGCCCGGTTCTTTTCAACATCTTGCCATAAATTACTGCAAACGATTGCATGACTCAGGACGGCTGACGCCGTCCTGCAAACAAAAAGAAACGGAAGATGCGCTTATCTCTCCTCATACGCTGTGTGTTCCTTGCCGCTGTTGCCATCCTTGCCGGTCCGGTCTCCCGTTCCCAGGTCCGCGCGAACATCGGTTCCCCGTTGACGGATACGCTTCCCGGAGACAGCCTCCGGACGCAGATATCCCATGCCGACCTGGACTACGATCATCCGGCGCCGCGCAGCGAGGCCGGTATGCCGGTGGGCAACGGCCGCATGGGCAGCCTGGTATGGACGGTTCCCTCAGCGCTCTGCTTCCAGCTGAACCGGGTGGACATCTTCGGCAACGACTTCAGCAGCCATAATTTCTATGAGCGCAATACCGACTACTGCGGTGGCGCCGGTTTTGTGAATATCGATTTCGGGGACATGGTGTTCGGCGGCGCCGGCTTCCGCCAGCATCTTTCCTGTTACGACGGCGCCGTGACGGTACAGAAAGGAGATGTCCGCGCCAGCGTGCTGGCCTGGGACCGGCAGGACGTCATGGCCGTGCAGGTGCAGGACCGGCGCCGCTCCGGCGCTTCCGTGCATGCGGACCTGCGCATGCTGCGGCCGGCTGCGGTACACCGGGGCGATCACCGGGCGGAGTCGGCCGTGAAGGTGCAGGGCGACCGCATCGTCCTCACCCAGGCTTTCCGGGAAGGAAAATATTATTGCGGCTCGGCCGTAGTGATCGGGGCGGAGGGCTGCCGTGTGAAAGCAGAGCAGGTCAACGAATCTACTGTCAGGCTTTATACCGAACCGCAGGCCGGAAAACCTTTCTCTTTCTTTATGGCCAGCGCAGCCGGCTTTGATCCCGGGGAAGATCTCGTAGCCGCAGCCATGCATAAGCTCGATGCGGCGCAGCAGCGGGGCTTCGGAGGGTTGCAGTCCGATACGCGCGGCTGGTGGCACCGCTTCTGGCAACGCGGCACTATCCGGCTGCACAGCACCGACGGCGTGGCCGACGATATCGAAAAGCACTACAACTACTATCTGTATGTCATGGCCTCCGCGTCCCGGGGCCGGTATCCGGCCAAGTTCAACGGCATGATCTGGACCACCGGCGGCGATACCCGGCAGTGGGGCGGCCTGTATTGGGGCGCCAACCAGAGCTGCCTGTACAACGCCCTGCTCCCCTCCCTGCACCCCGAGCTGCTGGATCCTATGTTCGGGATGTACTCGGATGCCTATGCTTCCTATGCCCTGGCCGCGCGGCAGCAGTGGGGCAGCCGCGGTATCTACATTCCTGAGACCGGCGCTTTCAACGGCGTACCCGCGCTGCCCGACAGCATTGCCCGGGAAATGCGGTCGCTTTACCTCATGCAAAAGCCCTGGGAGCAGCGTTCCCGGGCATTCAGAAATTATGCCGCCACACAGATGCCTTATTTCAGCCGCTGGAACTGGACGGCCGCGGGCAAATGGGTGGACGGCCGATGGGTGGCCCCGGACCGGGGCGGAGGTCCTTATGGTCCGGTGACGCATATCTTTTCCCGGAGCGCCAAGATCGCCTATCAATACTGGCAGCAGTATGAGTATACGCTCGATACGGCCTGGCTGCGCCGCAGCGCCTATCCCATGATAAAAGGCATGGCGGAATTCTATCGCAGCTTTCCCAATCTGAAAAAGGAGAAGGACGGCAAATATCATATCCGTTATGTGAACGACAACGAGCCGGTATGGGGCGGACACAATACGGCGGAGGAGATATCCGCCATGCTGGGTATCCTGCCGGCGGCGATAAGCGCATCGAAAATACTCGGTGTTGACGCAGACCTGCGGGCCGGCTGGAAAGAGCTGCTGCAGCATCTCTCGCCCCTGTCGCTGAGCGCTGCCTATCCCGAGGCTACCGGCGCTCCCACCTGGGTCAAGAGTCTTCCGCCGGTGGTCAAGGGCAACGGCCGGGCATTGCCCGATCCCAATACCCTGCCGCAGTGGTTCTTCGATCTCTGTAATCCCGGCGCGCCGGCGGCGCGGCTGAAGACCGCCAACGCCACCTATGATGCTTATTTCAGGCAGGGCATCGGTCCGCGTACGTCCATATATGTGCTGTCCCGCCTGCCGGTGGCCGGCGCCATCCTGGGCCGCGCCGATGCCGTGCGCTACCTTATCCCGAACCAGATCCATACAAAGGAGGCTGAAATAATGGCCAACCGCATGGACCAGCGCGAAGGCCGTCAGACGACGAATGTGCAGCGCCTCGGACGCGCTGCGGAAGCCCTGGAGTATGCCCTCTGCCAGAGCGCGCCGCCGGAGCCGGCAGGCGATCCGGTGATCCGCCTCTTCCCTGCCTGGCCCGCGGAATGGGAGGCCTCCTTCACCCTGCGGGCCCGGGGCGGCTTCCTCGTCAGCGCAGCGCAGCGGAAGGGCCGTACGGCATATGTGAAGCTGGTCTCGGAGGCGGGTGCTACCTGCCGGGTGCTTAACCCCTGGCCGGGACGTGCGGTAACCCTCTACCGGGATGGTAAAAAAGCAGGAGCCCTTCGTGGGCGGATGCTCACCCTATCCACCGGGAAGGGGGAGCATCTCCTGCTCATGCCGGAGGGCACGGCGCCGGATATACGATAATTATACCGGAAAACGGAGCGGCCGGAAAATACAGTAAGGGATTTCACTCCAGCATAAAAAGCACAATGAAGCATTTGTTGCACCATATGGCAAAATATCTACTGGCAGCAGGCATGCTGCTGGTTACCCTGTCCCTGCGGGCTCAGCAAAGTACCCGACTTACAGGAGGATGGGAATTTCTGAAAGGAGACCTGGGCGGCGTCTGGGAAGCGGTACGTCCAGTTACGGCAGGCAGTCCCGAATCCGTTCCCCTCTGGGACTCCGTTGCGCTGCCCCACTGCTTTAACGCACGCGATGCTGTGGACCCGGACCAGAACTATTACGAGGGTCCCGGATGGTACCGTACGCAGTTGCAGCTGAAAAATCCATATAAAAACGGTCGCATCCTGCTGCATTTTGAAGGCGCCGGTCAAAAGACCAACGTTTATGTATATACGCAGGAAGTGGCGACGCATACAGGAGGGTATGACGAATGGACGGTCGACATTACGGATGCGGTAAAGGCTTTTACCAAAAGTCCGGACAGCAAGCGGTTCAAGGGTAGGGTGCCGCTGGAGATCCGCTGCGATAATTCGAGAGACCTGCAGATGATCCCTTCCGATATGTCTGATTTTACCGTACATGGCGGGTTATACCGTTATCTGAACCTGGTATACGTCCCCGCCCTTTCCCTGGATGAGGTGCATATCCTGCCCCGCGTGGATGCCGGCGGCAGCACGGGTACCGTACAGATCAGCACGGCGTTTCGTAACCCGGATCACCTGGGGGAGGCGGTCCTGCGCCTGAAGATAAAGGATCCGCAGGGGAAGATGGTCCGGGAAGAAGAGCGCCGCGTGCAGCCCCAAGGGGAAATGCAAAAGCTGCTTTCCTTTACGGTGAACAAACCGCAGCTATGGTCTCCTTCCGATCCTGCCCTGTATACCGTCGAAGCGGTATTGCTTTCGCCGGACGGGACGCAGCAGACACGACAGGAAACATTCGGCTTCCGGCAATTTACCTTTATGGAGCACGGACCATTTATGCTGAACGGGAAAAGACTGCTGCTGCGCGGAACGCATCGCCATCAGGATGGCGCCGGCGTGGGTGCGGCAGAAACCGAAGCGATGATCCGCAGGGAAATGCTGCTGATCAAGGCAATGGGGGTTAACTTTATCCGGCTGGCGCATTACCAGCAGTCGCCGCTGGTGCTACACCTCTGCGACAGCCTGGGCATACTGGTCTGGGAGGAGCTGGCCTGGTGCCGGGGCGGGCTTGGCGGGGAGACGTATAAAACGCAGGCGCGGCGCATGCTGACCAACATGATCAACCAGCATTACAACCACCCCGCCGTAATCATCTGGAGCCTGGGCAACGAGAACGACTGGCCGGGCGATTTTGCGGAATTCGACCGGCAAAAGATCCGGGCTTTTATGAAGGAGCTCAATGACCTCGCGCACCGGCTGGACAGCAGCCGTCTCACCGCCATCCGGCGTTGCGATTTCTGTAAGGACATCGTAGACGTATATTCCCCTTCCATCTGGGCCGGGTGGTACAGCGGCCGCTATACCGAATATCGCGACGCGACGGAGAAATGGATCAGACAAGTACCCCGCTTTCTGCATGCCGAGTGGGGAGCCGACAGCCACGCACGCCGCCATGCGGAGGATCCCTATGCCCGGCTCGGAGGTATCCCTACCGGGCAGGGCGTGGCTGAAAAGGCCGGCGACGCCGCCCTTAGCGGTGGAAAAGCCCGTGCTTCGCGCGACGGGGACTGGTCGGAAACCTATCAGTGCGACCTTATCGACTGGTACCTGCAAGAGCAGGAGCGAATGCCGGACCTGACGGGCAGCGCCTATTGGATATTCAAGGACTTTGCCACCCCGCTGCGGCCGGATAACCCCCTTCCCTATGTGAATCAGAAAGGAGTGGTAGAACGGGACCTCCGGCCCAAGGAAGCGTATTATGTGTTTCAGTCATACTGGTCTGATCAGCCCATGGTACATATCTACGGCCATACCTGGCCCACCCGCTGGGGGGCTGCAGGGAAGAAGGAGACGGTTAAAGTCTATTCCAATTGCGCGGAAGCCGAGCTTTTTGTCAACGGGAGAAGCTATGGCCGGAAAAAACGCGACAGCCATGATTTCCCGGCGGCAGGCCTGCGCTGGGAGCTGCCCATGCAGGAGGGCGACTATACGCTGCGCGTGGTAGCCCGCAAGGGTCGCGTTACGGTCACCGACAGCATTGCTTTTCATTACCAGACAGCGCAGTGGGGCTCCCCGGCCCGGTTATCCCTCCGTCAGGTTAACTCCTCCGGGGATACCGCCACTGTTGAGGCTACGCTCACGGACAGCCATGGCATACCCTGCCTGGATGCCCGCAATGTGGTGCGCTTCGGGCTGACCGGCGACGGCGTGCTGCTGGACGATCTGGGTACCTCCGACGGCTCGCGCAAGCTGGAGCTGTATAACGGCCGGGCCCTCATCCGCATGAAGAAGCAGGGCGGCCGGAGTGTGATCAGCATAAGTAGCCGGGGCATCCCTTCGGCATTTCTGGATCTGAGTTCCGGCAGCCGCTGAAAGAACCGTTGTTTATGGTAGTAACGGTAACATATATACGTAATATAAAACCGCTGTTGCAGCGTCTTTAAAAAAATACTATGAGCAACACCATATTCCTGAAACGGCTTCCCCTTCTGGCGCTGGCTGTTTTCCTGGCCGCCTGCTCGGGTCAGCCCCGCGGGGAAGGAGAAAGCCAGGCGCCCGCAGACAGCGCCGCCCTGCTGGCCGCAGGGGAGAAACGCGACAGCCTGGCCGCCGCGGCCGCGCTGGACGGCTGGTGGAAAGCTTCCATGCGGAACCACGACCGCCGCATCGCCTGGTGGCGGGAGGCCCGCTTCGGCTGCTTTATCCACTGGGGCGTATATTCCCTGGCCGGGGGCGAATGGAAAGGCAAGCCGGTGAAAGGCTATGCCGAGCATCTCATGCGTATCAAAAAGATCCCCCTGGCGGAATATAAGCGCGACCTGGTGGAAAAGTTCAACCCGCAGGAGTTTGATGCCGACGAATGGGTACGGCGTATCCGGGCCACAGGCATGCGCTACCTCATCATCACTTCCAAGCATCACGACGGGTTCGCGATGTACGATTCCGATGTGAAGGATTATAATATCGTGAAGGCCACACCCTTTCACCGCGACCCCATGCTGGAGCTGGCCGCCGCCTGTAAGAAATACGGTATCCGCTTCGGCTTTTACTATTCCCAGGCCTTCGACTGGGAAGATCCCGATGCGCCGGGCAACGACTGGGATTATCAAAATCCCGGAGGCGATCTTCATCTTTTTGGCGGTACCCATTGGTTCGACTATCACCCCGATATGCTGACCCGCATCCGAAAATACGTGGACGGAAAATCCATTCCCCAGATCAGGGAGCTGATCCGGAAATACCATCCCGACATCCTCTGGTTTGATACGCCCAGCAAGCTGCCTTTTTCCGAAAACCTGCGTATCCTCGAGGAGATCCGGAAGATCGACAGTACGGTGGTCATCGACGGGCGGCTGGCCAATTATGGAGAATATCATTTTGGCGATTACCAGAGCACCTCGGACCGCCCGCAGGAATTTTTCCCGGTAACGGGCGACTGGGAAGCCATTCCCACTACCAACGAATCGTATGGCTACAGCCGGTACGACAGCAGTCACAAACCCTTTTCGCATTTCATCCGCCTGCTGGCCAAAGCCGCCTCCCGCGGCGGCAATCTGCTCATGAACGTGGGCCCGATGGGGAACGGAGAGATGGATCCCCGCGATACCGCCATTCTCTACCGCATCGGACTGTGGATGCAGCAAAACGGAACAAGCATTTACGGCACGACAGCCACCCCGCTGCCCCTGCAGCCCTGGGGGGTGTCCACCCGCAGGGGCAATAAGCTGTTTCTCCAGGTCTTTCACTGGCCGGCAAACGGGCAGCTCGTTGTGGGTGGTCTGGAAAGCCAGCCCGCGAAAACCTATCTCCTCCGCGATGCTGCGCAAACCGCCCTGCCGGTAAAAAGGCTGAACCCGCGCGACCTGGCCGTATCCCTGCCCCGCCCTGCCCCGGATACGGTCAGCACCGTAGTAGTGATGGAGTTTAAAGACGGCATCGCGGCGGACACCGTACGCCGGCTTTCCGCAACCCGGTACGCCAACCGGCTGCTGGCCTTCGACAGCCGCCTGCACGGCAAGGGGCTGCGTTACGGCGACGGCAAGGCCTCCAGGTATTATGTATACCACTGGAACAATCCGGGGCAATGGATGAGCTGGTCCTTTCGCCTGGAACAGCCCGCTGTCTTCAGGGTAAGCATTAAGTACAGTACCGATGCGGACAACCGGGGCATCACTTACCGGATAACGGTAGCGGGGCAGACCCTGGAGAAAAAAGTACAGGTGCCTGCACATAAAGATCGTATCTATACCGAGGAGATCGGGACGGTAAAAATCCCGTCAGGCCTGCAGGAGCTGAGCATACGGCCTGCGGAGATCCGGGGAAATGAAGTCATGAAGCTGTTCGGAGTAACCTTAACGCCCATACGTTAAATAAAAAGCTATGAAACCGAATATGGTAATATTTATCGCCCGGGTGGCCGGTGTGAAAAGGCTTATAAAAGGGAAGCCTCTTTTTGCGCTGTTGCTGTGCGTCTGCCTGGGCATGCAGGGATATGCCCAGGAGCCGGCTCAACCGGCGGAGGTCCTAACTTTCCGGAAAAAGGCCATCCTGGACAAAGCGGACAAAGCCCTGCAGGAACGGCCGGTGACCATCACCGCCTTTGTCTGCCCCCGCAGTGCCGGCGACAGGCACGAGTTTTACTCTGAAGGAGATTACTGGTGGCCGGACCCCAAGCATCCCGACGGCCCTTACATACAAAGGGACGGGGAAACCAATCCCGAGAACTTTGTGGAGCACCGGCATGCCATGATCCGGCTCAGCCAGATCATGGGAGATCTGGCGGCGGCCTACCTTGTCACCCACGATAAAAAATACCTCGAAAAAGCGTTGCAGCATGCGTTGGCCTGGTTTGTGGACACGGCCACGCTGATGCGTCCCAACCTGCAATATGCCCAGGCCATCAAAGGGAGGGTCACCGGAAGGGGTATCGGTATCATTGATACCATTCAGCTGCTGGAGGTGGCCCAGGCGCTCCGTATCATGGAAGAGGCCGGCGTAATTCCGGCCGCTGAGCTGCAGGCGCTGAAAGCCTGGTTTTCCGAATACGAACGCTGGCTGGTCAACAGCGACTATGGAAAAGCGGAGATGAACGCTAAAAACAACCACGGTACCTGCTGGGCCCTGCAGGCCGCCGCTTTTGCACGGTTCACAAACAATGAGCAGCTGCTTGAGTTCTGTCGCCGGCGTTACCGGGAAGTCTTTCTCCCGAAGCAGATGGCGACAGACGGCAGCTTCCCCCTCGAGCTGGCCCGCACCAAACCTTACGGCTACTCGCTGTTCAACCTGGATGCCATGGCGGGGCTCTGCCAGATCCTCAGCGATCCTCAGCATGATCTCTGGAGTTACAGCACGGCCGACGGCCGGGGTATCCGGCAGGGTATCCGTTTTATGTATCCCTATGTGGCCGATAAAGGAAAATGGCCTTACCGGAAGGATGTGATGCACTGGGAAAGCTGGCCGGTGGCACAGCCTTTTCTCGTGTTTGGCGCCGTTGCTTTTCACAGCGAGGATTATCTCCGGCTCTGGGAAAGACTGGATCATGATCCGCAGGACGAAGAGGTGATCCGCAATCTTCCCATCCGCCATCCCGTGCTGTGGCTGGGCAGCCGCTGATCCCGTCCGGCGGTCCACGCAGCTACCGGCGGAGCGGTGAAGTCGTAGCAACATCGGACCCGGGGTAGCCTTTCCTTATCCGGTATTCATTTCGTTGTGGCGCTACATCACGCCACCCATATAGGGATCGGTAATGGATTCCCGGCCGGTCTCGACATGGCCGGCATAGTGTCTGCCAAATACGGCATGTCCATCTGCGTGCAGGGAAAGATCATACCATCCGGCGCTGCCTTTCAGGTCGACCGTCGCTGTATGGTTGCTGTGCGGCGGAAGGCGGATGGTTCGTAACGGCGTTCCGTAAGCATTGTCGGTAACCGTGATCCGAAGGGATTCGGCCCCCCGGTTTTCCAGCAGCAACAGGATATTGCCGTTCGGGCTTTGCCCGCCGGTCTTCTGCTCATAGGTACAGCGTATATCCAGCGCCGGGTCCTGCCGGTCGCCCCTGAAGCCGCGGAAAAATCCGTTGGGACCGTGCACGCGAAGATCGTAACGCCCTTCCGGGAACCGGTCCAGCTCCAGCGCATCTTCCACGTGGCGGCCTGCTTCCGTAGCATAGGCCCAGGTCTTTCCCCGGACGCCGTCATAGGAGGCAGGCGTATATACATTGAAAGCCGCTCCCGCCCCTCCGGAACCCGCCTCCGGGCCGGCGGCCTCGAAGCGGACCCGGATGCGGCTCCTGCTTTCGTCAAGGCCGGCGTCTGCGTATAGCCGGTAGGGTAAGGCGCATGCCGGACGGGTTCCCTTTTCCTGTTGTGGCATCCACGAAGACGAGCCCTCAGAGAAGGCGGCGTGTTTATTGATCTTTTCTATCTCCTCCCGCGAAAGCGGGGTGGGCGTTTCCTGGGCCGGTTTGTTGCGGGCATTCTGGATATCGGTGATCACCGTTTCTCTGTCCTCAAAACCGGGCAGCGGTATCTTTTCGCCGCGGAAGGGCCGGAAGGCAGAAGTGAGGTCGCCGCAGACGGCACGCCGCCAGCTGCTGATGTTCGGGCAGACGATCTCCCGTCCGGTCTTTTTTTTCAGGAACTTTTCCAGGAACATCAGCGTGGAGGTATGGTCAAAGACCTGCGAGTTTACATAGCCGCCCCGGCTCCAGGGCGAGGCAATGATCATCGGCACCCGGTAGCCGAGCCCGATGGGCGCATCTGAGGCGCTTTCATAATCCGATGCGGTATCGATGCCTGCCGATACCTTGCCGGAGGATGCCTCGCCGGGTTTCGGCGGTACAAAAGGAGGAAGATGGTCGAAATAACCGTCGTTCTCGTCATAGTTGAGGATGAAGATCGTTTTTTTCCATACTTCGGGATTCCGGGTAAGAATGTCCAGCGCTTCCGATACATACCAGGTGCCGTACAGCGGTGTGCTGGTATGATCGGAGAAGCTTTGCGGGGCTACCAGCCAGGACACGGCGGGCAGGGTACCGTTGTTCACATCGTCGCGGAATTTTCGGAAGATGTCGTTCCGGGGAATCTGCACCGTCTGCGACATCCCCCGGTCGTCTCTGAAGGTATAGGGCGCCAGCTTCAGGTAGTCGCCGGCATCGTCGATATTGGTGGTGAATGCTTTGTCCACAAGATTTTTTTCCTTCTCCGAAAGCTTGTCGTAGCGGGCCTGCACTTCCTGGGGGCTGAGCGCCGGTTTCACCGTATGGTCTCCGTTCTTCCGGAAATAGGCGGACAGCTTTACCCGGTGCCGTTTCACATATTCTATGGCGTTATCGCCGTAGTTGCCCAGCCAGTAGTCGATCCCCTCGCCCTGCAGATCGGCACTCCACAGCTCGTTCTGATAGATCTTCCAGCTGATGCCGTGGTCTTCCAGCAGTTCGGGAAACGTGTACCAGTCCACATACACGTCGTCGCGCGATTCGGCCATGGAATTGAGCACGGCGGCCCGGGACCGGCCGTCGGGCCGGGGGCGGATATTGCCGGTCCAGAAAAACAGGCGGTTGGGTGTGGTGCCGGTCAGCGAGGAGCAGAAGTTGTGATCGCAGATGGTAAAAGCGTCGGCCAGCGCGTAATAGAAAGGTACATCCGAACGGTCGTAGAAGCCCATGGTCATGGTCGTCTTTGCCGGTATCCAGTTGTCGTACTTCCCCTGGTTGCGGGCCGCGCTCTGATCGGGCCAGCTGTGCGCCAGCCCTCCCTGCCAGGTTATCTTCGTCTTGTGCAGGTCGATATGAAAAGGGGCATGGGCGTTGCCGTCCTTGTCTTTCTGTATCCATACCTTATCCCCGTCCGGGAGCAGCCTGGACCGGGGATCGTTGAAGCCCCTTACCCCTTTCAGCGTCCCGAACAGGTGATCAAAAGAGCGGTTTTCCTGCATCAGCAGCACGATGTGCTCGGCATCGTAAAAGGTAGTGCCCGGGTCGGCCTGGATGGCCATGGCCCGGCGTACGGAGGCGGGGAGCATGCTGCTGAGGCCGGCAGCGCCGGACAGGATAGCGGCGTTCTTCAGAAAATCCCTTCGGTTGTAATGGCCCATCGTATAAGATTTTGGTTAATAGTCCAGCAGTTTTTTCATCATCCCCTCCAGGCGGCTTCGCGCCAGGAACCGCTTTTCCAGCGCCGGCGCAAAAGGAACCGGCGTGTCGGGTCCTGCGCAGCGCATCACCGGAGCATCCAGGTATTCAAAGCAATGTTCCCCGATCAGGGCGGCTACTTCTCCGCCGACGCCGCCGGTCAGCGTATCTTCATGAAGGATGAGCACTTTGCCCGTGTCTTTTACCGCCTGGCAGATGGCTGCCGTATCCAGCGGGAGCAGGCTGCGCAGGTCGAGAATGGTCACCGGCCGGCCGGGATGGGCATCCGCATATTCCAGCGCCCAGTGCACGCCCATGCCGTAGGTGATGATGCAGGCTTCGCCCCCCGGTCGCAGCGTACAGGCCTTCCCGATAGGAAGGGTGTAATATCCTTCGGGAACAGGTCCGCTCACGCTCCGGTAGAGCGCCTTGTGCTCGAAGAAGAGCACGGGATTGGGGTCTTCCAGGGCGGCCGTCAGCAGGCCCTTGGCGTCGGCGGGGAAAGCGGGGTATACCACCTTCAGCCCCGGGGTGTGTACAAACCAGGCTTCGTTGCTCTGGGAATGAAAGGGTCCCGCCCCGACGCCCGCGCCCGTGGGCAGGCGGATGACCACGTCCGCCGGCTGTCCCCAGCGGTAATGGATCTTGGCGAGGTTGTTTACGATCTGGTTAAAGCCGCAGGTCACGAAATCGGCGAACTGCATCTCTACCATGCTTTTATATCCTTCGAGGGAGAGGCCCAGCGCCGCGCCGATCACTGCGCTTTCGCAAAGCGGGGTGTTCCGTACCCGCTCTTTCCCGAACTGCGCGGCCAGTTCTCCGGTGACCTTGAATACACCGCCGTAGTCCGCAATGTCCTGCCCCATGAGGATGAGGTTGGGATGACGCAGCATCGCCTCCTGCAGCGCGGCGGAAACAGCGTCGATAAAGCGGGTCTCCGGGCCGCGGACCACCGGGCGCTCACCCGCGGCTCCGGAAGAGGTTTCGTTCCCGGATTGTTCCGGACCGCCGGACCGGCTGCGCCCGGTCGCTCCGGAAACGGGATGAACCCAATCAGCGGGCGGCGCCGGGTCGTTGTTCCTGTTCCCCGCGGCGCTGTTCCCGGGCGCCGGCGCATAGACATCCCGTTCTTCCGCATCGGGTGCAAAAATCGCTTCCCGGTCTGCCGCGGCGGCAAACGCCGCTTCCAGACGGCTCTCCTGCCCGGCTTTTATTTCGTTTAACCGTTCCCGTGGGCATATGCCGGCGGATTCCAGCCAGTTTTCATAACAGTGCACCGGGTCCCTGGCGCTCCACTGCGCCGTCAGCTCCGGGGGCACGTAGCGCGTTCCGCTGGCTTCTTCGTGCCCCCGCATGCGGAAGGTCATGCACTCGAGGAGTACGGGCCTTTGCTGCCGGAGACAGCCTTCCCGCGCCGATGCCACGGTATGATATACTTCCAGCAGGTTGTTGCCGTCGATCGTAAGACCGGGTATGCCGTAGCCGGCTGCGCGGTCGGAGAGCTTTTCGCAGCGGTATTGTTCGGATACGGGCGTGCTCAGGCTGTAGCCGTTGTTTTCCACCAGGAAGATCACGGGGAGCGACCATACTGCGGCCAGGTTGAGCGCTTCATGAAATTCTCCTTCGCTGCTGCCCCCGTCGCCCGTAAAGACCAGCGATACCTTGTCTTCTTTCCGGAGGCGGTGCGCCAGGGCGATCCCTGCGGCCACGGACAGCTGAGGTCCGAGATGGGAGATCATCCCGCAGATATGATGGTCGGGATCGCCGAAGTGAAAGGAGCGTTCCCTTCCCTTGCTGTATCCGCCGGGGTGTCCCTGCCATTGCAGCAAAAGCTTTTCCAGCGGCAGCTGCCGCGTGGTGAAAACGCCCAGGTTGCGGTGCAGGGGCAGTATCCACTCATCGGGCTGCAGGGCCAGCGTGGCGCCGACGGAGACGGCTTCCTGCCCGATACCGCTGAACCATTTGCTGACCTTTCCCTGCCGGAGGCGGTGCAGCATTTTCTCCTCTACCAGGCGGGGAAAGACCAATGCCTGGTAAAAGCGGATCAGCGCTTCGTTGTCCAGCGATTTTTTATCGAATTCCATGCGGAAGGCTCCGGTTTAGTTTTCCGCCTGCGTCCTTCGGCCGAGCCGCTCCATAAACGAGCTGACCAGCGACATGACGATGCTGAACAGCAAAGCCCACCAGAACCCGTCTACGCGGAAGCCCCGGATGACGTGCTCGGCCAGCAGGATAATAAAAGCGTTGATCACCAGCAGGAACAGGCCCAGGGTAAAGACCGTGATCGGCAGCGTCAGCAGGATGAGGACAGGGCGGAGGATACCATTGAGCAAGGCCAGCACCAGCGCCAGCCATATGGCGGTGGTAAAGTGATCGATGTGTACGCCGGGCAGGAGATAGGCGGTAGCAAAGGCGGCAATGGAGGCGATAAGCAGGCGGATCAGGAAGTTCATAAAGCTTTTTTTGATTGCAGGGGGCGCATAAAAGATGTGGTATCGCGTGCCGGCGCTCAGCGTCCGCCCGGCGGCTCCTGCGTGGCTACCATGATGCGGTTCCAGGAGTTAATGACGACGATGACCATCATCAGCTGGGCGGTACCTTTCTCTCCGAAATGTTCCACCGCCTGCTCATACGTTGCTTCGCTGAGCCCCTGCTGCCCGATGAGGGTGATCTCTTCGGTCATGGCCAGGATGAGCTTTTCTTCCTCGCTGAACTGAGGGGCTTCCCTCCAGGCGTTAAGCAGATACAGTCGCTGCTCCGTCTCCCCCAGCTCGCGGGCCTTCCGGGCATGCATGTCGAGACAAAAGGCGCAGCCGTTGAGCTGGGAGGCCCTCACCTTGATCAGCTCTTTGTGCAGCGGATCTATACCGGTAGCGGACAGGTACTGCTCCATGCCCCGCATGGCCTTGAAACCCTCCGGCTCGATTGTTTTGAAGGAAAATCGCTTTTTCATATTGCACCTTTGATCGGATCGGTAAGCGGATAAAGCAAAGGTAATCCCCGGGGGCGAAACGGATAGTCGCCCGGGATTTCCATATGACGTCAGGCCACGATCAGCGAGTAAAATTCGACAGGATCGAAATACTGGCCGGCCAGCTCCTGCAGCTCCCCGGGGGTAGCTGTTTTTACCGTTTTTATATAATTATAGAAATACTGCTCGTCCAGGTCTGCCAGGATCAGTTTTTTCCAGCGGTCCAGCACCTGGAAGGGACCGTCCAGGTCTCCCAGCACCGTGCCCATCAGGTAATTGCGGACCAGGTTCAGCTCTTCTTCGGGTATGGGTTGCTGCCGGAGCTGCTCCAGCTCTTTGAAGATTTCTTCCACGGCGGCCTCGCAGACTTCGCGGCCGGCTTCGGTGGAGACGGTCAGCGCGCTGCTCTGGCTGTGATCGTACAGGGAGCTGAAGATGCCGTAGGTATACCCCTTGTCTTCCCGGATATTGCGCATCAGCCGGGAGCCGAAATACCCGCCCAGGATGGTGTTGAGGAGCTTCATCTTCGGGAAGTCGGGGTGATAGCGGTTGGGAAACAGCCGGCCCACGCGTATGGCGCCCTGCACCCCGTTGGGATCATGGTCTATCCGGTATTGCTTTTCAGGGGCGGGCTGTATGGGAAGGTCCTGCTTATGCAGCGGCTCGGCAGGCTGCCGGGGGTCGCCGCCCAGGTATCGGTTGAGCTGCTCCTGCAGCCCGGCCGGGATGTTGCCGGCAATAAAAAGCCGGAAGGGCTGACCCGCATAGCATTTTTGAAAGAAGCCCTGTAGGTCTTCCTGCTGCAAAGCGTTGTAATCCTCCATGCTGCTCGTGCGGCCATAGGGGTGATAAGCGCCGAACAGATAAGTATCGATATGCCGGTTGGCCACAAAATCGCATTTCTGGAGGTTAACGGCCAGGCGTTGTTTCCGGTTCTGCCGGTAGATGTCCAGCTCGTTTTCCGGGAAAGCCGGTTCGGTCAGGATATCCTGCAGCAGGGGCAGCAGATCGCCGATATGCTTGCTCAGGCAGTGCAGGGTAAGGTGGGCGTGCTCGTAACGGCAATGCAGGTTGAGGAAAGCGCCGAAATATTCGATCTCTTCGTTGAGCTGCAGCGCCGTGCGACGGCGTGTGCCGTTTTTCAGCAGGGTGTTGGTAGCGTCGGCGACCAGCGCTTTGTTTTCGTACCAGCTGCCGGCCGGGAAGACAAATTCCAGCAGCAGGGTCTCCTGTTCTTCCGAAGGGACCAGGTATACCGGGATATGGTTGTCCAGCTTGAAATGTTCATAAGCCGGGAGGATGATCCTGTAATCCGTGGCGTCTTTTATCTTCGGGGCGATACTTCTGTCGGGCATTGTTTGTTTCTGGTTTATCTCGCGCACTATGATTTTTAAAGGTCTCGATGAACGCTGCGCGTTTCTGGTTTCTGGTTTGACGTTTATCTCGCGAATATGATTTTTAAGGTCTTGATGAAACGAAGTTCGGCAACGCTATTTAAAAATAATTCAATCCCGTTGCCCATGCTGCGCCTTTCTGGTTTCTGATTTAATTTAATAGTCTAAAGTTAAGTGGCCTGGAAGGGAACTTTAGACCTTAAACTTTGGACTTTAAACTCAGGAGGTGTGGGTGCTGTAGTAATACAGCGTATTGGCGCGCTTTTCGTCAAAAAGCTGACCCGCCTCCCGGAGGATGTCATCAGGGGTTACGCTACGGTAGTGCTCCATTTCCCGGTTCATCATTTCCGCATCGCCCAGCAGCTCATAGAAAGCCAGGCTGTTGCAGCGGCTCAGCAGCGTCACGTCCTCGAAAGCGATCAGACTTTCCACCCGGTTCTTCACCTTTTCCAGCTCTTTATCGGCTACCGGCTGCCGGCTCAGCTTTTTCAGCTCTTCCTGCACGGCCGCTTCCGCATCTTCCATCCGGGTTCCTTTTATCAGCTTACCCTCCACCGCCAGCAGACCCGCATCGAGACTGCCGAAATGGTAGCAGGAGATATTGCTGAAAAGCTTTTTCTCCTTCACCAACGCCTGGTACAGCCTTGAGGAGCTGCCCCCGGACAGCAGGTCGGTGATCAGGTCCACGGTGTGATAACGCGGATCTGAGCGGGGGTAGATGGGAAAACATTTATAGAGGGCGTCCAGCGGCACATCGGCATGGACCTCCCGGCTGCGGGCCGCTTCCTGCTGCGGCTCCTCGGGCAGGTGGCGGCTGTATTTTTCCCCGGAGGGGATATCCCCGAACCATTTCTCCGCCAGCGCCTTTACCTGGTCGCGCGTGACATTGCCCCCGACCACCAGGATGGCGTTTACCGGCCGGTAATGTTTGAAAAAGAAGCTTTTTACATCTTCCAGCCGGGCGTTTTCGATATGGGAGAGCTCCCGGCCTATGGTCATCCAGCGGTAGGGATGTACCTGGTAGGACATCTCGCGCAGCAGCTTCCACACATCGCCGTAAGGCTTGTTGATATAATGTTCCTTGAATTCCTCGCAGACCACCTTGCGCTGTACTTCCAGGCTTTTCTCGCTGAAGGCCAGGGACTGCATCCGGTCGCTTTCCAGCCAGAAGGCCGTTTCGAGGTTATCTGCCGGCAGCTGCAGGTAGTAATTGGTCAGGTCGTTGGTGGTATAGGCGTTGTTTTCCCCGCCGCCGCGCTGCAGCGGCTCGTCGTATACGGGGATGTTCACCGATCCGCCGAACATCAGGTGCTCGAAAAGATGGGCAAACCCGGTCTGTGCCGGATCTTCGTCACGCGCACCTACGTCGTAAAGAATGTTCATCACCGCCATCGGCGTCGTATGATCCTCATGTACGATCACCCGCAGCCCGTTATCCAGTTTGAACCTGTGAAAATGAATCATTATGGTATCTGTTGTCTGTTCTCCGCAAAGGCACCAAAGTTACGATTTTGTACCGAGCGGCGCGTTAGCGGGAGAGGATGCTTTTCACCGGCAGCGTCTTTTCCAGCAGCTCCCCCTTCCGGCGGATAATAAGCCGGGCTCTTGTGCCGGCTTCCTTGAGCAGTTCGCGGTACCGCTGTATGTTGTTGCTGAAGTCGTTGTTTACGGCAATGATCACATCGTCCGGGCGGAAGTCTGCCCGGGCCGCGGGCGACCCTTTGATAATATCCGTGATCACTACCCTCCCGTCGATAAAATACATGATCAGGCCGGTATAGGAATAATCGAAGCGGTCATGAAAATGCCCGTTGGGCTTCAGGTAGATCTCCCGGGCGGGATAATTGAGCGTAACATTGAAGCGGCGCAGCAGGTCGTTGCCCACCAGGCCCCCGAGGTACGGATAGGCGGTAACGTTAGAGACGTCGTCGAAAAGATAAACCGGCACATTGCGAAAGACATACCCGCTTATCCGCAGCTCCCGCAGGGTGGTCAGCCCCATCTCCATTTTTCCGGTGAGCCCCTGCGCTTCGGTATACAGGATCTTCCGGCGCCGGCGTCCGCGGAAAAGGGCGCTGTCCCGGGCAAACTGCCGGGTCACGAGCAGGCAGAGACCGGCGCCCGTATCGAAATAATAACGTCCCCCGACCCTTTTTTTGTTGCGTATGGGAACGGAAAGCACGGGAATATGGCCCGCCGCCGGCTTTAGCAATCTTCCTCCGCGCTCGTAGGCATATTCCCCGGGGCCGTACACGAACACCTTCATGCTGTCGTAGTCCAGCCGGACGATGAATTTGCTGAAGAAGCTGTAGCCGATGATGCCGTCGATCTTTTCGCCGTAAACGGAGCTGATCTTTTCATAGTTGGTGATGTGAAAGTCCAGGCTGTCTATCTTCAGCCCCGGTAGCATCAGTGTGTTGTCGTGCGCGAATATGAGGGGTTTGTAACCGCCCAGCCCGCGGACGATCCGGTCGGAAGCCGTCAGCGGCAACCCCAGCGAATCGCAGGTGGCGGAATCCAGCGAAATGCCGCCGCTGCCCGTATCGAGGATAAAATTCAGCGTGTCCGGGGCATGGTTGACCCATCCGGAAATGACGATGACCCCGCCGGTAAACTGCCGGAAGGGAAAGCTGGTGATCAGCTTCGCCGGAGGAGTGACTTCCGCGACATACTGCGCCCGGCCGTGAAGGGCAGGCAGCAGCAGCAGGATGGCGAAAAAGCGGGACAGGAGCATAGGCAGCCGCATGTCCTTAAAAATACGGCTTTTTGCCAATTCCCTTATCTTTGCCGGACCACGAGGGAAACCGAAACGTTTGGAATGGACTTACACGTGCTTTACAAAAAGGCCCTGGCCTTTGAGTTTCTGACCCTGGAAGAAGGGCTCTTCCTGTTTGAGCATGCGCCGTTGCCGGCGCTGATGCAGGTGGCCAACGAGCTGCGCCGGCAGCAGGTGCCGCATGGGAAGGTCACCTGGCAGATCGACCGGAATGTCAATACCACCAACGTCTGCATCGCCAATTGTAAATTCTGCAATTTCTACCGCATCCCGGGTCACCCCGAAGCGTACATTACCGGCATAGAAGAATACAGGAAAAAGATCGAGGAGACCTTCCGCTACGGGGGCGACCAGCTGCTGCTGCAGGGAGGGCACCACCCGGAGCTCGGCCTGCAGTTCTATGTGGACCTTTTCCGTCAGCTCAAGGCGCTGTACCCGCAGCTGAAGCTGCATGCCCTGGGGCCTCCCGAGGTGGCGCACATCACCAAGCTGGAGCAGAGCACCCACGAGGAGGTGCTGAAAGCCCTCCGCGCTGCGGGGATGGACAGCCTGCCCGGCGCCGGTGCCGAGATCCTGAACGACCGGGTACGGCGGCTGGTATCCAAGGGAAAATGCGGCGCTCAGGAGTGGCTGGATATCATGCGGGCCGCCCACCGGCTGCATATCCCCACCTCCGCCACCATGATGTTCGGGCATGTGGAAACCCTGGAAGAGCGGTTTGAGCATTTTATCGACATCCGGCAGGTGCAAAGCGAAAAGCCGGCGGACTCCCCGGGCTTCCTGGCGTTCATACCCTGGACGTTTCAGGATGTGGATACGCTGCTGACCCGTATTCGCGGCGTGCACAACCTTACCACCGACGAGGAATATATCCGCATGATCGCCATGAGCCGCATCATGCTGCCGAACATAAAGAACATCCAGGCATCCTGGCTGACGGTGGGAAAGAAGGTGGCCCAGCTTTGTCTCCATGGCGGCGCTAACGATTTCGGATCGATCATGATCGAAGAAAACGTGGTCAGCGCTGCGGGCGCGCCCCACCGGTTTACCTATAAAACCATGCAGGAGGCCATCCGCGAGGCGGGGTTTGAACCCCAGCTGCGTACACAGCAGTACCAGTTCCGGGAGCTGCCGGAAGGTATCGAGGAGCAGGTGATCCGTTATTAGAAGAGGGAACCCCCTGGCCCCCTAAAGGGGGGAGGTGAAGGGTGAAAGGAAAAAGGTAAAAGGCCATTGAAAAGATAAAATATTGACGAATGAAACCGAGCGTAAAAGTATGGCCGGCTTTCCTGCCGGCCCTGTTGATCTGTGCGGCGCTCTGCATTCCCGCCGGCCCTGCCCGGGCCCAGCAGGCGGATGCGTCCTCCCGCTATGATGCCCATGCCCTGTGGAACCCCCTGTTCTATCCCGCCCAGGGAAATGAGTTCCGCAGCGCCGGCGGCGCGCCGGGACCGCAGTACTGGCAGAACGGTGCCGACTATACGATCAGCTGTACCCTTGATACGGCCGCCAAGCGGGTCACCGGTACGGTGGAGATCACCTATCGGAACAACAGTCCCGAGCAGCTGCCTTTTCTCTGGTTGCAGCTGGATCAGAACATATACCGTCAGGATTCGCGCGCCGAAGCCACCTCTGACGTGACCGGCGGGCGTTTTGCCGCGAAGAGCTTTACCAAAGGCTTTGAGCTGAAATCGGTATCGGTCGGCGAAGGGAAGAAGCTGAAGTCTGCCGATTACACGGTAAACGATACCCGCATGCAGATCCGGCTGGAGGAGCCGCTGAAGGCGCAGGGCGGCACCGTCCATATCCGGGTAGAATATGCTTTCGACATCCCTGAGTACGGCACCGACCGTATGGGAAGGATCAGCACAAAGAACGGCTGGATCTACGAGATCGCCCAGTGGTATCCCCGCATGGAGGTCTATGACAACGTGGAAGGCTGGAACACCATTCCTTACCAGGGCGCAGGCGAGTTTTATCTCGAATACGGGGACATCGATTATACCATTAACGCCCCGGCCAACCTGGTGATCGTCGGTTCCGGCGAATTGCAGAATCCCAAAGAGGTGCTCACCGATACCGAGATGAAAAGGCTGGAACAGGCGCGCAACAGCGACAAGACGGTGATGATCCGTACCGAAGCGGATGTCGCCAACCCGCAGTCCCGCCCGCAGAAGGGGAACCTCAGCTGGCATTTTCTGTGCAAGCAGACCCGGGATGTGGCCTGGGCCGCCTCCAAAGCCTTTATCTGGGATGCGGCCAGGATGAACCTGCCGGATGGAAAGACCTCCCTGGCCCAGTCGGTGTACCCGGTAGAAGCCGCTACCGACGAAGGCTGGAAGCGTTCTACCGAGTTTGTAAAGAAATCCATTGAATGGAATTCCAAGCAATGGTATCCCTTTACCTATCCTTCCGCCACCAATGTAGCCGGTCTCGTGGCCGGTATGGAATATCCGGGCATCGTGTTCTGCAGCTACAAAAGCTCGGGGAAGAGCCTCTGGGGGGTTACCGATCATGAGTTCGGACACAACTGGTTCCCCATGATCGTGGGCAGCAACGAACGCAAATACCCCTGGATGGACGAGGGCTTTAACACCTTTATCAACGATATTTCCACCGAGCAGTTCAACAACGGCGAATTTTACAGCACCCCCAATGTGGAGTCGGATGCCAGCTACCTGTTCAGCCCGCGCAGCGAATCTATCAATACCATTCCCGATGTGGTGCAGAGCTATAACCTGGGCATTACGGCTTATTCCAAGCCGGCGCTGGGGCTGCATCTGCTCCGCGACCTGATCCTGGGTCCCGAACGCTTTGACCTGGCCTTCCGCACCTATATCCGGCGCTGGGCGTTTAAGCATCCCACGCCCTGGGACTTTTTCCATACCATGGAAAACGTGGGCGGGGAAGACCTGGCCTGGTTCTGGCGCGAATGGTTCCTGGAGAACTACCGGCTGGACCAGGGAGTGAAAGATGTGAAATACGTGGATGACGATCCGGCCAAGGGGGCCCTCATTACCATCGAAAACCTCGACCGCATGGCGCTTCCCGCGGTGGTGGCTGTAAGGGAAAGCAACGGGAAGGCCGATACGCTCACCCTGCCGGCCCAGATCTGGCAGCGGGGCGGCACCTGGACCTTCAAATATGCCTCCACCTCGAAGCTGCAGTCGGTCGTGCTGGACCCCGCGCACCAGCTTCCGGATATGAACCCGCAGAACAACACCTGGAGAGAGGTGGAGAAAAAACCGGTGCCCGCCGGGGTGACGGCCCAAAGCGTGATCGATCATTACCTGCAGGCCGTGGGCGGAAAGACGCTGCTGCAGGGCGTGAAAGACATGAGCCTCTCCTATACGGGAACGGTACAGGGACAGGATATCACCATCCTGCGGGAATTTGGGCTTCCGGATAAGTTCAAGATGCAGATCGAGGTGCCGGACATGAAGATGACCGTGTCGAAGATCGTGGTGAACGGTGATATGGTAAAGGCGGAACAGATGGGTAACGCAGTGCCGCTCGACGACGCCACAAAGGCGGACATGAAGAAAAAGATGCAGCCCTTCCCGGAGCTGGAATACGGCAAAAGCGGCTATCAGCTTACGCTCTCCGGTATAGAGCCGCTGGACGATAAGGACGCCTATGTGCTGGAGATCACTACGCCGGACGGCGAAAAGAAGACCGCCTATTACGACACCAGGAGCGGGCTGAAGCTGAAGGAGACCCAGCAGCAGCAGGGACCCGGCGGCCCGCAGCAAACCTATACACTGTACGGGGACTATCAGGCCACGAAAGGCATACAGCTGCCCCATAAGCTGACCACCAATAACGGCGGTATGGAAGTGGAGATGCAGGCAAAGACCTTTTCGGTGAACAGCGGGCTGAAGGACGAGGATTTTAAATAGCATGTCGTCGGCAGGCGGCCCCTCTGATGTTGCCTGTCGAAACACCGGCATTTCAAAGACAACTAACCGTTTATGGAATCAAAAACCCCTGCAAGCCAGGGGTTTTTGTATTTTAGCTATCATGAATACACGTTTGGCTCCGGGCTGGCTCGCCGCCCTGTTCTTACTGTCAGGCCTGCCGTTATACGGGCAGTCGCATTACGACCCGCAAAAGGCCTTTTCACCCCTGTTCTATACCGCAAAGGGAACGCTTTTACGCAATGCGGACGGCGCTCCCGGTCCGGCTTACTGGCAGAACCGGGCGGATTATACGGTAACGGCTACACTGGATACTGCCGGCAAGCGCATCAGCGGACAGGTTACCATCACATACAGCAACAACAGCCCCGCCACCCTCCGTTATCTCTGGCTGCAGCTGGACCAGAACATTACCCGCAAAGATTCCCGCAGCAACACCATGCAGGCGCCGGGCGTGCCGGATAGCGGCAACGGCTTCGTGATGGAGCAGGTAAGCGTGCGACAGGGCAACAGCTGGATGCCGGCGGACTACCGGGTGGAAGATACGCGGATGAAGCTGCTGCTGGAGCGGCCGCTGGATAAAGGCCGGCAGCTGCAGCTGCGGATCACTTATCGCTATTACCTCGGGAAATCGGGCGGCGGCGGGCGCTCCGGCTATCTGGATACCCGCAACGGCCGTGTCTATGAAGTGTCCTACTGGTACCCCCGGATGTGCGTCTATGATGATATCCGGGGCTGGAACACGCTTCCCTTTCTGGGCAGCGGCGAATTTTACCTGGATTATGGCGATATCGATTACCGGGTAACCCTTCCGGCCGGCATGATCGTGGCGGGCTCGGGGGCGCTGGTCAATCCGGAAGCCGTGCTTTCACCGGCGCAGCAGCAGCGCTGGAAGCAGGCTTCCGCTTCGGACAGGACCGTTTTTATCCGCACGCCGGAAGAGGTGACGGCCGAGATGCGCAGGCCTCCCGCGGGCACCAAAACCTGGCATTTCCATATGAAAAATACGCGGGATGTGGCCTGGGCTGCTTCTGCGGCGTTTATCTGGGATGCCGCCCGCATCAACCTGCCCGGCGGTAAACAGGCCATGGCCATGTCGGTATATCCGGCGGAAAGCGCCGGCAGCCAGGCCTGGGGAAGGGGCACCGAGTTCATGAAAAATGCGGTAGAGATCTTTTCCCAAAAATGGTTCGTATATCCTTATCCGGTAGCCGTCAACTGCGCCGGGGCGGTCGGCGGGATGGAATTTCCCGGGATTGTCTTCGATCATTGGAAGGCCGATGCCCAATCGCTCTGGATGCTGACGGCGCACGAGATCGGACACAACTGGTTTCCCATGATCGTAGGTAGCAACGAGCGACGGAATGCCTGGATGGATGAAGGGTTCAACACCTTTATCGATATCTATGCCCACGAAGCGTTCAACAACGGGGAGTTTGCCCCCAAGCGCGACGGGGAATATGCCCCGGCCGGCGGGAATCCTGCAGAGGAGATACTGAAGGTGATCGAAAAGCCGGGCATACCGCCGGTACTGACCACCGCAGATGCTTTTCTCGGAGAAGACGATCACCCGGTGGAATATTTCAAGACGGCATTCGGCCTGGTATTGCTGCGGGAAGTGATCCTGGGTCCCGAACGCTTTGATCCCGCTTTCCGGCAATACATCCACGACTGGGCGTATAAGCATCCTTCGCCGGAGGATTTTTTCCATGCGATGGAAAACGGCGCCGGGGAAGACCTGGCCTGGTTCTGGCGGGGCTGGTTTATCCACAACTGGAAGCTGGATCAGGCGGTGAAGTCGGTAAACTATACGGATGGCGACCCTTCCCGCGGAGCGCTGATCACCCTGGAGAACCTGGAGCAGCTGCCGATGCCGGCGATCGTGAAGATAACGGAGAGTAACGGAAAGGAGCATACGTTGCACCTGCCGGTAGAGATCTGGCAGCAGGGGAGGGAATGGACCTTCCGGAGCCCCACCGTCAGCCGTGTGACCTCGGTGGTGCTGGACCCGGAAAAACAGCTGCCGGACATCAACCGGAACAACAACCGCTGGCCTGCTACCCCCTGACCCCCTAAAGGGGGAATAACGGTTAAAGGCGAACGGTGAAAGGTGAAGGGCATTGAATCGGATTTGATGATTTGAAAATTTGAAAATTTGATGATGAAGTAATCATATAAAAATTTAACATCTAAGGTTCCGCTCCAGGCAGATCAACTTTGGACTTTAAACCTTAGACTATTGAATGTCAAACGTCAAACCAGAAACGAGAACCCGCCTTCATGAACTCCCGCCCTCATAAGATCCAGGATACGGTCCGGGAATATGGTAAACGGCTCTTTTCGTTTATCCGGGGAAGAGTATCGAGTAATGAGGATGCGGAGGACATCCTGCAGGAAGTATGGTACCAGCTTTCCGGCGCACCGGATGTCATCGACGAGATAGGGGCCTGGCTATACCGCGTGGCGCGCAACAAGATCATCGACAGATACCGCAAAAAGCAGCCGGATGCGCTGGAAGATTACCTGTATGAGAATGCCGGCGGAGAACTGGGCTTTAAGGAGATCCTGCTGGCGGATGACAACGGTCCCGAGAGTGCTTACCTGCGCGACCTGTTCTGGCAGGAGCTGCACCGGGCGCTGGATGAGCTGCCGAAGGAGCAACGCGATGTTTTTGTGCTGAATGAGCTGGAAGGGATGACTTTCGCGGCCATAGCGGAGCAAACAGGTGAGAACATCAAGACCCTGATCTCCCGTAAAGGCTATGCCGTGCGTCACCTGCGTCAACGTCTTCAGACCCTTTATGATGAATTTATGAATTATTAAATGATAAGGTATGGCACCCAAAAGAAAACGTTTTTTTGTCGTCCCCCTGTTCGTCATCGCTGCGCTGCTCTTACTGGGGGCGGTGGTTATGCTGTTGTGGAACGCCGTCCTGCCGCAGCTCTTCAACGTACCCAGGATCGGCTATGGCCGGGCGCTGGGACTGCTGGTCCTCTGCCGGATCCTGTTTGGCTCCTTCCGTCCGGGATCGCGGGGCGGCTTCCGCCGGGGCGGCCCGCCCTGGAAGAACAAGTTCATGAACCTCAGTCCCGAGGAACGGGAACGTTTTAAACAGGAATGGCGGCAGCGGAGATCATCCCGGGGCGCCGGCCCGGGCCCCTGCTGAGCATGCCCCGGCATAAACGGCGCCAAAAAAACGATTGTCAAAAGACCTGGTTTCCAGGTCTTTTTTATGGCTTCAAAAAAATCTGAAAAAAATCCGTCCAAGCTTAAAGTAAAAACGGATCCGGTTCGTCTGCATAAGAAACCGGGCATGTTAACATGCGAGGATGAAACAACCTTTATTCACTTTTAAAACTTATGATCATGCGATTTCCGTTGAAAGCAATCCTGATAGGAGTCCTGGTAGGAGCGGCTTTGTTTTTTGCGCCGTTCAGGTTCCCGTTCTTCTTTTTCTTCATTTTCCTTTTTTTCTGGCTGTCCCGGGCCTTCTTCTGGGGCGGCTGGAGAAGGGGATACGGCTATCCCTGGCATTACCCTTACCGGGACGGCAACGGCCCGGACGACCGCATTCCGGTAGACGGCCGGCATTCCTTCCGGGACAGGACCGGTGAAGAACAGCAGATACCCGTTCAATAACCCACTAAAAAACAAATCACATGCGACGTAATCATTTCTGGACCGGCGCCCTGGTAGCGCTGGTTACCTTTCTCGCCCTGTCCGTTTTTGCCGGACACCGGCCCTGGAGCCGGCCGGAAGGCGGGTACCGGCACCGCCATCATTGTTATGATGAAGTGCGGCCGGATCATTATCATCACCCGGATCAGGACGGGAAGGACATCCGTAAAAGTCCGACTTCGAAAGACACGGCCGTATTACAATAAACTTAAAAACAACCATCATGGGATACAGAACCTATGCCTGCGGCCCCCGGGCCCCTTATGGCAGATTCCGGGGCAGGCGCTTTTCGGTCACGCCCCCGCTGAACATCGAAGAAACCGAAACGGCGTATCACCTGACCGTATACGCCCCGGTGCTGCGGAAGGAAAATATTTCGGTAAGCACCCAAAGCGATGTGCTCTACATCCGTTATAAAGCGGAAGAAAAAGACACGGCGCAATTTATCTATAAGGAGTACACCGGAGGCTTCGAACGGAGTATCGACCTGAAAGGAAAAGTGGATACCTCGGGAATTGAGGCTTCCTATGAAGACGGCGTACTGCGCATCGTACTGCCCAAGACCAGCGCGGCCGGCCGTCCTTCGCAGGACGTACCTGTTGCCTGAGGTCAGCAGCGGATCCACCGGCTTTTTCAGCGCGCCGAATAAAATAATTTGAGTAATTTGGTAGCGCACAGCCTGTAGCTGTGTGTAAACCGATCGTATGGCACCAGACATCAGCCGGCGCAGGGCCGTTAAAAATATCCTTGGCGGAGGAGCCGTGCTGGGCATGGCGCCTTCCGCTCTGCTGACCCTTCATACAAAGACCGCAACGCCTATGTCCGCTTTGAAAAACAATATCCGGCAGTCCGCCTGTTACTGGTGTTATCAATCCATACCGCTGGACGACTTTTGCGCAGCCCTGAAAAAGATGGGGTTGCCGGCCGTAGACCTTCTCGGCCCCAAGGAATGGGATACCGCCAAGAAATACGGCCTGGATGTGGGCATGTGCTACGGCGGCGACCTGGGCATTCCCAAGGGCTGGAATGACCCGCAGTACTGGGATACCATGCTGAAAAATTATGCCGAGGCCCTGCCCCTGGCGGCCCAATACGGATATAAGAACATCATCTGCTTTTCCGGCAACCGCAAGGGCATGGACGACGAAACCGGGCTGAAAAACTGCACCGAAGGATTAAAAAAGCTGATGCCCCTGGCAGAGCGGTATAAGGTTAATGTCGTGATGGAGCTGCTGAACAGCAAGGTCAACCATCACGACTATATGTGCGACCATACCCTCTGGGGCGTAGAGCTGTGCAAACGGATCGGCTCGGACCGTTTCAAGCTGCTTTATGACATCTACCATATGCAGATCATGGAAGGCGACGTGATCCATACCATAAAAGACTACCATCCTTATATTGCCCATTACCATACCGGCGGGGTACCCGGGCGTCATGAGCTGAATGAGACGCAGGAACTGTATTATCCGGCCATCATGAAGGCTATTCTCGATACCGGTTACCAGGGTTACGTGGCGCAGGAGTTTGTACCTTCCCCGAAAGACAATGCCGCAAAGCTGGAATCCCTTGCGCAGTGCGTAAAGGTCTGCGACGTATAGCTTACAGCGCTTTTCCCGTAATGGTGATGGTACCGGTGATCTCCATGGGGATGGTCATGCCCTGGGTGGACAGCGAACCCTCCATTTTTTGATTGAGATCTGCCCGCAGCGGGATGCCGCTTTTACGATCCACCTCCATGGTCCCGGACTGTGTGCCGCTTAATTTCGTTTCCCCGCTCTGCCCGGAGGCAAGCGTTGAGCTGACCGCGAGCGAAACGGTTTTGTCTTTTATATCCTTTACGGTATAATGGCTTTGCATATCCATGGCCACGGGCGTAGTAAGGGAAGCCGATTTTTCCCAGCTGTCTCCCACCGCTACCGGGTGGCCGGCGTACAGGTCAAAAGACTTGTCCAGCGTTTCCCGCATGGCCTCGTTGCTGAAGCTTTTCTTCATATTGGTCTTCATGGCCTCCCTTACCTGTTGCGGCAGAAAGTCCGCATGGTCCAGCGCGCTGTCCATCATTTCGGTGATGCCCGTCACGGAGATCACCTTCCCTTGCGGGGAAATGGTGAAAGAAAACGAATGATGCAGAAATCCTGAAAACACCTCTTTGAACAGCCTGGACATCATACCGGCTACCAGGCCGTTCGCAGTGCTGGAATCTTCCGGATGCCCGGAATCATAGCCGACCTTTCCGCCCATCATGGGATTGTTCATGAGATAGCTGAAGCGGTTATAGGTCGATTCGACAACCGTATTGCCGGCGGCGTCCTTTTTTCCGGCCTGCATCGTATAGCCCATCCGGATATCCTGCTGGCTGCGTACTTCCTGTCCTTTTATGGTTTGGCGGATATCCTGGTGGGTGGAAAAGTCGTACTGGTATTTTTTGGCCGTGCTGAAATCGAGCTTCAGGGATACCTTCTGCTGGGCGGTCGCCGGCCGTACGCCGAGGCAACCGAAACATAGCAGGGCGGCGGTAAGCAAGCGAATGTTCATAAGCGCGGTATAAGGTTGGGATAAAAATACGGATAGCAGACGGATAAACAATTCTTTCGGGCAAATCTTACCGGGGGCTGACGTACAGATCCACGTACGCATGCACCGGCATGTTCTCCAGCTTCACGGCGTCCAGGGAGGCGTCGAGGATAGCCTGCTGCTGCGCTTCCGGGAAGCGGCGCGCCAGGTTGGTCCTGAACTTTTCCATCAGCAGGGGAATACCTTCCGCCCGCCGCCGTTTGTGCCCGATAGGATATTCCACCACTTCCTCCTCCCAGACGGTGCCGTCGTTCAGCTTCAGCGTCAACCCGTTGGCGATGGAGCGCTTTTCCGGATCATAATAATCCAGGGTAAACTGCGGATCTTCAACGATGTCTATCTTTTCCCGCAGGGCGTCGATACGGGGATCGGCGGCGATGCCGTTCTCATAGTCGGCCGCGGTAAGCCGGCCGAAGATCAGCGGTACGGCCACCATGTACTGGATACAATGGTCGCGGTCCGCCGGGTTGTGCAGGGGACCTTTTTTGTCGATGATGCGGAGGGCCGCTTCGTGGGAGCGGATGCTGATTTTCTGGATATCGTCGCTGCTGCGCCCCGCCGCCTTCAGCTTCCGGTGCAGGGTCATGGCGGCTTCTGCGGCGGTTTGCGCATGAAATTCCGCGGGAAAGGATATCTTGAACAGGATATTCTCCATGACATAGGAGCCGTAGTCCCGCTGGAAGACAAAACGTTTTCCCCCGAACAGCACATCATAAAACCCCCAGGTTTCCGCCGTCAGCACCGCGGGATAGCCCATCTCCCCGGCGCGGGCCATCAGGGCCAGCTTTACGGCGCGGGCGGTGGCGTCGCCGGCCGCCCAGGATTTGCGGCTGCCCGTATTCGGGGCATGGCGGTAAGTGCGCAGCGCCTGTCCGTCGACAAAGGCCAGGGATATGGCGTTGATCAGGGCTTCGCGGCTGAGGCCGAGCAGCTTTCCCGCTACGGCGGTAGAAGCCACTTTTACCAGCACCACATGATCCAGCCCCACGCGGTTAAAAGCATTTTCGAGAGCGATCACCCCCTGTATCTCATGCGCCATGATCATGCCTTCGATCACGCTATGCATGGTCAGCGGGGCTTTTCCTTCTGCTGCGGCGGTACGGGAGAGCCAGTCGGCGGTAGCCAGGATGGCGCCGAGGTTGTCCGAAGGGTGGCCCCACTCGGCGGCCAGCCAGGTATCGTTAAAATCCAGCCAGCGGATCAGTGTGCCGATGTTGAAGGCGGCCTGTACGGGGTCCAGCTGAAAGGGAGTGCCGGGCACCCTTGCTCCCTGCGGCACGATGGTACCGGGCACCACCGGGCCGAGCAGCCGGGTGCAGGCAGGGTATTCCAACGCCTCCAGCCCGCAGCCGAGGGTGTCGAGCAGGTCGTAGCGCGCCGTTTCCCGGGCCAGCTCGCTGCTGATCCTGTAGTTCAGCACATAGTCGGCGATGTCGGTGAGCTCCTTGTCGGGTTGGGGGCGGTCGTTGTGGATAGGGACAGAAGAATTGGGTAATCTATTTTGCATAGTATTCTGGTATACCGGTTCTTTAGCTACTACATTTCCCAGGGATTTTCTAATGATAATCCTGCAATATGTTTGAAGTCGGATACATTCCGGGTCAAAAGCACCTGATTTAAAGTAAGTGCGGTTGCGGCAATTATAGCGTCTGGCAATTTCAGGTGATAAGTCTTTCGTACTTCAATACCCTTTATGATAACCGGTTCTTCTAATCCCCAAACCGTAGTAACATTAATGAAATCTTCCAATACTGCGATTTGTTGGGAAGTAGCTTTGGGCCACGCTAATAATTCCATGCGGGTAATTACTGATAAGGCTATTTCTCCGGTATCAATCAGATCAGCCGCATGAGCAGGCAGTTTATTATCGAGATAATCGATGACAGTGTTGGTATCAATTAAATATCGTTGTGCCATTCGTTGCGGATGTCTTTTGCATGTTGTTGAAAGTCCCTATACTGTTCAGCAGTGAGGTTAAGCGATCCCCTGAATTTGGCTGTACTACTTTCTTGGGGTGGCTTAGCCTCCTCCTTTATATGCTTTTTGAGCACTTTGATTACCTTCAATTCTTCCAGGTCTCGTAATAGCCTGTAAGCCTTGTTATGGGTCAGCTGTATCAGGATCGTTTCCATATCATTTTATTTAATGTCAATAACACTTTGGCAACTGCCATTAGTTATGATCAAATTTACGATTTTTCGGACAGTCTATCGTTCTTCCAGCGGTACAAAAGGCCGGGGCGCCGGCCCGGTATAGTTGGCGCCGGGGCGGATGATCTTGCCGTCCTGCCGTTGCTCGATGACATGCGCGCTCCAGCCGGTCAGCCGGGCGATGACAAAGAGCGGCGTGAAAAAGGCCGTGGGAATGCCCATCAGATGATACGCTACGGCAGAGAACCAGTCGAGGTTGGGAAACATCTTTTTCTCCGCTTTCATAACCTGCGCTATGCGCTCCGCCACGCCGAAGAGCCGCATATCCCCGGCTTCTTCAGCAAGCTCGCGGGCCACGGACCGGATGACCTGGTTCCGCGGATCAGACACCGTATAAACGGGATGCCCGAAACCGATAATGACCTCTTTCTTTCCCAGCCGGTATCGGATATCTTCCGCGGCTTCTTCCGGGGCGGCATAGCGTTCCTGGATCTCATACGCCACCTCGTTGGCCCCGCCGTGCTTAGATCCCCGCAGCGCGCCGATGCCTCCCGTAATGGCGGAGTAGAGATCGGAGCCTGTGCCGGCGATCACGCGGCAGGTGAAGGTGGAGGCGTTGAACTCGTGTTCGGCATACAGGTTCAGGGATATCTGCATGGCCCTTTCCCAGGATGCGGACGGCTTTTTATCGTGCAGCAGGTGCAGGAAATGAGCGCCCGTGCTGTCATCGTCCGTTTCTACCGTAATGCGGCGTCCGCTTGTCGAGAAATGATGCCAGTACAGCAGGGCGGAGCCGGAGGAGGCCAGCAGCCGGTCGGCGATATCCCTTGCCCCTTCGTCATGATGATCCGGCGGCTCGGGAGCCAGCGTGCCCAGCACCGAAGTATAGGTGCGCAGCACGTCCATGGGATGAGCTTTGGCCGGGATCAGCTCCAGGACCTTTCTCGCGGCTTCGGGCAGACTGCGCAGTCCCTGCAGCTTTTTTTTGTAGGCCTTCAGCTGCGCGATGTTGGGCAGCGCTCCGTATATCAGCAGATAAGCGGTTTCTTCAAAAGCGGCTTTTTCGGCGAGCTCAAGAATATCATAACCCCGGTAATGCAGATCGTTGCCGCTGTGACCCACGGTGCAGAGCGCCGTATTGCCGGCGGCTACACCGGAGAGGGCCACTGATTTCTTGGGTTTAAAACCCGGTTGAGGTGCTTCCTGCATGATCGTAATGTTTTTAGATGATCAGTTTATCTTGCCGGCATACAGTACCGTGGTGTAGCCGAAACGAACGATACCCGATGCTGCATACCGGTCGTACAGGCGTTTCAGCTCATCGAGCATCGGCAGGTGCTCCGGATGCCCGGCTTCCGGCGCATAGGAGCTGGACAACAGCCGGCCTTTGAGCCCTTCGAAATCGAAATGCTGTTCATTGTCAAAGGTGCGGACCAGATAGGGTTCCGGTGCAAAGAACGCGGCGATCTTGTCTTCCGATGCCATTTCCTTATGCCCTACCTGTTTATAATCGGTCCCAAACCGCTGCAGCAGCTTTTCATATTCCCGGGCAAAAGGAGTGTCGGTCAGCCGCAGGTTCCAGAAAAGCGCTGCATAAGCGCCGGGACGGGAAATGCGGCGGAACTCCGCCCGGGTCTTTTCCCGGTCGAACCAGTGAAAAGCCTGTCCGGCGATGATCAGATCGGCGCTGTTATCCGGCAGGGTAGTCTGTTCGGCCGTGCCGTTTATGCTGGAAAAGCCGGGAAGGCTGCCCAGCTGTTCCTCTGCCTTCCGGCGCATATCGCCGTTGGGCTCCACCGCAAAAACGGGATATCCCTTTTTCAGAAAAAGCGCCGTGGAGATGCCGGTCCCTGAGCCGATATCGGCGATCTGCATTCCGGAGCGCAGGATACCATCCTGCTCCAGCTGTGCGGGAAGCGCGTCAGGATAACCGGGGCGGTAGCGGACATAATTATCCACCCGGTTGGAAAATCTGGTGGTGCTGTGGGATTCGTAGGACATAGCTTGGATTACGGGTTCAGGACGGCTCGGACCGGCCGGCATACAAGGCGTCCAGCTTTTGCTCAAAAGCGTGATAGCCGATGCTGACATACAGCTCCTCGCGGGTCTGCATGGTATCGATCACCGATTGCTGGGTGCCTTCGCGGCGGATATGCGTATATACATTCAACGCGGCCTTGTTGGCGGCACGAAAGGCGGACAAGGGATACAGCACCAGGCTTACGCCGGCGTCCCGCAGCTCCTCAACGGTCCACAGCGGAGTAAGCCCGAACTCGGTGATGTTGGCCAGTACGGGCAGGCCGGTGGCTTTTGCGAATTCCCCGTACTGCGGGAGCTCACGGACCGCCTCGGCGAAGATAAAGTCTGCCCCGGCGTCCCGGTAGGCCGTCACCCGCTCCAGCGTTTTTTCCAGGCCTTCCCCGGCCAGCGCGTCGGTGCGGGCGCCGATGAGAAAGTTGTCGTCGGTGCGGGCGTCTGCGGCGGCTTTGATCCGGTCGGCCATCTCGGCGGGGGAGACCACGGCTTTTCCGGGACGATGTCCGCAGCGCTTGGCCCCTGCCTGGTCTTCGATGTGCAGGGCGGCTGCCCCCGCTTTGATCAGCGACTTTACCGTGCGTGCGATATTAAAGGCGGAAGGTCCGAAGCCGGTATCCACATCTACCAGCAGCGGGGCATCGGTAACGCCGGTGATGCGGTTGATATCGGTGAGCACATCCTCCAGTGTGGTAATGCCGAGGTCGGGAATGCCCAGCGAGCCGGCCGCCACGCCGCCTCCCGACAGGTAGATGGCCCTGAAGCCGGCCTGTACGGCCAGCAGGGCGTGGTTGGCATTCACCGCGCCGGCGATCTGCAGCGGCTTTTCGGCACGCATGGCTTCGCGGAAGCGTGCACCCGCGGAAGAAGGTTCGGTTGGCATTTCCGGATGTTTCCGCGAATGTAGCCACTTTATGGGAAACGAGAGATCACATCAGAATCCCGGGTTCTGGGTAAGTTTTGAGTTCAGCAGCACCTCCTGCTGGGGAATGGGGAAAAGATAATCCCGGTCGGGGTTGAAGTGCCGTACGATGCCCCCATAGACTACCGTGTCTACTGTTGCTCCCCCGCTGCGGATATAGGTCATGCCCCGCACGGCGCCCTGCATCACCTTTTCCGCGGTTTTCCACCTGCGGAGGTCGAAAAAGCGCAGTCCTTCCATCGCCAGCTCTACCATGCGTTCGTGCCGGACGATCTGCCGCATTTGCTCCTGCGACCTGCCGGCGGGCACCGGCGGCATATTCACATCCGAGCGCGTCCGAATGGCATTAACGGCGTCATAGACAGCACCATCGATCTGGTTGAGCTCCGTTTTGGCTTCGGCATACATCAGCAGGACGTCGGCGTAGCGGATCAGGATAAAATCGGTGCCGCAGTTGGAGCGGTCCGACATGTCTTCGGGGTTGACGTATTTTTTGGTATTGAAGCCCGTTTTGGAGCGCAGATAATCCACTTCCACCTCGTCGGCGGTATGGGAGCCGGGGCGCGGGTCATAAGGTTTCCCATTGTATAACTTGTCGCCGGGCACATCGTCGGAAAAGGCGGGGAGAAACAACGTATAGCCGAGACGGGGATCCCGGTTGTGATAAGGATTGCGGGGATTATAGTCCGGGTCTTTATCGATGGACAGTCCCTTGCTGGTTTCAAAAGCATCTGCCAGCATCCCGGTCGGGGCAATGGTGATGGTCCCGTTCATACCCTTGGGGGCGTAGGTGTTGAAGAAGGAGGAAGGCAGCACATCCTTGGCATATTCCCGGTCCAGGATCACTTCGCTGCTGTGCTCCGCCGCATACCCGAACAGCTTGGCAAAGCTGGGGTAAAGGGAATAAACATTGAGGTCCATAACCGCTTTGGCGGCATCGGCGGCGGCCTGCCAACGCCCGGCATAGAGCATGGCGCGCGCCTTCATGGCCAGGGCGGCGCCCCGGGTAATGCGGCCGATATCGTCGCCGGTATAGCGTTCCGGCAAGTTACCGGCGATATCCGTCAGCTCCTTGTCCACGAAATCCCATACCTCATTTTTGGGGGTGCGGGGTACATCATAGCCTTCCGACAGCTCCAGCGTCTGGGTGATCAGCGGCACGTCTCCGAAGAGCATCACCAGGCGGGTGTAAAAGAAGGCCCGGATAAAGCGGGCTTCGCCTTTCAGGCGGAGCAGCAGGCTGTCCGCCGTATTCGGATCGGCGTCCTTTACCTTGTCGACATTCTCCAGAAAATAGTTGGCCGCCCGGATGGCCGTATAAGCGTCTTTCCACTGGTTTCCGAAAAAGTCCAGGTTGGCGTTGGGCGCGCCTTTTTCGATGTATTCGGAGAGGGCCGAGCCGTTATTGTTGGTCATTCCGATATCTGAAAGCTGGTCCCATTGCAGCTCCGATATCCCCGGCAGCTTGGAATAAATAGCGTTGACGGCGTTGACTGCATCTTTCTGGCTTTTCCAGAAGGTGTTGCCGATAAGGTCGGTCTTTGGTGCTGTGTTCAGCAGGTCTTTCTGGCATCCGGCCGCCGCCCAGAACAGTAACAGGGCAAGACAGCTTTTTATATATAATGTCGGTTTCATGATTGTTGTTTTTTGCAAAAGGAGCGGTATCCGTGTTTAAAATCCGAGGTTAAGGCCGACGGTGTATGTCTTCAGCGGGGGGTAGATGGCGTCGCGGCCGCTGGGCGTTTCGGCGTCCATGCCCCATTTTTTCAGACCGGAGAAGGTCAGCAGGTTGGTTCCTCCCACATATACCCGCAGGTTATGGATCCGGATCTTTTGGGTCAGCGTTTTGGGGAAGGTATAGCCGAGCTGCAGGTTCTTGAGCCGGAGGTAGCTGGCGTTCAGCGTCCACCAGGAAGAAGGCTCGGTATCGCGGTTGCTGGATTTTTCCGGACGGGGGAAGCGGGCGTCGGTGTTCTCCGGGGTCCAGTAGTCTTTGCCGATATCGAGCATGAATCCTTCCCAGCTGCCGTTCTCAATAAATGCCCCCCAGAGCATCATGTTCTGCTGTCCTACGCCCTGGAGGAAAAGGTTCAGGTCAAAATTCTTCCAGCTCAGGTTGATGTTGGCGCTGTAAGTCCAGCGGGGAATGGTAGATCCGAGGATGGTCTTGTCGTCTGCGGTAAGCTTGCCGTCATCGTTGGTATCCACATACTTGATATCGCCGACCTTGGTATCCGGGTAAAGGAGCGGGTATCCCTTGTCCAGGTCTTCCTGGGTGATCAGGCCGTCTGTCTTGTATCCCCAGAGGGCGTCGATGGGTTGTCCCACCATGCGGATATAACGGTCTTTCTCCTGGCTGAAGTAAGGTCCGGCCCCGGAGAGGTCCAGTATCTTGTTCTTTACATCGGAAAAGTTGACGGTTACATCATAATGCAGCTGCCCGATATCGTTCTGATGGTTGAGCTGCAGTTCCCAGCCGGTATTCTGTACTTTGCCGGCATTGGTGGCCACGGGTTGCAGGCCGATGACGCCCGGGATCGGCAGCTCCTGCAGGATGCCGCTGGTCAGCTTCTTGTACCAGTCGAACGATGCGTTGAGCTTTCCCTGCAGGAATGAAAGATCGAGGCCGATATCGGTTTGGGTGGTGATCTCCCAGTGAAGATCGTTCACGGTCAGTTCGTTCTGCAGCACGCCGGTTACCGGCACATCGTTAAAGGCATAGTAGTTGGCTACCTTCAGCCGGTCGAAGTAGGTATACAGATCATTGATGTTCTGGTTGCCGTTCTTCCCCCAGGAGCCCCTGATCTTTACCTGGTCTGCAATGTCTTTCAGCGGGTCCCAGAATTTCTCTTCGGAGATGCGCCATGCGCCTGATACGGAGGGGAAGAAGGTGTAGCGGTTGCCCGGCGGAAAACGGGAAGAGCCGTCGTAGCGCATGTTGAACTCCAGGATGTAACGTTCGGCATAGTTATAGTTGACCCTGCCGAATACGGAGCGAAGGCCCCAGTCGGCATACTTGTTACCGATCAGCCGGCTGTCCGGCTCGCTCTGCTCAATATCCTGCAGGTCGTTGTTGTACAGTTTCTTTCCGATAGCATGCAGGCCGGTGAGGCGGTAAGCGATTTCCGAATAACCCGCCAGCAGGTTGACGGCGTGTTTATCCCGGAGGAAATCGTAGGAGAGGGTGCTGTTCCAGGTTTTCTGCAGGTCTTCCTGCCGGCCGTCCTTGAGCTGGTTTACATCGTTGCTTTTGAGCACCACGTCCTTGTTCCAGTAATCCCGTATCTCGTAGGTAGGGGTATTCATCAGCGTGTCGACCCGGTTGATCTCAAAGGCGTACTGGGTCATAAAATGCAAGCCTTTTACAATATCCCAGTTGGCCTGCAGGTTGATGACGGCATTGTCATCCGTAAATTTTGTACCGCCGACAATATTGGGGTCGGCATAGGCCAGCGGGTTGTTGCCCTGTTTGCTCAGCCCGTAGGTGCCGTCGGGATAGCGGGGCACGGCCAGCTGGGAGCCGTGGATCATCCAGTGATACAGCTGATCCATATTGGTACGGTTCCGGTTCTGCCGGCGTACCTTAAGATCGGCATTCACGCTGAAGTTGTCGGCGATCCGGATGTCGTTGTTCATCCGCAGCTGGTAGCGCTGCATGTCGTGGTTGGGAAAAACGCCCTGCTGGTCCATGTAGCGCAGGCTGAGAAAGGTGGTCAGCTTTTCCCCGCCGCCGGAAATATCGATGGAATGGTTTTGCCAGGGCGCGTTTTTCCGGATCAGCTGGTTGAACCAGTCGTTGGGCAGGGGATATTTCAGGCGGTCGTCGCCACTCACATAGTGCTGGATATCTTCGTCGGAATACAGCGGGTCGCTGCCGCGGTTCTCATAGGCCAGGTTTTGCAGCTCGAGGTACGACCGGGTGTCGATATGCTTGGGAACGGTGCTGAGGTTCTGGAAGTCCATCCATCCGCTGTAGTTTACCCTCACCTCACCCTTCTTGCCTCTTTTGGTGGTGATCAGGATCACCCCGTTGGCGGCGCGGGAGCCGTAGATGGCGGTGGAGGCGGCATCCTTGAGTACGGATACCGAGGCGATGTCGTCCGGGTTGAGGTCATACGCGCTTTGTTCCACCCCATCCACGATCATCAGGGGCGTGCTGCTGTTCAGGGTGGTTACGCCGCGGATGTTAAAAGCGTTATTTGAGCCGCCGGGTTCACCGCCCTTATCCCATACGGTAACGCCGGGGGCCAGTCCCTGCAGGGCGGTCGTCAGGTTGGAAGCATGGCGCTGGGTGAGCTTGGTAGGCGCAATGGTAGAAACGGCTACGGTAAGGTCGCTTTTTTTCTGCGTACCATAGCCGACCACCACTACTTCATTGAGGCCCCCGGTGCTTTCCTTGAGGGTGATGTTTATTTCTCTGCGGCTACCGACAACTTCCGTTCTGGGATTATAGCCGATATAGCTGAATGACAGTACGGCGTTGTCGTCCGGAACGGTAAGGGTATAGCGTCCGGAGGCGTCAGTTACGGCGCCGGCGTTGCCGTCCTGCAGCTTTACGGTCACTCCCGGGAGAGGAGTCCCCTTTTCATCGGTGACCTGCCCCTGTACTTGTTTTTCAGGCGCCGGCCGGGTAATGTTCTTCGGGGCCGGCGGCTCCGTGCGCTGCCGGATAATGATATTGTTGCCTGCAGCTTTGTAAGTGAGGGGATAAGCGGCCAGCAGGGAACTGAGCACCTGCCGTAAGGGTTTTTCCTTTGCCGTCAGGGATACCCGGGCCGTATTGAACCACGCGTTCCCGGTGAACACGATGTTCACGCCGGCGGTTTCGGCCACCCGGTGAAGGGCGTCTTTCAGCAGCACATCGTGCAGGGAGACGGACACTTTTTTTTCCAGGGCATCCTGTCCGCGGGCTGCTTTTGCCTGTACCAGCGAGGTCAGCGACAGCAGCAGGGCGGCAAAAAAGATACCCCTGAAAAAGACAGGAGAAAACGTTTTGGACGGTTGAGTCGAAGCGGTTATCATGTTTATGGAATTACATATGGTTAATCAGCCGGCATTATAAAGCATGCTTTTTAGGGTTGCCGGTTCTCTGCGACGATGGCGTTGTTCTGCCGGTCTGCAAGCAATTACTCAATGGCAGCTGCCGCCTGTGATCCGGTAGCTGCCCCCCGTTTCCCGGAGGGTGGCGCCCAGACTTTCGGCCAGCAGCTGCAGGCTTTCCCGGATGTGGGTATGACTGAAGTCCCCGTACACCGGGCAGGTTATGATCTGTTTGTTGACCACCGTAATCGAAATATTATAGGTCCGCTTCAGTTGCCTGATCACGGCCTCAAGCGGGATACCGTCAAAGAACAGCTTTCCGTTTCGCCAGGCGGATGCGGCGTTTCCGTCCACGCGTTTCTGCGCCAGGGTCCCGGATGATTTATAATAGCTCAGCTGCTGATCTGCTGTCAGCCGGGCCTGCTGCTGCTGCAGGCTTACCTGTACCTTGCCGCCGGTTACGGTCACCGTGACCGAATCGTCCTCGGGGTAGGCGTTGACGTTAAATTCCGTTCCGAGATCGGTGATGACGACGCCCGCCGTATGGATAACAAAGGGACTTCCCTGCCGGTGTTTCACCTCGAAATATGCCTCCCCTTCCAGAAAGAGCTCCCGGCCGTTACCGGAAAAATGTCTTTCATAAGAAAGACGGCTGCCGGCATTCAGCCAAACCGAAGAACTGTCGGGAAGTATAATCCTGCGTTGCTCCCCGGTCCCGGTTATACGATGTACCACATCCGGCGGATGATACCTGCCGGTATACTGATGCAGCAGGTAAGCCATCAGGGACAATCCGGTCAGCAGCGTCAGCGCCGCGGCGGCTTTCCAGGCCTTCCGGCGGACGGAGAACGACGGTTGCTCCCTATCCAGCGTGTCCTCACGGATGCGCTTCCAGAGCTTCCTGGCCATCTTCTTCCGTCCTTCCGGAAAGACGTCCTCTTCAGCAAGCTCCTCCTGCTGGAAATGTTGGTACAAGCGGTCAAAGATGGCTTTTTCGGTTTCGGAGGCCGTTCCCGCGGCTATTTTTTTTACCAGTCGTAACAGCGGTTCCTTATCCATTTGTACCGTTCTTTTGAATAAGGCAAATGAGGGGCGCGGAGCCCCCAAACGCGGAGCAAACTTTTTTGACGGATTACCGCCCGCAGAGCACGAGCAGGAAGAGAAGAAGAGAGCCGAGGGATTCGCGTATGCGGCGCAGGGCGATGGTGATCTGATTTTCAACCGTCTTTACGGAGATGCCCATCTTCGCCGATATTTCTCTGTGACTGAGATGTTCGTTCCTGCTGAGGTCATAGACGGTGCGGCACCTTTCCGGAAGCCGTGATATGCATTGCCGCACGGCAGTATCCAGCTCTTTTGCGGCGAGATTGTTGCCGGCGTCTGCCGTTTCCGGCGGGAGGAGCTGCGCCGCTTCCCCGAAAAAGCTTTCGCGGATCCTTCCGGCGCGGATATGATTGACCACTTTGAATTTTACCGCGCTGAGCAGATAGGCCCGCAGGTGGGCAATCTGCAATTCACGGCGGTGGGCCCAGAGCCAGGTATAGATCTCGTGCACGATGTCGAGACAGGCATCGTGGTCTTTCAGCACCCGGAAAGCAGAACGGTACAGGGTTTCCCAGTACCGGTTGTAGATAACGGTGAAGGCCTCGGCGTCATTTCCAGCCAGCCGGAGCAGCAGCTCCCCGTCCGGTATCGCATTATTTTTTATAACTGGAGACATCGCCGGAGTCTTCTCGTTTTTATATCGGTGATACGCCCAAAGAGAGGATTGTTTTCTTTCGCTTTATATCGAAAGCTACCGGATCTTGCCAAAATACACAAAAAAACGAGACGGGGATATGATCATATTGTAAGGAACTGCGGAACGATGGAACAGCGGGATATCACAAAAGCGGTTGCTCAGCCGGCGGCGCCGTAAGCGCCGTAATAGGCGGCGCCGAGCAGGGCGGTCTTGTCGTTCTGAATGACGCAGATGGGTACCGACTCCACAAGGCTTTGCATGCGGTCGCAATGCCGGTAATGCGTGTAAAACCGTTCTTCCAGCAGCATATTGGTGATCTTAGGCGGGATGCCGCCACCCAGGAACAGTCCTCCGGAGGCTTTCAGCTTAAGCACCAGGTTGCAGGCCTCATGCGCCAGGTAGCGGACAAACAGGCGCATGGCCTCGCGGCAGATCGGGGCTTTTTCGGCTGCAGCAGCCTCGCTGATGACGGCGGTAGGGTCGCCGGCCTTTTTGAGGGCTTCGGTAAGCCAGCGGGGCTCTTCCCGTTTTTCCGCTTCGCGGAGATAGGTGTATATATTGAAGATGCCGGGACCGGATACCACATGTTCCCAGCTGACCACATCAAATTTTTCCTGAAGATGCTGCAGCAAAGCCATATCCTGATCCGTTCGCGGGGCAAAGTCGCAGTGGCCGCCTTCGGTGGCGAAGGGGTGGTAGGTCTGGCCGTTCCAGAACAGGCCCGCTTCGCCCAGGCCTGTGCCCGGCGCGAGGATGGCCATGTTGCCCCCGTTGTCGAAGTCGCCTTCGCGGATGGCAAAAAGGTCGCTTTCCTGCAGGGCCGCCAGCCCATAGGCGGTGGACTCGAGGTCATTGATCAGGGCTACTTCCCCGATGCCGGTGGCTTTGCGGATATCGCGGCTGTCCAGCTCCCAGGAGAGGTTGGTCAGATCCACCTTGCCTTTCAGCACGGGCCCTGCCACGCCGATACAAACGCGGTCGGGCATCGTGTGCGGAAAATCGGCGAGGAACTGCTTGATGATCGCGGTCAGGGAATCGTAGGACCGGGAGGGGTAGGATGTCTGGTGCACGGCTTCTGCATGAAGGCGGTGCATGCGGAAAAGGGCCAGGTTGGTCTTTGTGCCGCCCACATCCCCGGCCAGCACATGGATCTCTTTACCGGCGGCCTCTTCCAGGCGGGGAAAGGCCAGGGGCACCAGAAACTTTCGGGTAACGGATTGCTGCATGGTCCGGTTTTGCATGTATTTCCCGGCGGCGGGCTGAGCGCTTGTTTGAACTTTGCCCTTTGGGCTGCCAATGCGCCCCAGGCCCCCGGCCTTCAAAAGCAAAATTTAAACAGGCGCCGTGATGAGCCACCCATCGGACTCGAACCGACGACCTGCTATTTACGAAACAGCTGCTCTAACCAACTGAGCTAGGGTGGCAAAGGGGCACAAAAATAATCAGTTTTTGGGATTATCGGGCACAAAATCCAGCACCGGCGAGTTCATGCAGTACCGCAGCCCTGTCGGCGGCGGGCCGTCCTCAAAGACATGGCCGAGGTGTGCGCTGCAGCGTCCGCAGATAACCTCGGTGCGGTCCATATCATGGGAGTGGTCCGGGCGGTAGACCACGCTGCTTTTAGCCAGGGTACGGAAAAAGCTGGGCCAGCCGCAGCTGCTGCCGAACTTGGCGTCCGCATGGAACAACGGATTGCCGCAGACGGCGCAATAGTAAGTGCCGGTGCCTTCAAGGTCCCAGTATTTACCGGTAAAAGGCGGTTCGGTGCCCTTTTCAAAGGCAATATGATAAACTTCCGGGGGCAGTATCTTTTCCCATTCGGCCGGCGTTACCTGCAGCGGGCCGGTATCGGTGCGGGAATAATACGGGTTTTCGGGATGCAAGGATTCGTCCATGGGCCAAAGTTAAGGGTGAAAGGCATATCTTTTTTTTATCTTTGTGCTCCATCAATTTCATTTGCAAGCATGTTCAACCTTATTTTGTTCGGCCCTCCGGGGAGCGGAAAGGGTACGCAGAGTGAGCTTATCATCGAAAAGTACGGATTGATCCATATCTCCACCGGCGTTTTGCTCCGGAATGAGATCGCCGAGCATACCCCGCTGGGGCTGGAAGCCAAAAAGTTCATGGACAAGGGCCAGCTGGTGCCCGACGAGGTGGTCATTGGCATGATCTCCTCAGTGCTGGATGCGCATCCGCAGGCCAAGGGGTTTATCTTTGACGGCTTTCCCCGTACAAGCGCCCAGGCGGAGGCGCTGGACAAGCTGCTTGCCCTGAAAAAAACGGCCATTACCCTGGTGCTTTCCCTCGAAGTGCCGGAGGAAGAGCTGGTGCGCCGCCTGCTCGAACGGGGACAGACCTCAGGCCGCAGCGACGATGCCAATGAAGCGGTGATCCGCGCCAGGATCACGGAATATCATAACAAGACGGCGCCCGTAGCCGATCATTACGCCCGCTTTGGCAAATTCCAGCAGGTGAAGGGCGACGGCAACATCGAAGAGACCTTTGCGCTGCTTTCCAAAGAAATAACACCCTTTCTGAAGCAGCCGTCGTAAGGTATTTTAAGTCTAAAAGGTTTAAAGTTTAAAACCGGGAACCACAAATCAGCGCCGTGGAGAAGGGAAACTTTGTGGATTATATCCGTGTGTTCTGCCGCTCCGGTAAAGGAGGAGCCGGCAGCATGCATTTCATGCGCACCAAGTTCAACCCCAAAGCGGGCCCGGACGGGGGCGACGGCGGACGCGGCGGACATATCATCCTGAAGGGCAATGCCCAGCTCTGGACCCTGCTGCACCTGCGTTACCGGAAGAACATCCTGGCCGAGAACGGGGTGAACGGCAGCGGCAACAACTGCACCGGCCGCTTTGGCGCCGACGTGATCCTTGAGGTGCCGCTGGGCACGGTGGCCCGCGACGAGGTCACGGGAAAGATAGAGGCGGAGATACTGGAAGACGGGCAGGAGCTTATCTGGCTGCGCGGCGGACGCGGCGGGTTGGGCAACAGTCATTTTAAGACGCCGGTAAACCAGGCCCCGGACTATGCCCAGCCCGGAGAAGAGGGGCTGGAAGGATGGAAGATCCTGGAGCTGAAGGTGCTTGCCGATGTGGGGCTGGTCGGGTTTCCCAATGCGGGAAAGTCCACCCTCCTGTCGGTGATGACGGCAGCCCGCCCGGAAATTGCCGACTACGCCTTTACCACGCTGACGCCCAACCTCGGCATCGTACCGTACCGCGACGAGCGCTCTTTCTGTATGGCCGACCTGCCGGGCATCATCGAAGGCGCCGCCGAAGGCAAGGGCCTTGGGCACCGGTTCCTGCGGCATATCGAACGGAATGCCGTGCTGCTTTTCCTTATCCCGGCAGACAGCGGCGACCATCGCAAAACCTTCGAAATCCTGCTCCGTGAGCTCGAGCAGTACAACCCCGAGCTGCTGCACAAGAAATTCCTCATCGCCGTTTCCAAGAGCGACCTGCTGGACGAAGAGCTGCGGCTGGCCGTTGCCGCCGAGCTGCCGCCGGACATTCCGCATGTGTTTATCTCTGCGGTGCAGCAGCAGGGGCTTGAGGCCTTAAAAGACATGCTCTGGGAAGCGCTTAACCGGCCGTAGGGGGGAAGTTTCTGATTTCCGGTTCTTGTTTGAAGTTTGATTGCCTTTCGCCCTTCGCCTTTTACCCTTCACCTCCCTTGGAAAACGTATATTTAACTGATCAAAAAGCCATACAATGGGAATCCGCAGCACAGTCGCCCTTCCCCGGGGTAAATCCCTGCCCGCCCCGAAGGTCCGGCTGATAAAAAGAACCGGCCTTCTTTTTCCGTTTTATGCAGCGCTTCTCCTGGCCGGTCTGCTCGCCGGCTGCGCGCGCCACGACGAGGTGCCGCAGGCGCCTGTCTCCGGCAGCGATTCCCTTACGGGCTTTGCCTTTCAGGCGGGAAGCAACAGCGCGCTTCAATTCGATATTACCGGCGACATCGAAGGAGATACGATCTATGTCCATGCCCCGGCCGGCACGGATATCTCGGACCTGACCCCCATCTTCACCCATACGGGCGTACGGCTTACGGTAGACGACAGCGATCAGGTCAGCGGCGTCAGCGCCCATGATTTTAATCAGCCGGTAACTTACACCGTTGTCGGCGACGACAAGGGTATCCGGAAATATACCGTCCGCTTCCTCGATACGGGTATACCGGCGCTGTACCTTTCTACCGGCGGTGTTCCGGTCGACAGCAAGGACAACTATGTGGAAGGAACGATGCGGATCGTCAGCGGTTTCCCGGAAGCGGTCCGCTATGAAGGGAAGATGGAGATCAAGGGGCGGGGAAATGCTACCTGGAACATGCCCAAGAAGCCGTATAACATCAAGCTGGATAAAAAAGCCGGGCTGCTCGGCATGGAGGAAAACAAAAAATGGTCCCTGCTGGCCAATTACGGCGACAAATCCCTGATCCGCAACGCGGTGGCCTTTGAGCTGAGCCGTCGCCTCCAGCTGGCTTTTTCTCCGGCATCGGAATATGTAGATGTATTTCTGAACGGGGAATTTTTAGGCAACTACGAGCTGACCGAGAAGATCGAGGTCGGCAGCCACCGGGTGAACATCGAAGAGCAGGACGAGGGGGCCACCATCCTGCCCGGGATCTCCGGCGGGTACCTCCTTGAGGTAGACGGCTATGCCTATTCGGAAAAAAGCTATTTCGTTACCCCCAAAAGCATGGCCATTACCATCCATTATCCGGAGGATGACGAGATCACCCCTGAGCAGAAAAGCTATATCAGCGGACATGTCACAAAATTTGAAGATGCCCTGTTCTCCCCGGATTTCGGAGACCCGGCTACAGGCTACCGGAAATATTTCGACCTGGATTCCTATATCAACTGGTATCTGGTAAATGAGATCATGGGCAATTCGGATATCTTCTGGAGCACTTATCTGTATAAGAAGCGGAATGACGACAAGATCTACGCCGGCCCGGTATGGGATTTCGACCTGGCCTGCAATAACGATCAGCGGCTGGGCGATGCCGTCCACAAGATGATGATCGACGCCGGTCATGAGCCAAGAACCTGGATCAACCGGCTGATGGAGGATAAGGGCTTCCGGCAGGCGGTCCGGGGCCGCTGGAATGCGGTGAAGACCGACAAGGTGAATACACTGCCGCAGTTCGTGGACCAGCTGGCGCGGCAGCTGGCCTTTTCGCAGGCGCTGAACTTCCGACGCTGGGATATCCTGGGCGTCAAGGTGCACCAGAACCTGCAGGCCGCAGGCTCTTACCCCGGCGAGGTGGATTACCTGCGGGAATACCTCAAGGACCGTATCAGCTGGCTGGACACACAGTTCAACAGCAGCCGGTTCGAATAGCGCGCCGGCGCTTTTCCCGCCGCCGCGGGAGGTATCGCGGCTTCCCCGGCAATCTTTTAAATCATAAAACGTGTTGAGACCTATGGAGAACGAACTGATCACCCTTGCCAGCTATGATAATTCCTTTACCGCCAATCTCTATAAGACCAAGCTGGAAGCGGCGGGCATTACCTGTTACCTGATGGATGAGCACAGCACCGTGCTTACGCCCTTTCTTTCCAATGCCATCGGCGGTATCAAGCTGCGGGTATTCCTCGAAGATGCCGAAAGGGCCCTGCAGGTGCTGGATGAGGACGACCTGCCGGAGGGAGACTCCGAAGCGTAGCTTTTATACGGGTCATGCATGGCTGTGTCTGCGTGCCGGAAAACAGCCGGGGTTCTGCCGGGCGTATCGCTCAGTAGGAAGATCCCCCGCCAAAACCGCTACCCCATCCCAGGCCAAGCTCCACTGGGCGTACCGCTCAGTAAGAAGGGTTGGTGTACAGTACGTGCAGCACCGTCTGTCCTACGGCCTTCAGTGTGCTTTTGTCGATGATGTCCATGTTGTCCTGCACCGTATGGTGCCAGGTGGGGAATATTTTATCGTCCTGCCGGTTGGGCCGCAGGGCCACGATATCCAGCGTGGGGATACCGGCGATCTGGTTTACGGGGATATGATCGTCGGTGATGCTGAGCTGCCCTTTGTTCTCATACCGGAAAAAGTCGGAATAGCCGATGCTGTTCGCTACATCCCATACCATCTTGGCCTGCAGCCCGGCAAGCTGCTGGGAGGCCGCATCAATGTAGTAATGCGAGCCCCTTCCCCCGACCATATCGAGCAGGATGCCGTACTGGGCGCGGTATCCGGCGGTCCTGGCCTGCTGCGCCCAATAGCGGGTGCCCAGCGCCCAGGAGCCGTCGTCGTTCTCCACCCCCGAGTCCTCCACGTCCGACAGCAGGATGTCCACCCCTACTTCCGGCTTTTGCTGCTTCAGCTGCCTGGCGATCTCCAGCAGTACGGCGGCGCCGCTTGCCCCGTCGTCCGCCCCGTCGAAATGCCGGTTTTTGGACGAGTCCGCTCCGTCGGCGAAGGGGCGCGTGTCCCAGTGCGCCAGCAGCAGGGTCCGCATTTTGGCGGAGGGGTTCACATGCCCGATGATGTTGATACAGCGGAGGGATTGGTTGCCCGGTCCGGTAACGGTAGTACGTTGCACCGTTACCGTATCCGCAAAGGCTTTCATCTTTTCCGTCAGCCAGGCGGCGCATTTTTCCTGGGCGTCCGTATTGGGGATGCGGGGACCAAAGGCTACCTGCTGCGCCGTATACGCATAGGCGCTGTCGGCATTGAATGCCGGCACATTCACCGCAGTGGTTTGCGCTTCCTCTTCCTGCTGTCCGCCCTGCCGGTTGTGGCAGGCGCCAAGGAGCAGCAGCGCGGCGCAGAGGAGCGGCAAGGTATAATGTGTTTTCTTCATATCGTGTACTGTAGCGGTGTTATAAGTACGGGAACCGTCAGCGCGTATCATGACGAAGCGATATCCCAGCTGGTCGTTCCGTCGCGCTCGTCTTTCAGCATAATACCCAGCTGCTGCAGCTGCTGGCGGATATGGTCGGAGGTGGCGTAGTCCTTCCGGCTTTTGGCCGTCTGCCGCATTTCGGTCAGGAGCCGGAGCACCCCCGCCAGCTTATCGTCGTGACCCGCGCCTTCTTCCCGGAGCCCGAGGATGTCGCAGACGTAAGTCTGCCAGGTTTTTTGCAAAAGCGAAAAGGCAGCGTCGCTGATGGCCGTCATGGCGATCTGTCCCAACCGCATGGCATTGATCACCGGTACCAGCTCAAAAAGGCTGGCCATGACCCGTGCCGTGTTAAAGTCGTCGTCCATAAAAGCGGTGCAGCTTTCGCAAAGCCGTATCACCTTTTGCTCCAGGTCGGCATCTCCGGCCGCTTCCCGGGCCGGGTGCTGCAGCTCTTGCAGCGTTTCGTAGGCGCTCCACAGGCGCTGCAGGCCTTTTTCAGCGCCCTGCAGGGCTTCGTTGGAGAAATCGAGGGTGCTCCGGTAATGGGTCTGCAGGATGAAGAAACGGACCGTCATCGGGCTATAGGCTTTTTCGAGCAGGGGATGTACGCCGCTGAACAGCTCGCTCAGCTTGATCACATTGTTATAGCTCTTGCCCATCTTTTTGCCGTTGATGGTGATCAGGTTGTTGTGCACCCAGTAGCGGGCCATCAGCTCGCCGCCGTGCGCGATACGGCTCTGTGCGATCTCGCACTCGTGGTGGGGAAACTGCAGGTCCATGCCGCCGCCGTGGATATCGAACTGCCGTCCGAGGTATTTGCTGCTCATGGCCGAGCACTCGATATGCCAGCCCGGGAATCCTTCGCCCCAGGGGCTGGGCCAGCGCATGATGTGTTCGGGGGGCGCTTTTTTCCAGAGCGCAAAATCGGCCCGGTGATGCTTTTCGTGCTGGGCGTCCAGCTCGCGGGTGGTCTCCAGCAGGTCGTCGAGCACCCGGCCGCTGAGCTCTCCGTAGTGATAGCTTGCGGCATATTTTTTTACGTCGAAATAGACGGAACCGTTTTCTACATAGGCGTAGCCGGCGTCGAGGATGCTTTTGATCATCTCGATCTGCTCGATGATATGACCGGTGGCGGTAGGTTCTATATCGGGGGGCAGGCAGTTGAACTGCTTCGTGGCTTCGTGGAACAGGTTGGTGTATTTCTGAACCAGCTCCATGGGCTCCAGCTTCTCCAGCACGGCTTTTGTGGCGATCTTGTCTTCCGCTTCGCGGCCTTCTTCCTCAAAATGACCCGCGTCGGTGATGTTGCGCACATAGCGCACCTTGTATCCCAGGTGGAGCAGGTAGCGGTAGATCACGTCGAAGGTGATCAGCGGCCGCGCATGGCCCAGATGGGATTCCCCGGATACGGTGGGGCCGCAGACGTACATGCCCGCGTAACCGGCATACAGGGGTGTAAAAACCTCCTTCTGCCGGCTGAGGGAATTATAGATTTTCAGTGATGACATAGGCAAAAGCCCAAAAATACGTTGAAAAGACGAACCCCCCAATTCCCGGAAGGGGGTGAAACCTCCTAACCCCAAAGGGGGCAAAAGGTAAAAGGCGAAAGGTAAAGGGTAAAGGGAAGGCGAAGGGTGAATATGAAAGAATCAGGTATGTGCCTAAGTCTGCTATTCCGTACATTTGAACTTTATCAACGGTCCGGGTAGATGAAAACCATAAGAAATACTTCACGGAGCAGGTGTAAAGACCGTTGTGCCTGATCAGCAGTTAACTACAATCCTTAAAAGATAAACGATGGCAAACAGTAAAACAGCCCTGGTCACCGGCGGAAGCCGGGGTCTGGGAAAGGACATGGCGATCAACCTGGCCAAAAAGGGAATGGATGTCGTGCTGACCTATCACAGCAATGAAGCGGAAGCCGGCAAGGTGGTGGCGGAAATACAATCGCTGGGGCAAAAGGCGGCAGCCTTTCAGCTGGATACCGGTAACGTGGGGGCGTTTGACGGTTTTCTTCAGCAGGTGACCGCCCACCTGAAAGAACAGACCGGCAGTCCCAATTTCGATTTCCTCATCAATAATGCAGGAACCGCCCTGTATGCTTCTTTTGCAGAAACCACCGAAGCGCAGTTCGACGCGGCCGTGAACATTCATTTCAAAGGCGTGTTTTTCCTGACGCAAAAAGCCCTGCCGTATCTCAACGACGGCGGCCGGATCATCAACATTTCATCCGGACTGGCCCGCTTTTGTTCGCCCGGATCCTCGGCATACGGTTCCATGAAAGGCGCTATCGAAGTGCTTACCCGTTACCTGGCCAAGGAACTGGGGCCGCGGGGTATTGCGGCGAATGTCGTCGCCCCCGGGGCGATCGCTACCGACTTCGGCGGCGGCCGGACCAGGGACAATAAAGAGATAAATGCCCGTATCGCCGGCATCACCGCCCTGGGCCGTGCGGGACTGCCGGAAGACATCGGCGGCGTAGTAGCATTTTTATGCACCGAAGAAGCGAGATGGATCAATGCGCAGCGCATCGAAGTTTCCGGCGGGATGAATCTCTGATCGGAGGGGCGGTACGTTTCTGTCCGGCTACTTACCGGCTGTCCAGGCTCTTCATAAAGGCGATGATGTCTGCGGTTTCGGTATCGGAGAGGTGAAGCGCTTCCGGGGAGAGCGTTTGATTATCGACCCGGAGGCCTTTTCCCTGCCCGCCGCCCTTGTTGTAAAAATCCATGACCTCCTCCAGTGTGGAGAATACGCCGTTGTGCATATAAGGCGCCGTACGGGCGGCATTGCGGACGGTGGGTGTTTTAAAGGCATGCCTGAAAGCGTCCAGGCCCACCACGTCGTACCATCCGCGGTCGGCGTCGAGCGTCGTCCCGGAGGAGTCGGCGGGGACGCCGATCACCTCCGCATCGCTGTAGATGTATTTCGGCGGAAGCGTGCCGTTGAACAGGGGCATGTAATGACAGGTGGCGCATTTGGCTTTTCCCATAAACAGGTTGAAGCCGTTGATCTCCCGGCGGCTCAGCGCCAGCGTATCCCCCCGCATATAGTCGTCGAAACGGCTGTTGAGCCGGGTAAGGCTGCGGACATAAGAGGCCAGGGCGTTCATCACCTCGAAGGTATCCACGCCGGTTCCCCGGCGCTCCGGATAGGCGGCTTCCATGAGTTTCCGGTAGGCCGTATCCTGCCGGATCCGCTGCGCCGTCCGGACCAGGGAGCCGTGCATCTCCGTTTTGTTGTGCATCACGTCCTCCACCTGCGCTTCCAGTGTCGGGGAACGGAGGTCGTAAAAGAGCGCGGGTTGCAGCGCTGCGTTCAGCAGGGTGGGCGTATTTCTCCGGATAAAACCCTGCCCGTCGATATCCCGGTTTTTTACCACCCCGTCCGTGAAGGCCTTGTCCGGCTGATGACAGGAAGCGCAGCTCCGTTTGCCGTTGCCGGAGAGGGCGGCATCATAGAACAATTTTTTCCCGAGGGCGATACGCTGCCGGGTGGTTTCGTATTCCGGTCCCGGCGCATAGGCGTTGACGTTAAAGGCTCCGCTGTCGAACAGCGTCGGTGTTTCCTGACGCAGCAGGCGGTTGTACCGGATGCGGGGAATGTGCAGCCGCTGTTCAAGACCGACGATGCCGGCGCTGACGGGATTGCCGTAACGCGTAATGAAGGCCGCCCGGTCAAAGGCGTCGAAATCCGGATGCTGCCGGAGATAAGCCACGGCCCCGCCGATGCGGTGCAGGAGACCCGCAGTATCCGCAGGGGCTGTATAAAAAGCCAGCACCGCACGGAGGCTTTCGAGCGCCATGGCAGATTCATCCATGCTGTGCAGCGTCAGCGGGTTGTCGAAGCCGGTGATGCCCAGGGTCAGGACCCGGAACATCTCGGCTTTGGCCGCGTCGAATATCTGCCAGTCGGCGATGGGGATATGGGTGAAATAAGCCCTGTAAGCTTCGCAGTCTGATCGCAGCTGTTGCAGCAGCGGAAGCAGGGCGCTCCGGCCGGCAGTGTCATAGCGGGGAAACAGATACCCTTCTATGACCTGCAGCCCCGCCGGCTTAAAAGCCTGTACAAGGGGGCCGTTCACGCTGACCTCCTGTACCGGCGGGCCGTTCACGAACAGCGTGGTGGAGCCGGCAAAATATTCCGCGGCCCATTCAAATCTTTTATACAGCAGCCGGGCGCGGAGAAACAGCCGCTGTACGGCGGCCGGGCCGGTCCTGCCGTTTTGTATGGCCGGCTGCAGGGAGTCCCGGATAAAGGTATCGAAGCGGTTCACCTGCCCGAGGACATGGCGTTCGATAACCTGCCCGTTCTTTTCCCGCCGTTGCCCGCAGGAGAAGAGCAGAAGGGCTGCGCCGGACAGGCACAATACAGCTATGGTCCGGACATTTTTCATTCGCCGGTGATCTTACGGTAGCCCGGGACGTTCCGTCTAAAAGCTGAAGGCGTTCTGCAGGGGAGCGGCCTTTTTATCCCGGTCCGTCAAAGGCTTAAGATCCCACCTGCGCTCGATAAAGGAAAGGATGCTGACTGTTTCGTACTGCGTATGGTCCACGAATCCCTTTTTGGCAAAGGGCGATATGATGATCGCGGGAATACGGCTGCCGGGTCCCCAGCGGTCGATCACCGGCGGTGCCACATGATCCCAGAAGCCGCCGTTCTCGTCGTAGGTGACGATCACCAGCGCGTCTTTCGCATTGGGTCCGTTGAGGACGGCGTTGACCAGCTCCACGGCATGACTTTCGCCGTGATGGACGTTGGAATATCCGGGGTGCTCATCGTCTATGCCCAGGGGCTTTACAAAGGACACGGCCGGCAGCGTTCCGTTTTTGGCGGCTTCGAAGAAGGCCGACTCATCCTTAAGATGTTCTTCCCGGCCGGAGGTGCCGTCGCCGTAATTGGCAAAATAGGCAAAGGGCTGGTGATGGTAGCAGAAGGTGGGATCCGGCTTGCCGGCCAGCGCGCTGTCCCAGCCGCCGGCATACCAGGCCCAGGAAATATCTTTTCCGCTCAGCCGGTCGCCGATGGTGGGCATGGTCTGCCCCGGCATCAGCTTGGTGGTGTCGTAGCCCTTGGGATGGGGGCTGTAGATCGAAAAGGCGGTGTTCACCACGAAGCCGTCGGGCGTTACCACTCCGTCGGATATCATCTTGCCGGTGGAGTCCATTTTGGCGACCATGGAGGCGGGCGCGTTCGGAAATACGGGGGGCGCCGCGGCGATCAGCCATACGTGGTTGAAAAAGGAACAGCCGAAACCGCTGTGGAAGAAATGATCGCAGAGCGTGTATTGCTTGGCCAGGGGATACAGCGGCAGCAGACTGGTTTTGTAATGCCCCATGGTGAGCCCCTGCGAGCTGTTGTACAGCGCGAACTTGTCCATTCTCCCGCTGTCGATCTGCATGCGCTCCTGGTAGTAGCGGTGCAGCACGTCGGGGATCTCCTGGTCGGACGGCACGTATTGGTCGATATTGAAATAATGGTTGGGCAAATTGGTGGGGAACACGCTTGTCCGCGGGATGGCGGGCAGATAAGTGTAAGGTTTGCCGTTCTCATCCAGCTGGGTGACGTGGGAGGCCGGTGCATCGGCCAGTCCGTCGGCGCCTTCGAACTCGCCGTAGAGGTTGTCGAAGCTGTGGTTTTCCATGTAGATGACCACCACATGGTTGATCTTTTTTATGCCTTCGTCGAACGATTCTCCCTGCTTGGATTTGCAGCCGCCGAGGCCCAGGACGCCCAGGGCAAAGAGACAGGCTATTTTATTTTTCACATGCATAGCATTAAAAAAAGGTTAAAGTGTACCGGAATACGGGTTGCGGAGGAGCAGCGCTGCAAGTTTAAAATATTTTGAGGGATTATTTCAATAAATGCGCAAAATTCTACCTTTAGGTCTCTATCCTGAACTCCTCACGGCTAAACGACCGGAAAATGAAAATAAAAACCACCATTCTGCAAACAGGCAACAACACGGGCATCCCTGTTCCGGAAGCATTGCTGGACAAGCTGGGCGCGGGCAAAAAGCCGCTGGTAAAAGTTACCCTGAACGGGTATACCTATCGCAGCGCAGTAGGTAAAATGAACGATCAATACATGATCAGCCTGAGCGCAGCCAACAGAAAGAATGCCGGTGTACAGGGCGGCGAGAAGGTTGAAGTGGATATTGAGCTGGATACCGCTCCGAGAACGGTGGAGCTGCCGGACGACCTCAGCGCGGCATTAAAGAAAAACAAACAGGCGCTGGAAGCATTCGAGAAGCTGGCGCCCAGCAAAAAGAAGGCGATGGTGCTTTCTGTCATGGAAGCCAAAACACCCGAGACCCGGCAGAGAAGGATCGACAAAGCCCTGTCCGTCCTCGGCAGTTAACGCGTCGTGCCGTATCAGCAGCGGAAGGCTGCTTTCGCCGGCAGGGGAGCCGCCTGCTTACCGGGACAGGTTCCATAGCTTCAGCTGCCGGATGACGGTCTTCCCGTTTTGGGAAAAAGCAGAGAGCTGATCTGCTCCTTCCACCGGGTAAATGTAGGTGGTCAGCGCGGCCTCCCCGTCGTTCACGAACACCTCCAGCGAAGATCTGTCCAGCAGTATTTCCAGCCTGAGCTCGCGGGCAGGCGCCTGCAGCGTGACGGCCTGTCTTGCCCGGTCTTTGTTGATGTCGCCGCCCGTTCGGCTCCGGTCGATGTATACCTGGCGGGAAGCGGCATCATAACCCACTATCGTTTCATGAATTGTGCGTCCCGCGGCGTCCTTTTCCTGTGCGATCTTAAAGCCTGCGTCAGCGCCGGGCGCTACCGTTAAGGTCGCCTTCATCCACCAGGCATTACCCTTTATCTTTCCGTTTTTGTCGAGGGCGGCTTCTTTCTTGCCGATCCGCAGGTTCTTTAGGGCCAGCGTGCGGCCGTGCGACAGCTCATCCAGCTGATTGCTGATCACCGCTGCCGGCCGCTGGATCAGCCGTAAGCCGTTTGGGGTCTGCCGCAGGCTGAGATCGCGGGGGATGGACATCTGTCCCCTCCACGGGAAGGTGGGCTGGGGATTGGGGATCATCCAGCCGATATAGGTGTGCCGCCCTTCGGGCAGGTTGTTCCAGGGAATGGCGGCATAATAAGTGTCTCCGTAATCCAGCGTCAGCACGGTATCCTTCGGGTTGTCGTTCTTGAACGCACGGCCGTCGAAATCACCCACAAAATACTGTTCGAAAACGCCGCGTCCGCCGGCGGCGGAGATCACCAGCACCCACTTCTTTTCGTTTTTTGTTCCTTCTACCGGCAGCCGGATCAGAAAAGGACATTCCCAGTTGGAGCCCGTGTATCCCTGCGGGCCGAACTCACTCAGCAGGGTCCAGCTTTTCAGATCGGGGGAACGGTAGAAAAGCGCTTTATGCTCGGTAGGCAGTACCACGGTCATCAGCCAGTATTTACCCGGCGCGTACCACCATACGTTGGGGTCCCGGAAGTCGTGCTTCTCCAGGTCGATCACCGGGTTTTTCTCATAGTTGGTAAAGGTGATGCCCCCGTCGTTGCTGTAGGCCACAAACTGCGATTCTTTGGCCGGGTTCTGCTGATGCCCGGTATAGATGGCCACGAGGCAGTTGCCGTTTTTACACCATCCGCTGGTATTGTCTTTATCCAGGACGGCGCTGCCGGAAAACCGCCAGGTGGTGTCGCTGCCCATGATTTCGGGTATGGCCACCGGTAAATGCTTCCAGTGGATAAGATCAGCGCTGGTAGCGTGTCCCCAGCTCATATGTCCCCATTTATTCTCGAATGGGTTTTGCTGGTTGTACAAATGATAGACCCCGTTCACATAGACGAGCCCGTTAGGGTCGTTGGTCCAGTTCTTTTCCGGCGTGAAATGATAGACCGGCCGCCATTGCGGAGTGGGAGTGGTTTCGGTCTGCGCGGTCAGCGCCGCCGGTAACAGCAGACAGCAAAGTGAGGGCCATAGCTTTTTCATAATATCGTGTTATAAGCAGTTTTCTTTTTATTGTTCGGCAGCGCCGGCGGATAAGCTGCGCATCCCTCATGGCGCCGTCCGGCAGCATTTGTAAAATAGCATCAAAATGTGATAAATAAAAAAACTAAAACAGATGGTCCGTGCCTTATGCATAAGTGTCAGAAGTGAAAGCAGGGATAAGCAGCATTATTAAAATATACCACTGTCTATTAAAATAATTGCTATTTTGCAAGACATCCTCTTTTTATGGCAGAAGCCAGCGACATAGTTATCCGTTTGAAGAACGGTGACAGAAGCGCCTTTGATGCGCTGTACTGGCAGTATCACCACGCCTTGTACCGAAATGCGTTACGGATCACCAAAAACACAACCGATGCAGAAGATGTGCTGCAAGAGGTTTTTGTGCGGCTCTGGGAAAAGCGGCATACAATAGATCCGCACCAGTCAATCGCCGGCTGGCTTTTTGTTGTCAGCTTTAACTGCGCTGTGAAATGTGTCAGCAAAAGACTCCGGGAAATGCAGATGAAGACCGGCTTATCCGCGGATGATAAGGAAGATGCCACTTCTGCCTGGGATAATGCAGAGTGGCAATATCATCTGCTAAAAGAGGCTATTTCTCAATTATCCCTTCAGAAGCAGAAAGTTTTCACATTATGCAAGATAGAGGGGAAAAGCTATGAGGAGACGGCACGGCTGCTTAATATTTCAAGATATACAGTAAAGGAGTACCTTTCGGCCGCCATGGCCAAGGTAACGGATTACGTCCGGCAGCATGCCCGCAATGTACAAACGGCCGGACTTCTCGCTTTTATTACATGGTACCTGCCCTAAAAAAGTTGTTTTTCGCTCCCCCCTTTTTTTCCTTCAGAAGATATTAATATAAACGTCCGGGGTGGAGAAGGATAGCGATAGCGAACACTTAGAACGCCTGCTGCGGTCAGCATGCTGGTCGGAGGAGGATTGCCGCTGGCTGCTTGAATACCTGGAACGCGAGGATCAGTCCGCATTGCACCTGGCCGCGTTCAAATCCTATCTTACAGACCTTTATGATCCGTATAGTGTGCTGGATAAACAACTGTCGGCCACTATCCTTGATCGCATTCATAAACAGATCGGCCGCAGGCAGGTATCCCGGCCACGCGCGCGCAGGTTCCGCGGCTCTTTTTGGCGGAATGCCGCTGTATGGACGGGCGGGGCAGTGCTTGCCCTGGGATTGCTTTATCTGGGATACAGCCGTTTGCAGCAACCTGCCGGCACTCGTTATACCGTTGTACAGACAGGAAGGGGAGAATATCGTTCCGTCTGGTTACCCGACAGTTCGCATGTCTGGTTGAATGCAGAAAGTCGCCTTCGGTATAGCGTCGGACTTACCGGCAAGGGCCGGGAAGTTTTCTTACAGGGTGAAGCCTTTTTTGACATAAGAAAGGATGATGAGCATCCCTTTTCCGTGCGAACGGGGGGACTGATAACCCGGGTACTGGGCACGTCTTTCGATATAAAGAACTATGATAGCGAGAACGATCTGGTGGTGACCGTTGTAAGCGGTAAGATTGCCGTAGCGCGGGACGCCGGCAGCGCCGTTGCTGTCCGGGAGGATCACAGGATGCTGGTGGAAGCAGACCAGAAGGCGGTGTATGACAAATCGGGAAATCATCTGGTCAAGGCCACTGTGGACGATGCCTCGGATTATGCAGCCTGGCGGGAAAACCAGCTTGTATTTGATAATACCCCTATGGACCTTGCCGTCAAGGCCATAGAACGAATGTACAATGTCAGGATATCTATTGACAGTCCGGAATTATACCGATGTAGCCTTTATGGAAGATATAAAGACCTGTCGGTTAAAGAGCTGCTGAACGTGATCTGCACCATCGCCAACGCCAAATTTGAGCAGCGGTCGGGAGTGATTCATATCAGACGGGTAGCTACCGCAGGGAAATAACAAGTCTAAGTCAGTTTCCAGAATCATAAGTAACAATATCTATCACTTGCAGGCGACGCATCACCTGTCTGATGGCTTCGGTCTGCCTGCAAGGAACCGTTAACGTAAAATTTAACGATATGAGAAAAGCAATACTCTTTATTGCAGTATTCCAGGTATTTAAAATAGAGGTAAATGCCCGGGTTATTATCCTCAGCCAGATGAAAGCTCCTGTTATGGCAAGTGCAAATACACAGGAATTAATGGAAAGGACCGTCAGCCTGAACATGGATCGGCGGGAGCTGAAAGAAATCTTTCGTCAGCTGGAACATCAGCTTGATGTCTCATTTCTTTTTAGCTCGGAGATAATGCCCGGAAAGGTAGTGTCCGTTACCGTTCACAATGAGCCGCTGGGAAAAGTGCTGGATAAGATACTCAAGCCGTTGCACATTACTTATCTTCGAAAAGGAGCGCGCATTCTGCTTATAAAGGAAGGCGCTCCGCCTCCTGTTAAAGCGCCTCTGCCGGGCGGGGATGCGGCGCCGCCGTCAAAACCGGCGGACACATTGATATCCGGTACGGTACGGGCTTCCGGTGGGGAGCTCCTTACGGGAGTGACCGTAAGGGTAAAGGGAAAAAGCAGCGGTGCCATCACCGGAACTGGGGGAGAATTTTCTTTGCATGCCGGTCCACACGATTCACTGGTAGCGTCTTATATCGGCTACCGGGAAAGGACGCTTGCGATAGGGGGCCGTTCAACCGTAAATATCGTGCTTGACGAAGCCGGCGGCAACCTCAGTGAAATAGTGGTGATCGGATATGGTTCTCAGGCCAACAAGGACGTTACCGGGTCCATCGGCACGATAAGCATGAAAAATGTGCAGCATCAGGCCGTCACCAGTCCGGACCAGCTGCTTACCGGGCAGATATCCGGGGTGCAGATCACTCAACCTGCCGGCATTCCGGGTGGAGGTCCTACTATCCAGGTGCGCGGGATCGGCGCCATCGGCGCGGGGTCGCAGCCCTTATATGTAGTCGACGGATTTCCGCTGCCCCGTTCCAGCACGGTAGTCTCCAACCCGTTAAATAATATCATGCCGGAAGACATAGCCTCCATATCTGTGCTTAAAGATGCGTCAGCTACTGCAATTTACGGGTCGCGTGGGGCAAACGGCGTGGTTATTATTGAAACAAAAAAGGGTAAGTCGGGCAAGCTGCAGACGCAGATAAGTGCATACCGGGGCGTCCAGAAGGTGCCGGGAAAAGGACGGCCTGACCTGATGAATGCCCGGGAATTCGCCCAATGGAGAAAAGATGCGATATCCTCACAGATAAGATATGAGCAGGGCCGGGAACCGGTGCCGGATGATATACCGGTTGAATACAGAAACCCCGGGCAATATGGCGAAGGCACAGACTGGATCGATGCCATCGAGCGGGTTGCTCCCATGCAAGAGCTGAGATTCAGCATCAGCGGGGGTAGCGACAGGATAAGATCATATATCTCGGGCGGTTATACCCAGCAGGACGGAGTGATTATCGGAACGGATTATAAGCGGTTTTCCTTTCGTGCTAATGTGGACGGCCATATTAATAACAAAATAGAAGCTGGTCTGAACCTTGCGCCGACCTTTTCTATACAGCACTTGTCTTCCATAGGAGGGAACGGCAGGAACGAGCCGGGGTTCGGTTACGCACTCTCCGCGAGTCCCATAGCAGCCATATACAATGAGGACGGCAGCTATGTGCCTATGGTGAACAGTACGGGAACATTTTCGTTTGCCAACCCTGTCATGGTATTAAAGGAGCTGAAAAATGAGTCACAGAAATTTGAAGGTATTATGAACGGGTTTGTGCAATACAAACCCCTTCCGGTCCTGACCTTACGATCTGCCATAAACCTGTCCTATTCCAGCGATCGTACCAAAACATTTCATCCTTCTTATATAGGAGGAACTAACCAGGCTCCGCCGGTAATTCCGACAGGGACATTCAATGCGCCTTCTTTTACAAATTATGACCTTGAGAACACCGTTGCCTATCAAAATACATTTGACCATATGCATTCCGTAGACGCAATGGCGGGATACACCTTTCAAAAGAATAACGTATCAAGCGCTGCATTTAACGGTACCGATTATCCCAGCGACGATATTGAAACGCTGAATGCGGCGGCGACAATAACGGGGGCTACTACGGAAGAAGAATGGTCGCTGGTGTCTTATTTCGCGCGTATTAATTATGCCTATAAAGATAAATATTTACTCACAGCAACCTTCAGAAGGGACGGATCATCCCGCTTCGGGAGAGAGAGCCAGTGGGGAAATTTTCCGTCGGCTTCTCTGGGATGGCGCGTTTCTGAGGAACCTTTTATGAACAGTGTGAGGTGGATAAGCAACCTGAAGCTGAGGGCATCCTACGGGGTTACCGGCAACTTCAATATCGGGAATTATGCTTATTCCAGCCATATAGGCACCAGCGATTATGTTTTCGGAGGGAGCAGGGCGCCCGGGCAGGTGATTACATCCCTGGGCAATCCCTCCCTGATGTGGGAGCGTTCGCGGGAAATTAATATCGGCGTAAATGCGGGCCTCTGGAACGACAGGATTTTGTTAAATGCCGATGTCTATAAACGCAATACCGTGGATATGTTGTTGGATGACGAGGTGCCCGAGTCGTCAGGTTTTTCTACGGTTACGGTCAACCGGGGGAATATTGTCAACAAGGGGATTGAATTAGGGATCACGTCGGTAAACCTTGGGAGGGAAAGCAAAGTCAGCTGGACGACGAATTTGACCTTTACCGTCAACCGGAACAAGGTCCTGGAGCTGGGCAACAGCGGTGCGCCGATCTACTCCGGATTCGGAGGAGGAGGAGAAGCATCCAACATTACAATGATCGGTCAGCCTGTCGGGATGTTCTTTGGCTGGAAGCTTACCGGGCTTTACAAGGATGAGGCAGATATTAAAAATTCTCCCGCTTATCCTACCGTTGTGCCCGGCGACTTGAAATTTGCTGATGTCAACGGGGACGGTAAGCTGACTGAATTTGATGACTTCACGATCATCGGGAATCCGTATCCGGATTTTATCTATGGCCTTACCAATACGCTTAGTTACAGGAACTTTAGTTTAAGGGTGCTTATGTCAGGGTCGTATGGCGGTAGCATGTACCGGGAAGACCATCACTACTATCATAATACAGATGGCGTTTTCAATGTAACACGTGACCAGCTGAATGCATGGAAGTCGCCGGAAGACCCGGGTGACGGCATAGTGCCCAATAATGCCGGTAGTGAAAGCCGGAGATTTTACCGGATGGTCAACTCGGGCGCCATAGAAAATAACAGTTACCTGTGGATAAAAAACATTACTCTCGGGTATGACCTGCCAAAGCTCGGGAAAAACAGGAACAACCTGCATTTATACCTCAGCATACAAAATGCTTTTCTGTTCAGTAAATACCGGGGGAGTAACCCGGAAGGCGGGAACTACAATGCGTCAAGCGGGGACGGCGTGCTGGCTCCGGGTCTGGATTTTGTGAGTTATCCGGTTCCACGCATTATAACTTTTGGAGTGGAATTTAATATGTGAAAAGAGCAGGTGTCTATTTTGATAACTTTAAATATGCGATATGAGAAAGTTGATAATTATACTCATTATATCAATTGCCTTCTATTCCTGCAGCCGGCAGCTTGACCTGAACCCGCAGTCTTTTATTGACGGAGGCCGGTATTTCCGGACGGCGGCGTCCATCGAATACGGACTTAACGGCGCTTACAGCGATCTGCAGATACTCTATAATACAGCCGGCGCTAACGATTTCTGGGCGCTTACGGAGATGCGGTCCGACAATACCAGCTTTCAGTATAATCCTGCAGACCGGGGCGAATTTGACATGGAATTTGTCGAGACCTTTATGGAAACCCCTTCGGATAACGATATAGAATTGGTATGGGAAAGACTTTACATGGGCGTAGCACATTGCAATACTATTTTAAGCCGCATCGAAGATGTGCCGTTCGAAGATGCTGCCCTGAAGCATCAGTTCACCGGGGAGGCCAAGTTTTTGCGGTCCTTCTATTATTTTAACCTGGTGAGGCTTTTCGGGGATGTTCCGCTTATCCTGGAAGAGGTACAGTCGCCTGATGAAGCCTTCTCGGGCGGAAGGGCTCCCGTCAAGGAGGTCTACGACCAGATCATCCACGATACAAGAGAGGCGGCATCGATGTTACCCTCAGCCTATACCGGTACGGATGTGGGGAGGGCGACCAGCGGCGCTGCGTATACACTGCTGGGAGAAATCTATATGACGTTAAAGGATTTTCCTGCTGCTGTCCGCGTGCTGGACTCCGTGACCGGCTATTCCCTTATGCCGGATTATGAGGATATTTTCGCCCCCGCGCATAAAAACAACCCGGAATCGATATTTGAGGTGCAGTTCAATGCTTCTCTCGATGGAGAGGCAAGCCAGTTTGCTTATCGCTTTGTGCCGTTCAACTCCGGGTCGGATATCATCGGGTTCAATAATCTGACCCGGGGCCATGCAGGTTACAACATCCCCACCACGGATATTATCGGGGCTTACCAGACGGGGGATAAAAGAAAGGAAGCCTCCATTGCATTTTATGTGAAGCCGGACAACACGCAATATGATGTAGCGCTCGGCGATTCCATTCCCTATATCAAGAAATATGTCCACCCTTTTGAGCAGCCGGGAAAAACGAACGAGAACTGGCCGGTTTACCGCTATGGCCGGGTGCTTTTACTGATGGCGGAAGCACTGAACGAGGTCGGTCAGACGGGGACAGCCTACGGGTATATCAACAAGGTACGCAACCGGGCGGGGATAGCGCCGCTGACGCCGGGACTTGGCCGGGAGGCCTTCCGTGACTCCGTTTATCATGAAGAGCAGGTGGAATGCGCCTTTGAAAACCATCGTTGGTTTGACCTGCTGCGAACCGGCAGGGCGCTGCAGACGATGACGGAGCATGGTAAGGTGCAAAAGCAGTTAAAGCCAAGACTGACTGCAGATGACTTTGACGTGAAGGAATTTAAATTGCTTTATCCTATTCCCCAAAGAGCCGTAAGGGTGGATCATCTGACCCAAAATCCCGGAAGATGACCAGGATTATATCGGATAAAGGAAATTAAAAATCATTTTTCAATATTTAAACCATACGCATGCGCATCATAAATTTCAAAAGGTTAAAGTATGATCTTGCCTTGTGCCTGTCTGCAACATTCTTGCTGGCCTTTCCAGCATGCCGGGCCCAGCGGCAGCGACCCAATATATTGGTGATCATGACCGACCAGCAGAGCGCTTCTATGATGTCATGCACCGGTAATCCGTGGCTGAAGACGCCTGCGCTGGATAACCTTGCTGCAAACGGGTTCCGTTTTACACAGGCTTATTGTACCAACCCGGTATGCTGTCCCTCCCGGTTTTCGCTGCAAACCGGGTTGTTTCCCTCTGCCATCGGTATGCGGGAGAACGGGGATAGGCATGTGGATACGGCCGAAGTCAAGACATTACTCGGCACTTCGCTGGGCAACACTTTAAAAGCCGGAGGGTATCAGACCTATTATGGCGGAAAGGTGCATTTACCCGTAACCGGCATTCCCATCACCTCATGGGGATATGAGTTGTTGACGACCGACGAAAGGGATGGATTGGCTGCGGCATGCCGGGATTTTCTTTTAAGCCGGAAAAAGGATGCCTCTCCCTTTTTGCTGGTGGCTTCCTTTATTAACCCGCATGATATCTGTTATGACGCCATCCGGTGGGCCGAGCCGGAAAGCAACCTCGCCAGGCATACACCGGCAGACCTGGACCCGGCATTGAGCCTGCCCCAGGGTGTATCCCGGCAAGAATTTTTCCGCGTGTATTGTCCGCCGTTACCTTCCAATCATATGCCTATGATCGGAGTACCCGATGCAGAGGACAGCCTTATCTCACTCCGTCCTTTCCGGAAGATCGTAAGGCAGCAGTGGACAGAAGAAGACTGGCGTCTGCACAGCTGGGCTTACATGCGGCTTACAGAACGTGCCGATTCCCTGATAGGGATAGTTTTGGCGGCACTTAAGAAATCCGGACTCGCCGAAAATACTGTTGTTATATTTACTTCTGATCATGGCGATAATAACGGATCCCATAAGCTTGAGCACAAAACGGTATTCTATGAAGAAGCCTCCAACATACCCCTGATTATTTCCACCCCCCGGATGAGAAGAAGAGGGCATGTCGATTCGATACACCTTGTCAGCAACGGGCTTGATCTTTTGCCGACGCTCTGTGATCTGGCCGGCATCGAGCCGCCTCCGGGTTTGGCCGGCAGATCGCTTAAGCCTTTGATCGACGGCGATTACAGCGGAAGCTGGAGGAAATATCTCTTTCTGGAAAACCAGATCGGGGATATGGTCCGTACCACCCGGTATAAGTATGAGAAAGACCTTATGGGAAAACAGCGCGAGATGTTTGTGGATCTTCGCCGGGATCCGGGAGAAACGCGTAACCTGGTCAGCGACCCTTCCTATAACCTGGTGGTCGATTCGCTCAGATCGGTATTGACGGCTCATCTTGTCGGCCTGCGTTCAAAATAGTTCGCGTTGCTGCGGCATAATAGAAGTATCAATCTTTAAAAACAGTTTTATGCAGTCCATCACAAGCTTTTTATCGAATCTGAAACCGGGATATCGGAGGATTGTTTTTATCCTGTTGTTCCTGATTGGAGGCATCCCGGGAGCTACCCTGGGTCAGCATGTACAGGAACGGCCTGACAGACCCAATATATTATTCATTATATGCGATCAGTTTCGTTATGATTGCCAGGGCATCACCAATCCGGTGGTAAAAACGCCCAACCTGAACCGGCTGACTTCTCAGGGCATGCGGTTCAGTAATGCGTTCAGCCCGATCCCTACCTGCTGTCCGGCAAGGCAGAGCCTGTTCAGCGGAAAGTGGCCTGCCCAGCATAAGGGTTTGTGGAATTATGACATCACCCTGCCGGTATCGCTTTTTAATGAACATACCTGGTCTGAAGATCTGAAAGGGTCTGGCTACAGCATGGGATATGTGGGGAAATGGCATGTAAGCCCGGAGAAGACGCCGCTGGACTTTGGGTATGAGGATTATGTTTCCGATGCGCAATACCAGCAATGGAGAAAGCAGCAGGGGATTTCTCCGGCTGTACCGGCCCTCAACGGCAACAGATGGATGGGGGGACGCGACCCGGCCGCCCTGGAGCAGACCCATACCCACTGGCTGGCGGAAAACGCGATCGGGTTGATAAAAAAATATGCCGGAATGGGGAAGCCCTGGCATGTGGTGCTCAGCCTTTCGGAGCCTCATCTTCCCTGTAATCCTGTGCAGGCCTTTCTGAACCTTTATGATGCTGCCAAGATTAAACCCTGGGGAAACTTTCCTGATTCTTTTGTGCATAAGCCGTATATCCAGAAACAGCAGCTCTATAATTGGGGCATAGAAAATTATACCTGGAAGCAATGGGCCGTCTATGTCCAGCATTACTATGCCATGATCAGCCAGGCAGACAGCGCAATAGGGATGGTTTTAAATACAGTGCATAAAATGGGCCTGGATGAGAATACCGTTGTTATTTTTACCGCCGACCATGGGGATGCCGGTGGCAGCCATGGAATGATAGACAAACATTATGTGATGTATGAAGAAGAAGTGCATGTCCCTTTGATCATAAAATGGAAGGGGGTAACCGAGCCGGGGAGCCATTGCGATAATTTCATTCTGAACGGATTGGACCTGTCGGCTACGATACCCGATCTGGCAGGATTTCAGTTTACTCAGAGCCGGGGAGGGTCACTAGTCCCGCTTATGAGCGGAAAACACCCTTCCGGCTGGAGGAAATTTGCCTTCAGCAACTATAACGGCCAGCAGTTCGGATTGTATGTGGAACGGATGATCCGGAGCAGTAACCTAAAATATATCTGGAACCTGACCGATGTTGACGAACTCTATGATCTGAAAAGAGATCCCTGGGAGATGAATAACCTGATTTCCACATCCCAATACCAGGACAGCCTGAAATATCTCCGGGCTGCGCTGTATACACACCTAAAACGTGAAGGGGATCCGATCATTAACTGGGTAGGGGAAAAGCAGCTTCTTGACGGCAAAAAGCAGGAATAGTGTAAGTGCCCCTAAAACTAAGGCAGCTTAAAAGTAAACAACATGATTACCTTAAGCTGCCCCATAAAAACTCCCATGTACTGCGCTGTATGGCATAGCTCGGCTGAGCCTTGCTCAGTCCAGATCGAACCGGTCCAGGTTCATCACCTTATTCCAGGCGGCGACGAAGTCTTTTATAAACTTGTCCTGCCCGCCGGCGCTGGCATACACTTCGGCAACGGCCCTCAGCTCAGCGTTTGAGCCAAACACGAGGTCCGCCCGCGTAGCAGTCCATTTGGGCTTGCCGGTGGCGCGGTCGCTGCCTTCATAAAGTTCCTCATCTGCGGAAGCGGCTTTCCATGCCGTACGCATATCGAGCAGGTTGACAAAGAAATCGTTGGTGAGCGCACCCGGGCGCTGTGTGAAGACGCCGTGTCCGGACCCGTCAAAATTGGTGTTCAGCACGCGCATCCCGCCTACCAGCACTGTGAGCTCCGGAGCGGTAAGGGTCAGTAAATTTGCCTTGTCGACCAGCAGCTCTTCGGTAGATACGGGCACCTTTGTGCTGCGATAGTTGCGGAAGCCGTCGGCGGCAGGCTCCAGAAGACCGATGGATTCTACATCAGTTTCTTCCTGCGAGGCATCCATACGACCCGGCGTAAAGGGAACGGTAATGTCGTGCCCGGCGTCTTTCGCCGCTTTTTCCACTCCTGCGCAGCCGGCCAGGACGATCAGATCGGCCAGCGAGATCTTTTTACCGCCTTGCTGCGCGTTGTTAAATTCCTGCTGAATACCTTCCAGTACGCCCAGCACTTTTTGCAGCTGTGCCGGATTGTTCACCGTCCAGTCTTTCTGGGGCGCCAGGCGGATGCGGGCGCCGTTGGCGCCGCCGCGTTTGTCCGATCCGCGGAAGGTAGACGCCGAAGCCCAGGCGGCGGAGACCAGCTCGGGTACGCTCAGCCCGGACTGCAGCACTTTGGTTTTTAAGGCGGCGATATCGCTGTCATCGACCAATGCATGGTCCACCTCGGGAATAGGATCCTGCCAGATCAGCACTTCTTCCGGCGCGTCGGGCCCCAGATAACGGGAGCGCGGCCCCATATCGCGATGGGTCAGTTTGAACCAGGCACGGGCGAAGGCATCTGCAAATGCGTCGGGATTTTCGTAAAAGTGGCGGGATATCTTTTCAAAACCGGGATCCATTCTGAGGGCGATATCGGTCGTTAGCATGGTCGGCCTGCGGCGCTTTGCAGTGTCGAAGGGATCGGGGATAATATCGCCCGCATCTTTGGCTACCCATTGGTGCGCGCCGGCCGGACTTTTGGAGAGCTCCCATTCAAAGCCGAACAGATTTTCAAAGAAATTATTGCTCCATTGGGTCGGCGTTTTGGTCCAGATCACCTCCAGGCCGCTGGTGATGGTGTCGCCGCCTTTGCCGGAGCCATAGCTGTTGCTCCAGCCCAGGCCCTGCATTTCCATGCCTGCGGCTTCGGGCTCTTTGCCCACATGGGTAGCCGGCGCAGCGCCGTGGGTTTTGCCAAAGCTGTGTCCGCCGGCGATCAGCGCCACGGTCTCTTCATCGCTCATGGCCATGCGACCGAAAGTATCCCGGATGTCTTTGGCCGCAGCGAGCGGGTCGGGATTGCCGTCGGGCCCTTCGGGGTTTACATAGATAAGGCCCATCTGCACGGCTGCCAGCGGTTTTTCCAGGTTGCGGGAGTGAATGTCGCCGTCTGCATCATCGTCGGACACCAGTACGCCGTGACCTTCTTTCACACCTTCGGAACCATGCCCATACCGCACGTCGCCGCCCAGCCAGGTGGTTTCAGCGCCCCAGTATACCGTTTCATCCGGCTCCCATGCATCTTCCCGTCCGCCGGCGAAGCCGAACGTCTTAAAGCCCATCGACTCCAGTGCTACATTACCCGTAAGGATCAGCAGGTCGGCCCAGGATATTTTGTTACCATATTTTTGTTTGACAGGCCAGAGCAGCCTGCGCGCTTTATCCAGGCTGACGTTATCCGGCCAGCTGTTGAGCGGCGCAAAACGTTGCTGTCCCGATCCTGCGCCCCCGCGGCCGTCGCCGATGCGATAGGTACCCGCACTATGCCATGCCATACGGATGAAGAGCGGGCCGTAATGCCCGAAGTCTGCCGGCCACCAGTCCTGCGAGTCGGTCATCAGGGCGTGCAGGTCTTTTTTCACGGCTTCGAGGTCGAGGCTTTTGAAAGCTTCGGCGTAATTGAAATCCTTACCCATCGGATTGGATAAAGGCGAGTGCTGGCGCAGGATATTCAGCTTTAGCTGGTTTGGCCACCAGTCGTGATTCCGGGTGCCGCCGCCGCCCACATTGGATTTCATCCGCCCGTTATGAAAAGGACATTTGCTGATGTCGTTTGAATCGTTCCCCATGTTCGAAGATTTTGTATGCGTTTATAATGAGATTAGGCATTCCTGTCAGGACAATAAAAGTAAGATTCTGATGAAATAATCAAAATCAATTAAATTTATATTTTGATAGGAAAAACCTATGTCATCCCTTCGAAGGGGAGAAACAGCGACAGCGCCGTGCTATTTTCTCCTGAAGACCGAATAGGCAATACTGATAATGCCGACCAGCGCCATGGCCAGTCCGGCCGGCTTTGATATATCCGTAAAGATCCGGGAGAAGGACAGGATACCTACTCCTAAAAACCCTATCCCGACGATCAGCGAAGCATATTTTCTGATAAAAAGCATGGCTTTTGATATTTGACGGTAGATCCGTACGGCTCACGATGACGATTGACCGGCTGAAGGTAGAGCTTTTCTGAAAACGCCGGCTCCATTCTGCCAGCCATGCCCTACCGCCTGAGGCGACAGGGAACATGAACTGCTGCAGGATCTTTTGGCATCCTATTGCTCAAAATCCGGATAAGGAAGCCCTTTGCCGGTTTCGCAAAGCAGTTTGAGGCTTCTGAAAAAGAGCGCCCAGGCATAGCTGCATGAGGCGAACTCGGAGGTGTATTCCTTCCACCCGTCATGGTGAAACGATAAGATGGCACCTTTGGCATGAGGCTCCAGCTCAAAATTAAGCGTGGTGCCGATCCATTCGGGATATGCTTTAAGACAAACCCATTTCACGCTGCTGTAGGGCTTAAGCTCGGTTATTTTCATTTCTTTGAAATAATCCGGGCCAAAAGCAAACCTTGCCACGCTTCCTACCTCGGGCTTCGCCGTGGTATCCGGCGTCCACCAGCCGGCCAGTCCCTCCTGCGTAGTCAATGCCCCGTATACTTTTTCCACCGGCGCTTCGATGAGCAGCCTGTGACAAATGCTTTTCGGCGCTGCCGGCTCCGATACAGCCTGATCCTCCGGCGATCCTGCCGCGGCGCTGCCAGCCCCGTCGTCTTTGGGGGTAGCCTTGCCCTTCCCGGTGAGGATAAGACTTTTTAAGCTGTCCTGTACATAATGCGTCCAGGCGTCGTGACAGATATTATAGCACTCATAGGCCGGCACCAGTCCCCGGTGGGTGAAGGTCAATTGTGTTTTGCCGCCTTTGCCGGCGATCTCAAAGACGACATCAGTGTCTTTCCACTCGCTTTTGTCCCTGGTGAATTTGAAATAATTGTCCAGCACATGCCAAACCACCTTTTTGCCGGGGATCGATTCGGTGATCTTCGCTTTACACCGGTGTACATCCTGGTAATGGTATACAAATTCGCCGTTCAGCCGAGCCGTGTCGCCCTCGATGTTTTCAGACCACCATCCGCGTACGTTATTAACGGCATCAAAAACTTGCTGTGGCGTTGCCTCCACCAGGAGCGTCGTTGTGAAATCTTCGTTTTTCATGACCTTAAGATTTTAATGATGAAATTATTTCAACCCAAAAGTAGAGATAGATCCCTACCCGGAGGTGGTGTAAAACAGACTTTATGGCGGGTCAATTTGGACATTTAACGATGGGGTACCGCATACCGGCCCTATGGCGACGAGCAACAGGCCATCTTCCTCAATTTTGGCTACAATAAAAGCAGATCCGGCTACATCCGCTTTGGGAAGCCTGCCGACCTTTGTCCTGTCAAAAAGCAATTAAAATGAAAATAGTACTCACAGGCTCTATAGGGCACATCGGAAAACCACTGGCGCAGGCGCTGGTGCAAAAAGGACACGCGGTTACGGTTATCAGCAGCACGGCCGAAAGGGAAAAAAACATCATCGCATTGGGGGCCAAAGCGGCTATCGGTAACCTGCAGGATGTGGATTTCCTGGCGGAAACTTTCAACGGCGCAGATGTGGTGTATACTATGTTGGCGCTTGGCGCCGGCAGCTTCTTTGATCCGGACCTGGATTTTGCAACGGCCAATATCCGGATTGGGCACCATCTCAAAGCAGCCGTCCGGCGGGCCGGTATACAACGCGTCGTACATTTAAGCAGTATAGGCGCTCATATGGACGAGGGAAATGGTATCCTGGCCATCCACCATGCTGCAGAACGTATTTTGAACGAATTGCCGGGAAATATTTCCATTAAATTCATGCGGCCCGTTGGCTTTTATTACAATATGCTTGCCTTTATCCCGGTTATAAAAAGCCGGGGCGCCATCGTGCAAAACTATGGCGGTGATGAAAAGGAGCCCTGGGTTTCGCCGTCGGACATTGCCGCAACGATTGCCGGAGAAATGGAGCAGCCTTTTGAAGGCAGAACGATCCGTTATATCGCCAGCGACGAGGCTTCGCCAAACGAGGTGGCCGGGATTTTAGGAGCGGCCATCGGCCGGCCCGGACTAAAGTGGGAGGAAGTTCCCGACGAGCAATTTTTGAATGGCTTGATCGCTTCGGGGATGAACCCCCGGACCGCCCGGGGTTTTGTGGAAATGAATGCGGCGCGGCGCGGTGGTGTATTGTATGAGGACTATTACCGCCATCGCCCGGCGTTGGGGAGGATAAAGATCAGCGATTTTGCCCGCGACTTCGCGGCGGCCTTTAATCAGCCATAGACGGTTAAACCGGGCGGGCTGCCGTTCTGTTTTCGGGTTCGTAGATAAGCTGTACCACGCCCGATCTGAAGCTGTTGGTTTTGACCAGTCTTAATTCTATCCGTTCCCTGAGATTTTCAAACAAAGGCTTGCCGCTTCCTAAAGCTACCGGGTGTACCGATATCCGGTACAGGTCGATAAGGCCCAACCGGATAAAGGTATGGATGAGACCTGCTCCGCCGTATAGCCAGATGTCTTTTCCACCCTGCTTCTTGATTTCCGAAACCTTATTGGCTATGTCGGAGCTGATGAAAGTGGCGTTATCATCCTGTCTGTCCCGGCTGGAAAAAACATACTTATGTTTTGAATGCACTTCCTTCCAGATCGATTTTTCTGCAGGGCTGGTATTCGTATCCGGTTGAAAATTTCCCCAGGCATCGTAGCTCACCCTGCCGTAAAATATCGTGTCTATACCCGATAGGAAACCCTCAAAATCCATATCGCTGTCCATAATACACCAGTCGACTTCCCCATCCGGGCCTTCAATAAACCCGTCTAAGGTCGTGGCGAGGTCTAAGATTACTTTTTTCATTCAAGATTGCTTTAGATAAAAACAAGGCTTCCTGCTATGGCCCAGCCGCCGTACATAAAGTCATCGCGGGCGTCCGCATTCCTAAATCTCAAACAACTTAAAGTTAGCGCAGAAAGCTTACATTTAATTATTTACCACGTCTGAATTGCTTTTTATTATTTAAAATTTCTGGAAGGGAACATCTCTCCCTGTATGGCCTGCGGTCTTTTTATCTTCTCTTGATCCGGTTCCAAAGCTCCCGGCGGGAACGCTTCATCTTCACCCGGAAGCAACCGGTCAAGCAGCCCTGTAAGGTTGTAACAGCTTTTGATGAGCACGTGCGTAATTTCTCCTTCCCGTTGCAGCCGGCCTTCCACCATCAGCAGCCGTGAATAGAGTATTTCCTTGCGGAATTTTTCAAGCAGCTTGGGAAAAGCGATGAGGTTGGCGCTCCCCGTTTCGTCTTCTATGGTGATGAAGCAGGTGCCGCCCGCAGTGCCGGGACGCTGCCGCACCAGCACTATCCCGGCCACCCTGACGATGGTGCCGTCGGGCCAAAGGTTCAGCTCTGCCGTGGGGGTCGCCTTTTGCCGGGAAAGCTCCCGGCGGACAAAATGAACGGGGTGCGCCTTTAAAGACAGGCCGGTAGCGCCGTAATCCTGCAGCACATGTTCGGAGAGCGACATCGCCGGCAAGGTTACCTTTTCCTCATCGGCGCTTACCGCAGGCTGCCCTTCGAACAACCCGACAGGACGGTCGCCCAGCGCGGTTACCTCCCAGAGCGCCTGCCGCCGGTCGAGGCCCAGGGAGCGGAAAGCATCCGCATCGGCCAGCCGTTCCAATGCCTCCGGCGGCACGCCGGCTTCCCGCAGGGCCGTAAGGGTGGCGTAGCCTTTTTTTCTTCCCGATACCAGCAATGCTGCATCCCCGGCGGACAAGCCTTTTACCTGTGCAAACCCGAGGCGTAACGGGCAGTGGTTGCCGTTGCGCTCCTCCAGGGTACATTCCCAGAAAGAGTGGTTGACATCGACCGGCAGGACTTCTACACCATGCCGGCGGGCGTCGCTGATGAGCTGAGCCGGCTGATAAAAACCCATCGGCTGGCTGTTCAGCAGCGCGCAGGCAAACACATCGGGATAATAACACTTCAGCCAGGAGGAAACATAGGCCAGCAAGGCAAAGCTGACGGCATGACTTTCCGGGAAGCCGTAGCTGCCAAAACCTTCTATCTGCCTAAAAACCCGGCGGGCGTATTCTTCCGTATAGCCTCTGGACACCATGCCGGAGATCAGCTTCTTTTCGTATTCCGCCACCTTCCCTTTTGCCTTGAATGTGGCCATGCTCCGGCGCAGCCCGTCGGCTTCGTCGGGCGTAAAGCCGGCGGCCACGATCGCTATTTCCATCGCCTGCTCCTGGAAAAGCGGTACGCCCAGCGTCCGGCCAAGGATGTCCCTTAATTCCTGAGAAGGGAATTCCACCGGCTCTTCTCCGTTGCGGCGACGCAGATAAGGATGCACCATGTCGCCCTGTATCGGCCCCGGACGCACGATGGCCACTTCGATCACCAGGTCATAAAAGCATTTGGGCCGCAGCCGGGGCAGCATCGACATCTGCGCCCGGCTTTCGATCTGGAAAACGCCGATGGTATCGGCATGGCTGATCATCTCGTATACCGCCGGGTCGTCTTCGGGGATATTGGCCAGCGTCAGCGCAAGGCCGTGGTGCTGCCCGGCCAGGTCAAAACATTTGCGGATACAGGTCAGCATACCCAGGGCCAGCACATCCACCTTGAGGAAGCCCAGCGCTTCGATGTCATCCTTGTTCCATTCGATATTGGTCCTGTCTTCCATGCGGGCATTGAGCACCGGGCATAGGTCGGAAAGCTTTCCCCGGGTAATGACAAAGCCGCCGGTATGCTGTCCCAGCTGCCGGGGAAAGCCGATGTACTGCTTGGTAAGTTCCAGCGCTTTGCGCAAGAGGGGATCATGGATATCCAGTCCGTTTTGCCGGATACGTTCTTCCTCCACCCCTTCCCCGTGAAATCCGCCGCAGGCGGCGAGACGGTTTACCGTATCCACCGAAAGCCCCATGGCTTTGGCAACATCCCGCACTGCGCCTTTGTAATGCACCTGGGTGACGGTAGCCACGATGCCCGCCCTGTCGCGGCCATACTTTTGGTAGATGTACTGCATCACCTCTTCCCGGCGTTCATGCTCGAAGTCCACGTCTATATCCGGCGGCTCGTCGCGGGCATCCGACATAAAACGAGCAAAGAGCAGCTTGAATTTGGCAGGGCTGACCGAAGTGATGCCCAGGCAATAGCAGACCACGGAGTTGGCCGCAGAGCCACGTCCCTGGCAAAGGATATCCCGGCTGCGGGCAAAGCGCACAAAATCGTGGACCGTTAAAAAATAAGCGGCGTAGTTCTTCCGGGCGATAAAGTCCAGCTCGAATAAGATGGACTGTTGGATATTTTCAGGAACCGGTTCCCCGAACCTTTCGCGGGCGCCCTGCCAGGTGAGATGGCAAAGCTCTTCCTGCGGCGTGCGTCCTTCCGTAGTGATCTCTTCAGGATAGACGTATTCCAGCTCGTCCAGCGAGAAGCGGCAAGCGGAGGCGATCTCCTGCGTGCATTGAATAGCATCCGGGTACAGCCGGAACAGGCGCTGCATTTCTGAAAAAGGCTTGAGAAAGCGTTCGGCGTTCTGACAGAGGCGGTAGCCGGCGCCGGAGATCGTGCATTTTTCGCGGATACAGGTCAGCATATCCTGCAGCTCCCGGCGGGCCGGATCGTGATAGTATACATCGTTGACAGCTACCATGGGAATGTCCAGCTCCGTACACAGCTGTTGTGTACGATACAGCCTTTTGGCGTCAAAACCCCGGTAGGACCAGGAGCCGGCGAGGTACAGGGCGGCCCCGAATGCACGGCGGTAGGCCTGCAGGGCGTTTTTGAAATCCGGTTCAAAATCCCATTTCTCATTCAGCTGCGCCGGCGGTAATGCGATAAACAAAATGCCTTCGGCATGCGCATAGACATCCTTGCGGTACAGCAGACATTGGCCTTTCTCGGTCCGGAGATTGCCGAGGGTGAGGAGGCCGGACAAGCGGGCATAGGCCGCTTTGTCCGTAGGGTAAGCCAGCAGCGGCGGCCCGTCCTCCAGGTTCAGACAGCAGCCGGGGATCACCCGGATACCCTGTGTGCGGGCAGCGGCATGCGCGCGGACGATGCCCGCCAGCGTATTGTGGTCGGTGATGCCGATGGCCGTATAGCCCAGACGGGAGGCCTGCTCCACCAGCTCTTCGGGGTGCGAGCCGCCCCGGAGAAAGCTGAAGTTCGTCGTTACCTGTAATTCCGTGTAGTTCATCCTACGCCCTCCTTCTTGCTATGCAAAAAAGCCGTGTAAAAACCATTCCGGCTTTTGCTGATCATAGTGACCCGAGCGGAACAGCCAGTACCGGCCGCCCGTTTCGTCTTCGACGATATAATAATCCCGCTGCTGCCCGGTTTCGATCCACCATTCCTGCTCGATCCTTTCCGGTCCGTCGGCTTTGCTGACCTTGTGTATTTTCCCTTTGTAGACAAAAAGCATGGGCGGATAGTCCGGTATGGGCGCCGCCACCCTGATGCGTTCCGGCCGGGGCAGCAAGTGCAGCGGCCGCCGGTGGTCCGGCCATGCGGCCGCGGGTTGCTCCTGCAGGGAGGCCGCCACCTTATACGACCGTTCGGGCCAGTAATGTTCATCCGGAAGATAGCGGCGGATGGCCTGCGGTCCTATCTTGCCGGCGATCCGGTCCAGCAATTCGGCTATGGCGCTATCCCTGTGGCTGCTCATTTCCCAAAGGGTTTCCTGACCGGGTGGCAGCGCTTCGACCACCGGCGCCTCGAGGGTGAACAGCTCAAAGCCCAGATCCGGCTCCAGGCGGCTGATCTGCAACGCAAAGAGTTTGAAAAGATGTGCCACATTCCGGGAGGGGCGGGTGGTGGCCACGGCGATCTGCCGGATCTGGCCGTCTACGCGGTGACCTTTGAATATGCCGGAGCGCAGACCTTTGCCTTCTCTTTCCAGCCGGCGGTGCAAGGCTTCCAGCAGCCTTTGCAGGGCGATCTCTATGCCTGTTGCCGTGCGGATCGACTCCAGGCAGGGCAGCCGCTCCGTGTGTGGCGCGGCGGGCTCAATCGGCCGGATCACCCCGGGCGTATGCCCCAGGGCCAGGTCCATCCTTCGGAGCAGCGCCTCGCCAAAACGCCGGCGCAGCGCCGGCCTGGGCAGGTGTATAAAACGACCTATCCGGTAAAATCCCAGTTTTTCCAGGCGTTCGCGGGTTGCCGGTTCCAGCCGCAGCGCGGCCGGCGGCAGGGGATGCAGTGCGGCAGCCTGTTCGTCCGGGGGAACGATGGTCGCCCGCTGCTGCCCGTAACGGCTGACCGCCCAGGCCGTGGCCATGGTGTCGGCGATGGCTGCGCGGACATGGTATCCATAGCCCTCCAGCTCACCCGTTAAGGCCTCGAGGTAGAGCTGTTCTCCGCCCCAGAGGTGCGGGCAGCCGCTGATATCCAGCAACAGACCGTCGGGCGGGTCCACCGCCGCCACGGGAGTATAGCGCAGGCCCCATTCCGCCAGGGCATAGAGCAGTTTCCCCGCCTGTTCCGGCCGGTCGTCAAACACCCGGAGCTCCGGCAGGATCGCCCGGCAGTCTGCCACCACCCTGCCGGGGGCAATCCCTTCGGCCCGGGCGGCGGCGCTGACGGCCGTTACCTTCATGCGGCCCTGTTCCGGCGCAGCCAGCACAAAGGGCTTACCGTACAGCTCCGGCCGGCGGCGGGCCATCCGGTCGGCGATCAGGTAAGGGAACCATATGGCGGCATAGCGGGTGTGCATGTTATCCGATCTTTCGTATCCGCACTTCCGGGGCTGTGGCGGCCGGCGGCAGCACATGAAAGCGCCCTTCGGCCCACTCCAGCTGCCAGGCGCCCGGCTTGCCGTTGCGGGCACGCAGCAGCTGCACCGTCCAGCGGGGATGTCCTACGCCCGGCAGGGCATCTTCCGTGCGGGCGGGGAGCGGCTTTATCCTCCAGCGGGCCACACAGGCTATCGTGTTTTCGCTTCGCGGACGGCAACGGTGGATGAACCCTGTCACCCGGCTTTGCTCCACCGCCAGCTGCAGCCGCCGGGCTGCCGTGAAGCTCAGCTCCTGCAGCCGGCCTACTACGGCCGTCAATCCTGCGCACCGCAGTCCTTCCTCCACGGCCCAGAGGATTTCTTTCGGCCGGGTGGTAGTGACGAAGAGGATCTTTTCCGGTGCGATACCGAACCGGGTCAGGGCCGGCGGGAAAAGAGGAGAGCCCACCCACAGACAAAAGCCGCCCTGCTGCATCAGCCCGCCCAGCAGTCCTGCCATGAAACCCTCGGTGGCGGCGGCTTCTTCCGGGCCCTGGCTGATGAACTCATGCATGGCGCCGGTGGGGAACACCCCGTCCGGGAAAGCCGCTTCCACAGCGCCCAGTCCTGCGTTTACCCGCAGGCTCTCCCCGGGCTTATGCAGCCCCTGCAAAGCCAGTATTTCCTTTTGCAGCTTTTGGAAGATATGCGCTTTGGCGTCCGTATCCGGGCAGGCGATATGGCGGTTTTCTATGGGCATAGCCATGTTCTATTCGCAAGATTACTAATATTTTTAGTAATTGTGCCAAAAAAATTAGTAATTCGGACAGCGCATGGTTTGGCAAAGTTAGGGGAGACTGTCTGTGCCGCTCATCATAAAGATGCTGTATGCCGCCATACGACGTGCTTTTCAAAAGTTCCTAACTTTATATGCGAGAATGCCGGATATGCGAGAATGCCGGTATTCATCCGATTGTTGACTGGATGGAACCCATCCGCGAACAGGCAGATTTATGGGCAAGCCTTTCAAAATAAAGCATATCGCTTTCTGGATCGTTACGGCGCTGCTGGTCTTCGAGCTGATCGACGGGGCGCTGTGGGACTTCAATATTCTCAATAAAGGAGCGGTGCAGGGGGTGCTTTCCCGTTTGGGTTATCCGGCCTACCTGGCCTTTATACTGGGTAGCGCAAAGATACCGGCCGCTGTGGCGATATCCCTACCCCGGCTGAAATGGCTGAAGGAGTGGGCATATGCGGGGCTGGTCTTCCTGTTTACGGGCGCAACCGTTTCGCATATCGTCGTGAAGGATTATGCTTCTGTCGTATTCCCGCTCATATTCCTCCTGTTCACCCTGTTGTCGTGGCGCTTAAGACCGGATGGACCGTTCCGCCGTAGTCACTGATCTTCTTCCCGTCGTTGTATATCCGTCTTCTCTTCGGTTATCGGATCCTCTTCGGGGCCGGGAGAGAGCAGCTTTTCCTTATCCCTGCGATTTCTGATTATAATGAAGATCACAAGGATGATAACGGCCAGCACAATGATGACGACTGCAGTAGTCATATCCGGATTTTATATATTTAGCCAGGGGTAAAGCTCCGGGCCTTCCATCCAAATATAACGATTTTTTCTTTTAAATCCGGGTTATCTTTCTGTTAAGTAGGGGTGGGAAATCCGGTTACAACAATCCACCTTTCGGCTACTTCCGGTTGCTAAGCCTGCCGGAACTTTGCGGATAAAGAAAGTACCATGAAAATCGCACTGATCACCGGTGCCAATAAGGGAATCGGTTTTGAAACCGCCAGGCAACTGGCGCAGCTTGATCATTACGTTTATATCGGAAGCCGCGATAAGTCCAGGGGACTGGAAGCGGTAAAAAAGCTGAAAGCCGGAGGGCTGACCCATGTGAACTGCCTGGAGATAGACGTAACGGACATCGTCTCGATCCGCTCGGCCAGAGAAGAACTGGAAAGCAAAACGCAGCAGCTGGATGTCCTGATCAACAACGCGGGCATTGCCGGAAAGCAGCCGCAACATATCTCAACAGGCGGGATGGACAATTTGCGGGAAGTATTTGACACCAACTTCTTCGGCGCGGTACAGACAACACAAGTATTTCTTGATCTGCTGAAAAAGTCTTCCGGGCCGCGGATCGTGAACGTTTCAAGCCAGCTGGGGTCGTTGACCTTTCAGCGCGGTACTTCCAATCCCCATCATCGCATCTATGATGCCTACAGCTGTTCAAAGACGGCGTTAAATGCTTTTACGGTAATGCTGGCCCGGGCACTTGAGGACACCGCTTTCAGGATAAACAGCGTGGGCCCCGGTTATACGGCAACCGGCTTAAATCAGTTCAAGGGCATCCAGACCCCAGCGGAGGCGGCAGAAGTGGTTGTAAAATATGCCACGATAGACCCTGACGGGCCGACAGGGAAATATTTTGGGAAAAAGGGCGAAATTGCCTGGTAAAGATGAAGACACAAAAGGTAAAGACGATCAGCGAGTTTCACCGGCTCAGGGGCCTGCCTCCGCCGGAGCATCCGCTCATCAGCGTGGTAGATTACGCGAAGATCGTACGTCAGCCCGATCTCGGCCAGGTCAGGTGGGTGAATGATTTTTACCATATTTCGGTCAAGCGCGGAGTGAATGCCAAGCTGAGATACGGTCAGCAGGCGTATGATTTTGACGAGGGGGTAATGTTCTTTATTGCCCCGGCCCAGGTCTTCAGCATTGAAGAGGATTCCGGTCCGGCTACCGGGCGATCCGGCTGGATGCTGCTGATCCATCCCGATTTTTTATGGAATACGGCATTGGCAAAAAACATACGTCGATACGAATACTTTGATTATGCCGTAAACGAAGCCCTGTTCCTTTCCGAGAAAGAGGAGGAAACGGTCAGTAACATCGTTGCCCACATTCAGCAGGAGTGCCATGCCAATATCGACAAGTTCAGCAAGCAGATCATTATTTCACACGTTGAAACATTGCTGAGCTATGCCGAGCGATTTTATCATCGCCAATTCATTACCCGGGAGAGATCCAGCCACCAGCTACTGAGCCGCCTCGAGGAATTGCTGACGGATCATTTTAATAATGAAGAGATAGCCGTAAAAGGATTGCCCACCGTTCAATACATCTCCGGCCGGCTGAACGTTTCGCCCCGGTATTTAAGCAGCCTGCTGAAGACGTTGACGGGACAAAGCGCGCAGCAGCACATCCACAACAAGCTGATCGAAAAGGCGAAGGAAAGACTCTCTGTCACCGAGCTGTCCGTCAGCGAGATCGCCTATGCGCTGGGCTTCGGGCACCCGCAGTCGTTCAGCAAGCTGTTCAAGACCCAAACCGGTCAAACCCCGCTGGCGTTCAGGGCGAAGTTCAATTGACCGGTGCTGCAACGGTAACCGTCTTTCTTTTTGTTTGCACCGCTGTTTCGCATATCATCGAGAAGAATTATGCTGCTGTATTATCACCCTTTTGCCCTGGTTAAGCCGAAATGATGAGCTTAAGTTTGCCAAGAGCGCTATTTTTCTGCATATTGACGGTAACGGCCGGATGGGTCGCGCCATAGCAGAAAAGGTGCTGTCGCAAAGCATCGGAAGGCCGGTATTGCTGAGCTTGTCGGGCACTATTGAAAGGCACCGGCAGGCATATTATAATGCTTTGAAAAAAGCGCAAAGAACCCTGAATATTACCGCATGGATCAGCTATTTTGTGGATGTGGCGCTTGCCGCGCAACAGTTTGCAGAAGATATGGTGGGGTTTTCTTTAAGAAAGACCCGGTTTTTTGATCGATATAAAAGCCTGCTTAACGCGCGGCAGCTTAAGGTCATCAAAAAAATGTTTGAAGCCGGACCTGATGGTTTTGAAGGAGGCATGAGTACCGGTAAATACATCTCTTTGACCAAAGCATCGAAGGCAACGGCTACCCGGGATCTTCAGGACCTGTTACGGAAAGGTGCAATTACTCATTTAGGAGAAAGCGGGGGCAGAAGTACCAAATATCAGTTGCCTCTTTTCTAAGTCGACCCCTACGCGCCGCGCAGGATCTTTTCCATTTTCCTGCCCTTGGCCAGCTCATCCACCAGCTTATCCAGGTACCTGACCTGCCGGGTTAAGGGGTTCTCGATCTCTTCTACGCGATACCCGCAGATCATTCCGGTGATCAGTTGTGCGTTGGGGTTTAAGGAAGCCTGTTGGAAGAAAGTTTCAAAAGTTGCCTTTTCGGCGATCAGCTGCTGGAGCTGCTTATCATCGAAGCCAGTCAGCCAGGAGATCACCTGATGCAGTTCTGCTTTTGTCCGGCCTTTCTTCTCCACTTTGGCAAGATACATGGGATAGACCGAGGCGAAGGTCATTTTTGCGATGCGCTCATTATGTGTATCGGAAGTGTTCATATTTCTCCTATAAAGATAACATCTTTGACGCAGCAAATCGTACCGGTCATTACAAGGCAACCGGGTCTTCGGTAAAATTTTCCGGTCCTTTAAGCTTACGCTAAGCTGAGGATGATGAGCTGTCCTTTGCCATAGAATGCAGACAGGATACAACAGGACGCTCCTGCCCGGGCGAAGGCTTAATTTAGTAGCCCTTACGGGTGCAACTACCGTATCCGTACGCTAAAAAGCCTGTCATGCGCCACAACATCTCTTTCTGTTTTGCGATCCTCTTTCTGCTGTTGGGTCTGTCCTGCGGTAAACATAAAACCAGCTTGTCGGTACAGCAGCTCCGCTGCGAGTACCGGGAAGCCCCCCTGGGCATCCAGCAAGCCGCCCCGCGTTTAAGCTGGGAGATAACTTCCCCGGCCCGCGGGGTAGTACAGCAGGCTTACCGTATTTTGGTGGCTTCGTCTCCGGAGCTGCTGGAGAAGGACAGCGGCGATCTCTGGAATTCCGGGAAAGTGGAATCGGCCCTGTCTGTGGGCGTACGCTATGCCGGCAAAGACCTGAAAAGCCGTACGGACGGGTATTGGAAAGTCCGGGTATGGACCAATAAAGGGAATACGGCCGAGTCCGCACCGGCGCACTGGAGCGTGGGATTATTGCACGAGGGCGACTGGTCGGGGCAATGGATCGGGCTGGACAGCACGTTTGCCTGGGAAGCGCCGCATGCGCCGCATACCCGCCTGGCGGCCCGTTATTTCCGGCAGGAGTTTGCGGTGGATAAAAAGATAAAGCAGGCCCGGGTTTACGTGAGCGGGCTGGGTACGTATCAGCTTTTTATCAATGGTGAAAAGATCGGTCATGCAGAATTATCTCCGGCGCCGACCCAATATAATAAAAGGGCTTTTTATAACACCTATGACGTCACCGCTGCGCTCAAAAGCGGAGCGAACGCCCTGGGGACCGTAGTAGGTAACGGCCGTTTTTTTTCCATGCGTCCGAACGCGGTAGATGCGATACCGGCCATCATGGATTTCGGTTATCCCAAACTGCGGCTGCAGCTGGAGATCACCTATACAGACGGGACCGTAAAGCAGGTCGCCAGCGATACCGGCTGGAAGGCAACGGCCGCCGGTCCGGTGGTGGCCAATAGTGAATTTGACGGCGAATGTTATGACGCCACCCGGGAAATGCCCGGCTGGAGCCAGCCCGGGTTCGACGACAGCCGCTGGCTGCCGGCCCGGCAGGTGCAGGCGCCGGAGGGCCGGATCGTGGCGCAGATGAACCCGTTGATCAAGGTGATGGATACCCTCCATGCCCGGACGGTCTTCCAGATCGCGCCGGGGAAATATATCGTGGATATGGGGCAGAACATGGTGGGATGGGCCGCCATGAAGATCGCCAACGGAAAGCGATCCGACACCGTCCGCTTACATTTTGCAGAGCGGCTCAATCCGGACAGCACGCTGTATACGGACAACCTCCGGGGGGCCGAGACCACGGACCGCTATGTGATGAAGGAAGGGGCGCAGCAGTGGGAGCCGCATTTTACCTATCACGGATTCCGTTATATAGAGGTCTCCGGTTATCCGGGAACGCCCAAGCCTGATGATTTCGTCGGAAAAGTGGTCTATGACGATCTGCCGGTCACCGGGCATTTTGAAACGTCCAACCCGGTGATCAACGAGGTGTATCGCAATGCCTTCTGGGGCATCCGCGGCAATTACCGGGGTATACCCACCGATTGCCCGCAGCGGGATGAGCGTATGGGCTGGCTGGGCGATCGTGCTGTAGGGTCCTACGGAGAGAGTTTTATTTTCGACAACAATACCTTTTATGCCAAATGGCTGCAGGACATCGCAGACGGGCAAACAGACGAGGGCAGCCTCCCCGACATAGCGCCCACCTATTGGAAGATGTATACCGACAACATGACCTGGCCGGCCACTTATCTGATCATCGCCGATATGCTGGATCGCCAGTTCGGGAACCTGGAGCCGGTACGTACCCATTACGATGCGATGAAAAAGTGGCTGGATTACATGAAAGACAAATACATGAGCGGCTACATCCTCGGCAGGGATATCTATGGCGATTGGTGCATGCCGCCCCGGGATCCCAAGCTTATCCATTCGACCTTACCCGAGCGGATCACGGCAGGGGATTATCTCGGCACCGCCTTTTATTACCGGATGCTGCAGCTGATGGAGCGGTTCGCCGGTCTGCTGCACAAGCCCGAAGACAAGGCGGCCTTTGCTGCGCTGGCCGGCAAGGTGAAGGCAGCATTCAATGAGAAGTACCTGCATCCCGACGGCAGCTATTCCAACAATACTGCCACGGCGAATATCCTGGCACTGGCCTACGATCTGGCGCCCGACAGCCTCCGGCAAAAGGTTTTTGGGCATGTCGTACAGACGACCCTGCATGATTTCAACGGGCATATCAGCACCGGCCTGGTGGGCGGGCAATGGCTGATGCGCACGCTGACCCGTTGCGGCCGTCCCGATGTGGCCTATAAGCTGGCGACCAATACCACCTATCCCAGCTGGGGATATATGGTCAAAGAGGGCGCTACGACCATATGGGAATTGTGGAACGGCAATACCGCCGACCCGGCCATGAATTCCGGGAACCACCTGATGTTGCTGGGCGATCTGATCGTATGGTTTTATGAAGATCTGGCCGGTATCAGGAGCGATCCGGAAGCGGTGGGTTTCAAAAAGATCATTATGAAGCCCATACCCGTCCCGGGCCTGGACCGGGTGCAGGCTTCTTTCCATTCGGTGCAGGGCTGGATCAGGAGCAGCTGGCACAGCAAAGACGGCACGTTTGACTGGCAGCTCACCGTACCGGCCAATACGACAGCCCGCATCTTTGTACCGGCCGGACGAATGGAGGATGTTACAGAAGGCGGAAAAGCCGCAAACGCCGCCGAAGGCGTCCGCTTCATAAAAATGGAAGGCGACCGGGCTTTGTTTGAAGTGGGTTCAGGAACGTATCGCTTTGTGTCGAAAAGATCATGAAATGTAGTCGCCCCTTGTGATTATAGTCACAGGGTTACAATTTCGGAATTGAATTCCGAAATTGTAAAAATTACCAGGGCTATGTAGTAGATTTTATGTTCAGGGCTCGGCCGGATACCAGTCGCGCAGGCGCACATCAATAGCGGGATCTTTGTCCTGCACCTGCTTTTTGAAGGCCGCTACGTCGCTTTTCCCGCTTTTGCCTCTGTAATGATAAGGATAAACGATATGCGGTTTGAAGGCGAGTACGGCATCCGCAGCATGGTCGATATCCATGGTAAAGGGCAGGTTCATGCAGACGAAAGCGAGGTCGATATCGCGGAGGCTGCGCATCTCGGGGATGCCCCCGGTGTCCCCGCTGATATAGACCCGTTTCCCATCGAGCACGAGGATATAGCCGTTCCCCCTTCCCTTGGTATGGAAGGCGTCGGGCGATTCCGGTAAATTGTACATCGGCATCGCCGTGACGGATATTCCTTTGATCGTTTTTTGGTCGCCGTTGTGCAGCACGACCACACGGGACCGGTAAGCGGCCGGCAACTTATCGGCTACCGCCTGGGGAACCGCCAGCGTGGCATGATCCAGATGCAGAGCTTCGAGGGTCTCCGGGCTGAAGTGATCGCCGTGGATATCGGTGATGAGGACGATATCGGGCGCCTTCATCCCGTTCAGCTGGTCGCTATGACCTACCGGGTCCACAAAGATGGTCTTGCCGGGAACGGAAAGCGCCAGCGAGGCATGTTCGACAGGCTGAACGGTGATCTTGCCGATCTGGTCCGGAGCCGGCTGTCCGTATGCCGTCCCTAACGTCAGCAGGCATGCTGTTGTCAATAAGCGCGCGATTTTCATGGGTCTGAAGGTTATAGCTGCTCACATAAAAATACCTTTTTCCAGGATAAAAACCGGAAAAGGCAGGTTATTTTTGCGCCTTTACCCTATCAAATTCAATATCCATGTCAGAAAACGAGATCTCTGCCGCTGCATTTGGGGACACGAAGCCGCATTACAGGATACTGGACGGATTACGCGGCGTAGCGGCGTTGACAGTGGTCTGTTTTCACTTATTTGAAGCGTATGCTACCAGCCATTTAGACCAGAAGATCAACCACGGATACCTCGCTGTCGACTTCTTCTTTATCCTCTCCGGCTTTGTTGTTGGCTATGCTTACGACGACCGGTGGAAAACGATGACCATAAAGGAGTTTCTCAAACGCCGGTTTATCCGCCTGCATCCCATGGTCGTTATGGGGGCGGTTATCGGCGCGGTTATGTTCTACTTTCAGGGTTGCGCCGCCTGGGACGTTTCAAAAGTATCGATAACGATGCTGTTGGTCGCTACGCTTATCAATGCTTGTTTAATTCCGGCCACTCCCGGTTTTGAGATCCGGGGCCTTGGCGAGATGTACCCGTTGAATGGGCCGAGCTGGTCTTTATTTTTTGAGTACGTTGGTAATATCCTGTATGCATTCTTCATCCGCAGGCTCCCGACCAAAGCCCTTTCTGTATTGGTTTTACTGGCCGGTTGCGGACTGGCGGTATTTGCCATTTGGGGGCCACTTGGCGATATATGCGTGGGATTTTCCTTAACGCCGGAAAATATGATCGGCGGTGCTTTGCGCCTGCTATTTTCCTTCTCGGCAGGGTTGCTGCTGTCCCGGATATTCAGACCTGTCAAGGTAAAAGGCGTTTTTTGGATCGGCGGCCTTTTCATAATTATCTTATCTGCGGTGCCGCGGATCGGCGGTAGTGAAAATTTGTGGATGAACGGGTTATATGAAACGATCTGTTTTGCTGTTGTCTTTCCCTTGCTTGTTTATCTTGGCGCTTCGGAAAGGACAACGAATAAGGTGACCATCCGGGTATGCAAATTCTTAGGGGATATTTCTTATCCGCTGTATATGGTACATTACCCCTTTATTTATTTGTATTATGCCTGGGTAAAAAATGAGCACCTCACCTTTACACAATCTCTGCCCGGCGCCATAGCGCTGGTTACCGGTTCTGTAATACTGGCTTATTTATGCCTGAAGCTATATGACGAACCCGTGCGCCGGTTTCTGACAAAGCGTCTTTTGCGGGTGCGGAAATAGTGCTTGTTTGATCTCCGGGGATAAGCATCCTGTTATAATTCACTTCATGCCCCCTCATTATGGTGAACCGTTCAACATCAATTCATCTTCATGTCGAAATTGTCGTTAATTTTCGACATGAAAAAACATTGTTCACTCCAATTGTCTCCACATTGCGAAGACAATGCCGTATAGTGTTCACCGGCCGCGGTTTGCATTAGCTTGCCGTCAATGCTCCTGAATTTGGCGAAATTGAGTGTTAATCTCTATCGCCGATAATCACATTCGATTTTGAGAATTGTTATAAATGATTAACTATCAAATATTTATAATTATTTAGATTGAACTGATTATAAAATTAGTTATCATAAAGTCATACTTTGTGATTGATTATTTATCAAATAGTATAGTTTAAGGGACATACCGCCATTGAAATAAAGGAAACTCCTCTTGAGCAGGATCTTAAATCGTTGATAAGGCGGGGCGAAGCTATTGAAGTCTCAAAATCCCTTCTTCATCCGGCCTTTGACCCTGGCCCCTAATTGATTGTATAAACACTTTCTTCGCGATCCGGAAAGAAAATTTCCTGAAAAATGTAGTTTTCTGATGAAATACCATACTAATCTTATAAAGATTACGCCATGAGGAAATCAAAGGAGAACAATGTCCGGTAATAAAGAAGCCGTTTTTCTAAAGCAGTTAAATCAAAACCTGGGAATAGCATACAAGGCATGCAGGGTTTACTTCCATGACGAGGAAGTACGCAAGGACGCTATGCAGGAGATGATCTATCAGCTATGGCGGTCCTTTGATAGCTACGGTGGGAAATCGAAGTTCTCCACCTGGATGTACAGCGTCTGTATCAATACGGCCATTAAATACAAAAAGACGATTGCCGGAAAGGAAAAGGTTGAAACATTATCGCGAGATCATCTTGAGGTTTCCACCCATGTCCCCGATCAACCTGTTCAGGATCGCGAGGAGGCCGTTAATGCGCTTTATAAGGCCATTTCTACCCTTTCAAGCCTGAACAAGGCTATTGTGCTGCTCTATCTTGAAGAAATGACCTATGAAGAAATTGCCGCTATCGTCGGGATCAGCAAATCCAACGTAAGCGTAAGATTGGTGAGAATAAAGCGGGCGCTCGAGGTAAAATTAAAAAACGATAAAAATCTTTAATCCGATGAATGTACTGGATCACTTCAAAGCAGAATGGAAAGCTCAGCATCAGATCCCGGAAAAACAAGAATATGACAGGGCATCCTTAAAGCACACCGTTAAAAGCTGTGTACAAAAACACAGAAAAATGGTCATACAGTATTTCCGGGTTAATTTGCTGCTCCAGCTATTGATATACCTGTTGCTGAGTTACGTGATCGTGGCCCATCGGTTTGATCCTGTTATGGTAATGGCCAGTGTGGCGGGAATAGTATTATACATTCCGTTTACCGTTTTTTTATATAAACGGGCGCAGGAGGTTATTTCGGGCGGTCCGAATGGAGAGGCTACGGGCGCGCTTTATGGTTACCTGCAGGAAACCCGCCGTGCGCTCCTCCGGTTCTATAGATTTAAAAAATTAAGTGACGTAATACTCGTTCCCCTGAGTTGTACCATAGGCACGTATCTTACCTTTGCCTTATTCATACCCGGCGGCATTCGGGGAAGCATTTATTTAGCGCTGACCGTGTTTGTCCTCACCCTGATCTCGTGTTATGTAACCATCGGAACAGAAAACAGGGAAAAATTCAGAAAGCCCTTGCAACAGCTTAAGGAGCTGACGGATGAGTTTTCCGAAATGGGTTCCATATATTAATCAATGTATTAGAATAAAAATTTTGTACTTCTAAAATATAGTTACTACATTGGAAGTACTCATTTCTTTTTTTCAGTTCCAACCGAAAACCCCCTATGAAGACTTTTCCTATAAAAGATCCATTGCACAGAGGTCCCCCAAACCCGGTTTCAAAGTAATGTCCCCGAAAAAATCCTACCATCTGTTTAGGCGATAGCCCCTATTTTAAACTCACAACCCCTCTCAATAATTACATCTATGGAAAACCTATCAATTATTTATAAAAGGCCGGGCTCCAATGCCCTTTATACGGCTTATTTCGACGGCACGCAATGGAACGGAAATACACCGATCGCCGATCAACCCGGTGGGATACACCCCGAATCCCAGACCAATCCGGGGTGTACGGTTTACAACAACTGGCTGTACCTCATCTTCAAAGGGGTTAGCTCTAATAAACTGTATTCCGCTTGGTTTGATGGGGAAAGGTGGCATGGCAATAATGCGATCAGCAGGCAGCTGGGCGATATACACCCGGAATCCACGGCCAGCCCCAATGTGGCCGTTTATCAAGGCTACTTATTTACTGTTTATAGAGGAGGCAGCACTAAAAACTTGTACGCCGCCTGGTTTGATGGCAGCAAATGGTTTGGTAATACACCAATAATGATGGAGGGCAGCACGGCAGGGGCACAATCTGATTATAATCCCGGCCTGGCTGTTTATAAAAACGAGCTTTGCGCCGTTTTCAGGGGGAACAACAGCAATTATCTCTACCTCTGCCGGTTTGATGGCGTTCACTGGCATGGCAACAATAAAATAAAAATGGCAAATGGCGGTGTCAATCCGGAATCCGATCAGGCCCCGGAGGCCGTCGTTTTTAATGACCTGCTTTATATGTTTTATAAGGGGAAGGGCACCAACGATATTTTTGTGGCCTGGTACGATGGCAATACCTGGGAGGGGAATGTCCCGATCAGCGCTCAGCCGGGGGGCATCAATCCGCAATCAAATTATGCCCCTAATGGACAAATCTTCGATAACAAACTCTATATCGTCTTTAAGGGCTGGGACAACAACAACCTTTATTCGGCGTATTTTGATGGAACCACCTGGCGGGGCAATACCGCCATCCGGTATCAGGCGGGAGATGTGGATGCCGAATCGGATCATACACCTGGCGTCAGTGTTTCCGAAGTTACGCTAAGTAATCAGGCCAAATGGATGCAAGGGTTATCCGATAACATTGTGATATCGGAAATTAATATCCCCGGCTCCCATGATGCGGCGGCGATAAAATCCACTATTAATACGCCCTATACCTGCCATAACTATTCGATCAGCAAGCAGCTTGAGTACGGGATCCGGTTGCTGGATGTCCGGATTAAGGTTTATTACAAAAACGGAACCTATACGTTCAACACCTGTCATGGGGACCTGCCCGATAATACCTACCAGTCCTTATCGTCTTTAATGGATGAGTGCCGTAATTTCCTATCGACTAATCCCAGCGAATTGATTTTAATGTCAGTAAAAATTGATGATTGGAATGGTGTTAGCTCGGACGACAAAGGGGCTGCTAAGGACGCCTTGGCACAATTGCTGCATCAGTATCCGGTTATCGCGTTCAAAGAGTTGCCCACTTTGGGTGCGGTAAGAGGAAAGATATTTCTTTACAACAGGATCAACAACAAATTGGAATTAGGGGTTCCTATAGATTGGCCTCACAGCACACCGGGCCACTATGCCCACAACTCGAGTAACAGAGACTATAACGTGTATGTACAGGATAAGTACGATGGACTTTCCACCTTCGGCGCTGAGAAAGAGAAGTTTGGACTGTTTATAGACGCCTATAAGAAGAAAAAAGAAGGGGAAGTTGTTTGGAATTTCGCCAGTGCAACCTGGTATTTAGCCTTTAAAATAGATATCAACGACAGGGTAATCAATTACTTTGGAAAAACATCCGCTGACAAACGGATAAGAACTTTTGGGTGGGGTTTGTTCAATTATGGATTAACGTCCTATAATACGGACAAATACGGAGCGCTTAATGTGGTATCTATTATCATAGATTCGAACTTTGGTTATCCTAACTATCCCAACAAGTTTAAAATTATCGGTTAGGTGCTCCCTGATCCCAGGCGAATTCCTGCTTGACGATGGCGAGGACGAAGCAGGCGATCCCGCAGAGGAAAAGCAGCGCGGTGCCAGGTTCGGTAACGAATATCCTGAAATTACCCCTGGATCCGTAGCCAATTACATGAAATCCGGCCTGGCTTACATGAAATGCGCTATTCACACGATGAAATCTCGCCGTATATACTTGATCCAGTTCCCGTAATGGATCGTTTGGGATGTATTGTTGTTGAAAACGGAGTAAGCTCACGGCATAGCCAGTGTTCTGACGCGGGTATCCGCCCTTAAATCTCAAACAATTTATGATTAACTCAAAAAGTTTAATTTTAATGAGGAAAAGTGACGGCGGGGTTATAATTATGCAGTTAATCTACGGATAATGATCACTGAGATAGATAAAAAACTTTTAGCAACTGAACTTGAAGAGCCGATTCTATCTTTTTTTGAAGGGGTTTTTACCGACTGTTTTATCATATTACATCCGTTCTATAAAGAAGTATTTGCAGACCACTATAACGAGCTTCAAAATTATGAACTTACGTACCCATTAATTGAAAGGGTGACCTGGAGTCAGGTAATAAAACAGACGGGCATAAAGAATAAAGATCGATTAGCATTGACTATCACCTATCCATCCTTGAATGATAACTTTAGGAAAATGGTGGGATCAGAATGGAATGAATTTCATCCTTTTTTGAAAGAAAACCATATTCTTGAACCAAGTTGGGCTGAGGACAAGATTCCGGAAGATGTCCTTCTTCGTTTTCTTAACTTTCTTTTGGAGATGGGACATACCGATATTAAGGTCGGACATTGGCCGGAATATATGGGAGAGGAAATTGAACTTGTAAAACTGACAGGAGAGAATAAATTTGATCTTGCGGTAAAACTTGCGAATCGAAATTTTGTCTATTCTTTGGAAAAGGATTGCTGTTTAAAATTGCCTTATCATGACTCCCCTTATTCCCTTTTATTAACCAATGGCATTGCTGCGAATGAAATTGCTGCAAGGTTAAATTATGAAGGATTTAAGGCAAATCAGGAGACAAATATTTATTGGTATATTCAATAGACGTCCGTCGGAGGCTTTCAGATATATGGCTTAAGGGTTTACTTCCATAGTTTCCACCAGGGCTTTGTGTGTGCATAGTTATTATAGCTTCCGCCTGTCCAAGTTCTTGTATCAAGATTGTAACTAAACGGAGCCCATTCGTCATCGTCATGGATCGGATCGAAGGCGAGCCCTGATACAATATTGCTTTCAACTTTTAGATCCTTTAGCCCATCCCACGATATTCTTTCCGTATCCCAATGGGCGCCATCCGGCTCAATGATCGTTAAGCCGGTTAGATCTTGTAAAACAAGCCTGTTGTTACTCGCTTCAAAGATGTTATTGTAGTCAGTTCCAAAGGCTAAAATTGGTTGGGTGTGGTTTGGGTTCATTAAATAACAGGTTCCACCGGAGATCACCAATAAGTTTTGGGTATTTTCAAGTTCTATCACCTTCCTTAAATCAGTCCATCCTGGTTTAAAGTTGGCAACCCAATTGGTTCCATCTGTCTTATAAAGCCGAACAGGAAATCCTTCTGAATAGAACGGCTGCTCATTATCAGTTATGGAAATATGCATCGGCCCGTAAGTCGGTAAAGCGTCTAATATTTCGTATTGTTTTTCCATTTCCATTTTCTCTTGTACGAGGGCGGTTCTGTTAGATTCAGATGTAGTTAATTTACCGAATTATCCTATCTCTGCTATTAGAGGCGGTTGACTTTTTGATGATTCGCTTAGCTCTCTAACTTTTCAGATTCAAGCTGCCGTTCTATATAGATTTTTTCTATTAGTTCGCTACATATCAAGGTAGCCTGAGAATGAATATCGACATTGACATCAAATGTTATCCCTCCATATTTCCTCGATTCATCAAACATCGTAATGGGACAATTTGAATACCAGATTGGTATTACGGAATTTTCTCCAAATCTCTGCTTGAAATTGTCTGACTCAAACTTGGTCCATATTTTTCGAGGGTAATTCATACTTAGTAGCGCCACTATGAATCTTGCTTCAGAAGAATATATCGGAGCCAAATAATCTTCTACGGATTCGCCTAATATTCTACTCTGCTCGTTTTTATCGTAGAACACAGCGATATCATTTTCAAGCAATATTTTGTTAATTTCATCAGCAAGATTTCTATCTTCTCCAGCAAAGGACAATGCGAAATCATATCTGCTTTTTATTTCAAAAGTTAAATAACCTATTTGACGTGCAAACTTGCTCCAAAGCAAGTTTCTTAGATAAAACATGAATTTGGGATCTTCGATTGACAATACTCGAGAATGGCTGTCAAAATGGATAACTTCCTGTATGCTTTCATCATCTTTAATCACGCCTTCTAAATGTCCTTTATCAGCAACTTGGAGAATACTCAATTTGTGTTCAGGATGCTCTCTTGAAATATCATCAATTTGAATTGTCCAATCATCAGAGAGCGATAGCCAATATAATAGATGAAGGTAAGGAGCCCTACCTTCTCTTCTAAGTCTTGTTCCTGTTGCGAAGCTTCTAGCTTTACTATAAAAAGTTCTTCCAAATTCATCAAGTACCTTTTGCTTTATTATTTCAAGGCTAGTCTCAATAATCCTTTTATTATCTGATCTTTCAAGAATGCCCTCAAAAGTGCAAATCTCGTTGCATAAATATTGTGCAATATGGAAACTGCCTTTAGAGAGCTCAACTATTTCTTTTTTGGTATTAAATAATATGTTCAGGGCTATCTCTCCTTGTTCAATTACTTGCATGACTTTTTCATCTGGATTTTTTTCGAATCTTACAGTGTCAATTCTATTATTTAAATCCGATGCCAGCTGTACAAGAGAATCGCCTGCTTTATTTATTCCTATTAGTATTAGTTTGCTATATCCGCTTTCTTCATCTGCTAATATCTTCATGTAATTAGCGATAGATAATTTGGCTTCAGCGATTAATACATGGAAATCATCGATTATTACTGTTCCGATATCTCCCATTTCTGGTAATTCCTTAATCAAATCTCTATCATAAGCTTTCCTTCCTGATAATTTAAGGACATTTTTATTTAGACTTAATTCCTCAATGGCTTTTTGGATGGAAGTTGTCTTTCCGATTCCAGAAGGACCTTCAATGATAATTCCTCTTCCCTTCGTCCTAAGCGAAACGATAATCTTGTTATATTCAATCGGTTTTACGAAGGTATAAGTTGGTATGCCAGATTTTTTAAAAACATCTTCAAGATAAGTTTTCATAATTATTTAGATTAATAACCCCTGATTACCCGTTTTTATCAGACGGTCTAATGATGTAGTCATTCGCTCCTTTCAAGGCAATGGGATAAATATTAATATTTGACGCGTTGTGCTATTAACGGGTGATTATTTATGGGAATAACAAATATGTATATAGTTATGAAATAAAAAATGTTGTGCAGTCG